>CAVWPO010000001.1:0-74830 GCA_963756905.1 uncultured Alphaproteobacteria bacterium
GCCGGAGGTTCGGGAGCCGCACAGCCTCGGCCTTGCTCCAGTCGACGTAGTCCGCGGAATCGTGGCTCTCCCAGAAGCGCCGCTCCCTCCGCCTCATTCGCGAATTCGGGGATCGGCTTGAGCTTCCTGCGCATAGCGTGCTCTTTCCTTGCGGCTCATGTCGCGCGCCGAGATCACCCGGATCAGGTCGGCTTCACCGCGCAGCGTGAAGGTGATGTGGAGACGACGGCCCCGGTCCGTGACCCCCAGCGCATGAAAACGCGGCTCGCGCAGGCTGTGTCGCAAATCCGGCACGATCAGAAGCGGCCGATTGAAGAACACCTGCTCAGCCTCGGCCCGGCCAACATCGTGCTTTTCGTCGCTTTTGCGAGCGTTGCCGTCGTCCCAATCGAACCTCGTGAGGCCCGCCCGGTCGATCATCCGGCATGTATGATGCCGATGGCTACGTAGGTCCAGCCTGCGCGACGTGCGCTCCCAGAGACTAGGAAGAAGCTTGTCCGGGGGCTCCCATCGTGCCTTCGAGGATTGGGACCATAGGCTTCACAACACCTCGCGGTTGACGACCATCGAGGGGTCGAGCTTGCCGTCGAGGCCGGCGAGCGCGTTGCGGGCGGTCGAGATCGCCATGCGGATCGCGGCTTCTTTGCTGAGGCCCGCGCTGTGGGGGGTGAGGATCACGTTGTCGAAGTGCGAAGAGCGGGTGGTCCGCGGGCGGCGGTTCCTGGTCGAAGACGTCGAGGGCGGCGCCTGCGATCTTTCCGGACGTCAGGGCGTCGTAGAGGGCGGGTTCGTCGATGATGCCGCCGCGGGCGGCGTTGATCACGAAGGCGTGCGGGGGAAGTGGCGGCAAGTTCCTGGGCGCCGATCAGGCTCCGGCTCTCCGCGCCCAGAGGCATGTGGACCGTCAGGATGTCGGTCTCGGGGAGGGCGGCCTCGAAGTCGGGGATCGAGCGGTAGTCGCCGGACTGTTCGATGATGTTGGCCTGGACGTAGGGGTCGTAGACGCTGACCTGCATGCCGAAGGCGGCGCAGCGTCTGGCGACCTCGCGGCCGATCCGGCCGAAGCCCATGACCAGGACCCGGCGGCCGAGCAGGTCGACCGCGTCCAGGCTGTTGCGCACCGACCAGCGGTTCTCGCGGGTCGCGCGGTCATAAGCCAGGCCCTGCTTGGCCAGCGCCAGCATGAAGTAGAGCGTGTGCTCGGCGACTGCGGTCGCATTCGCATCGGCCGCGATCGCGAGCGGGATGCGGCGGCGGGTCAGCGCCTCGACGTCGATGTTGTCGTAGCCGACGCCGTGGCGCGAGACGACCTTGAGGCGCTCCGCCCGCTCGATCACCGCGGCCGGCAGGAGGGCGGTCCGGATCGTGACGGCGTCGGCGTCCTTGATGCGCTCCGCGAGCTCTGCCTGGTCCGAGCCGTCGGTGATCTCGAGCGCGATCTCGGGGCGGGCCTCGAACAGCTTCATGCCGTCCGCGTGGAAGGGGCCGATGATCAGGATCCTGGGCATGGTCGTCTCCGGATTTCCGCCACGGCGCGCGGGCGCGGCGGCGCATCTTGGCCCAATCGCCGCGGCGGCAAAAGACGAAACGGCATCGACCCGAGGAGGGCTTCCGGCTGCCGGGTCGCCCTCTCGGGAAAGCGGGCGAGCCGCCACGCGCGACCGAGATCGGCGTTGGCCGCTCGGGGCAAGAAGCGTTCGACGTCACGCTTGCGCGGCGCCGGTGCGCACGAAGCGGCGCAGCACCTCGCAGAACTCCCGGGTCGCCGTGAACAGCGGCACGTGGCCATAGCCCTCGAAGGCGTAGAGCTGCGCGCCCGGGATGTGCGCGGCCAGGTATTCCGCCGCCGCGAACGGCACCTGGCGGTCCTCGGTGCCGTGGGCGATCAGGGTCGGCACCCGGATCGCGGGCAGGAGCGGCCTGATGTCCATCTCGGGGTCGCGGTCATAGAAGCTGAGCGCGGTCTCGCGCGGCATCTCGAGCCATCGGTTCAGGCGGCTGGCCGCCAGATCCGCGACGTCGGGCTCGGAGAAGACCCGGCCGATGTGATAGCGCATCAGGCCTGCCAAGTCGTCCTCGGCGAGAAAGGTCGTGACCGCGTTCAGGTAGTCGGGACGTTGCGCCGGGCTGTCGCGGGTGCCGATGTCGGTCGGCGCCCCGATCAGGACCAGCCGACGGATCAGCTCCGGGTGCGCCTGGGCGAGCCGGACCAGGAGATTGCTGCCGCGCGAGATGCCGACGCCGGTCACGGCGCCGACGCCTGCCTGCTCGATCACGGCGCGCACGTCGGCCGCGTGCTGGGTCAGGCCATAGGGCCGCTCCAAGGGGTCGGATGCGCCCGTGCCGCGCGGGTCGATGGTGACGATCCGGAACTCCTGGCACAGCCGCTCGACCAGGGGTTGAAAGACCTCGAGGCCATAGACGACCGGATTGACGAACAGGAGGGTCTCGTCGCCGGCCCCGTGCAGGTAGTAGGCGATCCGTGCGCCGTCGCGGATCGCGATGCCCGGCCGGTGCCGCTTGCTCGCGATCCGCTGGCGCTGCCCGACCTCGGCCGCCAGCGCGATCGCGGCGTCGTAGCTGCCGTTGGCGACCTCGAGCTCGCCCAAGAGGCTCTGCAGGTCGCCCTGAAGCTCGAGCGCCTGGGCGTGCGCCGACCCGAGCGCCGGATCGCGCTCGCTGATCGTCCGACCCTTCTGCGCGAGCTCCAGCGCGGTCGCATAGACATATCGCCGCTTGGCTTTCTCCGCCGCGCGCAGGAAATACCCGGCCGCTTTCGGCCCCAGGGCAGCCTGCTCGAAATGGTGCGCGAGGGTCTCGACGACCTCGTCGAGGTGACCCTCGTGGCGCGCCTCGAGGGCATCGCCGACGCGCGCGTGCAGCCCCCGGCGGCTCTCGTGGAGCAGGCCGTCGTAGGTGACGCGCCGGGTGAGCCCGTGGCGGAAGGCGTAGGCGATGTCCGGGAACAGCCGCGCCTCGTACAGGAGCTCGCGGGCTCTGAGCCCGGCCAGCGCCGCGTGCAGCTCGTCCGCGGGCAAGTCGGAGAGGGCCTCCAGCAGGGTGAGCGGCACCTCCTCGCCGATCACCGCCGCGAGCTGCAGGACCGACTTCTCCGCCGTGCCGAGCCGGTCGATCCGCGCCGCGATGATCGCGGCGACGCTCGGCGGCACTTCGAGCTCGCGGGGCTCGCGGACCAGGCGACAGGCACCGCGCGCGCCGGCCAGAACGCCCGCATCCAGAAGGTTGCGCACGCTCTCCTCGAGGAACAAGGGATTGCCCTCGCTCGCCACCAGGAGCCGCTGCCTGAGCCCGGCGAGCCCGGGATCGTCGCCGAGCAGGCTCGAGAGCAGCGCGTCCGCGCCGGCCGCGGCCAGCGGATCGATCCGCAGCTGCGTGTAGTGCGCCCGGCTGCCCCAGCCATGCCGGTATTCGGGGCGGTAGTTGACCAGCAGCAGGATGCGGCAGGTCGGCAGGCTCTCGACCAGGCTGTCGAGCAGCGCCTGGGTCTCGCCGTCGATCCAGTGCAGGTCCTCGAGGATCAGGGCGAGCGGCTGCCGCTGGCTTTCGCGGACCAGCAGCGCCTTCAGGCCGTCCAGGGTCCGCCGTCGCCGCTGGGGCGGGTCGAGCGCCTGCCAGGCGGCGTCCTCGACCGGCAGCTCGAGCAGGGTCAGCAGCGCCGGCAGAATCGGCTTCAGCGCTTCGTCCAGCATCAGGACCTTGCCCAGGACCCCTTCGGCGCTGCGCCGCCGGTCGTCGCCAGGCGCGATGTCGAAGTAGGCCTTGAGCAGATCGATGACCGGCGCCCAGGAGCTGGCGCGCCCCGAGGACACCGAGGTGCCCTCCAGGACCAGCCACGGGTGCATCCGGGAGCTTTGGGTGAGCTCGTAGAACAACCGCGACTTGCCCACCCCGGGATCGCCCACCAGAGCCACCATCTGGCCCTGTCCGGCGGCGGCCACTTCGCGGGCCCGTTCGAGCGTCGCCAGCTCGTCGCGGCGCCCGACGAAGGGGGTGAGACCGCGCCCGGCCGCCGCCTGGAGACGCGTGCGCGCCGCGCCGACGCCCGTCAGATCGAACACCTCGACCGGCTGCGAGAGGCCCTTCACCGGCACCTGCCCCAGCGCCCGCAGGTCGAGAAAGCCTTCGGCGAGGCGGGCGGTCGCCGCGGTCAGCCGGATGGTGCCGGGGCTCGCCAGCTGCTCCATGCGGCTCGCGAGGTGCACGGTCGGGCCGATCGCGTCGTAGTCCATGCTGAGGTCGTTGCCGATCGCGCGCACCAGCACCTCGCCCGAATGCAGACCGACCCGCGCGCTGACCTCGAGGCCGTGGCTCTGGCGCATGCGCTCGGCCTGATCTGCCATCGCCTTCTGAATGGCGAGCGCGGCGTAGCAGGCGCGCACCGCGTGATCCTCGTGCGCGATCGGCGCCCCGAACAGGGCCATGACGCCATCGCCCAGCACCTTGTTGACCATGCCCTCGTAGCGGTGCACCGCGGTCATCATGGCGCCGATCGCGGCGTCCAGGATCCGACGGGCGTCCTCGGGATCGAGGGTCTCGATCAGGGCGAGCGAACCCTTGACGTCGGCAAACAGCACCGTGACCTGCTTGCGCTCGCCCTCGAGGGCCGCGCGCGCGTCGAGGATGCGCTCGGCCAGGTGGCGAGGGGTGTGGGCCGCGAGCGGCGCAGGGGCAGGTGACGGGCGCGGACCGTCGTCCGGGGCGAGATCGGCGATCGCCGCGAGCAGCCGCTTGCGATGGCCGAACGATGCGACGCCGAGCTCCTTGAGATCGTCCGCGGTCAGGCCGCGCAGCAGCTCGCCATCGATGTCGTTCGCCAGAAAGATCTCGTAATACTGGCCAAGGCCCAGGCCTTTCAGCCAAGCACCGACGTCCATGGCCTATCCCCCGCTGGTCTCAGTATAACAGCGCCGGGGCGCCTTGGACAAACGGTGCGTGGCCGCGTAGTCTCGGCGGTCAACCGCAGAGCAGGGAGGCAGAGCGATGAGCATCAAGCGGGTCGACGTCGGGCCGCGGATGAGCCAGATGGTGGTCCACGGCAACACGGTCTACCTCGCGGGCCAGGTCGCGCGCAACGCGGGCGGCCGGTCGGTCGCCGAGCAGACCAAGGACATCCTAGGCCTGATCGACGGCCTGCTGACGCAGGCCGGGACCGACAAGTCCAAGCTCCTGTCCGCCAACATCTGGCTCACCGACATCAAGACCTTCGATGAGATGAACAAGGTCTGGGACGCCTGGGTGGCGCCCGGCAACCCGCCGTGTCGCGCCTGCGTCGAGAGCAGGCTCGCGGCACCGCAATACAACGTCGAGATCATGGTGACCGCGGCGCGCGACTGAGCGGGCTTGCCATGCAGGTTCTGATCCTGGGCGCGGGCGTGGCGGGCGTCACCGCCGCCTGGCAGCTGCTCGAGGAAGGTCACGAGGTCACCGTGATCGACCGCCAGGCCGAGGCGGCCGCCGAGACCAGCTTTGCCAACGCCGGCCTGGTGGCGCCCGGCCACGCCTTCGCCTGGGCCTCGCCCAAAGCCGCAAAGATCTTTGCTCAAATCATTGTTCCAGAAGGATCAACCGCTCCGCTTCCGGTTCCGGGCGGAGCCCGCGCTCTGGCGCTGGTCGCTGCAGTTCCTGGCCCAGTGCACGAGCGCGCGAGCGCGCCGCAACACGCGCATCAAGCACCGGCTCTGCCGCTATGCCCAGGCAGCGCTCCAGGACGTGGTCGCCCGGACCGGCATCGCCTACGACGGCGAGCGGCGCGGAGTGCTCTACCTGCACCGCTCGCAGGCGAGCCTCGATCGCGGCGCCGCCAACATGCAGATCCTGCGCGAGGCCGGGCAGACGCTCGAGGTCATCGATCGCGACCGGGCCGCCGAGATCGATCCGGCCTTGGCGCCAACCAAAGACAAGATCGCCGGCGCCATCTACAGCCCTAGCGACGAGAGCGGCGATGCCTGCAAGTTCACCCGCGCGCTCGCGGCGCTCTGCACCGGGCGCGGTGCCTGCTTCCGCTACGGCACGACGATTTTGGGCATCGAAGCGAGCGGCGACCGCATCGAGCGGGTGCTGACCGATCGCGGGGACCTGCGCGCCGATCTCTATCTGCTGGCCTGCGGCAGCTACAGCCCGCTGCTCACGCGGGCGCTCGGCGAGCGGCTCTCGGTCTACCCGATCAAGGGCTATTCGCTGACCCTGCCGATCGATGGCGCCAACAATCCACCGACCATCGGCGGCGTCGACGAGGACAACCTCTGCGCCTACGTCCGGCTCGGCGACCGGGTGCGCTCGACCGCGATCGCTGAGTTCGCCGGCTATGACACCGCGCACACGCCGGCCGACTTCCGGAGCATGCTCACGGCCCTCCGGGACCTGTTCCCGAGCGGCGCCGACTACACGCGGCCGCAGTATTGGGCCTGCCTGCGGCCGATGACGCCCGAGGGCACGCCGGTGCTGGGTCGCGGCCGGTTTGCGAACCTCCACTACAATACCGGCCACGGTCACATGGGCTGGACCATGGCCTGCGGCACGGCACGAATCGCCGCCGCTCTGATCGCCGGCCGCGATCCCGACCTGCCGCTCGAGGGTTTGACGCTCCGGTAGGCTGGGCTAAACTCTAGCGCGTGGGGTGCGTCACACGTCCTGACGCGCAAGGGGAGGCGGAGCATGGCTTACGTCGATTGGGAGATCCGGGGACCCGAGCTTGCGAGCTGCAATTGCGACTGGGGCTGTCCCTGCCAGTTCAACGCGCTGCCGACCCATGGCCATTGCCGGGCCGCGGTCGCGATGCGGATCGAGCGCGGCCATTTCGGCGACGTCCGCCTCGACGGCCTGGTCTGGGGTGGCATGTTCGCCTGGCCTGGCCCGATCCACGAGGGCAAGGGTGAGGCCCAGCCGGTGCTCGACGAGCGCGCCGACGAGCGCCAGCGCGAGGCGATCCTGAAGATCCTGGGCGGCGAGGAGACCGAGCCCGGCGCCACGATCTTCAACGTCTTCGCGGCCGTGATCGACACCGTCCACGAGCCCCTGGTGAAGGCGATCGAGTTCGAGGTCGACATCGACGCCCGCACCGGCCGGTTCGCGATCCCAGGCCTGATCGAGGCGGTCGGCGAGCCGATCCGCAACCCGGTCACCGGCCAGCCGCATCGGGCGCGGGTCGTGCTGCCGCATGGCTTCGAATACAGCGAGGCCGAGTTCGGCAGCACGACGACCAAGGCGACCGGCAAGGTGCCGCTGGACTGGCCCCGCGGCCACGGCCATTTCGCGATGTTGCACCTGACCGGCAACGGGCCGGTCCGCTGACCCGGGCAGGCGGCGGCGCTCAGTTGTCGTCGATCCGGTCGACGTCGATCTGGCCCGACATGCGGCGCCGGATATGCGCCCAGGACATGCCGATCGCGAGGATGGTCGCGAACACCACCAGGACCACCCAGGTCATCAGGGTCGTCTGGTGCGGGTCGAGCCAGCCGTAGGAGACCAGGACCCAGAGCGCCGCGGCGAAGAACAGCACGGCCAGAAGCACTCCAAGCGCGCCGATCGCGCGCCAGGTCGAGAGCAGGAAGATCACGTAGAGGATCAGCAGGACCACGCCGGCGAGCGCTTTGAGCGGCATGTTGTCGCCCGGCCAGTCGGCGAGCAGCCAGTGGACGTAGGACCAGGAGGTCGGGTTGAAGGTCACCAGCACCAGGGCCAGCGCGACCAGCCAGCGGGTGAGGAAACCGCCCGCCGAAAATCCATCCTCGTGCCATCGGTCGCTCGCCGGTTGGGATTGGGAGCCTCGCTACATAGCCGTCGTCAGGGCGTGTGGAAAGCCGCTTCGCCAGTCCCGGTCGACGCGCGCGCCGGCTGGCGCTAGAGTCGGATGGAGGAGGAAGACGCGGAGGCTGCCATGGCTTACGTCGACTGGCTGATCAAAGGCCCCAAGATCGCGTCCTGCAACTGCGACTACGGCTGCCCCTGCGAGTTCAACGCTCGCCCGACCCGGGGCCTGTGCGAGGGCCTCGAGGCGCACCGGATCGACGAGGGCCATTTCGGTGACGTCCGCCTCGATGGCCTGGTGATCGCCGCCCGCTATCGCTGGCCGGGGCCGGTGCACGAGGGCGGCGGCCTCGCCCAGGGGATCATCGACGAGCGCGCCAGCCCCGCCCAGCGCGACGCCCTGCTCACGATCCTGGGCGGCAAGGAGCAGGCGCCGACCACGGTCTACAACATCTATGGCTCGACCATCGCGCGCGAGCTGGAGCCGCTGTTCGCGCCTATGGCGTTCGCTTGCGATCTCGAGGCGCGGACCGGCGAGCTCCAGGTCCCGGGCGTGATGGCGCTCGCCATCGAGCCGATCCGCAACCCGGTCACCGGCCGGCCGCATCGCGCGCGGATCCACCTGCCCGAGGGGTTCGAGTTCCGCGCGGCCGAGATGGCGAGCGGCAGCTTCACCGGTGAGGGCAGCGAGCTCGGGTTCGCCAATAGCGACTGCTACGCCTGCCTGACCCATGTCGGGTACGGTCCCCATGGGATCGTCGAAGGGTAGCCCGGCCGTGGCCCGGAGCGTGGCCCAGCGCGAAGCGATCCTGCCGCTGATCCTCCGGCGCGACCGGCTGCCGACGCTCGTGGGCCTGATCGGCGTGACCGTGCTCGCCTGGCTCTATCTGATCTGGCTCGCGGCCGGCATGGGCGCCGGTATGGGCAGCAAGACCCCGGCCGGCGACATGAGCGGCATGGCGGGCATGAGCGGCATGGCGGGCATGAGCGACATGCCTGGGATGGCCGGGATGGCGATGCCGCAGCTGCACTCCTGGACCGCCGCCGAGTTCGTCCTGATGTTCCTGATGTGGGCGGTCATGATGGTCGGCATGATGCTGCCGAGCGCTGCGCCGATGATCCTGCTCTACGACCGGGTGCGCGAGCGCCAGGAGGCCAAGGGCGCGAGCCTGACCGCGACCGCGGTCTTCGCCGCGGGCTATCTGCTCGCCTGGGCGCTGTTCAGCCTGGCCGCCGTGGTCGCGCAGTGGGCGCTCGAGCAGGCGGCGCTGCTGTCGCCGATGATGGTCAGCGCCAGTCCCTGGCTCGGCGGCGGCCTGCTGATCGCGGCCGGCATTTATCAGTGGACGCCGCTCAAGCACGCCTGCTTGGTGCACTGCCGCATGCCGATCACCTTCCTGGCCCACCACTGGCATCCGGGCGGCCTCGGGGCCCTGCGCATGGGCCTGCATCACGGCCTGTTCTGCATCGGCTGCTGCTGGGTGCTGATGGCGCTCCTGTTCGTGTTCGGGGTCATGAACCTGCTCTGGATCGCCGCGCTCGCGATCTTCGTGCTGCTGGAGAAGGTCCTGCCCCGCGGCGACTGGGTCGGCCGCGTGAGCGGCGCCCTGATGATCGCGGCCGGCCTCTGGCTGATGCTGCAAGGGTGAGATGGCGGCGATGGCGACCCGGCTGGATGAGGTCCGGATCAACGAGCAGGGTCTGCCGCACCGGCTCGATCGCGGCATCGCCGAGCGCGCGGCGATCGGCCTGATCGTGCTCGCGACCGATCAGACGCTGGAGCACGAGTGCCGCCGGCTCCTCGACCTGCCGGGGGTCGCCTTCTACGAGAGCCGGATCCTGAACGCTGCCGAGATCACGCCCGCGACGCTCAAGGCCATGGAAGCGCGGCTCGCGGAGGCGGCCGGCCTGATCCTGCCGGGCCTGCCGCTCGATGTCGTGGGCTTCGGCTGCACCTCGGCTTCGATGGTGATCGGCGAGGAACGGGTGTTCGAGCTGATCCGCGAAGTCCGCCCGGAGATCGCCTGCACGACGCCGATCACCGCGGCCTTTGCGGCCTTCCGGACGCTCGGCCTGGAGCGGATCGCGCTGCTCACCCCCTATCGGGACGACATCAACCGGTTCATGCGCGACTACATCGAGGCGCGGGGCATCTCGGTGCCGGTGATGGGCTCGTTCAACGAGGAGGACGACCGGCGGGCGGCACGCATCGATGCCGCCTCGATCCGGGACGCGACGCTCCGGCTCGGCCGGGCGGCCGAGGTCGATGGCGTGTTCGTCTCCTGCACGAGCCTGCGCCTGGTCGAGGCGGTCGCCGCGATCGAGGCCGAGCTGGACAAGCCCGTGACCTCGAGCAACCACGCGCTCGCCTGGCATTGCCTGCGGCTGGCCGGAATCGACGACCGCCGGCCGGGATTCGGCCGGCTGCTCGAGCGCGGGCTCGACTGAGGGCGCGATCGAGGCCCGGCGCGATCCGCCACCTTCGACCGTCTAGACTAGTGGACGAAGTCTAACCAACGATTCCGTTGGAGGCCCCCCTTACCTCCCGGGCTCTGGGGGAGAAGCTCCAGCTTTTCCGCGCCTTTTGCCCCTCGAGGCTCTCTGCGAACGGACGTTATGGGATGGCATCGGCGGCCGGAATCCGCGGCCCGACCGGGCTTTGCCCGTCCCGGCTCGCGGGCTCAGGTGACGACGTTGACGGGGGCGCCGCGCTCGAAGCTCTCGATGGTCGCGACCAGCTGGTCCCAGAGCGCCTGCATCGCCTCCGCGCTCGCCCAGGCCACGTGCGGGGTGACGATCACGTTCGGGCGCTCGAGGATCCGCCAGAAGGGGTGATCGGCGGTCGGCGGCTCGGCGCTGAGGCAATCGAAGCCGGCGCCCGCGATCAGGCCCTCATCGAGCGCCCGGACCAGGTCGGCCTCGTTGACCAGGCCGCCGCGCGAGGCGTTGATCAGCAGCGGCCGGCGCCGCATCCGTTGGAACTCCGGCATGGCGAGCAGGTTGCGCGTGCGCGGCATCAGCGGGGCATGGAGCGTGATCACGTCGCTGGTCTCGAGCACCTCATCGAAGGGCGTATAGAGCGGCCCGAGCCCGCTCACGCCCTTGTGGGCGGCAAACAGGGTGCGCATGCCGAACGCCTGACCGAGGCGCGCGACCTCCTGGCCGATCGTGCCCTCGCCGATGATCCCGAGCGTCGAGCCGTAGAGGTCGCGGATCGGGTGATTGAAGAAGCAGAACTGGCCGGCGCGCTGCCACTCGCCGGCGATCACGTCCTCGCGGTAGCCGATCAGGGCACGCCGTAGCGCCAGGATCAGCGCGAAGGTGTGCTCGGGCACGGTGTGCAGCGCATAGCCGCGGACGTTGGCGACGACCACGCCGCGCGCCTTGCAGGCGGCGACGTCGACCAGGTCGTAGCCGGTCGCCGCGACCGCGATCAGCCGTAGATCCGGCAATTGCGCGAGCGTGCCGGCGTCGATCGGAACCTTGTTGATGATCGCGATGCTGGCGCCCCGCAGCCGGTCGACGACCTGGTCTTTGGCGGTGGCCTGATGCTCGATCCAGTCGTGCTCGAAAGCCGGCCGCTTGATCGTGACGGTCGGTCCGATGGTGGCCCGGTCGAGGAAGACGATGCGGTGCGTGGTCACGTTCGGGGCTCCTCGGGATCGCGCCCGCGCCCGCCAAGGCCCGCGCGCCGGGTCGCGCTCCGCGAGCCTAGCACGCCGGTCCCGCGCCCGCCACCGCCCGGCCGGCCGGCGCCCCGCTCGTCCCGCGGCGCCGTCCGCCAAAATCATCGGTGTATGTCTTCATGATTAACAATCGATTATTTATCAATTACTTGACAATTACTTAGAAATTCGGCTAATTTGGCTGAGGACGCCTGGAGTGGGGTCAGGGCGCCATGAATTCGCGAGCGCTGATACTTGGCATGAGCCTGTCGCTGTTGGCATGGCCGGCGCTGGCCCAGCCCAGCCCGGCGATGGGCTGGGATCTCCGGGTCGCGCCCGCCGGCCACGAAGCGGACATCACCGACGACGACTGTCGGGTCAATCCCTACGCGCTCTATCAGCGCGGCTGCCCCGATCAGCTCAACGCTCGCCCGCAGCCCTACGGCGAGCATCTGAACATCCTGGATCAGCTGCTGATCGTGGCGAACCACTACAAGGACATGAACCTCGAGCGGAAAGTTCGCCCGAACGCCGAGCTCAAGCTGACCGTGGGTCTGATGAACCTGTACCAGGAGGAGGCGAAGGCGCGGCTGTCGCTCAGGATCCAGTTCTGAGGCGACCTCAGCCGGCGCGCACGGCCCGGGTCGCGCGGCCGAACTCGGCGCTCGCCATCAGCCGCCGGCAGCGCTCGAACCGGTTCAGCGCATAGGCCCAGAAATCCTCGACCGGGTTGGCGTTCATCACCTGGATCAGGCCCCAGAGCGTCCAGACGAGGTCGCACAGGCCCTTGTACAGCACCATGCGCCCGGCCGCCTCGGCGACCGGCACGCCGCCGAAGTAGGCGCCGAGCAGAGCCGCGTCCTGCGCCGGCCCGAACTCCGCCTCGACCGAGAGATCGCCCAGATCCCACATCGGATCGTTCATGCCGGCGTATTCCCAATCGACGATCACCATGCGCTCCCCGGTGTCGAGGAAGTTCTCGGCGAGCGGGTCGTTGTGGCAGGGGGCGAGCGGGGCCGGCCGGCCGGCCAGCGCCTGGCGCGCCCCCTCCGCGGTCCGCTGCAGCTGGTCGTAGCCGTCCGGGATGCGCGCCCGGTTGCGCCGCAGCAGCCCCAGATACTCGTCGATCTTGGCGAACACGTCGAAGCGGCCGGCGAACGGCTCGGCGAAGTCGTGCATCCGCCGGAAGGCGCGCGCCGCGCGCTCGACCCTGGCGAGGTCGCGAAAGTGGTCCGCCGACATGGTGAGGCCGTCGACGTAGCGGCAGAGCATGCTGCCGTCGCTGGCGTCGAGGAACAGGACCTCGGCGTTGACGCCCGCGGCCGCGGCGACCCTTGCGTTCTGCGCCTCGGCCTGGCGGTCGATGTAGTCGCCGGTGCCGGCGCCCGCGAGCCGGAGCACGTAGCGCTCGGCGCCGAGCGTGATCTTGTAGTTGCGGTTGGTCAGGCCGCCGATCCGCTCGATCCCGGCTCGATCGGGCGCCCGGCCGGCAAGCTCCGGGATGCGCGCGAGCGCGCCGGCAATCGCGGTCCGCTCGGCGGGCTCGAGATCGGTCGCGGCCATGGGGCCTCCTTTCGGGCGTCAGTCGGGGGTCACGAGCTTCAGCCCGACGATGCCGGCGGCGATCATGCCGATGCAGGCAAGCCGGGCCGCGGTTGCCGGCTCGTCGAACAGCACGAGGCCGAGCATGGCGGTGCCAAGGGTGCCGATCCCGGTCCAGACCGCATAGGCCGTGCCGACCGGCAGGCTGTTGACCGCGATGCCGAGCATGCTCAGGCTCAGGGCCATCGCCGCGACCGTGCCGACCGTCGGCCACAGGCGGGTGAAGCCTTCGGTGTATTTCAGGCCGATCGCCCAGCCGATCTCGAGCAGGCCGGCGACCGCGAGCACGATCCAGGCCATGGCGCCCCTTCCCGCGGCCGCTCCGGCCGCCCGCTCAATGTCCGATCTGGTAGTAGGTCTCGTAGACCGCCTGCGCCTGCCGGCGCGCCTTTGCCCAGTCCCACCCGTGGTCGACGAAGCGGTCCGGGCCCAGGCTCTGCACGTAGGCCGAAGGCTTCGGCTCGAGCAGCGCCTCGACCAGGTGCCGGCCGATCCCGGCCGAGCCCGAGACGCCGTGCGCGTTGCAGCCGCCGGCCATGACGAAGCCCCGGACCCGGCGGCTCCTGCCGATGATGAAGCGGCCATCCGGGGTGAAGGTCGGCCAGCCGCGGAACACGTGCCGGATGCCGGCCTCGCGCACCGGCGGGTAGAGTGGGAAAAAAAGCTCGGCGAAGTTCGCGAGCACCGGCCAGTCGGGCTCGATCGCCGGCGGCTCGCCAGCCGCGGCGTAGCTCCGCGGATCGAGCGAGCGCGCCGCCGGCTCCCAGCCGCCGAGCAGCAGCGCATTGACGTCCGGGCGGCCGTAGAGGGTGGCATCGGGCACCCGCAGACAGGGCCAGCCGGGCTGGATGCCGCCGGCCGGCACGGTGATGAAATATTCGTGGCGGACCGGCACGACCGGCAGCTCGAGCCCGACCATGCGCGCGATGTGATAGGCGTGCGCCCCGGCGGCGTTGATCACGGTCTCGCAGCGGATTTTTCCGAGGTTGGTCTCGACCCCGGCGACGGCGGCGCCGCGAAGCGTGATCCCGGTGACCCGGACGCCGGTCGCGAAACGGGCGCCGGCGGCGCGCGCGCGGGCCTGGTAGGCCATGGCGAGGTCGTAGGGCTGCAGGTAGCCATCGCTCGGGCACCAGAGGATCGCTTTCGCCGGCGCCGTGACCAGGCCCGGCCAGCGCGCCTCGGCGGCGGCATGATCCAAAAGCTCGACCTCGAGACCGGCTTCCCGGCAGGTCGCGATCAGCCGCGCGAACTCGTCGACCCGCTCGTCGGTCAGCGCGATCCGGAGGCTGCCGACCTGACGCCAGGAAGGCCTCGGCTCGGGCCCGCGCTCGAGCGCTTCGAAGGTCAGGACCGAGTCCATCGCGAGCCGGACCCGCTCGATCGAGCTGCGCACCTGGCCGACCAGGCCCGCCGCCTGCGCGGTGGTCACCGAGGCGAGCGCCGGCTCCTTCTCGATCAGCAGGACATCGCGCTTGCCCGCCTCGGTCAGGCGGAAGGCGATGGCGCAGCCGACGGCGCCGCCGCCGACGATCACGATCTCCGCGTCCTTGACCTCCGTCATCACAGCCGCTCGCCCGCGACCCGCATGACCCCGAGATACCAGCGCAGAAAGCCCTGGACGTTCTGCTCGCGGTCGGGGGAGAGCGGCCCCGGCTCGTAGGCGGAGGAGCGCACACCCTGCGCCACCCGCCGGCAGATCGCCCAGTCTTCGGCCATGGTGGTGGCGTGGACCTCCAGGAGCCGCTCGAGGTCGTAGTCCGGCCTTCGAGCGCATCGCCCCGGACCAGCCAGTACGCACGCACGAGCGTGCGGTCGGGGGCAATCGGCGTGATGCGCACCGTGTTGGCGTAGTCGCTGTTGGCGTGGCACCAGAAGTTGACGTTGGTGTTGGCGCGCGCGGTGCCCATGTCCGGATCGGTG
Source organism: uncultured Alphaproteobacteria bacterium (assembly GCA_963756905.1). Classification (GTDB taxonomy): domain Bacteria; phylum Pseudomonadota; class Alphaproteobacteria; order Geminicoccales; family Geminicoccaceae; genus DATAOG01. Next base: position 14,958 of record CAVWPO010000001.1, read on the forward strand.
AAGTCGCCCATCAGCGGGGCGACCGGCCGGCCGTCGCGGCTCTCGGTGACGAAGCCCTGGCGGACCGGCGTGCGGTTGGCGCGAAACCCGGGCGCGGTCGCATCGGAGGAGGCGTTGACGCGGCTCACGTCGAGGCCCATGGCGGCCCAGCGCTCGCGGCACTCCGCGAGGCGCGCCTCGATCTCGGCCCGCCTCGCCGGGTCGTGGTTGTCGACGTCGTAGGTCACCGACACGTAGAGCCGGTGGTTGGCCGGGCAGTGCAGGCATTCGCGGTTGTTCTCGACCACGGTCTTCCAGTTCACGGGAAGGTCATAGTCGACGACCTTGGCGATCCTCGCCCGCTCGAGGCGCTGGGGCCCGAGGATCGGCTCGAAATGCGCGCGGAGCGCGTCGATCGGCTCCGGCCGTTCGGCGAGGTTGACGAAGATCAGGCCGGCGACTTCCTCGGCGTGAATGGCCTTGAGGCCGAAGCGGGACCGGTCGAGCCCGCTCGTGCCGGGCGCCTGGAGCAGCCGGCCGTCGAGGCCGTAGGTCCAGGCGTGGTAGGGGCAGACCAGGCGCATGGCGTGCCCCTGCGCCCGCTCGCAGACCAGCGAGCCGCGGTGCCGGCAGACGTTGTGCAGCGCCCTGAGCCGGCCATCCTCGGCGCGCACCACGATCAGCGGATCGTCGCCGATCTTGTAGGTGAAGAAGTCGCCCGGCTTTGGGACCTCGCAGCTGTGGCCGGCGAACAGCCAGTGACGCCGGAAGATCAGCGCGAGCTCGGCCGCGAGCACCGCGGGCGCGCGGTAGAGCCCGGCCTCGAGGGTGAAGCCCTCCCGTTGCCTCCCGATCAGCGCCGCGACGTCGGTCATGGCTTGCCCTGGACGCCAAAGCGCCAGCGTAGCGCACCCCCGCCCGGCCGCAAGCCCGGCCGATCCGGCGGCTCAGCCCGCCCGCGGCAGCACGCTCATGACGCGTCGCTCCGGCCCGATGCCTGCGCCCGCTGGTCCAAGCCTCAGCGGGCGTGCGCCGGGCGTAGCGCCTTGAGGGCGGGCGGCAGGCGCTCGGCCAGCATCCGCGCGATCGCCGCCTGGCGCCGATGGATGAACAGGCCGGCGGTGATGATCAGGGCCCCGATCAGCGACAGCGCGAACGGATAGAGCAGAGAATCCTGGAACACCTCGCCCGCGAGGTGGGCGAGATAGGCCGTGACGCCGAGGGCACCGAACACGGCGTAGGCGCGCCGCTCGAGGAACAGGGCGAGCAGCAGGAGCACGATGTTGATCAGGCAGTAGAACGCCTTGCCGAGCTCGTCCTGGCTGTCGAGGAGGGTGAGGCCGCCCCAGAACGCGAGCAGGCCGAACAGGTGCAGCCAGAAGGCGAAGTCGCCCTTCGCGCGCACATCGACCGCCCAGGCGACGACCAGCATGGCGAGGCCGAACCAGAGCGAGACGATCCGGCGCTGGTCCCAGCTGTCCCAGTCCTCGCCGAACAGCCAGGGCACGAGGTCCATCGACATGAACCAGAGCGCAAAGGCGATCGGCGCGATCAGGAACGGGAAGCGCCAGATGCGGAGCGCCACGACGCCGGCCGCGATCGTCGCGAGCTCCATCGGCAGCCAGCTCGCCTTGATCCAGATGTAGAAATCCCGGTAGTTGCCGGGCTCGGCATGGGTCCACCAGCCGAGCGCGTCCTGGACGCCATAGGTGAACAGCGGCGCCATGGTGACCGCGGCCGTGATCAGGAGCCCGCCCGGGATGCGCAGCCCGCGCTGCCAGAGATGCCGGCCGGCGGCCGTCAGCGCGACCGCGTAGACGAGCGCGATCAGCGCGAGTGTGCCGCCGCCGAGCCTCGCGAAGGCAAGCGTCGTGAACAGGCCCATGGCGCCGATCACGATCAAGGCACCCGCGTACCAGAGCAGGTGCACCAGATCGAACCGCGGCCGGAGGTCCTGCGCCTCGCTGCCCAGGAACTGCCAGAGCGCCTCGGCCTCGGCCGCGCCCAGAACGCCCCCGGCGACCGCCCGCTCGAGATCGCCGCGGCGCAGGACCCGCGCTTCGGATCCGGTCGACATCTCAGCTGCCTTTCGACTCGTCATCCTGTACAAGGCCAATCAGTCTCGCCGTCAATCCTAAGCGAACGTTGAACAGCCGGACGTGTCATCGATGCGGGTTCGAATCGTCGCCGACGACCTGACCGGTGCCCTCGACACGGCCGCCCCCCTGGTCGCGCTCGCCGGCCCGCTGCCGGTCTTCTGGAACCCTTCGCAGGCCATGGCCACGGCCGGCAGCTTCGCCCTCGACACCGAATCCCGGGACGTCGACGCGCCGGGCGCCGAGTGGCTCGACGCGCTCTCGGGCGCGGATCTCGCGTATAAGAAAATCGATTCGCTGCTGCGCGGCAACACCGCCCGCGAGGTCGCCGCCTGCCTCGCGAGCGGCCGGTTCAAAAGCGTCCTGATCGCGCCCGCCTTTCCGGCCCAGCAGCGGATCACCGCGAGCGGCCGGCAGCACTGGCGCGCCGATCCCGCCCTGCCCTGGCAGGCCGTGGCCTGCGACCTTGCGAGCGAGCTTACTCGCAGCGGCGCGAAGCTCCGGCTCGCGGCCGCCGCCGAGGCGGTCGCGGGCAGCGGCTGCTTCTTCTGCGACGCCGCCGACGAGCGGCATCTGGCCGCCCTGGCCGACGCCGGACGACGGCTCGAGCCGCCGGTCCTCTGGTGCGGCAGCGCGGGCCTGGCGCGGGCGCTCGCCGGCGCGCCCGAGGCCGGCGCCCTGCCCGCGCTCGAGCCGCCGCTGCTGCTGGTGATCGGCAGCCACCATCCGGTCACCCTCGCCCAGATCGAAGCGCTCGCCGCCCAGGCACCTGGGGCCCTGATCCGGATCAGGGCGACCGCGGCGATCGGACCGGCGATCCGGGCTGCGGCCGACGTGCTGGCCCGCGACGGCTGGGCGGCCCTCTGGATCGAGGTCGACGATGGCACCGGACCGGAGATCGCCGCGCCGCTCTTCGATCGCATCCTCGGCCGCGCCCGCCGGGACCTGCCGCAGCCCTGCTCCCTGGTCGTGACCGGCGGGGCCACCCTGCATCGCCTGGTCCAGGTCCTGGACGCCCGGGGCCTGCTGGTCACCGGCGAGCCGCTGCCCGGGATCGCACGCTCGCGCCTGGAGGGCGGTCGCTGGCATGGCTGCGAGGTGATCTCCAAATCGGGGGCGTTCGGGGACTCTCGCCTCTTGATCCAACTCGCTTTATCCGCCAAGGCTGACCGCGCCAAAGGCGACCGTCCGACAGGTGACCGTCATGACTGAGCGTCGACCGATCCTTGGCCTGACCATGGGCGATCCCGCCGGGATCGGGCCCGAGATCGTCCTGAAAGCGCTCGAGCTGCTGCGCGAGCGGGTGGCCGCCGGCGAGCTCGAGCTGGTGGTGATCGGCACGGCCACCTGCATCGAGGCCGCGGCCCGGGGGCTCGGCGTCGTGATCGAGCTCGATGGCGCTCGAGGGCCGGCGGTCTGGCCGCAGGTGCGGGTGATCGAAGCCGCCGCCGCGCGCACCCCGGTCGCGCCCGGCGAGCTCTGCGCCGAAGGCGGCCGGCTCGCGTTTGCCGCGATCGAGAAGGCGGTGCAGCTCGCCATGGCCGGCGCGATCGATGGCATCGTCACCGCGCCGATCAACAAGGAGGCGCTGAATGCCGCCGGCTATGCCTACGCCGGCCATACCGAGATCCTGGCCGAGCTCACCGGCAGCAAGGGAAGTTGCATGCTGCTGGCCCACGACCGCCTCAAGGTCAGCCACGTCACGACCCATGTGGCGCTGGCCGACGTCCCCAAGCGGATCACGCCCGAGCGCCTGCGCCGGGTCTTCGCGCTCACGCACCAGGCCATGGTCGATCTCGGCATCCCAAAGCCCCGGATCGGGGTCGCCGCCCTCAACCCGCACGCCGGCGAGAACGGCCTGTTCGGCCGCGAGGACATCGACGTGATCGCCCCCGTGATCGAGGAGTTCCGCGCCAAGGGCCTGAGCTTCGAGGGCCCGGTCCCGGGCGATACCGTGTTCGTCAAGGCGCTCGGCGGCCAGTTCGACGCCGTGGTCGCCATGTTCCACGACCAGGGCCACGTGGCGGTCAAGACGCTGGGCTTTGCCATGGACCCCGCGACCGGCCGGATGACCGCGCTCTCAGGCGTCAACGTCACGCTTGGCCTGCCGATCGTCCGGACCTCGGTCGATCACGGCACCGCCTTCGACATCGCCGGCCGCGGCATCGCCAACCCGCAGAGCATGCTCGAGGCGATCGAGCTGGCGCTCCGCCTGGCCGCCGCGCACGGCGACCGCAACTGAGACCACGAACAGGGAGGACCTTCATGGGGATCGCCGCAAAGCCGCTCAAGGGCCTCGTCGTCAGCATCTTCCGGCATGCGGGCTCGGATGCGGACGAGGCCGAGGCGATCGCCGAGCACCTGATCGATGCCAACCTGGTCGGCCACGATTCCCACGGCGTGATCCGGATTCTGCCGTACCTGAAGCTCCTGCAGCAGGGCGGCGTGCGCGCCAACCGGCAGGCCAGCATCATGCAGGACGGCGGCGCTTTGATCGCGGTCGACGGCCAGCAGGGCTACGGCCAGGTGGTCGCCAGGCAGGCGATCGCGCTCGGCATCGAGCGGGCGCGAAAATACGGCGTCGCGGTGGTCGGCCTGCGCAACGCCTCGCACATCGGCCGGATCGGCGCCTGGGCCGAGCAGGCGGCGGCCGCCGGCCTGATCTCGCTGCACTTCGTCAACACCTCGGGCGCCGGCATCCTGGTCGCCCCCTTCGGCGGCAGCGACCGGCGGCTCTCGGTCAACCCGATCGCGATGGGCGTGCCGCGGCCCGGCGCCGATCCGATCATCCACGACATGTCGACCGGGATCATCGCGGCGGGCAAGGTCCGGGTCGCGCAGAACAAGGGCGAGCTCGTGCCCGAGGGCTGCCTGATCGACGCCAAGGGCCAGCCGACCCGCGATCCGGCCGCGCTGTTCGCCGACCCGCCGGGCGCGCTGCTCACGGTCGGCGGCCACAAGGGCTACGGCCTCTCGATCTTCTGCGAGGTCCTGGCCGGCGCGTTGACCGGCGGCGGCAGCAGCCACCCGGACAACCCGGATGCCGACCGCGTGGTCAACAACATGCTCTCGATCCTGATCGACCCCGAGCGCATGGCCGGCATGGCGAGGGTCGCGACCGACCTTGCCCGCCTCGAAGGCTGGGTCAAGGCGTCGCCGCCCGCCAAGCAAGGCGGCGAGATCCTGTTCCCGGGCGAGCCCGAGCGGCGGCTCAAGGGCCGGCGGCTTGCGGAAGGCTTACCGCTCGATGCCAACACGCTGGACCAGCTGCGCACCGCCGCGCGCTCGGTGGGCGTGCCGGAGACCGAGATCGAGGGCGGCATCCGGACGGTCTGAGGGTTGTCCGGGCCGCCGGATCGCTCGCAAAGCGATCCGGCGCATAGGGGAGGCCGGACGGTCGCAAGCTTTCTCGGCGCCAGCGCGCGGGCAATGGTGCGCTGCGCGCCGATTTCCCATATGTTGGCGTGATGTTGGCAGGAGCCGAGGGGCGCTCCGCATGCGGGTCACTCCCTGGACCGGCTGATCATGACTGAGCCTTATGTCGAGCGCCGGATCGCGGCGATCCTGGCGGCCGACATGGTCGGCTTCAGCCGGCTGATGGAGCATGCCGAGGAGGCGGCGCTCGCGACCCTGAACGCCTGCCGGACGCTGATCGAGGAGCTGGTCGCCCGGCACCGCGGCCGGGTGTTCGGCAGCGCCGGCGACAGCGTGGTCGCGGAATTCGCGAGCGCGGTCGAGGCGGTCCGCGCGGCGCTCGAGATCCAGACGGCGATCGCCGGGATCAACGCCGGCCGCGCCCGGTCGCAGTGGGTGCGCTACCGGATCGGCGTCAACCTCGGCGACGTCATGGTCGACCGCGACAACCTGCTGGGCGACGGCGTCAACGTGGCCGCCCGCCTGGAAGCCATGGCCGAGCCCGGCGGCGTCCTGATCTCGGGCAGCGCCTTCGACCAGATCGAGGGCAAGCTCGACCACCGGTTCGATTTCGTCGGCCGCAGGACGCTCCGCAACCTCGACCGGCCGATCCGCGTCTACCGCTGGCGCCGGCCGGACGCGCCGGCGTGGCGTTCGATCCGCTCGCTGCGCTGGCCGCGACAGCTCGGCTGGCCCGCGGGGCTCGCCGGCGGCCTGATGCTGCTGGCGATCGTCGCCGCCGGCTGGTGGCTGGCACCCGACCTCCACGGGCCGCCGCTCGGGCGCTTCCCGGTCCGCAGCAGCCAGGCGCTGCCGGAGCGGCCCTCGATCGCGGTCCTGCCGTTCACCCGGTTGAGCGACGATCCCGAGCTCGACCGCTTCGCCGACGGCCTGCTCGACAACGTCGTCAACGGCCTGTCGAGGTTCTCCGAGCTGTTCGTGGTCGCCTCCAACTCCAGCATGGCCTACAAGGGGCAGCATCCGGACATCCGCGCGGTCGGCCGCGAGCTCGGGGTCCGCTACGTCCTCGAGGGCAGCCTCGGCCGGGAGGGCGACCGGCTGCGCCTGCACGCGCAGCTGATCGACGCGACCACCGGCTACCACGTCTGGGCGGAGCGCTACGACCGCCAGTGGACCGACTTCTTCGCCGTCCAGGACGAGCTGACCGAGCGGATCGTCGGCAGCCTCGGCGGCACCGATTCGGCGATCGCGGCCGCCGACCAGGAGCGCGTCCGGCATCATCCGACCTCGAGCCTGGACGCTTACGATTATGTATTGCGGGCAGCAGATTACTACGATCAGTTCACCAAAGAGGCGAACCTCCAGGCGCGCGCCGCGGCGCTCAAGGCGATCGCGATCGACCGCCACTTCGCGCTTGCCCATGCCTATGTCGCCTGGAGCTACATGGCGGAATTCTGGTGGTCGTGGAGCGACAACCCGGCACAGTCGGTCACGCTCGCCTTCGACTGGGCGCGCAAGGCGGTCGCCGCCGATCCGCAGGAATACAACGCCCACTGGGTGTTGGGCGACGCCTATCAGGCGAAGGGTGAGCCGCAGCAGGCGCTCGCGAGCTATGAGAAGGCGCTCTCCCTCAATCCCAACGACCCCGAGCTGCTCCAGGACTATGGCGCCTGGCTGTTGCCGACCGCGGGTCGGGCCGCAGAAGGCATCGCGCTGGTCGAGAAGGCGATGCGCCTGAACCCCCGCCATCCCGAGCGCTACTTCGGCAATCTCGCGCTCAACCTCTACCTGGTCGGGCGCTACGATGACGCGATCGTGATGGTCGGGCGGATGAGCGAGCCGCGCTTCGATCACCGCCTGTACCTGGCCGCGAGCTACGGTCAGCTCGGGCGCGCGGCCGAGGCGGCGGCCGAAGTCAAAAAGGTCCTCGAGGAGCGGCCCGACATGACGATCGAGCGCTTTCTGGCCACCCTGCCCTTCCAGCAGGCGAGCGATCGCGAGCACATGCGCGCGGGGCTGGCGCTCGCGGGCCTGCCGGCCGAGGCGCCGCGCTCCGGGGCGGCCGTCGATCTGTCGGAGGGCGGCGGAACCGAGGCGGACCGCTGACCATGCCCGCGCCGCCGCCTCGGCCCATGAACGTCCTGCTCAACGGCCCGATCGCCCGCCAGGGTGCGGCGCTGCTCCGCAGCCGGTTCGGGGACGGGCTGCAGATCGTCGAGGTCGCGGACCCGGCCGCGAGCGCTGCCGCCTTCGCCGCGGCCGACGTGCTCGTGACCGTCGAGCTGGGCAGCGGCCTGCCGCCGATGCCGAAGCTCAGGCTGATCCAGCTGCCGGCCGCCGGCCTGGACGCGGTCGACCTCGACGCCGTGCCGGCGGGCTGCCGGGTCTGCAACACCTTCGAGCACGAGATCGGGATCAGCGAATACGTGCTGGCGGCGATGCTGCACTGGACCGTGGGTCTCGCCGGCCGCGATGCGCGCTTCAGGGCCGGCAGCTGGGCCGACAGCCCCCGCCTCCTCGCCCCCTGCCGCCCGGAGCTCGCCGGCAAGACCGTGGGGTGCGTCGGCTACGGCCACATCGGCCAGGCGGTGGCGGTCCGCGCCCGGGCGTTCGGCATGCGCGTCATGGCGATCGCAGGCAGGCCGCGGCCGCTCGAGCCGGCGCCCGACTGGCTGGGCGGCCCGGGCGAGCTCGCGCACCTGCTCGAGGCCTCGGATTTCGTCGTGATCGCCTGCCCGCTCACCGAAGCGACCCAGGGCCTGATCGGGCGCGCCGAGCTCGCGCGCATGCGCAGGGACGCGGTCCTGATCAACGTCGCGCGCGGCCCGATCGTCGACGAGGACGCGCTGTTCGCGGCCCTTCGCGAGCGCAGGGTCGGCGGTGCGGTGCTCGACACCTGGTACCGCTACCCGCGCGGCGACGACCCGTCCGAGCGGCCGTCGCGCCACCCCTTCCACGAGCTCGGGAACGTGGTCATGACGCCCCATTGCTCGGGCTGGACCGAAGGCCTCATGACCCGCCGCTTCAGGGTGATCGCCGACAACCTCGAGCGCCTGGCCGCCGGCCAGCCGCTCCTCAACCAGGTCCACCCGTAGCGGCGCGTCGACGCTCAGCCGTTGACCACGCCGCCGTCGACGTTGATCACCTGGCCGGTGATGAAGCTCGAATCGTCGCTCAGGAGAAAGCGGATCACGGTCGCGACCTCGTGCGGCTCGCCGAAGCGCTTGAGCGTGGTCTCCGCGAGCAGGCGCTCGCGCCGCTCGGGCACCTCGATGATGTGATCCGGCATGCCGGTCAGGATGATCCCAGGCGCCAGGCCGTTGACCAATACTTTGGGCGCGAGGCCGCGGGCGAGCGCGCGCACCAGGCCGACGATCCCGCCCTTGGCCGCCGTGTAGGCGATGTGGTCGAAGGAGCCACGCCGGAAGGCGAGCGAGCTCACGAACACCATCCGCGTGGTCAGGGCCGGATCGAGCCGCGGCCGGCACGCGGCCGCGATGTCGAAGGCGTTGGTGAGGTTGGCCGCCATGACCTCGTCCCAGAGCGGGCGATGGCGGGCGTCCAGGGCGTCGGCCCGGAAGATCCCGGCGAGGTGGACGAGGCCGTAGATCGGCTGGTCGAGACCCTCGAGCGCCGCGGCGCAGGCATCGGGCGTATCGAGCGCCGAGAGTGCCGTGCGCACGCGAGCGCCGCCCCCGAGCTGGTCCGCCGCCCGCTCCAGGGCGGCGCCGTCGGGGTCGATCAGGAGCAGGCTCGCGCCCTCCGCCAGCAACAGCGGCGCGGTCGCGCGCGCGATGCCGCCCGCCCCGCCGGTGATCACGACCAGCTTGTCCCGAAACGCCATTGCCGGCACCTCCCTCCCGCTTGGTCTTTGACCCTCGGGCGGGACGTCTTCGCCTGTCAAGTCGACGACGGCCGCCGCGGTCGCGGTAGCAGTGCCCCGCTCGACGCCAGGGGCGGCGGTCTCAGGCTCGCGGTCGTGGTCCGAGGGCGCATGCCTCGCCCGTCACGAACGGCCAGCTATGAAGAGAGACGGCTGCGCCGCGCCGTCGTGGGGCCCTGCGCCCTACCCACCGCCCACATCGTGGATGCGCAAGGCCGCCTCACCCACCGTTGGGAGGCGCGCTCACCAGGAAATTGCGACCGCCCTGGCCGGCGGCGGCCTCAGGCGACCGGCTCCTCGGTCAGGTACTCCTGATCGCCGGCCTCGTCGTCCTCGTCATCCAGGGTCGCGAGCTCGGGGTCCACGCCGGGCGGCGGCAGGAGTGCCGGCGGCGTGGTCGGCGTGCAGTCGAAGGCCGGCTGGCCGTCCCGGATCGTGACCACGACCTTGCCGCCCTTGGCGAGCGTGCCGAACAGGAGCTCATCGGCGAGCGGCCGCTTGATGTGCTCCTGGATCACGCGCGCGAGCGGGCGGGCGCCGTAGAGCGGGTCGTAGCCCTTCTCGCCGAGCCAGGCCTTGGCCATTGCGTCGACCTCGAGATGGACCCGGCGGTCGGCGAGCTGGGCGGCCAGCTCCTGGACGAATTTTTCCACGACATGGGCCAGGATCTCGGGCGTCAGGCCGGCAAAGCCGATGGTCGCATCGAGGCGGTTGCGGAACTCGGGCGTGAACATCCGCTTGATCGCCTCGGTGTCCTCGCCCTCGCGCTGGCCGCGGCCGAAGCCCATCGCGGGCTTGCTCATGTCCGAGGCGCCGGCGTTGGTGGTCATGATCAGGATGACGCTGCGGAAGTCGACCGTCTTGCCGTTATTGTCGGTGAGCTTGCCGTAGTCCATGACCTGCAAAAGGATGTTGAAGACGTCCGGATGCGCCTTCTCGATCTCGTCGAGCAGCAGCACGGCGTGCGGCTGCTGGTCGATCGCGTCGGTCAGAAGGCCGCCCTGGTCGAAGCCGACGTAGCCCGGCGGGGCGCCGATCAGGCGCGAGACGGCGTGGCGCTCCATGTACTCGGACATGTCGAAGCGGACCAGCTCGATGCCCATGACGCGGGCGAGCTGGCGCGCGACCTCGGTCTTGCCGACCCCGGTCGGGCCCGAGAACAGGTAGCAGCCGATCGGCTTCTGGGGATCGCGCAGGCCTGCGCGCGACAGCTTGATCGCGCTGGCGAGCGCCTCGATCGCCCGGTCCTGGCCGAACACGACGGCCTTCAAGTCGACGTCGAGATTGCGCAGCACCTCCTTGTCGCGGGCGTTGACGTTCTTGACCGGCACCCGCGCCATCTTGGCGACCACCTCCTCGATGTCCTTGACCCCGAGCGTCTTGCGCCGCTGGCCCTCGGGCTTGAGCATCTGGGCGGCGCCGACCTCGTCGATCACGTCGATCGCCTTGTCCGGCAGCTTGCGGTCGTGGATGTAGCGCGCCGACAGCTCGACCGCGGCCTTGATCGCGTTGGCGGTGTAGCGGACCTGGTGGTGGTCCTCGAACGAGGGCTTGAGCCCCATCAGGATCTTGAAGGTCTCGTCCTGGGTCGGCTCGTGGATGTCGATCTTCTGGAAGCGGCGGACCAGGGCGCGGTCCTTCTCGAAATAGTTGCGGTACTCCTTGTAGGTGGTCGAGCCGATGCAGCGCAGGGTGCCGCTGGCGAGCGCCGGCTTGAGCAGGTTGGAGGCGTCGAGCGAGCCGCCGCTGGTGGCGCCGGCGCCGACCACGGTGTGGATCTCGTCGATGAACAGGATCGCGCGGTCGTCGGCCTCGAGCTCGGTCAGCACGCCCTTGAGGCGCTCCTCGAAGTCGCCGCGATAGCGGGTGCCGGCCAGGAGCGCGCCCATGTCGAGCTGGAAGATGACCGCCGAACGGAGCACGTCCGGGACCTCGCCGCGCACGATCCTGAGGGCCAGGCCCTCGGCGATCGCGGTCTTGCCGACCCCGGGGTCGCCGACGAACAGCGGGTTGTTCTTGGAGCGCCGGCAGAGGATCTGGATGGTGCGCTCGACCTCCAGGTCGCGACCGATCAGGACGTCGATCTTGCCCTGCTTGGCCTTGGCGTTGAGATCGGTGCAATAGGCGTTGAGCGCCTCGGTGGAGCGGTTGCCGCGCCGCTCCTCGGGTTCCTCGGCGCCGCGGACCCGGCGGCTCTCGCTCATGCCGGCGCGCTTGGCGATGCCGTGGCTGATGTAGTTGACGGCATCCAGGCGCGACATGTTCTGTTCTTGCAGGAAATAGACGGCGTGGGATTCGCGCTCGGAGAACAGGGCGACCAGGACGTTGGCACCGGTGACCTCGCTGCGCCCCGAGCTCTGAACGTGAATCGCGGCGCGCTGGATGACCCGCTGGAAGCCCGCGGTCGGCTTGGCATCGACCACGCCGTCGACCGCCAGGCTGGTCAGGTCGTGATCCAGGAAGTCGTTCAGGCTGGCCCGCAGCCGGTCGATCTCGACCGCGCAGGCCTTGAGCACGGCGGCCGCGTCCTCATCGTCGAGCAGGGCCATGAGCAGATGCTCGAGGGTCGCGTATTCGTGCTGACGGGCATTGGCTAGCGCCAAGGCTCGACGAAGGGTCTTTTCCAGGTTTCGCGACAACATGGGCATCCGCGCCGTCCGCTAGTCCTTCTCCATCGTGCACTGAAGAGGATGCTGGTGCTGCCTCGCGAAGTCGATCACCTGCGTCACCTTGGTCTCCGCGATCTCGTAGGTGTACACGCCGCAGATGCCCACGCCGTGATTGTGCACGTGGAGCATGATCCGGGTCGCATCCTCCTGGCTCTTGGCAAAGAACCGCTCGAGCACGTGCACCACAAACTCCATCGGCGTGTAGTCGTCATTGAGCAGCATCACCTTGTACATCGACGGCTTCTGCGTCTTCTCCCGCGGCTTGGTGACGATCTGCCCAACCGTGCCGGCATCGGGATCATGCGCTCGGTTGCTCATGCTCGCGACCGTTCGTCCTCACCGGTTCGACCCGGCGGCCATGATAAGGGATTTCCTCGCTCGAAGAAAAGCCCATTCCGGCGCACCCCGCGGTCGCGCCAAGGAATTGGGCTCCGGAGGCGGCGCATCCGCCACCGCCGGCCGCCGGCGACCGCTGGTCGTGCGGCCGCAGCGTGAGCCGCGCCGCGGCCGGGTGCCTGGCGCCGCGTGCGACGTCCGGCCCGCGCGCGCCCCGTCTGGTCCTTGCCTAGCGGCGGCCCAGCGACTGCAGGCCGGCGCGCAGCAGCTCGCTCGACAGCCGCGACAGCTCGCGCGTCTGCGCCAGCGCGTCGTCGAACGCCTGACCGAAATACCTGGCCTGCAGCGCCAGCGCCGCGGCCAGCGAGCCGCTGGTCAGCATCGCCCGGCCGACCGCCAGGCCGTGCTCCGCCTGACGGCAGCTAAAGCCGACCATCTGGCCCTGCGCCCGCAGCGTCCCTTCGACCAGGGCGCGGCTGGCGCCGAGGATCGCCGCGGGGTCCGGCGCACGGCCGGCGCTCCCGGGCGGCCGCGGCAGGCTCAGGTGCGCCGCCGGCGCCGACCTCTCCGGCGTCGACGTCCGTGGCGCCGGCGCCTCTGGCACCGACCTTTCGGGCGCCGACATTCGTGGCGCTGACGTTCGTGGCGGCGACCTCTCCGGTGCCGACCTCTCTGGCGCGGACGTTCGCGGCCCTGATGTTCGTGGCGCCGGCGGCGCCGACGCCGGCTGGGGCCCGGCAGCCGCGGCGGAACCCTGGGCGTCGTCGGCGGCGACCTCGGCCGCGGGCGGCGCCGGCCGGCTGGTCGGCAGCCGGCTTGCGCTCGGCGGGCGGCGGCCCGGCGGCCGCACCGTTGGCTAGTGCCCCGGCCGCAGGCTTCGAGCGCGCCTCCGGGCGCCCGGGCGACGCAGCGGGCGCGCCCGGCCCGGCCATCGCAACCGGCTCGCCCGCCGCTGGCCGCGGCGGCTCGCGACGGTCCGCGTCGGCGGCGACCTCGCGCTTCTTGCCCCGGGCGGCCGCGGCCTTCACGGCTGGCTTGGGCTGCTGGCCGCGAGCGGCCGCGCCGCCCTTGGCTTGGCTCGTTCTGGCCATCGGCAAGCATCTCCTCTGAGACGATCGTGACCCACCGGGGGCGGGTCATTCATATTGCGTCGCAGCATGACTCTCGTCGGCGGGTTCGACCGCTGCGGCGGGAATCGAACGGCGGATCCACGCCGGGTCTGGCCGCTCGAGGCCAGGCCCGGGTGGCTGGAGGGGATCACGCCGCGATGGTGTCGGACGCGCTCTTGGCGACCGCCGCGACCCGGCGCTCGAACGGCCCGTAGGATTCGGTCAGCACCTGCTTGGTCATCTCGCCAAGCTTGCTGAACTGATCGGTGTAGGCCCGCAGCGCCGCCGTGGCGAAGTCGAGCTGGATCTCGGCCGCATGCTCGGGCGAGCCGCATTCGGCGAGCCGTTTGCCGGTGGAGAGACCCTCCTTGGCCCGGCTCTGCAGGAACGCGAGCTGGGCGGCGGTCACCGCCTGGCAACCGCCGATCAAAGCCTGGCTGGACGCCATCAGCGCCTCAAGGTTGCTCTTGTACAGCGCCGTCAGGTCGGCATAGCCGACCCGGACCTGATCTTGCATCTGCTGAATCGACGTCACGTTGTCGGCGGCCATCGCTTCCCTCGCTGAGCTGGGGGTCTCGCGACCCGATCACGAGCCGCGCCAGATGTCCGGCCGGCCCTGCTGCAGCGCACACGTAATGCTGCAATCGCGAAGAGTCAACCGCGCTCGCAGCCTCGCCACCCCCCAACCTCAGGTTCTGGCAGCTGTCGCCGCCGGCCCGTCCGGGCCGCCGCGTTTTGCCCTAGCGCCCAGCAGCCCCGGTTGCCAGGCGTCGATCGACCAGCGCACCGCCACCCGGCGCCGATCGCCAGGCACGCCTCGCCACGCCTTGATCGCCGCTTGGCGGTCGGCGCGCTAGGCGCGTCCGAGATCGTCCCGATTGCTGGTCGGCACCCGCTCAGTCGGGCCCGGGCACGACGAAACCTTCGTCGTCGATGATCCAACCCTCGGGCAGACCTTGCTGAGTCTTGCGGCTCCGGCGGGTCGCCTTCGCCTTGTCCGCGGCGCCATTGCCCGCGGGATCGTGAGCGCTGCCCGGCGGCGTCACCTGGCCGGGCTCGGCTGGTGCCGGCATCATCGCTGCGGCGCGTGGCCCTGCACCACTGGCGCGCCGGCGTCCGATCGCGCGCGGAATGATCGACAGGTTGCGGGGCACGTTGAGCGCCGCGTCCTTGGGCAGCTCCAGACGGCCGGGCCGGTTGATCGCCAGCAGCCGGCGGGGGCCCTCGACCGTGGGCGCGGGCTCGGGCTCCGCGGGTGCGGCCTCCGCCAGCCGATCCCCGGTCGCCGGCCGGGGCGCGGCGCCGCGACTTTCGACCTCCGGCTCGGCCGCGGGCCGATCGCTGAACTCGGCCGGTGCCGTCGCCGCTCCGGCATCCTCACCGGCCGGCGGACGCCGGCGCCCCTCGGGGGTCGCCAGCGCCATCGCCACCTCCTTCAGCCGTTCCTGGCCGATTGGCGGCAGGGTCGGCCGGGGCACCTGCCGCTCGGCCGCCCTGACCTCGGCTTCCGCTTCGGCGTCGGCGATGGTCAGCCTGAGGCGCGCGATCTGCTCGAAGAACTCCTCGCGCTCGGCCGGATTGAGACGGTTGTGCACCCGGTCCGCGATCAGCCGCTCGGCCTGGCCCAGCATCGCCCGGGCCTGCTCCAGCTGACCCGATATCTGGGTGCGTCCGGCCAGCATCTGCGCCAGCGCCTTGGTCGCGGGCTGGAGCATCGGCAACAGATCACGCGCCGAGTTCGGCAGTCCCTTCTGCGGCCCGTGCGGCTTGCGAATCGGCCCGCCCTTGGTCCGCTTCTTGGGACCGTGTCGCCGGTAGGGGAACATGCTGCGATTTTGCATCGACCCGTTACAGTCCTTTGTGTGATCGTGGGCCCCGGCCCACAGTCTTCCACGACAATCACCGCGTGTCCGCGGTCTGGCTCAGGCCCGAAAGCCTCGACCGATCCCCTGGCAGCGTGCTCGACACCGCTTCATGACAATCGCCGACAGCCGTGTCGACAGATCCGCTGGGTCAGCCTTCCGCTCTGATACGTCAGCTCGCCGCCCGGTCCAGGGTTGGCTCGCAGCCCCCGCGCCGAGCCAGGCCCGCACCCCATTGGCGGCGATCCTGACCAACCGTCAACGCTAACTCGCGCGCCGGACCGCCCGCCCCCATCGCCGGTCGAGCCATCCGTCAATCACGGTCCCAGCGACCGTCGCCAGCCTGCTCTGGGCAAGTTCAACCAGGGTCGTGTTTCCGCCCGGTTCAGATGAACGCAACAATGCCGGACGAACTGCACGTTGGCAGCTTCGTTGCATTGACAATAGGGATCCCGGGCGCAAACGACAACCCTTTTTCGAGCCGGGCACGGCCGAATACTTGCGGTGATCAGCAGCATTCACGAGCCATTGCGGGGGCGTCCGAATCCGGCGGCGAGCGGCCCGACCTGCACCATGGACGGCGCCGGCCAGTCGAGTTGCAGGCCGCGCGCGGTCAAGGCCACCTTACCACCATGTAAGTCAAGAATAGCGTCGATCAAGGCGATCGGCAGCGCCGCCACTTGATCGGGATCAAAATGCCGCCACCAAAGACGCAGCGCGGCGGCGGTGGCCGGCGCCGGGCATTCCCCGACGGTGACCAGCAACGGATCGTCGACCTGGCCGTCGGACAGATGCAGCTCGACCAGGGCGGCGGCCAGCGCGCGGAGCCAGCGGGGATCGCCGCGCAGCATGCAGCGGGCGTCGGCGGGCACGACCTGGAGGGTCGCGCCGGGTCCGCTGGGGGGTGCCGCGGCCTGCGCAGCGCGCAGCAGCTCGATCAGATCGAGCGCTCCCTCGGTGATCGCCGGCCGGGTGCGCGCGTGGCAGAGATCGAGCAGCAGCTGAACCTGGCGCAGCATCCGCTGGCCGGCCGCCTGAATGTCGCCCAGGCAGGCCCGCGCCGCGTTCGACAGCGGCCCGGCCGAGCCGTCGAGCAGCAACTCGGTGTTGCCGAGGATCGCGTTCAAGGGCGTCCTGAGCTCGTGGCTCAGACGCGGCGAGCCGAGCCCCGGCAGGCCGCGCGTGGCATATCCCGGCCCCCGTTCTCCATCGCCGGTCGGGTCGCCCTCGGGCGGCCGCGCGCCCGCGCCGCCGCGGGAAAGGTCCGGCGGCCGCCGGCCCGCAACGGCTGTGCGCGGCGGCTCACGGGCGGGATCGGGCTGCTCGGGCATGCTCTAAGGGGAAGCCTCGGCGGGAGCTGCGGTCGGCCCGATGTCGATGGTGCTCGCGAGCGGCGGCCGGCCGTCACGCCGACCCTAGGTCGCGGCCCGTTAACGAACCCCTAACCGGCCCCGATTGCGCCCCCGACCCGCGTCGTCTTCCAACCACCGGTCCCGGACTTATCCGGTTGACAAGCCGACCGGCGCGGCTGCGGTATCGCGGGGCATCAGCGCAGCCGGATGGTGGCCGGGCTTGCGCGGAGCGGCCCATGGAGCACTACCGCTATCCGGCAACGACCGTCGTGCCGGACTATCTCCGCACCGCCTTCGGCCTGGCGGCGACCGCCGGCCCGCTGCTGGCGCTCGATCTGGCGCGGGCGATCGCGGTCCTCATGTCCGCGCTGGCGCTGTTGTTCGCCTGGTTCGGCGTCCGCACCGCGCTCCGGCAGCTGAGCTGGATCGAGCTCTCGGCCATCGACATCGCGCTCTGCGGGCCGATCCACCGGCGCTTGCCCTGGCAACAGCTGCGGCGCCTGCAGCTCGCCTACTACGCGCCGCGCCGGGCGCGCCGGGACGGCTGGCTGCAACTCACGCTGCGCGGCCCGCGCGGACCGGCGATCCGCGTCGATTCGACCCTGGACGGCTTCGATGCCGTGCTGCGTCGGGCGGCCGGCGCCGCCTTCGGCAACGCGCTGGTGCTGGATGCCGCCACCGAGGCCAATCTCGCCGCGCTGGGCCTGGCGCCGGGCTCGGCCCGGACCCTCAGACCACCGCCGCCTGATCGGCCTGCGTCCGGCGAGCGCCCGGCCAACGCGCCGCCTTGAGCCAGACCAGCAGCTGATCGCCGGTCATCGCCGAACCGAACCAGTAGCCCTGCGCCTGGTCGCATCCGAGCTTGCGCAGCCGCTCGAACGCGTCCTCGCTCTCGACCCCCTCGGCGACCACGTCGAGCCCCAGGCCCTTGGCCAGCTTGACCACCGCGCGCACGATCACCGCAGCGCCGGCGTCGCTGGTCATCGCGATGACGAAGGAGCGGTCGATCTTGAGCTCGTCGATCGGCAGCTTCTGCAGGTAGGCCAGGGACGAGTAGCCGGTGCCGAAGTCGTCCAGCGACAGCTTGCAGCCGATCGCCGCGATCCGCTCCAGGACGTCGAGCGCCGCCGCCGGATCGGCCATCAGCGCGCTCTCGGTGATCTCGCAGGTCAGGCGCTCGGGGCGTTGCCGCCAGGACCGCAGCAGGTGCTGGATGGCGTCGGGGAGCTCCGGGTCCTGCAGCGACTTGACCGAGAGATTGACCGCCACGCCGAAGTCGTGGCCCTCGCCGGTCCAGCGGCACAGTTCGCCAAGCGCGGCATTCATCACCCAGAGCGTGAGCGGCTTGATCAGGCCGGTCTGCTCGGCGCTCTGGATGAACTCGTCGGGCGGGATCGCGCCGAGCTCGGGGTGCTGCCAGCGGATCAGGGCCTCGACCCCGGCCACCGTGCCGGTCCGGGCGTCGATCTTCGGCTGGTACTCGAGCAGCATCTGGTTCTGTTCGATCGCCCGCCGCAGCTGGCCGGTCAGGGTCAGCTGGCGGACGCTGTTGGTATCCAACTCGGCGTTGTAGACGACGAAGCCGGTCGGCCCGCGTTTGGCGGCGTACATCGCGACGTCGGCGTGCTGCAGGAGCTCGTGCCCGGTCTGCCCGTGCTCGGGGTAGAGCGCCACGCCGATGCTGACCCCGACCTCGAGAACCAGGCCACGGATGTCGAACGGATGGCGCAAGCCATCGACGATCCGCTCGGCGACCCCGCAGGCGGTCCCGAGATCGATCGGCCCGGGCAGCAGGATCGCGAACTCGTCGCCCCCCAGTCGCGCCACGGTGTCGGCCGCGCGCAGCGGCTGCTGAAGGCGCGGACCGACCTCGATCAGGAGCAGGTCGCCGACGTCGTGGCCGAGCGTATCGTTGACGTCCTTGAAGCGGTCGAGGTCGAGCAGCAGGACCGCCATCGAGAGCTTCGCCCGCTTCGCGGCCCCGATCGCGTGATCGATCCGGTTGTTGAGCAGGGTCCGGTTGGGCAGGCCGGTCAGCGCGTCGTGCAGGGCCAGGCGCTCCAGCTCGGCCTGCTGCGCCTTGCGCTCGGTGATGTCGCGCAGGATCGCGATCCCGACCCATTTCTCGTCGAGCCGGATCCGGCTGAACGTGGCCTCGACCGGAAAACGCCGGTCGTCCTGGGCCCGGCCGCGCAGCTCGCGGCTGCCGCCGGCCTGCGCCAGCGCCTCGAGCGGCAGGCTCAGAGGATCCGGGAGCAGGGCCGTGAGCGGATCGCCGATGATCGCGCCGGCCGGGGCGCCGAAGATCCGCTCGGCCGCCCGGTTGCAGGACAGGACCCGGCCGTCGTTGGCGAAGGTGATGATGGCATCGAAGCTGCTGTCGACCAGCTGGCGCATCATGTCGTCGGTCGCCGGCAGGGCGCCGATCTGACCCACCAGGGCCCGCGCCTGGCGCTCGACCCGCAGCAGGATCGCGACGCTGAACGCGAGCAGGAGCCCGAGCAGCGGGGCGACCGTGTCGATCGCCCAGGCGGCGACCGGCTGCAGGATGCCGGCGCCGATCACGATCAGCGCGCCGCTCAGGACCAGCAGCAGCAGACCGCGCCGCCAGGGCAGCCCCAGGAACCCGGGTCCGGCCAGCAGCGCCAGAAGGCCGCTGGCCAGGGCGATCGGCCAGCCGTTGAGATGTTGGAGGGCGCGGTTCTGGATCAGGGTCTCGAACGCCAGGGCCTGCAGGAGCGGACCCGGCAGGGCCCGGTAGCCCGGAACGCTGCGCCAGTCACCGAGCTCGATCGCGGCGGCGCCGACCAGAACCGCCTTGCCGGCGACCACCGTTTGGTCGAAGCGTCCGTCCAGGACGTCGACGTAGCTCAGGATCGGGATCGTGGCCGGGTCGATGCTGAAGTCGATCAGGATCTCGCGCGCCGCGCCGCCGATGTCGCCCGCCAGCCACGCCGGCATCGCCGGCACGCTGCCGCCGGCCCAGGGTGAGAGCGTCTGCACCCCGCGGACGAGACCTTCCGGGTCCGGCTGGACGTTGACCGACGCCGAGCTGACATGGCGGTGGAATCGGGGCAAGGGTGCGGTGTCGAAGATCTGGTCCCGGACCCACTGGCGATGGACCGCGAGCGCCACCCGGTCGGGACCGGCCGCGGCCAGGACCTGCTCCAGGGCCTGATCGTCCTGGGGGGCCGACGACGAGCTGAAATCGATGTCGAAGGCGACCCGTCGCGCGCCGGCCGCGAGCAGGCGCCGCAGGACCTCGGCGTGGTAGCGGCGCGGCCATGGCCAGCGCTGGAGCGCCTGCAGGCTCGCCGGGTCGATCGCCACCACCACCAGCTGGCCGGATGCCGGACGCATGTGCAGATGGGCGCGCAGGTCGAGCAGGTTGCGCTCGATCGGGTCGAGCCAGCCGCCGAGGTACAAGGCCGCCACCAGCAGACCGAGCAGCAGAAACGGCCGATGGCGCGGCGCACTCGCCAGCGCGGTGCGCACCGACCTCCAAGCCATCACCAAAAGCAACGGCCGACGGCGCGGCATGCTCACCAGCCGCGGATCAGGCTACGCCGTCGCTTGCCTTTGCCGGTCGACCGATCGAGCCAGTGCTCGCGCAGGCTCTGGCCCAGCACCAACCCGGGCACGACCAGAAGCACCAACCCGGCGCCGATCACCAGGCCCAGGATGAGGAGGCTGCGGTCGTCGAGCCAGGTGCCGAGCCCGGTTTGCGCCGGCGCGCGCGCCTGGGCCGGCGGCGGGCCGAGGACGATCGATCCGGGTACGCGCAGCTCGGTCGATGCGGCGGCGCCGGACAAATCCGCGCCGGCGGCCGTCGAGGGCGACGCCGCCGCCGGCGCGTCCGGCGCCGGCAGGTGCCAGCTCACCGGGCCGGTCCGCCTGACCGGCGCCAGATCCGTCAGCGCCAACGGGCGCGCCGGACGGTCGGGATCGGCTGGCTGGCTCAAGCCCTGGCGCGGCCCGAGATGGACCGGCGCGCCGTTCGGCGTGCTGACCGTGACCTGGCCCTCGAGCACGACGATGCTGCTCTGCCACGGGTCGACGGCGACCTCGAAGCTCGTGCCCTTGATGCCGAGGCTGAGCAGCGGCGTCCGCACCTCGACGGCGCGGCCGGGCCGTTGCTCGATGTCGACCCGCAGCCGGCCGCGCTCCTGGCGCAGGCGCTGATCTTCGCCACGGCTGCGGGCCATCAGGATCAGACGGCTGTTGGGCGCGACCACCAGGCGGTCGCCGCCCAGCACGAGGGTGACGCCACCCGCGGCTCCGGTCTCGATCTCGCTCGGGGCGGGCAGCACCCGGCCGACCGCGATCGGTCGCCAGCGTGGGGTGCCCTGCGGACGCCAGGTCGCCTCCCCGGCCACCGCCACGACCACCCAGTCACCCTCCAGCGGCGGCTGACTGGTATCCAAGGGGCTCGCCTCGTCGAGCGGGATCGTGACCGGATCGGCCGGTTGCGCCGCCGCTCCGCCCAGGGTCGCGATCAGAACCAGCGCCGCGAGCGCCGTCGAGCCGAACCGCGCCCCGCGCCGGCCACCGCCGCGAACGGTCGCCGCCCCAGGGTGCGGACGCGGCTCAGATGCGGCGCGCATGCGTCGAGGGATCCCTGGGCGTGCGGTCGGCGGGCACCGCATCGACCATGCCCTGGGTGAGGCGATCGAACGCCAGGTGCGGATCCTCGGGCATCGGCGCCGCGGCCGGGGGGTCGGCCGGCACGGGCGCGCTCACCGGGTCGTCCGCGACCGCCTGGGGCCCGGGTTCGGGGGCCACGCCGCTCATTGGCGCCAAGGGCGCCTGTGGGCTCGCGGCCCCGATCGGCGTGGCGGTGGCCTCTGGTGCCGCGACGCCCACGGGCGTCGAGGGGGCCTCGGCGCTCAGGGCGCCCGTGGGCGCCGGGGCGGCGTCGGTGGCTGCGGCGCCCCTGGGCGCGGAGGTGGCTTCGGTGGCTGCGGCGCCCCTGGGCGCGGACGTGGCTTCGGTAGCTGCAGCGCCCCTGGGCGCGGAGGTGGCTTCGGTGGGCGCCGGCGCGGCGAGGCCGGCGCCCGGCGCAGCGGCCCCATCGGTCGAGCCGGTGGGCGCCCGGCCGGCCGGCGCGACCACGACCGCCGACTCGATGCTGGCGGCGGCCGAGGTCGAGGCCTCCATGGCCCCGCCCGCGGCCGGCAGCTGCGCTCCGGGCGCGGCTCCGTCGGCCAGGGTCGAACCGGGCGCGAGGCCAGGCGCGGGCTGGAGCTCAGGCAGGCGCCGGAGCGCGGACAACGGTTGCGACGCGGGCGGCGCCGGAATCGCGCGCAGGGGCTGGAGCGCAGGCAGGATGGTCCGCTCGACCGGTTGCAACGGCTGGCCGCCGGCGGTCCGGAAGGCGAGCGGCCTTCGACTGCCGGCCTCCGCGGACTGGCCAGCCCCGAGCTCGATCTCGCGCTCGCCGTCTGGGGTCGCCACCCGCACCCGGCCGCGCTCGACCGCGACCTCGGTGGCGCTGCCGCCGACGGTCACGTCGAATGCGCTGTCCTGGACATGGATCGCGAGCGCCGGCGTCGCGACCGCCAATGGCGATGCCTCGCCCAGGCGGTAGCGCAATCGCCCGGCGGACTGCTCGAGGGTCGCTCCCGCCGTCGCATCCGGCAGGTTGAAGCGGCTGGCCGGGCCGGCGGAGACGTGATCCGTCGCCCGCGCGAGGATCAGGCGGCCGCCGTCGCCGGTTACCACCTGGCTGCCGCCCGGCAGCGCGGCCGCCGGCATGACCGGCGCCCAGCCGCTCGTGCCGGGCGCCAGGTAGCGCGCCTCACCCGATCGCTCGACCACCCGCCAGTCGGCGGCCTGGACCGCCGGCGGCGCGACTTCGCTGGCGCTCTGGCAGCCGGCGAGCAGACCGGCGCCGAACAGGATCGGCAGCAGCCGCCAGAGAACGGCCCGGGGGCGTGCCCCGTTCGCCAGAATCATCGAAACCACCCGCGCCCGCAGGGATCGAACGTCTCAATGCCGTCCCTGCAGGAAAGCGGAAAGCTCTTAATCTATGGTTAACGCCGGGCTCATTTGTGGTCAGCGCCAGGCCTCGGGATCCCTCGCGCCGCCCCTCAGAGGCTCTCGCGGATCGCCTGATCGAGGATCGCAACGCCGTCGTCGATCTGGGGCTCGGTCGCGGTCAACGGCGGGGCGATCCGCCAGACGCTGGCGAGGTTCGGCAGCGACACGATGTTCATCGACAGGCCGAGCTCCAGGCAGCGCCGGGTGATCTTCGCCCCGAGCCCGGGGTTGGGGGTGCGGCTCTGCCGGTCGGTCACCAGCTCGACCCCCCAGAGCAGGCCGCGACCGCGCACGTCGCCAATCACCTCGTAGCGCTGCTGCAGGTCGCGCAATCCGCCGGCCAGGCGTTCGCCCAGCACCAGCGCGCGCTCGGCGAGGCGCTCGCGCGCCAGCACCTCGAGCACGGCAAGGCCGACCGCCGCCGGCAGCGGATCTGAGACGTGCGAGGTGACGTGCACG
This sequence comes from uncultured Alphaproteobacteria bacterium, assembly GCA_963756905.1. Classification (GTDB taxonomy): domain Bacteria; phylum Pseudomonadota; class Alphaproteobacteria; order Geminicoccales; family Geminicoccaceae; genus DATAOG01. Next base: position 38,117 of record CAVWPO010000001.1, read on the forward strand.
AAACCCCGCTGGTAGCAGCGCTCCTCGATCTCGGCGCTGGTGACCGCGGCCGAGAGCGGGATGCCGCCACCGAGCGTCTTCGAGACCGTCAGAAGATCCGGCACCACGCCGTCCTGCTCGAAGGCGAAGTTGGCGCCGACCCGGCCGAACGCGGTCTGTGCCTCGTCCAGGATCAGGAGCATGCCGCGCGCCTCGCAGAGCGCCTTCAGGCGCGGGAAATAGCCCCTGGGCGGCACGATCACGCCGCCGGTCGAGATGATCGGCTCGGCGATCGCGGCCGCCGGCTGGCCGGCGCGCTGGCTGTCGATCAGCTCGAAGCCGACCTCCAGGCAGGCAAGGTCGCAGGCGTCGTGGCAATGGCGGATCGGGCAGCGATAGGCGTTCGGCGCCGGGATCGCGAGGTTGCCGGGCACGCCCGGACCATAGCCGCGGCGGCCGACCGAATAGGTCGCGGCCCCCGCCCCGCCGGTCAGGCCATGGAAGGACGCGCTGAGGGCGACGACCTCGTGACCGCCGCTCGCGAGCTTGGCCATGCGCAGCGCCGCCTCGTTGGCTTCGCTGCCGGTGTTGAGCAGGATGACCTTCTGCAACCGGGGCGGCAGGAGCGCCGCGAGCTCCTGGCAGAGCTCCACGACCTCGGGCGCCAGCAGCCAGCTGAACAGGTGGATCGCCCGCTCGCAGCTGCGCCGGATCGCGTCGACCACGGCCGGATGATTGTGGCCGAGCGTGGCGCACATCTGGCCCGAGGTGAAGTCGAGGATCTGCCGGCCGCGGTCGTCGTAGACGTAGCTGCCCTCGGCGCGCTCGACGAAGAACGGCGGGAAGTCGCCGACGTAGCGGATCATGTGCCGCTCGACCGCGGCCTGCAGCTCGCGCCGGCGCGCCTGCCAGCCTTCGCCCGTGCCGCCTGGATCGTCGTTCGCCGCCATCGCCCTCGCCCTCCTGCTGGACGATTCTGACGCTAGAAGCGCCCACGCCCGGCCGTCAATGGCGGCTGCGGCGGCAGGTGTCGGTGGCGGGGGCGGGGGGGAGTGCGATGGGTTGTGGCGGAGGCGGTCCGGGGGGGCGAGTGTGACGCTCGGCGCGCTCGGCTGGTGTATGGGGAGGGGTGAAAGTGGTGGCACGCAAATTGCGCCTTACTATTTGATCGGCTATCAGCAGATCCTGAGGCAGGATCGCGGCAGAGCGACAGCGGTCGAGGAGACGCATGGCGAGGCGGGTTCTGATCGTCGTTCACGGGGCGCATTCGACCCCGGGGCGGGTCGGCGAGCGGCTGGAGGCGCGCGGTTGCACCCTCGATCGCCGCTGCACCAACCTGTTCGATCCCCTGCCGGACGACCTTCGGGACTACGCCGCCGCGATCGTGTTCGGCGGCCCCCAGAGCGCCAACGACGACGACCGGCCGGCGATCCGGATGGAGCTCGACTGGCTCGAGAAGGTCGCGTTGCCGGGCCCCGTGCCCGTGCTCGGCATCTGCCTCGGCGCCCAGATGATCGCCCGCGTGCTCGGCGCCAAGGTCGGCCGTCATCCCGAGGGCCTGGTCGAGATCGGCTGGCACCCGATCTACCCGACCCCTGCCGGCCAGGGCCACTTCGAGGGCCCGACCATGTTCTACCAGTGGCACAAGGAGACCTTCGCGATCCCGGCGGGTGCGCTCCACCTCGCCCACAACGACGCCTTCGACGCCCAGATGTTCAGCTACGAGGACCGGGTGTTCGGGATCGAGTTCCACCCCGAGATGACCCGCATCATGATCGACCGCTGGTCGGGCTCCGAGCGCGGCAGCGCCATGCTCACCCTGCTCGGCGCCCAGCCGCGCGAGGTCCAGCTCGAGAGCTACGATCGCTACGCGCCGGCGACCGACCGCTGGCTCGACCGCTTCCTCGACACCTGTCTCCTGCGGCCCCGTGCCGGAGACTTGCTGTAGCCAGTGCCCGTCCATAAGCGCTGGATGCTGATGCTGCTTCAGGAGATCGCGGGGGTGCTCAGGCGGGTTTGAGGCGCGCGAAGAGGGCGAGGTTGTGGGCAGCCACCGAGGACCAGACCAGGCCTTGAAGTGGCTGAGCCGCGCCAGGTGCAGCGGGCCAGGCCGTAGGCGCGCTTGAGGCAGGAGAGTAGGCCTCGACCTCCCGGGGCAGGCTGCGGCGGCTCAGGCCGACGGCAGGTCCATGCGCTTGGTCAGGCGGATCTGGAGGTCGAACTGGGGCCGGTCGGGGCGGCGGATCACGCCGTTGATCTCCTCCCCCTGCCACCGGCCTTCGAGCTCGGTCGTGAACTGCTCCCGCGCCTCGCCGAAGGCGGGCCGGGGCGGGCCGTAGTAGTGGAACGTGATCTCCGCTTTCACGTCATGCCCGGTCTGGCTGTAGGCGCCGCTGCAGTATTGCCGGTGGTCGCCGCCGATGATGCGGCCGTGCTCGAACACGAACACGCCCCGGTTGTCCCAGCCAAAGGGGCCGTAGACTTCCCCGGTCCAGACACCTTCGATCGACATGGGCGACGACTCCCACCTCGCGGGCGACGATATCAGCATGACGGCAAAGCCCGGTTGTGTCTATCATCACCGCACCGGGCCGAGGGTCGCGCTCGAGCGGCGCGCAAGGGCTCCGGGCGGCGATCGCAAAGACGGCGGCGAGGCACTCATGGGCAAACAGCACAAGGCCGGCGGCCCCAGGCTGAAGGTCGTCCGGTCCGAGGCCGACGGCGCGAAAGCGCCCGCCGGCCCGGATGGCGGGGACGAGCCCCGCCCGCCGCCCAAGATCAAGAAGAAGTTTTACGAGGCGGAACTCGCCAGACTGCAGATCGAGCTGGTCAAGCTGCAGGAATGGATCAAGCACCAGGGCCTGAAGGTCGTGGTCATCTTCGAGGGCCGCGATGCCGCCGGCAAGGGCGGCGTGATCAAGCGGATCATCGAATGCGTCAATCCGCGCGTCTGCCGGATCGTGGCGCTCGCGACGCCGACCGAGCGCGAGCAGACGCAATGGTATTTCCAGCGCTACGTGCCGCACCTGCCGGCCGGCGGCGAGTTGGTCCTGTTCGACCGGTCCTGGTACAACCGCGCCGGCGTCGAGCGGGTGATGGGCTTTTGCACCGACGCGGAATATCAGGAGTTCCTGCGCAGCTGCCCGGAATTCGAGCGCATGCTCGTGCGCTCGGGCATCATCCTGATCAAATACTGGTTCTCGGTCAGCGATGAGGAGCAGGAGCGCCGCTTCCGCGGCCGGATCCAGGATCCGACCAAGCGCTGGAAGCTCTCGCCCATGGACCTCGAATCCCGCCGGCGCTGGGTCGAGTACTCCAAGGCCAAGGACGAGATGTTCACCCACACCGACATCAAGCAGGCGCCCTGGCACGTGGTCGAGGCCGACGTCAAGGAGCGCGCGCGGCTCAACTGCATCAGCCACCTCCTAAGCATGATCGCCTACCAGGATCTGACGCCGCCGCCGATCGAGCTGCCGCCGCGCCAGGATGCCGGCGGCTACGTGCGGCCGCCGAAGAGCGATCAGACCTTCGTGCCCGAGCGCTATTGACGGGCGCCAGGTGCTGGCCGCGCCTGCGGCGAGATCCGCTCGGACGGCGTGGGGCGACGGCTACTTGACCGTGAACGTCGTCCACATCCCGGTCACGTAGTGGCCCGGGACGTTGCAGTAGAGGATGTAGGCGCCGGGCTTCATCTCGATCCGCAGGGCGCCGGACTTGCCCGGATCGAGCTCCGAGACCTCGCCCAGGTCACCCGCCTGGTCCTCGTCGACGACGTTCTGGTCGGCGAGGTAGGGCAGCGGCGTCTTCGGATTCGCAAGCTTGGCCACGATCATTTCGTGGATCTGGTCCTTCGACGCGTTGACCACCTCGAAGGTCACCATGCCGGGCTTGACGGTCGCCGGCGTGGCGCTGATGCCCATCGTCGCCTTCGACATGTCGCCGCCCATGCCAAGGCCGAGGTTGGTCGCCATCGGCGCGTCGGCGCCCTTGTCCCAGAGCGCCACGTTCACCACCGACCCCGCGGCGTGGCAGGGACCGGCGGCCGCAAGCGCCATGACCAGGGCTGCGACCGGCAGCGGGAGTGTCTTCAGGAGACGTCGCATTTTCGTTCCTCCTGCGCTTTGCGACCGTGCGCGCGCCTCACATGCGCTCTGGCGGGCAGGCCTTGAACCGACGTCCGCCCGATGACCGGCTCGTTGAGGCTGAGATTGCCGCGCCGCGAGGATGCCGTAGCGGCCAGTCGAAGTTGCGTTGGTCATCGGGGTTGTCCCTGTCCGCGATGTCGATCACCTGGCAGTGCCGCCGATCGGCGGGGTTGCCAATGATCCGAGCGCAGCCACCGTGCACCCCCTGAGGGCTTCGGCATTGAGATGGATCAACCGGGCGAGCTTCGGCGCCGGGCCCCTGCCCGGATGGCGCATCGAGGCGGCCGCAAACCAGCTGGGCGGGCGCTGATGGGAAAGCGGGACAAGAGCCCCCCGGGGCGGTGGGGCAGCAGCGTCAGCCTCGGTCGGCGCTCAACGATCGCGCGCCGGCGGTGTGCCGGCGGCAGCGCGCCCGGCCGGTCGAGGCGGACTCCAGCCAGGGCCGGCGCACCGCGGCGCTGGCGCCAGCGGGCTCGATCGAGGGCTTGCGCGCCGGGGCCTCAGTTCAGGCGGGGCGCGGGGCGGGTGTGGGCCGGCATCGAGACCGAGAGCGGGTTGGTCACGACCAGGCCGGGGTTGGGGTAGTAGTCGACGAACAGGTTGACCCGCGGCCGCTTGCCCTTGTTGCGCACCGAGTGGCGGACCCGGTTGTTGAAGTCGTAGGCGTGGCCGGCGCGCATCGCGAGCTTGCGGCCGCCGATCTTGTACTCGACCGCGGGCGAGGAGGTCAGCGGCACGTGGATGCGGTGCGCCCGGAGCGCCATCGCGTGGCCGTCGGTGTGCGGCAGGATGTGGCCGCCGGGGTTGAGGCGCACGAGGGCGAGGCGCGTGATCACGCCGAAGGGGGTCTTGAGCGGCGCCACCACCTGCTCGACCAGCGGCCCGAGCACGTCCCGGTAGCGCACCCACTCGGGCAGCGTGAACACCGGCCAGACGTCGGTCTCCTCGCGCCCGACCGGCAGGTACTGCTCGGGGTCGAGGTTGCGCTGCTTGGCCCAGAGGTAGACCAGGTCCTCGAAGTGCTGGATGCCGGTGCGCGAGGCCGACGGGTGCCACTCGTGCTTGAAGATGATGTTGTTGGTGACGCAGTGGACCGGGTCGGCCAGGCAGTCCTGGCGGAAGGTGTTGCTGGTCCAGTCGGCCTCGGTCAGGGTCTCGACCAGGGCGACCGCCGGCTTGATGTCGACCGGCCCCAGGTCCTTGAGCGGCTCGCCTATGTCCATGTCCCACCTCGGCATTTCGGGTTGCTGGCGACCCCAGCCCGACCGGCGAACTCACGTCGGCCGGCAACGCTTCTTGCGAAACGTCTGAATGTCCAACGAAACCGCTGAGTTTCGGATGGGAACCTAGCACCCGGCGTCCAGAGGTCAACTGGCGTGTTGTCGACCGGCCCTCAAGCACCGGCCGGCGACCGTCCGGGCGGCGCGGTCGGCAGCCGGACCGGCTGGCCCGAAGCTGATCGGTCCGGAAGGGGGGCGGCCCGGGGCCGGACCGAGCGGTCGAAGGCCGCCTGCGGACCCGGCGGCCCGCAGGCGTCCCCGGGTCTCGGAGTGCGCATGAGCCGACTTTGCGCAGCTTGCGGGGCTGCGTCCCCAGGTGGCGACCGCGGCGACGAGACCGATCCGCCCGCGGTTCCTCGAGGGCCGACCACGGTTCCTTAAAGCAAGCCCGGTAGGGATGGCCGCCGGCCGCCGCCGCCGGCCGTGCGGAGCGCCACGTCGTCGGGTCGTCGAGCATCTTCGCCGACGGCGAGTACCGCCCTCGAGCGGTTTCGAGAGAGGTCGTCGACCATGGGCAAAGTCAAGCAGATCTGGTTGCCGCTTGCTTTTCTTGCGAGCTTTGGCGCGGTTGGCGTTTTCTATTGGATGATCCCGTACAACAAGGTCAGTCTGCCGGATTCCTTGATGCTGCCCGGCATGATCGTGGTCGGGTTCGCGGCCCTGGCGCTGTGCTCGTTTCGGATCGCGCCGTTCTGGCGGGTCACGGGCATCGTCGGGGCCTCGGTGCCGGCGGCGGTGTTCGCCCGCGTGCTCTGGGATTGCGCGCAGGATCCCACCTCGCACAACCTCTGGCCCTTCGAAGTCGTCATCGCGCTGCTGGTGGGCCTCGCCGTCGCCTTCGCGGGAGCGCTGGCGGGCAGCCTGATTGCCAGATGGTTCCCATGACGGACCGAGGCTGGCGATCGTCGCGGAATTGAGGCGGGGACCGGCAGCGCCGCCCGTGGCGGGCGCTCGGCGCCGGCACAAGATGAGCGCTCGAGCCCGCTTCGCCTGAATCCTTGCGCGCCCCGGCTCGCCCGGCACCTTCGAGCGCCGTTCGAGGGCCTGCGCGCGGCTGGCGCGGGTGCCGGACGGCGGGGAGATCCGGCTGGCAACCTGCCGGGCGGATCTGTACTGATGGGCAGCTGGAAGGAACGCCGGATCGAGGGGAGCCAGCGATGCGGGAGAACACGGCGGCGCGGTGGGGGAGCGTCAGCATCGGGCTGCACTGGACGATCGCGGCGCTGGTGCTGGTGGTCCAGGTGCCGGCGGGGATCACCATGGTCGCGAGCGGGCCCGGCCTGCTCCAGAACGTCTGCTACGACGTCCACAAGACCACCGGCATCGTGATTTTCCTGCTCGCGGTCGTCCGGCTCTCCTGGCGCTGGTCGAACCCGGTGCCGCTCTTGCCCGCGGACCTGCCGGGCTGGCAGGTGAAGCTCGCGCGCACGACCCATGCGCTGCTCTATCTCGTGCTGTTCCTGATGCCGGTCACCGGCTTTCTCTACACCGCGATGGCGGGCTTTCCGGTGCCGTTCTTCATGGTCTACGACCTCGCCAAGTGGGTGCCGGTCGACAAGCCGGTGGCCGAGGTCTTCAAATGGGCGCATCTCAGCCTGCAGTTCGTGCTCTACTTGACCGTCATCCTGCACGTCGCGGGCGCGCTGCAGCATCACTACGTGCGCAAGGACGGGGTGCTGCGGCGGATGCTGTCCTCGAGCGAGCCGCTGCCGGAGCTGGAGCGGCAGATCCCAGGCCAGCGGTAGGCCCTGGACAAGCGGCGGGGCGATCGGTTGTATGGCCGGCGGCAGAACCGGGGAGAGGCACCATGAAGGCAGGCGAGGCGATCGCGGAGATCCTGAAGCGCGAGGGCGTCGAGATCATCTTCGGCTATCCGGTCAACCACATCCTGGAGTTCGCGGCGCGCGCCGGCATCCGGCCGATCATCGTGCGCCAGGAGCGGATCGGGCTGCACATGGCCGATGCCATGTCGAGGCTGACCAGCGGCAGGAAGATCGGGGTGTTCGCGATGCAGCACGGGCCGGGCGCCGAGAACGCCTTCGGCGGGGTCGCCCAGGCCTATGGCGAGGCGGTGCCGATCCTGGTGCTGCCGATGGGTTATCCCCGGTCGCTCGCCTGGGTCGAGCCGAACTTCAACTCCGTGCTCAACATGCGCCACGTCACCAAGTCGGCCGAGCCGATCATCCTGACCTCGGAATTGCCGAACGTGTTCCGCCGCGCCTTCACGCAGCTCAAGACCGGGCGCGGCGGGCCGGCGCTGATCGAGATCCCGCGCGAGGTGTTCACCGAGGAGGTGGCGGAGCCGCTTGCGTATAAGCCCGCGACCATGCCGCGGATCGGCCCCGATCCGGATGCGGTCGGCGCGGTCGCAAAGCGCCTGGTCGAGGCCAAGCGGCTCGTGATCTACGCCGGCCAGGGGGTGCACTACGCGCAGGCCTGGGCCGAGCTGAAGCGCCTGGCCGAGCTGCTCGCGGCGCCGGTCACCACGAGCCTCGGCGGCAAGAGCGCCTTCCCCGAGAACCACAAGCTCTCGCTCGGCTCGGGCGGCAACGCGATCCCGGCGCCGGTCGACCATTTCCTGAAGAATGCGGACTTGATCTTCGGCATCGGCTGCAGCTTCACCAAGACCAACTTCGGGGTCGACATGCCGGCCGGCAAGGCGATCATCCACGCCACGCTCGATCCCCTGGACGTCAACAAGGACGTCGAGTGCGAGCTGGCGCTGCTGGGCGATGCCAAGCTGATCCTGGAGGCGCTGCTCGCCAAGATCGAGCCGCAGGTCCGAAGCGCCCGGGACCCCTCGCCGGTCGCCGACGAGATCAAGGCCGTGCGCGAGCCCTGGCTTGCCCAATGGCGCCCGAAGCTCACCTCCGACGAGGTGCCGCTCAACCCCTACCGGGTGCTTTCCGAGCTTGCGCGCACGGTCGACCTCGACACGACGATCATCACCCACGATGCCGGCAGCCCGCGCGACCAGATCTCGCCGTTCTGGGTCTCGACGGTGCCGCTCAGCTACATCGGCTGGGGCAAGACCACCCAGCTCGGCTACGGCCTCGGGCTCGCGATGGGGGCGAAGCTCGTGCACCCGGACAAGCTCTGCATCAACGTCTGGGGCGATGCCGCGATCGGCTTCACCGGCATGGACTTCGAGACCGCGGTGCGCGAGCGGATCCCGATCCTCTCGGTCCTGCTCAACAACTTCTCGATGGCGATCGAGCTCGGGGTGATGCCGGTCTCGACCGAGCGCTACCGGGCGACCGACATCTCGGGCGACTACGCGGCCATGGCGCGCGCCTTCGGCGGCTACGGCGAGCGGGTGACGGAGCCCGCCGAGATCGTGCCCGCGATCAAGCGCGGCATCGCCGCGACCGAGCAGGGCCAGCCGGCGCTGCTCGAGTTCATCACCTCCAAGGAGGTCGCGGTCTCCAAGTTCAAGTAGGAAGTGTAACGCCGCGCAAGACGTGGGCGAGGATCGAAAGCGGCAATCTCGATATCCGATTCGATGATCTGCTCCGCCTCGCCTATGCCTTCGGTTTCGAGCTGGCCCGGACGCGCGGCAGCCACCACATTCTGATTCATGTCGAGCTGGCGCTCATGCTGAACCTTCAGCCTGCTGACGGAAAGGCCAAGCGGTATCAGGTGCGCCAGCTCGAGTCGGTAGTGCGCGAGCACGGTCTGAGGTTGCGATGACGAAGAGGTCCGAGCCGGCGTCGCGATACCACATCAACGTGTTCTGGAGCGACGACGACCAGTGCTGGATCGCCGACGTGCCGGATCTGCGGTTCTGCTCGGCGCATGGTGATACGCCGGCGAAGGCGGTCGCCGAGCTGGAGATTGCGATGGCGGCCTGGCTCGAGACGGCCCGCGAGCGCCAGATTCCCATCCCGCCACCCCGTTACCGTCCGGCCTTGGCGGGTTAGAAGCTGGCGCCTCGCCTTCGTCAGCCGCGGCCGACGAAGGGCATCTTGGTCGCCATGATGGTCAGGAACTGGATGTTGGCATCCGGCGGCAGGCTCGCCATGTAGGCGACCGCGCGGCCGACGTGCTCGACGTCCATCAAGGGCTCGACCTTGATCGAGCCGTCGGCCTGGGGCACGCCGTCCTTCATGCGCGCCGCCATCTCGGTCAGGGCGTTGCCGACGTCGATCTGGCCGCAGGCGATCTCGTATTTGCGGCCATCGAGCGAGGTCGACTTGGTGAGCCCGCTGATCGCGTGCTTGGCCGAGGTGTAGGGCGCCGAGTTGGGGCGCGGCGCGTAGGCCGAGATCGAGCCGTTGTTGATGATCCGGCCGCCCATCGGCTTTTGCGCCTTCATGATCCGGATCGCTTCCTGGGTGCATAAGAACGAGCCGGTCAGGATCGTGTCGATCACCGCCTTCCACTTCTCGAACGGCAGGTCCTCGAGCGGCATGCCCGGCGCGCCGACGCCCGCGTTGTTGAACAGCACATCGAGGCGGCCGAAGGTCTCCTTGGCCTTGGCGAACAGCGCGCTGACCGAGGCGGGATCGGTGACGTCGGTCGGCACCGCGAGCGCCTTGCGGCCGAGGCCCTTCACCTGCTCGGCGACCGCCTCCAGCGGCTCCTTGCGCCGTCCGCTGAGTGCCACATCGAACCCGTCCCTGGCGAGCGCCAGCGACGACGCCTTGCCGATCCCGGAGCCGGCACCCGTGACCAGTGCGACCTTAGCCATGCGACCACCCTCCCTTGCTGCCTGGCGCCCCTTCCATAGCCGCTTTGGCGCCGCTTGCCTATGGTCGGGGGATGCCCTTATCCGGTGTAAAATCCGATTGCGCGGCGCCGCCGGCCGGCGCATGATCAGTGCGCGTCCGACGCAATTGGGACGCTTCGGACGCGCCTTTCGATCGGCAATGCATCTGCAACCAACAGGAGGATTTCATGTCAAAGCCGTTTGTGATCGCCCTGGCGCTGCTCGCGGGTTTTGGCGGCAGCGCCGTCGCGGCGGATTTCGACGCCGCCGCGACCCACGCCGGGTTCATCAACGCGTTCAACAGCCGGCAGTGGGCCGACCTCCGGCCGCTGCTCGCGGATGACGTCGTCTTCCATCGCGCCAATGCCGGCCAAGTCTACAGCGGATCGACCCAGGTCCTCGGTACCTTCGCGAAGACGATCGGCGGCGAGTACAACGTCAAGTTCGCCAAGCTCGACTCCACGAACCAGCTCACCGGCAAAGACGGCCGGGTGGTCGAGCGCGGCGACTTCGCGGTCACCGCGGGTGCCAAGGACGACAGTTGCTATGCCGGCTCCTACATGATGACCTGGGCGCCCGAGCCCGACAACAAGTGGCAGTTGAAAACGATCGCCTGGCAGGACGTCGAGACCGACCTCTCGCACTGCAAGTAACCGGCCGACGAGACTAAAAGTCGCCAGTCTCAGCAAGCACTGGCTGAGGGGGCGCGCCCTCGGGTCCGCGCCCCCTCATCCGGTCATGGCGGTCCTTTGGCGCCACGATCGCTCGTGCATCCGCTGCGACCTTAAGCCTTCAACGCCCGGATCGAGTACATCAGCGGCAGGCGCTCCGGTCGGTCCGGCAGCCGCCACCAGCCGTCCTGGTCCTGGACCATGAACGGCAGGGCCTGCCAGAGGCAGGTTCTGTGCTCCTTCAGGAACTGGATGACGAGGCCGGCCTCGATCAGGGAACTGACGATCTCGCCCAGGCCGTGCTGCCAGACGTAGTGCGGCCCGGCGACCGGCCGCCGGTCCCAGAGCCGGGGCGGCATCCCATCGCTTGGGCTCGGGCGTCTCGAAGTAGGGCCGGCCGATCACCAGCTGCTGGTCGTCGCGCTCGTCCTCGAGCGACCACAGCATCGGATGGGCTTCGCGGATGTAGAACACGCCACCCGGCTTGAGCAGGCGGCTGACCACATCGGCCCAGGCCCTGATGTCCGGCAGCCAGCAGAGCGCGCCGCCGCTGGTGTAGACGACGTCGAACCGCTCGGGGATCACCTGTGGCGTCTCGTAGAGGTCGGCCTCGACGAACCGGGTGTTGGCGCCGGCGCGCTTGGCGAGATCGATCGCGGTCGCGATCGCCCGCGGCGAGAAGTCGACCCCGGTCGCGACGGCGCCCAGTCGGGACCAGGCGAGCGTGTCCAGGCCGAAGTGACATTGAAGATGGATCAGCGACTTGCCCTGCACGGCGCCGAGCGCTTCCCGGTCGGCCGCGACCTCCCGGGTCAGCCGCGCCGGGTCGCCGAGAAAGCCCTCGATGTCCCAGCTCGCGAGGTTCAAGTCGACCTCGCCGTCCCAATAGGTACGGTTGGCCGCGCCGAATCGGCCGATCGCCATGCGATGCCCCTTTGCAAGGCTGGTCGCGGCCATTCTAGTCGAGCCGGAGCGCGGATGCCACTCGCGGGTCAGTCCTGCGGCGGCCGCCTGCCCTCGGCCAGCAGGGCGCGGTGGCCGGGGAGGTACCAGGCCAGCGCCAGCACTTGCAGGGCGAAGAAGGCGCCGAAGCCCGCCTGGTAGCCGCGCGCGCTGTAGCCGCCCACAGCGGTCGTGGGAAACAGGTCGATGAGGGCGCCGATCGCGTATTGGGCGCCGAAGGCGGCAAGGAAGGTCACGAGGTTGATTGCGGTATTGGCGCGGCCCGAGAGCGCGGCGCCATAGTGCGAGGCGAGCCAGGGGTAGCCCAGGATCGCGGCCTGGCCGGTCATGCCGAAGAGCGTCCAGATCGGGAGGCTGAAGCGGGTCCATTGCAGGACGATGGCAAGCTCGGCCAGGAAGAAGAAAATCAGGAAACCGAGCATCACGGTCAGGAGGTCGACGCCGCGGCGACCGAGCCGGTCGGCGACCGCGCCGATCGCGAGGATGCCGATCAGGAAGCCGATCGCCATCGCCATCAGCTGGTTGGCGACCCCGATCCGATCGAGGCCGGCGACGTCGCGCAACCAGGGCCCCGCCCAGAGCGTCTGGATCGCGATGTGGGTGCCGGCGGTCGTCGCCATCAGCGGCGCAAGGCGCCAGAAGACCGGATCCCGGCCGATCCGGAGCAGGCCTGCGGCCTGGAGCCAGAGGCCTTCGATCCGGCCGGCGGCGCCGCGCTCCGGCACGACCACCAGGATCAGCGCCGCGACCGCGAGCGTGATCGCGGCGAGCCCGGCGAACACCGTCCGCCAGCCGACCGCCTCGACCGCGAGCTCCGTGGGCACGGTCGCGACCAGGGTGCCGAGCGCGCCGAACGACATCACGCCGGCATTGGCGAGCGCGCGCCGTGGCTCGGGCAGCCAGAGCACGACCGCCTTGAAGCCGCTCATGAGCCCGCCGGCAAAGCCGAGGCCGATCAGCGCCCGGGCGATGGTGAGGGTCGGAAGGTCCCTGCCGAGCGCGAACAGGAGCGCGCCCGCCGCGGCGGTCGCGAGCAGGCCCGCCTGCACGCGGCGCGGGCCGAAGCGGTCGAGCAGCAGGCCGAGCGGCAATTGGAACAGCGCGAAGGCGAGCAGATAGGCCGAGGTCAGGAGGCCGAGCCCGGTTGCGCTGAGGCCGATGTCGGCGACCAGCCTCGGGCCCACGACCGCGTTCACCGAGCGGAACAGGTAGGACAGGAAATAGCCCGCGGCAAACGGCGCCAGCACGGTCAGGACGATGCGCGCCATCGCGGACGCGGGCGATGTTGCGGCGGGTTTCAAGAGGGCGGTCGGCGTCGGCCTCACGCGCCCCGGCGCCGGATCGGCGGTGCGAACGGTGCCAGGCTCACGGCCACCAGTCGTCGATGATCTGGTCGACGGTGTAGGCACAGGTCGCGGGCAGCGCGGCCGCCGCGGTATCCTCACCATGCACGCGCAGCCGACGCTCGGCGGTGCGCCGCGCGATCGCGTAGACGCGCGGTAGCTCGTCCTGGAGGATCTGCCGCAGGCGCGGCGTGAGGTCGTACTCCAGCCGGTTACGGTGCTCGAGGACCGAATCGACCCAGCCGGCGCGGGGGTCGGTTGCCGGGCTGTGCTGCAGCTTGAGCAGATGCTCGATCACCACGGTCGCGTTGCTGAGCACCGCGCTCTTCTTCGAGTCGCCCAAGCCTTCCACCTCCTCGATCAGGTTGTCGAGATCGAGTGCTTCGAACCGTCGCTGGCGCAGCAGCTCGGCCTGAACCTCGGTCCAGACGTAGAAGTCCTGATCGTAGATCGATTTCGCCTCGGGCTTGATCCGGGTCGCCATGGCGATGGTCCGCCGCGGTTTCACATCAGCGGCATTCTATCACGATCGCGCGTCCCGCGCCGCCTGCGTTCCCGGGCGCGCGCCTCAGGTCACCTTGCCGATATAAGGGAGATAGCGGTACTGCTCGGCGTAGTCGATGCCGTAGCCGACCACGAACACGTCTTCGATCTCGAAGCCCGTGAAGTCGAGCGGGCTTTCGACCTTGCGCCGGGACGGCTTGTCGAGCAACGCGCAGGTCCAGACCGCAGAGGCGTTGCGGCCGAGCAGGAGGCGCCGGCCGTAGGCCATCGAGAGGCCGGTATCGACGATGTCGTCGACCAGCAGGACGGGCTTGCCTTCGAAGTCGCGGGGGGCGTCGCCGAGCAGCAGGACTTCGCCCGAGCTCTCCTTGGACTGGCCGTAGCTGGCAAGGCGCATGAACTCGATGCGCGGCGCGGCGCCGGCCCGGCTGAGGGCGCGCGCGAGATCGGCCAGGAACACGAAGCTGCCCTTCAGCACGCCGACCACGACGAAGTCCGGGCCGACCGCCGCCACGATCTGCGCGGCCAGGGCCTCGACCCGGGCGGCGATCTCGGCCTCGCCGAACAGTCTCTGGACCGGCGCTCCGCTCACGGTCGTCTCCCCGCCCCGTTTCACCCTTACCGCTGCCATCACCGGGAGGCGGTAGCAAGCCCCCTGGGCGAGATCATCGCGCGGGCACGATCCGGAAGCGTCGCCGGCCCTCGATCCGGTAGGTCTCGAAATCGTCGTGGTCGATGGTGAACACGGTGCTCAGCTGCTCCCGGCGCGCCAGATGGACCAACGTGGCGTCGGCGAAATCCATGGGCCGATCGGCATATTGGCGCATCAGGTGATCGAGCGAGGGGAGGTCAGCATCGTCGATCGAGAGCACGGTGACCACGCCGGACCGGATGAATCCCCAAGCCGCGTCTGGTCGGCGAAGTCGGATGCCGGCCAGATAGAAAAACTCGGTCAGAACAGCCGCAGACGTTGCCAGAGGGACCTGCAGGGATTGGTAGGCTTCAATGCAACGCTCATGCCATCGATCCTTGTTGTCAAGCAAGGCTAGGATTGCGCCCGTGTCGATCAGGCCGCTAGCGTGGGTATTTTCGTTCGAGGTACTCAATCATTCGCTCCCGGACCTTCTCGGACAGCTCGGGATCACCGCTGCTGATGCTGCCGATGTAAGGCGCTGCCGCAGCCCGCAGTCGCGCTTGCTCGGCCTCGTCGTGCTCGGCTGCCGGAGCCCGCGCTTGCAGCCAATCGCGCGCGATCCGTTCGAGCAGGCGGGAGACACTCACGCGTTCGCGCCGCGCTGCGCGCTCGAGCGCGCGCTTGAGGTCCGGTGACAGCCGCCAGCTGTAGACTTCGGTCTTCATGCACTACACCGTAGTGCATGAAGACGCCCAATGCAATCCTGGTGCGATGGATTACCCTGCCCGGCCCCAGACCATGGCGAAGCTGACGGGGTGGTTGGCGTATTTCTGCCACTTGGGCTTCTTCGCGAGCCAGGCGTCGTCGATCACCCCTTCTGCCATTTCGAGCAGGGTGAAACCGCTGGCCTGCGCCGCCCTGACGTGATCGCTGAACAGATGGACGTGGCTCTCGATCGCGGCGGGCGTGCCGTCGGCGCGATCGAAGTGGGTCGGAATGCCGATCATCAGGAAGAACGGGTGATAGCCGACGATCACGAACCGGCCGCCCGGAGCGGCGAGCCACGCGGCCTCCGCATAGAGCGGGGCAAGGTCGGGAAGGTGCTCGTCGGCCAGCACCACGGTTGCGAGATCGTAGCTCGCGGGCCGCAGGCCGGTCGCGCGCAGGTCGCCCTGCAGCAAATGGTCGTAGAGACCCCGCGCGCGCGCCCTGGCGAGCATCTCGGGGGTGAGGTCGATGCCGTCCAGATGCGGCACGCCCTGCGCCCGCAGCCAGGCGCCGATCCGTCCGGTGCCGCAGGCCAGATCGATCGCCCGGCGCGAGCGGCCCCAGTCGACCGTGGTCAGCCGCTCGAGCAGGCGCAGGTCCATCTCGTCCTGGACCACCCGCTCGTAGGTCGGCGCCCACTCGCGATAGCCGTCCTGCACGCCCAGGGTCGGATAGTGGCGACGGTCGAACCGGTCGAACTTCACGTAATTACCTACATTTAGGAAATTTTCTTGACGTCGCCCGAGAATTCCATGGCGCAGAAGCCGCCGCCCTGGAACTGCTCGCCGATCGGGTCCGGCGGCAGCTTGAGGTCGGCCTCGGTGGCGCTGGCGGCGTAGTCCTCGGCCTGGTCCTCGGGCCGGTAGCCGAGCCGGCAGGCGTTGGCGTTGTCGTACCAGGCGCGGGCGTTGTCGGAGACGCCGTAGACGACCTCGAAATGGATGTCCGGATGGTCGAGGCCGATCCGCATCAGCTGGACCAGGTCGCGCGGGCTGATCCAGATCGAGAGGCGCCGCCGGTCGACCGGCTGCTCCCACAGGTTGCCGATCCGGATGTTGAACACGCCAAGCCCGTATTTGTCGGCGTACATGCGCCCGAGCGCCTCGCCGAACGCCTTGCTGACCCCGTAGCGCGAGTCCGGGCGCACCATGACCTCGTGGTCGATGGTCCGCTGACGCCGGTAGAAGCCGACGACGTGGTTGGTGGTCGCGAACACGATCCGGCTGCACGCCCTGGCGCCGCGCCGCCTCGAAGACGTTGTAGCCGCCGATGATGTTGTTCTGCAGGACGGGCTCCCAGGCGTCCTCGACCGAGCTGGCACCGAGGTGGATGATGCCGTCGACGCCGGCGCACAGGCGCTCGACTGCGGCCATGTCGGCGAGGTCGGCCTTGACGAACTCCTCGCCCGCCTGGGCCTCGATCTCGACCACGTCCGACAGGCGCAGCGTCGGGTAGACGCCGCGCAGCAGCGGCCGGATCCGCCGCCCGATGCCGCCCGCGGCCCCGGTAATCAGCACACGGTTCATTTTCCTTCCTTCCACTTTTGGCCGGAGGATCTACCTTGCTTCCGCAAGCACTCGTCTGGGCGTCAGCAACTCACCGACCGTGCGCAAGAGCGCGCGCACCTGTGAAGGTTTCAGGCCCATCGGCTCCAGGCCGTGAGCCACCGCATTGCGCATCTCCAAGGCTTGGCGCAGGGACTGATACTGACGGCCCGCAAGGGCCCCCTCACTGACCAGCCGATTGACCAGATAGCTCGAATCATTACGCTCGGTCTTGACGTCCTCCCTCGCGGCGAGAATCCGCAAAGCCGCCTCGGCGGCCGCCCAACCGAGCAGCAAAGCCGCGACGAGATGCCCGTCTTCCAGCAGTTGCGAGGCTTCCTCGAGCGCGCCTGCGGCCTCGCGATCGCGCCAAGGGCGGGTCCGCTCGGGGAGGGGTGAGGCAATGTCGGGCTTCGCGATCACGAGTTCGAAGCGCGCACCCGGCACTTGCTGGACGGCACGCACCAGAGGCTCGACGTGGGGCTCCCGCCCCAACGACTGGCGCGATTTCACCTCGATGATCACGGTTTCGCCGCCCTTCCGGGCAAGGATATCGGGCTGGAAGTAGGCGAGAGGTTCAGGCAGCTCCTCTCGGCTAGGCTGGATGATCACATCGTAGCCCCTTGCCCGATAGTCCTCGGCGGTCCTGCGGGTCAGGTCTGTTTCGGTGCTGGATTCGACGCTACGCATCAGAGGGTGATCTCCTGACCGGGCGCCGCGCGAACGACCACATGGAGGAACGGCGAACCGAGATCGAATCCCGCAGCCATGGTCGGGGTGGCATCGTCGACCGTCAGTCTACCTGACAGATTGCGCTTGCGGACCAACAAATCCGTCACCTGTTCGTCGTCAATGAAAACCAGGCCGTTCAGGGCATCCAGGACCGGCTTGGCCAGATTGTCCACGTCCGGCGCTCCATCGTCGTAAAAGTACGTGAGCACGACCATGACCGAACCGCTCGCCGGGGTCGTCGCAGCCGGCCAGCTCTGGCCGAGCCGTTGCCGGATTTTCGCGATCCAGCGTCCGCGACGGCGCGCCTGCTGCGAGACGGCTGGCCCCTCGACGATGAACTCAAGCGGTAGCAATGGCTGACAGGTCGATGGTCGCGCTGTGTCCAGGATCTCCAGCCTTGCGATGATAGCGGGGAAGCCGCGCTTCGGATAGCCTCTCGGACGGGTCGGATTCGATCGCGAGCTCTCGTCTTTGGTCGCCGCGGGCGCTATCAGAGGGGCCGCGTTGGCCTTTTCGCGCCCGGCTACGAGGATGACCTGCATGGCCCGACGCCGACCCCGCGTGCTCGTGTTCCAGCATATGGAGCTCGCGCATCCCGGCATCTTCCGCGACTGCCTGCGGGCGGACGGGATCGCATGGGACGTGGTCGCGCTGGAGGCGGGCGATGCGATCCCGGCGCTCGAGGATTACGACGCGCTGCTGGTCATGGGCGGCGCCCAGGACGTCTGGCAGGAGGCGGAGCATCCGTGGCTGCGGCCCGAGAAGCAGGCGATCCGGACCGCGGTCCTGGAGCTGGGGATGCCCTATCTCGGCATCTGCCTCGGCCACCAGCTGCTGGCGGCAGCGCTCGGCGGCGAGGTGCGCCCGGCCACGATCCCGGAGGTCGGCGTGTTCGAGGTCGAGCTGACAGTGGCCGGGCGGGCGCATCCGCTGTTCGCGGGGCTGTCCACCACGACCCGCTTTTTGCAGTGGCATGCCGCCGAGGTCGTGACGCCACCCGCGGGGGCCGCCGTGCTCGCGACCTCGGGCGCCTGCGCGGTCCAGGCGCTGGCGGTGGGCGAGCGGGCGTTCGGCCTGCAGTTCCACGCCGAGGTCGACCCGCCGACGCTTGCCGACTGGTTCGCGGACCCATCGACCAGCGAAGCCCTGGTCCTGCGCCTGGGCGCCGACGGCGCCGCCCGCTTCCCGCTCGAGGCCAAGGCTCACATGCCGGCGCTCAATCAGGCGGCACGCCAGCTGTACGCGAACTTCAGCGCGCTGCTCTGACGCCCGGCGCCACCGGCTCCAGGGCTGGCGCGCGCGCCGGGGCCGAGCCCGGGAGCAGCAGCGCGACCAGGGCGACCAGCGCCGCGGCGCCGGCGAGCACGATGAAGAACGCGGAGAAACCGCCGGTCCGGTCGTGCAGGACCGCGATCAGCGGCACCACGATCGCGCTGACCCCGAGCGAGAGCACGTACTGCAGGGCGAAGATCCGGGACTGCCAGTGGGCGGGCGTGTACTGGCCGACCAGCCAGGCGGTGATCGGGATCTCGCCGAACACCAGCAGCATCAGGGCTGCGGCCAGGAGCAGCATGGCCCAACCGGAGATCTGGACCGCGAGCAGCAGAAGCAGCACCTGCGGCAGGACGATGAGCGGCAGGATCGCGCGCGCGCCATAGCGGTCGAGCAGGCGGCCGACGGCGATCTGGGCGAACGCCGCGAGCGTGAACACCGCGGCCACCAGGACGCCGATCGTGGCGAGGTCGTCGACCAGGCCGGCGAGCCGCTCCTGGAAGATCTTGGGCAGCGCGATCGTCGTGCCGTGGAAGATGACGCCGCCGAACAGCGCGCTGACCGCGACCACCACGAACACGCGGGCCAGCACGTTCTGCGTGACCGCGGCCTTCCTGGCGGTCGGGCGCGCCGCGGGCGCGGCCGCCATCGCCGGCGCGACCCTGAAGGCGAACAGGATGCCGGTCGCGACCGCGATCAGGCCGGGCAGGATGAAGGCCGCGCGCCAGCCCGCCCACTCGGTGATCAGGCCGGTGATCAGCGCCGCGCCCGCGACGCCCAGGTTGCCGAACACGCCGTTGACGCCCAGCGACTGGCCGGTCGCCCTGGCGTTCTGGATCACGAGCGCGGTGCCGACCGGGTGGTAGATCGAGGCGAACAGGCCGAGCAGGCCAAGCCCGAGGGTGAGCGTGATCGGGCCGGACGCGAGGCCGGTCACGATCGCCGAAAGCCCGATGCCGATGAAGAAGATCGACATCAGATGGCCGCGGCTCCAGCGGTCGCCGAGCCAGCCCGCCGGCAGGGTGCCGAGGCCGAAGGTGACGAAGGCCGCGGTCCCGAACGCCAGCGCCTGGCCGTAGGACAGGCCCCAGGCGGGTGCCAGCGCCAGCACCGCGGTCGGGAAGATCAGGAGGAAGAAGTGATCGTAGGCATGCGCGAGGTTCAGGAACCAGAGCGCCCGGGTCATCGTCGCCACCCCGAGAAGTGCGTCCTGGATTGAATTTAGCAGGGCCCACGCTTACGCTCTCGCGACATGAGGACATTTGGTATCGACGAACGGTCAAAAGCGCTGACCGCCACGGTCCGGGTGCTCGCCACGGCCTACCCCAAGGGCCATCTGATCCAGCCGCATCATCACGAGTGGGCGCAGCTGGTCTACGCCCGCGCCGGCGTGATGACCGTGCTGACCGCGGCCGGCGCCTGGGTGGTGCCGCCGCAGCGGGCGGTCTGGATGCCGGCCGGCATGGAGCATTCGATCCGCTGCGCGACCCGGCTCGAGATGCGCACGCTCTATGTCGATGCGAGCACCCGCGACGGCCTGCCCGCCGCCTGCGGCGTGGTCAACGTCAGGCCGCTCTTGCGCGAGCTGGTGCTGGCGGCAGTCGAGGCGCCGGGCGAAGGCGCGCGGCGCGAGCTGCTGGCGCTGCTGCTGCTCGAGGAGATCCGGGCGGCGGCGCTCGCCCCTTTGCACCTGCCCGAGCCCCTGGACCCGCGCCTGAAGCGGATCACGGCAGCGCTCGGGACCGATCCCGGCGACCCGCGCACGCTCGCGGCCTGGGGCAAGGAGGTCGGCGCCAGCGTGCGCACGCTCAGCCGCCGCTTTCTGGCGGAAACCGGCATGACCTTCCGCCAGTGGCAGCGCCAGGCGCGCCTGCACGCCGCCCTGGTCCGCCTCGCCCAGCGCGAGCCGGTCACCTCCGTCGCGCTCGATCTCGGCTACGACAGCCCGAGCGCCTTCATCCACGCCTTCCGCCGCGCGCTCGGCACGACGCCCGGCCAATACTTCGAGCGCGACGGCGCGTGAGTTCACCCAGCCGGCGCTGCCAGGGGTTTGAGCTGCAAGATTACCTCGTCGGTCAGCAGATCGCCGCTCCAATAAGCGATGATCGCGTCCCGGTTCAGCTCGATCCATCGACGCACGAGCTCGAGGTCGCGGCCGTCAATCTCCGGCCCGGCGACGATCTTGACCGTCGGCCGCACCGAAACCGAGGCCGTGCGATCCGGCCGCGCTCGACGACCGTGAACCAGGGAGACCTTCACGCGAGCGTCGTGGCGGGCGCGCCCGCGCTCCGAGATCCAGACGATCATCGGCAGCCCGGTCAGCGTCGGGGACAGGTTGGCCATCTCGAAGAGATCGTCCGGTTCGTCAGCGGCTGATCTGGAGGCGCGCATCTCGATACCGTCAAGAAAAGCCGAAGCTAACCGACCGGCTGGCTGCGGGCGAATTCGAAGTAGAGGTCGCGGGCTTTCTGATAGACGTGGCCGGTCTGGTAGTGACGGTCCTCGACCCTGGTGATCGGCAGGACTTTGCCGTAGTTGCCGCTGCAGAAGACCTCATCGGCGTCGAGGATGTCCTCTTTGGTGAGGGTCGTCTCCTGGACCTCGGTGCCGGCGTCGCGCAGGAGCTGGATGACCCGCTGGCGGGTGATGCCGGCGAGGAAGGTGCCGTTGCTGGCCGGCGTCATGGCAACCCCATCGCGGGCGATCCATAAGTTCGCGGTCGCGAGCTCGGCGACGTTGGCCGCGGGGTCGAGCGTGATGCCGTTGTCGAAGCCGCGGCCGGCCGCCTCGACCAGGGCGCGCTGCATGTTGGGGTAGAGGCAGCCCGCCTTGGCATCGGTCGGGGCGGCATCGCGCGCCGGCCGCCGGTAGCTCGAGAAGCAGACGCTCATGCCCTTCGGCTCGGGCATGGGCGAGGGGTAGACCGCGAGCGCGAACTCGGTCGAGGCGGGCTCAGGGGTGACGAAGCCGCGCATGGCGTAGAACATCGGCCGGACGTAGAGCGGTGTGCTCCGCGGCAGCCGGCGGATCGCCTCGCGGCAGAGCTCCAGGACCTCGCCGGCGCTGAGCGTCGGCTCGAGCAGCATCTTGCGCGTCGAATTGATCAGCCGGGCGCAGTGCCGGTCGAGGTCGGGAGCGAGGCCATCGAAGGCGCGGGCGCCATCGAACGCGAGGCTCGCCATCCACATGGCGTGGTCCATCGGGCCCAGGAGCTTCGGCTGCTGGTCCTCGTACCACCGGCCGTCATGCCAGAAGATCGCCGCCGCCATCTGCTGCCTCCGCCCGCCCGGACGCCCTGCTTAGCAGCTCGCGGGTGAGCCCGGAAGCCCGCCCGCCTGGCCCCACCGCCGCCGCGGCCGCCTGCCCGACCTCAGGCCGCCCCGCCGCCTACCTCGGCAGTCCCTCGATGACGTAGAGCGCCTTCAGGAGATCGCTCTCGTTGGCGTTGGCGCCGAAGGCGTGGGTGAAGATCTTGTGGATCATGCCGGAGCGGTAGAGCGCGCTCAGGGTCCGGTCGACCAGCAGGCGGAAGACGTGGTCGCCGCGCGTCAGCGCAAGGCCGTAGGATTCGAAGGTCAGATAGCGGTCCGAGACGCGCAGCCCCTTGTCCTGGCTCTTTTGGGCGAGGAAGAGGAGGATGCCGCGGTCGGCGAAATAGGCCGCGATCGAGCCGGCCTCGAGCCGCTTCAGGCCGTCGTCGTGGCTCTCGACGGTGACCACCTCGGCCGTGATCGAGGTCTGGGCGAGGGTGTTGCGGAGCGCCTGCTCGGTGGTCGTGCCGGCGCGCACCCCGATCTTCTTGCCGGCCAGACCCTTCAGGTCCTGCGGGCTGTCGGCGCGCAGCAGGACGCTGGCGCCGTCGACGAAGGTGAACAGCGAGAAGTCGACCAGGTCGCGCCGGGCGAGCGTCACCGTGCTGGCGCCGCACAGGATGTCGATCCGGCCGTCCTGGACCGCCTTGAAGCGGTCTTCGGTCGTGACCGGGACGTAGACGACCTTGAGGTCGGGAAGGGCCAGCGCATCCTTGACGTTGGTCGCGATCGCCTGGCAGAGCTCGACCGAGTAGCCGGCCGCGTGGCCGCCGGCGTCGCGGTAGGAGAACGGCGACGCGTCCTCGCGATAGCCGATCGTAAACGTGCCGGTCGCACGCACCCGCTCGAGGGTCTGCGCCTGCGCGGCGGCCGCGCCGAGCATGACGAGCGCCGCGAGCGCGGCGCCGACCGATCGTAAATTCATTCTCGCTCCTCCCCGAAAACCCCGACCGAAGATGATCCGACTCACCCCCCGCTGAGCGAGCCCCTGGACGGCATTCCCTGGATTCGCTGACACCGGGCCGTCCGCGCGCTATGATGGCGCATGCCTGAAGCCACCGCCAGCCCGCAGCCGGTGCTCACCGACATCCTGGACTTCCTCGCCTGGGTTCAGGGCCAGGGCGAGCGCTACGAGTTCGTCGGCGGCCGCCTGGTCATGATGGCTGGCGGCAGCGAAGATCACAACGACATCCAGGTCAATCTCCTGGCTTCGCTGAAGCAGCGGCTGCGCGGTGGCCCGTGCAAGCCTAACGGCAGCGACCTCCTGGTCCGGATCGACGACCGCAGCGGCCGCTTCCCGGACGCGAGCGTCACCTGCGGCCGCGAGGGCAGCAACTTCGTCACCGCCCCGGTCGCAGTCTTCGAGATCCTCTCGCCGACGACGGAACTGGCCGACCGCACCGACAAGCGCCGCGACTATCAAAGGCTCGGGAGCCTTCGCCACTATGTCCTGATCGCCCAGGACGCGCCGCGGGTCGAGATCTACAGCCGCGCGGGGCCCAGCTGGCAATTCGAGGAGATCGAGGGCCTGGACGCAGCCATTCCTCTCGACGCTCTGGCGATCACGGTGCCGCTCGCCGACCTCTACGACGGCCTGTCCCTGCCTGCGCCCAGCGAGACGATCACGAACCACTGAACCAGAGCCGCGAGTTCCATGAGCCTGCCGGTCCCACCCTTGGGTGCCTCGAAGCGCGCCCGGGTAGGACGGCTGCCGTCGATGCCGCAGCCGCTCTCGCCTTCCGGCTCACAGGTCCCCGGGCTTCAGGCCGGTGTGCCTGGCGATCCGGGCGAGCATGCGTGGTCCAAGCTCCTCGTCGTCGTGAAAGGCAAAGACGACATCGGGACTGCCGGTGCGTTCCAGCGTCCGACGTGCCCCCGACTGCCGCTTGATCCGCCAGCCGAGCACGCGTCTCGCCTCGGTCGATGGCCAGCGACTCACGCGGCCTCGAACAGACCGTCGAGTTCGCGGGCCGCTTCGCCATGCTCCAGGCGCTCGGCCAGAACCCGCAGCGCCAGGGCCTTCGCTCTGGCGATCGCCTCCTCGCGGGTTGGACCATAGGCGAGCATGCCGGGCAGCGTCGTGATCTCGGGGATCCAGCGGCCATCCGCCTCGCGCTCAACCTCGATCGTGAACCTCGTGGACGTCGACATCGCAACCCGCCTTTCGTGACCTCAGCGAGGATAGCACGTGGGCATGCGGGTGCCCAAGATATGGGCGACTCGCCGCGGCGAGCCCGAATGGCTGCATGAAAATCATCGGCAAACGAGGGCTGACCGACGTGCCGGCGGTGACCGCGGGGCGGTGAGTTGACCGCTGTTGTGGGCCCGGTGGGGTTGTGGGCAACGTGGAGCGTTGCGCAACAAATCCACAGGGCAGGCGCGTCGCGGTGGTCACGCGGCCAGGTCCTCGGCAGGCGCAGGCGGGGCGGGCGGGAAGCTCGCCAGCCGCTTGGGCCCCTTGAAGATGGCGACCGTGCCGTCGGGATAGTCGTGGACGCGGACCCGGGCGCGCACCAGGTGCGGGCGCAGCGGGTAGCCGGGATCTGCAGCTGGCGGCCGCGCCAGGCGACGCAGTTGTCGTTGCCGACGACGCGCTCCTCCTGGATCGCGAGGACGTCGCGCCAGAGCGCCTCGGGGACCACGACGAACGCTGCGGCCGGCTCCTCGGGCGCGATCGCGAAGGTCTGTTGTGCTCGGGCAGGTAGACCGCGCGGATGAAGCGGTTGGCAGCCTCGACGCTGGTGATCCCGGCCAGCGCCAGCTCCTTGGGCAGGCGGTCCTGGAGGGTCCGGAAGGCGCGCTCGCAACGGCCCTGGCCTCCGGCGAGTAAGCTGGGATGTGGCCGATGCCGAGCTGCTTCAGCGCCGGCCGACCTGGGTCAGCTGGGTCTTGGAGACCTTGCCGCCGGCCTCGGGGGTGAAGAAATAGTGGCTGCCGCGGTCGGTGTAGAGCTCCATGAACAGGCCGTGGCGCTCGATCACCTCGACCAGCCGCGCAGGCTGCTCATGTGTGCCTTCCTCCTCGATCAGGAAGGCGGCGTAGAGCTCGCTGGTCGCGTCATCCATAGTGATGATCAGGTCGAGCGCCGGCTGGCCCGCGAGCGAGACGTGCTTCGAGCCGTCCTGGTGCAGCATCATGCCGCGCAGCGGCCGCCGCGGCCGCTTGCGGCGATGGGCGGCGCCGCGGCGTGGGCGACACCGTCCCGGTCTTTTGCAGGTAGATCCGGGTGGTCGTGTAGCCGAGCTTGTAGCCGTGGCGCTGCTCGAGCTTCTCGTGGAAGTGCTTGATCGTGAAGCCTTGATAATGCTGCTGATACAGCGCGCGCATGCGCTAGAGCTCATCCCCAGGTGCCCGCCTCGGCGACGGCTGGCCGACCCGCCGGTCGACCAGGCCATCCGCCCCGTCCTCCTCGTAGCGCTGCCGCCAGCGACGCAACGTCCGCTCGCTGACCCCCAGCGCCGCGGCCGCCTCGTCATGGCTCAACCTGCCCCTCTGCCAACGTTCCAGCAGCTCCTCGAAACGCATGATCCCGATCCTTGCGGTTCCTACCCAGCCTTCCGTTCCAAGCCTCTTGGAATGGTCCCAGAATTGGATAGATCAAGTGCTACATAAATCGGCAACTCAGGTCTCATCCGCCGGCGGCGGTTGCAGAGCGCGCCGTCTTCGGCCAGGATGGCGGGGTCAAGGGAATCGAGAGGGCAGCGACGATGCGCCAGGGACAGCGGCTCGGAATTCTCGTGGCCCTGGCCGCGCTCGGCCTCGCGACGCCGGCGCTGGCCGCGCCCGAGCAGTTGAAGGGCATGCGCTTCATCGACGTGATGAGCGGCAACACGGTCTCCGGCACCACCCCCTCGGGCGCCGCGTTCAACATCTACTTCGTGGACGGCGGCGACGTGACCTACGAGGATTCCGCGGGCGTGCACGATCACGGCCGCTGGCTCACGGACCCCGATGGCGACGTCTGCATCACGTGGCACGAGCGCGATCCCGAGCACCAGAGCTGCTACCGGGTGACCGTCGACGGCGACCAGGTCACCTGGGCGGGCAAGGGCGGCAAGGGTGAGGCGCTGCTGCGCGGTGGGGTCGGCACCAGCTTCCTGAAGCACCCCTGAGGGTCAAGGTCTTGTCGCCCGACGTCTCGCCGCAGGAGGCACGGTGAGGACGCCACGCGTCCAGGACGGGATTTCCAGGTCAGGCCGCGCGCGGGCTGATGGTCAGGAGCTCGGGCGCGATCTCGCGCTTGCGCCGCAATAGATCGTAGTCTGCCTGCAGGCCCAGGAAGAAACCCTCCGAGAGCCGGAAATAGCGGGCGAGCCGGAGATCAGTGTCGGCGCTTACGGCGCGTCTGCCGTGGACCAGTTCGTTGATCCGACGTGGCGGCACGTGCAGCGCGCGCGCAAGCGCGTTCTGGCTGAGCCCGATCGGCCGCATGAACTCGAGCGCCAGGATCTCGCCGGGGTGCGGATTTGGCAGCAGGTCCTGGTCAGTCATGGTAGTCGACAATCTCGATGTGGCAAGCTGCTCTGCTGCCAGCAGAAGCAAATCCGCCAGTGCGATTGATGCGGCTATGTGTTGTCCGCGCCGATTTCCTTTCAGGGGTTAGCCGAACGGTTAGCTCACCGCAACCGTCAGAAGTCAGCGACATTGCGTGGTGAGGTTGCGGGGGGGTGCGGACCGCTTGCTGGATCACGCGGGCGAAGCGGTGGCTGAGGTTTTTGGCGGTGCGGCGGTTGAAGCGGAACACGAACTCGTCGAGATAGGCCGGCAGATGCTTCTTCGAGACGGCGCCGTGGTGGGTGCCGAGCAGCCAGCGCTTGGTCAGCCCGAACACCAGATGGATCGCGGGCAGGCGCAGCGCCGCATCGCCCCAGCTGGCGCTGAGGTTGAGCGGCTCGTGGGTGTAGCCTGCGGCCGCGAGCCCGCCGTAGCCGGACCAGCCGTCGGTCGCGATCGTCGCCGGTCTGGCCACGGCCGCGGCCAGGAAGCCTCGAGACTGCGCTCCGAGGCATCGGGGATCACGGCAGGCGCAGGCGTCCCAGACGGCGCCCGCGGGCTTGGCCGCGACCGCTCTCGACCGCGCCGGCGACCTTGCTCTTGGCGCCGGCGCCGCGCCTCGGCTTGCCCGGCCTGGGGCCGCCGACATAGGTATCATCGGCATCGACCCGCGTAGCGAGCGGACGTCCGCTCCGGCCGCACCATCGCTCTGCGGATCTGCGAAGCCAGCTCCAGGCGGTCTGATACGATCCGATGGCCAGCTGGCGCGTGGCTCGAAAGCCAACACCCGCCCCTCGAAGTCTTCGAGGAACATCGCGGCGCTGGCCGCCGCCTTCCAGCTCGAAGACGGGCGGCGACCTGCGAGTGCTGATCGCCGAAAGCCGCGCACTCGTAGATCAGGCGCAGCTTGTGGCGGTACGCGCGCTCGTGGCCGCAGCCGGCGCAGCGAAAGCCAGCGGGCCAGCGCGCCCGGAACAGATAGTCCCGACACTGGGCGTCACTGCCGAAGCGGGCGACGAACGTCGGTAGGTCGCCCGGCAGCCCGGCCATCAGATCGTCATCCATCCCAGCTCTCTCACATTATGTTCTGTCTTTGTTCTCTTTACTGGCCGGCCCACCCCGAGTTAAGCTTCCTGAGCCTCGTGGAGAGCTAGTCCAGCCGATTGCCTGGAGGCACTCGTAGATCGTTCAACGTGCGCGCCTGGTTCAGCAGGCGCAGCTTGCGCAAAGCGACCGAGTGGATCTCGACAGGCAATCGCCGACTGCGCCGGCCGATCCAACACCGGCCGTCAGGATCGGCGAAGCTCTTGACACGCGATGATCGTAACATGCTCCTCGCTATGACGCAACGCGTTATAGCGAGCCCTCAGCGCGCGAAGCCGAACATGCGGGGCAGCCACATGAAGGGCGGGGACGTTGGTCGCGAACAGGACACGCGAACAGATCGCGAGCAGCGGCAGCACGGCGGGATCATCAGTCATCGAGATGCCGGCGATCCGGCAGCCGGATCGTCCCCGCCGTTACGAGCCTGCGAGTGTCGTTACACTTGCCGTAACACGGTACAGATGCTACGATCCCGAGGGTGATCAAAAGCTTCGCCGACCGGGATACCGAAGCGCTCTACCAGGGTCGGCGGGTCGGGCGCTTCGATGGCTTTCGTGAGCAGGCGGAGAAGCGACTGCAGAATCCTCCGGCGAGCCCGTACCTCGAGGACTTGCGCGGACTGCCAGGCAACCGGCTCGAGGCCCTCGCGGGCGATCGTCAAGGGCAGCTCAGCATCCGTATCAACCGGCAATGGCGGATCTGCTTCCGCTGGCAGGGCGGAGACGCCTACGATGTCGAGATTGTGGACTACCACTGAGGAAACGCGACCATGGCGAAGGCCGATTGTCAGTGTGCGATGCGCCCGGTTACCCCGGCATGATCCTCCGTACGAGCTCGCCGGCTCGGCCTCGCCGCGCTCCTTCGCCCGGGCGCTGGACATTCCGGTAAACCGGGTGAGGCTGATCCTGGTGAGCGCGGCGCCAGCGCTGAAACGCATTGCGGCTAATCACGTCTAATTTCGGCACATCGCCGGAGTTCTGGATGGACCTGCAGAGCGATTTCGAGCTGCGCCGCGCGCAGCGGGACGTCGGTCCCGCCATCGAGCAGGCGGTCCACCCCCGAGCCGCATAGGCCAGCAAGTCGATCCCGTTCTCGACTGGCTGAACCCGCGCCAAGCTCCTGACACCGACCCCGGCGCCGGATGTGGTAAGCCCCGCCAAAGAGCGGGCCCGTATCGGTGCAACGAGGGCCCTGTACCGTTCCGCCTGGCGCAAGTGCGCCTCACCGCGCGAAGCCGAACATGCGCGGCAGCCACATGAAGGAGTCGGGGACGTAGGTGATGAACAGCAGCACCGCGCACATGATCGCGAACAGGGGCAGCATCGGCGGGATCAGCTCGGTCATCGAGATGCCGGCGATCCGGCAGCCGACGAACAGCGACGTGCCCACCGGCGGGGTGATCAGGCCGAAGGTCAGGTTGACCACGACGATGATGCCGAGGTGGATCAGGTCCATGCCCAACTGGTGGGCGATCGGCAACAGGATCGGCACCATCATGATCAGCGCCGGCGTCAGGTCGACGAACAGGCCGACCACCAACAGCACGAAGTTGATGACCAGGAGCAGAAGGTAGCGGTTGTGGATCACCGCGAACAGGTGATCGGCCAGCCACTGCGGCACGTCCTCGTAAGTCATGATGAAGGAGAAGACCGAGGTGGTGGCGATCAGGAACAGGACGACCGCGTTGGTCAGGCAACACTCCCAGAGGATGGCCGGCAGGTCGGCGAGCTTGATCTCGCGGTAGACCACGACGGTGAGGAACAGCGCATAGACCGTGCCGACCGCGCCCGCCTCGGTCGCGGTGAAGATGCCGCTGGTGATGCCGCCCAGGATGATCACGAGCGTCATCATGCCGGCGAGGCCGTCGATCACGCGCACGAGCTTGTCGCGTCCGGACATCGGCGGCACGGCCTGGTGGTGATGGAGCCGGCCGTGGACGTAGCAGGCGATCAGGAGGCCGATGCCGATCAGCACCCCCGGCACGACGCCTGCGAGGAACAGGCCGGCGACCGAGACCGAGCCCACCACGTAGGCGTAGAGGATCATCGGGATCGAGGGCGGGATGATCGGCCCCATGGTCGCCGAGGTCAGGACCACCGCGGTCGCGTAGCGCTTGGTGTAGCCCGCCTTCTCCATGGCCGGGATCAGGGTCGCGCCGATCGAGGACACCTCGGCGACCGCCGAGCCCGAGACGCCGCCGAACAGCATCGAGGAGAGCACCGTGATCTGGGCGAGCCCGCCCGGCAGGCGGCCGACCACGACCTCGGACAGGCGCACCAGGCGCATGGCGACCCCGCCTTTGGCCATCAGCACGCCGGTGAAGACGAAGAAGATCACCGCCAGCAGCGGGAAGGAGTTGATGCCGACCAGCATGCGCTGGACGATCGTGACGTTGTCGATCACGAAGATGTTGATCGCCGCGGCGGCCGAGGCGATCCCGATCGCGAACGCGATCGGCATGCCGATCGCGAGCAGCACCGCGAACACGCCGAACAGGATGATGATGGTCATCGGCCGCGCTCCGGTCCGCAGCCGGTCAGGCGGCCGAGTGGCTGGGATCGTGCTCGAGCGCGCGCTCGCGGTGGAACCAGACGTTGAGCTGGTCGCGCAGGCTGTAGAGCATCATCAGCGCCCCCGAGACCGGCAGCGCGCTGTAGTACCAGACGTTGGTGAACGGGATCGATTCCATGAAGTCGCCGCCGAACTGGCCGACGAAGCGGATGCCGTAGAACAGCATGATCCAGCCGAAGCCGAAGATCGCGACGTTGATCAGCAGCTGGACCACGGTCCGGACCACAGCGGGAAAGCGCTTGTAGAGATAGTCGAACGCGATGTGGTCGCGCAGGTCGACGCAGGCGGCAGCGCCCAGGAACGAGATCCAGATCAGGAGGTAGCGCGGCACCTCCTCCGACCAGGACACGACGTAGCTGAAGCCGTAGCGGGTGACCACGGTCACGATGATGATCGCGAAGATCGCGGCCGCCTGCAGCAGGATCACGGCGCGCACGATCTTGGCGACCAGGTCGACGATCCGGTTGAAGGCGGTCATCGCGGCGGCCGGCCCGGACGCGGCGCGGGCCGGCCCGCCCAGGGTGCTCCGAGGGCGACCGGCCCGCTCAGGTGACGCTCCACCCTCGGGCTCAGTAGTTCTTGCCCGAGGCCAGGATGTAGTTGACCTCGTCGACCACGTCGAGGCGCTGGGCCTCGCTCTGGACCAGGTCGTGGACGGCGTCGATGAACGGCTGCTTGTCGACCTCGATGATCTCCTTGAAGCGGTCCTTGAGCGCGGTGCGCGCGTCCTGCTCGGCCATCGCCCAGGCGCCGCGCATGTAGGCCTCGGCCTCCTTGCCGGCCTGCTTGACCGCCTGCTGCTGATCCGGGGACAATTTGTCGTAGACCATCTTGGACATCAGCAGCATGTCGGGGATCCGGGCGTGCTCGTCGAGCGTGTAGTATTTGCTGACCTCGTAGAACTTCATGGTCAGGATCGAGGGGTCGTTGTTCTCGGCGGCGTCGACCACGCCGGTCTGGAGCGCGTTGTAGAGCTCGCCCCAGGCGATCGGGACGCCGGTGCCGCCCATCGCCTCGATGGTCTTGACCTGGACCGGCGAGGCCATCACCCGGATCTTCTTGCCCGCGATGTCGCTGACCGAGCGGATCGGCTGGTCGCTGAAGAAGTTGCGCGAGCCCGAGTCCATGAAGCCCAGCACGACGATGCCCTTGTCCTCGAGCGGCTTGACGAACGCCTGCGCCCGGTCGGACTCGAGATAGGCCCAGTAGTGGTTGGCGTTCTTGAACAGATAGGGCAGCGAGAACATGTCGATCTGCGGCCGGACCTGCGACAGGTTGGAGGCCGAGACGGTGGCGAACGCGATCGTGCCGTTGCGCAGGCTCTGGACGCTCTCGACCGCATCGCCCAGGCCGCGGGCGTCGTAGACCTCGACCTGGATGTCGCCGTTGGTCAGCTGCCCGACCCGCTCGGCGAAGAACTTGTGGCTGAGCGAGACCGGGTGCTCCGGCGGCTGGATGCCGTTCAGCTTGAGCTCGATCGGGGCCGCCCCGACCGGCGCCGCCGTGCCCAGCACGGTGCCCAGGGCCACCGCCAGCGCGCCCGCCGCGGACGCCCGCATCCAAAGGTTCATGGCTTAAGCCTCCTGATCTTGGTTGGTTCGCCTGCGGAGCGACCATGCGCTCCCTTCTGCTGAGGCGAACCTAGGCGACGATCGCGAGCTTGGCAAACCTGGCACCGGCGATGGCTGGACAAGGCGTCCTGCGGGACTTACGTTGTGATCACGCGGCAGGTGCCAGCGACGGAGAGTCGGCATGAACGTGGATCTCGTGCGCATCGGCAACTCGCGGGGCATCCGCATCCCCAAGCCGATCATCGAGCAGTGCGGCTTCGGCAACCGGGTCAACTTCGAGGTCGAGGGCGACCGGCTGATCATCGGCCCGGCCGAGAGGCTGCGCGGCGGCTGGGACCAGGCGTTCGCGGCGATGGCGGCCGCGGGTGACGATGCCCTGCTGCTGCCGGACGACCCAGGCCAAGCGTCCGACACCGCCCTCTGGCAGTGGTAGAGGCACCGCAGCGTTACGAGATCTGGCTGGTCGCCCTCGACTCGAGCGGCGGCGCCGAAGCCCAACCGCCGCGTCCGGCCGTGATCGTCTCGCCCGACGAGATGAACCGCCACGTCCGGGCGGTGATCGTGGCCCCGATGACGACCGCGGCGCAGGGCTATCCGACCCGCGTGCCGGTGCGCTTCGAGGGCAAGGACGGCCAGATCGCGCTCGAGCAGATCCAGACCATCGACAAGGCGCGCCTGGTGCGGCGCGCCGCGGCCTTGCCGAAGCGCACCGCCCGCCAGGTCGCGGCCGTGCTGGTCGAGCTGTTCGCCTACGAGTGAGCGATGCGTGCGGTCGCCTACCGATGCCGCCAGTCCTCGGGGTCGGCGGCGTTGGCGGGCAAGAGGCCGAGCCGGTCGCCCCCTGCCCTGCCCCCCAACCCGAGCGCGGTCCGGTTGGCGTCGGCGAAACAGGCGATCACCTGGTTCGCCTTGATCAGACCTCTCTCGGCACGGTGGTCGTCATCGACGGCCTCTTCGCGAAGGTCTCGAACCAGGCCGCGAGCTTGGGCCGGCCGGCCCGCCAGTCGTCGGCGGCGTAGCGGAAATCGAGCCAGCCCAGCGCGCAGCCGAGCGCAAGCGTGCCGATGTCGACCGTGTCACCGAAGCTTGCCGCCTCGCCCTCGAGGGCGTCGAGCGCGCGCGTCATCTTGGCCTTCTGGCCCTCGATCCAGTCAGGCCAGCGGCGCGCCTCGGGCCGCAGCAGCATCTCGTAGCGGGCGAGGATGCCGGCATCGAGGATGCCATCGCCCTCGGCCTGCCGGCGGAGCGCGGTCCAGCGCGCCGGCCCCGCCGCGGGGAACATCTTCGGCCCGCCGTGCAGGCCGTCGAGGTATTCGCAGATCACCCGCGAATCGAACAGCGCCAGGCCGTCGTCGGTCACCAGGCAAGGCACCTTGCCGAGCGGGTTGTCGCGGCTGACGTCGGCATCGGGTGCCACCGGGCTCACCTTGCGCGCGGTCAGCTCCAGCTTTTTCTCCTGGCCGGTCTCGATCGCGACCGCCATGACCTTGCGCACATAGGGCGACGCATAAGAGTAGTGCAGACGCAACGCTGTCCCTCCCCGGTTGGGTCATCTTCCCTCGCGCCGATCATTCACCGAAGGGCTTTCGTCGCAAGCCTCCGACTGAGGACGTTGGCCACTGCCGCGTCTGGGTGCTTGTCTTCCGTCTCGGCGGGGCGCAAGCTCGTCCACGCGGTTGAAGCTAAGAGATTTCAGGAGATTTCACGATGCATAGTCGAGCGGTCGTTCTTGCCGCGGCGCTGATTCTGACGCCGCCCGGCGCCCGGGCCGCCGACCTCGTGGTGTGGTGGCAGAAGGGGTACTACGCCCAGGAGGACGCGGCGGTCAGGGAGATCATCGCCGCCTTCGAGCAGACAGACCGGTAAGCAGGTCGAGCTCGACTTCTAATCCCGGAGAAGACGAGCTCCTGGCCAAGCTCGAGGCGGCGCTCGAGGCCGGCCAGCCGCCCGACTTCGCGTTCGGCGTCCTAGCTGCAGGACTACGTCAGTTCCGAGTGGGCCGTTCGAGGATCGGCTGGTCGGATCTCTCGGACGCCGTCGGGCCCTTTCTCGAACCTGTTCGATCCGGATGCGCTCGCCCGGGTCACGCTGGCTCGACCGCGAAGACCGGGCAGGCAGGCCCTGTACGGGCTGCCGATCGGCTCGCTCGAGATCAACCACGTCCACGTCTGGAAGAGCCTCCTGGAGCAAGCGGGCTTCACGGTCGCCGACATCCCACGCGAGTGGGCGCCGTTCTGGTCGTTCTGGTGCGACCGGGTCGCAGCCCGCCGTGCGCAAGGCCTGGGCCGCGACGACATCTGGGGTATCGGCCTTGCCGATGTCGGCCAGCGCCGGGGACTACCGACCTCGAGTTCTCTCCAGTTCGTGGTCGGCCTACGAGGCCGGACTACGTGACCCGCGACGGCCAGCTCGTCATCGACGACCCGGAGATCAGACGGCAGCTGATCAAGGCCATCGACAGCTACACGGCGATCTACCGCAAGGGCTGCACCCCGCCCGAGTTCGGTGACCTGGGACGATTACGGCAACAATGCCAGGCGTTCCTGGCCCAGACGGTCGTGCATGACGCCGAACGTCTCGCTCTCGATCCCGAACGCGCTGAAGCACGAGCATCCCGAGGACTACTACAAGAACACCGCGACGCATCGAATGGCCGCTCGGCCCGCACGGCGAGCCCTTTCCGATCGATGGGCGACGTCGTCTCGGCCGTGGTCTTCAAGGGCGGCAGCCACGTCGCGGCCGCCAAGGAGTTCGTCCGCTTCCTGGTGGCCGAGGGCTGGCTCGCCGCACTATCTCGACTTCTCGGGCGAGCGCTATGCTGCCGGCGATGTCGAAGCTGCTCGACCAGCCGTTCTGGCTCGACCCGAGCGACCCGCATCAGCATGGCCGCGGTGATGCAGATGAGCTCGCGGCCGGCTGGCTCACGAGTACGCCTACGCCGCAGATCTCGGGCAACTGGCGCCACCAGCTGGTCAATCAGGAGCAGGTCTGGGCGAAGGCGATCCACCGCGTCGCCGCCGAGGGCATCAGCCCCGAGCAGGCGGTCGACGAGGCGATCGCCCGGATCAAGCAGATCCTGGCGGAGTAGCCGCGAGCGGGATTTCCTCAAAGGAGAAACCCTATGCAGACCCGGAGCCTGGTCTTGGCCGCGGCGCTGATCCTGGCGCCGCCCGGCGCCCGCGCCGCCGATCTCGTGGTGTGGTGGAACAAGGGGTTCAACGCCGAGGAGGACGCGGCGGTCAGGGAGATTGTCGCCGCCTTCGAGCAACACTCCGGCAAGCAGATCGAACTCAGCCAACCCGGAGAAGACGAGCTTCCGGGTCAGGTCGCCGCGGCGCTCGAGGCCGGCCAGCCACCCGACTTTGCCTTCAGCGTCCTGTTCCAGGACTACGTCGCCGAGTGGGCGTTCCAGGACCGGCTGGTCGATCTCTCGGACGCGGTCGGCCATTTTTCGGACCTGTTCGATCCCGATGCGCTCGCCACCGAGACGCTGCTGAACGCGAAGACCGGGCAGAAGGCGCTTTACGCCCTGCCGGTGGCCCGCTCGAGCAACCACCTGCACGTGTGGAAAAGCCTCCTGGAACGGGCCGGCTTCACCGTCGCCGACATCCCACGCGAGTGGGAGGCGTTCTGGTCGTTCTGGTGCGATCGGGTCCAGCCGGCCGTGCGCCAGGTCCTGGGCCGAGACGACATCTGGGGCGTCGGGCTGCCCATGGCGGCCAGCTCCACCGATGCCTACCTCGAGTTCTATATCTTCGTGTCGGCCTACGGGGCGGACTACGTGACCCCCGACGGCCAGCTCGTCATCGACGACCCAAAGATCCGGCAGCGGCTGGTCAAGGCCCTCGACAGCTACACGGCGATCTATCGCAAGGGCTGTACCCCGCCCGGTTCGGTGGCCTGGGACGATTTCGACAACAACAAGGCGTTCCTGACCCAGGCGGTCGTGCTGGTGGCCAATCCCACGATGTCGATCCCGAACGCTCTGAAGCGCGAACGGCCCGACGACTACTACCACAACAGCGCGACGCTCGAATGGCCGCTCGGGTCGCACGGCGAGCCATTTCCGATCTATGGCGAGACCCACCCGGCCGTCGTCTTCAAGGACGGGCGGCAACACCGCGACTGCCAGGGAGTTCGTCCGCTTCCTCGTGAGCGAAGGTTGGCTGATGCACTATCTGGACTTCTCCGGCGAGCGCCTGCTGCCGACGATACCGGCGCTGCTCGACCAGCCGTTCTGGCTGGACCCGAGCGACCCGCACCGCATGGCTGCGGTCATGCAGGTCAGCTCGCGACCGACGCTTTACAACTACACCGCAGCCTCAGGCAACTGGCGGCACCAGCTGGTCAACCAGGAAGTCGTCTGGTCGAAGGCGATCCACCGCGTTGCCGCGGAGGGCATGACCCCCGAGCAGGCGGTCGACGAGGCGATCGCCCGCATCAAGCAGATCCTGGCGGAGTGAGGGCCATGACCCGGCTGGTGCAGGTCCTTCTCGCCGTTGCGCTGGTAACTGCGCCCGTCGGCGCCCGAGCCGCCGACCTCGTGGTGTGGTGGGACAAGGGCGCCTACGCCCAGGAGGACGAGGCGCTCAGGGAGATCGTCGCCGCCTTCGAGCAGAAGACCGGTAAGCAGGTCGAGCTCATCTTGTATTCCCTGGACGAGTTGCCGGACAAGATCGTGGCGGCGCTGGAGGCCGGCCGGCCGCCCGACTTCGCCTATGGCTTCTGGCTTGGCAGCTACATTCCGAAGTGGGCCCACGAGGACCGGCTGGTCGATCTCACGGACGCGGTCGGGTCCTTTTCGAACCTGTTCGATCCCCATCAGCTCGACCGGGCCATGCTGCTCGACGCCAAGACCGGGCAGCGAGACCTCTACGGCCTGCCGATGGGCCAGATCATGGATAACGTCCACGTCTGGAAGAGCCTCTTGCAGCAGGCGGGCTTTTCGCTCGACGACATTCCCAAGCGAGTGGGAGGCGTTCTGGTCGTTCTGGTGCGACCGGGTGCAGCCGGCGGTGCGCAAGGCCGCGGGCCGCGACGACATCTGGGGTATCGGCCTGGCCATGTCGGTCGAGTCCAACGACACCACAGACCAGTTCTTTCAGTTCGTCCATGCCTAC
>CAVWPO010000002.1:0-132184 GCA_963756905.1 uncultured Alphaproteobacteria bacterium
GCCGCATGCCGTCATGATCTGCCCGCCTGGTCTTGCCGGAAGCCGACCTTGGGTCGGCAGTCGAGGTCAAGGAAAGCGCAAGTCAATGACGGCTGGATTGTTGCGGGCCTCCGGTCCGGGAGCGGTGCTTCGGCGCCGGCTCTGGCCGCCGGTGGCCCGGCGGGTCGTGATGCGCTGCAGGTGATGGCCGAGGGCCGCCTCGGCCAGGGCACCGTTTGCTACGACATGACCGCGGAGCCGGCCGAGCAGGCGCTCGATGGCCTCAAGGTCGACCAGGCGGGAAACCTCTTCGTCTCCGGCCCGGGCGGCGCCTGGGTAATCTCGCCGCAGGGCAAGCATCCCGGCACGATCAAGGCGTCCGAGCTGCCGGCCAACTTCGCTTGGCGCGATGCCGATCGCCGCACGCTCTACATGACCGCGCGCACCGGCCTCTACCGGATCCGGACCGTAATTCCCGGCATCCGCCCGGAGCTCCGTCCCTCCCGAAAGAGCTGACGCGCGGCGTGCGATACAGCCCACGGCTCTGACGGGCTCGCGGGCTGCGCTTCCGCCCAGCGCCGCCGCCAAGTCTTTGCCTGCACTGCCAATCCGCGGCCGCCTCCAGTGTTGGAGGGCTACGTAAGCCAATTCATGCGGCAATTTTTCAAATTGATGGGAACAATGATCAGCAGCGCGCGTTGCTGGTCGCGCGATCTCGACTCGCGTTCGCCCGCCAACTAACGCTTTGTTGGTCACACAAAAGGAGGTACAATGTTTATACACAAGAAAGAGCCGTTGCATCGGCTCAAGGTGGACGAGCCGAACCCGCGGTTCGCCCAGTTCCTACTAGAGCAGTTCGGTGGAGCGACTGGTGAGTTGACCGCCGGTCTGCAGTACTTTGTGCAGTCGTTTCACACCGAAGATGCCGGGGTGCGCGACATGCTCCAGGACATCGCAACCGAGGAGTTCGGCCATCTGGAGATGGTCGGCATGCTGATCGAGGCGCATACCAAGAACGCCGATCAATCGGCGCTCGAGGGCGCCGGGATCTTCGCGCTGCGCGGCCACGGCCCGCACTTCCTTAACGCTCAGGGATCGGCGTGGAAAGCGGACTACATCATGGAAGGCGGCAGCCCGGTGCGCGACCTGCGCGCCAACATCGCGGCCGAGGCCGGCGCGCTTCAGACCTACGAGAACCTGATCCACATGGCTCCCGATGACGGCACAAGGCAGGCGCTCCGGCACCTGGCAACCCGCGAGGTCGCGCATACCCAGATGTTCATGAAAGCCCTGGAATCGATGGGCAAGCTCACCGAGCCGCTGTTTGGCGATCTTACCCCCGACGATACCGTCAACGTCTACTACAACATGTCGTCGGACGGTCAGGCGGATCTGCGCGGACCCTGGAACAAGGAGCCTACCTTCAAATACGTGCCCAACCCCCAGGCCGAGCTCCTGAAATCCAAGAGCTGACCTACGGATTGCCTCGCCACCGGGCCCCGAGGGTGGGACGCCGGGGCGGAAACACCGCGCCTCGGGGAACCCCAACTCTACGCGCGGCGGAGCAGGCGCCGCTTCTTCAGGAGAGGGCATGCTTATGCAGCCATTCGTGATGAATCGTAGAACCTTCGTCGGTTCGAGTGCCAGAGTGGGTGCGGCGCTGGTCGCCGGTGCCTGGGCGCTAACCCCACTGGCCGCTCTGGCGGCCGACGAGGACACCGGCAGCAGTATCCACGCCTGGCTGCGCGTGAGCGATGAGGGGCGCACGACCGTGCTGCTGGCACGGAGCGACGCGTCCCCCCAGCGCTACGTAGAACTTGGCCCCGCGATCGAACTTTCGGACGCGACCGTCTGCAGCTCGCCGCGGCCGATGTCCTGGGAGCGGCTGCAGACGGCCATCGCGGCCGCGCGTCGCACGATCCACGAGACGGTCGCACGGGCGTGGGGGGTCAGCCCATCCGCCTGCACGCTCCACCTCGATACCATCGTGCATGAGGCGAGCGCCCGTTGCCTGGCCTACACGATCTGGGTGGATCCGGTCTGAGCAGGTGCGCGAGGGTCCGGGCTTTGGCGGGGCAGGGCAGGATCTCCTCAAGGCGCCCGAACTGCCCGCCAACGGCCCTCCTCCCGCCTTCCTGTCTCTCCCCGATCGTGGGGGGCCCCAGAAGAGCGCGGTCATGTTCATAGTCGCGGAATGCGGTCGACCAGGGCTCGCCCCGCGGCGCAGAGCGGGCATGCATCCGCGGCCCAGAGGCGACGCTCGAGGATGACGAGCGGGTAGAACGGGACGCCGGTCTCGAGCGCGACTCGGACGGGCTCGTCGCCGAGGGCATTCAGGCTCGGGCAGCTGACGACCTCGCCGCCACAGGCCATGACGCCCGCGCGCGTCGCGAGGAGCGCCGAGCCGGCCTCTACCGGATTTGGACCCTGGTCCCCGGCATCCGCCCCGAGCTCCGGCCGTCCTGATTTTTTCCCACTCTGCTCGGCACCGCCGCCTCCGTCACCGGGGGGGCCGGCCGACCTGCTTGCCAGCATGGGCCGCCTTGAACAGCGATCCCAATACATCTACGTTGTAGATCAAGACTGGAGGATGGTGATGCGGGCACAGGTGTCCCGATGGGGTAACAGCCTCGCCATCCGCTTGCCGCGGGCGGCGGCGCAAAGCCTTGGGGTCCAGGCGGGCGAGCCGATCGACCTCGTGATCAAAGGCGATCGTCTGGAGATCCGCGCTGCCCGACCGCGCTACCGGCTGGCGGAGCTGGTCGACCAGATCAGCCCCCACCACCAGCCAGAGTCGTTTGATGTGGCCCCGGTCGGCGAGGAGCTGCTGTGAGCGACGTGCCCGAAGCGGGCGATCTGGTCTGGGTGAACTTCAATCCGCAGGCCGGCCATGAGCAGGCCGGGCATCGGCCTGCGCTGGTGCTGAGCCCGCGCGCTTACCACGAAAGGACAGCATTCGCCATCGTCTGTCCAATCACGCCCAACGTCGTGCCTTATCCTTTCAAGGTGACGCTGCCCGAAGGGTTGTCGATCGGAGGAGCGGTTCTCGCCGATCAGGTCAAGTCGATCGACCGCGGCGCACGTCAGCTGAAGGTGGCCGGATCGGCGCCTGCGGCGATCTTGCTCGAGGTCCAGGCGAAGCTGGCGGCGCTGCTCGGCCTCGGGGCCGATTGATGCGGGGCGCGTGGGCCGCGCATCATACCCATATCGTGATCGACTGACCCCCGCGCTCGAGCCCCGGTGCCATGCTGATCCCGCTGATCGTCGCCTGCGCCCTGTTCATGGAGAACCTGGACTCGACCGCGATCTCGACCGCGCTGCCGGCGATCGCGGCCTCGCTCGGCGAGAACCCGCTCAAGCTCAGCCTCGCGATCACCGCCTACCTGTTCAGCCTCGCGGTCTTCATCCCGATCAGCGGCTGGGTCGCCGACCGGTTCGGGGCAAGGCGCGTGTTCCGGCTCGCGATCCTGGTCTTCATGCTGGGCTCGGTGCTCTGCAGCTTCGCGGGCTCGCTGCCGGGCTTCGTGCTCGCGCGCATGCTCCAGGGCATGGGCGGCGCCATGATGGTGCCGGTCGGGCGGCTCGTGCTGCTGCGCTCGGTCGCCAAGGCGGACCTCGTGCAGGCGATGGCCTGGCTGACCGTGCCGGCCCTGATCGGCCCGGTGCTCGGGCCGCCGCTCGGCGGCTTCATCACGACCTATCTGAACTGGCGCTGGATCTTCTGGATCAACCTGCCGATCGGCGTGCTCGGCATCATCCTGGTGACCCGCTTCATCCCCGATCTGCGCGAGGAGCAGTCGCCGCCGCTCGACCTCCTGGGCTTCCTGCTCAGCGCGGTCGGGCTCGTCGGCCTCGTGTTCGGCTTCGAGACGATCGGGCGCGGCCTCGTGCCCTGGAGCACGACGTTCCTGCTGCTGGCCGTCGGCATCACCGGCGTCGGGCTCTATGTCCTGCACGCGAGCCGCACGCTCTATCCGGTGATCGACCTCGCCCTGCTCGGCATCCCGACCTTCCGCGCCTCGGTGCTGGGCGGCTTCCTGTTCCGGATCGCGATCGGCGCCACGCCCTTCCTGTTGCCGCTGATGCTGCAGGTCGGCTTCGGGCTCAGCCCCTTCAACTCGGGCCTGCTGACCTTCGCGGCCGCGGCCGGCGCGATGCTGATGAAGCTGACCGCGGGCCCGATCCTGAAGCTGTTCGGCTTCAAGCGGGTGCTGATGGCGAACGCGCTGATCGGCGCGGTCTTCGTCGCCGCGAGCGGCCTGTTCACGCCCCACACGCCGCATCTTCTGATCCTGGCCGTGCTGCTGGCCGGCGGCTTCTTCCGCTCGCTCCAGTTCACCAGCATCAACACGCTCGGCTACGCCGACATCGAGCGCGCCCAGATGAGCCGGGCGACCAGCTTCGCCAGCATGATGCAGCAGCTCTCGCTCAGCGTCGGCGTCGGCACCGGGGCCCTGCTCCTGCATCTGACCGTGGCGGCGCGCGGCGCCGAGCAGCTCGCGGCGGACGACTTCGCCCCGGCCTTCTTCGCGGTCGCGCTGATCGCCGCGCTCTCGGCCCTGGTCTACCTGCCGCTGCCGGCGGACGCCGGCGCCGAGGTCAGCGGCCGGCCCCTGCTCGCCAAGCCGGCCAGCTCCCAAAAGACCTGAGGCATGGATAGTCCCTGAGGTCGACGCGACGCCGACCTGATCGGATGCGGCGCGCCCGATCTCGTTAGGCATAGGCGAGGCCCGCAGAGAGCGCTATGTTGGCCGGTGGGTAGGTTTTGAGGCGGGCGGCGGGGCGCCGATCAAGCGTGATCCGGCGACCATGCCGCGAGGCGGGCTTGGCGAGGGCATCGAGCGGTGAGCGAGACCGAATGGTCGATCCCCGAGGCGGCGCAGCCCCAGGTGGCCGAGTTCGCCTTCGATCTCGACCGGGCGCTGGCCGCGGTGCTGCAGCTGCGCTCGGAGATCCCGGGCGACGCCTTCACGGCTTCGATCCTCGGCACCGAGCGCGCCGGCAACGGCGTCATGATCCGCGCCGACGGCCTGGTCCTGACCATCGGCTACCTGATCACCGAGGCCGAGACCATCTGGCTCACCGCCAACCACGGCGCCGCGGTGCCGGCCCATGTGGTGGGCTACGACCAGGCAAGCGGCTTCGGCCTGGTTCAGGCGCTCGGGCGGCTCGGGGTGCCGGCGCTCGAGCTCGGCGCCTCGGCCGAGGTCCAGGCCGGCGATCCGGTGATCGTCGCCGGCGGCGGCGGCCGGGCGCACGCGCTCAAGGCCCGGGTCGCCTCGAAGCGCGAGTTCGCGGGCTACTGGGAGTACATGCTCGACGAGGCGCTGTTCACCATGCCGCCGCACCCGAGCTGGGGCGGGGCCGCCTGCATCACCGCCGAGGGCCGCCTCGCCGGCATCGGCTCGCTGTTCGTCCAGGAGGCGCGCGCCGAGGGCATCGCCTCCCAGGGCAACATGATCGTGCCGATCGACCTTTTGCCGCCGATCCTCGACGATCTGCTGAAATTCGGCCGCGCCAGCCAGCCGCCCCGGCCCTGGCTCGGCATCTACAGCTCCGAGGCCGAGGGTGCGGTGTTCGTGGCCGGCCTGGCCGAAGGCGGCCCCGCCCACAAGGCGGGTCTTCAGCCCGGCGACCTCGTGCTCGAGGTCGGCGGCCAGCGGGTGACCGACCTCGCGACCACCTTCCGCCGGATCTGGTCGCTCGGCCCCGCGGGCGCCGACATCCCGCTCACCATCGCCCGCGACGGCAACCCCAAACGCGTCCTGATCCACTCCGCCGACCGCAACGACTTCCTGAAGAAACCGCGGCTGCATTGAGTGCGGGTCGTGCTCCGCCAGGTTCGCTGGCCTTCGAGCGGTAGTCTCATCCGTTGCCTTCTGTCTCCATTTGTTGACTCCCATCCGATCGCTCACGGCCGTTCGCCGTGCCGGCCTCATCGGATCGATCGATGCGGCCCAACCGTTTTGCGCCCGCTCTCGCACCTGAATAGCCACGGATCTCCTTAATCCGCGCCAGGATTGGCGGATGACGATATTTCAGGAACACCAGAAACCAATGGGGCGTCAGGTTGACCATGTGGTCCCCGTCCGAGTGCAACCGCTTCAACACCCGCACCGAGAGTTCCCGGTCGTCGATCGTGGTGCTCGCGAACCGATCTGCCTCGTATTCATGCCTGCGTGACGAAGCCGATGCAGCGATTGTCCAAAGAAAAGAGATCGGCGTAAAAATCACCATATAAAACACTAAGCCCGCGTAAACCGATGCATGTTCCATGTAAAACGCTTCGAACACTTGCTTTTGTTGAACAAATACGGACACTGACCAACAGAATATGCCGATATACATGATTTTTAAAGTGGCCTGTTGTAGAATATGTTTCTTCACGTAATGCCCGATTTCGTGCGCGATCATAGCTTTGATCTCGTCGGGTTCGTATTGCGCGACAACGGTATCGAGCAACACCGGCTGGCTGCTGCTGCCCAAGCCCATCAAAGCGACTTTCCATTTGGAGAGAACGGCTTTCAATACATTGGG
The DNA here is from genome assembly GCA_963756905.1 of uncultured Alphaproteobacteria bacterium. GTDB lineage: Bacteria > Pseudomonadota > Alphaproteobacteria > Geminicoccales > Geminicoccaceae > DATAOG01. Next base: position 6,517 of record CAVWPO010000002.1, read on the forward strand.
ACAGCGCGACCCGTCCATGATCTTGATCTTGTCCAAGGGAAAGCGACGGTCTCAACATAGTCGGATACCATGTCTTTCAGCTCGCCTTCCTCAAGCGGTTTACATTTGATGAAGATCGGCAGGAACCAATTTAATCCGACTAAGCAAGCGCTGATTGCAAGGCTCAGCGAGCGGGTCGAGGCCGATGAGACCCTGGTCGGCGGCCCCGGCCTGGCAAGCCCGGCCGCGGCGCCTCGGGCAAGACCGTGGTCGCGGGTGCGGTCGAGAGCCGGCGCGGCCAGCTGCGCGGCCGCCGGCTCGGCCGCCTGCGCCTGCAGGCGGTGGCCGATGCTTCGGCCAGCAGCCTGGTTGGCTTTCTCGGGCGGAACGTCGCAAGCCCCGCCCAAGTCGCCACCGACGGCTGGTCGGGCTATCGCGGGCTCGAGGCCGCGGGCTACGCCCACCAGCCGATCCCGCTCGCCCGGTCCTGGGGCGACGCCGCGCTCCGCCTGCCGGCCATCCACCTGGTCTTCGGGCTCGCCAAGCGCTGGCTGCTGGGCACCCACCATGGTGCGGTCAGCGCCAAGCACCTGCAAGCCTATCTCGACGAGTACGTCTTCCGCTTCAACCGCCGGACCGCCAAGAGCATCGCCCACCGCTTCGCCCGCCTGATCGAGCAGCCCAGCAAATCACCCATATGTCGCTGCCGCCGTAGCTCAACAGAAAAGAAAGTGATATCAGCATGATTGAGACCACAGTTATCCAAAAGAAGAGATTTCCGATCACTTCGAGCGCCAGCGTCTTCAAGGTTACACTGTTGCTGCCAAACCTAGGGTGAATAACAAATCCGGCGTATGCGTAGGAGGGGATACCGAGAGAAATCCTGAGTGCGATCAACATCGCGGTATAGATAATACCGGTACCGGTGACGCCGAGGTGCCATGGCTGGGCCCACGCCCGCGCCGCCTGATCGAGCGCGTTGAAGCCACCTGCGAACCAGAACGCAAGGAGGACGAGCAGGTTGAAAGCTTTATTAAGTACAATGAGCTTGGTCTCGGCTCGAGCGTAATCCTGGTATCCCCGATATCGTTCCGCGTCATATACGCCCTCGAGCTCGGCAGGTATCGCGATGCGAAGGGTTCTGAGGTTCAGCAGCAGCGCTGCTGTCTCCATAACAAAAACCACGAATAATGCTGACAATATGCCGAGTCCGTAGATGTTCATCGGAGCATGTCTGCACGCGGGTGGCCGCCGGGGTCAGTGATTTTGAAATGAGGGCAGCAGCTCGGTTTTCATTGCTCTTACCCTTGTCAAAGTTACTGATCGCTGCCAACGCGAGTACCTGCGCCTCAACGTCAGCAGCCTCAACCATAAGGATCATAGCACGGCATGTAGTGACTTGAAAGGCTTTACCGAGCCGCAGGGGGAAAAGGTGTCACGGAAAAGGTGTCAGGAAGTGTCCGGAACGTGTCGGGAACCTTTTCGGGGAACCTGCCGGCCGGCTCTGCTGAAAAGCTCCTGGCACCTTTTTCAGCTCACGAAATCCGGATGCCCTTGCGCGCCAGCTCGTCGAGCGCGTCCGGGCTCTTGTCGAGAGCGCCGAGGCCCATGGCGGCGAGCACCTCGGGGGACTTGGTGAACTGGATGTCGCGGTAGTCGACGATTTGGATGCGGTTGCCCCAGGGGTCCTGGAAGTCGAGGCCGCGGCCCGGCAGGATCTGGACGCCCATCTCTCCAAGCGCGCGCCGCAGCGGCGCCCGGTCGTCGACCACGAGGCCGAAGTGGCGGTCCTCGTCGCGGCCTTGGGTGCGGCCGGTCGAGAGCGCGATGAACTGGTCGCCCAGGTCGATGAACGCCATGGTCTCGCTGCGTCCGCGCAACGTGACCTCGAACAGCCGGCCCCAGAAGGCCAGCGCCTCGTCGATGTTGCCCACCTCGAGCGCCACGTGGTTGATGCCGACCAGACGCGCCTTGCCGCTCCGCTGCTCGCCCGCCATGTTTTTTTTCCCACTTTGGTTCCTTGGCCCGATTCGAACCGCCTGGCAGCTCCGAACCAGATCCCGCGACCCCTGACGCCCGCGGCTACGGCGCGGCGCGCAGGCGGGTCAGGGCTTCGAGGGTCTCGCTCAGGTCGGGCGCGCAGCCGAAGGCGCCGTTGGGCTCGGTGAGCGTCGCGCCGGCCAGGAAGTCGCTGGCCGTGCCGCCCGCCTCGCGCACCAGCAACAGGCCGCCGATCACGTCCCAGGAATTGCAGAACATGGTCGCGCAGCCATCGAGGCGGCCGTCGGCCACGTGGCACATCATGAGCGCGGTCGAGCCCATCCGGCGGTGGTCGGCGCCGGCGCGCAGCACGCCCTCGATCAGGCGCAGATAGTCCTCGACCGGCATCTTGAAGCTGAAGGTCGAGCCCAGCACCGCCCGCCTCGGATCGGCGCAGCTCGAGACCCGGACCCGGCGCTCGTTGCGGTAGGCGCCGGTGCCGCGCCGCGCCCAGAACAGATCGTCGTGGACCGGATCGTAGGTGACCCCGATCTCGGTCCGGCCCTCGACCAGATAGGCCAGAGCGACCGACCAGTAGGGCAGGCCGCGCAGGAAGTTGGCGGTGCCGTCGATCGGATCGATCACCCAGAGCCCCCGCTGGCCCGGACCGCTGCCGCCGCCCCGGTCGCCGTCGGCGTTCCGGTCTCTCTTTGAGCTCCGGTCACCGTCGCCAGGCGGGCCGTCCTCGCCCTCCGGTCCGCCCGGCGGGTCGGCGAGCGGATCGCCCAGCGGATCGCCGAGTGGGTCGGCCAATGGATCGGCAAGCGGGTCGGCGAGCGGGTCGTCGTCGCCTTCGAGCAGATCGTCGCCGCCGCCTTCCTCGCCGAGCATGCGGTCGTCGGGGAACGCGGCGCCGAGCCGGGTCCGGATCAGCTCCTCGACCTCCCGGTCGGCGATGCTGACCAGGTCCTGGGCGCCGCTCTTGTGCTCGACGTCGAGCTCGGCGCGCCTTGTGAAGTAGTCGTAGGCGAGACGGCCCGCCTCGCGCGCGACCGCGCAGGCGGTCAGCAGGCGCAGCTCGAGATCGCGATCGGTCATGGCGACAGTTCCCGGGCACGGCGGTTTGCGCGTGGTCACGACCGGCTCGGCGCCAGCCGGTTTGCGCGTGGTCACGACCGGCTCGGCGCCAGCCGGTTTGGGCGTGGTCACGACCGGCTCGGCGCCAGCCCTCCGGTCGGGCCGCACGGGGGGCCACCGCCCCGCAAGCCCATTAACCGAAGCTTAACCTTTGGCTTGTCAACTCTTTCTTCGGCTGGTCCATGCGACCGTGGGACTCCCCGCCGCCTTTTTTCGGCCCGCGCGCGGATTCCCAGGATCACATGGACCAGGGGCCAGGTTGGGCGCCGATGGTTGACGAGACGTTAAGACCCGGGGACGAAAGCGCTGACGCGAGGGCGGCATTCGACAATCAGCGCTCAATGGCGCCGGCACCTCGGTTGTCCGGGCAGCCTTCGTTCCCTTCGCGACCGGTCATACGATTCCCGCGAAGTCTTCACCTGCGCGGGGCGCGCCCTCCGCCGCACCCGCCGCCGGGGGCGCAGACCGACCGCGAAATTCCGGACCTTCTGCGCCGGGTATCACGCCTGCAGCAGCTCGAAGAGCCTGGACCAGCGCCTGGGCTCCGGGCGGCCCGCGATCGCGAGCTCGAGCGCGCCGTTCTCGACCACCAGGACGACCAGGCGCCTGGCGCGGGTGATCGCGGTGTAGACGAGGTTGCGGCGCAGCATGCGGCCGTGCTGGCGGGCGAGCGGCAGGACCACCACCGGGTATTCCGAGCCCTGGGCCTTGTGCACCGTGATCGCGTAGGCCGGCATCAGCCGGTCGAGCTCGCCGAAGCCATACGTGAGCGGGCGGCCGTCGATCGTGACCAGGAGCTGGCTCTGGGCGCGGTCGATCGCGACCACCCGGCCGAGGTCGCCGTTGTAGACCTCGCGCTCGTAGTCGTTCTCGAGCTGCATGACCTTGTCGCCGATGGCGAAGGTCACGCCGCGGCGCTCGAGCCGGTCGGCGGCATCGGGGTTGAGCGCCGCCTGCAGGGTCTCGTTCAGGTGGCGGGCGCCGAGCTCGCCGCGGTTGGTCGGGCAGAGCACCTGGATGTCCTCGACGCCGTCGACCCCGAAGCGGGCCGGGATCCGCTCCGCGACCAGCTCCAGCACGAGCCGGGCGCCGTCGACCGGATCGCGCGCCTTGATCGCATAGAAGTCGGAGAGGGCGTCCGCCTCGCGCGCGAGCTCGGGCAACAGGCCGCGGTTGATCCGATGCGCGTTGCGCACGATCCGGCTCTCGGCCGCCTGGCGGAAGATCTGCTCGAGCCGGACCACGGGCAGGCGGGCGGACGCGATCAGGTCGGCCAGCACCTGGCCGGGCCCGATCGAGGGCAGCTGGTCGACATCGCCGACCAGGAGCAGGCCGGCCGCATCCGGCAGGGCGGCGAGCAGCGCCTGCATCAGCGGCACGTCCACCATCGACATCTCGTCGACCACCAGCAGATCGCACATCAGCGGCCGCTCGGGCCCGCGCCGGAAGCCGCGCCCGGGCTCGGCCTCGAGCAGGCGATGCAGGGTCTTGGCATCGCGCCCGGTGCTCTCGCCGAGCCGGCGCGCGGCGCGCCCGGTGGGTGCCGCGAGCTGGACCTCGGCCCCGGTCCCGGCAAGGCCGGCCAGGATCGCCTCGACCAGCGTGGTCTTGCCGGTGCCGGGGCCGCCGGTGATGACCGAGAGCTTGGTCGTGAGCGCCATGCGCAGCGCCGTGCGCTGGCCCTCGGCGAGCCGCAGCGCCAGCGTCCGCTCGACCGCCTCGACCTTCGCGTCGGCATCCTCGATCTGCCAGGGCGGCTGGCCGCCCGCGAGGCGGCGAAGGCCGGCCGCGATCGCCCGCTCGGCCTGATGGACCCAGGGCAGGAACACGCAGGCCGTGCCCTCGACCGGGTCCGGGACCAGGGCGCCCGAGGCGACCTCGCCGGCCAGGGCCGCCTCGAGCGCTGCCGCCTCGACCTCGAGCAGCAAAGCGGCGCGCTCGATCAGCGCGCTCTGCGGCAGGCCGGAATGGCCCTGGCCCAGCGCCTCCTCGAGCACGAAGCCGAGGCCGGCGCGCAGGCGGAACGGCAAGTCCTTGGGAATGCCGAGGCGCCCGGCCAGCTGGTCGGCAGACGCGAAGCCGATGCCGCGGATCTCCTGCGCGAGGCGATAGGGGTTGCTGCTGACCAGCTGGATCGCGCGCGCCCCGTAGGCCTCGAAGATCCGCGCGGCGCGCAACGGGCTGAGGCCGTGCGAGTGGAGAAAGAGCATGATGTCGCGGACCGCGCGCTGGTCGCGCCAGGCGGTCGCGATCCGCTCGGCGAGCCCGCGGCCGATGCCCGGGATCTCGCGCAGCCGCGCGGGCTCGCGCTCGATCACCTCGAACACGTTGGCGCCGAAGGCCTGGACCAGCCTCGCGGCCATCGCCCGGCCGATGCCCTTGATCATGCCGGAGCCGAGGTAGGCCTCGATGCCCTCGAGCGTGCTCGGCGGCACGACGCTCAGGATCTGGGCGCGAAACTGCAGGCCGAAGCTCGGGCTGGTCTGCCACCGGCCCAGGGCGCGCACGACCTCGCCGGGGGTGACCTGCGGGCATTCGCCGACCACGGCCGCGGGCTCGCGCTGGTCGGCGAGCTTGACCCGGAGCACGCAAAAGCCGGTCTCGGGATTGTGGAAGACCACCCGCTCGACCAGCCCGGACAGGGTCTCCGCGGCCGCCTCGGGGGCGGTCAGCGCGAACGGCTCGGCGGCCGACGCCGCCTGGTCCCGGCGGCTCTGCTGCAGGTCGGGCTGCATGGCGCGCCGAACCTGGACCCGGCGCCGGGGTTTGACAAGCGCTCTGCGTCAGCCGGGATCGGGCACGGCGCGCCGCGGCCGGCGCACGAGCTCGGTCGCGCCGAACAGCAGGCTGCCGATCACGAACGGGATCAGATAGTAGACCGCCCGGAAGGCGATCAGCGCGCCGATCACATTGGCGCCGGGCACGAGCGAGAGGATCACGGCCTCGATCACCCCGAGCCCGCCCGGCACGTGCGAGAGCATGGCCACGACGTTGGCCGCGATGTAGCAGATCGCGACCGGGAAAAAGCCGATGTGCGCCACGGACTTCAGCATCCAGTACAGCGCCGCCGAGACCAGCAGCGGGTCGAGCGTGCCGACCACGATCTGGCCGAGCGCGAGCGTGAGCGGCGGCACCGGCAGCTCGAAGTTGCGGATCCGGAGCGGCCGGTGGCGGTACGCCGCGAGCCCGAGGTAGGTGGCGACCAGCGCCAGCAGCAGCAGGCCGAGCGCGGTCATGGCGCCGTTGCTGGCGTTGAACAGCTGCGCGATCAGCCCGTGCCGGGCGAGCAGCACGCTGCCGGCGAGCGTCGCCAGCCCGAGCCCGACGGTCACGCCGCAGAACACGATGATCCGGCCGATGTCGCCCGCCGACAGGCCCCAGCCGGCGTACAGCCGGTAGCGGACGGCGCCGCTGCCGGCCGCAGCGAAGCCGACCGTGTGACCGATCGAGAGCGCGGTGAACGAGGCGAGCGCGATCTTCCAATAGGGAAGATCGCTCCTCGTGTAGCGCACGGCGAGCGCATCGAAGCCGGTCAGGCAGAGATAGCTGCCGGCCGCGAAGGCCGCGCCGAGCGCCAGGTTGTGCCCCGAGACCATGCGCAGCGAGTCGAGGATCGTGTGCAGGCTGTAGCGGTGCAGGGCGCGCCAGATCAGGAACGCCGCCACCGCGAAGGCGGCTGCCCCGATCCAGCGATGGAGGCGCTTCAGCCCGACCAATGCGCTAGCCATGGGTCGCGCTTCGTTGGCCTTCCCCATCCGTCATCCCTGCTCGGCCCCCACAGCCTCGCTGCGCGCCGGTGGCCCTGCACCCGCCCCTTGTGGCCGAGGCGCGCCGATCCATGATAGAAGTGCCGGCTCCCGCGGCACATCGAAAGGCCAGAGCAGGAGACCATGCGCCAGCGGCTCGAGCAACTGCTCCTCACGACCGACGGTCAAAGGCTGTACGAGATCACCGAGCGGGTGCGGTCCTGGGTCGCGACCCAGGGTATCGCGCGCGGGCTCCTGACCGTCTACCTCCATCATACCTCGGCCTCGCTCCTGATCCAGGAGAACGCCGACCCGCGCGTCCTCGACGACATGAACGCATTCTTCCGCAAATTGGTGCCGGAGGACGTCCGCCACTACAGCCATACCCAGGAAGGCCCCGACGACATGCCGGCGCACATCCGGGCGGCGCTGACCACGACCCATCTGTCGATCCCGGTGGTCGCAGGCCTGCCCGATCTCGGCCGCTGGCAGGGCATTTTCCTGTTCGAGCATCGTGCCCGCGGCCGCGAGCGGCGGCTCACGCTCCATCTGCTGGGCGAGTGAGGCGACTGAGCGGCGCGTGAGGCCCGTGGCTCAGCCGGCCGCCGGCGCGAACACCTCCTGGGGCTCGCTGAAGCCGCGCAGCTCGAAGCGGCCGAGCGAGGTGACCGGGCGCGGGCTCGCGGCCGCGAAGGCCGCCGACAGCACGAGGTCGCGGCCGAGGTCGCGGGCGAGGGTCTCGAGCCGCGCGGTCAGGTTGACCGCCGGCCCGATCGTGGTGAAGTCGAGGCGCGCGGCGCTGCCGACGTTGCCGTACAGCACCTCGCCCAGATGCAGCGCCATGCCGCTGCGAAGCTCGGGCTCGCCCGCCTCGACCCGGATCGCATTCGCGGCCGCGAGCGCTCCCCTCGCGGCTTCGGCGGCGGCCAGCGCCGCGGCGCAGGCCGGCGCGGGGTCGGCCGCGACCGGGAAGATCGCCAGCAGCCCGTCGCCCATGAACTTCAGGATCTCGCCGCCGTGCCCCTCGATCGCCGGCACCAGGCCGTCGAAATAGCTGTTGAGCAGACCGATCACCTGCTCGCCGGGCAGCCGGTCGCTGAGCGTCGTGAACCCGCGCAGGTCGGAGACCAGAAGGACGGCGCGGATGCGCTCGAGGTCGCCGCGCCGGATATGGCCCTGCAGGATCCGCTGGCCGGCGCCGCGGGCGGCGTAGGTGCTGAGCAGGGTCGCCATTACGCCACGCACCGCGTGGATCTCGACGAGGCGCGCGAGCGGCGCCCGGATCGCCGCCAGCGCCGCGAGGTCGGCGTCCGCGAAGCCACCCGCCCGGGCCGTGGTCCAGGCGACCGCGTGCACCTGGCCGTCGGTGAAGTCGAGCGGGTCGATCAGATAGTCGGTGACGCCGCCCGCCGCCAGCTCGCCCAGGATGACGAAATCCCGGGGACAATCGGGATCGGCGAGCCGGCGCCGGATCGCCCGGCCGGTCCGGATGACCGCGGGCAGCGGGCTCTTCTGGAAGGTATCGGTGGTCAGGAAATCGTAGGGGGCTTCGGTGACCTCGACGCCGGCCTCGGGCTTCCAGAGGAAGCGCATGCCCATGATGTTCGGGTGCAGGGTGCGCACGAACACCGCGACCCGGTGGAGCGGCAGGCCGGCCGCGATCAGGCGCCGGCAGAGCTCGGCCAGGAAATCCTGCGGCGGGCGGACCCGGTGCGCGCCATCGACCAGCCAGTCGACCACCGGCTGGATGGCGCAGGGCGGATCTCGGCTCGCAGCGTCGGTCATGGCCGCGGCAGGCTCGCTCTGGGCGCTCGACGGCGCCAGCGCATCGGGCTACCCATGAGCTTAGCAGCGCGGACCCGGCGGGTCACGCCCCGGCCGCTCCGGGCCGGCGAGCGAGGTCTGCGGGCGGGCCAGCGCAGGGGGAGCCTTTGGCCATGATGCGATCGCAGCCGGCGCGGATCGGGCTTTGCCTTGCGGCCGGCCTGCTCGCGGGCTGCACGACGATCGGCGCGCCGCCGGACGATCTCGAGGCCAAGATCCGGGCCTACTACGCGGCCCATGCCATCGAGCAGGACGGCGCCTGCCCGAGCCCGGAGATCGCCTCGATCACCAAGCGCAAGGTCCAGCAGAGCGCCGGCGCCCGCACCGTGCTGCGGGTGCGCTACAGCTACTTCGATCCGAGCCAGGGCAGCACGCCCGCCTGGATGCCGAGCGTCCTGCTGGCGCCGCGCCCGTGCACCGGCTTTGCCGAGCGCGACTTCACCCTCGAGCAGGCGACGCTCGGCTACCGCGTGGTCGCCATGAGCGGCCCGGAGCGCCAGCAGCAGGCCGAGCATGACCAATGAGCCTCCCGGGCGAGGGTCGCCGTCCCGCGGGTTTGACAAACCCTGGCCCAGGCGCCACCTAGCGGAACCGGTGCCCCTCATGCAGCGAGCCCGATGAGCGACGACCTCTACGCCCTGCTCGGCGTCGGCCGCGACGCCAGCCAGGACCAGATCAAGAAGCGCTACCGCAAGCTCGCCAAGGAGCTGCACCCGGATCTCAACCCGGACAAGGCGGTCGCCGAGCGGTTCAAGCAGATCACGGCCGCCTACGACATCCTCTCCGACCCCGACAAGCGGGGCCGCTACGATCGCGGCGAGATCGACGCGAGCGGCCAGGAGCGGCCGCAGCAGCGCTCCTACCGCGAGTATGCGGAGGACCCGCAGGCGACCCGCTTCTACACCCGCGAGGGCTTCGGCGACGCCGAGGGCCTGCACGACCTGTTCGAGAACCTGTTCGGCGGGCAGGGCCAGCGGGGCGGCGAGTTCCGCATGCGCGCGCGCGGCGCCGACGTCTCCTACAGCCTGCCGGTCGACTTCATCGACGCCGCCAAGGGGGCGAAGAAGCGGGTCACGGTCGGCGAGGGGCGCACGATCGATCTGACGATCCCGGCGGGCGTCCACGACCGCCAGACGCTGCGGCTGAAGGGCCAGGGCATGCCCGGCTTCGAGGGCGGCCCGCCGGGCGACGCCTACGTCGAGGTCCACATCCAGCCGCACGCCCTGTTCGAGCGCAAGGACAGCAACATCCACCTCGAGCTGCCGGTGAGCCTCGCCGAGGCGGTGCTCGGCGGCAAGGTCCAGGTGCCGACCATCGACGGCCCGGTGACCATGACCATCCCCAAGGGCTCGAACAGCGGCACGACGCTCCGGCTGCGCGGCAAGGGCATCGTCGACCCCAAGTCCGGCCAGCGCGGCGACCAGTACGTGAGGCTGAAGCTGGTCCTGCCCAAGACCGTCGACCCGGAGCTCGAGGAGTTCGTCCGCCGCTGGTCGGGGACGCACGCCTACGATCCGCGGGCCGGGCTGGGAGGCGGCGGATGAAGACATTGGCCGAAGTCGTGCTCGCGGTCGAGCGGGTCGAGCGGGTCGAGCTCAGTGTCTGGGTCGAGCGCGGCTGGGTCGCACCCGCCGGCCGGCGCGGGCCCGAGCCGCTTGTTCTCCGAGCTCGACATCGCCAGGGTCTGCCTGATCTGCGATCTGGTCCACGACCTCGCGGTCGAGGAGGAGACGGTCCCGCTCGTGCTCTCCCTGCTCGACCAGGTCTACGACCTCCGCCGCCAGCTGAACGCGCTGACCGGCGCGATCCGGCAGCAGCCGGACGACGTCCGCCGCCGGATCCTGGACCTTTTGACCGAGCGCCCGCGCTCGCCCGGCACGGGCGGCTAAATCTCACCCGGAGCCGGGCCCGCGGTCACTTGCCGAGATAGGTCGCGTTGAGCCGCTGAGCGTCGCCCCAGGTCTTATAGACCTTACGGAACGCCAGGTAGCTGTCGGCGACCGTCTTGAAGGTCGGGTCGGCCGCCGACTGCTCCGTCAGCACCTCGCTCCACGCCTGCTCGAACACCGCCAGCTCCTGGTCGGTCCAGCGCACGTTCTGGACGCCGTACTTCGCCAGCATCTCGTTCATCGCAGGCGGATTCATCGCCTCGGACTCGGCGTAGGTGACGTGCACGTTCCAGCCGCAGGCGGCCTCCAGCATCGCCCGGTACGCGTCGGGCAGCGCCTCGTAGGCCGCCTTGTTCATCAGCAGCTCGCCGACCGAGGCCGGCTGGTGCCAGCCGGGATAATAGTTGTACTTGGCGACCTGATAGAAGCCGAGCTTGATGTCCATGTCGGGCATCGCGAACTCGGTGGCGTCGATCACGCCCCGCTCGAGCGCCGGATAGATGTCGGCGGGCGCCAGCAGCTGGGTCGACATGCCGAGCTTCTGCATGACCTGGGCGCCAAGGCCGAGAAAGCGCATCTTCATGCCCTTGAGCTCGGCGAGCGAACCGACCTTCTTTCTGAACCAGCCCGAGGTCTCGGGGCCGGTCGCGAAGCAGTCGATCTTGGTGAGCCCATGCTGGCCATAGATCTCCTTCTGCAGCTCGTCGCCGCCGCCATAGAGCTTCCATGCGAAGAACTCGCCGTACTGTGGCCCGAACGGCACGGTCGAGAAGAACGCCAGCGCCGGAATCTTGCCGGTGTGGAAGGCCGCTGTGGTCCAGCAGGCCTCGAGCGCGCCCTTGGACGCCGCATCGAAGCACTCGAGCGCCGGCACGAGCGCGCCCGGCTCGTAGAACTTGAGCTGGAAGTTGCCGCCGGAAAGGCGCGCGACCATCGCCTCCATGCGCTTGCCGGCGACGCCGGTGTGCGGCAGGTTGCTCGGAAACGCGCTCTGCATCTTCCAGTGCACGCGCTCCTGCGCATCGGCCGTGGTCGCGAACGTCAACCCGGCCGCCAGCGTCAAGCCGGTGGCCACGAGAGCAGTACCAGCTGTCCAGATCATCGTGCTGCCTCCTTTGGTGTGCTGGTTTCCTCGGCTTCCTGCCTCCCTTTGGTGAAGCCGCTCTCCGCGCCGCGCTACGCCAGCCCGTCGGGCAGCGCCTTGGCGTCCTTCAGCCAGCCTTGCAGGACCATTCCTAGCCCCTGCCAGGATGGAAAGCCGCGCTCGGTCGAGCCGACCAGATCGTGGAACAGCAGGGTCAGGTGCCGGGGCTCCGCTTCCGCCGGCTTGGGCATCAGCGGGCCCGCCCGCTCCGTGGACGCGGGCAAAGGTTCGGCACGCAATCCGGCAATCGCATCCAGAAGCCTGCGCCGATGCCCGATCGAGGTGACGCCGAGCGCGATCAGGTCGTCGGCCCTCAGGCGCGGCAGCACCTCGGCATCGATGTCGTCGGCCCGGAATGCCCGGGGCGTAATTCTCCAGGTCGAAATCCCGCAGCCAGCTGGACACGTCCATTCCCGGTATCCCGGCTGAAGGGGACAAGTTTGCTGCCGCCGGCCCGGCGAGTCCAGCGTGGCCGCGTCCCGCCGGTTCTGCCGATCAGGTCGCCCGCCGGCTCGGGCGCAGAACGTGATGGTGGTCCGGGGCGTAGAGGCGGCTGTCGTCGAAGCTTTGCGGGTCGAGGGCGCGGCCGACCAGGATCAGGGCGGTCCGGGTGATGTCGCGGCCCCTGATCTGGCCCCGGATGGTCTGAAGCGTGCCGCGGATGATCTCCTGGTCCGGCCAGGAGGCGCGGTAGACCACGACCGCCGGGCAGTCGGCGCCGAGCACCGGCAGGAGCTCCCGGACGACCGGGGCGAGGTTGTTGATCGAGAGATGGATCGCGAGCGTCGCCCCCGTCGCGGCGAAGGCCGCGAGCGCTTTCGCCCTCCGGCATGGGCGAGGCGCGGACCGCGGTCCGGGTCAGGACCACCGACTGGGCGACCCCGGGCAGGGTCAGCTCCTGGCCGAGCGCGGCGGCGGCGGCGGCGAACGCCGGCACGCCCGGGGTTATGTCGTAGTCGATCCCGAGCGGCCGCAGGCGGCGCACCTGCTCGGCGATCGCGCCATAGAACGACGGATCGCCCGAATGCACCCGGGCCACCTCCAGGCCGTCCCGATGCGCGCGCAGGATCTCGGCCATGATCGCGTCCAGATCGAGGGGTGCGGTGTCGATCACCCGGGGCGCGCGCGGCGCCTCGTCGCCGGCCTGGGCCACGACCTCGGCCGGCACCAGCGAGCCCGCGTAGAGCACGACCGGGCAGCGCCGGATCAGGCGCAGGCCGCGCACCGTGATCAGGTCCGGCGCGCCCGGCCCGGCGCCGATGAAATGGACCGTCATGGCAACGCCTTGGCGGACCGCCCGACGGCCGGACCATAGCCGCGCGGCGTGTAGACCAGGGGCGGGCCATGCGGCCGCTCGAGGAGGCGGGTGCCCTTGGCGCCGACGATGATCAGGCTCAGCATGTCGACGCCGGCCGGATCGAAGGCCGCGAGTTCGGCGACCTCGAGCGCTTCGCCCGCCCGCCCGAGGTTGCGGGCATGGATCAGGGGCGTTTTTGGAGGGCGCGCCCGGCAGAGGATCTCGAGCGCGCGCAAAATGCCGTCGCGCCGGCGCCGGGACGCGGGATTGTAGAGCACGGTCACGAAGTCGCCCGCGGCCGCCGCCTCGAGCCGGCGCTCGATCGTTGCCCAGGGCGTCATGAGGTCGGAGAGCGAGATCGCGCAGAAATCGTGGCCGAGCGGCGCGCCCGCGCGCGCGGCCGCCGCCTGCAGCGCCGAGACGCCCGGGCTGAAGGTCAAGAGGATGCGCCGCCAGGCGGGATCATCGCGCTGCTCGAGCAGCTCCAAGACCAGCGCCGCCATGCCGTAGATGCCGGCATCGCCCGAGCTGATCAGCGCGACCCGCCGGCCGGCGGCGGCCAAGTCCAGGGCCGCCCGGGCGCGCGCGGTCTCCTCGCCAAGGGCGAAGCCGTGACGCACCGGCTCGCCGCCCGCTCGCGGCCCGAGCAGCTCGAGATAGCCGCGGTAGCCGACCCAGTCCTCGGCGTCGGCGAGCAGCGCTTCGGCCTCGGCGGTGCGCCAGGCCGCAGGCCCGGGGCCCAGGCCGACCAGCGCGAGCTCGCCTCGCGGCCGGCCGATCCGGGCCGGATCGAGCGGCGCCGGCGCCCGCCCGATCGCGAGCGTCGCGCGCGCCGACCTGGTCTTCTCCACGAGCAGCTCGCCCGCCGGTCCGACCGCGGCGAGCGCCGCCCCTTCGGCGACCCCGTGACAGCCGGTCGCGCGGAACACCACCGCCGACGGGTTGGCAAGGCGCGGCTGTTCGGCCTCGAGATCCGCCGCCGGGAAGAACCGGGCCGGCACGCCAAGGTGGTCCGCGAGCGCATGGATCGCGGGCTCGTCCGCCTTGAGCTCGATCGAGACCACGCAGGCGATCGCCTGGCGTGCAAGCGAACGCCCGGCCAGCGTTGCCTCGACCAGACCCACGACCTCCTCGGCGCCGACCCCCCGCTCGCAGCCGATCCCGAGCGCCAGGACCTGCGGGTGCAGCACCAGGCAATGGGCCGATCCCGCCTCGTCCCGGTCGGTCACCAGCAGCGTGCAGGCACCGCTCGCACCGAACCGGGCGCCGCCCGCGGTCAACCAGTCGGCGGCACCCGCCTCCAGGCGGAGCGCCACGTCCTCGCCGGCCAGCAGGGCGCTGGTCACAACCTTGGCGGCGGCTGGGTTGCGCGCCGTCCAACCGGCCGGCGGCCGGTCGAGCGCCAGGCCGAAGCGGAGGTCGCCGGCGGTCGTGATCGCAGCCTGGCCGCCTTGCGCCCCGGCGATCGCCAGCGCCAGCTCGTTGGCCCCCTGATGACCGCCGAGCAGCGGCACGGCGAAGCTGCCGTCGTCGGCCAGCGCCACGACCGGCGGCCCGGTCCGCTTGTCGCCGAGCAGGGGCGCCAGGATCCGGATCAGGATGCCGGCCGCGCAGATGCCGACGATCGGGCGCGAGCTCGCGTAGAGGTCGCAAAGCAGGGTCGCGAGGTCGTCATAGGGCTGGAGGTCGGGCGTCCGGTCCGCGCGCGGCCCGTGCAGCGTGCAGCCGGGCAGCGCGGCCTGGCACCGGCGCGCCGCCTCGAGGCCGCTCCGGCCGAGCAGGACGATCGCCGGGCCAGCGCTCACGCGGCGGTGCCCCCGGGCAGCAGGATGAGCGCGAAATAGGGCGCCTCGTCGTCGGTGAAGTCGGTCAGGCGCAGCACCCGCTCGCGCTCGGTGCTGGCCCGCTCGACGTAGATCGCGCGCTCGAGCAGGCCGAGCTCGTCCAGGAGCCTGCGCACCTTGTCGACGTGACGGCCGAGCTTCAGGATCGCCGCGGCCTCGCTCTGGGCGAGCCGGGCCCGGAGCTGATCGAGCGGCGCGGTCGCCGGCACGACGATGAAGCTTTCGGCGCGGGCGACCAGGGGTTGTCGGGCCGCGGCCGCCGCGGCCGCGAACGAGGTGACGCCGGGCACGATCTCGGCCGGATAGGGCATGAGGCGCACCAGCAGCTGGCTGAACGAGCCGTAGAACAAGGGATCGCCCTCGCACAGCAGGGCGACGTCGCGACCCTGTTCCAATTCGGCGCCGATCCGCGATGCCCCTTCATCGTAGGCCGCCTGCGCCAGCTCCGGCAGGGGCTGCATGGGCAAGGCGAGGTTGAGCTCCCGCTGGCCGCCGGGCAGGTGGACCGCTGCGATCTGGCGCGCGAGGCTCGGCCGGCCGCTGGCCGAGACATAGGCAACCACCGGGCTCGTGCGCAAGTAGCGGACCGCCTTCAGGGTCAGCAGCTCCGGATCCCCGGGGCCGACGCCGATCCCGAGGAGCCGGCCGGTGATCATGGTTGGTGGTCGATCAGGGGTTGGTGGTCGATCAGCGGCTTGTGGGCGGCGAGCTGGGTCACCGGCAGCGCCGGCCGCCAGCCCTGATAGCCGCCGACCGGCTCGACCCGGGCGACCGCGATCCGGACCAGCTCGCCGCCGTGGCGCGCCTGCCAGTCGAGGAGCGCGCGCTCGCCCTCGAGGGTGACCACGTTCGCGACCAGCCGGCCGCCTTGGCGCAGCGCCTGCCAGCAGGCCTCGAGCAGGCCGGGCGCGGTGATCCCGCCGCCGACGAAGACGGCATCCGGGGCGGCCAGCTCGCCGAGGCAGGCGGGCGCCGAGGCGTGGCGCACCTCGAGCTCTGGCGTGCCCAGCGCCAGCGCATTCTCGCGGATCGAGGCGCAGCGCCCGGCATCCCGCTCGATCGCGACCGCGCAGCCGCGGCGGGCGCTCCGCAGCCATTCGATCGCGATCGCCCCGCTGCCGGCGCCGACGTCCCAGAGGCGCTGGCCGGGAAGCGGCATCAGGCGGGCAAGCGTCGCGGCGCGCACCTCGCGCTTGGTCAGCATGCCATCGGAGCGGAAGGCGTCATCCGGCAGCCCCGGCACGCTCGCCTGGACGCTCGCCCCCGGCCCGGTCGCGCATGCGATCGCGAGCGTGTTCAGCGCCTGGAAAGCCGCCGGTCGCCAGCCCGAGACGGTCGTCTCGGTGACGCGCTCGCCCGGGCCGCCCAGGTGCTCGAAGACCCAGATCCGGCTCGGGCCGAAGCCGCGGCCGGCGAGCAGCGCCGCGACCTGGTCCGGGGTCTGCCCGTCCTCGCTCAGGACCACCAGCCGCACGCCCGGCGCGAGGTGCCGGTGCAGGAGGCCGAGCGGCCGCGCGTGCAGGCTCACCGCCTCGATCTCGATCCAGGGCCAGCCGAGCCGCGCGCAGACCAGGGCGATCACCGAGGGCGCCGGCAGGATCCGCAGCTCGCCCCGCGGGAAACGGCGCAGGAGCAGTTCGCCGATCCCAAAGCACATCGGATCGCCGCTCGCCAGAACCACGACCGGGCGGCCGCGCCAGGCCTCGAGGTCGTCGAGCGTCGCCTCGAGCGGGTGCCGCCAGGGCAGCTTCTGTGCCGGGTGGCCCCGCACCATCTCGAGGTGACGCTCGCCGCCGACCAGGACCTCGCCCGCCTCGAGCGCCGCGCGCGCCGCCGCGCTCAGCGAGGCCAGGCCGTCGTCGCCGATCCCGACCACGCTGAGCCAGGGCGCATCGCTGCGCGCCGCGGCCGTCATGGCGCCTCCGCGAGCAGCGCGTTGACCGCGGCGGCTGCGAGGCTGCTGCCGCCGCGCCGGCCGCGCAGCGTGACGTAGGCCAGCGTCGGGCCCGAGCGGTCATGCCGATAGGCGATCAGCGCGTCCTTGGCCTCGGCGGCGCCGACGAAGCCGACCGGGAAGCCCAGCACCAGCGCCGGCATGGGCGCGCCGTCGGCGAGCAGATCGAGCAGGCGGAACAGCGCGGTCGGGGCGTTGCCGATCGCGACCACGGCGCCCGCCAGCCGCTCGCGCCAGAGGTCGACCGCGGCCGCGGACCGGGTGGTCCCGAGCGCCGCCGCCAGGGCTTGCGTGCGGGCGTCCTCGAGCGTGCACACGACCGGATTGGCGGCCGGCAGGCGGGTGCGCTGGATGCCGGCCGCGACCATGGTCGAATCGACCAGGATCGGCGCTCCGGCTGCGAGGGCCGCCTGGCCGGCGCGGACCGCATCGACCGTCCAGGCGAGGTCGCCCAGGATGTCGGGCATGCCGCAGCTGTGGATCAGGCGCAGCGCGATCGGCTGGAAATCGGCCGGCAGGCGGTCGATCGGCGCCTCGAGGCGGATCCGCGCGAACGAGGCCTGGTAGATCGCATCCGGGTCCTGCAGGCGTGCGCCCCGACCCTCGGCCATGACTGCACCTACTGACGACGCTGGGGATGATGGTGGTGGTGCTCGTCGTGGTGATGATGATGATCCGCGTCGGTACCAATGCCCTCGACATGATGATGGTGCGCGATCTGCGGCGCGCCAACCGCCGCCTCGTGGCCGATCAGCCGCTCGCGGTATTTGCAGAGCAGGCAGTTCATGTTGACGTCGCCGGCGCGGATGCCTTCGATCCGCTCGACGAACGAGTCGAGGACCAGCGGATGGTCGCCGAGGTAGCGGGCCTTCAGGAACAGGATCTCGGGGTGGCGGGCCGCGACCGCCTCGGTCTGCTCGTAGATCCGCCGCACCAGCACGCCGGTGAACAGGAAATACGGGAACACCACGATCCGCCGGAAGCCGAGCCGGCTCGCGCGCTCGAGCAGGGCATCGACCCGCGGGGTCGCGACGCCGCTGTAGCCGACCTCGGCCCAGCCGAAGCCCATGCCCTCCCAGAGCATGCGCGCGACCTTGGCGACGTTGCCGTTGGCGTCCGGGTCGGAGGTGCCGCGGCCGATCACCGCGAGCAGCGTCTCCTCGGGCGGGACCGGTGTGGCCGCGGCCGCGAGCGCGTCGGCGATCCGGTCGCCGGCGGCGCGCAGGAGCTTGGGATCGAGCCCGAGGTCGCGGCCGAAGTCGATCCGGATGCCGTGCTCGGCGGCGTAGGCGTTGAGCACCGAGGGCACGTCGTTCTTGACGTGGCCGGCGGCGAACAGCATGCCCGGGACCGCCAGCACGTGGTCGACGCCGCCCGCCCGCAGGCGGTCGAGGCCGTCGCGCAGGATCGGCCGGGCGAACTCGAGAAAGCCGCTCTCGACCGGGTAGTGCGGCAGGCGCGCGCTCAGGCCGGCGACCAGGCCGCGGAACTCCGCGACCGCGCGGCCATCGCGCGAGCCGTGGCCACAGACCATGACGCCGACCGTACCCATGGGCGCTCTTCCCCGCTCCTGGCGCCCTGGATACCGCTCCGGCTCGCCCGGAACAAGCGATGCTTGGTGATCGCGCCCTGCGCCCCGCCGGCCGCGGCCCGCTGAATGCTGCTCCTGGCCCCGGCACCGCTGCTCGCGAGCCTGCTGCTGGCCCTGGCCCTCGACGCGCTGATCGGCGATCCCGCCTGGCTCTACCGCCGCCTGCCGCATCCGGTCGTCCTGATCGGCCGGGCGATCGCCGCGCTCGAAGCCAGCTGGCTCGACCCGACCGCGCCCGCCGCCGCGCAGCGCCGCCGCGGCCTGATCGCGAGCCTGCTCGTGATCGCCGCGGCCGTGGCGAGCCGGGCTCCTGCTGCAGGCGCTCTGCCTCTGCCTGCCCCACGGCTGGCTGGCGCTGGCTCTGCTCATGAGCACGCTGCTCGCCGGCCGCAGCCTCCATCAGCACGTGGCCGCCGTCGCCCGCGGCCTCGGGCGCGGCCTCGCCGACGGTCGCCTCGCGGTCGCCCGGATCGTCGGCCGCGATCCCGAGAGCCTGGACGCGCACGCGGTCGCCCGCGCCGCGATCGAATCCGCCGCCGAGAACGTCTCGGACGGCGTGCTCGCGCCGCTGCTTTGGGGCCTCGTCCTCGGCCTGCCCGGCATGCTCGCCTACAAGGCGATCAACACCCTCGACAGCATGATCGGCCACCGCTCGCCGCGTCTTTGCCACTTCGGCCGCTTCGCCGCGCGCCTCGACGACCTCGCCAACTGGCTGCCGGCGCGGCTCACAGCGCTCCTGATCCTCGCCGCCGCGGCGCTGACCCCCGGCGCCAGCCCGCGCGCCGGCTGGCGCGCCCTGCGGCGCGATGCCCGCCACCACCGCTCGCCCAACGCCGGCTGGCCGGAAGCGGCGATCGCCGGCTGCCTGGCCTTACGTCTCGCCGGCCCCCGCCGCTATGCCGGAGCGCTGGTGGGCGACGCCTGGATGGGCGAGGGCCGCGCCGAGGCGACGCCCGCCGACATCGGCCGCGCCGTCCGGGTCCTCACGCTCGCCTGCGCGCTGGCCGCAGCCCTGCTGGCGACGGCCTTGCTGGCGGTCCTTCTCAGCTGACCCGCTCAGCCGGCGCGCGCCAGCGCCAGCAGCCCGTCCAGATCGAGAGAAGCCTCCAGATGCGCCGCCAGCCCGTCCAACGCCGCCTCGATCTCCGCCTCATAAGCGACGCCCGAGACCGCCCGCGCGCGCAAGCGTCCGAGAAAAGCGTGGCGAAAGCCGTCGGCCGCGAACAGGCCATGGACATAGCAGCCCATGACCCGGCCGCTCGCCGACACCGCGCCTTCCGCCCGCCCGCCAAGCTCGAGCATCGGCCGCGCCAGCCCCGGCCCCGCCGTCCGCCCGAGATGCATCTCGTAGCCCCGGATCTTTTTCCCACTCAGGACCTCGACGCCCTCGACCAGCGCCAGCCGCTTGTCGCCCCCCAGCACCGTCTCGATCTCGAGCAACCCGAGCCCCGCCGCCTCCCCGGGCGGGCCCTCGACGCCCTCGGGATCGGCGATCCTGCGCCCCAGCATCTGCAGGCCGCCGCAGATCCCGAGCACCGCCCCGCCGCGCCGGACATGGGCCGCGAGATCGACGTCCCACCCCTCCCCGCGCAACGCCGCAAGGTCGGCAAGCGTCGCCTTCGACCCCGGCAGGATCACGAGATCCGCATCCCCCGGCAGCGCGCTCCCCGGCGGCACGATCTCGAGCACGACATCAGGCTCGGCCGCGAGCGGGTCGAGATCATCGAAATTGGCCAGCCGCGGCAGCCGCGGCACGACGATCCGAATGGCGCCAACGGCGCCGGGGATCGGATGGCGCCAGCGGCGCCGGGCGGGGCCCGCTCCTCGAGTCCCAAAATATCCTCGGCCGGCAGCCGCCTTGCCCCCTCGAACCACGGCACGACGCCATAGCTGCGCATGCCCGTCCGCGCCTCGATGATCGCATGCGCCGCGTCGAAAAGTTGGGGAAGACCCCGGAACTTGTTGACGATGTACCCCT
Organism: uncultured Alphaproteobacteria bacterium; assembly: GCA_963756905.1. Taxonomy (GTDB): domain Bacteria; phylum Pseudomonadota; class Alphaproteobacteria; order Geminicoccales; family Geminicoccaceae; genus DATAOG01. The sequence continues at coordinate 26,880 of CAVWPO010000002.1, forward strand.
TCAGCAGCGCCCGCTCGGCGCCTTCCAGGAGCGCATGGGTCCCGACCAGCGCCGCGATCACCCCGCCGCGCTCGATGTCGCCGACCAGCACCACCGGCACGCCGGCCGCGACCGCAAACCCCATGTTGGCAAGATCGCCCTGCCGCAGATTGACCTCGGCCGGACTGCCCGCCCCCTCGACCAGCACGACATCCGCGTCTTTCGCGATTCGCGCATAGCTTTCAAGCACATGCGGCAAAAGCTTCGGCCGCAACTCGAAATACGCCCTGGCATCATAGTTCCCGAGCACGCGCCCCTGCACGACCACCTGCGCGCCGACCTCGCTCTGCGGCTTCAGCAGCACCGGGTTCATGTCGACCGACGCCGCGACCCCGCACGCCCGCGCCTGCAACGCCTGCGCCCGCCCGATCTCGCCGCCGTCCGCCGTCACCGCCGCATTGTTGCTCATGTTCTGCGGCTTGAACGGCCGCACGCGCAGGCCGCGCCGCACGAACGCCCGCCAAAGCCCCGCCACCAGCAACGATTTCCCGACATGCGAGCCGGTGCCTTGCAGCATCAGCGCCGGCGCATCGGCCATCTCTTTTTCCTCAGAGCCCGCCCACCGTGTGGGACAGTCTCAGGCACGCCAGCGCGCCCGCAACCCTGGCCGATCGCCGGCGCGCCGGCCCGGGCTCAGGCGGCGCTCTGCTCGCGCAGCAGCCGACGCGCGGCCTCGGCGAGGAAGCCGGACCGGGTGAACCCCTGGGACGCGGCGGCCCGGTCGACCGCGCTCACCAGGGCTTCATCCATGGTGATCGAGAGCCGCAACGCGCGGCCCGGCAGATCGACCCGCACGAGCGTCTTGAGCACGACGTCGCCCGGACCCTCGTCCGCGAGAGCCTCCAGCGAGCCCGGCTCCGGAATGGCCTCGCCGTACTCGAGCATCAGCTCGATGTGCGCGCGCAACGCCTCGTGGCCGCGCTCGACCGCCTCCTCCACGCTCGCGCCGGCGCTCACGCAGCCCGGCAGGTCGGGGAAAGAGATGCCGAAGCCGCTGGCGCTGCGGTCGACCACGGCGGGATAGTAGCGCGCGACCATGGTCTCACCTCCTCCGAGCGCGCAGATCGAGGCCGCTCTGGCGCTCGATGCTGGCGATCACCCTGGCGGACAGGTCCTTGACCGGATGCGGCACGGTCACCGTTCCCGGTCGCTCCGGATGCCGGAACTGGTGATGATCACCCGCGACGCGGACCCTAACCCACCCGGCAGCCTGCAGGGCTCTGATCACCTGTCGGCTGCTCAACGAGCGGGGCATCCATAGAAACTATAGACACGATGCCGGATCGCCGCCAGCTCTTGCGGGCATCAGGGCGGGTATCTGGCCCATCTGTCCGCCCGCCCGGAGCTACTTCAGCCGCGAGGGAGCTGACGCATCGCCTCGACGATGGCGACGGTCTCGACGCTCACCCGCGTCACGCGCTTCAGCAGATCGATCACCTTCTCCTTGTGGTCGGCGAAGCGATAGGTGTTGAACTTCTCGCGGATCGTCGGGTCCTTGGGCGTCTTCTCCTTGTGCTGGTCGAGAATCCATTCGAGCGCCGAGCGGTTGCCGAGCCGGTAGTCCCAGGCTTCCCGCGGCACGCCGGAGAGCTGCGTCTCGCTGTCGAGCTGGATGACGCCGATGTCTTTGTCGGCCTTCAGCATGGCCTTCGGCGTTAGACCGGCCTTCCGCGACTTCTCGTCCGGCGTATCCATGCGCCGGAGCGGCCAGGGCTCGATCGTCTCGTAGCCGATGTGCAGCTTCATCAGCGTCTCGCCCCAGTCCGCCCAGCGCCAGAAATCGGCATAGAACGGAATGCGCGGAAACTCGCGCTTGAGGTTCAGCGCATATTTCTCACGATAGATTGGGTCGTGAAGGACACCATAGACGTAATGGAAGATCGCGTCCTTATTGATAGCCGCCTTCGACCGGCTGCCACTGGCTTCGTAGATGTGCTTGAAACCGTTTCAGTGCCCAATCGGTCATGTTGTCGATACGCTGTTTATTATTATCGTCCCTCCATTGACACACAATCTTGGCCGAGCAAGGCAAGAACATGTCTTTGTTCGGCACGTGCGCGACCCCGATAACCGCGAAATCGGTTCGCTTCTCGAAGCCAAAGACTAAGCCGACGTTAGGGTGCGCAGCGTCTGGGAACAGTGAAAAGTTTTGATAATGCCGATGCTTTATCACGGGTGCGAAGTATGTAAAGCGCTTAGTGAATGGTCTATACATCGATTCAACCACGTTCTGCTTGACAATGCACAGTGTCGTCCGGTTCTTAAGATGTGTCTCCAGTTCACTAGTCCACTTGATTGATCGGTCGACGAAATCTGAGATTTCTTTTGGCCGCCCCGCCTCAACCCACCGCCTTTGCTCCGTGGCGAATGTTTCAGCGAAGAAATTGATCTTCTTTAATAGGTTCTCGCGAGTCTCATCATAAATCCATTCGTCGCGATTGGTTACCACACCGAGAGAGAAGAGCTTGAAGATAGCGTGCTCCTTGAGAACTGCTTTAGCCAGCTTCGTGTCTCTGTCTGCGATGGGCGTCAGTGTATCGAAGTCGTTGCTGGTCAGGTCCAGCCCGTCGTGGCGCGCATTGGGGGCGATCTCCTGGAATGTCATCGTTTCCAGTTTCGCGCCATTGAGGAACCCCAGCTTTTCGTCCCCCGTCTCGAGCTGCGGCCGGCAAGCGTACCGAATGCGGCAGCCCTTGGCCTTCGCGCGCTTGACCATGAGGCTGATTGCGACGCCCGTCTGGATGCCGAACACGTTGTGCTTGGTGCCTGAAAGCCGTGGGTCGGCGCGGACATCGCCACCGAGATCGATGAGGTAGATGTCGTTGAACTCCTCCGCGACTGTCTTGCGAAAGCCATCAAAAGTGCGGCCATCGATGAAACTGCGGTTGGTGATAAGCGCGACTACGCCGTTTTCGTCCACTCGGTCGCTCGCCCAACGGAAGAACCGGGCATACATGTCGTAGAGCTTCGTCTTCTGCGCCGTACTAGCTTTGACGTAGGTCGCCTTGATACGTTGGTCGATGTCTGCATATTCGCGGTTCTTGTTGTTCTCGTTCTCGTTGAGTTGGTTGGCGTTGTACGGCGGATTGCCAATGACGACACTGATCGGCGCCTGTTCTGGCGCTGCGCTCGATATTCTCTTCGCTAAGGGCGCCGAACAGATCAGGCTGTGTGCCCTTTATCCCATGCAATGGGGCCACGTTATCGAGCATATCGACGAAGCAGAGAGCGGGGAACTCCTCGTACTCTCCGGTGATCGCCGCGTAGGTGGCCTCGATGTTCAAATTGGCGACGTAGTAGGGTAAGATGGCAACCTCGTTGGCGTGCATCTCCTCCAGGTACTTGTATCTGAGCTTGGTGGGCTGGCCGCGGAAGTGCTCGATCAGCTCGGTGATGAAGGTGCCGGTGCCGGCGGCGGGATCGAGGATCTCGACGTCTTTGTCGATCAGCCGCTTGCCGAAGTGACGCTGGCACAGCCAGTCCACGCTCTCGACCATGAATCGCACGATCTCGTTCGGTGTATAGATGACGCCCAGCCGGTCAGCCGCCTTGGGATTGTATACCTTATAGAAGTTACTAGCTCTCCACGAGCTTCAGGAGATGGCCGCAGCGACGATGGCGTGGTAGGTCAGGGGGTGAGTGCAGACCGCTTGCTGGATGACCCGGGCGAAGCGGTGCCTGAGGTTTTTGGCGGTGCGGCGGTTGAAGCGAAAGACGAACTCGTCGAGGTAGGCCGGCAAATGCTTCTTCGAGACCGCGCCGTGGTGGGTGCCGAGCAGCCAGCGCTTGGCCAAGCCGAACACGAGGTGGATCGCCGGCAGGCGGAGCGCCGCGTCGCCCCAGCTGGCGGCCAGGTTAAGCGGCTGGTGGCCGTAGCCAGCCGCGGCGAGGCCCTGATAGCCGGACCAGCCGTCGGTCGCGATCGTCGCCGGCCTGGCCACCGCAGCGGCCAGGAAGCGTTCGAGGCTGCGGGCCGAGACATCGGGCACCACGGCCAGGCGCAGCCGACCCAGGCGGCGCCCGCGGGCCTGGCCGCGGCCGCTCTCGACCGCGCCGGCGACCTTGCTCTTGCCGCCGGCGCCGCGCCCCGGCTTGCCTGGCCGCGGGCCGCCCACATAGGTCTCATCGGCCTCGACCCGCGCGCTCAGCGGCGTCCGCTCCGGCCGCACCATCGCCTTTCTGATCTTGTGCAGCCAGCTCCAGGCGGTCTGGTAGCTGCCCTTGCCGCTCCGCGCCGACCACCGAGGTCGGCGCTGCGAGCCAGGCAAGCCCATCTGCCGTTTGAGCTCCATCGCCGAGATCCCGCCCTTGCTCGAGGTCACCAGGTAGATCGCGAGAAACCACTTGGCCAGGCCGGTCTTGGTCTGCTCGAAGAGGGTGCCGGCCAGCAGCGAATGCTGCTTGCCGCAGGCGGCGCATTCCTCGATCAACCGCAGCTTGTGGCTATATGCACGCTCGTGGCCGCAGGCGGCGCAGCGGAAGCCTGCCGGCCAGCGCGCCTGGAACAGATAGCCCCGACACTGCGCGTCGCTGCCGAAGCGGGCCACAAAGCTCGGCAGGTCGTTCGGCAGCCCCGTCAGCAGATCGTCGTCCATCCCGATCTCCGGCGCTATGTTCTTGCTTCGTTCACTCTATCAGCTCACCCCCGCCCGTCAAGCCTCCTGAGCATCGTGGAGAGCTAGTTAGAAGTTTTCGTAGATGACCTTCAGAAAGGTCTGCTTCTCGTGGTGGCTGGAGATCTGTGCCGCGGCGGCGCGGATGGCTGCGTAATAGGACTCTAGCGCCTTGAGCGTTTGCTTCTTGAGGCCGCCGGTGAAAAACTCGCTTTCGAGCGCGTAGAGCTTTTTGGCAACGTTGTTCTGCCGGTGGAAGTCGTCCTCACCAAAGATCTTGGAGAAGATTTCCTCCGTCAGGATGTGTTGGATCAACATCTCCCGTACGTCGGCTTCGGTGACGTTCGGGTTGATCGTCTCCTGTGCGTGCTCGAGGAAATCGCTGGCAGCCGTACGAAAGGCCGCGTTATCCCGGACCTGCGCTCGATCATGTCGCGCAGCGCGGCGAGCACGGCGGGCAGATCGGCCTTGAACTGCGCCACCGCCTTGCGGAATTCGGCGATCTCGGTGCGCTCGTAGCCGAAGAAAAGGTCGAGCAGGCGTTCAAGCTTGGCGGGATCATCGACGCCGCAGCGGATGACCTCCTGCCGGTTCTGGATCACGACGGCGTGGCGGGAGTCATCGAAGACGATGTTGTCCTGCGGGTAGCCGCGGCGGAACTTGCGCTCGATCTCCTGGTCGAGGTCGTCCTCCTCGTCCTTCGCCTCCCAGTAGCCGAAGGGGACGCGCAGCTCATGCAGAAGCGCGCCGTCGACGAGCCGTCGCTGCTTCGCCGGCGTCTCGATCTCGTATTCAGGAACGAAGATCAGGTCGTGGGAGCGGCCCCAGCCTTTGAGCAGGTTCTTGAACGCCTCCCGCACGACCGACTCGCGGGTCGTGCCCGACACCCTGCGCAGATCCTGCAGCTCGTTCAGGTACTGCTGGATCAGAATCTGGCTCACCGCGAGACTCCACTAGAGCGTGTGCGTATCTCTACATATACAACCTAAGAGAGAGTGTCAACACCCCTATGCCCGGGCGATTCACGGAGCACGGTGTTTTTTTGTGGCCCACGGAGTTTGGATCGCCGGTTGGAAGCACACAAGTGGCGCATCGTGGATCACTTCTGTATCATCCATCGGCATCAATCGGCCGGCCTGCGGCATCGAGAAAGCCAGCGAAACCGCGGGTCGGGGCCGATGGAGGCGATGGATCGCCGATCACTTCTTGCCGGGAAAGTCGAAAATGATACAGATGTGTAGCATTTTGCGCGCACTCGCAGTTAAAAGTGTATCATCGAAAATTGAAATGGCAGTACAAAGCGCTTGATCCGGCATCAACTCTCCGAAATGGCGGCCATCCCGGGAGATCTTCATGGATCTCTCAATGTCGATCAAGAGAGCGGGCGGGGCCGTCAGTATTCGATGCCGAGTTGGGCTTTGACGCCGGCGCGGAAGGGGTGCTTGAGGAGGGTCATCTCGGTCACCAGGTCGGCGGCCTCCAGGAGCTCCTGCTTGGCGTTGCGGCCGGTGACCACGACGTGCAGGGAAGGGCGCCTGGCCAGGAGGCCGTCCACGACCTCGGCAAGCGGCAGATAATCCTTGCGCAGCACGATGTTAAGCTCGTCCAGGATGACCAGGTGCAGGCCCGGATCGGCCATCATCCGCTTGGCTTCGGCCCAGGCCGCCTCGGCCGCCGCGATGTCGCGCGCGCGGTCCTGGGTCTCCCAGGTGAAGCCCTCGCCCATCACCTTGACTTCGACAAGCTCCGGAAAACGCTGGAGAAAAGCCCTCTCGCCCGTCTCCCGCCGGCCCTTGACGAACTGCACCACGCCGAGCTTCGGAGCCCATGGCCCAGGCAGCGCATGGCCAGGCCCCAGGCGGCCGTGCTCTTGCCCTTGCCCGTCCCGGTATGGACGATCAGCAGGCCCTTCTCGATCGTCTTCGAGGCATAGATCCGGTCCTTCACGGCCTTGATTCTGGCCATCTTTTCCCGGTGCGCCTGATTGATCTCGACGTCGCCGATGGTCATCGCCCCTCCCGACCGGCCCGGGGGCGGGCTGTATGCAAGTCGACGCTGCCCTCCCGGCCGGAACCCGGACGAGGCTAGCACAGCCGGCGCGGCCGGGCGAGGGTCAGGCGGCCTGCGGCTGGTCCTCGGCGGCGGCGCCGGCCGGGGCCTGCAGGCGGTCGCGGACCTGAGCCAGAAGGCTTTGCAGCTCGGCCGGATCGATCCGGTCGCGCGCGAGCACGAGCCTGACGATCGGGTCGGCCAGCAGATCCTCGAGCGACGGCTCGAGGCCGGCATCCTCATAGGCGCCTGGCATGCTCTCCCTCCAATCATAAGTTTTATGTTGGGAGGTCTCTTACCGCCGCCATGTTGCAGGATCGTGGCGGTCGGGGGCAAGCCCGCGCATCACCCTCCGGTTGAATATTGCAGCGCGAAGCGGCAGAATTGCCACAAAGGTGCCAGGCGCGGGATCAGCCCCGCGGCGGGCAGCGCAGGGCCGCGAGCGCGTCGGCCGCGCTGTTGCGCGCCGGCCGCCAGAGGCCGCGCTCGATCGCCTCCTGGAAGCGGTCGGCGATCTCCATGAGCGCCGCGGGATTGGCTCCCGCGATGAAGGTGCGGACCCGGTCGTCGGCGAGGTAGGCGTCGTACAGGGCGTCGAAGTGATGGTCCTCGACCACCCGCGCGGTGGCGGCGAAGGCGAACAGGTAGTCGACGGTCGCGGCGATCTCGAAGGCGCCCTTGTAGCCGTGGCGCATCACGCCTGCCAGCCACTTGGGGTTGACCGCGCGGGCGCGCACGATCCGGCCGATCTCTTCGCGCAGGGTCCGGATGCGCGGGGTCTCGGGGCGCGAATGATCGCTGTGGTAGATCTCGGGCTGGGCGCCGGCCAGCGTGCGGACCGCGGCCGCGAGGCCACCCTCGAACTGATAGTAGTCGTCGCTGTCCAGGATGTCGTGCTCGCGGTTGTCCTGGTTGTGCAGGACCAGCTCGATCGCCGAGAGACGACGCTCGAACAGGCGGTGCTCGGCCGCCCCCTCGGCGCCGGCGCCGTAGGCGTAGCCGCCCCAGGCGACGTAGGCGCGCGCGAGATCGGCATCGCCCTGCCAGCCGCGCTCGTCGATCAGCGCCTGCAGGCCGGCCCCGTAGGCGCCGGGCTTGGCGCCGAACACGCGATAGCTCGCCCGCCGGCGCGCGGCCTCGGGGGGCACGCCCTGGGCCACCAGTGCTGCCTGGTCGGTGCGCACGCGCGCGGCGAGCGGGTTCAGCTCGTCCGGCTCGTCGAGCGCGGCGATCGCGCGCACCGCCTGGTCGAACAGCTCGATCTGGGCCGGGAAGGCGTCGCGGAAGAAGCCGGAGACCCGCAGCGTCACATCGACCCGCGGCCGGTCGAGCAGATCGAGCGGCAGGATCTCGGTGCCGGTCACCCGGTGGGAGGCGCCATCCCAGACCGGCTTCGCGCCGATCAGGGCCAGGCCTTGGGCGAGGTCGTCGCCGCCGGTGCGCATGTTGGCCGTGCCCCAGGCCGAGAGCGCGACCGCGCGCGGCCACTCGCCCTGCTCCTGGACGTAGCGCTCGATCAGGAGAGCCGCCGACTTCCAGCCGAGGTGCCAGGCGGCCGGGGTCGGCACGGCGCGACTGTCGATCGAGAAGAAATTGCGCCCGGTCGGCAGCACGTCGGTGCGCCCGCGGGTCGGCGCGCCCGAGGGCCCGGGCTCGACGAAGCGGCCATCGAGCGCCAAGAGGACCGCGCGGGTCTCGGCGGGGCCGCTCTCGAGGACCGCAGGGCGAAGGGTCTGAGACAGCTGATCCAGCACCGCCCGCGTCCTCTGCCAGCGAGGATCGGGCGCCAGATCGCCGGCGACCAGCGCACGGGCCAGGAGCTCCAGGCGCTCGAGCGTGTCGCCGTGGCTGCGCCAGGGCTGGTCGCTCAGGGGCTCGAGGGCGCAGGGTCTCGGGCCCGCCCAGGGGTCGGCCAGGGCGCAATCGAGCGGATCGAAGCCGGCCAGCTCCAGATCCGTAGCGAGCGCGCGCAGAACCGAGGCATCGCCGCCCGTTCCTGCGCCGCGCGGCACCCTGGTCAGCGCGACCAGGAGATCGATCAGCTGGTCGCCTTCGGGCGCCCGGCCGAACTCGTGCAGGCCGTCCCGGATCTGCAGCTCCTTGAGCTCGCAGAGGTGGTTGTCGAGCTTGGCAAGCGCCGTGTCCGAGGCCTCGCCGGGCTCGATGCCGACATCGCGGTCGAGACCGAGGCGCCCGCTCAGGGCCAGGATCTCGCCGCGCAGCCAGGCGGTGCGGCGCGGATCGACCCCGGCTGCGTCATAATACTCGTCGACCAGCCGCTCCAGCTCGGCAAGCGGCCCGTAGGATTCGGCCCGCGTCAGCGGCGGCGTCAGATGGTCGACGATCACGGCGGCGCTGCGCCGCTTGGCCTGGCTGCCCTCGCCGGGATCGTTGACGATGAAAGGATAGATGTGGGGCAGCGGGCCGAGGACTGCCTCGGGGAAGCAGTCGGCCGAGAGCGCCAGCGCCTTGCCGGGCAGCCACTCGAGATTGCCGTGCTTGCCCATGTGGACCACGGCATGGGCGCCGAAGGTCTGCCGCAGCCAGGCGTAGAAGGCGAGATAGCCGTGCGGCGGCGCCAGATCCGGGTCGTGATAGCTCGCGGCCGGATCGATGTGGTAGCCGCGCGCCGGCTGGATGCCGACTACCACGTTGCCGAGCGGCAGCACGGCGAGCGCGAAGGCGTCGCCAACGACATGCGGGTCGGCGCCCGGTTTCCCCCATCTTTTCTCGACTTTTTCTCGAACGTCTTCAGACAATTGATCGAAGAACATGATGTAATCTCTAACGGGCAGGCGAACCCGGATCTGGCGCCGGGCGCGGTCCGCGAGCTGGTTGGTGACGCCTGCGAGCAGGGTCTCGACGAGGCTCTGGCCGTCGGTCGGCAGGCCCTCGACCCGATAGCCGGCCGCCGCCAGCGCGCGCAACAGGCGGACCGTGCTCGCGGGCACATCGAGGCCGACGCCGTTGGCGATCCGCCCGTCCCGGTTCGGATAGTTGGCGAGCACGATCGCGACCTTGCGCCCGGCTGCCGGCAACCCCGCCAGCCGCGCCCAGGCGGCCGCGAGCTCGGCCACAAAGCGGACCCGGCCCCGGACCGGCGCGAAGCCTACGATGTCGGTCTCGGTGCGCGGGTCGAAGCGGCCCCTGCTCTTGAAGGCGACCGCGCGGGCGAGCACGCGGCCGTCGATCTCGGGGAGCGCCACGTGCATCGCGAGATCGCGGGGCGAGAGGCCGCGCGTGCCGGCGCGCCACGCGGCCTCGCTGCCGCCGGCCAGCACCAGCTGCAGGACCGGGCGGCCGGGCTCGTCGAGGGGGGTCGGCCGCCTCCGGCCCGGGCTCGAGACCGCAAAGCCGGTCGCGTTCAGGACGACCGTCGGCGAAGCCTGGGCGAGCAGGTCCTGGACCAGCGGCGCCGCGACCGGGTCCTTGAGGCTCGCGGTGAAGATCGGAAGCGCATTGAGACCGGCGGCGGCGAGCGCCGCGATCAGGGCGTCGATCGCCGCGAGATCGCCGGCCTGGACCAGGGCGCGGTAGAACACCAACGCCGCGACCGGGCGGTCCGGCCGCCAACGGTGCCGGAGGTCAGCAAGGGTCGGACGCGGGACGCCCGGCCAATAGAGCCCGGCCCGCAGCAAGGGGGCGGGCTCCTGCCAGCGCTCGTCGGCGCCGAGCAGGCTTGCCGCATAGGCCAGCATCTGCTTCGCGTTGTCGAGGCCGCCCTGGACGCCATACTGCCAGAGGCGGTGGCAGGCCTCGGGCCCGAGCGTGGACCAGCCGGCGAGCTCCGGGTCCGGCTGATCGTCGCCCGGGAGTGCTGCGAGCGGGATGCCCTTGGCCCGGCAGACCGCCGCCAGCTGCTCGAGGCCATAGGACCAGTAGCTGCGGCCGCCGAGCAGGCGGAGGATCACGAGGCGCGCGGGCGCGATCACCTGCTCGACGTATTGGTCGACCGAGAGCGGGTGGCCGAGCTGAAGCAGATTGGCAAGCCGCAGGCTGGGCGCGCGCTCGGGCCGGAGCGCCTGGGCCGCCGCGAGACAGGCAAGCTCGGTGTCGGCCGCCGACAGGATGACGATGTCGCCCGGGGTCTGGCCGAGATCGATCGCCTCGCCTGCGTCCTCGGCCCTGGCATTCCGGGCGTTGAGCAGATGCATCAGTGCTGGCCGGCGAGCGCCGCCCTGACCCTGCCCTCATCGAGGCCGCGCTCGCCGATCACGACCAGCCGGCCGGCGCGCGGCTCGCCGGACCGCCAGGCGCGATCGAAATGGTGCTGGATGCGATCGCCCACGCCCTGGAGCACGAGGCGCATGGGCTTGCCGGCGACCGCGAGGAAGCCCTTGACCCGCAGGATCGGGTGGCGGGCGATCGCGTCCCGGAGCTGGCTCACGAAGCGCTCGACGTCCTGGAGCGCCGGCAGCTCAAGGTGAAAGCTGGAGAAATCGTCGTGCTCGTGGTCCTGGCCGTCGTCGTGGTGCGAGGGCCGCGCGTCGAGGTCGGCCTCGGCCGCCGCCTCGAGACCGAGCAGGACGTCGATCGGCAGGCTGGCGTTGTGGCTCCGGACCAGGCGCACGCCCGCGCGCAGCTCCGCCCGCACCCGGGCCTCGACCAGCGGCCAGTCGGCATCCGCGAGCAGGTCCGCCTTGTTGACCACGACCAGGTCGGCGGCCGCCAGCTGCTCCTCGAACAGCTCGGCGAGCGGGCTCTCATGGTCGAGCGCGGGGTCGGCCAGGCGCTGGGCGGCAAGCGCGTCGGGGTCGTCGGCGAACAGGCCGTCGCGCACCGCGGCCGCATCGACCACCGCGACCACGCCGTCGACCGTGACCCGGGTCCGGATCTCCGGCCAGTTGAACGCCTTGATCAGGGGCTTGGGCAGGGCGAGGCCCGAGGTCTCGATCACGATCTGCTCGGGCGGCTCCGGCCGCTCGATCAGCTTGCGCATGGTCGGCACGAAGTCGTCCGCGACCGTGCAGCAGATGCAGCCGTTGGCGAGCTCGACGATGTCGTCCTCGGCGCAGGCCGCATCGCCGCAGCCCAGCATCAGCTCGCGGTCGACCCCGATCTCGCCGAACTCGTTGACGATCAGCGCGAGCCGCCGGCCCCGGCTCTGGCGCAAGAGGTTCTGGATCAGGCTGGTCTTGCCCGAGCCGAGGAAGCCCGTGAACACGGTGGTCGGGATCTTTCCAGAGACGGGCATCGGGAAATCCGGATCATTTGAGGCGTTGGGGGAGGCCGGCGGTCATCAAGACCACGGTATCGGCCCCTTCGCAATCCTTTGATGCAGGAAGCCGGCATGATCGACGAACGCGCGCGCCATCGCGTTGGCCGGCACGACGCCTTGGCCGACCTCGTTCGAGACCATGACCGTGGCCCCCCGCAGGTCCGGCAACAGCGCGATCAGGCGCTCGATCTCGGCGTTCACGGGCCGCTCCCGGACCATCAGGTTGGTCAGCCACAAGGTCAGGCAGTCGACCACGAGGGCGCGAGCGGGCGAGCACTCTCGCTCCAGGACGGCGACCAGGTCGAGCGGTTCTTCCACGGTCCGCCACATCCGGCTGCGCCTGCGCGCGATGCTCGGCGATCCGGGCCGCCATCTCGGCATCGAGCGACCTCCGCGGTCGCGACATAGACCAGCTCGAGGCCGCTCGCGAATACCAGCCGCTCGGCGTACCGGCTCTTACCCGAGCGCGCGCCACCCAGGACCAAGGTCAGGGGGGGCAGGGGCTCATCAGGCAAAGGCAGGCTCTCGGCTCGTGAGCGCCGTCAGCAACCCGCTCGGAGGAGGTGCCGCCTCATACGCTATTCCTTTTTCGCAGGCGACTGAACTCCGCTGCCTTCATCGGGGGGCTGCTGCGACTGCTGGGCTGTCTCCGGCTGGTAGCCTCCTTGCACGCCGCCGCCGGGTGCCGTAGGGCGTGCAATACCACGCACGGGCTGCTGACCATGCACGGCCAACCGGCCATGCTCCGGAGCACCTGGTTTCTCACTGGCCATCGCTATCCTCTCTGGTCATCGTCCCACCGGCCAGAAGTCTACCGATCGGACCTCCCCTCGCGCAATCAGCGTACCATGGCCGTCCTTCATCGGATGCCAACGGTCGTCTTGGTCGATGCGATAGACCTGCTCGATGAAAATGTCTCGCTCCTCAGGGTCTGAAGAGGCGAAGGAGCGGGTGCCGAAGAGGCCGGCGACCGTGCTGCCGTCCTTCAATTCAACCAGGATCCAGTGCGCCTCGCGTAACCGGCCGAACTGATAGTCCCATGCGGTCGGCACGACGTGCACGGGCTGGAGCCTGAGACGCGCGAAGAACGGGCGTAGTATGTCCCTTTGAAGCGCGATGCCGAGCCCAGCGCCGAGCATGGCTGGCCCGATCAGGATCACCGTGAACCACAGCAGCGCCGCCCAGCCGGGGTGAGCTGCGGCGAAACCGGTTGCCGCCAAGATGTAGACCAGCCAAGAAAAGACGGCATAGTTGATGGCGCTCAGCGCTAGGTAGCCGAGCACCTGCTCCGAGCCTTTCTGCGGTCGCCCTGTCGCGAACTGCGATCGTACGACAGACATCACAAAGCCGGGTACGACAAAGGCGAGAATGATGAACAGGGCCTCGACGCTCGTGATCACTTCCGTTCGCTCCGCATCCAGGCTGCAGTGGTCTGCCTCTTAGCTTCGCCGGCATTGGACGTCGAGCCCGCTGAGCGCCAGAAGGCCGAGTGGGGCTCGCAGTCAAGTGACTTGGTGGGCGCCGGGGCCTGTGCTTGGCTCGGCCGGAGGTCGTCTCAAGTGAAGGAGCCTGTTTCGTTGGCCATCCGCCTGTTCCGCTTGCTCTTCTGGCGCTGGCTGCTGGCCGCCGGGCGCGCCGCGCGCGGAGGAGGCGCTGTCCGCCGCGACGGTCGACGGTCTGGTCCGGCAGCTGTTCGTGCCCGAGCCGCTCGCGCGCCGCCAAGCGCTGCGCGTGCTCCAGGACCGGGGCAAGACCGACGTCGTGCCCGGGCTGATCCAGGCATTGCGCTTCGTGCGCGACGGCGCCGAGATCGACCGGACGCTCGCCGCCCTGACCGGCGAGCCCGCGGGCAAGACCTGGTCGGAGTGGGTGCTCTGGCAGCAGGCGCATCCGGAGATCACGCCGTTCGAGGGCTTCGATGCCTTCAAGGCGGATGTGATGGCGGTGATCGACCCGGGCTTTCGCGACTTTCTCAAGCCGGGCGTCGCCCACGAGATCCGGCTCGAGGAGGTGGTCTGGGGCGGTGTGGTCAGGGACGGCATCCCGGCGCTCACCAACCCCAAGCTGACCTCGCCCGCGGAGGCGAGCTGGCTCGCCGGGGACGAGCTCGTCTTCGGGGTCGAGATCAACGGCGACGCGCGCGCCTGGCCGCTGCGCATCCTCGACTGGCACGAGATGCTCAACGACGTGGTCGGCGGGGTGCCGGTGACGCTCGCTTACTGCACGCTCTGCGGCTCGGGCATCCTCTACGACACCCGGGTCGCGGGCCGGGCCGCGCCGTTCGTGTTCGGCTCCTCGGGCTTCCTCTACCGCTCCAACAAGCTGATGTACGATCAGGCGACCAAGAGCCTCTGGAACCAGTTCACCGGCCGGCCGGTCGTGGGCCCGCTGACCGGCTCGGGCATCGAGCTCAAGGTGCTGCCGGTCACGATCACGAGCTGGCGGGACTGGCTCGCGGCCCATCCTAAGACCCAGGTCCTCTCGCTCGAGACCGGCTATCAGCGCGACTACGCGCCGGGCCAGCCCTACGGTGCCTATTTCGCGAGCGATCAGCTCATGTTCCCGGACCTGGTCGCGGACCACCGGCTGGCGTCCAAGGCCTACGTGTTCGCGCTGCGGGCGGCCGGGCACGAGCGCGCCTGGCCGCTCGACGCGTTCGCGGGTGGCCGGGTGATCGACGACCGGGTCGGCGATCTGGACGTGGTCCTGATCGGCGATGCCGCGACCCGGACGGTGCGCGCCTACCGGTCCGACGGCCGGACCTTCGCGGCCGGCGCCGATGCCGTGACGGTGCGCGCGGACGGCAAGGACTGGCGGGTCGAGGAGGACGCGCTGGTCGCTCCGGACGGTCAGCGGCTGGAGCGGCTGCCCGGCCACATCGCCTATTGGTTCGCCTGGCAGACCTTCGTCGATGGCGCGCCGCTGGCCGGGCCGGGCGCGCCGAAGACGCCCTGAGGCGGGCGCGATCCGGGCAATCCGCGCCCGCCTCGAAGCTTGGCAGCGCCTGCCCAGCAAGTGAGCACCCGGCGGCCGGGCAACCCCCGGAAAAAAGCCCCGCCGGGGTGCGGCGGGGCCGGAGTTCAGGAATCGCCCAAGAAGGGAAGCGAGGATGGACCATGGCCGGGCGCGCCAGGGGAACGAGATGCGACCGGCACTGCCATCAGCCGTGGATTACGCAAGTCCCGTGCCAGATCCGGGCAGCGGACCCCGCGGCGCTACGCCCGCGCGTGGATCGCCGCGGCCTTGACCTCCTCGCCGACGTGCGGGGCGAACGGCTTGAAGTTGACCTCGAAGCGCTTGACCAGCTCGCGCGCCTTGTGGTCGTAGGCCTTGGCGTCGGCCCAGGTCGCCTGCGGATTGAGGATCGCGCTCGGGACCCCGGGGCAGGCTTCGGGCATCATCAGGCCGAGCTCGGGATGGCGGCGCATGCCGACCCCTTCGAGCTGGCCGCTGAGCGCGGCGCGCAGCATGGCGCGCGTGTGCGCGAGCTTGATCCGCTGCCCGGTGCCATAGGGCCCGCCGCTCCAACCGGTGTTGACCAGCCAGCAGTCGGCCGCGTGGTGGCGCATCCGCTCCCGCAGCATGCGCGCGTAGACGGTCGGATGGCGCGGCATGAAGGGCGCGCCGAAGCAGGTCGAGAAGGTCGCCTGCGGCTCCTTGACGCCCTGCTCGGTGCCGGCGACCCGCGCGGTGTAGCCGGACAGGAAGTGGTACATCGCCTGCTCGGAGGTGAGCTTGCTGATCGGCGGCAGGACGCCATAGGCGTCCGCGGTCAGCATCACGATGTGGCCCGGGTGGTCGGCCATGCCGGTCGGGCTGGCGTTGGCGATGAAGTCGAGCGGGTACGAGGCGCGCGTGTTCTCGGTCAGGCGGTCGTCGGCGAAGTCGACCACGCCGGTCAGCGGGATCGGCGACGACGTTCTCGAGAATCGCGCCGAACCGGGTCGAGGCGGCATGGATCTCGGGCTCGTCCCTGGGGTTGAGCTTGATCACCTTGGCGTAGCAGCCGCCCTCGAAGTTGAACACGCCGGCGTGGCCCCAGCCGTGCTCGTCGTCGCCGATCAGGGTCCGCTCCGGGTCCGCCGACAGCGTGGTCTTGCCGGTCCCGGACAGGCCGAAGAACAGCGCGACGTCGCCGCGCTCGCCGACATTGGCCGAGCAGTGCATCGGGAACACGCCCTGCTCGGGCAGGAGATAGTTGAGCACGCCGAAGATCGACTTCTTGATCTCGCCGGCGTAGCTCGTGCCGCAGATCAGGAGCTTGCGCGCGACCAGGTCGAGCACGATCGCAGTCGGCGAGTGGGTGCCGTCGGCCTGCGGGTCGGCGCGCAGGCCCGGCAGCTGCAGGACCGTGAAGTCGGGCTCGAAGTCAGGGAGCGCCTCCCGGGGCGGCGCCCGGAACATGTTGCGCGCGAACAGGCTGTGCCAGGCGGTCTCGGTGATCACCCGGACCTGAAGACGGTGGGCCGGATCGGCGCCGGCGTAGAGATCCTGAACGTACAGCTCGCGCCCGAGCGCGTAGGCGCCGGCCTTGGCCCAGAGCCGCGCCGCGGCATCCGGCGCCATCGGCTGGTTGACCTTGCCCCAGTCGATCTGGGCCTGCACCTCGGGCCATGCGACGATGAACCGGTCGCGCGGCGCCCGGCCGGTGTGCCGTCCGGTCGCAGCACTGAAGGCGCCGCCGGCCACGAGGTGACCCTCGGCGCCGGCGATCGCGAGCTGCACCAGGGGCGGCGCCGGCAAATTCCAGCGAACGCGCCCGACCCCCTCGAGGCCGAGCTGGTCGAGCCCGTGACGGCTGATGACCGGACCGGTCTGCTTCACGACGTCTGCCTCCCTTGGCGCGATCCGCGCGATCGACATGCATCCGCCGGTTTCGCCCTGAGCCGGCATCCTGCGCGCGGGCCCGAGCGCGGCCATCAGGACACGGCCTTGAGCCGCGAGCGTACGGCCCGGGTCAGGCGGACGGGCCCGGCGCCGACATCCCGAAGCCGCGTGCCGGGCGCCGCGCGGGTCACGCTGCGAACGATGCGGCGCGCGCCGGCCGCCGGATCCTGCGCGGCCTCAGTGGTCATCGGTCGAGGTCGGCGATGGCATGGCAAGGATCAACCTGGCGCCCGTCAGGAAATCATCAGATGCAACTTATTATAGTATTTAGCCCTCATTTTTGCAACTCCCATCGCCGGGGACGCGACGCTTGCCAGGCGCGCAGGGGTGCGCGTAGGTTCGCGCAGCCCATGTTGCAGTGCAAAAGCGGCCAAGGAGAGCGGCAACGTGTCGGAGCTTGAAGCCTGCGTGCCGGAATCACCCATCACCCCTGCCATCGTCCCAGCCATCGTTTATGACGCCGTCGATCTGCGGGTCGACGACGAACCGCGCGAGCTCGCTCCCGGTCTGGCCGGGGCGCGCTTCGCGCTGCCGTTTGCCCTCGATCATGTGAACGTCTGGCTGCTCGAAGAAGTTCCTGGCTGGACGATTATCGACACCGGGGTCGCGGATGAGCGCAGCCGGGAGCGCTGGCGGGCGCTGCTGCAGGGCGCCCTGGCCGGCCGGCCGGTGGCACGCGTGCTGGCGACGCATTTCCATCCCGATCACCTGGGCCTCGCGGGCTGGCTGTGCGCAGAGACCGGGGCGGAGCTGTTCGCGAGCCACAGCGAATGGCTGACCGGCCGGCTGCTGACGCTGGACACGAGCGAGGGGTTCGTCGAAGCGGGCCGCGCGTTCGACCGGCGCGCCGGGCTCAGCGAGGAGCTGGTCGCGGCCCGGGCCGCGCGCGGCAACCTCTACCGCCGCCGGGTCGCCGAGCCGCCGGCCCGCTTCCGCCGGCTGCGCCAGGGCGACCGCTTGCGCATGGCGGGCAGCGAGTGGCAGGTCCTGATCGGCCAGGGGCACGCGCCGGAGATGGTCTGCCTGTTCAGCGCCGAGCGCAACGTGCTGATCGCGGCCGACCAGATCCTGCCCAAGATCTCGCCGGTCGTGGGCGTCTGGCCGGCCGAGCCCGAGGCCAATCCGCTGGCCGATTTCCTGACCACGCTCGAGCGCTTCCGCGCGCTGCCCGACGACTGCCTGGTGCTACCCTCGCACGGCCGCCCGTTCCGGGGCCTGCACGTCCGGATCGACCAGCTGGTCGCCCACCATGCCGAGCGCCTGGAGGCAACGCTCGCCGCCTGCCCGCGGCCGGTGACCGCGGCCGAGGTCATGCCGCAGCTGTTCAAGCGCGAGCTGGACACCCATCAGCTCCAGTTCGCGCTCGGCGAGAGCCTGGCGCACCTCCACTATCTGGTGGCCGAAGGCCGCATCCGCCGCCGCCTCGACGACGACGGCCGGCTGCGCTTCGCGCGGAGGTGAGGATCTCTGGCGCTACGCCGCCCGGGGGCGGACCGCCTGCTCGATCGACCGCCCCACGTCCAGCCGCGCGCGGCGGAGCTCGTAGTCGCCCTGCAGGTCCATCCAGAACTCGCCCGAGGTGCCGAAATAGCGCGCCAGGCGCAGCGCGGTGTCGGCGCTGACGCCTCGTTGCGCGCGCAGGATCTGCGTCACCCGGTTGACCGGGATGTCCAGGGCCCTGGCGAAGGCGCGCGCGGACAGGCCGAGCTCGGCCAGCTCGTCACGCAGGATCTCACCGGGGTGGACCGGGCGCATCAGGCATTCGATCGGTTCCTCCGTGGCCATGGTCGGCGTCCTCAATGGTAGTCCACGATCTCGACGTCGTAGGCGTCGCCAGCTTGCCAGCGAAAGCAGATCCGCCATTGGAGGTTGATGCGGATGCTGAACTGTCCCTGGCGATCGCCGGCCAGAGCCTCCAGCCGATTGCTCGGCAACCCGCGGAGGTCATTCAAGCTACGCGCCCGACGCAGGACTTGGAGCCGTTTCTCGGCCTGCGAGCGAAATCCGTCGAACCGACGCACCCGCTTGCCTTGGTAGAGCGCCTGGGTGTCCTGGTCGGCAAAGCTCCTGATCACGCTCCAAATGATAGCGCGTGTAACGCGTTACGGCAAGCGTAAATAGCCGGCCTCATGATCCCTTGCGCGACCGGGCCGCTGAGCACGGCGTTCCAGCCGATGGGCGGCCGTTCTCCCTTGGCATTCGTCGGGTTCGGCAGCGCGCTTGCCCGGTGCTGGGCGGGTTCAGCCACAGCAACCGTTCAGACCGCTGGATGATCCAGCAGATTACTCGACCAAGGTCAGGCTGATGCGGCGGTTCTGGCGGCCTTTGTTTTCGAGCTTGCCGACCTGGAGAAGACCGATCTCGGCGGTCGAGCGGACGTGGGTGCCGCCGCAGGCCTGGAGGTCGATGCCCGCGATCTCGACCAGGCGGACCCGGCCGCCCGCGGTCGGCGGCCGGACCGACATGGTGCGCACCAGCTCCGGGCGCGCCTCGAGCTCCTCGGCATCGATCCAGTAGTGGCGGACCCTGTGGTCCTCGGCGATCCAGCGGGCGATCCGCTCGGCGACCTCGTCCTTGTCGACGGCCTTGCCCTGAAGGTCGAAATCGAGCCGGCTCTTGGCTTCGCCGACCTGGCCGCCCGAGACCGGGCAGGCGACCGCGGCGCACAGCAGGTGCATGGCGCTGTGCATGCGCATCAGGCGATGGCGGCGCGGCCAGTCGACCTCGGCGACCAGATGTGTGCCGGCAGCGGGCGCGAGCGCGCCATCGGCGAGCCGATGCGCGATGCCGTCTTCGCCCTTCAGCGTGTCCTCGATGGCGAGCGCGGGGCCGTCGTCGAGGATCAGCCGGCCGCGATCGCCGGGCTGGCCGCCGCCGGTCGGATAGAGCACGGTCCGGTCGAGGTAGAGGTCCTGGCCGTCGAGGCCGACCACCCGGGCATCGCAGCGGGCGAGGTAGGCATCGTCCCGGAACAGCTCTGCCGTCATCCGGTCAGGCCCCCGAGCAGGTGCCCCGAGCGGCGCGCCTTGGTCGCGAGGTAGGCATGGTTGTGCCGGGTCGGCGCGATCGCGTGCGGCACGCGCTCGACCACCTCGATGCCTTCCGCCCGCAGCGCCTCGACCTTGGCGGGGTTGTTGGTCAGGAGGCGGACCTTTTGGATGCCGAGATGGCCAAGCATGACGGCGGCCGCCCGGTAGCTGCGCTCGTCGGGCTCGAAGCCGAGCTGCTGATTGGCATCCAGGGTGTCGAGCCCTTTGTCCTGGAGCTGGTAGGCGCGCAGCTTGTTGATCAGGCCGATGCCCCGGCCCTCGTGGGCGAGGTAGATCAGGACGCCGTGGCCGGCGGCGCCCATCAGGTCCAGGGCCTGGCGGAGCTGCGGGCCGCAGTCGCAGCGCAGCGAGCCCAGAAGGTCGCCGGTGAAGCACTCGGAGTGCACCCGGCAGAGCGCCGGCTGATGCGCCGCGGGGGCGCCGATCACGATCGCGAACTGCTCGGCGCTGCCGTCGGCCGGGCGGAAGCCGACCACCCGGGCATTCTCGGCGGCCTCGAGCGGCACGCGCGCCTCGGCGACCGGGCGCAGCGTGGTCGCGGCGAGCGCGGCATAGTCATGGATCGCCCCGATCCCGACCCGGAGCAGCTGGCGCTCGGCCGCGAACCCCTCGAGCGCCGCCGCCTCGGCCGGCGGCAGGCTCGCGGTAAGGGCCGCGGGCAGCAGCTGGGCGACCTTGGAGAGGGTCACCGCCGCCGCGGCGTAGCTGCCCTCGGGTTCGCGCCGCGGCACGACGCTGACCGGCAGCCCGGCCGATGGCCGACAGGTCGGATCGGCGAGGCCTCGGATCGTGTCGGCATCGGTCCGGCCATCGATCGGCAGGCTGACCACGCCGGGTCCGGAGCCCGCGAGCTTGAGCGCGCGCGCGCGCCGGCCGGTCAGCGCCAGGCTGGCGTGGCCGTCGCCGAGCTGCCGCACAGACGCGAGGCTGGCCGCGGTCACCATCTCGGCCGCCTGGGTCAGCGCCAGGCCGCGGGCGCCCTCGATCAGCACGAAGCCGCCGCGCCGCAGATCGCCCGCGGCGCGGTCGACCGCGGCCATGCCGAGCGCGCCGCTCTCCAGATCCATCACCTCCACCCGTGTCCTCCTCGCGACGGCCGCCCATCGAGTATGGCGCAGCCGCCCCGGCGATCAAGCTTGCTCAAGGCAGCATCCCGGATGTGGTACCGCGCGGGCGCGCCAGCCAGTGCCGGCGAGCAAGCCCGTGGATGTCGAGCGCGAACGACAGGATCAGCGCCGCGAGCGCGAGGGCGGCCAGAGCGCCCGCCAGCGCCGGGGTGACCGGCGGCAGCAGGCAGACCAGGAGCGTCAGCCCCTGCTGGACGCAGACCGCCTTGCGGCGGAAGCTGGGCTGGAGCGGGTCGCTCAGCCAGGGCTGCGCGAGGCCCGCGAGCACGAAGAGATAGCGCAGGCCGCCGATCACCAGCACCCAGGCGCCGACCTGCCCGGCCTGCCAGACCAGCAGGGCGAGGATCAGCAGCAGGAGCGCATCGACCTCGACGTCGAACCGGGCGCCGAACGCCGAGACCAGCCGCAGCCGCCGGGCGAGCCAGCCATCGACGGCATCGAGGGCCAGCGCGGCCGCGATCAGCGCGGCCAGGCTCCAGCTCATGCTCGGCGCATGACCGCTCGCGAGCAGGACGCCGCCGGCGAGGCAGACCAGGCCGGCGCGCAGCAGGGTCACCTGGTTCGCGATGCCGAAACCGACCCCCTCGCGCCGGATGCCCGCGAGGCCGAGCACGATGCCGCCCAGCACCGCGTAGGCCAGCCAGCCGGCCAGCACGTGCCGGCCCTGCCAGTCCGCCTGCCGGGCGAGCACCCCGCCCAGCGCCGCGGTCACGGCCGCGACCAAAAGGATGCTGAGTGCAGGATCGTCCGCTTTCCGGCCGCCGAGCGACCGGACCAGAGCCGATGACCGAGGCATGAGTTGATCCGTCCTCCCAAGGGGTTATCTAGATAGCTGGGCGACGCCCCCGCAGCGGCATGGTGCCGCGGCAGCGCGCGCGGAGCTGGCCGTGGACGAACGAGCCGCCTGGCGTTGGTTGCTGTCGCGGGCACGGAATCGCAGGGGCGCGTCATCGACCGATCCTCGTCTCGACGGGGCCGATCCTCGTCTCGACGGGATAGTGACGCCGGAGGCGGCCGATCTATTTCCGGCGGCTGACGACCGGCCGGCCGATCCGGACCAGCCGGCAGATCGCCTGCTCGAGCTCTACGAGCCCCTCTGCCGGGGCTGTCCCGAGCGCTTCGTGGTCGCCCATCTCGGGCAGAGCCTGGATGGCCGGATCGCGGTCGCCAACGGCGCCTCGCGCTGGGTCACCGGCGATCAGGACATCACCCACAATCATCGCATGCGGGCGCTGTTCGATGCGGTCGTGGTCGGGGCCCGCACCGTCCGCCACGACGATCCGCAGCTCACCGTGCGCGCGGTGCCGGGACCGAATCCCGTCCGGGTGGTGCTCGACATGAGGCGCCGGCTGGGCCGGGACCACCGCGTGTTCACGGACGGCGAGGCGCCGACCTTGCTGCTGTGCGCCGCGGAGCTGGCCACGCCCGGCGCGCGGCTCGGGCTGGCCGAGGTGCTGGGCGTCCCGACCCGGGACGGCAGCCTCTGCCCGAAGGCGGTGCTGGAGTGCCTGGCGGCGCGCGGCCTCAAGCGCGTGTTCGTCGAGGGCGGCGGGATCACCGTCTCGCGCTTCCTCGCGGCCGGCTGCCTGCACCGCCTGCAGATCACGGTGGCGCCCCTGATCATCGGCTCGGGGCGGCCGAGCATCACGTTGCCCGAGATCGAGCGGGTGAGCGCCGGCCTCCGCCCCGAGATCCGCCGCTTCGCGCTCGGGCAGGACCTGCTGTTCGAGTGCCGGCTCGATGGTTGAGGCGACCGCCTTCTGGGTCACGGCCCCCGGGCACGGCGAGCTCCGGACGGAGTGGCTTCGCCCGCCGGGGCCCGGCGAGGCGCTGGTCGAGACGAGATTCAGCGGCATCAGCCGCGGCACCGAGACGCTGGTGTTCGAGGGCCGCGTGCCGGCGAGCCAGCATGACGCCATGCGGGCGCCGTTCCAGGCGGGCGGCTTCGAATTTCCGCTCAAGTATGGCTACAGCTCGGTCGGGATCGTCGCCGGCGGGGCGCCCGAGCTCGTCGGCCGGCGCGTCTTCTGTTTGCATCCGCACCAGGATCGCTACGTCGTGCCGGCGGCGGCCGTGATCCCGCTGCCGGATGCTGTGCCGGATGCGCGCGGCGTGCTGGCGGCCAATTTCGAGACGGCGATCAACGGCCTTTGGGACGCGGCGCCGCGGGTCGGGGACCGGGCCGCGGTGATCGGGGCGGGCGTGGTCGGGGCGCTGGCGGCGGCGCTGCTGGTCCGGATCCCCGGCTGCGAGCTGCAGCTGATCGACGTCGATCCCGAGAAGGCGGCGATCGCAGCGGCGCTCGGCGTCGACTTCGCCTTGCCGGGCGCGGCCCGAGGCGACCTCGACCTCGTGGTCCACGCGAGCGGCAGGGCGGAAGGGCTGCGCACGGCGCTCGGCCTCGCGGGCTTCGAAGCCAGGATCGTCGAGCTCAGCTGGTATGGCGACCGGGACGGTCAGCCTGCCGCTCGGCGAGGCGTTCCACAGCCGGCGGCTGCGGCTGATCTCGAGCCAGGTCGGCGCGGTCGCGCGCGCGCAGCGGGGCCGCTGGAGCCACTCTCGCCGGCTGAGGCTGGCGCTGGCTCTGCTCGGCGACCCGCGCTTCGAGGCGCTGCTCGCCCCGGCGGCGCCGTTTGCCCGCCTGCCCGAGCTGATGGCCGCTTTGGCCGCCCGTCCGAGCAAGATCATGTGCCAGCTCATCAACTACCTATAACCATCGGGAAACGAACATGTTTCGGCTCACCGTCCGGGACCACATCATGATCGCGCACAGCTTCAAGGGGGAGGTGTTCGGCCCCGCCCAGCGGCTGCATGGCGCGACCTTCGTGGTCGATCTCGAGCTCGCGCGCCCGGATCTCGATGCCGACGGCATCGTCGCCGACATCGGGCTGGTCGGCGAGGTCCTGAAGTCGGTCCTGGCCCGCCTGAACTACCGCAATCTCGATGAGGTCGCCGAGTTCCGCGGCCGCAATACGACGACCGAGGTCCTGGCGCAGGCGATCGCGCTCCGGGTGCGCGCGCAGATCCTCGCGGACGCGCTCGGCGAGGAGGCCAAGGGCGCGATCACCGGGGTCAAGGTCACTTTGCACGAGTTCCATCTCGCCTCGGCGAGCTACGAGACCGGGCTCCAGCTGGAAACCGGTGCTCAGGCAGAGTCGGGCTGAAGGTGGACGGGCCGAGGGGAGGATGACGGCGGCCGTGCAGCTGGTGGTCCCGGGCCCATTGGACCAGCGGACCGGCGGCTACATCTACGATCGCCGGATCGCGCTCGGCCTGCGTGCGCTTGGCCGGCCGGTCGCCGTGCACGAGCTGCCCGGCCGCTTCCCCATCGTCGACGACGCCGCCATCGAGGCGGCGCGCGCCGCTCTCGCTGTCATGTCCGCGGGCAGCCTGGCGGTCATCGACGGCCTGGCGCTGCCGGCCTTCGTCGACCTCCGCCCGCCGCGGCCATGGGTCGCCCTGATCCATCATCCGCTGGCCCTGGAGACCGGCCTCAGCGTCACCGACGCCCAGGCGCTCGCGACCCTCGAACGGCGCGCGCTCGCCGCTGCCTCGCGGGTGATCGTGACCAGCCGGCAGACCCGCCGCGACCTTAAGGGCTACGACGTCGACGAGGCCAAAGTCGGGGTCGTGCTCCCGGGCACCGATCCGGCGCCGCTCGCCCGCGGCTCGGGTGGTCCGGGGCTTGGGCTGCTCTGCGTCGCGTCGCTGACCGCGCGCAAGGGCCATCTGGTCCTGCTGGAAGCGCTCGCGACGTTGCGGGAGCTCGCCTGGCAGCTCACCTGCGTCGGCAGCCCCGATCGGGATCCGGCGGCCGCGGCGGCGATCCGCGCTGCGATCCTGCGCTTCGGCCTCGAGGGCCGCGTGCGGCTGGCCGGCGAGCAGACCGAAGCCGGCCTGCAGCCCTTCTATGCCGCGGCCGACCTGTTCGTGCTGGCCTCCTATCATGAGGGCTACGGGATGGCGCTGGCCGAGGCGCTGGCCCGCGGCCTGCCGGTCGTCTCGACCACGGCGGGCGCGATCCCGGACACCGTGCCCGCCGGAGCCGGCATCCTGGTGCCACCTGGCGATCCGGAGGCTCTGGCCGCCGCGCTCCGTCGCGTGCTGACCGAGCCGGCAGTGCGCCAGGAGATGGCGGCTGCGGCGCGGGCCGCGCGGCCGACGCTGCCGAGCTGGGCCGATGCCGCCCGCACCTTCGCAGGCGAGCTGGATCGGGCGGCGAAGGGCGCAGCGTGAGCCGGTTCGCGGCGGACTGGCTGCAGCTGCGCGAGGCCTGCGACCACGCATCCCGAAGCGGGGCTCTGGCGGCTGAATTCGCCAGGGCGGTCGGACCGTCGCCGCGCCTGGTCGACCTCGGCTGCGGCACCGGCAGCAATCTCCGCTATCTGGCGCCGCGTCTGCCCGCCGGGCAGCAGTGGCTGCTGGTCGATCACGACCCGGCGCTGCTCGAGCGGGCCCGCCCGACCGATGAGCGGCCGGGGATCGAGGTCCGCTTCCAGGCGCTCGACCTCGCGCGCCGGCTGCCGGATCTTGCGGACTGCACGGGCATCACGGCCGCGGCCCTGCTCGATCTCGCCTCGGCCGCCTGGCTCGATCGCCTTGCCCGCCGGTGCCGCGGCCGCCCGCTCCTGATCGCGCTCACGGTCGACGGCCGTCTGGACTGGCGACCCGCGGCGGATGGCGACGAGATGATCCGCCAGCGTTTCCTCGCCCACCAGCGCACCGACAAGGGCTTCGGGCCGGCGCTGGGTGCGGATGCCGCCGGCTATTTGGCCGGCCGCCTGCAAGCGCAGGGCGCGCGCGTCGCGATGGCAACCTCCGACTGGCGGCTCGGCCCGCCCGACGCCCCGCTGCTGGCGGCGATGCTCGATGGCATCGTCGATGCGGCGGCGACGATCGGTCCCGCGCCCGCGGGCTGGGTCGCGCTGCGGCGTCGCCAGCTGGCCGCGGGCGAGCTGCATCTGACGGTCGGTCATGTCGATCTTCTGGCCTTGCCGGCGGCGATGCCCTGAAAACTTCGCGAGATCTCAGCTGCGGGCGAGCTGATCGCCCGACCGCATCGAGCGGCCGCGAACGCGCCTGCCGTGCGCGCGGTTAACCGGGCGTTAACCTTTGCGCGCTATTGGAGGTTGCAATGTTCGTCGGTGGATCGACCGCAGAGTCGATCGATCGCCGCCGACGCGCTGCACACGGCAGGAGCTGCACCATGGCGCGCGCACATTCCCTGGCCGCCCGCGACCGGGCAACCCTGGTCCACCCGTTCACCCATCTCGCCGAGCATGCTGAGGCGGGACCTCTGGTGATCGACCGCGGCGAGGGCGTCTACGTGATCGACGTCGAGGGCCGGCGCTACCTCGAGGGCATGGCGGGGCTCTGGAGCGCGGCGCTCGGCTTCAGCGAGGCGCGGCTCGTGCAGGCCGCGGCGGCGCAGCTCGCGCGCCTGCCGGCCTATCACCTGTTCGGCGGCAAGTCCTATGCGCCCGCGATCGAGCTCGCCGAGCGCCTGCTGGCGCTGGCCCCGGTGCCGATGTCCAAGGTGGTGTTCGTCAATTCCGGCTCCGAGGCCAATGACACCGCGGTCAAGCTGGTCCGCTACTATCACCACGCGCTCGGCAAGCCCCGGAAGACCAAGATCATCGCGCGGACGCGCGCCTATCACGGGGTGACTTTGGCCTCGGCCAGCCTGACCGGGCTGCCGCAGGCGCATCAGGACTTCGGCCTGCCCCTTCAGGGGGTGCTGCACGCTGAGTGCCCGCACTACTATCGCAGTGCCGAGCCGGGCGAGACCGAGGCGCAGTTCGCCGCGCGTCTGGCCCTGAGCCTGGAGCGGCTGATCCTCAGCGAAGGGCCCGACACGGTCGGCGCCTTCATCGCCGAGCCGCTGATGGGAGCGGGCGGGGTGATCCTGCCGCCGGCCGGCTACTTCGAGCAGGTCCAGGCGGTGCTGCGCCGGTACGACGTGCTGCTGATCGCGGACGAGGTGATCACGGGCTTCGGTCGCACCGGGCAGATGTTCGGTTGCGAGACCTACGGCATCAAGCCGGATCTGATCACCCTCGCCAAGGCGCTGTCCGCGGGCTACCAGCCGATCGGCGCGGTGCTGATCGGCGAGCCCATGCACCAGGTGCTGCTGGCGCAGAGTCGCAAGATCGGGACCTTCGGCCACGGCTTCACCTGTGGCGGTCACCCGGTCTGCACCGCGGTCGCCCTGCGCGCCCTCCAGATCTACGAGGAGGACGACATCCTCGGTCAGGTGCGGGCGCGGGCGCCGCAGTTCGCCCGGCGGATCGCCGATCTTGCCAGCCATCCGCTGGTTGGCGACGCGCGTTCGGTGGGCCTGGTGGGCGCGATCGAGCTGATGGCCGACGGCCGGCAACGGCTGCCGTTCGAGCCCGGGCTCAGGGTTGGCGCCAGGGTGGTCCAGCGGGCGCTCGACCAGGGCGTCATTCTTCGCCCGCTGGCCGACACGATCTCCTTTTGCCCGCCGCTGATCATCCGGCCGGCCGAGGTCGACTTTCTGTTCGATGTCGTGCGCCGCGCCCTCGATCAGGTCGCGGCCGAGCTCGCCCGCGAGGCCCGGGCGGCGGTCGCCTGACGATGGCGCCGAAGTCGGCAAGGGATGCCGTCCGCAGGCCGGACGACGGGCCCGTGCGCGCAATGGCGTCCGGGTCCGCTGTCCGCAACGGTGTCCGGGGTGCGCCGCCCGCGACGTCGCCCGGATGGGCCTCCGCATCGGCGCGCCGATGGGCCGCCGGCAACGGCGCGTGGGCGGGTCGCTCGCCGGGAATGCCAAAGCCAGAAGGTCTCGACTTCCTCGCCTGGTCTGCGTGTCCTGCCCGGCGGCAGGGGCAGGCCTGCCCCGCGCAGACGTGGACTTCGTGGGATCGGAAGAAGGTCGATGCGAGCGCCGCCAGCGGCGGCCACGCGATTTCGCTGACGGCACGCTCTTCCGACCCCAGGGAGTTTCGACCTCCTCGCCTGGACCGTGTGTCCGGGTTGACGGCAGGGCCGGCGTGGCTCCCGAAGACGAAGACGGCGTGGGATTGGAAGTAGGTCGTTGCGAGGCCGGCCTGCGGCGAGCGCGCGATTGCGCTTACGGCAGGGTCTCAGCACTACAGAGGCCTGTCCGGGCTTTTGGCCGCAGAGCGGGCATGCCCTGCGAAGACGGAGACGACGTGGGATCGGAAGGGAGTCGTTGCGAGAGAGCTGCCAGCGGCGACCAACGATTGCACGTACCGCAGGGTCTCCAATCAGGGAGTTTCGACTCCCGCGCCTGGTCCGTGTGTGTCCGCGTTTGGTGGTGCTGCGGGCGGGCGGCGCCAAGATGAAGGCTGCGGGGATCGGTCCTGGGCCGTCGCGAGGCTCGCTCGTGGCGACCATGCGACTGCACCTGCGGCGAGCCAACGGTGGGTGCGGCCCGGCGGCGTCAGTAGACGTCCTGGCCGCCGTTGACCGGGATCTCGGCGCCGGTGACGTAGGAGGCTTCGGGCCCGCAGAGATAGTAGACGACGGCCGCGACCTCGCGCGGCGAGCCGAGCCGCCGGAGCGGGATGCGGGAGACCAGCTGATCGGTGCCTGGCGAGAGGATGGCGGTGTTGATCTCGCCGGGACAGACCGCGTTGACCCGGATTCCGAGCGGCGCCAGGTCGGCGGCCAATTCGCGGGTCAGCGCCCAGAGCGCCGCCTTGGACGTGCTGTACGCGCTGCCGGCGAAGGGATGGACGCGATGACCGGCGATCGAGGTGATGTTGACGATCGCGCCCTCGCCGCTCTGCAGCCGCTTGGCGAGCGCGCGCGCGAAGAACACGGGCGAGAACAGGTTGATCGCGAACACCTCCTGCCAGAGCGCGAGATCGCCATCCAGGCAGCCGAGCCGCCTGCCGGCCTCGCCCTTGGGCGAGAAGCCGGCGTTGTTGACCAGGGCGTGCAGATCGCGATCGCCGAGCAGCTCGAGCAGGTGGTCGATCGCGACCTCGAGGTCCTCGACCTTGGACAGGTCGGCGGTGATATGAGCATGCCGGTCGCTGCGCGCGCATTCGGGTGGCACCGGATCGCGCGAGCAGGTGACCACGCGCCATCCCTGACCGACGAAGTACATCGCCGTGGCGTGGCCGATGCCGCGGCTGGCGCCGGTGATGAACACGGTCCGGTCGCCGCTCGCCCTGTCGCTCATGGTCGCCGTCCTTGCCAGCTGATCGGACTGCACATAAGCAGCCGCGCGCGATCGGGCAAGCGCGCGGGCGCCCGGGTGCCTGGCGGCCGCCTCCAGGCCGGCGTCCGACCGCCGGTGGGCGCTCGATGATCGGGCACCTCAAGCGGCTGAGCCGGGTCCACCTGGTACGCAACATCCTGGCGCTGTACGGGGTTCAGGTGGTCAACCAGCTGCTGCCGCTGGCGGTCATCCCCTATCTCGCCCGCGTGCTCAGTCCGACGGGCTGGGGCCTGGTGGCGTTCGCCCAGGCCTTCGCCATGTACGGCATCGTCACGGTCGAGTACGGCTTCGAGTACGCCGGCACGCGCGCAGTCGCCCAGGGCCGCCATCAGCCGGGCCGGCTGGCCGAGCTGGTGGCCGGCGCTCTCGGCACCCAGCTGCTGCTCGCCGGTCTCGTGAGCCTGGCCGCGGTCCTCGCCCAGATGCTCGTGCCGGCATTTCGCGATCAGCCGCTGCTGCTCTGGGCCGGCCTCGGGTTTGCGGTCCTCCAGGGCATCGCCCCGATCTGGTATTTCACCGGCCAGGAGCGGATCACCCTGATCGCCGGCATCGATACCGGCGCCAAACTGCTCGGCGCCGCCGCGGTCTTCCTGCTCGTGCGCGGGCCTGCCGACGGCTGGCTGGTGCTGGCCGCGAGCGCTGGCGCGTCGCTGGTGTCGACCAGCGTCGCCTTTACCCTGGTGCTGCGCGAGGTCCGGCCGGGCAAGCTGAGCCTGGGGCTGATCGAGCGCACGCTCAAGCTTGGCGGCGGCATGTTCCTGATGCGCATCTCGGTCCTGATGCAGAGCGCCGGCAATGCGTTTCTGCTCGGCCTGCTGGTCGCGCCGCAGCAGGTCGCGTTCTTCGTCGCGGGCGAGAAGCTCTGCCGGCCGGCCGCCTGGCTGCTGCAGCCGATCAACGTCGCCTTGTTGCCCCGGCTGTCGCAGCTGGTCCGGCAGAGTCCGGACCAGGCCAAGGCACTGGCCGGGCTCAGCATCCTGCTGATGGCCACGGTCGGGCTCGGCCTCGGGGCGGTGATCGGGATCGCGGCCCCCTGGCTGGTCGAGCTGTTGTTCGGGCCGCAATACGACGCCGCCGTGGCGGTGATGCGGATCATGGCGCTGATCGTGCCGCTGATCGTCCTCAACGCCGCCCTGATCAGCCAATGGCTGGTCCCCCACGGCCTGGACCGTCCGCTCAACCTCGTGATCCTGTCGGCGGCCGCGCTCAACCTGGCGCTCGCGCTGACGCTGGCGCCGCGCTTCGGCGCGCTCGGCATGGCTTGGGTGACCGTGCTCGGGGAAGCCTACATCCTGATCGGTCTCTGTTCGGCGCTCCACCGCCACGGTCTGCACCCGTTCGGCGCCGGCCTGCTGCGGCGCGGCTGGGCCTGGATCGGCGCCGAGCGACGTTAGTCCGAAGCGCGGGTGCTATCAGCCGGACGGCGCCCGAGCGTGTCGGCGACGCGTCGAGGAGGCGGGCGAGGGCGGCCGGAACGGACGCGCTGGTACCCGCCAGGGCGTTGCCGAAGGTCGGGCGGAGGGCCACAGTGGGCGCGCGGTCGCGGCCAGCTCACCGGAGCAGCCGGAAGCGCGCGTGAGCGCGTAGAAAGGCGTCGAGCGAGCGGCCGGTCACGCGCGCTGGTGCGCCAGCGCGTGGCCGAAGGTCAGGCAGAGGGCGAGGGGCGCCTGGTCGCGGCCAGATCTCGGGCCCGATCAGACGGCACGGCGCCTGAGCGTGCCGGCGACGAAGGCGTCGAGCAGGCGGGCAAGCGCCGCCGGGTCACGCGCGCGTTGGTGCGCCGCGAGCGCGTCGCCAAGGGTCGGCCGCAGCGCCAGCGCCCGCGTCGTCGCCGCCGCCAGCTCGTCGAGGCTGCCGAACACCGCTCCGACCGCCGCGGGCGCGCTCAGCTGCAGGCGCATCAGCGGGAAGTCCGGGCAGACCACCGCCGCGCCGCGGGACAGGGCATCCGCGGCGACCCCGCTCGGGCGGTAGAGGTAGCGCTCGCGCTGATAGTTCAGGATCACGACGTCGCACAGGTCGAGGGCCGCGAGATAGGCCGCGCGGCTGCTGGTGTCGATGACCTCGAAACCCTGGCTCTGCCAGGTCATGCGGACCTCGGCCTCCGGGCAGCCGAGCACCAGCCGCGCCGGCAGCCGGCCCTGCCGGCGCAGCTGCAGCAGCGCCTGGAGCATCGCCTCGGAGCCCTTCTCGGCGCGCACCGCGCCGATCACCCCGACCACCGGCTCCTCCGACGCCGACGTTGCCGGCCGGGACACGATCGCGGTCGCGAGCGGATGGGGCAGGACCAGGAAGCGCTCCGTGTCCGGGACGATGCCGATCCCGGCAAAGCCGACAGTCGTCTCGAAGCAGGCGAAGCGGCAACCGGTCCGGTACAAGAGGCGCAGCACCCAACGTTCGAGGACCCGCCGATGCGCTTCCTGCAGGTTATGATTGATCAGGAAGTAGACCCGGCGACGCAGCGGCCAGATCAGCGGCCAGACCACCATCAGGAGGGCCGTCAGGAACTCGCGGACGACGATCAGATCGTGGTCGCGGCGGCGCCAGATGCGCCCGACCAGACGGCCATGCGGCACGAGAAACAAGAGCGCCTTGGTAACCAGCTGAAGGGGGCCCGGCAGCCAGGGCCAGGCATCCCAGTGCATCGGGACCGGCAGCACCGCAACCTTGGCGGCGGTCTGCGCCGATGCCTCGATCAGTGGCTGCAGCGCGCGATGCGGATCGGCGGCCGCCGCATTCGACGGCGCCTCGATCGGCCGGGGCGTGCCGGCCGGCGCGCCCGGGCGCAGCTCGCTCGCGTCCAGGCTCATGCTGGGTGCCCGGCGCGGCGGTGCGATGACAGTCTGACCAGTGGCATCGCCTCAGGGCGCCAGTCGCTCGATCCGCCAGTCGCCATCGGCGCGCCGGGAGTAGCGCAGCCGATCGTGTAACCGATCGCTCTGACCCTGCCAGAATTCGACCCGGGCCGGTGCCAGGCGGAAGCCGCCCCAGAAGTCGGGTCGGGGCACCGCGCCGGCGGCGAACCGCTGGCTGTAGCTTTGCGCCGCGGCTTCGAGCACCTGCCGGCCCGGCAGGACGCTGCTCTGCGCCGAGGCCCAGGCGCCGATCTGGCTGCCGCGCGGGCGGCTCCGGAAATAGGCATCGGCCTCGGCATCCTCGACGCGCGCGACCTTGCCCTCGAACCGCACCTGCCGGGCCAGCGGTCCCCACCAGAAGACCAGCGCCGCCCCCGCATTGGCCTCGAGCTCCCGGCCCTTGCGGCTGGCGAGGTTGGTGAAGAACGTCAGCCCGCGCGCATCCGCGCCCTTGAGCAGGACGACGCGCGCCGACGGCTGGCCGTCGGGGCCGACCGTCGCCAGCGTCATGGCATTCGGCTCATGGACCCCGGCCCGCGTCGCGTCCTCGAACCAGCGCCGGAACTGGGCGATCGGGTCAGCGAGCACATCCTCCTCGCTCAGGCGGCCCGCGACGTAATCTTGCCGCATGGTGGCCAACTCGGTGGTCATCGACTGCTCCTTCCGGAGGCGCATTCTTGCCGCCAGAGGTTACCGTTTGGCAAGCGCGCCACCCTTTCACCAGCGTTTGTCGGACGGGGGCAGCCGACCTGCCGCGGCGCCCGGCTGGTCACGCTCGGGGCCCGGCAGCGCGGCCGTGAACGCGAGCTTAGGGGAAATCGTACGCTTTGGACAGGGTGCAAGCGCCGTGCAGCGCGCCGTGGTTGTCTCCGCCCCTGCCCTCGGTCGGCCATCGCCGACGACGCCCGGACCCGCGAGGCCGGCCGGGTGCGGCCCCGACCGGCGCCAGCCCGGCATCAAGGACTGGCCCATGTCGGGGCATTGCGACCTCACCGCGGTGGTGCTCCGGGCAACCTGCGCGTTCTCTCGGGCGAGGAGAGACGACGGCGGTCCGCCTCGAGGTCCTGGTGCCGAGGCGCCGCTATATTGGCCGACGACGACCGCGACCGCCATCGGCGCAGGGCCGATTTTCCTACGCATGCAGGCATTTGCGAAAAATGATGCCGACGGCCCACGGTCGGATTCGTGGCCCCGGCACGATCCGCCGCGGCGACTGCGAGCTTTCCCTTGGTGTAGGCAAGCGGGGCTGGCCGGCGGCTTGTGCGGGGATCATCGTCGGCGTTCAGGCGATTCGCCGGGAGCGACCGCAAGCCCTCTTGCGCCGCTGCCGATCCTGAGCAAGGTTGTGCGCCGGTCACTGGCGAGCGGGGGGAAGGTGACATGCGGCCCAATCGGCTAAGGCAGATCTGGCGGGACGGCGGCGCCGCGGTCAACGGCTGGCTGCAGCTGCCCCACGGCTTCGCGGCCGAGGTCATGGCGGCGCAGGGCTGGGACAGCCTGACCGTCGACCTGCAGCACGGCCCGCTCGACTACGACGTCGCGCTGACCCTGCTCCAGGCCTTGTCCGGCAGCGATGTCACGCCGCTCGCCCGGGTGCCCTGGAACGAGCCCGGGATCATCATGAAGATGCTCGACGCCGGCTGCTACGGCATCATCTGCCCGATGGTCAACTCGGCCGAGGAGGCCCAGCGCTTCGTCGGTGCCTGCCGCTACCCGCCCAAGGGCTACCGCAGCTTCGGCCCGACCCGGGTCAGCTTCTACGCCGGCGCCGACTATGGCCAGCACGCCAACGACACGGTGATCGCGCTGGCGATGATCGAGACCGGGCAGGCGGTCGAGAACCTGGACGCGATCCTCGACACGCCGGGCCTCGACGGCGTCTACGTCGGCCCGGCCGATCTCAGCCAGAGCCTGGGCTACCAGGAGCGGGTCGATCTCAAGCATCCGGACCTGGTCGCGGTGCTCGACAAGATCCTGGAGGGCTGCCAGCGGCGCGGCCTGGTCGCCGGGATTCACGTCGCCAGCACCGACTACGCCCGCCACATCATCGACAAGGGCTACCGGTTCGTCACCATCCTGTCCGACGGTCGGCTGCTGGCGAACGCCGCCAAGCAGGCGGTCGATGCGGTCAAGGGCGTGGGCGGCGAGGCCGGCAAGAAAGCCTCCGGCCCCTACTGAGGCGCCGCACTCGCGGCCGGAGCGAGGCGCCGCGCTCGCGGCCGGGGCGACAGCTTGCTCCGCGCGGGGATCGTCAGGGAGCGCGCCTCGCCTCGATCGCTCGCGCCAGCGATAGCGAGCCGCGGGCGCGTGACCGGAACCACCGATGGCTAGCCTCGCACACGGAAGCGTCAGCGGGCGCGCCAGGCATCGATCGCATCGCGCCAGCGGTACCAGGCGCTGACCGCGGGCAGGAACCAGGGCTTGCCGTAGTAGAGCGGCCGGGTCGGGAACTCTGGGCCGTCGAACGGGCAGGGGCGCTCGGCCCGGCCGAGCAGCTTCTGCGCGATCTGGTGGCCGAGCCAGGTCGCCATGGCGACCCCGCTGCCGTTGCAGCCCATGGCGAAATGCGCGCCTTGCGCGCGACCCTCGGCCACCACGCCCATGTGCGGCAGGCGATCGAAGGTGAAGGCGAGCGCGCCCTTCCAGCTGTGGCTGAGGCGCCTTCCGGCGAGCTCGGGCCAGACCTCGAGCAGCCGCCGGTGGAGGCCAAGGGCGCTCCGGCGCTCGTCGACGTCGGCGAGGCTGACCCGGCCGCCGAACAGGACGCGCCGGCCGTCCGGCGAGAGGCGGAAGTACGACAGCAGCCGCCGGCCGTCGACGAACGTCCGGCGGTTGGGGCTGAGCCGGCGGGTCAATTCCGGCGGCAGCTCCTCGGTCGCGATGATGTAGCTCGAGACCGGGATCACCCGGCGCTGCAGCACGGGCGTGAGCGGGCCGGTATAGCCGTTGGTGGCGACGATCACCTCGTCGGCCCGGACCCGGCCGCGGGCGGTGGCCAGCGCGAAGCCGCTCGGCTTGCGCTCGAGCCCGCCGACCTCGGCATAGCCGTGCAGCCGAGCGCCGGCCGCCCGTGCCGCGCCGGCGAGGGCGCGGTGGAAGCGCGCCGGGTGCAGGGCCCCCGCCGGCTCGATCAGCACGCCGCCGTGATAGCGGTCGGAGCCGATCTCCTCGCGCTGGCGCGCGCGGGGCACCAGACGAACGCCCTCGGCGCGCGCGCCCAGCGCCTGCACCTGGCGCTCGAAGTCCCGAAACTGCCCCGGATGGCAGGCGAGCAGGAAGCGGCCGCAGCGCTCGTAGGCGGCATCCAGGCGCTCGCGCGCGATCAGCTGCTCGAGGAACTCGAACGAGGCCCGGGCGCCATCCAGCATGGCTTCGGCGCGGCCCGGCCCGACCCGGCGGGCGACATCGTGCCAGTCGAGCTTGACCGCGCCGCCGACCATGCCGCCGTTGCGGGTGCTGGCGCCGCCGCCAAGCGGTCCGGCGTCCAGCACCGCGACCCGGACGCCCGCCCGCGCCAGCTCGAGCGCGGCCGCGAGGCCGCAGTAGCCGCCGCCGATGACCGCCACGTCGACCCGTTCGGGCAGCGGCTGATCGTCGGCCGGCTCGGGCAGCGCATCCTGCCACCAGAACGGCTCGGTCGCCGCCTCGGAGACCAGGATCTTGGCTGCTCGCGACATCAACCCGCTGGGCTGAGCCACGCCACCGCCGGCGCCGCCGGCCGGCGGCCCGCGACCTCGTAGAACAGCTTGCGCATCAGCGCGTTCTCGAAATCGCCCTGCTGCTCGACCGTGAGGACGAAGCCGTTGACCACGTTGGCGCTGTAGTAGCGGTCGATCTCGGGCGTCTGGCGGGTCACGATCGCGAGGCCGTTGACCTCGATCGCCTGGCTGGTCGCCGCCGCCCGGGCCTCGGCGAGCAGGGTGTGGTCGACGTTGTCGCGGCCATCGCCCGAGACGTCGATCACGAGCCGGCCGCTCTTGCCGGCGAGCAAGGCGAGCGCGGTCGTCAGCGCGCCGCCGATCCCGGTCTGGCCGCGCGGGCCATCCGGCGCCTTGTGCCGATAGGCGAGCGCGGCGGCCGCCGGATCGGACCAGTCGACGACGACCTCGGGGCGGGTGTCGAACTCGACGATCGCGACCTTGGCGCCGCCCAGCGCCTGGATCACCTTGTCATTTGAGAGCAGGCGGATGTAGGCATTGCGCTGCAGGGCGAGCTCGTGCTCGTCGATCGACTTGGAGCGGTCGACCAGCAGGACCAGCCAGTCGAGGGCGACGGCGGGCTGGCTGAGGCCGGCGCAGAGCAGCCCGGCCCCGAGCATGGGCACGATCGCCCGGGCGCGGCGGCGCCGGGACGCAGCCCCGCGGTAGGTCATCGAGTCTCCGCCTGCGGTTCGAGCCCGGCCTCCCGACCAGCCGGTCACGACCGGGCCAGGGCCCGAATCCTGCCGGAAAGCCGAGGCGATGTCACGCCCGCTCGACATCGATGCGGCACCTTGCCGGCGGGATCGGTTGCGACCTTTGGCGGCAGCCGGGGTCGGCGCCGGGAATTAAGTCTTGGAATACCGCGTTGGATGAGGCAATCCGGAGTCTGACCCGGCCCGCGCCGTGGGGGCGGCCGGGCCATGAGCAGACAGCCGGCAGTTCAGGAGCGCTGCATGTTGCGTCGTCGAGATCTGATGCTCGGTGCCGGGGCGGTCGCCGCCCTCGGCGCCGTCCGGGGCCAGGCGGCCACCCGTCCGACCCTCGATCTGGGGCCGGCCTTCACGTTTGATTTCGACTGGTTGCAGGGCGAGGCGCGGCAACTCGCGGCGCGGCCCTACGAGGCGCCGGTGATCCGCTATCCCGAGATCCTCGAGAGCATCGACTACGACGCCTACCAGCAAATCCAGTTCAAGCCCGAGCGGGCGCTCTGGGCGGACGGCGGCGCGCCGTTCCCGGTCCAGTTCTTCCACCTGCAGCGCTACTCGAAGGCGCCGGTCCGGATCTACGTCGTCGAGGGCGGCAGCGCGCGCGAGATCCGCTACACGACCGACGTGTTCACCTTCGGCAAGACCCATCTCGACCAGAAGCTGCCGAGCGACCTCGGCTTTGCCGGCTTTCGGGTCATGGACGGTCCGGGCGCCACCAAGGACTGGCTCGCCTACCAGGGGGCATCCTATTTCCGGACCTCGGGCGCCCTCGATCAATACGGCCTGTCGGCGCGCGGCCTCGCGATCGACACCGCCATGCCCTGGCCCGAGGAGTTCCCGCGCTTCACCCAGTTCTGGCTCGAGCAGACCCCGCCGGAGAGCTCGCACATCCTGATCTACGCGCTCATGGACAGCCCGAGCGTCACCGGCGCCTATCGCTTCGACTGGGTCAAGCACGAAGGGGTGGTGGTCGGCATCCGGGCCGAGCTCTACTGCCGCAAGGCGATCCGGCGCATGGGCGTGGCGCCGCTCACCAGCATGTTCTGGTTCAGCGAGACCAACCGCCATCAGGCGACCGACTGGCGCCCGGAGATCCACGACAGCGACGGCCTGGCGCTCTGGACCGGCAATGGCGAGCGTCTGTGGCGGCCGCTCAACAACCCTCCGAGCGTGCGCACCAGCTCCTTCGCCGACGCCAATCCGAAGGGCTTCGGGCTGCTCCAGCGCGATCGCGACTTCCACGACTACGAGGACGATGGCGTCTTCTACAACCGCCGGCCGAGCGTCTGGGTCGAGCCGCTGGGCGAGTGGGGACCGGGCGCGGTGCAGCTGGTCGAGATCCCGACCGATGACGAGATCCACGACAACATCGTGGCCTACTGGCTGCCCGAGGCGCCGGTCGAGGACGGCTCGCACTGGTCGTTCGCCTATCGCCTGCACTGGCTGGCCGACGAGCCCTATCCCCCGGACAACGTCGGGCTGGTGCGCGCGACCCGGCTCGGGCGGGGCGGCATCCCGGGCCAGCCGCGGCCGGCGGGGGCGCGCAAATTCGTGATCGACTTCGCCGGCGGCCCGCTCGCGGATCTGCACAAGAGCGACAAGGTGCTGCCGGTGATCACCGCCTCGCGCGGCAAGATCGACAACCAGTACGCCCTGCAGGTGGTCGGCACCACGACCTGGCGGGCGTTCTTCGATCTGTACGCCGATGGCCCCGACCCGGTCGAGCTGCGCTGCTTCCTCAAGCTCGGCAACCGGACGCTGACCGAGACCTGGCTCTTTCAATACATCCCGTTCGAGTTCTAGCGCCGCCGCCGTCGCGAGGCGCCGGCCCGGCAAGGCGGTCGGCGGCCCGGCTCGACATCGAGCCGACCGGCGCCGAGCCGGCCGGCGGTCGCTCGAAACCGCTTCCGCACGCCGTCCCGCCCATGCTAACCTCGCCCGCAAGCACGCATTATCGGGGGGGTGGCAGATGCTTCGGACATTGGCGCTGATCGCCTGCGCGCTCGTGCTCGGCGCAACCGCGGCTCAGGCGCAGAACACGCCGTCGCCGCCGGGTGCCAAGGAATACATCATCTGGCCGCACGACGGCGAGGTGATCCAGGGCGGCAAGCTCTGGGTGCGCATGGGCCTGAGGGGCATGGGGGTCGCCCCGGCCGGGACCGATCTGCCGAACACCGGCCACCACCATCTCCTGATCAACGCCGACCTGCCGCCCTTCGACGAGCCGATCCCGAACGACAAGAACCATCTCCACTTCGGCGGCGGCCAGACCGAGGCGCGGCTGATCGATCTGCCGCCCGGCAAATACACGCTGCAGCTGATCCTTGGCGACAAGGACCACTTCCCGTTCAAGCCGCCGGTCTATTCCGACAAGATCACGATCACCGTGGCGCCCTACTGAGCGGCATCGAAGCTCGACCGAGGCCGGCCGCGCGCCGTCGCTGCACAAGGCCCATCGCTGCACAAGGCCCATCGCTGCACAAGGGGGAAGCGACCCATGATCAGAATCGCCGCCGCCCTGCTCCTCGGATCGGTCCTGGCCGCGCCGGTGGCGCTGGCCGGCGACACGCCGTCGCCCAAGGACGCCTACGTCTACATCGGCTGGCCGAACGACGGCGAGGTGATCAACTCCCGCCACATTCGGATCTGGTTCGGGCTGCGGCACATGGGGGTGGCGCCGGCCGGCGTCGACAAACCCAACACCGGCCATCATCACCTGCTGATCGACACCGACCTGCCGCCGTTCGACGAGCCGATCCCGAACGATCGCAACCATCTGCATTTCGGCGGCGGCCAGACCGAGACGGTGATCGAGCTGCCGCCCGGGACCCATACCCTGCAGCTGATCATGGGCGACAAGAACCACATCCCCCACAACCCGCCGGTCTACTCGCAGAAGATCACGATCACGGTGCGCTGACGCCGGCCGCCGGCGGGGCCGGGCCGGCGGCGGCCTAGGGCAGGTCGCGCGCGAGCCGCACGCCGTTGGTGTAGTAGCGCACGCTGGCGTCGTAGCTCAGCCGGCTGGTGACCGTCGAATAGCTCTGGTCGTGGCGCCAGGAGCCGCCGCGCAGGACGCGCTGGGTGCAGTCGCCGTCGGTCCGCGCGCGGGCGTCGGCGGGCGCGCCGCTATGGTCGGGGTTCCAGCAGTCGGCGACCCACTCCATGACCCCGCCGCTCATGTCGTAGAGGCCGAACGGGTTGGGCGCGTAGCTGCCGACCGGGAGCGGCGCCTTGCGGTCCCACTTGCCGCCGCAGCCATCGCAGTCGGCGTTGCCGGTACCGACCGTCTCGCCCCACCAGTAGCGGGTCTTGGTGCCGGCGCGCGCGGCATACTCCCACTCCGCCTCGCTGGGCAGGCGGTAGGCCTGGCCGGTCACCTTGCGCAGCCAGGTCAGGTAGCCCTGCACCTCGTTCCAGCTGACGTTGTGGATCGGCGAGTTCGCGGTCACGTCCTGCATGTTGGGCATGGACTGGCAGGCGCCGGCGTCGACGCAGGCCTGCCACTGGCCGACCGTGAGCTCGTACTTGGCCAGCGCGAAGGGCTTGGCGATCGTGACCCGGTGCGCGGGCTTCTCGCTCCAATGCCCGCCGTCCGAGCCCATCACGAAGCTGCCGGCCGGGATCTGGACCATTTCCGGGCAGTGCTCGCAGTCTTTGATCGTGCCCGCGGCCCGTGCGACCGGCAGGGCCGCCTCCTCGATCTTCGGGGCAGCTTCGGGCTTCGCCTTCGGCCGGATCAGCTGGCCGAAGATGAAGCCGCGCTGGCCGTCCTCGGTCTCGACCTGATACCAGTCGCGGCCGTCCGCGAGGCCGACCACGCGCAGCGTGGCGCCGCCGGTCACCGTCCCCAGCCGCGCGGTATCGGCGCCCGGCCCTTGACGGAGGTTGGAGGTGCGGACCGCCTCGTATTCGCCGCCGATCGCCACCAGCTCCGGGCTCGGCGGTGCCGGCGCGGCACCGGCTGGCGCCGACAGGTTGCGCTCGGCAACCGGGGGCTCGATCGCCGCCTGCTCGGTCGCGGCCGGCGGGGCCGTCGTCTGGCCTTGGGTCAGCGCCGGCACATTGCGCTTGGCGACGGGCGGTTCGATCGCCGCCTGTTCGCTCGGCGCCGGGGCGGTCGTGGTCGGACCCGCCGGCGTCGGCAGGCTACGCTTGGTCGCAGGCGGCTCGCTCGCCGCCTTCCCGGCCGTGGCCGGGGCGGTCGTGATCGGGCCTGGCGGCGGCGGGAGGTCGCCTTTCCCGACGGACGGTTCGATCGCCGCCTGCTGGGCCGGCGCCGGGGCGGTCGTGGTCTGGCCTGGCGGCGGTGCGGGCGACTGCGCCCCGGCCGGGGGGGCTGCCTGCGCCGTCGGCGCCTGAGCGGCGGGCGGGGCCTGCGGCGCTGGCGCGGCGCGCGGCGGGGTCGCGGGCGGCGCCAGCGCGGTGGTCACCCGGTCGCTCTCGATCTCGGCCACCCCCGGCAGGTTGATCTGCAGGGTCGAGGAGACGCTGGCGCCCTGCGGGTCGGTCGCCTTGAAGGCGAACTTTCCGAACGCACCCTCGGTGCCGGCCTCGAGCACCAGGTGGGCGAGCGCGTCGTTGGTGAGCTGATCGCCGACCTTGACCGGTCGATTGCCGTCCTTGATCACGCCCCGCCCCGGCACCTCGAGCACCGTGATGGTCAAAGGGTCGCCCTCCGGGTCGACCGGCGGCGTGATGTTGAGCGGGATCGCGGGCATGGTCAGGATGCTGGCGGAGGCGATCACCGGCGGCTGGTTGGCGCGCTCGACCGTGATCGCCAGCCGGCCGATGGTCGTGCCGCCATGGTCGTCGCGCAGCAGGAAGGCAAACGACCCCGCGTCACCGACCGCGCCGCGGGTCGGGCTGTAGGTCGCGCCGGTCAGCTGCTCGGCGCCGAGGACGTCGCCGACCGCGAGCGCCCGATCACCGATCGTCACGGTTCCCTTGGTGGGCAGGCTGCTGATCTCGGCCGTCAAGCGATCGCCGTCGGGGTCCATCGGCTGGTCGATCCCGAGCGGGGTCGGGCCGGCGTCGTCGAGCACCTGGAGCGGCGCCAGCCGGGGCAGCTCGGGCGGCCGGTTGGGCTTCGGCGGGATGAAATAGAACGGCTCCGCGCCGAGCGCGTCGTAGGTGCGCGGCTCCTGCCGGTAGGCGGTGGTCTCCAGCACCGTGTCGCGCACCTTGCGAAACAAAAGGTTGAGCTCGAGCCCCGGCTCCTCCATGTGCTTGAGCAGGGCGGCGGTATAGGGGCTGTGCGCGCCGTTGCCGTCGACCGCGACCTCGCCCGGGCGGGTCGCGAAGGCGATCATGGTGTTGCTCGGCAAATTGTCCATGCGCGCCATGCCGTCGCCGACCAGGCGCGAGCGGATCGGGCCCAGGACCCGACGCAGCTGCTCGGCGAGCGGGTTGTCCCGGCAGGCGT
This sequence comes from uncultured Alphaproteobacteria bacterium, assembly GCA_963756905.1. Classification (GTDB taxonomy): domain Bacteria; phylum Pseudomonadota; class Alphaproteobacteria; order Geminicoccales; family Geminicoccaceae; genus DATAOG01. The sequence goes on from CAVWPO010000002.1 coordinate 68,763, forward strand.
CGATGATCACGAGGCCCAGCTGCTGCGCCTGGCCGACCTCGCCCATCACCAGATTGAGCGGCAGGGCCTCGTAGAGCAGGTCGCGCTCGCGCTCGAGGGTGGCGTCGATCGGCAGCAGGTAGTTCTCGCCCGCGACCTGGACGCCGTGGCCGGCATAGAACACCACCGCGGCATCGGCCCCCTCCGCCTTGAGGCCGAAGTCGCGCAGGGCGTGCTGCATGCCGAGCTGATTGAGATCGGTCCGCAGGTCGACCTCGAAGCCCGCCCGAGTGAGCGCCTCGGCGATCGACTTCGCGTCGTTGCGGGGATTGGGCAGCTCCTCGGCGTGCTGATACGCGGAGTTGCCGATCACCAGCGCGACCCGTTTGGCGGCCGCGGCGTCGCCCGCGGTCCCGAGGCCGAGCCCGAGCACGATCAGCCCGATCAGGACTCGCAACCGGCGCACCGACGCTGTCCTCCTTTCGTTCCGGTCTCTCCGAGGATACATGATTCCACGATCAAGGCCAGAATCCTTGTGCACTGGTTCACACCTCGGCGCGTTTCCCGCTCACGCCGACGGCCGCTCGGCGTCCGCGGTCGGCCGTAGCCGGAAGCGGAGCGGCAGCAGGTCCTCGGCGACGATGCCCTGACGGAGAAGATCGTCCGGGAGGACGCCGTCGACCAGCAGGCTCGCGGCGGCGCGCGCCAGCGCAGGCGCGGTCTGGATGCCGTAGCCGCCCTGCCCGGCGAGCCAGAAGAAGCCCGGCACCGCCTCCTCCATGCCGACCACCGGGGTCTGATCGGCGGCGAAGGTCCGCAGCCCCGCCCAGCGCCGGGGCACGCGCAGGACCCGCAAGCGGGTCGCGCGCTCGATCCGGTCGACCGCAAGCGCGATGTCGAGCTCCTCGGGCTGGACGTCCGAGGGCGGCATCGGCGTCGCGTCCGCGGGCGAGCCCAGCAGCAGGCCCGATTCCGGCTTGAAATAGAACTGCTCCTCGGCGTCGATCACCGCCGGCCAGGCGCGCTCAACCGGCGCCGACGGCTCGAACAGGAAGGCGGTCCGCCGCTTGGCCACGAGACCGATCGGCACGACCCCGGCCAGCCCGGCCAGCTGGTCGGCCCAGGCGCCGGCGGCGTCGACCAGCACCGCCGCCTCGAACGGCCCGGCCCGCGTCTCGACCCGCCAGGGCGCAAAGTCGGTCGCGATCCGGACGACCTCGGCGTCGGTGATCAGCTGGCCGCCGCGGGCGCGCAGGCCCTTGAGGTAGGCCTGGTGGATCGCGGCGACGTCGAGATCCATGGCGCTGGGATCGTAGATCCCGGCGGCGACGTAGTCGGGGCGGAGCGCCGGCACGCGGGCGAGCAGCGCCGCGCGGTCCAGACGCTCGAGGCCCTGGACCTGGCGCCCGGTCTCGGCGAGCAGCCGGTCGAGGGCCGGGATCTGGTCGGCGCGGCCGATGAAGAGCGCGCCGCGCGGCGCCAGCACGGCATGCTCGGCGAGGCCCTCCATCTGCTTCTGGTAGAAACGGTGGCTGGCCAGGGTCAGGGCGCGGATCACCCGGTTGCCGTGGGCGGGCGCGAACACCGCCGCCGAGCGGCCGGTCGCGTGGTAGCCGGGCTGGCGCTCGCGCTCGAGCAGCACCACGCGGGCGTAGGGGGCGAGCTCGTAGGCGGCCGAAGCGCCGGCCATCCCCGCCCCGACCACCAGCACGTCGCAACTCTGCATGGGCAATCCTCTACTGGCCGGCGACCGCACCCCGGGCGGAGGGCCTTCGTCTTGCACCCGCCGGGGCGGCGGAGCAAGATCATCCGGGCCGGGAGCCGCGCGGCCCGGCGGCTGCGGCGGCCGTCGATCAACCGGGGGGCATCACCATGATCGATCACATCGGGCTCAGCGTCGGCGACTACGAGGCGAGCAAAACCTTCTACCTGGCAGCGCTCGGCGCGCTCGGCTATGAGCTGGTGATGGAGATCGCGGAGGCGGGCCCGGCGGGCGGTCTCGGCGCGGCCGGCAAGCCGGACTTCTGGATCGCGGGCGGCGGCCCGACGAGGCCCCATACCCACATCGCCTTCCGCGCCCGGGACCGCGCCACGGTGCGGGCATTCTACCAGGCCGCGCGTGCGGCCGGAGCGCGCGACAACGGGCCGCCCGGGCTGCGCCCTGCGTACCATCCGAACTACTACGGCGCCTTCGTGCTCGATCCGGACGGCCACAACATCGAGGTGGTCTGCCACAATTCGGAGTGACTTTCCGCTTCGTGCTACCATAATTTGTGATAAAGGAGCGCGCAGGCTCAAGATCTAAATTCGAGGGATGGTTGGCGCGCGGATGGCGGGCCGGAAGACGGAACGCAGGCGAGCCTGGCCGATCGAGCTGCGCCTGCTGTGGTGGCTGTTCAAGCTGATCTGGCGCCTGCCGGTGTGGGCGCTGACGCTCGCGGGCCTTTTGCTCTGGCTGCTTGCCTGGCCCCTGCGCCGGCCCGGCGCCGTCGCGGTCGCCTGGCCGAGCGCCGACGCCTTCTACCGCTCGCAGCGCTGGCGACGGGCGCGGATCGATGCGCTGGAGGCGAACCGCGAGCGCTACGGCGCGCTGACCTGCGCCTGCTGCCTGACCAACGCCACCAGCCAGTGGCACGTCGACCACATCCGGCCGCGCTCGAGCCACCCGCAGCTCGCCCTCGAGCCCGCCAACCTGCAGATCCTCTGCGCCGACTGCAACCTCGGCAAGGGCACACGCTACGCGACCGACTGGCGCTATCAGGGGCAGGGTTGACCGGGCTGCCGGGCGATCGGGAAGATGACCGGATGCCCACCTCCGGCGCCCTCTGGATCACCGATGCGCGCGTGCCGCTCTGCCTGCTGGAAGGCGGGTTCGGCGACGCAGGCGAGGGGCTGGCCCGCGTCGACATCGAGATCGCCGGCGGGCGGATCACCAGCGTGCGCGCCGCGGGCAGTCAAGCTCTGCCGCCCGCGGCCGCGCGCGTCGATCAGGCCGGCGGCCAGCTCTGGCCCGGGCTGGTCTCGACGGGCGTCTCGGCCGGGTCCGTGGTCGGCAGCCGTAGAGCGGGTCAGCGCTCAGCCGCCATAGAGATAGCGCCAGACCGGCAGATAGAGCAGGCTGCCGTCGTCGCCGCGCGGCGTCGAGTTCCCCACGGCGACCGAGCTGTGGGCGTGATTGGTGGGCGCCGAGGAGGTCAACTGGTGCGATCCGCCATAGGGCGGGGTGGCGCGATCGACGTTGGTCGGCGGGCCGCGCAGGCCCAGCGCCGCCCAGGCTTGGAGGTGCCCCGGGAACTGCGAGTCCGCCTGGTGGCTGAAAGCAAAGAAGCGGTCGATCGGGGTGACCGAGGGGTCGGCGAGCCAGCTCTCGGGACCCGGCCCTGACAGCATCACCACCCGGGCGACCTCGCGGCGCTTGGCGATCAGGGCCGCCGAGCCCGCCCCGTGCGAGCGGCCGCTCACGATGATCGCCGACCAGCGCGGCTGGTCGCCATCGAGGAAGACCTGCCAGTCGCCGCCCGGGTCCTTGGCCTGGAGGTAGCGCAGGCCCATGACCACCCGGCGCTCGATGCTGTCGGGCGGCTTGATGTCGATCGCGCCGCTGTGGTCGATGCCGTCGAAGGCCTCGAGGCGGCAGGCGCCAGGGTCGTCGCCACAGAGCTTCAGGTCGTAGTCGGCGCGGTAGCACGGGCTGAACACATGAAAGCCCATGCCGGCGAGCATCCGCTCGTGGCCGCGCTCGCCCTCGCCGCAGATCTCGCGCTCACCGGCGCCATGCAGATAGACGATCAGCAGCCCCTTGGGCTCGGCCGCGCGATCGAGGACGGCGAGCTCGCGACCGAGCGCCTGGGTCGCGGCCGGGTCGGCCTGGTCGGCCCGAAACTCGATGTGAGTGAGGGTGGGCGGGCTCCGATCGACCTGCGGCCGCGCCGGGGCGCTGCCATGACCGGTGGCCCCGCCGGCGCAGCCGGCCAGCAGCGCCGACAACAGCACGAACCACGGTCGGGCGCCGGTCCAGCCACCTCCGGCGCCGCGACGCATGCGTGCGCTCGCGCCCGACGGCGGTCGGCGGGGCGCTGCCGGCAGGCGGTGCTGCCGTCCCGCCGGGGCAGGGTCGATTCGCGACATCGAAGGGAGCTGAACCATCGCTGTGCCAAAATCCATCGGATCGGTCTCCCGACGAATGAGCGGGCGGGGTTTCGGCAAGGGGGCAAGCAGGATCTCGGCCCCTCTGGTCGCGCTGGTCCGGGCGGCTCGCCCGACGGTGTTGAAAGCGCGGCGCCGCAATCGCAGGCCTTCCTCCCGCTCGAAGCCCGCGTCCGGCAGTCACTCTGATCGACAATGGTCGGGCCGCTCGACGATCGCCGACAGGGAGACGCAGTCTACGCCAACAGCTACCGAGGATGCCACAATCGCCGCCGCGTCATCATAGGAAGCGGCCAGGACAGCAGGCGAAGCCGCAAGCGGTCCGCCCGGCGACGTCCTCAAGATGCCCGTGGCGATCGGGACCGCGCGGCTCGATCGGTACCGGAACGTCGGCATCGGGCATGCCCGGGCGGGCGAATCGACATGACCTCGCCCCGGGATTGTGATCTCTCGACAACAGGGCTCGCGTTTCGCGACGGGACGCTATAAACCAGCGGTATCGGTCGGCGCTCGTCGTCGGTCGTGCCGATGGCCGTCAATCAAATCTGCGGGGAGTAACGCACGTGAGGTATGGCCTTCTCTTGTTGGCTTCGATTGGGCTTCTTCTTTCCGGCTGCGCCGGGCACAGCAAGGCCTACGACGATGCCTTCGCTGATTGCCAGGCCCAGGCGATCAAGCAGTCGGAAACCGCGGGCGTGCCCGACGATCAGCGCTCGGGCTGGATCGAGAACTACATCAACTCGTGCATGCAGAAGAAGGGGGTCAGCTAGCAGTAGGATCCGATGGCCGGTAGGGCTCTCGGGTCCAGCCAACGGCGAGATCGTCGCGCGTGCTCCAGACGCCTGGCGCCGATGGCGTTTGGCCCTGGCGCCCGCGCCGGTCTTCGCTGCTCCGGGCTCATCCCGGGCGGGTCATGAGCCTGTGCCAGTCGTCTTCAAGCCAGCTTGGCCCAGCCCCAGCCGCGCCGGCCGATGATCGCGCGTGGTGGGTCTGCCGCCGGCGACCGCACCCGCCAGTGGCGCGAGCTCGGCAGGCCGCGAGCGATCGGATCGTGCCGCGCGTCCGCCGGCCGATCGATACCGAGTTGACGCTGCAGCCCCGACATCTGTCGGCCGTGGTTGGCCGGGCACCAGAAGATCGTCGGGAACGAAGTCCGGAGTAGCCGCATGTGTCCGCCGCGATGCCTGCAGAGCGTCGGCCCGCAGCTGAGCGGACCGGGCGCGCCAGGCCGGCCGCCCGCCGCCCGCGGGCCGGCCACGGCGCATCCGGCGCTCGGCCGGAGCTTCAGTCGCTGCCTTGACCTCACCCATGCGCTGGACCCGGACTTTCCGAGCTTCGATCGGGACAGCTTCGCGCTCGAGACCATCGCGTCGCTGGACGCCGATGGCTACAACATGGCCCGCTGGCATCTGATCGAGCACAGCGGCACCCATATCGATGCACCGCTGCACTTTGCGAACGGCGGCCTCGCGGTCGACCAGATCCCGCTCGAGCGGCTGATCGTGCCGCTCGTCGTGGTCGACCTCAGGGACAGGGCCGAGGCCGACCCGGATGCCACGCTCACGCCCGACGATCTGCTGGCGTTCGAGGCCGAGCACGGGGCGGTCCCGGCCGGCGCCTGCGTCGCCATGCTGAGCGGCTGGGACCGGCACGTCAGGTCGGCGCAATTCCGCAACGACGATGATCTGGGGGTCATGCACTTCCCCGGCTTTCACGCCGAGGCCGCGGCCCTGCTGATCGAGCGCGACGCCGCCGGCATCGCGGTCGATACGCTCTCCCTGGACCCCGGCGCCTCGAGCGACTTCGCGACCCACGCGCTCTGGCTGCCCTCCGGCCGCTGGGGTCTGGAGGCGCTGGCCAACCTTGCCCTGCTGCCGCCGACGGGTGCGGTGCTCGTGGTCGGCTGCCCGCGGATCGCGGGTGCCACCGGCGCGCCCTGCCGGGCCTTCGCGCTGCTCTGATACCGGGCCGGGCGCCATCACGGGGCGACGATCGGGCGACGATCGGAGTTGAGACCTGCGGCACGGCCGGCGGGGGGAGCGACGGATGGCCGATCTTGACGGCTTGCGGGTCGATCTCGGCGACCTGCCGGTCATCGACGAGCGGGCGAAGGTGCTGCAGGTGCCCCACCCGCCGCCCGCACACGTTGAGCGCGCGCCGCAGATGCACCGTCACTTTGCCGAAGAGGCCATGATCCACCTCGAATTCGTCCGTTTCAAGGGCCAAATCGCCGGTTTCGGCCTGCCAATCGTCCGGTTCACGACCGAAAACCGCCTGGATGATATCATCCGCTGCCACGAGGGGCAGGGTTGCCCGATCTTCAACCCCCATGCCTTCACCCTCGAAGAAGGCGGTATAAAGCAGGTCGACCCCACTCAGCTCGCCTACAGGCGCGAACCCGACCCCCAAGGTCTACTCAACCGCGGCAAACTGCTCGCCTGGGACAACCCGGACCTCCCCAACCTCGACCGCCAGTCCTACTGCTACAAATCTCTTGGCGCTTGACGAATTGGAGGACTGCGCCGTGCCGATGAAGATCCCGATCCGAACTGTTGGCCAATGTTATTTATCTATCTGTGGAGCCTGCCACGTTTTCTGGCTGAGAACCGCTCTTTCGAATAGCGATATATTCGGTCAAGTGGCCTGCCGCGACTGGGCTCCGGAGGAAAGCGGCTCGCGGGCTGGTCGCGCCGAGGGGGCCGAAGGATAGGTTTGCGCGCGGGTGGAACCGCGCTATGGAGACAATCCCGCTGGCTCTGGGACGATGGCCGTGCCCGAGTTTCTGACCACCAAGGAAGTTGCCGCCCTGCTCCGGATCAAGGAGCGGAAGGTCTATGAGCTGGTCAGCGACAATGCCATTCCGGTCAGCCGGGTGACCGGCAAGCTCTTGTTTCCGCGCGAGATGATCGAGGCCTGGGTGTGGCGGCATGCCGAGTATCGGGGCGGGATCGAGGCGTTGCAGCCGCGGCCGCCGGTGCTGGCCGGCAGCCATGACCCGTTGCTCGAATGGGCGCTGAGGCAGTCGGCGAGCGAGCTTGCGACCTTCTTCGACGGCAGCCTCGACGGGCTCGCGCGGATCGGGGCGGGCCGCGCGATCGCGGCCGGTATGCATATCTTCGAGCCCGAGGCCGAGGATTGGAACCGCGGCCATCTCGAGCGCGCCCTGCCGGGCAGCCCGTTCGTGCTGGTCGAATGGGCCTGGCGGGTGCAGGGGCTGGTCGTGCCGCAGGGCAATCCCAAGGGTATCGCCGGGCTCGGCGATCTCGCGGGCCTGACCCTGATCCCGCGCCAGAAGCAGGCGGGCAGCCAGATCCTGCTCGACCATCTGCTGCAGCGGGACGGTCACGATCCGGGCCGCCTGCAGTGGCTGGCGCCGGCCGCGCGCAACCACGCCGAGGTGGCGCTCGCGGTCGCCGAGGGCAAGGCGGACGCGGGCTTTGCGGTCGAGACCGTGGCGCGCCAGTTCCGGCTCGACTTCGTGCCCCTGTTCCGCGAGCGCTACGATCTCGCGATCTGGCGGCGCGACTATTTCGAGCCGCCGCTGCAGAGGCTGTTCGGCTTCTGCGGCACCGACGCTTTCCGGACCCGGGCGAAGGAGCTCGGCGGTTACGATGTCGGAAGCCTCGGGCGCGTGCATTACAACGGGCCGTGACCGCCGGTTCGCACCCCTGCCGCCTGACCGGTGCCCCTGACTACGGTCCCTGCCGGCGCTGGCCCATGACCAGACAGTCGGACGCGGGCCAGGTCGAGGCGGTGCCGCCCCGCGTGGCAGGACGCCTTTGAAACTCGGCGCCCGCATCCTGCGCGTCCGGGCTCATCCTCGCGCTGGGGCGTCAACGATTTGGTAACCTTGCGCCATTAGCGTTGCGGTCCTGGTCCATGCGATCCTGGGAATCCCTGCCCCGAGAGGCTGGGGCCGGGCGAATCGACGGCGCGAGCGGGCGCATCGGATCTGGTTCCCCGCGGGAAGAGGTCGGAACCCGGCGGGCCGAGATCGGAGTCCAGCGCAGCGAGGCTGAGCCGTGCGGGCCGAGGTCGGGGCCCGCGAGGCGAGATCGGGATCCTACGGACCGACGTCGGAGTTCTGGCGGGCCGCGGGCGGAGCCCCGCGCGCTGAGATCGAAGGCCCCCGGGTCAAGGTCGTGGTCCCGCCGGCCGAAGTTGGAGCCCCGCGGGGCGAGGTCGCTGTCCCGCAAGCCCGGGATCGGGGTTCCGCGGACCGAGATCGGGGGCGCAGACCGTGTGGCCGGAGGCCAGGCGCTCGACCACGACCTTGATGCCGTAGACCGTCTCCAGGCGGGCGGGCGTCAGGATCGCGGCCGGCGGGCCCGAGGCCAAGAGGGTGCCATCGTGCAGCAGGGCGACCCGGTTGGCGCAGGCGAAGGCATGGTCCGGCGCGTGGGTCGAGAGCACGATGCCGTAGCCCTCGGCGGCCAGTGCCCGGACCTGGCGGAGCACCAGGGCCTGGTTGCCGAAGTCGAGGCTCGCGGTCGGCTCGTCCATGACGATCAAGGGCGCCGCCTGGGCGAGCGCCCGGGCGATCAGGGCGAGCTGGCGCTGGCCGCCGCTGATTCGCGTGTAGTCGGCATCGGCGAGGGGGGCGATCGCGAGCATCTGCAGCGCCGCCAGCGCGGCCGCGTGATCGGCGGGGCCGGGACGGGCGAACGGCCCGAGATGCGCGGTCCGCCCCATCAGCACCATGTCCTGCACGCTGTACGGGAAATGCGCCGTATGCGCCTGCGGCACGTAGGCGATCCGCCTCGCGACCTCGGCGCGGGCGAGGCTGGCGAGGGGCCGGCCGTCGAGGAGCACCCGGCCGCCCTGGGCCGGCAGCAGGCCGAGCAGGGTCTTGAACAGCGTGGTCTTGCCGGCGCCGTTGGGACCGAGCAGGCAGACCACCTCGCCGGCCCTGACCGCGAGGTCGACGCCGTGCCCGACCGCCTTGCCGGGATAGCCGAAGGCCAGATCCTCGGCCTCCAGCTTCATGCCCAGCCATGCCGGCCGCGGGCGAGCAACCAGAGAAAAACCGGGGCGCCAATGAAGGCGGTGAGGATGCCGATCGGGGTCTCGATCGTCGCGATCGTGCGCGCCAGCGTGTCGACCAGCAGCAGATAGCCGGCGCCCAGGATCATCGCCGCCGGCAGCAGGCGATCGTAGTTCGGGCCGACCAGCATGCGCGCCATGTGCGGCATGATCAGCCCGACCCAGCCGATCACGCCCGAGATCGAGACCGCGCTCGCGGTGATCAGGGTCGCGGCCGCGATCACCACGATCCGGAGCCTTGCGGCATCGATCCCGAGCGCGCGGGCCTCCTCGTCGCCGAGCGAGAGCACGTTGATCCGCCAGCGCAGGAGCGCCAGCGGCGCGAGGCCGAGGACGGCAACCGGCAGCGTCGCCGCCAGGTCCTGGAGCTTGATGCTGGCGAGGCTGCCGAGCAGCCAGAAGGTGATCGCCGGCAGCTGATCGTAGGGGTCGGCCAGGACCTTGAGCAGGGAGATGATCGAGCCCGCGAGCGCGCCCACGACCACGCCTGCGAGCACCAGGACCAGCACCGGCTCGCGGCCGCGCACCGAGGCCGCGACCAGCAGCACGAGGCCGACCGTGGCCAGGCCGGTCAGGAACGCCAGCAGCTGGATCGCCGCGACCGGCAGGGACAGGAAAATCCCGAGCACCGCGCCGAGCCCGGCGCCCGCCGAGACGCCCAGGATGTCGGGCGAGACCAGCGGATTGCGGAACAGGCCCTGATAGCTCGCCCCGGCGGCGGCGAGCGCGGCGCCGATCAGGATCGCCGCGCCGACCCGGGGCAGGCGGACGAAGAACAGGACCGTGTCGAGGGTCGAGCCCTGGGCCGGCACGGTCCCGAGCAGGCGATCTCCCAGAGCCCGCAAGGCCTCGCCGGGGGTGATCGGGTAGGGGCCGACCAGCATGGCGCCGAGCGCGAGCGCGAGGAGGCCAAGGCCGAGCAGGGGCGTGGCGAGCTGCCCCGGCGCAAGGCGCAGAGCCTCAGGGTGTCCGGCCCTTGGCGGACTCGAGGAGGCGGTCGAGCTCGGCTTCGGTAAGGTCGACATGATAGAAGAGGCTGTAGAACTCCCTGGTCAGCGCGCGCGGATCTTGCCGGAAATGGTCCGGATAGAACAGGCCGGCGAGCCACTTGAGGCCGATGATCCGGTTCAGGGACGGCGGCCGGTCGATCCAGCCGAAGGGCGCGGTCGGGCTGAGGTAGACGCGGCCTTCCCGGACCGCATCGATGCCCTGCCAGTACGAGTTCCTGCCAGATCTTCTGATAAAAATTCCGGTCCCAGGTGATCACGGTGTCCGGATTCCAGACCACGACCTGCTCGATCGGCACCTGGACGATGCCATGACGGACCCCACTCGGGTCCTTGGCGACGTTGATGGCGCCCGCGCGCTCGATGATCTCGGTGTTGATCGAGCCCTCGAGGCCGGTCTCGAGGCCGTCCGGGCCGCGCGCGAGGTAGACCCGCCGACGTGCGCGCTCGGGGATCTGGGCGAGCGCCTGGTCGAGCCCCCCGAAGGTCGCCTCGACGTAGGCGGCGAGCTGCTCGGCCCGATCCTCGACCCCCAACACTTTGCCGAGCAGCCGTAGCGCGTCGGCCGTGTGGGCGAAGGTGCCATCGATCAGGACATAGGGAATGCCGGTCTGGGCCTGGACCCGGTCGGCGAGCGAGACGTAGGTGTCGCGCACCGAGCCGAAGTCGAGGATCAGGTCGGGCTTGACCTTGAGCACGACCTCGAGGTTGGCGGTATCGCCGCGCCCGGTCAGCATGCCGAGCTCGGGCAGGTCGCGATAGGCGGGTGCGATATAGTCGCGCTCCTCCGGCCGGAGCGCGCGCGGCCAACCGGTCAGCCGGTCGGGCGCCAGCACGTAGAGGAGCACCGAAGCGGGCGCGCCGGCCGCGAACACCCGCTCGATCCGGTCGGGCAGCTGCACCGCGCGGCCGGCGGAATCGGTCACCGTGCGCTCCGCCCGGACCGGCGCCGCAGCGAGCGCCGCCAGGACCATGAGCCCGCAGCAGGCGGCGATCGAGCGGACGAAGGTCCTCCTGGGGCCGATCACGAGCCGGTACCTCCATCGGCGATGCCGGGTCTCTCCCGGCGCTTCCTCGTTAACCTTTCGTCAATCATTGGCGGCGAGCATGCCACGGCTCGATGGTCCATCCATGGACGCCTCCCGCTCTGCAAGGGCTTTCTTCGAGTTTCTGACGGGCGGTCTTGGCTGCTGCCATCCATTCGCGGCAGGTTGGCGAAAAACTCCAGCACCTTGGCGCGTGCCAGCCGCTTCCTCAGCACCACCCGGCCCCGCTCATCGACGCCGTGCACCTGAAACACGCTCTTGGCGATGTCCAACCCGATCGTGGTAGCCTGCATCTCGGACGCCTCCCGCGTTCGTGGTTGTTTCACGACTCCACCTTGGCACTTCGATGCCGTCAGCGGGAGGCGTCCATCTCATTATGTGATCCTGGGACTCCGTGGGGGTCGGGACGTCCCGCCTTCTCGGGTCAAGACGTCCGGCTTCCTGGGGCCGTGACGTCCCGCCTTCCGGCCGGTCGATCTCGATCATGGGGTCCGGGAGCGCGCAGATCCATCTGCAGGGCGTTGTGCCGCAGCTCGTGGATGCACTTGAAGGTCTCGAGATCGAGCGCGCCGCGCGCCCTTGACGGCCCGATTCGCGGCCTCGAAGTCGTCAACGTCGAGCGCGAAGCGCTGGCTCTGCGGGCACGCCGCACGCGCCTCGAACATGTGCAGCGGCTGGGGCCCGAACGCCGCTGGCGGTCCTGAAGCCGGCATTGTTGGTGGAATCCGGCGCAGACCGGACATCTGCTCACGGAAGTTGGAGAGAGTGCTCGAAGCTGCGGGCGCGGAGCCTGAGGCGGTCGGACGGCGGCGCGCGCATGCCTGCCGGCCGCTCGCTGGCTGCGGCGATCGTGGCCCGGTCCGGCGCCGCTCGCGAGCCCGGCGCGATGGGATCGGGGCGCGCCGCGGCCGGCGGGTCGGGCGCGCTTGCGCCGGCCGCCGCCCGGCCGCTATCAGGGACCCATGACCAGCGGAACCGAAGCGGTGACCGGATCAGCCAGCCCATCGCGGGGCCGGGTGATCATCGCGGGCGGCTCGATCGCCGGGCTGTGCGCGGGCGCGCTGCTGCATCGCCTCGGCTTCGCGGTCGAGCTGTTCGAGCGCTCCGGCGAGGCGCTCGCCAGCCGCGGCGCCGGCATCGTGCCGCATCCCGAGCTGTTCGAGGCGCTCGAGCAGGCGGGCGCCCGGATCGATGCGACGATCGGCGTGCCGGTGGAAGGCCGCCGCACCTTCGCGCCCGACGGGACGGTCCTGGGCGAGCACGCGCTGCCCCAGGTCATGATGTCCTGGGACCGGCTGTTCCGGGTGATCCGCGAGCTGTTTCCCGACCGCCACTACCATGCCGGCCGGACGATCGAGGGCTTCGAGCAGGACGCGGCGGGCGTCACGGCCCTGCTCGCGGACGGCGACCGCGCGCGCGCCGACTGGCTGATCGGGGCCGATGGCATCCGCTCGGCCATCCGCCGCCAGCTGCTGCCCGCGCTCGAGCCCGCCTACGTCGGCTACGTCGCCTGGCGCGGGCTGATCGAGGAGCGGCTGATGTCAGGCGCGGCGCGGGCGGCGCTCTGCCGGCACCTCGCGTTCTGCCTGCCGCCCGGCGAGCAGATGCTGGGCTATCCGGTGCCCGGCGCCGACGAGGCGACCCTCCCCGGCCAGCGCCGCTACAACTGGGTCTGGTACCGGCCGGTCGCGGCGGCGCGGCTGCCGGCGCTGCTGACCGATGCCGAGGGGCGGCGCTACGATCTGTCGATCCCGCCGGCGCGGATGGCCGGGGAGCCGATCGCGGCGATGCGCGCCGCGGCCGCCGAGCTGGTCGCGCCCGCCTTCCTCGAGGTGGTCGGGCTGGTCGAGCAGCCCTTCATCCAGGCGATCTACGACCTGGAGAGCCCGCGCATGGTGTTCGGCCGGGTGGCCCTGATCGGCGATGCCGCCTTCGTCGCGCGGCCGCATCCGGGGATGGGCGCGACCAAGGCCGCGCTCGACGCCCTGACCCTCGCCCGGGCGCTGGCCGCAGCCGATCCCGGCGCCGCGCTCGCGGAATGGGAAGGCCGCCGGCTTCGCTACGCGCGGGCGCTGGTCGAGCGCGCGCGCTGGCTCGGTGCCTATCTCGAGCAGCCGGCCCCGGCAGCCGGGGCGTGGGCCGCGACGGTCGAGAAGCTGGCCGCGACGCTCATGACCGAGACCGCGATCTCGAGCTGGCTGCGCGCGTAGCCCCGCGCAGGCGGATGGGAGACAACGGCCGGTTTCGGGGATCGAAACGGCGGGCGCAGGCGCGCAACCCCTCGATCGCCGTGGCTGACGTGGCGGGGGACGGCATCGACCCGGCCGCCCTCGCCGATCGCGCGGCCCAGAGGCGCCCGGGATCGGCCCGCGGATCGCGGGCTCGGCGCCGCCGAGGCTTGACGGATGCCGCCTGAGCCAGAACAAATCAGCCGCCGGCGGCGCGCCGGACCCATGTCCAGCCCATCATGCAACCCACTTGCGGGAGGCCACGCATGCTCTTCGATCACCGGACCTACACCGTCAAGCCCGGCACGCTGCCGGCGCACCTCGAGCTCTACGAGAAGCATGGCAAGGCGCCGCAGGAGCGCCATCTCGGGCCGCCGGTCTTCTACGCGATCACCGAGACCGGCCCGATCAACACCTACGTCCACGTCTGGGCCTACGAGGATGCCGGCGACCGGGCCAAGAAGCGCGCCGCGATGATGGCCGATCCCGACTGGCAGAGCTACGTCAAGCTGAGCCGCGAGGCGGGCTACCTGATCCAGCAGGAGAACAAGCTCATGACCCCGGCGCCGTTCTTCAAGCTGAAGCGCTGAGCCCCGCCGCGCCCGGCGCGTCGTAGCCGAAGCGCCAGGCGGTGGCGGCGGTGTGGCGCTCGAGCGTCGCCAGCTCCTCGGCCGTAAAGCGCGGCTCGTAGTAGGACGGGAACCGGAGGGTCCTGGCGAGCTCGGCCAGGACCTCCTCCGGGACCGCGAGCCCGACGTGGTCGAGCACCGCCGGCAGGGTCGTCTCCGGCGTCCCGCACAGATCCTCGTAGCGCACGATCAGGGCGGCCGCGCGGAGCTCGGGGCTGGCCTCGATCCGGTCGGCGACATGGCCGTAGAGGTGGCTCCAGTAGCGCGCCCAGCCCTCGACCTCGTGGCCCTCCTGCCAGCAGGCGAGAATCCGCTCCACGGTCGCCGGATCGCCGGCGTTGACCGGGCGCCGGTCGAGCCCGAACTCGAAGTGCCCGACCCGCTGCAGATGGCGGACGGTCGCCGGGTTCTGCTCGCCGCCGGCGCAGAACAGGGCGTGCTGCTTCATCAGCGAGGCGATGTGCCAGCGCGGGTCGCGCACCGGGATCACGAAGCGCGCGTCAGGGAAGATCCCGAGCAGATACTCGAGCCGGGTGACGTTGTAGTTGCCCTTGGCGAGGTAGCGGCGGCCGCCGCGGACCCGGAGCAGCTTGCGGATGTGGTCGCGGTAGAAGCTCTCGAAGGCGGGATGGCTGGTCTGCCGGTCGAGCACGGCGCTGTGCGCCGGGTCGTGCAGCTGCGGGAAGAACGCCATCCAGAGGACCTCTTCCAGCGCCTCGGGGCTGTCCGGGGTGACCTTGATGCCGTCTTTGTGGCTGCGCTCGGCGGGCGCGACCTCGCGTTGCGGCGTGCGCTCGAGCAGCCGGTTCCACATGTAGGGCGTGAACACCGGCGGATAGTCGCGGTAGCGGTGGCTGACGACGTCCGGGTGGCGCGCCAGCAGCTCGAGCAGGATCGTGGTGCCGGAGCGCGCGAGGCCGGCGACGTAGATCGGCTGCCGGATCCGGACCTCGCTCAGCTCGTCCGCGAGCAGCCGGGTCTCGAGGTTGCCGATCCGCCTCCAGAGGCCCTGGTGCCGGGCGATGAAGCCGCCCAGCGCGTCGATCCAGGGGGTGACCTGGAAGCCGTCGGCCGGCCCTGCCTGCTGGCGCATGCCTGAACTCCTGCGCAGGGTCGCTAGTCGATGCGTGCCCAGAGCTTGACCGCGAGCGAGCTCGCGACCAGCGCCGCGAAGAAGATCCCGTACCAGGCCCGCAGCCAGCCGGGGCCGAACGGCAGATACTCGTTCGGCGACAGGTCGAGCTGGATGCGCTCGATGCCGACGTCGTCGGGCAGATAGCCCGCGGGATTGCCGATCAGGAAGTTCCACCAGTGGCGCTTGTCGATGGTCGGGACCGGCGCGCGCCAGGGGATCGAGCTGACGACGTTGCCTTCGTGATCGGCGACCACGATGTGCGGGGTGGGCTTGCCCTTGTGCTTGCCCTTTTCCGGCGCCGGCATCGGCGGCAGGAGGGCGGCCGGCAGCTGCTCGGGCGAGGTGTGGATGCCGACCGCGTCCGGCGCGCCCGGGTAGCTGTACTCGTAGGTCGAGCTCACCCAGGCGAGCAGGCAGATCGCCGGCGCCGAGGCGACCACCGCCGGCCACAGCACGAGGCCGAGCTGGCGCAGCGCGTGGCGCAACAGGTTGCGGATCAGCGGCCAGGCGTCGGCGAACTCGCCGTCGAACGCGTCGAGCGCGCGCCGCGCCCGGGCGGCCGCGGCCTTGGCGCCCGCGATCTCGGCCTGGGGCGACAGCAGCCAGTAGAGCGCCATCGACCCGACCCCGCCGACCAGGCCCCAGAGCACCAGGCGGAAGGTCGGCGGGGCGAACAGGCCGAGCGCGTGATCGAGCCACGCGAGCAATGGTGCCGGCAGATCGAAGATGCCCATGGTTCGGATGTCCGGTCAGTCCGCGCCGCCCGGCGCCTCGGCATGGGTCGCCTCGGCATGGGTCGACGCCGGCTGCTGGGTCCGCTTGCGCCCGAACAGGCGCCGGATCGGCCACAGGATCACGAAGCCGAGCGCCGCCATCACCGCGACCAGGAGGCCCCAGAACGCGCCCAGCAGGCTCAGCCCCGCGCCCGGCCCGATGTAGGCGGCCGCCGGCAAGGTCACGCCGACCGCGAGTGCTGCGGCCAGGATCGTCGTCGCAAGAGCTTTCATCGTCTAGCCCTCCCTCGGTTGAGTCACAAGCTCGCGAAAGCTCGGATCGAGCCCCGCCGGATCGATGCGCTGGCCCCAGGAGAGAATCGGGATCAGCTCGCCCTTCTCGCCGCCGCGCACCGGGTTGACAAACTGCCACACGATCTCGCCCGCAGGCGTCACCTCGAGCAGCCGGCCGCCGTCGGACTCGGTGATCAGGGTATTGCCGTTGGGCAGCCGTTGCTCGGCCGAGCGCACCCGGCTGAAGAAAGCATGTTCCGGGTCGCCGGCATAGCGCCAGGTGATCTGGAGCGTGTTCGGGTCGAACTCGAGCACCCGGGAGACGTCGCCGCCCTGGCCCTCGTTGTCGAACACCATCAGATGGCCGTTGGGCAACGCTTCGGCGTCGTGCTGGCGGAGCCAGGGCCCGCGCAGCGCCCAGACGATCTGCTCGCGATCGAGGTCGAGCACGGCGAGCGTGCCGATCTCGCGGAACGACAGCAGGACCTGGCCCTGCGATGCGAACGGCAGCGCCTGCGCCACGCCGTCCTCGATCACGGCGATCGAGTTGGTGTGCAGGTAGTCGCCCTTGCCTTGCGCGATGTACCACGGGACCGTGCTGAGGAAGGAGGCGTAGGGCGAGTTCGCGAGCGCGCCCAGCAGCCAGACCTTCTTCAGCTCCTGGCCGTCGGGCGAGAGCACGACCGCGTAGTCGTCGATCCGGGGCGGCGCCAGATGCTCCTGCCCCGGCACCACGTCGGTCCGGATCGCGTGGGTGAGCGCGTAGATCTTGCCGTCGGCGCCGACGTCGAAGTCATGATGGGTCTGCTGGAGATACTTCCAGACCACCTTCGAATCCCGGTCCATCTCGACCAGGCCGTAGCCCCAGGGGGAATCGCCGACCGCGACGTAGATCGCCAGGAGATTGCCGTTGGGCAGAAGATGCGCCTTCTCGAGGTAGATCTGGGAGTCCGGCCGCGGATCGCGGACCGCGGCGGTGCCGTCCCAGACCTGGCTGTAGGGCAGGTTCCATTCGTGGACCACCTGGCCGGTCATCGAGATCAGGCGCGCCTTCTGATCGGCGCCGGAGGTATAGAGGGTGAGGCCGTCGTAGGCGCGTCCCTGGTCGTAGACCGTGACGCCCTTGGCGTCGGTCCGGGCCGGCTGCCAGAGCTCGGGCGGGAAGGGCGAGTTGTACTGGGTCTCCTTGTCCAGCAGGGCCTCGCCGCCGCGGAAGGCGTCGGTCAGCTGCTTGGCCGGGAACGCGCCTTTGAAGGTCAGGAAGCTGCCGGCGACGAAGCAGAGGAACCCGATCGCCAGCACCAGCACCGCGTAAGGCGCGGCGGCCGCGATTACCGCCCCTGGACGCGCCGGGCGTGGCTTTGAGCCGGCGGCGGGTTCGGGCCTCGCCGGCGACGGGAGCTCATCCTGGCAGGCGGCCTGGGTCATGCCGGTGAGCTCGCGAGCGTCGAGAGGAAGCCCGGATCGAGGGTCTTCGGGTCGATCCGCTTGCCCCAGGACACCACGCCAGTCATCTCGCCGGCATCACCCCCGCGCAGCGGATTGAGGTACTCCCACACGATCTCGCCCGCGGGCGTCACCTCGAGCAGCCGGCCGCCCTCCAACTCGGTGATCAGCGTGTTGCCGTTCGCCAGCCGCTCTTGGGCCGAACGGACGCCGCTGGCGAGCGGGCGCTTCGCGTCCCCGGCGTACTGCCAGGTGATCGCCTGCGTCTTTGGATCGAACTCGATCACGCGCGAGGTGCCGCCCGGGCCGTAGTCGCCGAAGTTGTCGAACATCAGGATGTGCCCGTTGGGCAGCAGGTCCGGGTCGTGCTGGCCGACCCAGGCGCCGCGCGTCGCCCAAAGGAAGCGCTGGTCGGCGAGGTCGAGAATGCCGATCGCGCCGAGCTCGCGCATCGAGACCAGGACCGGCTCGCGGGCGCCCGGCGCGAGCCCGGCAGCCGCCGCCGGATCGAGCACGTCGACCGCGTTGGTGTGGAAATAGTCGCCCTTCGCATACCAGGCGACCAGGCTGGTCATGCGGGCGTAGGGCGACGCCATGAAGGCATCGACCACCGACACCTTCTGCAGCTCCTCGCCGTCCGGCGACAGCACCACCACGAAGTCATCGATGCGCGGCGGCTTCAGGTGCCTGAAGAATTTGTAGACGTTGGATCTGATCTCGTGCGTGAGCACGTAGATCCGACCGTCCGAGCCCACGTCCAGATCGTGATGGACGTGCTGGAGATACTTCCAGATGACGTGGGAATCCTTGTCGACCTTGACGAGACCATAGCCCCAGGGGGTATCGCCGGCGGCCTCGTAGATCGCCAGCAGATCTCCGTTGGGGTAGAGGTAGGCTTTGTCCCAGTAGAGCAGGGAATCGGGCTGCGGCCTGGCCACCGCCGCCGACGCGTCCCAGACGGCGCTGAACGGCAGCTCCCAGGTGTGCAGGACCTCGCCGGTCATCGAGATCAGGACCGCCTTCTGCTCGCCGGCGGAGGTGTAGAGCGTGAAGCCGTTGGCGGCGCGCTCGGGATCGTAGACCGTGACGCCGGTCGCCTGGCTGCGCGCCGGCTGCCAGAACTCGCCGGGATAGGTCTCGTTCCACTTGGTCCATTTGTCGAGCAGCGCGTGCCCGCCCTGATAGGCGTCGGTCAGAAAGCGCGCCGGGAAGGCGTCCGCGAACACCAGATAGCCGCCCGCGACCAGGCCGAGAAAGGCGATCGCAACCACGAGCGTAAGCCGGTGCACGGCCGCCATCAACCGCCCGTCGGGTATCCTCGAGCTTGGAGAGGTCGTCGCCATCGCCGGCCAGTTACCGATTCCCGCGTGAGCCAGGGACTACGCCCTCTAGAACACGCGCTCGGTCTGATTGTTCCGCCGCGACACCGGCCGGCGGGCCGTCGAGCGAGCGAACGGACCGGTCGTCGGTGCTGCTGCTGCCCGGTCGTCGGTGGCCGCTGCTTCAAGGCTGCGCGAGCCCTGGTGTTCGGCTGCGCCGACGGATCTATTTTATCGGGCGGAGGAGTGCACCCGAAACGGCCGCGGGCGATCAGGCATGCGATCGCCCGCGCGCGAGTTGGACCCCGCGTCGATGGATCTCGGATCGACCACCCTCGAAGACGGCCCGTGGTTCGCGGGCGGGCTGAGCGCCCGGGCCGGCCGCGATCTGCGGCCTGGCAGCGGCTGATGTTCGCGCGCCGCGCCCGGGCCGGGGACTGGATCAGCTGGCTGCAGCACCCGCGCTTCGCCGGCGCGATCGGCCTGACCCGCCTGCCCGGGCTCTGGCTTCATTCGCTGACCGACGACCTGGCGGCGATCCGGGCGAGCGGCGCTTCCAGCCTGCTCACGTTGACCCGGGCGAGCGAGCTGCGCTGGGCCGGGCGGGGCGATTTCGGGGCCGCGGTCGCGCGCGCCGCGCTCGCCTGGTACCATCTGCCGATCCGGGATTTCGGCGTGCCCGACGCGGCCTTCGAGCAGGCCTGGCACGCCGTCGGCCCGCGCCTGTGCCAGGAGCTCGAGGCAGGCCAGCGGCTGGTGATCCACTGCTATGCCGGCCTCGGCCGCGCCGGGTTGGTTGCAGCGCGCTTCCTGATCGAGTTCGGCGAGCCGCCGGAGCGTGCCATCGAGCTTGTGCGCCGGGTTCGCCCGGGCGCGATCCAGACCGCCGAGCAGGAAGCCTATCTCCGGTCTCTGACTGCCGCTCCCGTGGCGTCGGCCGTGCTGGTCGGTGGCGGTCGCTAGGACGCTCCGCGCGCCGGGGCGATCCATCCCTCATCTGCGGCCATCTGCTTTCCGGCGCGTCGATGCACGGGCCCGCGCACCGTTGCGCAGGAAATGTCGCGCCGCCCCAACCAGCTGGCGGATCTTGATGATCCGTCTCCTCAGCACATATTGCGCGCCAGGAACAACGCCTCGGGTCGGTTGCCGGTTTTGGCCCCATGCGAGGAGGTTGATCATGGCTGGCAAGGATGGAAGCGGTCGCTGGCGCGACTGGGTGATGTTGGCGCTGGCGGTGTGGCTGTTCGCATCGCCGTGGCTGCTCGGGTTCGCCGGCGTTGCGCCGGCCGCCGGGGCGGCGGCGGGTGCGGGCTTCACGGCGGCGGCCTGGAACGCCTGGGCCGTCGGGATCGTGGTCGCCGCGCTCGCGGTCTGGGCGATCGCGATGTTCGCCGAATGGCAGGACTGGCTGACCGGGATCCTCGGTCTCTGGCTGGTGATCGCACCCTGGGTGCTCGGGCTCAGCAGCATGAAGCCGGCGGTCTGGAACTACGTGATCGTCGGCGGCCTGATCATCGTGCTGTCGGCCTGGGAAGTCTGGGCGGTCCGTCACGAGGGCTCCAGAGCCACCGCCTGACGCCGGTCTCGGGCCGCGGCCGGCGCGCCGGACCCGCCGTCGGGGCCGGACCACGGGTCCGGCCCCGAGCACGGCGGCTGGGACGGCGTTCCGGGCGATCAAGGGGTCTCGGAGCCGGGCCGGGTGGCGGCGCCGGCCAGCCATTCCTGGACCAGGGTGTAGCCGAGCGCCAGCAGGGTCGGGCCGAGGAAGATGCCCAGGAACCCGAACGTGACCACGCCGCCCAGGACCCCGAGGAAGACCAGGATCAGCGGCAGCTTGCTGCCCCGGCTGATCAGCCAGGGCTTGAGCACGTTGTCGATGCCGCTGACGGCGAAGAAGCCCCAGATGGCGATGAACACGCCCCAGCCGAGCGCGCCCTTGTAGATCAGCCAGATGCTCGCCGGCAGCCAGACCACGGCCGGCCCCATCGGCACGAACGACAAGAAGAAGGTCAGGAAGCCGAGGAAACCGGCGGCCGGCACGCCGGCGAGCCAGAGCCCGATCATTTGCAGGGTCGCCTGGGCGAGCGCCGTGCCCATGATGCCGTAAACCACGCCCTTGACGGTGCCGCCGGCCACCGCCAGCAGACTGCGGGCGCGCTCGCCCGCCAGGCGCGAGACCGCGGCGTCGAGCTGGCGCCCGCCCGCGGCGCCGTCGCGGAAAAAGAAGAAGGCGGCGAGCACGCTGAGGCTGAGCTGGAGCACGGCCTGGCCGAGGCTGACCCCGGTGCTCAGCAGCAGGTCGCGGCCGGTCTCGAGGTAGGGGTGCAGAACCGCGGTCCAGTCGCTGCCCTGCTGGCTCAGGTCATGCCACCAGCCGTTCAGGGTCGGGCCGATCAGGGGCAGGTCGGCGATCCAGCCGGGCGGTCCGGGCAGTCCCTGAGCGAGCAGCGGGCGCGTCATGGCGACCACCTGGGCGACGTTGTCCGCGAGACTCGAGCCGACCAGGACCGGCGGCAGGATCAGCACGGCCGCGACCAGGAGCGTCATCAGGCCCGCCGCGAGCGTCCGCCGGCCGCCGAGCGCGCCCAGCAGCCGGGCATAGAGCGGCCAGGTCGAGAACGACAGGATCAGGGCCCAAAGCAGCGCCGAGAGAAACGGTCGCAGGACCAGGAAGCAGCCGATCGTGAGGATCACCAGCAGGAGGATCACGACCATCTGCTCGATGCGGGCTTGGGCGTCCATGCCGGCTCCTCGGGACGGTGACCGCCCGACCCTAGCACACCATCGGCGCGACGGCCGGCTCCTTGCAGCCGCCCGGGGCGCGCTCGGCCACCGGCGACGCGCGGCCGGGCGAACGTGGTCGAGCCGCGGCAGGCCCTCGCCTAGGGCCGACGGCCCTTCCTGGCTCGGACTTTCCAGTTCGGGCGGGCGTCCTATGTCACCAAGAAAGCCGGGCATCGGGTCCGGCTGGAGCGCAGAGAGTCTCGATATGCCCCTAGGCAATCCCATGTCCTCGAAAGCTCAGGGCTGGCCCATGAAGAGCCTGGTCTGGAGTGGCATCGGCGGGTTCGTCGTCGGGGCCGGCCTGCTGTACGGCGCCGGCTTCTACTGGATCGGGCACTGGCAGACCGGCCAGGAGGTGCAGAGCAAGCTCGACGTCGCCGCCTGCGTCCGCGATTTCCTGCTGCAGCCCGATCGCGGCGTGATCTACGCCAAGCTCAAGGACACCCCGAGCTCGTATCAGCGCCGGGAACTGATCCGCGACCACAAGCTCGCGGACAGCTTCGCGACCGCCGACGCATGCGACAGCCAGATCCTGGGGTTCAACGCCTCGAGTTTCCCGGCGCCGACCGAGGCCAATGCGGCCTCGAACAAGCCGGCGTAGCGGTCGCGGGTAGCACGACCGGAGCGATGCTGCGCGCGCCGCAGGCCTGAGCGGGCGGCCACGTCCGAACATCGGCCCGCGATCCCTTTGCCCCGACCCGCCCGGGAGCGCAGGGGCCAGGCTTCGCGCGCCCCCGCACCGACGCGCCGGCGCCGCAGGGGCGGGATTTTGCGGCCCCGCCCCGACCGGCGTGCGGCGGCGCAGGGGCCGAAACTTTGCGCGCCGCGCGGCTGAGCCTTGTGCTAAGGTCGGCGCCCACTGCAGCCCGGCCGCCTTGGCGGCGGTGAGGCTCAGGGCGCGCCGGCCGGGCGGCGCCGCGCGGCGAGGGCGCTGACCTCGAGCCCTGCCGCCGCCGGTTGGGGGTGCCGCCGGTCACGCTCTGACCATACCCGCCGCAACCTTTGGGAAGGGGGAATCATGCCGCGTAAGCCCAATTATCGATTCGAGCGGCACGAGCGCGAGCGCGTCAAGGCCGCGAAGAAGGCCGCCCGCGCCGAGGCCAAGGCGGCCAAGGCCGAGCAGGCCAAGGCGGCCAAGGCCGATCCGGGGACGGCGGACGACGCCCCGGCTACGGACAGCGACGCGCCGGCCCCGGACTAGCGCGGCCAGAGCTTCGCTGCGCCGGTCGACAACCACAGGGCGCCTCGCTCCCCTGACGTCACATCCCGCCTGCGCCGGCGTCGGGCTGCGCGGCCGGCGTGACCTCGACACAGAAGAATTCCGAGGATCCAGGCCGGAGGCGACCTCCAGCCCGGGCGGCCGTATCGGCCGACGCCGAAAGCCGCGCGGCAGCGGGGACACTGCGCGCGCGAGCCGGCATTAACCACTCCTTAACGATCCGGCGCTAACTCCATTTTCGGGTGGTCCATGGGACCGTGGGACTCCGTGCCCGGATAAAGAGCGCAGGCCGATGGTGTTGGCGAGGGCGTCGACCCCGGTGGCCCGTTGGGGACGTTCGAGGGGCGCTGCCGCGGAACTGACGGCCCGCCCTGCGGCGGACTTTCAGGCCGCGCGATGGCCATGGCGGCTAGCCGCGCCATGGCCATGGCGCCGCCCTGCGGGCATGAAGGTGGCGCCGCCGCGGACATGAAGGGGCGGTGGGCGTTTGGCCTCGCTGGCCCTGTCCGAACCGTCGACGAACAACGGGTGATGCGGGTGCGGCTGGTCGGCCGGCGGTCGGCGGAGGCGGCCGGAACGGCAGGCCGGCGGAGGCGGCCGGCCTCAGATGGTGGGGTGCCAGCCGCGGCGGCCCGGCGTGGCGAGCCGGTGCGTCGACGCGCCGCGCTGGCCGGTTCCGGACGGGGTCCGCGCGCCCCGGCGGTACCCCCTACGCGACCGCCGCGGGGGCTGGCGCGCGCCCGCAAACTGGAGCAGCATGGCGGGGCCGCGGCAAAGGCGGCGGGCGGAGCGCAGCCGGTCGGGTCGGTCGGTGATCAGCAGGCCCGCCGATCGTCCGGCCGCACAGCGGGAGGAGACACTCATGACCAGACGCGCTTGCCTGATTGCCGGCGGCATCCTGCTCGGCCTGATGTGGGGTGGCAGCGCCGGCGCCGAGACCCTGAAGATCGGCCACTCGACCTGGGTCGGCTACGGCCCCCTCTACATCGCCAAGGACAAGGGCTTCTTCAAGGACGAGGGCCTCGACGTCGAGCTGATCGTCATGGAGGACCCCAAGGTGCGCTTCCCGGCGCTCGCGGCCGGCAAGCTCGACGTCGCGGTGACCACGGTCGACACCATCCTCAACTACCTGAGCGATCAGCAGAGCTATCGCTATCTGTTCGCGCTCGACGACTCCAAGGGCGGCGACGGCATCGTCGCCAAGAAGGACATCACCTCGATCGCCGGCCTCAAGGGCAAGAGCGTCGCCTACGCCGAGGGCTCGGTGTCGCAGTTCTATCTCGGCGTCCTGCTCAAGCAGGCGGGCCTCAAGCTCGCCGACGTCGAGACCCAGAACATGACCGCGGGCGACGCCGGCGCCGCCTTCGTCGCCGGGCGGGTCGACGCCGCGGTCACCTGGGAGCCCTGGCTGACCCGCGGCAAGCAGGCGCCTGACGGCCATCTGCTGGTCGACTCCTCGACCAGCCCCGGCCTGATCACCGACATGGCGGTGACCACGCCCGCGGTCCTCGCGGCGCGCAAGGACGACCTCAAGGCGCTCTACCGCGCCTGGATCAAGGCGGTCGAGTTCCAGAAGGCGAACCCCGAGGAGGCCGACACGATCATGGCCAAGGGCGTCGGCGGCTGGCTCGACGATCCGAAGGTGTTCGCCGAGACCCGGGCCGGCATCGTCTACTACGACCAGGCCATGAACCAGGCCTTCGTCGGCAAGGCCGACGCGCCGGGCAAGGTGGTCGACACGATCAACAACGCGATCGAGCTCGGCAAGGAGACCGGCCTGTTCCAGCATGAGGTCGCGCCGACCGACCTGATCGCCTTCGACATCGTCAACCAGTAGGCAAGCTCGCGGCCCGACGCCGGCCCCAGCGGAACTGGCGGGCTCGATGCGGTCGGAGCGGGCCCGGGCGCCTTCGAGGGGGGTCGGCTTCGAGCCGCTCGCGCTGGGGCCAAGCGCCGTCGCCAACAGACCCTGCGCCGGCGGGCCAAGCGCTGGCGTGGGCGGGCCGTCCGTCGCCGCGACCGGGCCAAGAAGCGCCGGTACCGGGGCGCGCACCAACGGAGGCGAGCGGTCGGCGGCGGGCAGGCCGTCCGTCGCCGCGGCTGGCTCGAGCGCCGCCGGTGGCGGGCCGTGGGTCGCGGCGGGTGACCCGGAGGTCGCCGCAGGCAGGCCCTGCGCGGGCACCGATCGGCGACGGGCCTTCGGGGGCTGGTTGCGAGCCATCGCTGACGGGCGGGCCGATCACCAAAAGTTAACCTTTGGGGCGTCCACTGTTCTTCGGCTGGTCCATGCGACCGTGGGAGTCCGCGCCGCCGTCTGGTTGGGCGAGGCATGGAGTCCCACGGTCGCATGGACCCACCGGCAAGCAAGACGATAGCGTCCGGTGGTTGCTGAAAGGTTAACGGAAACACGCGGGCACGCGCCGCGCGGCCGGGCGCGTGGTTCGGGTGCGCGCCTCTGGTGCGCGCCTCGGAATTGGTCAGAAGTCGCGTCGATGACGGCTGGAGCCGGAGGACGCCAGGAGATGGAGACGCCTGCGCTTCAGGGCCGGAGGCAGCGACCGATGCGGGCGCGCCCCTGACGGTGGCGAGCGTCTTCGCGCCCAAGACCGAGATCCCAGGCGCGCTGCACGCGGGCCTCGGTATCCTGGCCGGCGTGCTGGTGCTGGGCCTCTGGTGCTGGCTGACCTACGGCGGCATCGTGCGCACCGACTTCCTGGCGCCGCCGCACCTGGTCCTGCTGGCTGGCTGGAAGGGTCTGAAGAGCGGCACCCTGCTTGGCCATATCCGCTCGAGCGTGACCGTGATCTTCTCGGGCTTCCTGCTCGCCTCGGTCTTCGCCGTGCCGCTCGGCATCCTGATGGGCAGCTTCAAGGTGGTCGAGGCGTTCATCGAGCCGATCACGGGCTTCATGCGCTATCTGCCGGTCAGCGCCATGATCCCCCTCCTGATCCTTTGGATCGGGATCGGCATCGAGCAGAAGATCGCGGTCATCTTCCTTGGCACCTTCTTCCAGCAGCTGATCCTGATCGCCGACGTCTCGGCCCGCGTCTCGAAGGACCTGATCGACGTCTCCTACACGCTGGGCGCCACCCGCCGCCAGGTGGTGACCCGGGTGCTGTTCCCGGCCTGCCTGCCCGGCGTCATGGACAACCTCCGGGTCACCATGGGCTGGGCCTGGACCTACCTCGTGGTCGCCGAGCTGGTTGCCGCCAACTCGGGCCTCGGCTACATGATCCTGAACGCGATGCGCGGCCTGTTCACCGACGTGATCATCCTCGGGATCGTCGTGATCGGGATTCTGGGCCTCATCACCGATCAGCTGTTCAAGCTGCTGCGGCGCTGGCTCCTGCCCTGGTCGGCGACCTTCTGAGGCCGCGGGCGCCAAGCCCGAGCAAGTCCGAGCGCGAAGGCCCGGCAGTGGTGAGGAGATCATCGGTCCTCCAGGGTGAAAGCCCGCCTTGAGGCCTGAAGATCGAAGGAGGAAGATGTCCGACCTCGCCATCGATCGCCGCTCACCTCCGGCGGCTGGCCAGTTTGCCGCCGATCGCTTCGTCGTCCTGCGCGACCCCTTCCCGCACGTGATGGACGAGCTCAGCAGGGCGATTGCCAGCCTCGACGCCCGGGCCGGCGCCATCCTCGAGCGCTGCGACTATCGCACCGACGTCATTGCCGAATTTGCCAAGAGCAACCCGACCGAGCTGATCGTCGTGCCCGAACAGAGCGCGCCTCATCTCGTCTGCCGGTACGAATACATTCTGGGCGCGAGCCGCGAGGTGCAGCGATTCGAGCAGGATTACATCAGACCTTTGGTGGCCATGGCGGTCGGGCGGCCGGT
This sequence comes from uncultured Alphaproteobacteria bacterium, assembly GCA_963756905.1. GTDB lineage: Bacteria > Pseudomonadota > Alphaproteobacteria > Geminicoccales > Geminicoccaceae > DATAOG01. The sequence continues at coordinate 95,586 of CAVWPO010000002.1, forward strand.
TGCGATCTTCAAGGACAAGCTGAACCGGAAATCGACCGGCGGCGGCGCGTTCGCTCCCCATCAGGATCACGAGGCCTACAAGGAATTTCCGGCGCAGTGGTACGTCACCGCCATGATCGCGATCGATGAGGCCACGCAAGCCAATGGCTGCCTGGAATTCGCGCTGAACTTCGAGCAAGTCGTCCGCGAGCATCCGCGGTGCGTTGCCAGTTGGTCCGGGCACAACCCGCTGCTTTGGGCCGACCAAGGCGGGCCGAGCAATGGCGCGATCCGCAGCGACATCGGAGCCCGATTGGAGTGGCAGCCGATTCCGGCGAAGGTCGGTGACGTGGTGATCTTCGATTCGTTCATTCCCCACCGATCGAAGCCCAACCAGTCACCGCAAGCGCGGCGCGCCTTGTTCCTCACCTACAACATTGTCGAGAGTGGCCATTGGTACGACCACTACTATCAGACGAAGCGGGCGCGCTACGACGACCCGATGTTTCATGTCGGAACGCCGACCGCTCATGCGCGCCGGTGATCGGGGGTCCGCCTTTGAGCAAGCTCCGGATCGAAGGCGTGACCGTCCGCTTCAAAACGGGCAAGGGGCGCACGGTCACGGCCCTCGAGGACATCTCGCTCGAGATCCCCGATCGCGAGCTGTCCTGCATCGTCGGGCCGTCGGGCTGCGGCAAGTCCACCCTGTTGCGCCTGGTCGCGGGCCTCGCCGAGGCGACCTGTGGCCGGATCACCCTGGATGGCCGGCCGATCGCCGGCCCCTCGGCCGAGCGCGGCATGGTGTTCCAGAGCTATACCCTGTTCCCCTGGCTGACCGTGCGCCGGAATGTCGAGTTCGGCCCGGAGCTCAAGCGCACGCCCGCGGCCGAGCGGGCGCAGATCGCCGCCCGCCTGATCCGCGAGGTCGGCCTCGAGGGCTTCGAGGACGCCTATCCCGACCAGCTCTCGGGCGGCATGCGCCAGCGCACGGCGCTCGCCCGGGCGCTCGCCAACGACCCCGAGATCCTGCTCATGGACGAGCCGTTCGGGGCGCTCGACAGTCAGACCAGGGCGCTGATGCAGGAGCTGCTGCTGGCGATCTGGGAGCAGAGCCACAAGACCGTGCTGTTCATCACCCACGACATCGACGAGGCGCTGTTCCTCGGCGACGTGGTCTACGTGATGACCGCGCGGCCGGGCCGGATCAAGGAGGAGATCACGGTCGACATCCCGCGCCCGCGCGGGCCCGAGGTCTTGACCGCGCCGCGCTTCGTCGCCCTCAAGCGCCAGGTCCTGGCCCTGATCCGCGAGGAGGCGATGCAGGCGCTCGCCGAGGCCTGACCGGAGGCGGCGTCGGATCGCGGCGCTGCCGTGGCGGTGCCGGGACGCCGGCGGCGTGGCGCCGGGAACGGCGCTCATCGGGGCGGAGGCGGCGTTGCGCTCGCAGCCGCGGCCCGGGCTCGCGCTGCTGAGCGCGCGCGCCCGTCCGGCCCCTGCCGCGGGGCAACCAAGCCGTTCTGGTAGCCGGACATTACCGGACATCCTATTGCGGACGTGGCGCCGCCGGCGTAGGCTCGGGTTTTCGTGAGGACGGATCGCAGCTGGCATGGTGGGGTATCGTATCATTCCGTCGGGGTCGTTCCGAGCTGAGCCATTCGCGCCCGGAATCAGGACGGTTGTCAGGGTATAAGATCATGCGGCGTGCCGTTCTGGGCGTTCCCTCGCTGCTGGCCCTCTTGTCCGGCTGCGCTACGGCCGGCGGGCCGCCCGAGATCCGATACGTCCATCCGGCCGACGCGCCGGCGAGCGCCAGCACGGTCCGCGTGCACCAGTCCGGTCAGGTCGTCTGGCAGCAGTTGCTGAGCCGCCTGCAACAGTCGCCCCTCAAGGTCGAGCGCACCGACCAGGCGGCCGGTCTGATCGTCGCGACCTACCGCGGCGATCCGGAGCCCTACGTCGACTGCGGCTGGATCGTGGCCTACGGCCCGCAGGACCTGAACAAGACGCCGGCTTCGAGCCACGAGGCGGCCTTCGACTGGACCTCCGACGGAAGTGCGGCGGTCCTCAAGCGCAGCCTCGAGTTGAATGGACGCATGGTCATCCAGGTCAGGCCCGCGGACCCCGATGCCCTGGTCGCGGTCGACAGCACCTACGTGCTCACCAAGATCGTCGCGGTCGACGAGCGCAAGTCCAGCCCGGAGTTCGCGAGCTTCACGACCGGCAAGCGCGGCCGGTTTCCCGCCGGCACGGTCTGCCAGCCGACCGGCAAGCTCGAGCGCCTGGTGCTCGAAGGCCTGCCGGCCGGGACCGTGTCAGCGGGAGCATCGTTCGGCCCGGCGCCGGTGCCCATGGCCACGGCCGCCCCCTCGGACGCGGCGCTGGATTGCGCCGGCGCCGACCGGGCCTACTGCGAGGCCCGGGAGATCATCGCCCCCTATCAGCAGGCCAACTCGCAGCAGGGACCGGGCCTGCAGCTGAAGACGCTGGCCGGCGCGGGCGCGGCCCTGACCGAGGGCGACGTCCTGAGCTTCGACGTCAGCTTTCCGAACTTCGATTCCTACCTGCACGTCGCCTATTTTCAGCGCAGCGGCGTGGTCGGCAACGTCCTGGCCGGCAACGCGCCGGTCTGGCCGGCGAACGTCCAGCACCAGGTCGAGCGGACCGACTATGAGATCGCGCCGCCCTATGGCGTCGAGATGATCCTGGCGATCGCGACCCAGCAGCCCCTGTTTCCGACCCCGCGGCCGCAGTTCGAGCCGGCGGCGAACTACCTCGCGGCGCTCCGGCAGAGGCTTGCGGAGCTGGCGGCAACCGACCCCGGGACGCGGATCGCGGCGGACCATCTGCTGATCGCGACCAGGCCGCGCCAACCGGGAGTGAGCGCCGCCAATTGAGGGGGCGGCGCGAGCCGGCCTGGCGCGGGCGCCGCCCGATCGGGAGGACCGGGACCGGATTCGAAGGCGGTTGATGGGAGCGAAGGCGGCAGACAGGGCGGGCGCGGGCCGGTGACGTTGCCGGTCCGTCCCGCCGATCAGGAGTGCTGACGTGCAACGCTGGTGGCTGATCCTCATCGTGCTCGGCATGTTTGCCGGTTGTACTCATAGCCCGGAGTACAACAAGATCCAGGGCATGATGCTCGAGCCCGCCCGCAGCGCCGAGACCGCCCACAATTACGAGCGCGCCTGCGAGGTCTACAAGAGCGTGGCGGAGCAGGGGGTCGTTTTGGGGGAGCGGAAACTGGCCCAATGCTACGAGCAGGGCCAGGGCCTGCCGCAGGACTATGCCCAAGCCGCGCATTGGTACGAGGCGGCCGCGAACGCCGGCGACCCGGCGGCCCAGCGGGCGCTGGCCAGGCTCTACGAATTCGGCCGCGGCGTGCCTCAGGACGACGCTCGAGCCTATCTGCTCTACCGCCAGGCGGCGGCCGCCGGCGACCCCGCCGCCGAGTACAAGGTCGGGGAGTTCCTGGACCGAGGTCGCGGCGGCAGCTCGGATCCGGCCGCGGCCGCGCAGCACTACCAGATCGCCGCCCAGGCCGGCAACGAGAACGCCCAGACCGGTCTCGCGCGGCTGTACGCCACCGGCCGCGGGGTGGCAAAGGATCAGGCCGCTGCGGACCGCCTGTACGCCGAGGCGGCAAAGCAGGTCCAGGCCCGGGCGTTGGCTGGCGACGTGCCGTCGCAGCAGCGGCTGGGCGAGCTCTATCTCAGCGGCGAGGGTCTGCCGCGGGACACCAAGCAAGGCCTCGACTGGCTCAACACCGCGGCCGAGAAAGGCCAGCTGTCGGCCCAGGTCCGGCTGGGCGACCTGTTCTCCCACGGCGCCGAGGGCGTGCCGGCGAACCCGGCGCAGGCGGCGCACTATTATCAGATGGCCGCGGATCAGGGCGATCTCAAAGCGCGCTACGCGCTCGCCACGATGTATGCCTCGGGCACCGGCGTGCCCCGGGACGGCGCGCGCGCCGCGCAGCTGTTCCAAGAGGCCGCGCAGCAGGGCGACATCCGCGCCTACGGCGCGCTGGGCGATCTGTACGCCAAGGGGGAGGCCTTGCCACAGAACGACGCCGAGGCCGTCAAATGGTACCGGGAGGGCGCCCGCCATGGCGACCCCAGCTCCCTCTACGAGCTTGGTGAAGCCTACGAGAACGGGCGCGGCGTGCCGAGCGACGCTTCGGCGGCGTTGACCTGGTACATGGTCGCAGAGCGCCAGGGCTACAAAGGCGCGGCCGAGCAGATCACCGAGATCTCCGCCGTGCTCGATCCGGCGACCGTCAGCAACGCCCAACGTCGGGCCGACGCCTGGCGGCCCGGCAGCTTGTGAGGGCGGACGCAGGGCGCGGAGCCGGCGCGCGGGCGGCGAGCCCCCCGGCGGCTTCGGTCAGCGTCCGCGCGCGGGGGCCGCCGGGGACGGCGGCGACGTCCGGCTCATGGCCGGTCGGCGCGCCGGGCGTAGGCCATCTCCTCGATGATCCGGGCCGCTTCGAGGGCGCCATTCGGGGCCGCGAGGGTTGCGCAACGGGCCCGGATCGACGCCCGGACCTCGGGGTCGAGCAGGCGGTCGATCGCCGGACCGAGCCGGTAGACGGCGCCCCGTCGGACGCAGAGGCCCAGGCCCTGGGACTCGGCGAACGCGGCCCGCGCCAGCTGATCGTCCTGCTGCGGGTTCTCGTTCGGCACGAAGATCGTCGGCACGGCCGCGAACAGCAGCTCGTGGAACGAGTTGTAGCCGACCGCGCTGACCGCGAGGTCGAAGGCGGCGAGATAGCGGCTGATCGGATAGTCGGCAAGGCGGGTGATTTGCTCGGGCAGGGCTGCGGGCTGGGCCGCGATCAGCCACTCCGCCGCCACGATCTGGACATTGCCGGCGCGCTCCAGCCGCCCGAGCACGACCTTGCGGACGGGCGCGTAGTCGTAGTTGTTGCCGGCGCCCAGCAGCACCAGCGCCGCGGGACCGTCCGGGCGCAAATTGAGGGCGCGGCGCGCCTCGTCCCGCCCGAGCATGTCGCAGGGATCCAGGAGCCGGATCGGGCCGACCGGCCGGGTCCGCTCGCGGTGCTGCGTGGTCAGCCCGCGATCGAAGGCTTGGGCCAGATCCCCGGGCTCGATCACGGCGTCGAACTGGCCCTCGCGCTGGATCGTCCCGGCGCCCTTGCCCGCGCCCCACATGCCGCGCCGGCACCAGATCGAGATCACCTGCGGGTGGTCGCCGAGCGCGCCGAGCAGGCCGCCGTAGGGCACGTGACCGTCGAACACCAGGACGCGCGGATCGTAGAAGCTGATCAGCTCGCCGAGCTCCTCGCGCAGGAACTCGTTCCAGCGCCCGATGTCGCACCGGAGGTAGGTGTGAAACGGCAGATACTCCGCCAGAAAGCCTTGCTCGCGCACGACCCGGACCGCCTGCGAGAAGGTCAGGAACACCGGCTCCAGCGGCGCCGGGCAGCGCCGCGCGATCGCGAGCATGCGGGTGAGGTGGCCGACCCCGACGCCGTTCGACGACACCAGCAGGACCCGTAACGGGGCGCGCGCGATCGCGGGCCGCGCGGTCGGCGTCGGCGGGTCGCCCAGCGCGGGCGGCTCGCTCGCGATGGTCGGCCCGGGCGGATCGAGCGACGCGGCCGGCACGCTTGCCGTGGCCGGCGCCGGCGGACCGATCAGGGCTCGCAGCCGGCGCAGGTAGGCCGCGTGGCTGAAGCGGGTCCGGACCGCCGACCAGCCGCGCTCGATCTGCTCCCGGAAGCGCTGCGGGCTGGCGCGGTAGCTCTGCACCAGGTCCGGCGCCTCGTGCGGTTGCGCGTAGATCGCAGCGTCCTCGAACAGCGCCCGGAACTGCGGCGCCAGGATGACGAGCGCGCCGCTCGCCATGGCCTCGATGATCGTCCGGCCGAACGCCTCGACCCAGCGCGGGTGGTGGAAGTAGACGAAGAAGTCGATCGTGCCGAGGAAGCGTTCGGCCGGCATGGCGTTGAAGCCGTAGACCTGCCAGTTGCGCGGATAGGCGCCAGCGAGCGTGTGCAGGTAGGGCCCGCCGCCCAGCACCCGGACCAGAAAACGCGGGTCGTCGGGGTAGGCGGCAAGCGTGAGCTCGCGGCTGTCCGGCCACTTCAGGGGATCGGGGCGGCTGTGCCGGCCGATCACCGGGCGGCGGTCGACGAAGCGGCTGCGGTCGACCCGCCAGGCTTGCGGATCGACCACGCTGTGCCAGTCGTCCGCGAACAGCGGCGGGCCGTCCTCGATCGCCTCGAGCTGCGCGCGCACCAGCGGCCCGACCGGCGCCCACAGAAGATCGTCGCCGAGCACCCCGCGCGCGTTGCGATCGATGCTCGTCCAGTCGTAGGCGGGCTGGCCTTCGCCATCCAGCGGCGGATGCCAGACGATCAGGAGCTTGCGTTCGGCCGCGAGGTGCAGCCCTTGGAGCAGGCGATGGGTGAACAGGCTCGGATGATGGGCGAGCAGGAGCCGCGCGGCGGCCGGCCGGTCGGGGTCGAGCAGATCGACCCGGCCGTCGTCGATGCAGGCCCGGATGCGGGGATGGAACGGGTGCGGATACTTCAGCACCGGACCCTTGAGCTGCACGAGTGCGATCCGGTAGCCGGCGCCGGTCGCGGCGACCAGCTCTTCGGCGATCGCCGTCGAGGTCCCGCCCGGAAAGCGGAAGTCACCGACGACGATGAGGTCGTAATCGCGCGCGGCCATGGCGTCCCGACCGGGGGCACGAGCACCCGCGGTGGCTTCGGCTTCTCCTTCGCGGTCGCGCCGGGGACGCGGCCGGCCGGCGGGTCCCCGGATCTGTCGACGCAGATACCGTGGGCCTCCGGGCCGCGCAAGCGCGCTCGGGGTCGGCAGGCCCGCACCCCTGGCGGCGGGCGGCCGGCTCTGCTACGCGTGGCGATGCCAGGAGGCGTCGAGGACGACCCTTCGAGGAGGCCTGATGCCAGCTGTCGGAACAGCGCTGGCGACCGACCGGGTCACGATCGCCCAGCCGAAGCGATGCTCCCCACGCTCCACCCGCGGGATCGCCGCCCGCGAGCGCAACCGCGGCCGCCGGAGCGTGGAAGATCCGCTCGCCATGGTCCCGACCTGATGGCGGACGGGCTCGCCATCCGGGAGCCGTCGGCCGAGCCCGGCGTTGCGCAGGCGCCCGGTGAGGGCGGCAGCGCAGGCGCGCTGCGCGAGCGCTGCGAGCTCGCGCGTCTGCGGGCCGAGACGGCAAGGCTCGACGAGGCGAGACGGGAGCTGCTCGAGACGCTCGGTGTGCGGACGCGCCGCGCCGACCAGCTGGCCGGCGAGCGCGATCAGCTCGAACGGCAGCTGATCCGGGCGGAGGGGGCTGTTCAAGAGCTGAACCGCCAGCTCGGTGCGCTGGCGCCGCGGGCAGAAACGTTGCCGGCGGCCCGCACCCCGCAACGCTGGCCCACGCTTCGCGATCGCCTGCGCGCGATCCTCACCCGGCTCTGGCCGAAGCGGGCGGGCTCCAACGGGGCAGCCGCCCGGCCCGCGGTCCGAGGCGACCGCCCGCCGGCCCAGGACCCGTTCCGGCCACTGGTGCCGTTCGCCGAGGGCGGTCAGGCGCGGCGTGTGATCCTCGTCGTCGCCGTCGGGCTCGAGCCCGAGCCGCGCGCGAGCATCCTGGACCTCGCGCTCCGCCTCGGCGCCGAGCGCGGCCTCGTGCCCCTGGTCCTGACCGATGACGACGACTTCGCGCCGCTCCGCCGGCGCGGCATGGCGTTCGAGTATTTTCCGGCGGGGCCGGTTCGCGAGGCGCTCGCCCCGGGCCTGGAATGGGAGCTGTACCTGCAGCGCCGGCTGGCCCTGATCCGCCGCAAGTGGCGACCGATGCGGGTCGTCGCCTTCGGCGGGCCGGCGGCCGACCTGATCCGGCTCTGGTCGGACTCGCCGTTCGAGGATCCCCCGTTCGCCGCCTTGCCGAAGCTGCCGGCGGCCGTCTCCGGCGCCGTCCGGGAACGCGGCTGATGGCCGGATGCCCCGCAGTGCGCCTTGGCTTTCCGGGCATGACCGATCTGCGGCCAGGATGAACGAGGCAAGGACGCCGGCACCATCCGCTCGCCGGCGGGCGTGCTTGGTCGTCGCGACCGCTCTCGTCAGTCTCGCCATGGTCGAGAGCGCGGCGTTCGTGACCCTGCACCTCGCCCGCGACCGGGCGCCGGAGCGCTTCGTGCCCGACTGGGACGACTACACGGCGGCCATCGATCAGAAGACGATCGATCATCTCAATCGCTATTATTTCGATGCGACCCTCGGCTGGAACTACCAGCCTGGCTTCGCATCCCAGCGCCGCAACTCCAAGGGCGATCTCTGGCAGCTGACCATCGCCAGCGATGGCAGCCGAGCCAATTCTCTCTATTCATCGAAGGCGCCGATCCAGATCGCGACCTACGGCGACAGCTTCACGTTCGGCGACGAGGTCGAGGACGATCAGACCTGGCAATATTATCTGGCCCAAGCTCTGTCTATGAATATTGCCAATTTTGGCGTCGACGGCTATGGGCCCGATCAGATGCTGTTGAAATACGAGCAGGCGAGCTGGTCGGGCGCCCCGCCCGACATTGTCGTTCTTGCCATCTACGAAGGTGATCTGAACCGCGCCCTGACGCGATTCTATCCGCTCTATGCGCCCAATTCGCAACAATTCCTCGGGTTCAAACCGCGCTACGTTTTGGATCAGGACGCGCACTTGCGCCTGATCGCATCCCCCAAAACCAGCCCGGTGCGGGACCGGGCGGACCTCAGACGGCTGATCGATGCCGCCCGCGCCGACGATGCCTGGTACGAGCGGCGGGTCGAGATCGGGTTTCCCTATACGTGGGCGGTCCTCAAGCTCGCCCGCCTGCTGCCGACGCCGGCTTACGGAGAACAGTGGGCGGACGATGGCGAAACCGCCTTGCTCCATGCCATCATCGAACGGTTCGTCGCGATCGCCAGGGGACGTGGTCAACGCCCGGTGCTGATGTTCATCCCGCGCGTCGAGGCCTGGCGCCAGGCGAGGGGCGAGCCGTCCTATCGGGAGTTCGTCACCCGGCTGCGCGCCGAGCATGGCGACCTCCCGACGATCGACGTCGCCGAAGCGGCCTTCGAGCCCGCACGCTTCAACATCATCCCCTTCGCGGGCCACGCTTCGGCGTACGGCAATCGGGTGATCGCGCGCCACCTGGCAGAGGCGCTCACGCCCCTGATCGCCCGACCGTCCGCCGCTGGGCCGCGGCCGGACGGCGGACCGGCGATTCCTCTTACCAAAGGTTGATCAGGCGGAACTGCAGCAAGCCGTTCTGCGCGATCCATTCCTCGGCGCGGGCGCGCGCCTTGGCCTCGGCCGCCTCGCCGAGCCGCGGCCGCAGCGCGCTCAGGCGCTGGTCGGCGTCGTCAGCCATCTTCACCGAGTTCGGGAGCCCGTGAAAGCGCCCGGCTTCGCGCGCGATCCAGTAGTTGTAATAGGCCTCTGCCATGTCCTTATCGACGCCTTCGCCGTTCTCGTACATCTGCGCGATCTGGAAGTACGCTTCGGCGAATCCCCGATCGGCCGCGAGCTTGAAGTATGACAGGGCCTGGCGGTAGTCGCGCCCGACGCACCATTTCTCGCGGAACATGCGACCCAGGTAGGTGGGGGCGTAGGGATTGCCCTCCTCGAGCCCGCGCTGGAACCAGTTCACGGCCTTGTCGCAATCCTTGGCGACGCCCGACCCCCTGAGGTAGGCGCGGCCCATGTTGTACATGGCGTTGGAGACCCCGAGGTCGGCCGCCTGCTCGTAGTAGTGGACGGACTCGGCCTCGTCCTTGGCGACGCCGAAGCCGTTGAGATAGAAGTAGCCGATCGCGTCGAACGCGCCGGGAAAGCCGTCGGCGGCCGCCAGCCGATACCACTTCAGCGCCTCGCGCGCCGACTGCGGGACGCCGATCCCCTCCCGGTACAGGGTTGCGATCGCGGTCTTGCCGCCGTTGCTGCCGCGCAGGGCGGATTGCAGATAGAGCTTGGCGGCGGCCTCCGGGTTCTCCGGGCGGCCGCGGCCGGTGCGCTCCATGAAGCCCAGGTTCTTGAACCCGGACGCGTAGCCGAGGTCGGCGGCCTGGCGGTAGAACTTTGCCGCCTCGTCGAAGCGCTCCGCGATGTCGAGGGCGCGGCCGAGGTTGAACAGCAGGCGCGGATTCTTCGGATCGCCCGCGACCGCGCGCACGCAGGCGCGGATCGCGATGCTGGTGTTGACCAGGCCCCAGGGCACCCCGGCCGTGAGCCGGCCGTCGTCGTAGGGGTCGGCCGCGACGATGTCGCATTCGGTGATCAGGCTGTCGATGCCGTTCGGGACGTCGGCGCGGCCGCTGTCGGGCTTGATCTCCATCTCGGGCAGGGGCTCGCGGCCCTCGGCCTGCAGCTGGGAGAGCCGCGTCTGCGCCGGTTGGACGAACGGCCGGTCCGGGGGCAGGGTCAGGAAGCGCTCGAAGTCCGTGGGATTGACGCTCTGCTGGATCGTCTCCCACTGCACCGAGGCCAAGGTGATCGGTTGATTGGGCACCGAGAGGCTCTCGGCCACGTCGGTCGCGACCGGGCGGAACTTGAACTGGCTGCCGATCGGGCCGAGCGAGCCGAGCAGCCAGGGGATCTGCCGCCCCTCGGTCGCCTGGCTGACCTTGGCGCGGACCGCGGCGAAGACGTCGTAGATGCTCTGGTTGGGGAGCTCGAGGGCGGACACCAGAGCGCTGGTGTAGGGACTGTTCGCGCCGATGCCGTCCTCGGCGAGACCGCCCGGGCGGGTCGCGAACGCGATCAGGGTCGCGGCCGGCGCGTCGACCAGAGCCAGGCCCTTGCCGAAGGCGCCGCTGACGTCGCCGAACGGGTTCTGGCGGCAGGCATCGAGGATCACGATGCCGATCTTGACGCCGGCGCGGCTCATCGCCTGGAGGACGCTGTTCAGGGTCAGGCTGCCGCGCGGCAGATCCTTGGCCGACGACAGCCGCAGGTCGGTCGGCAGCAGATAGTTCACGCCCTGGTACTGAACGCCGTGGCCGGCGTAGTAGAAGACGCCGACGCCGCCGCGCGGGAACGCGCGCTCGATCTGCTTGACCACGTCGTCCAGGCGTGCCTTCGCGCCGTTCTCGACCAGGGTGACCGTGAACCCCAGCTCGGTCAGCCGGCGGTTCATCTCGCGCGCGTCGTTCAGGGGATTGTCCAGCGGCCTCAGAGGCTTGAACTGATAGGCGCCGTTGCCGACCACGACCGCGGCGCGATCCATGGTCTCGAGCTGCGCCCGGGCCGCACCCGGCAGCAGCACCCAAACGAACACCAGAAGGAGGCTGCCGACCCAGGCGGCCGCTCCCGGAATCCTTGCCCTGTCAATGCGCATCGCCACCCTCGAAACTCGATCGCCTTGCCGACCCGACCGCGCCGCCGGCCGCGTGCCGACGGTGGACGGAATCGCTCGATTCGCCTATCGTCCTCAGCTACAGATTATACCGATCTCGACCGCGAGGAAACCGCGCCCACCGACGTCGCGCCCGCGTTCGCTTCTGGTTCTGATCCGATCGGCAAGCGGAAAGAAGCCGATATGCGTTTGATCACCGCCGTCTTTGCCAGTCTGCGAGCCTTGGCGCTGGCCACATTCGCCGGCTCCTTCGCGCAGGCGCAGCAGGCGGCGGACCCCGACGACAGCGCCTGGACGAACGCGCAGCAGCTGGGCACGGCCGAGGCCTACCAGCGTTACCTCGAGCAGTTCCCGGTCGGCCGCCACGTCGAAGAGGCGTTTCGCGGCGTGGTCGAGCACCAGGTCGAGGGCGAGTCCGGGGGCAGCCGAGGCGTGGCGGGCAGCGTCCACATGTACTGACCGCTCCGGCCGGCGCCCGGCCGTTCGAGGCTCCGGCCGGCCCTGGGGCGCGCGGCAGGCTTGCTGTGGGCAGGCCGACGGGCATAATATCGAGGCGCGATATAGTTGGCTGCATCACGTGTTTCGACCATGGGGACATGGTGCCATGAAGATGCGATCGCCCATCCTTCTTGCCGGGTCGGTCGGTCTGATCGGTGTCGTGGCGGGCGGACCGGCTCTGGCCGCCGACGACCACCTCCTGACGGCCAACCCGACCGCCACCGATTTCATCCGGCTTCTGGCCCCGGAGGGCAAGACCCGGGGGATCAGGCCGAAGGCCGCGGCCCAAGCGCCCTATGCCGACGCGCCGATGATCACGTTCCAGTTCGGCTCGGCCGAGCTGACCCCGAGCGCGCGCCAGGTCCTCGACCAGCTGGCGCTCGCGCTCCAGTCCGAGCAGCTCGGCCACGACCGGTTCCTGATCGAGGGCCACACCGACGCCGTCGGCAGCGATGCCTATAACCAGCGTCTGTCCGAGCAGCGCGCCCGCGCGGCGCGCGCCTACCTGGCCACCAGGCAGGTCAGCTCGGCCCGTCTCGAGGCCCTGGGCAAGGGCGAGAGCGAGCTCCTCGAGCAGACCAGCGGGCCGTCCGAGGTGAACCGGCGCGTGCGGGTGGTGAACCTCGGGGAATGAGGGGTCCTCCAGGTCAGCACCGGGCGCAATTCTGCGACCTAGTGCCGCACGTTCGGGGTGTCAGAAATCGCGGCGCCTGCTTGCCCAGGCCCAAAGGAGCCTGACGCACACCGCGCCGGCAGCGCTTGCAGGGGGCATGGCCAGTGCGGAGGCAACACCTGGCAAGACCGCCAAGCAAGCGAGCTCAGTTGCCCGGCGGTTTTCGAGTGCTTCAGCTCGACATTGATGGCGACGGCTTACTCCAGCTGCCCGAATGGACATGGAGGTCGGCGCGTGACATCGTGGCGCCGCTGAGCTAGCGGCGTTCCCTGGCGCCAAGACCATGCCAAAAGTCTCCGTGATCACGACGCTGTACAACCGGTCGCGTTTCTTGCGGCCACGGGTCGGTTCGATTCTTCAGCAGACCTTCCGTGATTTCGAATGGCTCGTGATCGACGATCACTCGACCGACGACACCTTTGAGCGCTTGGTCCGGCTGACCAGGTCGGACCGGCGCGTGCTCGCCCTGCGCAACGCCGCCAACATCGGGCAGGGGCCGACGACCAGGAAGGCCTTCGAGCTGGCGCGCGGCGACTATGTCTATGTCACCGACGACGACGATCTGTGCCATCCGACCTTTCTCGAGCGCATGGTCGCGCTCCTCAACGCCCGCCCGAACGTCGGCCTCGCCTACTGCCGGCATCGCTTCATCGATGGCCGGGGCGGTAGCTGGGACGGCTTGCCGCCGCTGCGGCAAAGCGCCCTGCGATCGGGTGCTTCGGAGTTCCGCGCGCTCCTGCACTGCTGCCACATCCAGTCGCCGACCAGCATCATCCGGCGCGCGGCCGCCGAGCGGGCCGGCGTGTTCCGGACCTTCGTCCCGCCCAGCTACGTCGACTACCATCTGTGCCTGAAGACCTGCCTGGCGTCGGACGTCGCGTTCGTCGCCGAGCCGCTCGTCTGCTATCGGATCCATCCCGACCAGGCGACCAGGACCAACCTAGCGCGGGCGGATTTCATCGCCCGCCAGGAGATGGACTCCTTCGATCTGGTCGACGACCTGTTCGCGCACCTCCCGGACGACAAGGAAGCGCTCGTGGGCCTGAGGAGCGAGGGCATCTGGTACGCGGCCGAGCGCCTGCGCCCCTTCTTCCTGCTGATGCGGCGCCTGGGTCTGGTCGACAACGCGCAGGCACTCGAGGCGGTCGTCCGCCGCCGGGCCCCGGACTACCCCCTGGCCCGGCTCGATCCCGGGCCGATCGGCGCGATCGGGCCGGCGCTCCGGGAGAGGCTCGTGCGCGCCGTCAGGCGGGCGACCTACAGGCCGCCCGCGCCGGGTCGAGCGAGCGACGTCGAGCGCCCGGCGGCCAGGGCCGGCCTGCGCAGCGCGGCTGGTCTTCCTTCGGCCGGCTTGCCCGGCGGAAGCGCACCGGTGGGTTCGGTGAGCGTCATCGTCTGTGTCCGTGACCAGCCGCAGGCGCTGGATGCCTGCCTTGGCCGGCTGACGCGGCTGCGCGCGCCGGAGGCAGCCGCGCTCGAGATCGTGGTCGTCGACAACGGATCGGGCGGGGACGTCGCAGCTCTGGTCGAGCGTCACGGCCACCGGTCTCCGATCCCGGTGCGCTGCCTGCGCGAGCCGCTGCCCGGGCTGTCCCGCGCCCGCAACTGCGGGATCCTCGGCACGAGCAGTGACGTGATCGCGTTCCTCGACGCGGACTGCCTGGCCGCCGGCGACTGGCTGATGCGCATCTGCGAGGAGTTCGACGCCGACCCGAAGCTCGGCGTGCTGGCGGGCAGGATCGAGCTCTACGACCGGCGCGACCGTCGGGTCACGATCAAGGGCGCGAGGCACTACCAGCTGCTCACCGCGGTCGACCAGCTGGACGGTTTCCTGCACGGCTGCAACCACGCCGTCCGCCGCGAGGTGATCGACCGGATCGGCCTCTACGACGTCCGGCTCGGCAAGGGTGGGCCGATCCCGGCCGCCGAGGACACCGATTTTGCCTACCGCGCTCTCCGAGCCGGCCTGAGGCTGGTCTATTCGCCGAACTGCGTCGTCTATCACCATCACGGCCGGCGCACGGACGCCGAGGTCGACGACCTCTGGCGGGGGTACCGGACCGGCATCGGGGCGCTGCGCATGAAGCATATCTGCGCCGGCGACCGCGCCATGGCCGCCTGGGCCGCGCGCGATTACGCCAAGCAACTGGTGGCGGCGCTCGGTGCCGGACTGCGCTCGCCCCAAGCCGGCCGGCGCCGCCTGCGGGAGCTCGCTCAGCATGCGCAGGGCGCGCTGCTGTTCCTGCGCCTGCTGACGCGGCCGAGCGCCACCGCGCCCGCCGCCCGGATCCCGGGCAGCCGCGCTCCTGCCCCGGCCGCCAGGCCGGCAGTCGACGGCGCGGTCGAGTGGGCGGCCGCCGGCCGCCCGAGTCGCCCCGGAGAATGAACGTTTGCCGGCCGATCGTCGCCCGCCAGATCCGGCGCCACCGGACCCGAGCGCGCCGTCCGGGGCCCCGGTCGTCTATGCCGTGGTCCCGGTCTTCAACCGCCTGAGCGACACCCTCGACAGCCTGGATTGCCTGCGCCGGCAGACCTATCGGCCGATCGAGATCATCGTCGCCGATGGCGGCTCGACCGACGGCACGCCGGAGGTGCTCGAGCACAGGCTGCCGGGCGTCCAGGTCCTGCGCACCGGCCAGGGCGTGTGGTGGGCCGGCGCCGCGGCCGCAGCCGTCGACCATGCTCTGCGGCGCTCGACCTCGGATCACGACTTCGTGCTGTTCCTCAACAACGATACCGAGTTCGACGCCCGCTACGTCAGCCAGCTGGTCGAGGCATCGCGCACGCACGACGCCTGCGTCAGCGGCGTCGTCGTCGATCGCGAGCCGCCCGGGCAGGTGCTGGAGGCGGGCGTGGTCCTGGATCGGACCGGCTTCACCTTCCGCCATCGGACCGAGCTCACGCCCGACGTGCCGTTCTGGCAGGGGACCGACGTCCTGCCCGGCTACGGTCTCCTGGTGCCGGTGCGGATGCTGCGCATGATCGGCAATCTGAACGCCCGCCGCTATCCCCACTACCTCGCCGACTACGATCTGACCATGCGTCTTGGGCGGGCGGGCTTCAGGCTCGGGGTGGTCTCCGCGGCGGCGATCAAGGTCCGGGCCACCAACCTGCCGCTCCCGACCGGGGTCGTCTCGCCCCGGCGGGTGATCGTCGCCGCCCTGCACCGGAAATCGAAGATCAACGTCGTCGATCGACTGCGCTTCATCGAAGATCATGCCGCGCCGGCGGAGAAGTGGCGGGCGCGGGCCGCGGTCGCCGGACGAGCCCTGCGCCTGCTCGCCTTGCGGCGGGCGGCGATCGACCGGCTCGGCAACCGCTATCGTCAGGGCGATCGCGTGGCGGTCAACCGACGGCGGGCGCTGTGGTACTATCGGCTGGCGGCGGCGCTCGGGCATGCCAATGCGATGAACAATATCGGCACCATGTACCTGCGCGGCGAAGGCGTGCCGCAGGACTATGGGCGCGCGCGATCCTGGTTCGAGCGGGCGACCCGGCGCGGCAACGCCTATGCGCCCGACAACCTCGCGCGCATGTACCGTGGCGGTTGCGGGGTCGAGCGGGACCTCGAGCGGGCGCAGCGCTATGCGATGCTGGCGGCGGAGCGCGGGTTCACGCCCGCTCGGGCGCAGACGGCGACGGCGGAGCGCGCGCCGGCAGCGATGCCGGCCTCCGACAGCGGCCGCGACTTCTGATGAAGATCGCCGAGCTGAGCGTCGTCTTCATCTCCTATGACGAGCCGCGCCGCGAGGAATTCTGGCTGGACCTCAAAGAGAAGTGTCCGAGCGCAGGCCGTGTCGACGGCATCAAAGGCATCGATCTCGCGCACAAGACGGCGGTTGGGGCGGGCACGACCGACTACGTGATCACGGTCGATGCCGACACGATCGTCGCTCCCGGCTTCTTCGAGGGCGACCTCGACGATGCGCTCCTGCGACCGGGCACGCGCGTCGATTGGCCGGCGCGAAACGTCGTGAACGGCGTCGTGTCGAGCAACGGCGGGCTCAAGTGCTGGCCGAAGGCGCTCGTGGCGAGCATGCGCTCGCACGAGAGCGCGCCCCGGGAGCAGCGCTCGGTCGATTTCCCGGCGGCCCTCGAGATCGGACGCGAGACCGGGCCGCATCGGGTCGAGCAGGTCGTGCCGATGAGCGAGTTCCACTGCCACGGGACGCCGCTGCAGGCCTTCCGCAGCAGCTTCAGGGAGGCCACCAAGCTCGCGCTTCCGATCAGCTCCCCGAGCGCCCTGCCCGCTTCGCTGCACCCCCTTCACCGGCACCGGCTCATGATCTGGTGCTCGGTCGGCGCCGACGTCGAGAACGGCCTCTGGTGCCTGTACGGGGCGCGGCTCGCGATCCGGATGCTGCACCTGGATGGCTGGGACTACGTCGCGATCAACGACTTCGACTGGTTCGACGACTTCTGGCGCGAGGAGGTCGGGCCGCGCTTTGCGGGCGCGGGCGCCCTCTGTCGCCATAGCGGCTATGCCTGGGACCCGGGCCGTCTGGCTGATGCGATCGTGGCGCTCGGCAGGGTCCTGGACCAGGATCTGGGGCTCGAGGTCGCGGAGCTGAGCGCGGACCAGAGCCGGTTCTTCAAGCAGATCTACGAGCCGCCCCTGAACCTCAACGCGCTCGACCGCCTGGGCACCATGTTCCAACGCGGCATCGGGGTCGCGCAGGATGAGGACCGGGCGGAGCGTTGCTACGCGGCGGCGGCCGCGGTCGGCCATCCGGGCGCGCTCTACAATCTCGCGCGGCTCGAGCTCGCCGACCCGGACGACCGCCCGGCGTACGAGCAGGGCGTCGCCCGGCTGCGCGAGGCGAGCGTGCTGGGCAACGCCTACGCCGCCCATCGCCTCGGCCGCCTGCACCGGCTCGGCCGCGGTGTCGCCCGCGATCCGGCGCTGGCGGTGCGCCTGTTCGAGCTCGCGACCGAGCGCGGCTTCGCCGCGGCGCACCGCGACCTCGCCGAGATGTACCGGGCGGGCGAGGGCGTCGAGCCCGATCCCGAGCGCGCGCGCCAGCACGACCTGCTGGCCGAAGCCGCCGGCCGCGGCCACGACGGCCGGCGGGACCAGCCCGAGATTCGCGACCCGGGCGAGCGGCCGCGGTGAGGCCCATGGCGGTGCGGCTCGGCGACCTCAGCGCGATCCTGCTTTCGGCCGACGAGCCGGCGGCGGATGCCCATTGGCGCGCCCTGGCGGCGGCGTTCCCCAAGGCGATCCGCGTGCACGGCCTGCAGGCGTCCTGGAGCACGATCCGGCGCGCGGCCGCGCTCGCCGACAGCGACCGGTTCCTGGTCGTCCGCGGCGACACCCGGATCGATCCGGCGCTGGCCGAGCACGTGGTCGACGACCAGCTGATCGAAGCGCCGGCGACGCTCGTCTGGCCGACGCGCAACGTGGTCAACGGTCTCTGCTACGCCTCCGGCGGGCTCCGCTGCTGCTGGCGGCCGGCCCTCCTTGAGGCGGATGCCGCCGGCGCCCCGCCAGAGATCGCGCTCCCCCGCTCGTTCGGGACCAGCCATCCGAACGGCACGCCGCGGCAGGCGTTCGGCGCGGGGTTCCGGGAGGCGGTCGCGCACGGCCTGGTCGGCGGCCGCGCCCCCGGCCGGCAGCTTGGAAGCCGGCTGCCGCCCGCGGGCCTCAAGCGGCTGCTGGTGTGGGCGACCATCGGCGCCGATCAGGACAACGGTCTCTGGTGCCTCTATGGCGCAAGGCTCGGCTGCAAGATGGCGCAGCTCGATCAGTTCGACCCCGCGCTGCTGGTCCGCCCGGAGTGGCTCGAGCAGCTCTTTGACGGCCGGATCGCGCCCGACTTCGCAGGCCAGGAGAACCGCTGCCCGCACAGCGGCTACGGCTGGGACCGGGCCAGGCTCGAGAGCGCCGTTCGCGAGCTCGGGGACCTGCTGCGGGGCGAGCTGGCGCTCGCGATCGTCGAGCTGGACGTGCGCCAGAGCCGCTTCTTGCGGGCGGTCTGGTCGCGGGATTTCGATGCCTCGGCGTTCGACCGCCTGGGCAATCTGTACCGTGCCGGCTCGATCCTGCCGGGCGACCCCGGCAAAGCGGCGCGCACCTATGCGCTGGGCGCCATGCTCGGCAACGGCAATGCCGCCGACAACCTCGCCCGGCTGCAGCTCAAGGGCGAGGGCGTGCCCAAGGACGTCGAGGCGGCGGTGGCCCTGCTGGCGCAGGCGACCGGCATGGGCAGCCCGCACGCCCCCTACCATCTCGCAATGGCCTATCAAGACGGCGCCGCGCCCGGGGCCGGGATGGCGAAGGTCGCCGAGCTGCTGCGGCTCGCCGGCCGGCGGGGCTTCCTGCGCGCGCATGCGACCCTGGCCGAGCTGTACCGGTCGGGCCAGGGCGTGCCGCTCGACCCGGAGACCGCGCTGGCCCACGGCCTGCTCGCGGGCGATGCCGGCGAGGCGATCGTCCTCGCTCTGCGGGGAGAGCTCGATGGCGCGCAGGTGAGCCGGGCTGAGCAGCGGGCGCGGGACTGGCGCAAGGGGCCCGGCGACCAGACCCGCGGTCCCGGCCCGCCGCCTTGAGCGTGGTCGACGGCGGGCATCGCCCTCCCGGCAGCCAGGTCGCGGCGCGCGCCCGACGGCCGAGGTGCGTCGAGCCTGGACCGGGCGGGGCGTCCGGGCTAGAGAGGGGGGCGCGCCCGGTCGGGGTGCCAGGGCGGGAGCGCACTGGACACCGGCAGGTGTGTCGGACGGAGGCATCTTACCGCCTGGGAGCCGGCTCGTGATCGGCCAGCAGGTCGTGCTCCAGAGGGATGGCCTGGAAGGGCTGCTGCAGGCCTTGCGGCAGCAGGGGTTCCGCGTGCTCGGGCCGACCGTGCGCGATCAGGCGATCGTCTACGACGACATCGCTGGCCTCGACGATCTCCCGGCCGGCTGGACCGACGAGCAGGATGGCGGCCATTACCGGCTCAAGCGGCGCGACGACCAGGCGCTGTTCGGCTACGCCGTCGGCCCGCACTCGTGGAAGCGGTTTCTCCACGCCCCGAGGCTCGAGCTCTGGCGCGCCGAGCGCAGCGGCGACGGCTTTCGCGTCGTGACCGAGGCGGAGCCGGCCGCGAAGCTCGCGTTCGTGGGCGTGAGGTCGTGCGAACTGCACGCGATCCGGGTCCAGGACCGGGTCCTGCTCGAGGGGCCGTACGTCGATCCGCACTACCGCGCGCGGCGCGAGGACGCGTTCGTGGTCGCGGTCAACTGCGGCCAGGCGGGCGGCACCTGCTTTTGCGTCTCGATGGACACCGGCCCGAAAGCGAGCTTCGGCTTCGATCTGGCGCTGACCGAGATCGCGGCCGAGGCCGAGCCCCTGTTCCTGGTCGAGGTCGGGAGCGAGGCCGGCGCCCTGATCCTTGCGGAGCTGCCGCACCGCGAGCCGCGCCCCGGGGAGATCGAGGCGGCCGATGCGGTCGTCGCCCGCACGGCCCACAGCATGGGCC
Organism: uncultured Alphaproteobacteria bacterium; assembly: GCA_963756905.1. Lineage (GTDB taxonomy): Bacteria > Pseudomonadota > Alphaproteobacteria > Geminicoccales > Geminicoccaceae > DATAOG01. Next base: position 115,561 of record CAVWPO010000002.1, read on the forward strand.
GCGTGCTGGAGGCGGGCGACGTGCGCGACGTGCTGCTGCGCAACCTCGAGCACGAGCGCTGGGATGACGTGGCCGAGCGCTGCCTGACCTGCGGCAACTGCACGATGGTCTGCCCCACCTGCTTTTGCACGAGCGTCGAGGACGAGAGCGATCTCGCCGGCGACAGCGCCACGCGCACCCGTCGCTGGGACTCCTGCTTCACCATGGATTTCTCCTATCTGCATGGCGGCAGCGTGCGCAGCTCGGCGCGCTCGCGCTACCGGCAATGGCTGACCCACAAGCTCGCGACCTGGGTCGACCAGTTCGGCACCTCGGGCTGCGTCGGCTGTGGCCGCTGCATCACCTGGTGCCCGGTCGGGATCGACATCACCGAGGAGGTGGCGGCGATCCGCGCGAGCGAGCCGGACTGATGCCCGTGCGCCCGAGGAAGGTTCGACGCGACGAGCCGCGGCTCACCGAAGCCGACACCGGCTCACCGCAACCGACGGCGTTCCGCCGCACCGGACGGCGGTCCCCTCGCCACCGGCCAGGTCAGCGCAACCGACCATGGTTCAGCACAACTGACACGGGCCAGCGCGACCGACCTCGGCCCACCGCGGCCGACCGTTCCTCAGCAAAACCGACGGGGCTCGGCGCAACCGACCGTGGTCCCGCAGCCGGTCGCGGGTCGGCGCAACCGACTGTGGTTCACCGCAACCGACCGCGGGTCGGCGCAACCGACCGTGGTCCACCGCAACCGGCCGCGGTCCGACGCAAGCGATCGGGGGTCACCGCAACAGAGCGCGGTTTGAGCGCATGAGCGCCCTGACCGTTCGGCGCAGCGGCCCGGGCCTCACCGCCCCGGGCATCCGAAGATGATTCGCCCGTCCGTTAACCTTTCCTCAACGCTTTGGCGCCAGCATGTCGGATGGTCCATGCGACCGTGGGGATCCGTGCCCGCGAATAAAGCCGGGCGCCCGGATTGCCAGGGTCGCATGGACCATCGAGACCATTGAGTCTGGACAGGTTGGACGCCGATGGTTGATGAAGGGTTAACCGTCCGTCGATCAGGCTCGGTCCCGTGCGAAGTCGCCGCCCGATGTCGTGGACCCGCCCCAGGGCAGGACGACATATGACGTCCGCGCCGGCCTCGAGCGACTTGATCAACCGTCTGGCAACGGCGTGCTCAAGAGTTGGCGGGGCGGCATCGCTCGGGCTTGGCGGCGGCGCCTCGAGCGACGGCGGCGGGAGCTTGGAAGGGCGTCGCGGGCTTGGGAGGGGCGTCGTGGAGGGACTCGAGCGCATCATCTGCGAGCATCCGTTCTTCGTCGGGCTCGACGAGGATTTTTGCAGGCTGATGGTCGGCTGCGCCAGGAACGTGCGCTTCGAGGCCGGCCAGTACCTGTTCCATGAGGGCGAGCCGGCCGATCAGCTCTATCTGGTCCGCCACGGCCGGGTGGCCCTCGAGGTCGCGCTGCCCGGGCGGGCGCCGGTCACCTTCCAGACCGTGCCGGCGGGCGAGATCGTCGGCGTCTCCTGGCTGGTGGCCCCCTATCGCTGGACCTATGACGCCCGGGCGCTCGAGCTGACCCGCGCGATCGCCATGGATGCCACCTGCCTGCGGCGGAAGTGCGAGGAGGACCATGACCTCGGCTACGAGCTGATGAAGCGGTTCGTGCCGGTGGTGGTCGAGCGCCTGCAGGCGACCCGGCTGCAGATCCTCGACGTCTACGGCACCCCCGGCAGCTGATGACCGGGCCAGAGGCCGAGCCCGTGCCGCCGACGCTCAGGCGCAGCGCCGAGCCCATGGAGCGGGCAGCGGCGGCCGCAGCCGGGCCGACACGGCCGATGGCGGAGCCGGGGGCCGCGCCTCTGCCGCCGCTGGCGCGGGACAGCGTCGATCCCATGGTGCCGGCAGTCGCGCGCCTGTCGGGGCGACGGCGGGAGACCGCCGATACCTGGACGCTCGCGATCGAGGGCGGCGGGCCGGACGGCGGGTTCCGGTTCGCGCCCGGCCAGTTCAACATGCTTTACGTGTTCGGCGTCGGGGAGGTGCCGATCAGCATGAGCGGCGACCCCGGCCGGCCCGGTCCGCTGGTGCACACCGTGCGCGCGGTCGGCGCGGTCTCGAGCGCGCTCGCCAGCGCCCGCCCCGGCGAGCGGATCGGCGTACGCGGGCCGTTCGGGACCTGCTGGCCGCTCGACCAGGCCGATGGCGCCGATGTCCTGGTGATCGCGGGCGGCCTTGGCCTTGCCCCGCTCCGGCCCGCCCTTTATCGCCTGCTGGCCGCGCGCCGGCGCTACGGCCGGATCGTCCTCCTCTACGGCACGCGCAGCCCCGCCGACATCCTGTTCCGGCGCGAGCTCGAGAGCTGGCGCCGCCGCCTCGACGTCGAGATCGAGGTCACGGTCGACCATGCGAGCGGCGACTGGCGCGGCAACGTCGGCGTGGTGACCACGCTGATCCCGCGGGCCGGGTTCGACCCGCTGCACAGCATCGCATTCGTCTGCGGGCCCGAGGTCATGATGCGCTTTGCGATCGCGAGCCTGCGCGCTGCCGGCCTGCCCGCCGACGCCATCTGGCTGTCGATGGAGCGCAACATGAAGTGCGCGATCGGCCACTGCGGCCACTGCCAGCTCGGGCCGACCTTCATCTGCAAGGACGGGCCGATCTTCCGCTACGATCGCATCGCGGCGCTGCTGAGCGCCAAGGAGATCTGAGGGCGATCGATGCCATGCGAAGCACGCCGGGAAGCGCGCTTTGAGCGCGTCGGCGGTGGCACGAGCGGCGACGGCGTGGTAAGCAATCGTGAGGGGTAGCGGGGGAAGGGAAAATCATGCGCTGGATCGAGATCGGTCGGAGGGCTGCGGTTGCGGCAAGCCTTCTTGCCGGCCTGCCGGCCGCCGGCGTCGCGGACGAGCCGTCGGTTCCCGAGCAGGTCGTCGACGCGATGAACCAGCTGTTCGGCCACCACCCGGGTGCGCGCGCCAACCACGCCAAGGGCGTCGTGGCCGAGGGCAGCTTCGCGCCCAGCGCCGCGGGAGCGAGCCTGAGCAAGGCCGTGCTGTTCAAGGGCGGCACGATCCCGGTGACGGTGCGGTTCTCGGATGCGACCGGCCTGCCGACCATCCCGGACGGCGCTCCGAACGCCAACCCGCACGGCATGGCGGTCCGCTTCCATCTGTCGGACGGCGGCGAGATGGACATCGTCGCCAACTCGCTGGCGTTCTTCCCGGCGGCGAATGCCGAGGATTTCCGCGACCTCTTGCGCGCGGTGGCGGCGAGCGGGCCAGAGGCCGCCAAGCCGACCGCGCTCGACCAGTTTCTCGCCAGCCATCCGGCCGCCCTCCCGGCCCTGCACAGTGCTCAGACACCTTCGAGCTTCGCGCGCGAGACCTACAACGGCATCAATGCCTTCGTCCTGGTCGACGCCGCCGGCAAGCGGCAGGCCGTGCGCTTCCAGATCGCCCCGGTCGCCGGCGCGGAGCATCTGAGCGCCGAGGACGCCGCCAAGCGGGCGCCGGACTTCCTGCTCGACGAGCTGGCGCCGCATCTGGCCAAGGAGCCGGCGCAGTTCCATCTCCTGGCCCAGCTGGCCGAGCCCGACGATCCCACGAACGATGCGACCAAGCCGTGGCCGGCCGGCCGCAAGCTCGTCGACCTCGGCACGATCACGGTTGCCAAGGTCGCGGCCGACAGCGAGGCGCAGTCCAAGGAGCTGCTCTTCATGCCCACCAACCTGACCGACGGGATCGAGGCGTCCGACGACCCCTTGATCGATGCCCGCGCCGAAGCCTACGCGGTGTCGTTCGCGCGAAGGTCCGAGTGACGCGCCGTTCTCCGGCAGATCCGGCCTGACATGGCGGCGCCGCGCCGGCCGAAGCTCGCGGTCTGGAAGTTCGCCTCCTGCGATGGCTGCCAGCTGAGCCTGCTCGACTGCGAGGACGAGCTGCTCACGCTCGCCGGCGCGGTCGAGATCGCCTACTTCATGGAAGCGACCCGGGCCGAGGTCGGGGGGCCCTACGATCTGTCCCTGGTCGAGGGCTCGATCACCACGCCCCACGACGCCAGGCGGATCCAGGAGGTCAGGCGGCGCTCGCGCCGTCTCGTGACGATCGGCGCCTGCGCCACCGCCGGCGGCATCCAGGCGCTGCGCAACTTCAAGGACGTGGCCGAGTTCACGGCCGTCGTCTACGCGCGGCCCGACTACATCGAGACGCTCGCAACCTCGACCCCGATCTCGGCCCATGTCCGGGTTGACTTCGAGCTGCGCGGCTGCCCGATCAACAAATACCAGCTGCTCGAGGTGATCAGCGCGTTCCTCAACCAGCGCCGGCCGAACGTCGCGGCCCACAGCGTCTGCGTCGAATGCAAGCTCAAGGGCAACGTCTGCGTGATGGTCGCGCATGGCACGCCCTGCCTCGGGCCGGTGACCCACGCCGGCTGCGGCGCGCTCTGCCCGTCCTTCGACCGGGGCTGCTACGGCTGCTACGGGCCGATGGAGACCCCGGACACGGCAGCGCTCAGCGCCTGGCTCGCCCGGCTCGGCCTGCCGGAGCGCGACCTCCAGCGCCTCTATCGCACCTTCAACACGCTCGCGCCGGAGTTCCGCGCCGAGGGCGACCGCCATGGCGACTAGGACGATCAAGGTCGACTATCTCGCGCGGGTCGAGGGCGAGGGCGCGCTCAAGGTGACGGTGCGGGACGGCAAGGTGCGCGCGGCGGAGCTCCGGATCTTCGAGCCGCCGCGCTTCTTCGAGGCGTTCCTGCGCGGCCGCGCCTGCGGCGAGGTCCCGGACATCACGGCCCGGATCTGCGGCATCTGCCCGGTCGCCTATCAGATGAGCTCCTGCCGGGCGATCGAGGATGCGCTGGGCGTCACCGTCGACGGGCAACTACGTGCGCTGCGCCGCATGCTCTACTGCGGTGAGTGGATCGAGAGCCACACGCTCCATGTCTACATGCTGCACGCGCCGGATTTCCTCGGCTGCGAGAGCGCGATCGAGCTGGCCCGCGAGCAGCCGGCGATCGTCCAGCGCGGGCTCCAGCTGAAGAAGGCCGGCAACGAGCTGATGGCGCTGGTCGGCGGCCGCGAGATCCACCCGATCAACGTCCGGGTCGGTGGCTTCTACAAGGTGCCGCGGCGGCGTGATCTCCTCGCCCATGCCGAGCACCTCGAGCGGGCGCGCGATGCCGCGCTCGAGACCGTGCGCTGGGTCGCGGGCTTCGCGTTTCCCGACTGCACGCGCGACTACGAGTTCGTCTCGCTCCGCGACGACACCGAATATCCGATCACCCATGGCCGGATCGTCTCGAACCGCGGCCTCGACATCGCGGTTGGGGAGTTCGACGAGCATTTCGAGGAGCAGCACGTCGCGCGCTCCAACGCGCTGCACGCCCACCTGCGGGCGCGCGGGGCCTATCTGGTCGGACCGCTCGCCCGCTACAGCCTGAACTTCGAGCAGCTCTCGCCGCTCGCCAGGCAGGCGGCCAAGGAGGCGGGGCTCGGGCCGGTCTGCACCAACCCCTATCAGAGCATCCTCGTGCGCAGCCTCGAGGTGCTCTACGCCTGCGACGAGGCGCTCCGCCTGATCGCGGCCTACGAGGAGCCCGACCGTCCCGCGGTGCCGGTCGAACCGCGCGCCGGCACGGGCTACGGCTGCACCGAAGCGCCCCGGGGCATGCTCTATCACCGCTACCGGCTGGATGCCGATGGCACCATCCAGGACGCCATGCATCGTGCCGCCGACCTCGCAGAACCAGCCGAGCATCGAGGACGACCTGAGGACGTTCATCGGCGACTGGCTCGATCTCGACGACGAGGCGCTGCGCTGGCGCTGCGAGCAGACGGTGCGCAACTACGACCCCTGCATCTCCTGCGCGACCCACTTCCTGCGGCTCGAGATCGACCGCGGCTGAGCTGCCGATGACGGCGCCGCGCCCGCGCCGGCTGGTGATCGGCATCGGCAACGACGATCGGGGCGACGATGCGGCGGGCCTGGCCGTCGCCCGCGGCCTGCGCGGCCGCGTCCCGGCGGGCGTCGAGGTGCTCGAGCAGGACGGCGAGGCGACCCGCCTGCTCGAGCTGCTGGCGACGGCGGATGCGGCGTATCTCGTGGATGCCGCGGTCTCGGGCGCGCCGCCGGGCACGATCCGACGTCTCGACCCGGCCGGAGCCCCGCTGCCTCGCAGCCTGTTCGCGGTCTCTTCGCATGCGCTTGGCCTCAGCGAGGCGATCGAGCTCGCGCGGGCCTTGGGCTCGCTGCCGCCGGATCTGGTGGTCTACGCCATCGAGGGCGCGGACTTCTCGCCCGGCGGGCCGCTGTCGCCGGCGGTGGCCGCGGCCGTCGTCGAGGTCGAAGGGCGTCTCCTCAGAGAGCTCGAGGCCGCCTTCCGTTAGAGGCCGAAGATCGAGGCGAGGCCCGCGCGCTGGCCGAAGGCGGCCATCGCCGCCTCGTCGGGCACCTGGGCAGGCGCCGCGTCGCCGAACTCGGCGGCGGCCTGCAGGACCGCCGGCAGCAGCCCGACGTCGCCGACCGAGTTCAGGAAGACGTAGGGCTGGGCCAGCAGCCAGTGGACCGCGACCCGGATGTCGGCCGGGTTCTCGAGCGGCTGGTACCAGGTGGTGTGGTTGCGATCGGCGCCGGCTGCCCAGGGCCCGCGGGCGAGCGACTTGATGGTCTGGACGGCGACCTGGCGCTGCCGGCAGAGGGCCAGCGTCGCCCGGAAATCGGCGGCGTAGGTCTCGTGATGGGCGCAGTGCCAGTTCCAGGGCATCAGCACCGAGTCGAAGTCGAAGCGCTCCAGCGAGCGGCGGTGCATCGCCGCGATGGTCCAGCCGTGGCCGGTGACCCCGATGAAGCGGATCAGGCCCTGATCACGGGCTTCGCGGGCGGCGTCCAGGGCCCCGCCCGGCGAGAGCGCCTGCTCCCACTCGTCGGGGTGGTTGAGAGCGTGCAGCTGGAGCAGGTCGACCCGGTCGGTGCGCAGCCGCTCGAGCGAGCGGGCGATCTCGTCGCGGGCGCCGGCGTAGTCGCGGCGGCGGGTCTTGGTCGCGAGGAAGAAGTCGTCGCGATGGCGGTCCATCCAGGGGCCGATCCGGAGCTCGGCGTCGCCGTAGGAGGGGGCGGTGTCGATGTGGTTGATGCCGAACTCGAGCAGCCGGTCGAGCACCCGGTCGGCGGTGCCCTGATCGACCCGGCCGAGCGCCGCGGCGCCGAAGATCACGGCCGTGCTCATGTGTCCGGTGCGCCCGAAGGGCCGTCGCTCGATCGCCCGATCCGTGGCCATGCTCCCCTCCCCCATGCGGTCGCTGCCGTGCTCCAAGCTATGATCATAGCGTCGGTTGGCCGCTCCGCCCACCACCGCCGTCGATTCGGCCCACATGCCTGGCCGCCCGTCCGCTCGCGTCTCGTGCCCGAAGCGCGAGAGTACCGCGAAGCAGATATGTAATAATATTACATAATGGCGCTCGTCTGATCGCGTATTTGTCCAATTGAACCATTTCGTAATTTCAGCTTGCGGCCAGCAGTCGGCTCGTGCCATGCAGAACCGAGGCTTGATCCTGGTTCCAACACCTGCCCGATCTGCGGTAGGTATCGATGCCCGATCTGAGGCACAGAAGTAAAGGCGGCGTACGCAAGCGTCTGGTTCTCCTGACGCTGGCGGCGGTCGCGGTGGGCCTGGTGCCGTTCTGCCTGTTCACGGTCGACCAGGCCGACGATGCCGTGGTGACCCAGTTCGGCAAGCCGGTCCAGGTGCTGACCGAGCCCGGCCTCGGGCTCAAATATCCGTTCCAGAGCGTCAACAGCTTCGACCACCGGCTGTTCGTCTACACGCCGCCCTTGTCCGAGTTCCTGACGCTGGAGAAGACCGCGGTCGTGGCCTCGAGCGTGATCCTCTGGCGGGTGGCCGAGCCCCGGAAATTCTTCGAGACCGTGTTCGATCGCACCGGCGCCGAGGCGCGCCTCAGCGACATCCTGTTCGCCGAGCTGGGAGCCGCGATCGGGCGCAACCCGCTGACCGCCTTCGTCTCGATCCAGCCGGGCGAATACCGGGCGGAGGCCGTGATCGAGGAGGTGACCCGGACCCTGCGCACGACGGCGCTGCGCGACTACGGCATCGAGCTGGTCGACGTCCAGCTGCAGCGGTTCGACTTCCCGGACCGCAACCGGCTCCGGGTCTACGCCCGGATGAAGTCCGAGCGCGCCCGCATCAGCATGAAATATCGCTCCGAGGGCGAGGAGGAGGGGCTCAAGATCCGGGCTGCCGCCGATGAGGAGAAGAGCCGGCGGCTCGCCGACGCCTACAAGGTGAGCCAGCAGCATCGCGGCCAGGGCGAGGCCGAAGCCGCCAGGATCTACGCCGAGGCGTTGGGCAAGGCGCCCGACTACTACCGGTTCATGAGGACGATGGAGGCAACTCGGAAGTTCGTGAAGCCGGACACGACGCTCGTCCTGCCCGCGACGTCCGAGCTGTTCGGGCTGCTCTACGACAGCCACCACGACGACCAGGCCGGCGGGTCGACCGACGCCCCGCCACCGCAGGAGGGCACGCCGATGCGCTGACGATCGGGGAGCAGAGCCGCACGAGCGGCCATCGTTTTGGGGATCCAATCGAGGGGGGAATCAACCCGTGTCTAACCATGGAAGTTCGGTGACCACGATCCTGCCGATCCTGACCGCGGCCGTGGCGGCCGTGGCGCTGAGCGCGCCCGGCTTCGCCGCCGAGGTCGACTACGACCCTGGCGATACCGTCTACTTCACCTACTGCTACGCCCATCCGCCGGCAGCCCGGATCAAGCCCGGCGACACGGTCAAGACCAAGACCCGGGATGCGTCCAACGACGTGTTCTCGGCGTCCGACAAGACCGTGATGTCGAAGCTCGACCTGACCAAGGTCAACCCGCAGACCGGGCCGTTCTACGTCGAGGGCGCCGAGCCCGGCGACACGCTCAAGGTCCACATCGACGACATCAGCCTGAACCGGGACTTCGGCTGGGGCATGTCGTTGCCCTACTTCGGCGCGCTCGCGCCCGAGTACAAGACGGCGATGATCACCGACCCGGTGCCCGACAAGCTGTTCGCCTGGCACCTCGATGCCGAGAAGAACGTCGGCGTGCTCGACCTGCCCGAACAGCAAGATCGGCAAGGTCGAGGTGCCCTTGCGGCCGTTCTTCGGCACGATCGGCACCGCGCCTGCGGGCAAGGAGTGCATCAGCTCGCTGGTCCCCGGGCCGCATGGCGCCAACATGGACTTCAACGAGGTGGTCAAGGGCGTGACCATGTACTTCCCGGTGTTCGAGCCGGGGGCGCTGTTCATGCTCGGCGACGGCCACGCCGCCCAGGGTGACGGCGAGATCGACGGCGCCGCGATCGAGACCTCGTTCAACGTCACGTTCACGGTCGATCTGATCAAGGGCAAGACGATCAAATGGCCGCGGCTCGAGAACGACACCATGGTGATGTCGATCGGCAGCACCCGGCCCCTGATCGACGCGCTCCGGATCGCCTGCTCCGACGTGGTCAACTGGCTGGTCGAGGACTACGGCTTCGACAAGTACGAGGCGCTGCAGCTGCTCGGTCAGGCGGCCCAGATCGAGGTCGCCAACGTGGTCGACCCGCAGTACTCGGTCGCCTGCCAGATCCCGAAGAAGTACCTGCCGCAGTAGCGGCGCTCAGGGCGGCCGGCCGGGGGCCCCTGCGGTCTCCGGCCGGCTCTCCGGGGGAACCGGATGGTCGATTTCCTGCTCCAGGTCGGCGTCCAGACCTGGTGGATCCTGAAGGAAGCCGCGATCTTCCTGTTGTTCGGCTTCGCGCTCGCGGGCGTGCTCGCGGTCATGGTGCCGGCCCGGACCCTGATGCGGTTCTTCGGCACCGGCAAGGTCAGATCGGTGCTCTGGGCGGCGGCGCTGGGCGTGCCGCTGCCGCTCTGCTCCTGCGGCGTGCTGCCGACCGCGCTCGGGCTCCGGCGCCAGGGGGCAACCAAGGGGGCGACCGTCGCCTTCCTGATCGCGACGCCCGAGACCGGGGTCAATTCGATCAGCCTCAGCTACGCGCTGATGGACCCGATCATCACCATCTTCCGGCCGCTGGCGGCGATGGTCACGGCGGTCGGCGCCGGGCTCGCGACCAACTTCTTCGGCGAGCGCCGGCAACCGGCGAGCGCGCTTGCCGAGACCGCCGAAGCCGCCGACCGGGCGGTCGCCGCGCCCGATCTCTGCTGTCCGCCCGATCATGGCCAGCCCCATGATCACGGCCATGGCCACGATCACGACCACGGCCATGACCATGACCATGACCATGACCACGCAGCGAGCCTGGAGCGGATGCCGGTCTGGATGGCGGCGCCGCCGCTGCAGACGGTCCGGGACATCTACGGCTACGCCTTTCGGGAGCTCCTGGACGAGACCAGCTACTGGCTGGTGCTCGGCATCCTGATCTCGGGGGTCGTGGCCGCGGCGCTGCCGGCGACCTTCTTCGCCGACTATCTGGGCGGCGCATTCACATCCATGCTGGTCATGCTGTTGATCGGCATCCCGATCTACACCTGCGCGTCGTCCTCGACCCCGGTCGCGGCGGCGCTGGTCATGAAGGGCCTCAATCCGGGCGCCGCCCTGGTCTTCCTCCTCGCCGGACCGGCGACCAACCTCGGCAGCCTGACGGTGCTCCTGAAGTTCCTCGGCGCCCGGGTGGTCGCGATCTACCTCGCCAGCATCGTGGTCGTGACCCTGCTCGCGGGCTACGCGCTCAACTGGGTCTACGCCACCTGGAAGCTGGACCCGCGCGCGACCTTCGGCGCCGCGACCGCGGTCATCCCCGAGCCGGTCAAGGTCGCGGGCGCCCTGGTCCTGGTGCTGCTGCTGCTGGTCAGCCTGCGCCGGGCGCACGTGCCGGGCGAGTGGCTCTGGCTGCGCGACCGCATCGCGACCGTGACCGGCGTTCGCCTCACCGCCCGGCGCCTGCAGCTGGCAGCGCTCGCCGCGGCCCTCCTGCTCTGGCTGTCGAGCGGCCTGTTCAGCGTCCAGCCGGGCGAGGTCGGCATCGGCCTGCGCTTCGGCCGGGTCACGGCGCCTGATCTGGCGCCTGGCCTCCACTACCGGCTGCCCTGGCCGTTCGGGAGCGACAAGGTTGTGGCGACCGACCTGGTCCGGCGCGCCGAGCTCGGCTTCCGGAGCGCTTCCGACCTCGGCGCGCGCACCCTGGCGCGCGACCTTCTGACCGTCGGCGGGCCCGGCAACCCCGTGCCGAGCGCGATCAAGTCGACCGGCGTCGCCTTCGAGCAGAAGAGCGTGCCGGAAGAGTCGTTCCTGCTGACCGGCGACAGCAACTTCATCGACATCCGCTTCAGCGTCCAATACCGGGTCGCGGATCCGGTCGCGTTCGCCTACCGGCTCGCCGAGCCCGAGGCGCTGGTGCGCAGCCTGACGCTGGCCGCGCTGCGCGGGGTCGTGGCCACCGCCAGCATCGATGCCGTCTACACGACCGATCGCGGCGCGATCGAGCGGCGGGTCCGCGCGGGCGTCCAGGAGCGCCTCGACCGCTACGGCGCCGGCATCGAGCTGTTGTCCGTGCGCCTGCTCTACGTGCATCCGCCGCAGGAGGTCCACGACGCCTTCCGCGACGTCGCGAGCGCCCAGGAGGACAAGCTGCGCACGATCGATCGCGCCCAGACCTTCGCGGTCGAGGAGGTCAACCAGGCCGAGGGCCAGGCCGCCGCCAAGGTCGTGCAGGCGGAGGCTTTCCAGGCCGAGCGGGTCCTGCACGCCGAGGGTGATGCCGCGGGCTTCGAGGTCAAGGTCGACGCCTACCGGCAGGCCCCCGAGCTGACCCGCTTCCGGCTGCGGCTGGAGACCATCGAGGCGGTGCTGCCGGGGGTGCAGAAGGTGATCCGGCCGGGCGCCGGCGAGGTCAAGGATTTCGACCTCTGGCTGCTCGATCCGGTCGGCGCGGGCTCGGAAGTGATGGCCAGGCACCCACGAGCCACCGGCCTCCGGCTGCGCGCGACGCTGCTGGTCCTGCTCGGCGGCTGCGCGCTTCTGGCGGCCTTTGCCTCGCTGTTCACGGTCGACGTGACCCAGTCCGGGGTCGTGACCCGGTTCGGCCGGGTCGTGCGCGTGGTCGACGCGCCCGGCCTGCACGTCAAGCTGCCGTTCGATCGCGTGCTGCCGGTCGACCGGCGGCTGCTCTACTCCAAGCCCGCCGAGGCGGAATACCTGACCGCCGACAAGAAGAACGTCGTGGTCCGGAGCCTGGCACTCTGGCGGATCGCCGATCCCAGGCGGTTCCTCGAGACGCTCGCGACCCGTGAGGGCGCCGAGGTCCGCCTCGCCGACCTCGTGCTCGCCGAGATCGGCGCCGCGCTCGGCAACTATCCGTTCGCCTCCTTCGTCGCGGCCGGCGGCCAGGCGAGCCGGTTCCAGAGCCTGAACGCCGAGGTCCGCGACGCGGTCGCGGCCTATGCGCTGCCGGCCTACGGCATCGACGTCCTGAACGTCGACGTCCGCCAGCTGTCCCTGCCCGAGCAGAACCAGCAGAGCGTGTTCGAGCGCATGAAGGCCGAGCGCGGCAAGATCGCCAAGCAGTTCCGCTCCGAAGGCGAGCGCGACTCGAGCCGGATGATGGCCGAGGCCGAGGCGGAGAAGACGAAGATCGCGGCCGAGGCCTACAAGCAGGCGGCCGGCCTCAAGGCCGAGGGCGACGCCCAGGCGATGCGGATCTACGCCGACGCGTTCGGCCAGGACGCGCCCTTCTACAAGTTCCTGCGCACCCTCCAGACCTACGAGACCGTGCTCGACGAGCAGACCACGCTGTTCCTGCCGGCCGACGCCGAGGTCTTCCAGATCCTGCAGGGCGCCCCAGCCGCAGCCGACCTCAAGCCGGGCACGCCGGCGCCCGCGCGCAGTCCCCTCGCGGCCGAGGCGCCGGGGCGTGCCGAGGTCGCGCCATGAACGAGGCCGCTCCAGGCGCCCGCCCTGCCGGTCGCTGGCGGCCGTCGCCGCGCCAGGTGCTCTACGCGCTCGGCGGCCTGCTCCTGCTCCTCCTGGCGGTCGATCTCGGCTCCGGATTCTACGTCGTCGGCACCGACCAGCAGGCGGTCGTCCGCCGCTTCGGCGCGATCGCCGCCCGCGTCGGGCCCGGCATGCACTACCGCCTGCCCTGGCCGGTCGACCAGGTCGACGTGGTCAGGACCACGAGCGTCATGAAGACCGGGGTCGGCTTCGAGCTGCCGGCGGGCGAGCAGACGGCGGTGGTCGGCATGCCGCTGATGACCGGGGACACCAACCTTCTGAGCGTCGCGCTGGTGCTCCAGTACGTGATCCGCAGCCCGGCCGATTTTTTGTTCCGGATCGAGAACCCGCAGGCGCTGATCGGCAACCTCGCGGAGACCGTGCTGACCGAGACCGCGGTCGGGATGGCGGTCGACGACCTTCTGACCACCGGGCGGCTCGCGCTCCAGGAGCGGGTCAAGGCCGAGACCCAGGCGATGCTCGATCGCTATCAGAGCGGCATCCAGATCACCTCGTCGAGCATCATGACGATCACCCTCGACCCGTCGGTCGCGCAGGCCTTCCAGGAGGTGACCGACGCCATGGCCGACCGCGAGAAGAGCCGCAACGAGGCGCGCATGTACGCCAACAACCTGATCCCCAAGGCGCGCGGCGAGGCCAACGCCGTGGTCCGCGAGGGGCAGGCCTACAAGCAGCAGCGGGTCGCCGAGGCGATCGGCAACACCGATCGTTTCCTCGCGCTCTTAAAGGAGTATCAAAAGGCGCCCGAGATCACCCGCTCCCGGCTCTACCTCGAGGCGATGGAGCGGATTCTGCCCAAGGTCCGGCTGTACGTGGTCGATTCCGAGGGCGGCCGGGTGCCGTTCACGCTCCGCGTCGGCAAGCCCTGAGGCGGGCAGCCGGCGCCGCCGGGCCCGCCCCGGCCGGGACGGCCAACGGGTCCGGAAGGGAAGCTCGCCTCTGCCATGACCGCCCTCCTCCGCTTTGTCACGTCTGCCCGCGTGCTCTGGCTGGTCCTGCCGCTGCTGGTCCTGCTGATCGCGGCGCTGAGCTGGCTGGCCGACCTGTTCTGGTTCCAGGCGGTCGGCTATGCGCAGGTCTTCTGGCGCCTGCTGCTGATCAGGCTCGCGCTGTTCGCCGCCGCCACCGGCATCGTGTTCCTCTACGCCTGGACCAATCTCCGGCTGCTCGCGCGCCGGGTCGACCTGATCGGCCAGGTCGCGGCGCCGGGCTCGATGGCGCAGATCCTGGGCGCCGCGCCCCGCCGTCTGGTCCGGGCCTTCGAGCTGCTGGCGCCGCTCGGCGCCGCGATCGTCATCGGCCTCGGCTTCGCCGCCGGCTGGGACCAGTTCATCCGCTTCCTCTGGGCGCAGCCGTTCGGCCAGACCGACCCGCTCTACGGCCGCGACATCGGCTTCTATCTGTTCGCCCTGCCGTTCCTCGACCGGGTCCAGACCACGCTCGTGATGCTCGCCTTCGCCGCGACCGTGCTGCTGTTCACCGCCTACCGCCGGGCCGGGCTGATCGGCTACCGGCCGGGGGTCGGGATCGTGGCGCCGCGCGCCGTGCTCAACCACCTGCTGGCGAACGCGCTCCTGTTCCTGTTCGCCTGGGCGTCGGGCTACGTCCTGGACCGCTACGGGCTCCTGACCGAGCCCACGGGTGCCGTGTTCGGGGCCGGCTACACCGCCGTGCACGTCACCCGCTTCGCGCTCTGGGGGGCGGCCCTGCTCACGGTCCTGTTCGCGCTCGGCGCCTATGCCGTGGTCGCGACCGGCCGGGCCCGCCTCGTGTTCGCGCTCGCCGGCGCCTTTCTCGGCGCCATGCTGCTGATCCGCCTCGTCCTGCCGATCACCGTCCAGCGGCTGATGGTCGAGCCCAACGAGCTGGCGCTCGAGCAGCCCTACCTGAAGCGCAACATCGATTTCACCCGCACGGCCTTCGGCCTCGATGCGGTCGACATCCGCGCCTACGACCCGAAGCCGACGCTGACGATGGCGGACGTCGAGGCCAACCAGGACACGGTCAACAACATCCGCTTATGGGACTGGCAGCCGCTCAAGCAGACCTTCCGGCAGCTGCAGCAGATCCGCACCTACTACACCTTCGAGGACGTCGACGTCGACCGCTACCCGCTGGGCGGCGGGCTCCGGCAGGTGCTGCTCTCGGCCCGCGAGCTGTCGCCCGACCTGCCGGGCAAGAACATCACCTGGGTCAACCGGCGGCTGCAGTACACCCACGGCTACGGCCTGGTCATGGCGCCGGGCGCCGACAAGACCGAGGATGGCCGGCCGGTCCTGGTGATCAAGGACATCCCGCCGGTGACCCCGCCGGGCCTCGCGGTGCCGCAGCCCGCGATCTACTACGGCGAGGAGGAGTCGGGCTACCGGCTGGTCAACACCGGCGTCCGCGAGTTCGACTATCCCAAAGGCGACGACAACGTCTACACGAGCTATCAGGGCCACGGCGGCGTCCTGCTCGACAGCTCGCTCAAGCGGCTGGTCTATTCCTGGCAGCAGCTCGACATCAACCTTCTGATCTCCGACTACCTGCACGACGACAGCCGGATCCAGCTGTGGCGCCAGATCCAGGACCGGATCGGCAAGATCGCGCCGTTCCTCGTCCTCGATCGGGACCCCTACCTCGTGGTCGACGCCGGCCGCCTGGTCTGGCTCCAGGACGCCTACACGACCGGCGAGCGCTTCCCCTATGCCGAGCCGACCGAGAGCGGCATCAGCTACATCCGCAACTCGGTCAAGATCGTGGTCGACGCCTACCAGGGCGACGTCAGCTTCTATGCGATCGACCCGAAGGACCCCGTGCTGCGGGTCTATGCGGCCGCCTTCCCCGGCCTGTTCCAGCCGCTCGACGCGATGCCGGCCGGCCTGAAGGCGCACCTGCGCTATCCCGAGGACCTGTTCGGCATCCAGGCGCAGAAATACGCCGCCTACCACATGACCGTGCCGCACGTGTTCTACAACAGCGAGGACCTGTGGCAGATCCCGCAGGAGAAGTACGCCGGCCGCCAGGTCCCGGTCGAGCCCTACTACGTCCTGATCCGGATGCCGGGCGAGCCGCGGCTCGAGTTCCTGCTCCTGACCCCGCTCACGCCCGCGCACCGCGACAACATGATCGCCTGGCTGGCCGCGCGCTCGGACCCGCCGCACTACGGCCAGCTGGTGGTCTTCAAGCTGCCCAAGGAGCGGCTGATCCTCGGCCCCACCCAGATCGAGGCGACCATCGACCAGGACACCACGATCTCGCAGCAGCTCTCGCTCTGGGACCAGCGCGGCTCGCAGGTGCTGCGCGGCAACCTTCTGGTGATCCCGATCGACGACGCCTTCGTCTACGTCGAGCCGGTCTATCTGCGCGCCGAGGACAACGACATCCCGCAGCTCAAGCGGATCATCGTGAGCGACGGCCAGCGGGTCGCCATGGAGCCGACGCTCGCCCAGTCGCTGCAGGTGGTGTTCGGCGGCGCCCCGGAGACCGCGGTCGTCGCCGGCGCGCCGCCACCGGCCCAGCTCGCCGGCCTCGACCAGGCGCGCGAAGCCCTGGACGCCGCCCAGCAGGCGCTCGCCAAAGGCGACTGGACGGCGTTCGGCGACGCCATGCAGCGCCTCAGCGACAGCCTC
>CAVWPO010000003.1:0-44261 GCA_963756905.1 uncultured Alphaproteobacteria bacterium
GGGCGGCGTCCTGGGCGATGGCGCGACCGTGCGCGCCCCGAACCCCGCGCGGGACAGCGGCAGCGTCAGTTGGGCGGGGTCATGGTCCCGGGCGCATCCAGCGAGAAGGCCGGAATCCGGGCCTCGAAGGTCTCGCCGGTCGTGGTCACCATCTCGTAGCTGCCGACCATGATGCCGCTCGGGGTCGCGAGCGGGGTGCCGCTGGTGTACTCGAACTGCTCGCCGGGCTGGAGCACCGGCTGCTGGCCGACCACGCCCGCGCCGCGCACCTCCATGGTCCGGCCGAGCGCGTCGGTGATCCGCCAGTGGCGGCTGATCAGCTGCACCGCCTCACCGCCCTGGTTGTCGATCTGGACGCGGTAGCCGAACACGAACCGGCTCTGCTCGGGGGCCGACTGGTCATCGAGATAGAACGGCTCGACCGAGATCTGGATCGAGCGGGTACGCTCCTGATACATGGCCTGCACCGGTGCTCTTGGGCCGCCGGCCAGCCGCCGGCAGCAGGATCTGAGGGCACTATGAGCGCGCCCGGAAAGCCTGTCCAGAGCCGCCCGCGGCGCCGACGCCGTCAGCCTCGCTCAGAGCCGGATCGGGCGGGTCGACAGGGCGCTCGCGCTCGCGCAGGTCGCGGCGCCGGACCTTGCCGGTCGTGGTCAGCGGCAGCTCGTCCAGAAACGCGATCTGGCGGGGGTACTCGTGGGCAGCCAGGCGCTCGCGCACGAACGCCTGGATCGAGCGCTCGAGCTCGACGCCCGGCGATCTGGCCGGGCTTGGGCACGACGAACGCCTTGACCACCTCGCCCCGGATCGGATCGGGGATGCCGATCACGGCGCAGAGTGCCACCGCCGGATGCTTCGCCAGGCAGTCCTCGACCTCCGAGGGCCCGATCCGGTAGCCAGCACTGCTGATCAGGTCGTCCTCGCGGCCGAGATAGGTGAGGTAGCCCGCCTCGTCCCGGCGCCCGAGGTCGCCGGTCAGCAGCCAGTCGCCCCGGAACTTGGCGGCCGTCGCCGCGGGGTTGTTCCAGTAGCCGAGGAACATCACCGGGTCCGGCCGGCGGATCGCGATCGCGCCGCTCACGCCCGGGGCCGCCGGCTCGCCGTGCTCGTCGAGCACGCTCACCTCATGGCCCGGGACCGGCATCCCCATGCTGCCGGGCTTGAGCGGCAGGATGCGGGCATTGTTGCCGACCACGAGATTGGCCTCGGTCTGGCCGTAGAACTCGTTGATGGTGAGGCCGAAGGTGCTCTCGCCCCACGTGATCACGTCGTCGCCGAGCTTCTCGCCGCCGGAGGCGAGCGAGCGCAGCCGGACCGCGAGCGCGTGCGGCTGGACGGCGGCCTGGCGCAGGAGACGAAGCGCGGTCGGCGGCAGAAACACGTTCCTGACCTCATGGCGCGCCATCAGCCGGGCCGCGGCCTCGGGATCGAACTTGCCGCCGGGCCCGACGACCACCGGCACCCCGAAGTAAAGCGACGGCATCAGCACATCCATCAGGCCGCCGATCCAGGCCCAGTCTGCGGGCGTCCAGAAGCGATCGCCGGGCTGGGGGAAGAAATCGTGCGGCAGCTGCACCCCCGGCAGGTGGCCGAGCAGCACGCGGTGCGCGTGCAAAGCGCCCTTGGGCGGGCCGGTGGTGCCCGAGGTGTAGATCAGGACCGCCGGATCGTCGGCGCCGGTCGGGACGTTCGTGAAACGGTCGCTCGCCCGCGCCAGGGCGGCGTCCAGATCGGATGCGCCCGGCCCGCCGCCATCGGTCGCGAGCACCTGCGCCAGCGCCGGGAGGTCGGCGCGCAGGCCCTCGAGCTTGCCGGCGCCGGCCGGGTCGGTGATCACCGCCCTGGCACCGCTGTCGGCCAGCCGGAAGCCGAGCGCCTCGGGCCCGAACAGGCTGAACAGCGGCACTGCGACCGCGCCGAGCTTGTAGACCGCGAGGTGCGCCAGCAGGGTTTCCAGGCGCTGGCCGAGCAGGATCCCGACCCGCTCGCCCGGCCCGATGCCGGTCGCCCGAAGCACGTTCGCGAGCCGGTTGGCGCCGCGCTGCAGATCGAGAAAACCGTGCCGGCGAAGCTCGCCCGGGCGCCGTTCCTCGATCAGGGCCAGTCGGTTGTCGGGGCCGGCGTGGCGATCGCAGATCGCGGCCGCGAGGTTGAAGGCCTGCGGGATCTGCCAGCGGAAGGTCCGCCGCAGCGTTTCGAAGTCGTCGGCCGGCTGCAGCATGTCCCGATGCCCTGCGCTTGCTCCGCGCTGGGCCGCGCAGCCCGGCTGCGCGCCCTTGCTGGCTCGTGGCGATCCGGTGTAAGGAGCGCCTTAACCTGAAGCTAGCCATGGTTCGGGATCCTGCCAAGCGGTGCGCCAGCCGCGCCGAGCAGCGATCGCAACCGCGCGCCGCCGGACCGGGCGCCGCCGCCACCGAGGAGCCGCATGTCAGCCAAGGTCGCCTTGATCACCGGGGTCACCGGCCAGGATGGCGCCTATCTCGCCGAGCTGCTGCTCGCCAAGGGCTACGTCGTCCACGGCGTCAAGCGGCGGTCGTCGTCGTTCAACACCGGCCGGGTCGATCACCTCTACCTCGACCCGCACGAGCACGACACCCGCTTCTTCCTGCATCACGGCGACCTCACGGATGCCACCAACCTGATCCGCCTGGTCCAGGAGACCCAGCCCGACGAGATCTACAATCTCGCCGCCCAGAGCCACGTCCAGGTCAGCTTCGAGACCGCCGAGTACACCGCCAACGCCGACGGCATCGGCACGCTCCGGCTGCTCGAGGCGATCCGGATCCTCGGCATGGGCGGGCGGGTCCGCTTCTACCAGGCGTCGACCTCGGAGCTCTACGGCAAGGTCCAGGAAGTGCCGCAGCGCGAGACCACGCCCTTCTATCCGCGCAGCCCCTACGCCGCGGCCAAGCTCTACGCCTACTGGATCACGGTCAATTACCGCGAGGCGTACGGCTACCACGCCTCGAACGGCATCCTGTTCAACCACGAGAGCCCGCTGCGCGGCGAGACCTTCGTCACCCGCAAGATCACCCGCGCGGTCGCGGCGATCGAGCTCGGCCTGCAGGAGCGGCTCTACATCGGCAATCTCGATGCCAAGCGCGACTGGGGCCACGCCCGCGACTACGTCGACGGGATGTGGCGGATCCTGCAGCAGGACCAGCCCGACGACTACGTGCTCGCGACCGGCGAGACCCACAGCGTGCGCGAGTTCATCGAGCGCGCGTTCGCCTGTGTCGGCCGGACGATCGCCTGGCAGGGCGCGGCCGAGGACGAGGTCGGGATCGACCGGCGCAGCGGCCAGGAGCTGGTCCGGGTCGACAAGCGCTATTTCCGGCCGACCGAGGTCGATCTTCTGCTCGGCGACCCGAGCAAGGCGCTGGCCAGGCTCGGCTGGCGGCACCGGACCAGCTTCCCCGACCTGGTGCGTGAGATGGTCGAGGCCGATCTGGTGGCGGTCGAGCGCGAGGGGCGCAACGGCCTGGACTGACGGGCCGGACAAGCGAGGCAAGGGCACCATGAGCGAGGCTGGCAGCATTCCGGTCATCTACCCGGTCGCCGGCAAGCGGATCTGGGTCGCGGGCCACCGCGGCATGGTCGGCAGCGCGCTGGTGCGCCGGCTCGAGCGGGAGCGGTGCGAGCTCCTGACCGCGACCCGCGAGGAATGCGATCTCGGCCGCCAGGACGAGGTCGAACGCTGGATGGACCGCAGCCGGCCGCAGGTCGTGATCGTGGCCGCGGCCAAGGTCGGCGGCATCCTCGCCAACGACCGCTACCCGGCCGATTTCCTCTACGACAACCTGATGATCGAGGCGAACGTCATCCACGCTGCGCGGAGCGTCGGGGTCGAGAAGCTCCTGTTCCTCGGCTCGAGCTGCATCTACCCCAAGCTCGCGCCGCAGCCGATGGCGGAGGACTGCCTGCTGACCGGGCCGCTGGAGCCGACCAACCAGTGGTACGCGATCGCCAAGATCGCCGGGATCAAGCTCTGCCAGGCCTACCGGCGCCAGTGGGGCTGCGATTTCATCAGCGCGATGCCGACCAACCTTTATGGCCCGGGCGACAATTTCGATCTGATGTCGAGCCACGTCGTGCCGGCGCTGATCGCCAAGATGCACGCCGCCAAGGCGGCGGGCGCCGACGAGGTCGAGATCTGGGGCACCGGCCGGCCGCGGCGCGAGTTCCTGCACGTCGACGACCTCGCGGATGCCTGCGTCCATCTGCTCCAGGTCTACAGCGACGAGCTGCACATCAACGTCGGCTGCGGCGAGGATCTGACCGTCGCCGAGCTCGCCGAGGCGGTCCGCACGGTGGTCGGGTTCCAGGGCCGGCTGCGCTACAACAGCGAGCGGCCCGATGGCACGCCCCGCAAGCTGCTCGACACCGCCCGCCTCACGGCCCTCGGCTGGCGGCCGAGGATCGCGCTCCAGGCCGGGCTGGCCGACGCCTATCGCTGGTATCGCGAGCGGGTGGTCGCCGAGGCCGCCTGACGCGCGCGGCGATGGTCGCCCCGGCTGTTGCCTCCGGTCCGTGACAGCCGGAATCGGCCGTGATAGACAGTCCGCGGCTTGGCTTCCGGCCGCGGGCCCTGCTTCCGGCCGCGACGGCCGCACCCGAGGGCAGTCCGAGCAGCGACGCAGCCAGACCTGTGAACGAAGCGACAACTCACCTGCGCGCGGCGCCGCCGGCCGTGCGCGAGATCTCGATCCCGGGCCTGGTCCAGACGACGTGGCGCGGCCTGTGGCTGCTGCTGGCGGTGGTGATCCTCTGCGTGCTGGTGACGGCGATCGGCCTCAGGATGCGCCCGCCGGTCTACACCGCGACCATGATCGTGGCCCCGGCCCAGACCGACCTCAGTGGCGCCAGCCAGCTGGCGAGCGAGATCGAGGAATTCGCGAGCCTTGCGACCCTGGCGCAGACGCCCGCCAAGGTCGAGCACGTCTCCAACCTCGAGCGCTATGCCCAGCTGTTCGGATCGACCGCGCTGGCGGCCCGGCTGCAGGCGGAGCACAAACTGCTGCAGACCGTGTTCGCCGGCCAATGGGACGCCGAGCACCAGACGTGGCATCCGCCCCGGGGCGCTCTGGCCAGGGTCAAGGGCGCGGTGCTCCGCTTTTTCAGCTATCCGGCGTGGACCGAGCCGGACCTCGACAGCCTGGCCGAATGGCTCGGCGATCAGATCGATGTCGAGCGGATCGGCCAGAGCTCGATCTTTCGCATATCGATGACCCATCCGCGACCCCAGTTCGCGGTCTCGGTGATCGAGATGGCGCACCGGGCTGCGGACGCCCTGTTGCGGGAGGAAGCGCAGGACCGGATCGGCCGCCAGATCGGCGAGGTCGAAAGCGAGATCGCTTCGGTCACCAGCCCGAGCCACAGGCAGGCCCTGGAGCAGATGCTGGCCGAGCAGTACCAGGCCCAGGCGCTGCTGCGCGTCAATCAGCCCTACGCCGCCCAGATCCTGGTGCCGGCCTCGGCGGGCGGCGCGCCGAGCTCGCTCAATCCGCTGCTGACCCTCGAGCTGGCCGCGGTCGTCGGCGTGATCCTGGGCCTGTTCGTCGTCTTCCTGCGCGACGCCCTGCGCCGCGAGGGCAATTGAACAGGCCGCAGCCTCGATCAAGATCGTGCTGCCGATTTTGCTACTACCAGTAGACGAAGAAGATTTCGTCGAAAGATCGCCCGTGATCAGCTTGGTTTGCCAGCGGTGAGCAAGACGCCGTGACTGCCCAGGTCGGGCGTCAGGCGGCTCAGATCGGGGAGGAAGCCGCGAATCGCGGGGCCGCGACCCGGGGTCGCGAGGCGCGGTGGCGCCCGGCTCTTGCATGACGGCGAGGAATTCCGGATAACCCAACAGTTGCGGCGGCGCCCCGACTTCGGGCGCGCGAGGTTCGTGGTCAGCCCGCCAGCGTGTCGCGCGTTTTGAACCGGCCGACCTCCGCGTGCGAGGAAATGATTTGTCGGACCACGCCGCGCCGCTCTGCTTCGTGATCGTCCGCGCGTTCGACAAGGAGGGATTGGCCGCCCGATGAGCTCCCTGATGCCCGACACGGTGCGGGCGGTCGCGGACGCCTTTGAGGCCGGTCACGGCCGCGAGTCGATTCTGGCGTCTCGGCGAGATCGTCCCCTATCGCCTGCTACCGGTCGCGCGGCGGCTGGTGCGCTACGCCACCGGCCCGCGCGAGGCTTGAGAGCCATGGCCGCGCGCCTGGTGGCCCTCCTGCCGATGCGCCACGCGAGCGTCCGCGTGCCGGGCAAGAACTATCGATCGTTCGCCGGCCGGCCGCTCTATCATCACATCGTCCGTGCCCTGCTCTCCTGCCCGCAGATCGACCGGATCGTGATCGACACCGACAGCGAGTTCCTGCGCGCCGATGCGGCGGAGCATTTCCCGCAGCTCACCGTGCTCGAACGGCCGGTGCATCTGCGCGCCGACACGACGCCGATGAACGACGTGTTGCTGAACGCGATCGGCCAGGTCGAGGCCGAGTTCTATCTCCAGACCCATAGCACCAATCCTTTGGTGCGCCCGGAAACAATTCAACGCGCGGTCGCGGCGTTCCTGGATGCCTATCCGATCCATGACAGTCTGTTCTCGGTGACCCGGCTGCAGACCCGGCTGTGGGACCAGCTGACCCGGCCGATCAACCACCATCCCGCGATCCTGCTGCGCACCCAGGATCTGCCGCCGACCTATGAGGAGAATTCCTGCCTTTACGTGTTCACGGGCGACATCCTGCGGCAGCGCCACAACCGGATCGGCGAGCGCCCGCTCCTGTTCGAGATCGGCCGGCTGGAAGCCATGGACGTCGACGAGGAGTTGGACTTCAAAGTCGCCGAGTATCTCTACCGGGAGCGGGCTGGCGAGCCGGCCTGACGCGGGGCCCGAACTGCCCATGGCAACCGCCCGACAGACGCTTCGGACCTGGACGCCGCCGCCCCTGTGGGCGGTGCTACACGGACTCTACAGACTGGGCTACAAGGAGCCCGCTTGGCGCTTCAGTGCCAAGCGGCGGACGAGCGCCGTCCGGCTCGAGGCGCTGCGCGACCGGCATCGCGGCGAGCGCTGCTTCATCATCGGCAACGGCCCGAGCCTGAAGCGGACCGACCTCACCAAGCTACGGGGCGAGCGGACCTTCGGGCTGAACCGGATCTACCTGAAGTTTGACGAGCTCGAGTTCGCGACCACCTACCTGGTGTGCGTCAACAAGCTGGTGATCGCTCAGTGCGCGGCCGAACTCGAGGCGCTGCCCTGCCCGAAGTTCATCGGTTGGACGGCGAGGCGGCACATCCGCTTCACCGACGATATGATCCTGCTCCGCCCCCTGGAGCCGCCCGGGTTCACGACCGAGCCCGCCCTGGGCCTCTGGGAAGGCACCACAGTCACCTATGTCGCGATGCAACTGGCCTACTTCATGGGTTTCGAGACCGTGATCCTGATCGGCGTCGACCACGACTTCGCGACCAAGGGGGCGCCGGGCCAGGTGGTCAAGTCGACCGGCGACGACCCCAATCACTTCGATCCGCGCTATTTCGGCAAGGGCTTCCGCTGGGAGCTGCCCGATCTCCCGACCTCGGAGCAGGCCTACGGGATCGCGAGGCGGCACTTCGAAGCGAATGGCCGGCGCATTGTCGACGCGACCGTCGGCGGCAAGCTCCAGGTGTTCGACAAAGTCGCCTACAGTCGTCTCTTCTAGCGCGCGGCAGGCTCCGGCTTGCTCGGAAGGCATGGGGTCGTCGGATGGCTGCCGGGATTCATTCCCCAAGGATCCTGCCGCGAAGAAGCTTGAGGGCGACCCTGGGCGCGCTCGCCGATCGGGCGGCGTTCGCCAGGGCCTGCAATGGGCTCGACGGAGTGCTCGCGCGGTGCCTCAGCCGGATCGCGCAGAATCTGATGCCATGGGCGCGCGCCCGCTAGGCGGGGCGGCCGGGCCGGGGGGCGTGCGGCGTCTGATCACGGGCGAGCGTCCCTGCGCCGGCGAGCCGCGCGTCAGCATTGTCACGGTGGTCCGCAACGCCGCGCGCACCCTCGAGCGCACGATCGAGAGCGTGCTCGCGCAGACCTTCCGGAGCCTCGAGTACGTCATCATCGACGGCGCCTCGAGCGATGGTACGATCGACCTCATCCGGCGCCATCAGGACCGGATCGCGTATTGGGTGAGCGAGCCGGACCGGGGCATCAGCGACGGCTTCAACAAGGGCGTCGCGGCCACGCGCGGCACCTATGTCGGCCTGCTCAACGGCGACGACTGGATGCCGCCCGAGCAGGTCCAGATCGCGTTCGCCGCCTTGGAGCGCTCGGGGGCGGCCTTCGCCTTCGGCGATGTGCTGTACCACGACCTGGACGGCCGTCCGGCCCATCTGGTCCAGGGCGATCCCGACTACGCCGCCCGCATTGCCTATCGCATGCCCGACGTGCATCATCCGACGATGCTCGTCCGCCGGTCCGTCTACGATGCCTTGGGCCCGTTCGATCCGGCCTACGCCATCGCCATGGACTACGACTGGCTGCAGCGTGCCCATCGCGCCGGTTTTCGTGGCGTCTACGTGCCCGGGTTGCGCGCCCACATGGGCCTCGCCGGCGCCTCCGATCGCAGGCATCTCGCCGCCCTTGGCGAGGTCCGGAGGATCGCCGTGGCCTATGGCTACCCGCGCGGCAGAGCCTGGCTCAGATACGGCTATTGCGTCGCCAAGGGATTGGGGCAGCGGACTCTCAGGCGCTGCGCGCCCAGGCCGCTATATCACCTGCTCCGCCAGTCCGTGAACCGAAGCTACCGTGCCATCCGCTAGCGCTCCCGGCTTGATCCAGGGGACGCTGCCCCTGGACATCGACCGACCCGGCAGGTTGAGCCCATCCCTCGAACACGCGCTCTGCGTCCTGCTGGTCGCCGGGGCGGTCAAGGCGCCCCTCGGGATACCGATCTACCTGAACGCGACCCTGCTGGTCCTCGGCCTGTTCACGGTCATCGTTCTGCAATCGATCGATCGCCTCTTCCTCTGGATCGCGGCGATGCTGGCACTCGGCTTCGTCGGCGCCGCCCGTTACGGGATCCTTGCCGACAGCGCGCCTCGCCTGGCCCAGGTCTTGATTCTTGTGTTCGCGACCGATCTCACGAGGCGCCTGCGGCCCGAGCTGTTCGTCCGCTATCTCGCGTTGCTGTTGCCGCTGATGCTGCTCAGCATGATCGTCGAGAGTCTGCAGCCCGAGTTCCTCGACAGGAGCCGTTTCCTGTTCGGCATCCGCCTCGACCGGCAGGTCGGCCTGCATGGCGAACCCAATTACAACGCCATGCTCTACGGTGTGGTCGGGATCATGCTCGGCCAGCAGACGCCACGGTGCCTCGGGTTGCTGCCGTTTCTGTTCGCGATTCCGAGCATGAGCCGGGGCGTCGTCGTCGCCGTCGCGGGCTGGTTGGGGGCGAAGCTGCTGGGCCGCTCGTTCGCCCGGGTTGCCTGGGTCCTGGTGCTGCTTCTCTGCGCACAACCCTTGATCGTCCTGGGGGTCAATTCGGCGATCAGCAATTCGACCCGCGAGCTGCTGAACCGGCTGACGTCGCAGCGCTATCCCATCTGGCTTGCCTATGGGCACATGGGCATCAGCGACCCGCTCGGCGTCGGCTACTTCCACGGCGACGTGGTGATGAAGCAGTTCGATTCATATCTGCCGGTCAATTCGCCGCCGCGCCAGGCGCACAGCATCTTCATGCAGGTCTTCGGCGAATTCGGCTGGGCGGGCTATGCCCTGTTCGTGGTCTTTCTGTTGCGGGTGACCCGGATCGTGAGACGGGCGGCGCCGGAGCAGCTGGCGACCCTGATCTTCGTTCTGTTCGGCTATGCTTTCGTGAGTGGCCTCTCGGACTGGGCGTTCTGGATACCGCTCGGCTACATTCTGGCCCAGACGCGTGCCGCCGAACAGCCGGCAGCGCTGCGGTGATCCTGCTTCAGGCGGTCGCCGACGGCCGCCTCGGTGGGGGCACGACCCACGTCCTGCAGCTGATCGCCGCGATCCGCGCGGAGCTGCCGGTCGAGGTCCACCTGGTGAGCCAGGCGGGATCGCCAGCACTCGCCGAAGCCGCCCGGCTGGGGGCGAGCGTGCATGGCTTCGACTTCTTCCGCGCCCGCCTCGATCCCCGGCTCTGGCTGCGGCTGCGCGGCCTGGTCCGGCGCCTCCGACCCGCGCTGATTCACGCCCATGGCGCTCGCGCAGGTCTGGCCCTCAGCCGGGTCGCGCCGCCCAGTCCGCTCATCTACAGTGTCCACGGCTATCACTTCGTCGCCAAGCCGTTCGCGCTGCGCAAGCTGGCCCTCCTGTCCGAGCAGGTCTGTTGCGGCCGGGCCGCGCTCACGCTGTTCGTCTGCCGGCACGACCGCGACCTGGCCGCGGCCACCGGCATCCTCGGGCCGGACCAGCGGCATCGGGTGATCCACAATGGCATCGCCGCTGACCTGCCGCAGGCGGTCGGCAGCCCGGACGGGCGCTGCCTGGGCTTTCTTGGTCGGCTGGTCGAGCAGAAGAACCCGCTGCTCCTGGTCGACGTGCTCGATGTCCTGCGCGCCGAGGACTACCGTCTGGTGGTCATCGGCGATGGCCCGCTGCTCGAGCCCCTGCGCCAGCGCGCCGAAGCGCTGGCGCTGTCCGATCGGGTCGAGCTCCTGGGCAGCCTGCCGCGCGCTGCGGCCCTGATGCGGCTCCGGTCGGTCGACGTCCTGCTGCTGCCGTCGCTCTGGGAGGGCCTGCCGTTCACGCCCCTGGAGGCGATGGCGATGGGCATCCCGGTCGTGGCGAGCGCGGTCGGCGGTCTGACGGAGATGGTCGAGGATGGCGTCAGCGGCATCCTGATCCGGGGCGCCGACCCCGCCGACTACGCCCGGGCGGTCCGCCAGCTCGCCGCCGCGCCCGCGCTGCGGACCGCGATCATCGACCAGGCGCGCCAGGCGGTGGCGGAGCGTTTCTCCTTGAGCGCCGCTCAGCGCGCGCATCTCGACCTCTACCGTGCAGCCCTGAGCCTGCCTGAGCCCGCCCTGATCCCCGCCTGAACGCGCCTGAGCCCGCAGGGTGGCGGCTTGACCGACCGTCGGTGCTTGCCAAGGCAAACCCTTCCGCGTTATCTCCGGGGCCGATTCTCGGCCGTCAGAAGTCAGTCTCCTTTGGTCGGGTGCGATGGACGTTCTTGCGGCGACCGAACGTCAGCTGGAGATGCGCTCGCGGCAGGCGTTGCGGGACGGCTGGCTGCTGGCGGCCTGCGACCTGATCGTGATCCTCGCCTGCTTCGTCGCCGGGCGGACCATGAACTATTGGTTCAGCGGCATCCCCTGGCACGCGACCTGGTACGACTGGCCGGTCCACTTCGGCGAGATTCGGCCGGTGATCTTCCTGACCCTCGGGATCGCCTGCGTGGTCAGCTTCTGGCGGCTCGGCCACTATGCGCGCCGGCGGCCGTTCTGGCAGGAGATCGGCGACGTGCTCGGGGTCGTGGTGACCCTCGCGATCGTCGACGCCGCCCTGGTGTTCCTGACCAAGAGCAACTTCTCGCGCCTCTGGTGGGCCACCAGCTGGACCCTGGTGGCGCTCCTGGTGCCGCTTGCCCGGCTCGCGGCCAAGCACGCCCTGATGCGCAGCGGCGCCTGGCGCCGGCCGACCGTCGTGGTCGGCATCGGGCCGAACGCGTTCGACGCCGCGGCCGCGCTCGACAGCGAGCCGCTGCTCGGCTTCGAGGTGGTGGCGCTGATCCAGCCGCCGGGCGCGCCGGCGGCGCCCGCCTATCTGGAGGTCGGCGGCAAGCGCCTGCCGGTGCTGCGCGCGGCGCCCTATCCCGACCTGCTGCCGGCGCAGCTCGGGCGGCCCCACGTGGTGGTCGCCCTCGAGATGGACGAGATGGCGCAGTGCGGCGGCTATATCGAGCGCCTGAGCCTCCACTATGGCGATGTCGACATCGTGTCGCCGATGCGCGGTCTGCCGCTTGCCGGCACCCACGTGACCCACTTCTTCAGCCACGACGTGCTCTCGCTCCGCCTCTACAACAACCTGGCCCGGCCCTGGCCGCGGCGCCTCAAGCGGGCGTTCGACCTGCTTGTGGGCAGCCTCCTGTTCCTGTTCCTGGCGCCGCTGTTTCTGGTGATCAGCGTCCAGGTGGCGAGGACCGGCGGCCCGGTATTCTATCGCCATCAGAGGATCGGCAAGGGTGGCCGGCCGTTCACCTGCTTCAAGTTCCGGACCATGGTGCCGGACGCCGACCGGGTCCTGGCCGAGCATCTCGCCGCCCGCCCCGACGCCGGGCGCGAGTGGCAGGAGGTCCGCAAGCTCAGGGACGACCCCAGGATCACGCGCATCGGCGCGTGGCTCCGGCGGACCTCGCTCGACGAGCTGCCGCAGCTGATCAACGTCATCCGCGGCGAGATGAGCCTGGTCGGTCCGCGCCCGGTGATCGAGCAGGAGCTGGCCCGCTACGGCGACAACATCGTCTATTACGTCGAGAGCACGCCCGGCCTGACCGGGCTCTGGCAGATCAGCGGCCGCAACGACCTCGACTACCGGCGCCGGGTCCATCTGGACTGCTGGTACGTCAAGAACTGGTCGCTCTGGTACGACCTGGTGATTCTCCTCAAGACCCCGCGCGCGGTGCTGCGCGGCAGCGGCGCCTATTGATCTCTTCGGCACCTCCGAGGCTCAAACGGGCCGGCGGACCGGCGTCCACGATCAGGGGAACGTGATCGCTGAGGCCGGTCGCCTTTGGCCGGCCGCACCAGGACACCTGCTCCGTGCGCAGGCGGATCGGCGACGATCGAGCGCGCGCATTCCGCGATGATCGCGACATCGGGATGCAGACCCATGAGCGCGGCGAGCTTGCGCGCAAGCGCGCCGGCGCAGTTCCGGACGGCGAGCCGCATCCCTCACGACCCCCGGCGGGCGCGGAAGAAGGCGCGCAGCAGGGCCGCGGCCTGGCGCTCGCCGATGCCGCCGTAGACCTCGGGCGCGTGATGGCAGGACGCGCTCGCGAAGATCCGGGGGCCGTGCGCGACGCCACCGCCTTTGGGATCGGGCGCGCCATAGTAGAGCCGGCGGAGGCGGGCGAAGCTGATCGCCTGGGCGCACATCGGGCAGGGCTCGAGGGTGACGTAGAGGTCGCAGGCCACAAGCCGGGGCGTGCCCAGTCTTCGCGCCGCCTCCCGGATCGCCAGGAGCTCCGCGTGCGCGGTCGGATCGGAGAGCTCCTCCACCCGGTTGCCGGCGGCCGCCAGCGGCACGCCCGCCGGATCGAGCAGGACCGCGCCGACCGGCACCTCGCCCCGGGCGGCGGCGGCTTCGGCCTCCGCCAGCGCCCGCTGCATCGGCGTCGGGGGTGCGTGGCTCATGACCGGCGCCCGCCATCTTCTCGCGGGCCCGATCGGTGCCTATATCTAGCGGCCATGAACGGCGCCCCGCGCCCCGGCAGCAGATCCCCATCCATGACCGCCTTGCCGGACGTCCGGCGGGAGCGCCGTCGCGCCGTGGCCGCGCCGGGCTGGTTGATCCGGCCCGCGGTCGCCGAGGATCTCGAGGCGCTGGTTGGGATCGAGCAGCGCTGCTTCGAGTACGACCGCCTCTCGCGCCGCAGCTTCCGCCACTTTCTCGCCAGCGACACCGCCGAGTGCCTGGTCGCCGAGGAGAACGGCCAGCTGCTGGGCTATGCCCTGGTGCTGTTCCACGGCCGGACCGCGCTCGCGCGGCTGTATTCGATGGCGGTCCTGCCCGAACAGCAGGGCCGCGGCCTCGGCCGGACCCTCTTGCAGGCCGCCGAGGTGGCCGCGCTCGATGGCGGTGCCGCGGTCATGCGCCTCGAGGTCAACCCGAGCAACGCCGCCGCGGTCGCCCTCTACCGCAGCGCCGGCTACGTCGATTTCGGCGTCTACCGGGCCTACTACGAGGACGACAGCGACGCCCTGCGCATGGCCCACGCCCTGGTGCCGCGCCTGCAGTCGGTCGCCTGGCGGGTGCCGCACTATCGGCAGACGCTCGAGTTCACCTGCGGGCCGGCGGCGCTGATGATGGCGATGAAGGCGCTCGACAAGGGCCTGCGCCTCGACCGCCGCCTCGAGCTCCGCCTGTGGCGCGAGTCGACCATGATCTTCATGACCTCGGGCCACGGCGGCTGCGGCCCGCATGGCCTGGCGCTGGCGGCCTGGCGGCGCGGCTTCGGGGTCGAGCTGTTCGTCAACGACGAAGGGCCGCCGTTCCTCGACACCGTGCGTCAGCCGGACAAGAAGGAGGTCATCCGCCTGGTCCACGAGGACTTCCTGGATGAGCTCAAGCGCAGCCAGGTCAGGATTCATGTCCGCCCGCTGTCGGCCGACGAGCTGACCGAGCGGATCGCGGCCGGCGCGATCGCGCTGGTGCTGATCAGCCAGTACCGGATCTACGGCGACAAGGAACCCCACTGGATCATCGTCTCGGGCTGTGATCAACGCTTTATCTACGCTCACGATCCCTATATCTCTTCCGCCCACGTCACCAGCATCGATCGGGTCAGCATCCCGATCCTGCGGCGGGAATTCGAGCTGATGGCCAAGTACGGCCGGTCCAAACTGCGCGCCGCAGTCATCCTGAGCAGGCGCGACGCCACGCCCTGATGCAAGCCGTTCTCAGCGAGCTGCCACCCTCGGCCTATCCCGAACCGCTCGGCCAGCTGGTCTGGCTGCCGCGCATCTACATCACGCGCCCCGAGCACTTCCGCGCCCGCTCGGTCCGGGTCGTCAACCTGAGCCGCGACTGCGTCTATCTCGGCACCGGCTACTACGCCTCGCTGCTCGCCGAGGCGCGCGGCCACAAGGTCATCCCCTCGGTCCAGACGATCATCGACCTCGGCCGCAAGTCGCTCTACCGCTTCGCCCTGCCCGAGCTCGACGCGGTGCTGGCCAAGCGGCTCGCGCGCCTGACCGAGCCGCTGATCGACCCGGTCCGCCTCCTGATCGCCTTCGGCACCACCGAGGACAGCCGCTTCCGCGCCGTCGCCCGGGCGGTCTTCGACCGGTTCCGGCATCCGCTGCTCGCGGTCACGATCCGGCCATCCCGCAACGGCAACCTGCGCATCCGCTCGATCCGGCCGCTGTCGCCCGCCGAGCTCGACGAGACCCAGGCAGCCTGGTTCAACAATGCGCTCGCCCGCTACCTCAAGGTGCCCTGGCGCGCGCAACCCGCCCAGCCGCTGTCGCGCTACAGCGTCGCCGTGCTCTGCAACCCGCAGGACCCGCTGTCGCCCTCCAAGCCCGCGACCATCGAGCGCCTGGTCAAGGTCGGCGCCCAGATGAACATCGAGGTCGAGCCGATCCGCCGCCAGGATTTTCTTCGGCTCGGCGAGTTCGATGCCCTGTTCATCCGCGAGACCACGGCGCTGACCAACCACACCTATCGCTTCGCCCGCAAGGCCGAGCGCGAAGGCATGGCCGTGATCGACGACCCGAGCTCGATCGTGCGCTGCACCAACAAGGTCTATCTGGCCGAGCTGATGGCGGCGCATGGCATCCCGACGCCCAGGACCATGATCCTCGACCGCCGCCATCTCAAGGCGATCGGCAGCCAGCTCGGCTTCCCGATCGTGCTCAAGGTTCCGGACGGCTCGTTCTCGCGCGGCGTCTACAAGGTCCATGACGAGGCCGAGCTCAAGGTGCGCGCAAGCGAGCTGCTCGAGGACTCCGACCTGATCCTGGCCCAGGAGTACGTGCCGACCCAGTTCGACTGGCGGGTCGGCGTGCTCAACCGCCAGCCGCTCTACGTCTGCCAGTACTTCATGCCCAAGAACCACTGGCAGATCGTCAAGCACGAGCCCAACGGCAAGATCCGCGAGGGCACCTTCAAGACTCACAGCATCGAGCAGGCGCCGCGCGAGGTGACCGAGCTCGGCTGCCGCGCCGCATCCCTGATCGGCGACGGCCTCTATGGCGTCGACATCAAGCAGACCGACGGCGGCTTCGTGCTGATCGAGATCAACGACAACCCGAACCTCGACATCGGGATCGAGGACGCGGTGCTCAAGGACGACCTGTACCGGCGCCTGCTGGGCGATCTCGTGCGCCGGATCGAGGCCCGGCGCAAGTAGAGCCTGGGAAGCGTTGGCCAGGGGCTCCGCCCTCGGCGCCGACGCTTTGGCCGGAGGAGGCTTGGATGCTGGGCGTGCTCGGCGGCATGGGACCGGCCGCCACGGTCGATCTGATGGCCAAGCTGATCCGGCTGAACCCGGCCGGGCGCGATCAGGACCATCTGCCGGTCGTGGTGATCTCGGACCCGCGCGTGCCGGACCGGGTCGGACCGATCCTGCACGGCCGGGGGCCATCGCCGCTGCCGGCCATGCTGGCTGGCCTCGCGGCGCTCGAGCGGGCGGGCGCGGAGGCGATCGCGATCCCCTGCCACACCGCACACCATTGGTACGACGAGCTCGCGGCCGCGACCACGTTGCCGGTCCTTTCCATCGTCGACGCCGTGCTCGCCGAGCTCGGGCGGCTCGAGCTGCCGCGAGGGCCGCTCGGCCTGCTCGCGACCCAGGCGACGCTGACCGCCGGCCTCTACCAGGAGCGGCTCGCGGCCGCCGGCCATCCGCCGCTGGCACCCTCGGCCGCGGTCATGGCCGATTGCGTGCTCCCGGCGATCGCGCTGGTCAAGCAGGACCGGGCCGCCGAGGCAGCGCCGATGCTCGCCCGCGCGGTCGAGCATCTGCGCGCCGCGGGCGCCGGGCGCGTGCTGCTCGCCTGCACCGAGCTGCCGATCGCGCTTGCCGTCCGCCCGCTGCCCGCCTGCATCGATGCGACCGAGGCGCTCGCCCGCAGCTGCCTCGCCTGGTGGCGCGCCCGCGCGGCCTGATGCCTGATGCGAGGCCGGCGGGGCGTCCGGTTGGCCTGGTGCGAGGCCGGCGCCGCGTCCGAGTGGGCCCATGCGAGGCGGGCGCCGCGACCGAGCCTAATGCGCGGCGGGCGGCGCGCCCTCGTCCAGTTCGGGAACGACGCGGATCCGCCGGAGCGCGCTCGTGATCAAGCCGATTCCGAAGAAGTACCGGCGGGCCGCGCATTCCGTCCCGGCCCGCTCACGCCACTCGCGCGCCTCGTCCAGCTCGTAGTCCTCGAGCATCAGGATCTGGTAGTCGAGCCGGCTGATGATGATGTCATCGAACTGGGCGATCAGCGCGGCGCAATGCGCCTCCGGGGTGCCCGAGGGCCGATGACCCGGCGCCGGTCCCCGTTCGGCCGCGGCCGGTTGGACGCCGCAGCAGACCAGCGCCAGCACGATCCGCGCCGCCCGGCGCCGCCATCGTCCCGCAGAGGCGGCAGGGGCGGCGCTCACATGGGTGGTTTGGCGCCCTGGTCGCCGACCACGATCGCGACCACGACCGGGGTCTGGTCGCGATCCGGCTTGACCAGCAGGACCGCGTCCTTGCCGGGCGCCAGCAGCGCGCGGTCGGCCTTGGCCATGTGCACGATCGGCACGTCGGGCGGCAGGTAGATCGTCTGGGTGCCGGCGACCTTCGGCTCACCCTCCTGATAGCTCACCTTGAGCTCCCGGTCGGCGCCGACGTCCTTGATCTGCGCCACGGTCGCGTTGGTCATCATGTTCGGGCCCTTGACCAGGTCCCAGGCGTAGTGACCCTCGCCCAGGCCGCGCAGGTCGTCGGCGAACAGATGCGCCTCGAGGGCGACCTGCCGATCGCCCGCCATGACCGTGGTCAGGCCGACGAACTGGCCCTGCTTGACGTCGTCGATGGTCGCTGGCGTGACCGCGTAGACCCCGAGCTTGGGGTCGAGCTTGAAGCCCATCACCTCGCCCTCGCGGCTGGTGATCACCAGCTGATCAGCGGTCACGCTCTTGAGCGTGCCGCGCACCCGGTAGAGGTCCTGCGCCCGCGCGTCGGATGCGCCCGCCGCCAGGGTCGCGATCAGAAGGGGCAGGACGACCGTCAGCCAGGTCTTGGTCCGCATCGCGGCCTCTCCGCAACGACCGGCCGCGGCTATTGGGTGCCGGTGACGGTCGCGATCAGTGGCAGGGACACCATGTCCATGCGCCCGCCGCCGTCGAAGTAGCCGACCCGGAACACGCCGTTGATCGGATGCGGCCCCGGCTTGGTCGGGGTCACGCCGACGACGAACTCGAGACCGCCGTTCTTGACCACGCCCAGCACGACCGGCCGCTCGAAGCTGACGCCGTCGTCGTAGGACGACAGCTCGACCACCCGGTTCCGATAGGCATCCAGGATCCCATAGCCGTCGGGCAGCGTCAGCCGCGCCACGAGCGCGGTCTTCTGGCCGACCTTGCCGGAGACGTTCTCGAGATTGACCACGTAGGGCCGGGCGAAGCCCGAGTCCTCGGCCGAGCTGCCGGTCGACGCGACGGCGATCAGCGCCGCACCACCCAGAGCGAGACAGAAGCCAGCACGCATTGGTTCATCCTTCAGGATCTGATCTTGCTTGGTAAGTGATCGGGTCAGCCACCGCCCGGCGACTGACCCGATCGAACTCTCGTACTCTCTGTCCCACCGCTCGGCCAGCCGCTTTGGGGGGCGGCCGACCTGGCGGCGAGCCTTGCCCGGCTACTGACTGAGCGCGAACACCCAGATCACGCCGCCCTGCGGCACGTCGACATGCTCGCCGAGGACGTTGTTGATCAGGTTCTGCTGGCCGGCGGCGTCGATGCCCCAGCCGGACTGCACGGCGATGTACTGGATGCCGTCGACCGAGAACGAGGAGGGCGGCGCCTCGACACCCGAGTTGGTCTTGAAGTGCCAGAGCTCCTCGCCGGTCTTGGCGTCGAACGCCCGGAACATGCGGTCGTTGGTGCCGCCGTCGAACACCAGCCCACCACCGGTGGTCAGGATCGGGCCCCAGTTCATCGTGTCGTTGAACAGATGGGTCCAGGCGCGCTGCCCGGTGCTGACGTCCCAGGCCTGGATCTCACCGAACGAGCGCGCGTTCTTGTCGACCGTGAAGCCGATGTCGGGGATCGACACGCCGGTCCACCACTGGCCGGCCACGTACTCTTCCTTCTTGCCTTCGAGATGGCCGCAGTGGTTGTCGTTGGCCGGAATGTAGATCATGCCGGTCTTCGGGTTGTAGGCCTCATAAGGCCAGTCCTTGCCGCCCCACAGTGACGGGCAGAAGTCGGCATACTTGCCCGTGCCCGGCTTGTGATCCTCGTTGTAGGTCGGCCGGCCGGTGGTCGGATCGATGCTCTTGAAGACCGTCTGCTTCACGTAGGCCTTGGCGTCCATGAACTTGATGGCGCCGCTGTTGCTGCGCTCCAGCCAGTACAGATAGCCGTTGCGCGCCGGATGGACCAGACCGCTGACGTCCTTGCCGTCCTTCTGGAAGTCGATCAGCATCGGCGCTTCCATCTCGTCCCAGTCCCAGGAGTCGTTCCAGTGGTACTGGAAGTGGCCCTTGATCGCGCCGGTCTCGGGGTCGATCGCGACGGTCGACGAGGTGTAGAGATTGTCGCCGGGGCGCTGATCGCCGAACCAGGGCGAGCCGTTGCCGGTGCCCCAGTAGGTGACCTTGGCCTTGGGGTCGTAGGTGCCGGTCATCCAGATCGAGGCGCCACCGCGCTTCCAGGTGTCACCCTGCCAGGTGTCGTGGCCCGCCTCGCCCGGGCCGGGGACGGTGTAGGTCTTCCACACCGACTTGCCGCTGTTGGCATCGAACGCCTGGACGAAGCCGCGGATGCCGTACTCGCCGCCGGAGCAGCCGACCATGACCTTGCCGTTCACGACCAGCGGCGCCATGGTCATGTAGTAGCCGGTGTGCCAGTCCTCGACCGGGCTTTCCCAGGCGACCTTGCCGGTCTGCGGCGTCGAGCGCCACCAGCACCGCGTCCTGGCCCGCCAGATAGAGCTTGTCACCATAGAGCGCGATGCCGCGGGTGGTGTTGTGCAGCGCGCTGAAGCCTTCCGGCAGCTCGCGCTTGTACTTCCAGATCAGGTTGCCGGTCGCGGCATTCAGGGCCAGGATCTGATTGTACGGCGTGACCACGAACATCATGCCGTTGTTGACGATCGGCGGCGCCTCGTGGCCGGAAGTCACGCCGGTCGCATAGGCCCACACCGGCGTCAGATGCTTGACGTTGGTGGTGTTGATCTGGTCGAGCGGGCTGTACATCCAGCCCTGATAGTTGCCGCGGATCTGCAGCCAGTTCTCAGGCTCCGGATTGGTCAGTCTGGCGTCGGTCACCGGACTGTAGGCGGCCGCCGCCATGGGCAGCAACGCCACCCCAAAGGCCGCCGCGTACTTCAAAAGCTTCATGACTTGTCTCCCCTAGCGTGGTTAGGTTTCTTACAGCTGCCTGAGCGACTGCAGCCCGGCGGGTCAGCTGGTCTGCCCCCCGACGCGACTGGTAAAAGCCCCGGCGACCACGATCTGTCCGCCTTCCACCTTCACCGGCAGCATCGGCAGGCGGCGTGGCGCCGGGCCGGCGACGACCTCGCCGAAGGCCTCGGGCTTGTACTGGCTGCTGTGGCACGAACAGAACAAGGTTCCGTTCGCCTTGTCCCACATCGACACGGGGCAGGCCTGATGGGTGCAGATCGCGGTATAGGCGACCACGCCGTCATCGGCGGCGTGGGCGCGGGTCTGCTGATCGAGCGATGCGGGATCGAGCCGGATGAGCACCACCTGGTTCAGGCGCGTGCCGTTGCGCACCGTCTTGGTCTTCGGATCCATCGGGTAGGTCATGACCTGCGGCCCCCCGACGGCCAGATCGTCAGGCGTCACCACCTGACCTTTTTTGTCCCCGGATAAGAAGACGAACAGATCGCCGATCTGGGGCGATTCACGCGCCGGGGTCTCTGCCGCCCCTGCGATTTTCCAGGCTGGCAGGGTCGCCGCCAAACCGAGCGCGACCTTCAGCGCATCACGACGCTTTGATTGTTCAAACACGTTACCCTGGTGCCTCCTTCGGGGTTGGGTTTCGGTTAAGCCCGAGCCCTGGGCTTGTCAAGTGGACAACGGGGCCGCGCGAAACGCGATCCCGCCTCGCCCCGCCCGCGCTACGCGGAGGGGTTGATCCGCTCGATCTCGACGCCCACCGAGGCGGCATCGGCGATCGCGTCGAGCTTCTCGACCCGCACCCGAGCCGAGCGCACGCGGGGGTCCTCGAGGCAGAGCGTTGCGACCTGCTCCGCCAGCGTCTCAACCAGATTGACGTGGCGCTCGGCGAGGGCTGCGCGCACGCGCAGGACCAGGGCCTCGTAGTCGACCACGGCGGCGAGCTGGTCGGCGACCATCGGGCCGCTCTCGACCACGCCCAGATCGAGATTGAGGCGCACCCGCTGCGCTGCGGCCCGCTCGTGCGGGTAGACGCCGACCCGACAGGTGAGCATGAGATCATGCACGAACAGATGGCGGATGCCCTTGGCGGCGTCGGCGATCGGCATCGAAGGATCTCCGGTCGCGGCCCGCTCAGACGGAGCCCGACGGGCCGAGCGCTTCCACGAATCGCTCCGGGTCGACGTTGCCGCCCGAGAGCAGCACCGCCACCGTCCGGCCGCGGGCATCGAAGGCGCCTGCGAGCAGGGCCGCGAGCCCGACCGCGCCGCCGGGCTCGACCACCAGCTTGAGCTGGCGAAAGGCGAAGGCCATGGCCAGGCGGACCTCCCGGTCGCCGACCGCGAGCCCGCCCGCCAGTTGACGCCGGTTGAGCGCGAAGGTGAGCTCGCCGGGGGTGGGCGCGAGCAGGGCATCGCAGATCGAGGCCCCGTCCGGCGGGTTCGCGACCCGCTCGCCGGCCGCGAGCGAGCGCCGCGTGTCGTCGAAGGCGACGGGCTCGACCGCGAACATCTCGATGCCTGGGCACACCGCTTCGAGCGCGAGGCCGCAGCCCGCGATCAGGCCGCCGCCGCCGCAGGGGATCAGGGCGGCGTCGGGCGCGGCGCCGAGTGCCGCCGCCTGCTCGGCGAGCTCGAGCCCGGCCGTGCCCTGCCCGGCGATGATCTGCGGGTCGTCGTAGGGTTTGACCAGGGCCGCGCCGGTGCGTTGCGCCAGCTCGGCGCCGATCGCCTCGCGCGACTCCCGCTGGCGGTCGTAGGGCCGGATCTTCGCGCCCAGCGCCCGGGTGCTCTCGAGCTTGATCGCCGGGGCGTCGGCCGGCATCACGATGGTCGCGGTCTTGCCGAGCACCTGCGCCGCGGCGGCGACCCCTTGGGCGTGGTTGCCCGAGGAATAGGCGACGACCGCGCTCGCCTCGATCTGGCTGATGGCGTTGTAGGCGCCCCGGAACTTGAACGAGCCGGTCCGCTGCAGCGATTCGGCCTTGAGCAGGACGCGCCCGCCGGTCAGCGCGTTCAGCGCCTCGGATTCCAGAAGCGGCGTGCGCCGCGCGATCCCCTCAAGGCGCCGGGCGGCAGCCTGCACGTCGGCGAACGTCGGCAGCGGTGCGACCGTGGTCATGACGCTGGTCTTAGCAGGGTCCGGCCGCCGGGTGAATTCCTGCCCAGGGGAATTCGGGCCGGGTGAAGCCTGGCCGCGTGGATGACGGCCGGGCGAACCCTGGCCGCCCTCCATGGGGCACGCGCGGAAGCTCAGAGCCCGAGCAGCGCGGGCAGACCGGTGAGGTCCTGGAGCTCGTGCTCGGCGCCCCCGGGCAGGCGCTCGGGCGGGGCGCCGAACCGGTTGATCCAGACCGGCCGCAGCCCGAAGCAGGCAGCGCCGTGGACGTCCCAGGCGTTCGACGACTGGAAGGCGATCTGCCCGGCGGGCACCTCCAGCCGGTCGACCGCCAGCTGGTACACCCTCGGCTCCGGCTTGAAGACGCCGACCTCCTCGACCGAGAGGATGGCATCGAGCAGGCCGTCGATCCCGGCGCTGCGGACGCCGGCCGCGAGCATCTTGGGCTCGCCGTTGGAGAGGATCGCGGTCTTGAGCCCACCCGCGCGCAGGCGGCGGAGCACGCCCTGGACCTCGGGGTAGGCGTCGAGGGTCAGGTAGGCCTGGAGCAGCGGCGCGCGCAGGCCCGGATCGACGCCGGTGCGGGCGAGCGCGTAGTCGAGGGCATCGCCGGTGACCAGCCAGAAATCGGCGTGGCGGCCCATCAGGGCGCGCAGCCAGCTGTATTCCAGCTGCTTGGTCCGCCAGAGCCCGGAGAGCGCGTCGGCCTCGGCGCCGATTTGCGCGCGCAGGCGGCCGACCGCGGAGTGTACGTCGAACAGCGTGCCGTAGGCGTCGAACACGCAGGCGCGAATCCCGGTCATGCGCGCCGCGGTCATGATTCGGGCACCGGCTTGGCGGCCGGCACCGGCTGGCGGCCGCCGCCACGGGCGGCGACTTCGATGCCGTGGTGCGGCTTGAGCTTCGGCTTCGGCGGCGCTTCGAACCCGGCCGGTACCACGACCGGACGGCGGTCGACCGGCTTGAGCGCGGGCCAGGGTGCCCGGCTGAGCAGGATCGCGAGCTCCACCTCGCGCGCCTCGTCGCGCGGCTTCATGGCCGGCGCCGGCAGGGGATCGAGCGGGCCATTGACCGGCCGGAAGCGGATGGTCGCGACCTCCGGCTCGGCCAGCCGCCGGCGGTACATGTTGCGCCCCTCCAGCACCCGCTGGACGTAATTGCGGGTCTCGTCGAGCGGGATCAGCTCGATCCAGTCGATCAGGTCGTAGCGGTCGCCCCGGCGCGGATCGCCCTGCAGGCGGAGCCATTCGTCGACCCGGCCCGGCCCGGCATTGTAGGCGGCGATCGCGAGCGCGGGCTCGCCGTAGCGGTCGAGCAGGGTCTTCAGATAATGGCTGCCGAGGCGGATGTTGTAGTCCGGATTGCCGGTCAGCAGGCCGCGATTGTAGCGCAGGCCGAGCGTGCGGGCCATCAGCAGCGCGGTCTGCGGCATCAGCTGGAGCACGCCCTGGGCGCCCTCGCTGCTGGTGCCCCAGGTGTTGAACACGCTCTCCTGGCGGGCGATGCCGAGCAGCAACGCGGCATCGGGCTCGCCCTTGGGCGGCCGGACCAGGCGCTCGAGGTCCGGGATCGGGAAGGCCGCGACCTCGTTGATCTGGCCGTCATAGGTGGCGAATTGGCCGACCTGGGCGACCAGGTCCGGACGGCCGCTGGCGGCCGCCAGCTCGCCGACCAGGCCGACCTCGGCCGGGCTCGAGGCCAGCTCGACCAGCCGGAGCAGGAAGGGCGTCAGCTCGTCCAGGGCACCGACCTCGATCAGCATCCGCGCGACCCGGACCAGCTCCTTGTTCTCGAAGGTGGCGCGCTGGCCGGCATCCGCGATCGGCGGCGGTGGCGGCGGCTGATAGGCGGCGCCGAGCTCCTCGGCGGCGAGCTGGCCGTAATACGCGACGTGATAGCGGGCAGCGCGTTGGTACCATTGCTCGGCCAGCCCGGAATCACCGAGCGTCGCCGCGCTACGGCCCGCCCAATAGGCGGCCCGGGCCAGCTCGAGCGGCGACCCGGCGCCGGCATAGACGCGCTCGAAATGGCGCAAGGCGAGGTTCGGCTGGCGCTCGAAACGGAGCGCGAGCCAGCCGGCCAGCCATTCGGCGTCAACGAACTCCTCGCCCTCCGTCTGACCGTGCCGGCTGGCCAGCTGGAAGGCGAGGTCGAAGTTGCGGGCGCGCAGCGCAGCCCGGATCTGCAGCTCGCGCTCGAACCACCAGAGGGCGGGATGGACAAGGCTGTCGGGCGGATCGAGCAGCAGCTCGATCACGGCGTCGTGCAGATGGTGCTGCCGGCGCCAGCGCAGGCGATCGAGCACCAGCCCGGGGTCGTTCTGCAGCGCCGCCGGCACCGCCTCGATCGCGCGGTCGACCCGGGCCTCGCGCCGCTGCAGGCGCAGGCGCGCGGTCGCGAGCTTGCGATAGCCGTCGGGCACCCGGTCGAGCATCCGGCTCGCCGACCGGCGCCGGTCGTCCCACAGCAGGTTGTTCAGGCGATCGATCTGATCCTGCGCGGTCAAAAGGCTCCGATATTTGCCGTAAAACCTCGGCTCCTCGGCGGGCGAGAAGTCGCCCTGGACCCAGGCGCGGCGGATCAGCGCCTCGGCCGCCTCGTCCTGGTTGATCCGGAACAGCGCCTCGGCATAGCGGATCACGCCGCGCGTGGTCAGGGGTGCCCGGTCCTGGAAGAACCGCCGGATCAGCTCGTGGTCGGCCGGATCGGTGATCGTGCCCTCGGCGACGATCTGCAGCTCCTCGGGCGCCGGCCACTCGGGATGACTGAGCAGGAAATGGGCGATCGTCGCGAAGTCGCCGGGCTCGCGGCCCTCGATCATGCGCCGCCAGCGGAGCGTCAGCGCCGGCAGCGGGTCCTCGACGTCCTCGATCAGGCGAAAGGCGCGCGGCCAGTCGCCGCCGTCGGCCGCCGCGAACGCCTCGCCGACCGCCTCCCGATCCTTGGGATTGAGAGCGAGGCCGGGCCGGCTGGCCAGGAGGACCGAAAGGCCCAGGGTCAGGCCCAGCCCGAGCGTCCGCAGCCGACGCCCTAGCGCCCCGGCCGGGGCGGGCGCACGCTGCCAATGGTCATCCGGTCGGATCGACCTTCCTCCCCAGCCGGCCGTCCCTGGCCGCCCTGATCCATCTATGCCCGGTGCTCCGGCACGAGCCCCCGATCAATGACAGCACTCGCCTTGCCGCACCCCGTCCTGCCATTTATGGTGCCGGAGCGTTAAACGCGCGCTAAAGGGCAGGGGTGCTATCGGAGGCACGGACTTCCGGGGCACAACCCGGAGGCGCAACGTCCAAGGAGTGAGCCGGCCATGTTCCATGGGTCCATTGTGGCGCTCATCACGCCCTTTCGCAACGGCTCGATTGACGAGGCGGCTCTGCAATCGCTGGTGGAGTGGCACGTCGCGCAGGGGACCCATGGCCTGGTTCCCGTCGGCACCACCGGCAAGTCACCGACCCTCAGTCACGCCGAGCACCAGCGGGTGGTCGAGCTGGTGATCGAGGCCGCGGCCGGCCGCCGGCCGGTGATCGCCGGCGCCGGCTCCAACTCGACCGCCGAGGCGATCAGCCTGGCCAGGCACGCCAAGAGCGCCGGCGCCGATGGCATCCTCGTGGTCACGCCCTACTATAACAAGCCGACTCAGGACGGGCTCTACGCCCACTTCAAGGCGATCCACGACGCCGCCGATCTGCCGCTGCTCATTTACAACATCCCCGGCCGCTCCGTGGTCGACATGAGCGTCGACACCATGGCGGCGCTGGCCAGGCTGCCGAACGTGGTCGGCGTCAAGGACGCGACCTGCGACCTCGCCCGGCCGCTGCTCACCAGGCTCGCCTGCGGCGAGGGCTTCTGCCAGCTTTCGGGTGAGGACATCACCGCGCTCGCCTTCCTCGCCAGCGGCGGCGACGGCTGCATCTCGGTGACCGCCAACGTCGCGCCCCGCCAGTGCGCCGAGATGCAGGAGGCCTGGGGCCGGGGCGACGCCAAGGAGGCGCTCGCGATCCATCTGCGCCTGGTGCCCCTGCACAAGGCGCTGTTCGTCGAGACCAGCCCGGCGCCGGTCAAATACGCGGTCGCGCGGCTCGGCAGGTGCACCCCGGACGTCCGCCTGCCGCTGGTGCCGCCCAAGGCCCAGACCCGCGAGGCGGTCGATGCCGCGATGGTCACGGCCGGGCTCATGAACTG
Organism: uncultured Alphaproteobacteria bacterium; assembly: GCA_963756905.1. Taxonomy (GTDB): domain Bacteria; phylum Pseudomonadota; class Alphaproteobacteria; order Geminicoccales; family Geminicoccaceae; genus DATAOG01. The sequence continues at coordinate 26,569 of CAVWPO010000003.1, forward strand.
AGCGGACCTTGGCCAAGCAGCCGGACACCGGGCGCAAGGTCGTCGCGCGCAACCGCCGGGCCACCCACGACTATTTCATCGAGGAGCGGCTCGAGGCCGGGATCGTGCTCCAGGGCACCGAGGTCAAGGCGCTGCGCGACGGCCGCGGCAACCTGAACGAGGCCTACGCCGGCGAGCAGGGGGGCGAATTGTTCCTGATCAACGCCTACATCCCGGAATACCACGCCGCCAGCCACTTCAGCCACGACACCCGCCGGCCGCGGAAGCTTTTGCTGCACCGGCGCGAGCTCGCGAAAATGATCGGCGCGGTCCGCAAGCAGGGCCAGACGCTGATCCCGCTCCAGCTCTACTTCAACCCGCGGGGGCTCGCCAAGATCGAGCTCGGCCTCGCCCGCGGCAAGAAGACCTACGACAAGCGCGCCGCGATCAAGACCCGCGACTGGCAACGCGAAAAGGCTCGCCTGCTCCGGGACAAGGGGTAGGCTTCGCCGGTCCAAGGCTGGTGCTTCGAGCCGGCCAGCGATAACCTTGCGCGAGCTTCCGCGGAGATGTGCCTGCATGGCCCACCCAGTCACCCTCGACCGCATCACCTTTGACCGGAGGATCATGGCTGGCCGCGCCTGCATTCGTGGCCTGCGCATCCCGGTCTCGGTGATCGTCGGGCAGATTGCCGGCGGGGCTTCGCCCGAGCAGATCCTTGCCGACTACCCCGATCTGGAGGCCGACGATATCCGGCAAGCGCTGGCTTACGCCGCATGGCTTGCGCAGGAAGAGGTGATTCCTGCCTGACGCAGTTCGCTTCAAGCTTCTGGTCGACATGCCGCTCGCCCGCCGAGTGGCCGATGAGCTCAGCGCCGACGGTCACGACGCCATCCATCTGGGCCAGCAAGGGCTCGGCCGACTGACCGACGAGGAGATTTTCGCGAAGGCGATGGCCGAGGAGCGAACCATTGTCACTGCTGATCTGGATTTCGGCGCGATCATCGCGCGAACCGGGAGCGCAACAGTGAGCGTGATTGTGCTCCGGATCGCCAATCCGAGAGCGGACCGTGTCGTGGCGTTGCTACGCCGCGTGCTGGCCGATGCGGCGGCTGAGCTGACCCGGGGGGCGATCGTGCTGGTCGAGGAGACGCGGTTCCGCATCCGCCAACTGCCCCTTGGCATGTGAGAAGCCTGAATGGCGTCTGCCACTGCAACCCCGCAGCCGCTCACTCGAGAGGCGCTTGCCGCCGGTATCGACCGGATCGCGCGGGTTGATCCGGACGTCGCGAGCGCTCTGGAAACGATCGGCTATCCGGCGCCGCGGCAGCGTGATCCGGGGTTCGCGACGCTGTTGCGGATCATGGTCGCGCAGCAGCTCTCGACCCGGTCGGCGGCCGCGATCTGGGCGCGGGTCGAGCAGGCCTGCCCGCCGCTGGTCACGGCGGAGAGCTTTCTCAAGCTCGAGGAGGCAGCGTTCCGGACCATCGGCTTCAGCCGGCAGAAGATGGCCTATGGCCGGAGCCTCGCCGAGGCGGCCGCGAGCGGGGCGCTGGATCTCGAGGCGCTCGCGATTTTGCCCGAGGAAGAAGCGATCGCCGCGATCTCGGCCCAGCGCGGCTTCGGCCGTTGGAGCGCCGAGGTCTATCTCCTGTTTGCGCTGGGGCGAGCCGACATCTTCCCGGCCGACGATCTGGGCTTGCAGATCGGCATGCAGCGGCTGAAGCGCCTCGAGGCGCGGCCGAACCGCAAGGCCATGGTCGAGCTTGCCGAGCCCTGGCGGCCGTGGCGCGGCTGCGGCGCGATCTTTCTCTGGCACGTTTACGGCGCCGCGACCCTGGACGAGCGGAAGAAGCCGCCCGCGACTTGATCGGCGTGCCATTCCCGGCCACAAGTCGGCGGGATCGGCAGCGGAGGGAGCCTCGCCATGCCCGGATACGACAAGTCGAAAAAACAGCTCGTGGTCGCGATGGACCATGGCCGGGCGCTGGGCGCGGTCGCCGGGCTCGAAGATCCGGGTCGGGTGATCGACCTCGTGATCGAGGCCGGCGCCGATGCGATCATGACCAGCTACGGCGTCATCAAGCACTACCGCGACCGCCTGATCGGCCGCATCCCGACGCTGCTGCGGGTCGACGGCGGCCCGAGCAAATACCGCGAGGACTGGCTCAAGTACACCGAGTGGAGCCTCTTGCACACGGTCGAGGATGCCCGCGCGCTCGGGGTCGATGGCGTCTGCTGCATGGTGTTCATGGGCGGCGAGGTCGAGCTTGCGAGCCTCGAGATCACGGCCGAGCTCGCGAGCGAATGCCTGGAGGATGGCCTGACCCTGATGGTCGAGGCCCTGCCATGCCCGGCCGAGCGCATTCCCGACCCGAACGATGCCGGGGCGATGGCGGATGCCTGCCGGCTCGGCTTCGAGCATGGCGCCGATGTGCTCAAGACCTACGCGACCGGCAGCGCTGCGAGCTTCCGCAAGGTGACAGCCGGCTGCCCGGCGCCGGTCCTGATCGCAGGCGGGCCGAAGATGGACAGCGAGCGCGCGGTGCTCCAGGTGGTCCGCGACACGCTCGATGCCGGGGGTATGGGCGTCGTGTTCGGGCGCAACATCTGGCAGAGCCCGCAGCCGGCCAGGATGATCAAGGCGCTCCGCCATCTGATCCACGAGGGCGGGACGGTCGACGAGGCGGCCGATCTCCTGCGCTGAGCCGACGGCGTCATGGCGGCGGAGCCGCTGCTCTGCGGCGTCGATGCCGGCACCAGCCGCGTCCGGGCGATCGTGTTCGCGCTCGACGGCCGGCCGGTCGCCGAGGGCAGCCGGCCGACCCCGGTCGAGCGGCCGCGCCCGGGCTGGGCCGAGCACGACCCGGAGGCGCTCTGGCAGGCGGCCTGCGGCGCGCTCCGCGATGCCACCGCGCAGGTTCCGGGGCCAGCGCAGATCCTGGGCCTCGCGGTCGCGAGCGTGGGCGAGGCGTTCGTCGCCCTCGACCAGCGCGGCCGGCCGACCTGCAAGACCATCGCCTGGTACGACGAGCGGCCGCAGCCCGAGCTCGCGCGGCTCGAGGCGACCATCGGCAAGGGGCCTCTGCACGCGCTGACCGGGCTTGCGGCCGACCCGACCTTCACGCTTTGCAAGCTGCTCTGGCTCAAGGCGAACCAGCCCGAGGCACTGGCCCGGACGACGCTCTGGCTGAACGTCGCGCACTACGTCGCCTGGCGGCTGACGGGGGTGCCGACCGCCGACCTCTCGCTCGCCTCGCGCACGCTCGCCCTCGATCTCGAGCGCCGGCGGTGGGCGGAAGATCTGATCCGCGAGGCCGGCCTTGCGCCCGCGATCTTCGCCCCGATCCGGCCCTGGGGCACGCGGCTCGGCAGCGTCACCGCCGAGGCGGCGGCGGCGACCGGGCTGACCACGGCCTGCGCGGTCGGGGTCGCCGGCCACGACCACATCACGGGCGCGCTCGCGGCCCAGGCGCTGGCGCCTGGCGTGCTGCTCAATTCGCTGGGCTCGGCCGAAGCGCTGACACTTGCGCTCGAGCGGCCGAGCGTTGCCCCGGAGCTGCTGGCGCGCGGCTACAGCCAGGGCGTGGCCGAGGTCCGAGGCGAGACGCCCGTCCATTACATCTTCGGCGGTTTTGCCACATCCGGCGCCTGCATCGAGTGGTTCCGTGCCCTGTTCGGTGCGGAAGTGACGCATGAGCGTCTGATCGCCGAGGCCGAAGCGGTGCCGGCCGGCTGCCACGGCGTCACGTTCGTGCCGGATCTGCGCGGCCGGATCTCGCCGGTGCCCGATCCCGAGGCGCGCGGCGCCTGGTTCGGCCTCAGCGCCGACACGACACGCGCGAGCCTCTATCGGGCGGTGCTCGAGGGCCTCGCCTTCGAGGCGCGCCAGACCTTCGACGACCTCGCCGCGCTGCCGGGCCTGCATCGGATCGGACGGATCCGGGCGATCGGCGGCAACACCCGCAACCGCCTGCTGCTACGGATCAAGGCCTCGGTCTACCGGCAGCCGATCGTCGCGGCCCTGATGGCGGAGGCGACAGCACTCGGCGCGGCGCTGCTGGGCGGCCTCGCGGCTGGTCTGTTTCCAAATCTCGCGGCCGGGCTCAGCGGGCTGGCCAGCGACGAGGCCATGGTCGAGCCCGAAGCGGCCTGGGCCCCCCGCTACGATCGCCACTATGGCGCGGTCTACCGGCCGGCCTACGGCGCGCTTCGCCCGCTCCACCATGCCGCCCGCCGGCTGGAGGCCGCCGGCAGCGACCTCAACGCACCGCTTCGAGATTGAGCTTGAGCCGGTAGCCGGGGCGATCGAGGTCCTGCTGCATCTTGAGCACGACCTGGGACGGTGGCGAGGTGGTCCGGTCGGTCCAGGTCTGTTGCCGCTCGCCCATGGCGAACTGGAACGGCTCGCCCTTCTGCCAGTCGCGCGGGAACCAGATCGGCTTGGCGAGGCAGGCATCGAGGTCGCGCGCGAGCGCGTCGAACCCGGCCTCGGCGCCGTCGCGATTGTCGTCGCCGAAGCGCCGGCTGGCGCAGCTGTAGCTCGCGCGCGGCCAGGCTTCGCCCTCGATCGTGCAGCGCTCGGTCCCAGGCAGGGTCTGCGCGCCGAGCCAGCTGTCGCCCTCGAGCTGGCTGGCACGCAGCCGGGCAAAGCCCTGGGCCTCGGCGGCCACGACCGCGGGCAGCACGTCGCAGAGCTCGCGCGCGACCGGGACCGGCGCCGGCGGTGCCGCGGGCGGCCCGAGACCTGGCGTTGCCACCGCCACCGCCGGGGCCGGCGGCGGCGGTGGTGGGGGTGCCTGGCAGGCGGCCAGGGCCGCCGTCAGCCCGACCAGGGCGCCGACGCGCGCGCGTCCGGGCCGGCTCAACGCCGGTCCCGCTCGTCGACCAGCCACGGCGCCCGGCGCAGATCCGGCCAGCCATAGGCGACCTCGCGGACCGCGGGATAGCTGTTGCCGCGGTAGGCGAGCGTCTTGGCGACCCCGAGCGGCAGGCCGCCCAGGCCCTCGTAGAACCGGCGCCCGAGATCGTTGTCCTCGAGCACCCAGACGGTCGCGCCGATCCAGCGGCGGCGCACCAGCGCGCGGCCGGCCTGGGCGATCAGCGCGGTGCCGATGCCGCAGCCCTGCGCCTCGGGCAGGACGTAGAGGGCGTAGAACTCGCCGCTGTAGCCCGGGATCCGCTCGCGGATCGGGCCCGACGACACGAAGCCCACCGCCTCGCCGTCGAGTTCGGCCAGCAGGACCGCATCGCCGCCGCCTGCGCGCTCGAGCACGCGCTGCCAGAAGGTGCTGCCCTGGGCCGCCCCGAACCCGGTCAGGACCTCGTGCGGCAACATGCCGAGATAGGCCGTCCGCCAGGTCCGGCCCTGAACCTCGGCGACCGATCCGGCATCGGCGGGTCCCGCCTGGCGAATCCGAAGGCCGTCCACCGCAGCGCCTCAGCTCAGTTCGCGGCCACCAGCATCCCACGACCGCCGGGCGGAATCCAGCCCTGCGCGGGGGTCATCCCAGGGCGATCGCCTCGCCGGGCTGCGGCAGCCTGACCTCGCCGCGCCGGACCAGCGCCTTGAAGGTCTTGGGGTCGCCGGTCAGAAGATCGAACGTGCCCCAGTGGATCGGCACGATGACCTCGAGCTGGAGGAACTCGTTGCACGCGATCGCCGCGGTCTCCGGCCCCATGGTGAAGCGGTCGCCGATCGGGATCAGGCCGACCGTAGGCTTGTGGAGCCGCTGGATCAGCGCCATGTCGGAGAAGATCTCGGTATCGCCCGCGTGGTAGACGCTGCGCTCGGCACTTCGGATCACGAAGCCGGCCGGATCGCCCATGGTGATCGGCACGCCGTCCTTGATGATCGCCGAGCTGTGCTGGGCGTTGACCATGGTGAAGGCGAGGCCGTCGCGCTTGACCGTGCCGCCGATGTTCATGGGCTCGAATTTGGTCACCCCCTGGCCGCCCAGGTGCATGCAGATCTCGAACATCGCGACCACGGTCGCGTCGTATTTCTGGGCGAGGCGGGCGCTGTCGCCCAGATGGTCCTCGTGGCCATGGGTCAGGACGATGAAGTCGACCCGCGCCAGCCGGTCCTCGTAGCCCTGCGGGAACTTCGGATTGCCGGTCCAGAACGGGTCGATCAGGATGCTCTTGCCGGCGGTCTCCAGGTGACAGGCCGAATGGCCGAGCCAGGTCAGTTGCATGGCGGATGCTCCCACGATGAGGCCGAGGTTGCCGAGCCGTCACGAATGGTAGTCCCTTCGACCGGCGACCGCCACCGATGGTCGCCGCCGGTGCTTGATGATTTGATGTCTGGTCAGGCTCTGCTATGATGCCTCTATGCGTACGACGCTGACGATCGAGGACGCCATCGCCAAGGCCCTGAAGGATCTGGCGCACAGATCGAACAGGCCGCTGAAGGAGGTGGTCAACGAGACCCTGCGGGCCGGGTTGAGCGCAAGACAGGCGCCCAAAGCCAAGCGCTACCGCGTGAAGCCTGCGGCTTTGGGGGGCGCGATGCCGGGGATCAATCTCGATAAGGCGCTGGCGCTTGCCGACGCGCTCGAGGACCAGGAGATCGCCGCCAAGATCGAGCGGCGCAAGTGGTCCTGATCGACGCCAATCTCCTGATCTACGCCATCGATTCCGATGCGCCCTGGCATCGTGCGGCGCGGCGGTGGTTCGAGCAGGCGCTGTCCGGCACGGAGCCGGTCGGTCTGCCCTGGGTGGTCATCCTGGCCTTCATTCGCATCACCACCCGCGCAGGGATCATGCGCCGCCCGTTGTCGCCGTCCGCTGCCCTGGCTTACGTGCAGTCGTGGTTCGAGCAACCGTGCGTCGAGCCGCTCGCGCCGGGCGAAGGTCACTGGCCGATTCTGCGTAATCTGCTCGAGGCGACCGGCAGCGCCGGCAACCTCACCACCGATGCCCACATTGCAGCACTGGCGCTCGAGCGCGGCGCGCGGGTGTATTCCTCCGATCATGACTTCGCGCGTTTCCCGGGCGTGATGCACGTCAATCCGTTGGTCGTCTGAGCCTTCACCACCGCCCCCGGCGCGCGCTGAACCCTCGCTTCGACTGGATTGCCGGCGATCCGCGCCAGCCGCCAACGTCGGCAATCCTAGAACACTTCCCCCGCGTAGGGGGTGGCGGTCAACGGCGCCCACGCGTCCGGCCGCTGGAGAACCAGCAGATCCTGCCATCCCGGCACGAAATCCACGATCCGGAAGACCTCGCCGAAGGTGCGGATCAGGTCGGAGCGACTCTGGTAGACGTCCCAGCCCGAGCCGCCGACCTGAGTCGCGAGCGTCGCCCCCGTGTCCTCGCCCCCGAGCTCCATGTAGCCGGCCTCGGCCAGTTCCCCGTATTCCTTAGGGCCCAGGAGGGTCCGTTTCGCCAGACTGCCAAGGACGGTGCATAAGAAGACCCCGCTCGGACGCAGCAGCCGCTTCATCTCCTGCAGCCAGGGCCCTTGAAGGTCTCGCGGGATATGCGTGAACACCGAAGACGCCAGAATCAGATCGAACGCCGCATCGTTCGCCAGGGGCAGCGGCGGTTGCAGATCATTGCAGTGAAACTCGATGCCGGGAACGTTGGCGCTGCACCATTCGATCATCTCGGGATTGAGATCGGTGCCGACCAGACGGACGCCATCCAGGCAACGAAAATGGCGGATCAGCCGTGCCGTGCCGCAGCCGAGCTCGAGCACGGCGCCAACCGTCCGGATGTTGAAGGAGATATGCTCCAGCACCCGCAGCCAGTTGAGGACCATGCGATAGCCGCCGCCGAAATATTTGTCGGGATTGGATTCGAGCTGTAGTTGCTTCTCATTGCTGGCCGAGGTCTTGGCGACGAGCTCGCGGGGGGGCGAGGCGCCGGGCGCGACGTAGCGGAAGTCGACGCCGAGCTTGCGCTGGCCATAGTCGAGGAAGCGTCGGCGCGCGAGCCGGTGGTAGGTCGCGAAGACCGGCTCCGGCGGCAGGACGCCGAGGATGACGTTTCTGCCTTTCCGAGCGAATTGTGAGAGATCCATGTCACATGTCCCGACTGAGGCTCATGCTGGCAGGCGCGAGGATCGTGCAGGTCCGGACGGGGTCGCGACGCGCGCCTCCCGGCGCCGGGGACCACGGCGACGCAATCAGCAGCTGCACAACGGAAGGTCTGTCCTCGGCGACCGGCACCGGCCGCGTTGAAACGGCCGGCGGGCTATACCGCATTTCGGCCCCGCCGACCAGAGTGATGGTTGAGCCAATCGATCAGGATCGCCGCCGGCGCGGTAAGTGTCGGCGCCTCCACAAGGGTCCTCGTCTTGCCACCGCGAACCGCTCTTTGCCAGCGCCGACGGCTCCCTTGCCAAACGAGTGCGGCGCGATGATTGATCGGCGCGTGGACCGAAATGGCAGGGATCGCCACCCATGACGCTGCGCCAGATCGTCGCCGGGGTCGCCGGCCGCCTGGCGGCGGCGGGCATCGAGACGGCGCGGGGCGATGCCTGGCTGCTGCTGGCGGCGGCGACCGGGCGTGAGCGCGCGAGCCTGATGGCCGCGGGTGCGGACGAAATCGGGGCGGCGGCGCAGGCCCGGCTCGAGGAGCTGGTCCGGCGCCGCAGCGCCCGCGAGCCGATGGCGTATATTTTGGGCGAGCGGGAGTTCTGGAGCCTCGCCTTTCAGGTGACGCCCGCGGTGCTGATCCCGCGCCCCGAGAGCGAGACGGTGGTCGAGGCGGCGCTCGCCCAGATCGAGGATCGGCGGGCGCGGCTGCGGGTGCTCGACCTCGGCACCGGTTCGGGCTGCCTGCTGCTGGCCCTGCTGTCCGAGCTGCCCGCGGCGACCGGGCTCGGCGTCGACCTCAGCGCCGGGGCGCTCGCGCTCGCACGCGCCAATGCCGGCCGCCTCGGCCTCGCCGGGCGGGCGCGCTTCGAGCAGCGCAGCTGGGGCGCGGGCCTGGATGGCGTCTTCGATCTGATCGTCGCCAACCCGCCCTATGTCGGCGCCGACGAGCTCGCCGGCCTCGAGCCCGAGGTCAGGGAGCACGAGCCGCAGATCGCGCTGATCGCCGGACCGGATGGCCTTTGCGCCTACCGCGCGCTGATCCCCGACTGCGCCCGGCTTCTGGCCGAAGGCGGCGCGGTCGCGCTCGAGATCGGCCAGGGCCAGGGCGATGCGGTCGCCGCGCTCCTCGTCCGGCACGGGCTGGCCGTGGTCGGGCGGCGGCCGGATCTCGCCGGCATTCCGCGCTGCCTGGTTGCAAGACCCGGGCCGGCCGTCTGATTCAGACGCGCAAAATCACGATGCGTCACCACAGCTCATCGGCTAGAGTTGAGGCGGCGGTCGCGATGCGAGCTCGCCGGGCGAATGACGGGAGGACGGCGTGAGCCAGCGGCGGAACCTGATGGAGGGGCTGGGCCTCGGCGGGCTCGCCGGACTGCCCGGCGCGATCCTGGGCGCGATCCTGCTGGCGGGCTGCGGCGAGCACGCGGAGAGCCAGGCGCCAGCAGCCGCGGCGCCGCCGCCGGCGGTCACCGTGATCACGACGCAGCTCGCCGACGTCACGCCCACCTACAGCTTCAACGGTCGGGTCGTGGCCGAGGACAAGGTCGACCTGCGCGCGCGCGTGTCCGGATTTCTCGAGAAGCGGGAGTTCAAGGAGGGCGCCGACGTCAAGGTGGGGCAGCTTCTGTTCGTGATCGAGAAGGATCACTATCAGGCAGTGGTCGAGCAGCGCCAGGCCGAGCTCGCGAGCGCCGAGGCCAACCGGGCCAACACCGCGGTCGCGCTGCGGCGCGGCGAGGAATTGGTCAAGAACAAGAACATCCCCCAGGCCGAGGTCGACCAGCGGCGCGCCAATGACCAGATGGCGGCCGCCAAGATCCTCGAGGCGCAGGCGGCGCTCAAGCAGGCCGAGATCAACCTCGGCTACACCGACATCTACGCGCCCATCGCCGGCCGGATCGGCCGCGCCAGCGTCAGCGTTGGCAATCTGGTCGGGCCCGACAGCGGCGTGCTCGCGACCATCGTGAGCCAAGACCCGATCTACGCGACCTTCCCGGTCAGCCAGCGCCAGCTGCTGGAGTACCGGCAGGAACAGAGCGGCAGCGGGCATCCGCCGGTGGTCAGGGTCGGCCTGCCGAACGACACCCTCTACCCGCATCCGGGCAGCCTCAACTTCCTCGACGTCCAGGTCGATCAGGGCACCGACACGGTCACGGTGCGGGCGACCCTGCCCAACCCCGACCGGGTCCTGGTCGACGGCGAGTTCGTGAGCGTGCGGGTCGAGGCGGGCACGCCCGAGCGCCAGATCACGGTCCCGCAGTCAGCGCTCCAGGTCGACCAGGCGGGCCCCTACGTGCTGGTCGTCGACGGCGATGACAAGGTCGCCGCGCGGCGCGTCAAGGTCGCGAAGTCCGAGGGCACGCAGGCGGTGGTCGAGGAGGGCCTCAAGGAAGGCGAGCGGGTGATCGTCGAGGGCATTCAGAAGGTCCGGCCCGGGATGGTGGTGGCGGCCACTGAGGCCCCGCCCGTCACTCCGGCAGCCCCGGCGGCCGGCGCCCCGGCCGGCCAAGGCGCCAAGCCATGATCTCGAACGTCTTCATCGAGCGGCCGCGGCTCGCCTTCGTCATCTCGATCGTCATCTCGCTCGCCGGCCTGCTCGCGATTTTCGCGATCCCGCTCGCCCAGTATCCCGACATCGTCCCGCCCCAGGTGCAGGTGACCGGGCGCTATCCCGGGGCGAGCGCCGAGGTGGTCGAGCAGACGGTCGCCCAGCCGATCGAGCAGCAGGTCAACGGCGTCGACAACATGCTCTACATGAGGTCGACCAGCGGCGCCGACGGCAGCTACACGCTCACCGTCACCTTCGCGCTCGGCACCGATCCCGACATCAACACCGTCAACGTCCAGAACCGGGTCAGTCTCGCCGAGCCGCAGCTGCCCGAGGAAGTCACGCGCCAGGGGCTGACCACCAAGAAAAAGTCATCGGCGTTGCTCCAGGTCATTCAGCTCTATTCGCCAAATAAGACTTTTGACGAACTCTATCTGAACAACTACGCCAAGATCAACATCCTGGACGTGATCAAGCGGATTCGGGGGGTGGGCGATGCGGCGCTGTTCACCTCGCTCGACTACAGCATGCGGATCTGGCTCGATCCAAACAAGCTGACCAGTCTCGACCTCACCCCCGCCGACATCGCGAACGCGATCAAGAGCCAGAACGTCCAGGCTGCGGTCGGCCGGATCGGTGCCGCACCGCTGACCACCGATCAGCAGTTCCAGCTGACGATCACGACCCAGGGCCGGCTGACCAAGGTCGATCAGTTCGAGAACATCATCGTGCGCGCCAACCCGGACGGCTCGGTGGTGCGGGTCAAGGACGTGGCGCGGGTCGACCTCGGCGCCCAGATCGCTGATGTCAGCTCGTTCTACAATGGCGCGCCGAGCGCTGCGATCCAGATCTACCAGGCGCCGGGCGCCAATGCCGTCCAGGTTGCCGATGCGGTGCGCAGCCAGCTCAAGCGGCTGGCTGAGCGGTTCCCGGAGGATCTCACCTACGACGTCGTCTACGACACGACCGTGTTCGTCAAGACCAGCATCGAGGAGGTGATCCACACCCTGGTCGAGGCGTTCGTGCTGGTGGCGATCGTGGTCTTCCTGTTCCTCGGCAAGCTGCGCACCACGCTGATCCCGATCATCGCGGTGCCGGTGTCGCTGATCGGCACCTTCGCGGTCATGCTGGCCATGGGCTACAGCGCCAACACGGTGTCGCTCTTGGCGCTGGTGCTGGCGATCGGGATCGTGGTCGACGACGCGATCGTGGTGGTCGAGAACGTCGAGCGGGTGATGGAGGAGGAGCCGGAGCTCTCGGCCAAGGAAGCGACCCGCAAGGCGATGGGCGAGATCGTCGCCCCGATCATCGCGATCACGCTGGTGCTGCTGTCGGTGTTCGTGCCGGTCGCCTTCATCCCGGGCATCAGCGGCCAGCTGTTCCGGCAGTTCGCGGTCGCGGTTTCGGTGTCGATGGTAATCTCGGCGATCAACGCCTTGAGCCTGAGCCCGGCGCTCTGCTCGGTGCTGCTGAAGCCGGGCGCGCACGCGACCCGCGGGCCGATGCGCTACGTCATGGGCGCGATCGACTGGACCCGCGACGGCTACGCGGCGGTCGTCAAGCGCCTGGTCCGAATGGCGGTGCTGAGCTTGGTCGCGCTCGCCGCGGTCGTGGTCGCGACCGGCGCCTTGTTCAAGATCACGCCGACCGGTTTCCTGCCGCAGGAGGATCAGGGCGCCTTCTTCGCCCAGATCGCGCTGCCCCAGGGCGCCTCGGTCAACCGGACCAAGGAGGTGGCCCGCCAGGCGGAGCAGATTCTGTCCACAACGCCCGGGATCACGGGCGTGACCTCGATCACCGGCTACGACTTTTTGAACAGCCTCGCCCAGTCGAACAGCGCGTTTTTGATCATGACGCTCGCCCCGTTCGATGAGCGCACCGCCCCGGACGTCCAGGTCGACGCCATCATCCAGCGGGTGCAGCCGCAGCTCGCGGCCCTGCCGGGCGCAACGGCATTCGCGTTCAACCTGCCGCCGATCATCGGGCTCGGCAGCACCGGCGGCTTCGAGTATCAGCTCCAGGATCTCGCCGGCGGCGACGTCGCCGAGCTCGCCCAGGTCATGCGCGCGGTGATCATCGAGGCCAACCAGCAGCCCGAGCTCACGCGCGTGTTCAGCACCTTCGCCGCCGACACGCCGCAGCTCTACCTCGATCTCGACCGCAACAAGGCGGAGACGCTGGGCGTCAACATCAACGACGTGTTCACGGCACTTCAGGGCACGCTCGGCGGCCTCTACGTCAACGACTTCAACCTGTTCGGCCGCACCTGGCAGGTCAACATCCAAGCCGACAAGGACTTTCGCAGCGAGGTCGACGACATCTTCAAGGTGCACGTGCGCAACTCGAAAGGCGACATGGTGCCGGTCCGTTCGCTCGCCTCGGTGCGCCTGGTGCTCGGGCCCTCGGCGCTGATCCGCTACAACCTCTATCGGAGCGTCACGATCAATGGCTCACCGGCGCCCGGTTACAGCACCGGCGATGCGCTGGCCGCGATGGAGCGGCTCTCGGCCCGGGTCCTGCCGCCGGGCTACGGCTTCGAGTGGACCGGCACGGCGCTGCAGGAGAAGGAGGCGGCCGGCCAGACCACGGTGGTGCTGGCACTCGCGATTCTGTTCGCCTACCTGTTCCTGGTCGCGCTCTACGAGAGCTGGAACATCCCGATCCCGGTCCTGCTGTCGGTCTCGGTCGGCGTGCTCGGCGCGATCGGCGCGGTAATCCTGGCCGGCCTGAGCTTCGATCTCTACGGCCAGATCGGGCTGGTCGTGCTGATCGCGCTCGCCGCCAAGAACGCGATCCTGATCGTCGAGTTCGCGATGGAGCAGCGCGCGCACGGCAAGTCGATCGTCGAGGCCGCGATCGAGGGCTCGCGTCTGCGGTTCCGGCCGGTGATGATGACCAGCTTCGCCTTCATCGCGGGCCTGGTGCCGCTCGTGATCGCGAGCGGGGCGGGCTCGATCAGCCGGCGCTCGGTCGGCACGCCGGTGTTCGGCGGCATGCTCGCCGCGGCGCTGCTCGGGGTGTTCCTGATCCCGATGCTGTACGTGGTCTTCCAATGGCTGCGTGAGAAGGTCGGCCGCCGGCCGGCGATCGAGCCGGCTGCGTCTGGGGAGGGTGCGCCGGCCGAGTGAGGAGGCCTTTCCCCGAACCGCCACGCGCCCCAGATGGGGCATGCGGACGGCGCCTGCCATTGCATGCTTCAGAGGCAGCAAACAGATCTGCCTAGATCTTGTGCAATTTCGGTCGATCACCACATAGGCATCGAGCCGCCGCGGTGCCGATTGCGGGCCGGAGGCGGGATGGCTGCCTGGACACGGGGGCGATCGAGAGGGAGAGCTGGCGATGGACTTCGAGAAATACACCGAGCGCGCGCGGGGCTTCATCCAGTCGGCGCAGGCGCTGGCCTTGCGCGAGGGCCACCAGCGCTTCACGCCCGAGCACCTCCTCAAGGTGCTGCTCGACGACCCGGAAGGCCTGGCCGCCAATCTCATCCAGCGCGCCGGTGGCGATCCCAAGCGGGCGCTCCAGGCGACCGAGGCGGCGCTCGCCAGGCTGCCCAAGGTCGAGGGCAGCGGTGCCGGCCAGGTCTATCTCGCACCCGAGACCGCGCGCCTGTTCGAGCAGGCCGAGAAGCTGGCCCAAAAGGCCGGTGACAGCTTCGTCGCGGTCGAGCGGCTGTTGCTGGCGCTGGCCATGGCGGCCGGCACCGAGGCCGCCAAGGCGCTGCAGCAGGCTGGCGTCTCGCCGCAGGCGCTGAACGGCGCGATCGAGGCGCTGCGCAAGGGCCGGACGGCGGACAGCGCCTCCGCCGAGCAGGGCTACGATGCGCTCAAGAAATATACCCGCGATCTGACCGCCGCCGCCCGCGACGGCAAGCTCGATCCCGTGATCGGCCGCGACGACGAGATCCGCCGGGTGATCCAGGTGCTCTCGCGCCGGACCAAGAACAACCCGGTACTGATCGGCGAGCCGGGGGTCGGCAAGACCGCGATCGCCGAGGGCCTGGCGCAGCGGATCGTCAACGGCGATGTGCCGGAATCCCTGCGCGACCGGCGCCTTCTGGCGCTCGACCTCGGCGCCCTGGTCGCCGGCGCCAAGTATCGGGGTGAGTTCGAGGAGCGCCTCAAGGCGCTGCTCCAGGAGGTGACCCACGGTGAGGGCGACGTCGTGCTGTTCATCGACGAGCTGCACACGCTGGTCGGCGCCGGCAAGGCCGAAGGCGCCATGGACGCCTCCAACATGCTCAAGCCCGCGCTCGCGCGGGGCGAACTGCACTGCATTGGTGCCACCACCCTCGACGAGTACCGCAAGCACATCGAGAAGGATGCGGCGCTGGCGCGGCGCTTCCAGCCGGTGTTCGTGACCCAGCCCACGGTCGCCGACACGATCTCGATCCTGCGCGGCCTCAAGGAGAAGTACGAGCTGCACCATCGGGTGCGGATCACCGATGGCGCGATCGTCGCGGCCGCGACCCTCTCGCACCGCTACATCACCGACCGCTTCCTGCCCGACAAGGCGATCGACCTGGTCGACGAGGCGGCCGCCAGGAAGCGCATGGTGATCGACAGCAAGCCCGAGGCGATCGACGAGCTCGACCGGCGGATCATCCAGCTCAAGATCGAGCGCGAGGCGCTCAAGAAGGAGACCGACCGCGCCTCCAAGGAGCGGCTGGGCGCGCTCGAGCAGGAGCTGGCCGAGCTCGAGCAGGAATCGGCGGAGCTGACCGCCAAGTGGCAGGCCGAGAAGGACAAGCTCGCCCAGGCCCAGACCCTCAAGGAGCAGCTCGACCAGTTCCGCCAGGAGCTGGCGGTCGCCCAGCGGCGCGGTGATCTCGCGCGCGCCGGCGAGATCGCCTACGGTAAGATCCCCGAGCTCGAGCGCAAGCTCGCCGAGGCCGAGGCCGCCAAGCCCGAGGACATGGTCCACGAGGCGGTCACCGAGAGCGACATCGCCCAGGTGGTCTCGCGCTGGACCGGGGTGCCGGTCGAGCGGATGCTCGAGGGCGAGCGCGACAAGCTGTTGCAGATGGAGGCCAAGCTGCACTCGCGCGTGGTCGGCCAGGACGAGGCGGTGGCCGCGGTCAGCAACGCCGTGCGCCGCGCCCGCGCCGGCCTTCAGGACCCCAACCGGCCGCTCGGCTCGTTCCTGTTCCTCGGCCCCACGGGCGTCGGCAAGACCGAGCTCTGCAAGGCGCTGGCCGAGTTCCTGTTCGACGACGAGCAGGCGATGATCCGGATCGACATGTCGGAATACATGGAAAAGCATGCGGTCGCCCGGCTGATCGGCGCACCGCCTGGCTACGTCGGCTACGAGGAAGGCGGCGCGCTGACCGAGGCGGTCCGGCGCCGGCCGTACCAGGTGATCCTGTTCGACGAGGTCGAGAAGGCGCACCCGGACGTGTTCAACGTGCTGCTCCAGGTGCTCGACGACGGCCGCCTCAGCGACAGCCATGGCCACACCGTCGACTTCCGCAACACGCTGATCGTGCTGACCTCCAACCTGGGCTCGGAGTATCTCGCGAGCCTGCCCGAGGATCAGCCGGCCGAGGCCGCCCGCGAGCAGGTGATGGCGGTGGTCCGCCAGGCCTTCCGGCCCGAGTTCCTGAACCGGCTCGACGAGATCATCCTGTTCCACCGCCTCGGCCGCGACGACATGGCGGGCATCGTCGACATCCAGATCCAGCGCCTGGCGAAACTGCTTGAGGACCGCAAGCTGACCCTCGAGCTCAGCGACGGCGCCAAGCGCTGGCTGGCGGATGCCGGCTACGATCCGGTGTACGGCGCCCGGCCGCTCAAGCGGACGCTGCAGAAGGGCCTGCAGGATCCGCTCGCGCGCCTGATCCTGGAGGGCCGGATCCGGGACGGCGACCGGGTCCGGGTCGATGCCGGCGACGGCGGCTTGCTGATCAACGGGGCGGCCGTCCAGCTCGCGGCCTGAGGCGGTCCCAGGCGCCGAAGGTTCTGGCCATCGCGCTGTCGGCGGCCTCGCGTGGCGCCCAGGGTCGACCGGCGGTGGTCGCCCCTGGGCCGCGACGCTGATGCCTGCGAGGCGAGGCCGTCGCGGCCGCGGTTCTCAGTCGGCGGCGGGTTCCTCGACCCGGCTCGCGACCAGGGTGTCGTGGGCGAGCTTGGTGCGCAGCCGGTCGATGCGCGCGACCTCGTTCTCGAAGCGCTGCAGATCGGCGCCGGCGAGCTGGATGTTGGGCGGCTGCTTCACGCTCATCGGGTTGATCTGGCTGTCGTCGCGCAGCACCTCGTAGTGCAGATGCGGGCCGGTCGAGCGACCGGTGGTGCCGATGTAGCCGATCACCTCGCCCTGCTGGACCCGCCGCCCCGGGGACATGCCCTTGGCGAAGCGGGACATGTGGGCATAGGCGGTGCTGTACTCGCCGTTGTGCCGGATCCGGATGTAGTTGCCGTAGCCGCCTTTGCGCCCCTCCTCGACGATCCGGCCGTCGCCGGCGGCGTAGATCGGCGTTCCGATCGGAGCCGCGAAATCGACCCCGCGGTGCATCATGCTGTAGCCCAGGATCGGATTGACGCGCATGCCGAAGGGCGACGAGATGCGGGCGCCGTCGACCGGGGTGCGCAGGAGGAACTTGCGCAGGCTCTTGCCGGTCCGGTCGTAGTACTCGACCGCGCCGTCTTGCATCTCGAAGCGATAGGCTTCGAGCTGGCGGCCGCTGAGGGCCAGCGCCCCGTAGAGCACCTCGCCACCACGGGTCTCGTCCGAGCCATCCTGGAGGCTGACCTGCTCGAACATCGTCTCGAAGCCGTCGCCCGGGCGCAGATCGCGCTGGAAGTCGACATCCCAGCTGAACAGCTTGATCAGCTGGGTGGTCACGTCCTGGGGCACCTCGGCGCGCTCGGCCGCGAGATACAGGCTGTCATCGATCGTGCCGGCAAGGCGCACCATCTGACGATGCTGCGGGCGCTCGGTCTTGGTCGCGTCGTAGCCGCCGTCGACGGTCCGCGTGACCCGGATCTGGTGATCGAAGCTGAGATCGAAGCTCAGGCCGAGCAGGCGGCGGCCCGGGTCGTCCTCTTCGTCGTTGGCGGCCCGGATCGCGAGCGCCTGGCCGGCGCGCAGGCGGCGCGGATCGTAAATCGTGCGCAGCGACTCGA
>CAVWPO010000004.1:0-116727 GCA_963756905.1 uncultured Alphaproteobacteria bacterium
CGCGCACGGTCGCGGTGCGCAACCTGCCCGACCTCGCCGAGTTTCCCGGGCCGGGGGTGAGCCAGGCGGCGCGCGAGCCGGCCGTGGTCTATGTGGGCGACCTGACCCGGGCGCGCGGCGCGCTGCCGATGGTCGAGGCCATGGCCCTGCTGCCGGCGTCCTGCCCCGTCCGCCTGTGGCTGGGCGGGCGGTTCAGCGAGCCCGGCCTCGAGGCCGCCTGCCGGGCGCTGCCGGGCTGGGCCCGGGTCGACTTCCTGGGCTGGCTCGATCGCGCCGCGGTCGCCGACCGGCTCGGCCGGGCCCGGGTCGGCCTGGTGCCGCTCCAGCCGGTGCCCCACTATCAGGCCAACTACCCGGTCAAGCTGTTCGAATACATGGCGGCCGGCCTGCCGGTGGTCGCGGCCGACCTGCCGCTCTGCCGCGAGGTGGTCGAGGCCGCGGGCTGCGGCCTCGTGGTCGACCCGCGCGATCCCGCGGCGATCGCGGGCGCGGTCTCGTGGCTGCTCGAGCATCCGGCCGAGGCCGAGGCCATGGGCCGGCGCGGCCGGGCCGCCGTCGAGCAGCGCTACACCTGGCAGGCCGAGAGCCGGACGCTGCTCGCCCTCTACGACCGGCTCGGCCCGACGCCGCCGACCGGTGGAGGGTTGCGCGGCCCGCGCCAGGCATCCTGAACCTCGTCTCGGCCCTCGGGCACCTCATGGCCGCCGCCGCAGCAGCCGCCGACCCGTCGCCCGGCTACGGCGTCTTGCGGTTGGCGCTGCCGGCGTTCGGGCGCAGGCGGACGAGCTCGATGCGGCCGTCCTGGCCGAGCACGGCGCGCCCCACCTCGGTCAGGCGGCCCGCGGGCAGGGCGTCGAGATCGGCGCCGCGGCCCGCGGGCTCGGTGGCGCGCACCAGCCAGAGCTCCTCGGCCGGGTCGGCATAGGCGAGCAGCTCCTGCGGCGTGCTGAGGAGCCGCCGGTCGGACCACAGGTCGCGCCGGCCCCGCTCACGACTGTCGTCGGCGAACCGGGTCCGGGCGCGGTCGAGATAGACCGCGTGCTCGAGCGCCAGGTAGTAGGAGAGCGCCGGCAGGGTGTCGACCACGATCCGCGCCCCCGGGGCGGCGGCGTGCCAGCGCGTGAGGGTGGCGGCGGCGGTGCGCACGTCCCAGCGCGGGTACCAGGTGTCGGCGAAGCGCGCAAAGCGGTCGGTGCGGTAGCGCACGGCATCGGCGCCGACGTTCAGGATGTGGCGCGGCTGGAAGTCCGGCCCGAGCGCGAACACCACGAGGAAGACGATGGCCGCCCCGCGCCGGGCGGCGATGTCGCCCAAGCGCAGCCAGCGGGTCGCGGCCTCGGCGAGACTGAGCGCGATCAGCGTGTAGAGGACCGGGAGCAGCGGCAGCCAGTAACGGGAGGTCGAGGAGGTGACCGTGAACAGCGCCATCGCCCCCGCCCAGTAGAGCACGAGCGCGCCTGGATGCCGCAAGAGCTCGGGCCAGGGCGCATGCCGGTGGGCGATCACGAACCACCCCAGCGCCGCGACCACGGCGAGCCCGAGCTCGGGCACTTCGGTCGCGAACGGCCGCAAGGTCGAGCGATAGAAGTCCGGCCAGCCGAAGAAGGTGCTCCAGAGGCCGCGCAGGAACGCGCCGAGCGTGCCCGGATCGGGCACGTCCCAGCGCGCGACCACGGCGGCGTCGACCAGGCGCCCGGGCTCCATCGCGGCCAGGGTCAGCCAGCCGAGCACGGCTGTGAGCGTGGCGCCGAGCAGGACGATGCGCCGGAGCGGCTGGGCGCCCAGGCGCCACAGGTCGTAGCGGGCAAAGGCGAACCCGAGCAGGAGCGCCAGGGCCGCGAACAGATGGGACAGGCCGGCCAGCAGCGCGAGCGCCAGCAGCAGGTCGGGCCATTGGAGCCTGCGGGCGCCGGCGCGGCGGGCGCAAAGGAAGGCTGCGACCAGAGCTGCGGCGATCAGCCCGACCGCGGCGAGCTGCAGGATCGGCGAGGGCAACAGGTCGAAAAATGGAAAGACCGGCGTCGCGAGCGCGCCGCCCAGGCGCGCCGGATGGTCATAGCCCGGGGGATGGCGATCGACCACGCCGTGGTCGCGCAGGATCCCCGCGCCCGCGATCATCGCCGCGAGGCCGATCGTGACCAGGAGCGAGACCAACGCGAACCCGAGCCGGCGGCGTCGCCCCTCCAGGCGCAGGCGGGTGCAGCCCGGCAGCAGCGGCAGGAACAGGAGCGGGGTCAGCAGCAGCGTGAGGTCGTGCACGAGGGCGGCCAGCAGCAGGGCCGCGTGCGGCAGGTAGCGCCGGCCGGGGCGGGCTTCGAAATAGGCCTGATCGAGGGCGATCAGGAACAGCAGGATGGCGACCTCGAAGGGCGTGTAGAAGCGGGCCATGCGGCCGAACTCGATCTCCCAGGACGAGAGCAGGAGGGCCGCGGCGATCGCGAGGCCGACCGCGGGCCCGCCGAGGCGGCGCGCGTAGAGGAAGCCGAGCGCCCCCAGCAGCAGGCCGCAGAGCGCGCTCGGCAGACGGTAGGCGAAGGCGTTCGCGCCGAAGAGATGCGCCAGGCCGGCGGCCGCGTACTGGACCAGCGGGGCGCGGAGGTAGTAGCCGCCGCTCGGGATCGCCGGCACGCCCTCGGCGAGGATCCATTCGATGCTGCGGGTCGTGTAGTACTCGTCCTCGGCCAGGGGCGCGCCGCCGAGGTCGTGGAGCCGGGCGAAGGCGCTGAGCGCGAGCACGCCAAGGATGGCGCCGAGCAGGCCGATCGAAGCCAGGCGGCCAGCGGGGCGGGCGGCGGGCCAGACGAGGGTCAATCCGGTGCCTTCACTTCGCGACCTCGGGCGCAGCGGCCGGGGCGCCCTTGACGAGCTGCCGCGCGCATGCGGCGCGCTTGACCCCTGCCGCCCGGTCGCCGCCCGGCGCCGCCGGACCGGGAGCGCAGGTCCGGGTCCGGGCGACTTGCCAAAATGGCATGAATCACCCAGGATTGCATCAACTCGAGATTGACCGTGCCCGGCCCTGAGAGGGGTTGCGGCCCGGATCACGAGGATCCGGCCGATGACCGCCACCGTCCTTGCCCGCGCGCCCGCCCCGATCCCGGTCTTCCCGCCCTCGCTGCGGGCGGCGGTCCTGAGCCTCGTGTCGTTCGAAGCGCTGCTCGCGCTCTACCTGTTCGCCGGCCTCTACAAGGGCGACCCGCGCTTCGACTGGATCACGCTCGACCCGACCGGCCTGTTCTTCGCCCTCAGCGTCATCGCCGGGACCTGGGTCCTGGCCTTGCGGCCGCTGTTCTGGCCGGGCCTCTACCCGGTGCTCGCCTGCCTCGCGCTGGTGACCTGGTTCGCGCTCTCGCTGGTCTGGTCGCCGAGCCGGGTCTACGGCCCCGACAAGGTCTTCTACATGGCGACCCTGGTGCTCTGGGGCCTGATCGCCGGCGCGATCATCATCGCCCCGGACCGGACCCGGCTGCGGCGGCTGTTCATGGTGCTGGTGGTGGCATCGCTGATCGCCGCGCTCGAGGCGGTCTCGGTCTGGCTCGCGAGCGGCGGCGGGCCGCTGCGGGTCGGCAGCGCCAACTACATCGCGCTCGGGCGGCTGTGCGGCCTCGGCGCCGTGGTCGTGTTCGTCGCCTGGCTGTTCGGCCGGCGGCGCTTCGGACCCTATGGCCTTGCCTGCCTCGGCCTGTTCGGCCTGTTCGGCTTCGTGCTGTTCGTGAGCGGCGGGCGCGGGCCGCTGATCGCGACCGTGGCCAGCCTGCTGCCGACGCTGCTGGTCGGCGTCCGCGCCAGCCGCTACGGCCTGCGCCTTGCCCGCTACCAGCTGCCGGCGCTCGCCCTCGGCCTGCTCGCCGCCGCCGCGCTTGCGGTCTGGATCACCGCCAGCGAGCAGACCCCTGTGACCCTCGAGCGCCTGCAGCAGCTGACCGGCAAAGAGGCCCCCGGCGGCTCGGCGCTGACCCGGATCCAATACTACGAGGAGGCGCTCGCCTTCTTCGACCGGGCGCCACTTGTGGGTCACGGCGCCGGCAGCTGGCCGCTGCTGCTCGGCCGTCCCGATCTGCAAAGATATCCCCACAACCTGTTCGCCGAGGTGGCGGTCGAAGGCGGCCTCGTCGGCCTCGTCCTCCTGGCCGGCCTGCTGGTGGTGGCGCTCCAGCCGGTCTCGATCGCCAGGGCGCGCGGCGACCCCTTGTCGATGTGCGTGCTGATGCTGTTCATCAACGCGTTCCTCAACGCCATGCTCAGCGACGACATCCCCGGCAACCGGGTCCTGTTTCTCCTGATCGGCACGCTCGCCGTGTTCGCGCTGCCCGAGCGCGCCCGCGCGCCCCGCCGGATCCGGCGCCGCTCCCGCGATCCGGCCGAGGCTTCGCCGGCCGATCCGGCTCCGGGCGGCGTGGGCAGGAGCCGGCTGCGCTGGCCGGAGGCGTCCCCCTAGACCTGGCCGGGCGCCCGGCAGCATCCCGGGACGCCCGCGAGGGCGCCGAAGCTGGGCCGCGGGCTGCCATGCGGCCCCCCGCCCGGCATGGCGACGGAACCCCCGCAACGCGGGCGCGTTGCTCGCGCGCGGCGGCGATCCCGAGCGATCGCGGCCGACCACCGCGGGAGAGCTCAGCATGACTGCCGGGACGCTTCGCATCTGGCCGGGCCTGCCCTATCCGCTCGGCGCCACCTGGGATGGCGCTGGCACCAACTTCGCTTTGTTCTCGGCGCACGCCGAGAAGGTCGAGCTCTGCCTGTTCGACCCGGACGGCGCGACCGAGACCGCGCGCGTGGCGCTGCCGGAATTCACCCACGAGATCTGGCACGGCTTTCTGCCGGACGTGCGCCCGGGCCAGCTCTACGGCTACCGGGTCCATGGGCCCTACGAGCCCGAAGCCGGCCATCGCTTCAACCCGCACAAGCTGCTGATCGACCCCTACGCCAAGGCGCTCGCCGGCGACCTGCGCTGGGACGATGCCCTGTTCGGCTACCGGGTCGGCGACCCCGAGGCCGATCTCTCGTTCGACGAGCGCGACAGCGCGCCCTTCATGCCCAAGTGCCAGGTGGTCGAGCCGGCCTTCACCTGGGGCGGCGCCCGGCCCGACCAGCGCCCCTGGCACGAGACGATCCTCTACGAGATGCACGCCAAAGGCTTCACCATGCGCCATCCCGAGGTCGGCGAGGCCGCGCGCGGCACCTTCGGCGGCCTCACCGCCGGCCCGGTCGTCGCCTATCTGCGGGAGCTCGGGGTCACCGCGGTCGAGCTCCTGCCGGTGCACAGCTTCGTCCACGACCGCCACCTGATCGAGCGCGGCCTGCGCAACTACTGGGGCTACAACACGATCGGCTTCTTCGCGCCCCATCCCGAGTATCTCGGCGCCGGCGGGCTCGGCGAGGTCAAGACCTTCGTCCAGGTGATGCACGACGCCGGCCTCGAGGTGATCCTGGACGTCGTCTACAACCACACCGCCGAGGGCAGCCACATGGGGCCGACCCTCAGCTTCCGCGGCATCGACAACCGCTCCTACTACTATCTGATGGCGGGCGACGAGCGCCACTACAACGACTTCACCGGCACCGGCAACGCGCTGGAGCTGCGCCATCCCTACGTCTGCGCATGGTCACCGACTCGCTCCGCTACTGGGCGCTCGAGATGCGGGTCGACGGCTTCCGCTTCGACCTCGCGACCACGCTCGCGCGCGTCGAGGGGCCGTTCCGCGAGCACGCGAGCTTCCTCGATGCGGTCGCCCAGGACCCGGTGCTGGCCGGGGTCAAGCTGATCGCCGAGCCCTGGGACACGGGCCTCGGCGGCTATCAGGTCGGCAACTTCCCGCCCGGCTGGGCCGAGTGGAACGACCAGTACCGGGACACGGTGCGCAAGTTCTGGAAGGGCGATGCGCGGCCAGCTGCCCGGGCTCGCCTCGCGCCTGTCCGGCTCGGCCGACATCTACCACCACCGCGGCCGCCGGCCCTGGGCCAGCATCGACTTCATCACCGCCCACGACGGCTTCACGCTCCGCGACCTCGTGAGCTACGACGGCAAGCACAACGAGGCCAACAAGGAGGACAACCGGGACGGCTCGGACAACAACAACAGCTGGAACTGCGGCGCCGAGGGCGCGACCGACGACCCCGAGATCCAGGCGCTGCGCTGCCGCCAGATGCGCAACCTCTTGACCACGCTGCTGCTCTCCCAGGGCGTGCCGATGCTGGTCGCGGGCGACGAGTTCGCGCGCACCCAGGGCGGCAACAACAACCCCTATTGCCAGGACAGCGAGATCGGCTGGCTCGACTGGAACCTCAGCGAGGACGGCCAGGGCCTGCTCGCCTTCACCCGGCAGCTGATCGAGCTTCGCCGCGCCCATATCGTCTTCCATCGCTCGCGCTTCTTCCAGGGCCAGGTGATCCCCGGCACCGAGGTCAAGGACGTCACCTGGCTGCGGCCGGACGGCGGCGAGATGACCGAGGCCGACTGGCAGAACGGCGAGGCCCGGATGCTCTGCCTGCTGCTGAGCGGCGAGGCCGGGCTGATGCACCTGACCGAGCGCGGCGAGCAGGAGGCGGACGACACGTTCCTTCTGATCCTCAATGCGGGGCACGAGGCGGCGGTCCAGCGCCTGCCCGCCGGTTCCGACGGCATCGCCTGGGAAACGCTGATTGACACCGCGAGCGAAGCCGTCGATGACCTGAGCGGACGCTTGGCGCCGGCCAGCGAGCTGGACATGGCGCCGCGTTCGGCCAAAGTGCTCGTGCAACACGCGGCCGCCTGAAGGCTGCGGTCGGAACCGGCCGGGCGGTCTGGCGGTTGGCACGAGCGGAACCATGGGAGGAGGTGCGCGTGACCTCGAGAGTGGCGGGCGCGATGCTCACGGTCCTGGTCGGAGCCTGGCCGGCGGCGGCCGCGGAGCCGGGCGATCCGGCGGCGGGCCACGACCTCGCCTCCAAGTTCTGCACGGCCTGCCACATCGTCGGCACCGAGCGGGTCGGCAGCGATGCGGCGCCGCCGTTTCAGGCGATCGCCCAGGATCCGGCCCGCAATCTGACCCAGCTGCACGGCTGGCACGGCCCGATGCACCCGGTGCTCTCGAACCTCGCGCTGAGCACCAGGCAGATCGCCGACATCAACGCCTACCTCGACAGCCTGCGCGCGCCCTCGGAGGGGGCCGCGACGCCGACCCCGGCCGCGAAACCGCCGCCTTCGATCCAGAACGCGCCCCCGGCGAAGATCGGGCCGCCGATCGAAACCCAGCCCAAGTGACCGCTCGGTCCCGGCGGGCTCCGAACGGCGCGGACCGGAGCGCGCAAAAGTGATCCATCCGGCGCCTGGAGCTTGCCGATCAAGCGGCTGGAGACTTGCCTGTTTGCGACATCGGCCGTCGGTTCCGAAATTCTCAATTCATCATTTGTGACAATGCGTTGTCCGGACTATCTGAGACGGAGAACGAAGATTGATCGAGCCTCCACCGCTGGAGGCTTCGGCTTGACTGTCGGCCAGGAAGTCGAACGCGCCTCACTTCTGTCGCATGCCGGCACGCTTTTGTACCACAGCAAGCATTCGGTGCGCCATGGCCCAGATAACATGAGCAACGCGATCCGAAATTGGACCGACTTCTTCTGACCGGCAGGTCTCGCCTGAGGGCGCTCATCGTCACCATGGTGCAGCGCTCGATAGACCTCGATGGGGACATGGGTGGACAATACTGTCCGGAAGCAACCGCTAATCTTGGGACGTCGGGCGTCCGGCAGGAGCTCCTGGACGTCTCCGGCGGCGCTGCGGATCAGCCGCGGCGCGCGAGCGCGTACAGCGCGATGCCGCAGGCGACCGAGACGTTGAGGCTCTGCATGGCCGCGGCGATCGGCAGCCGCGCCGCGAGGTCGCAATGCTCGCGGACCAGGCGGCGCAGGCCGCTGCCCTCGGCGCCGAGCACGAGTGCCAGGTTGTCGGCGTCGGGCGCCTGGTCGATGGTCGCCTCGGCGCCGGCGTCGAGGGCGAGGCGCCAGTAGCCGAGCTCGGCCAGCTGATCGAGCGCCCGGGCGAGGTTGGTGACCTCGACCACCGGCACCAGATCGAGCGCGCCCGAGGCCGCCTTGGCCGCGACCCCTGCGAGCTCGGCGCTGCGCCGCTCGGGCAGGACCAGGCCGCGGACGTCGAACGCCGCGGCCGTGCGCAGGATCGCGCCGACGTTGTGCGGGTCGTTGACCTGGTCGAGCACCAGCACGAGGTTGCGGCCGGGCTCGGGAGCCAGCGCCCGCTTCAGCTCGAGCCGGACGAGCGGCGCGACCGACAGCGCCAGGCCCTGATGCACCGCGCCGGGCCCGAGCTTCCGGTCGATCTCCTCGCGCTCGACGGTCAGCACCTCGAGGCCGGGCCGGCCGGCGGCCGCGCCCAGCGCCGCCAGCGCGTCCCCGGTGCCGAGCAGCCGGTGACAGCTGCGTTGGGAGTTGGCGAGCGCCGCCTCGACCGCATGCCGGCCATAGAGCCAGAGGCCGCGGGCGGGAGCCGCCTTCGGAGAAGCGCGCCGGACCGGCGCCGCCGGCAGGGGAGCGGCCTTTACGGCCGGCGCGGCGGCCGGCGCTGCAGGCATCGCCGGCGCGCCCGCGGGCTTCTTATGGCCCACATGCTTCTTACCCACATGCTTCTTATATGAGGTGAGCGCGGTCGCGGCCGCTCGGCGTTCAGGTTTCGGGGCGGCCGCTCGACGTTCAGGTCTCGGGGCGGCCGCGCCGGCCTTGGATGATCCGGCCAGGCCGGCCATTTTGCGTTTCGGCGCCGGCGCGGCCCGGCCCTTGGTGGTCATCGCCGATCCGGCCGGCCGGCTTGCGCCCGGACCGCCCTGGGCCGCGCGGGGTCGGCCTGGCACTGCGCTCACGCTTCATCGAAGCCTCCCGGGCGGCCGCCCGCCATCGCGGTTGACAAAGGACTTGCAATAACCATACTCCCGCCCACCTTTCCCCTCCGGGGCAATGGTTTGGCGGCATTCTAGAGCGTCTTGGAGGGGTGGCCGAGTGGTTAAAGGCAGCAGACTGTAAATCTGCCCGCGTACGCGTACGTAGGTTCGAATCCTACCCCCTCCACCACGCCGCGCGGCCCGGGCGAGCGATGCCAGGAGCCGAGCAGGCCGGGAGCGATCAGACCAGAACCAGGCCAGAAACAACAGGGACGAGCGTTCACTTTTGCCGATTTTCGTGCGCCGCCAGCGGGTTTGAGGCTCGATGCGGGTGTAGCTCAATGGTAGAGCTCCAGCCTTCCAAGCTGGTGGTGTGGGTTCGATTCCCATCACCCGCTCCAAGCCCGTCCCGCCCGTGCCCATGTCCCGGTCCGACCCCTGCTGTAAGCGCCGACCCGTGCCGTCAATCGTGCTCTCAAGCTAAGGAAGCGAGCGATGTCGAAGGCGAAGTTTGAGCGGACGAAGCCGCATGCGAATGTGGGCACGATCGGTCACGTGGACCACGGCAAGACGACGCTGACGGCGGCGATCACGAAGATCCTGGCGGAGACCGGGGGGGCGACCTTCACGAGCTACGACCAGATCGACAAGGCACCCGAGGAGAAGGCGCGCGGGATCACGATCAACACCGCGCACGTCGAGTACCAGACCGAGAACCGGCACTATGCCCATGTCGACTGCCCGGGGCACGCCGACTACGTCAAGAACATGATCACCGGGGCGGCCCAGATGGATGGCGCGATCCTGGTGGTGAGCGCTGCCGACGGGCCGATGCCGCAGACCCGGGAGCACATCCTTTTGGCGCGCCAGGTGGGGGTGCCGGCGATCGTGGTCTATCTGAACAAGGTCGACCAGGTGGACGATCCGGAGCTTTTGGAGCTGGTCGAGCTCGAGGTGCGGGAGCTTCTGTCGCAGTACGAGTTTCCGGGCGACGACATCCCGATCGTCAAGGGCTCGGCGCTGTTTGCGCTCGAGGGCCGGGGCGACCCGGAGCTGGGCAAGGGGTCGGTGCTGGAGCTGATGAAGGCGGTCGATGCCTACATTCCGCAGCCGGAGCGGGCGATGGACCGGCCGTTTTTGATGCCGATCGAGGACGTGTTCTCGATCTCGGGCCGGGGCACGGTGGTCACGGGCCGGGTCGAGCGGGGGGTGATCAACGTCGGCGAGGAGGTCGAGATCGTCGGCATCAAGGACACCCAGAAGACGGTCTGCACGGGCGTCGAGATGTTCAGGAAGCTCTTGGATCGGGGCGAGCCCGGGGACAACGTCGGGGTGCTGCTGCGGGGCGTGAAGCGGGACGACGTCGAGCGCGGGCAGGTGTTGTGCAAGCCCGGGTCGATCACGCCGCACACGCGGTTCAACGCCGAGACCTATGTTCTGACCAAGGAGGAAGGCGGGCGGCACACGCCGTTTTTCTCGAACTACCGGCCGCAGTTCTTTTTCCGGACGACGGACGTGACCGGGACGATCGAATTGCCGGACGGGACCGAGATGGTGATGCCGGGGGACAACGTGACGATGAAGGTGAAGCTGATTGCGCCGATCGCGATGGAGGAGGGCCTGCGCTTTGCGATCCGCGAAGGCGGCCGCACCGTCGGCGCCGGCGTCGTCGCCTCGATCATCGAATAGCGGCAGGGCGCCGCCGCGGCCCGGGAGCGCGATCGGAACCAGCTGCCTCTTGCCTGAGGCCGCGAAAATGCGTAGCTACTGCGCCGTCGGCGCGCCCTCACGGGCGGCCGGGCGCGCAGTCCGCGCTCCGGCGGGCCGGGCCGGCCGGAGGCGCCAGGGGTGGCGGCCGCTGGCGCCGGGAATAGGAGTGTAGCTCAACTGGTAGAGCACCGGTCTCCAAAACCGGGGGTTGGGGGTTCGAGCCCCTCCACTCCTGCCAGGCGCTGCTCGTCGCCGGGGTGGCGGGCGCGGGGGCGGCCGTCGCGGTGGCGGTCGTGGTAAGCCAAAGGACAGGATCGATCGTCGGCATGGCAAGGACCTCACCGGCGCAGTTCGTTCGCGAAGTGCGCCAAGAGATGGCCAAGGTGACGTGGCCGACCCGCAAGGAGCTGGTGGTCACGACGGTCAGCGTGTTCGCGATGGCGATCGCGGCCGCCCTGTTCTTCTTCCTGGTCGATCAGGTGATCGCGGTGGCCGTGGAGATGGTCTTGGGAATCGGGCGGTGATGGCGGCGCGCTGGTACATCATTCACGTGTACTCGGGGTTCGAGAAGAAGGTCATGACCTCGATCCGCGAGCAGGCCCAGCAGCAGGGGCTGCAGGATCTGTTCGAGGAGATCATCGTGCCGATGGAGGAGGTGGTCGAGGTCAAGCGCGGCAAGAAGGTCAACGCCGAGCGCAAGTTCTTCCCCGGCTACGTGCTGGTCAAGATGGACCTCAACGACGAGACCTGGCATCTCGTGCGCAACACCGCCAAGGTCACGGGCTTCCTCGGGGCCGCCGGCAAGCCGATGCCGATCCCGGATGCCGAGGCCGAGCGGGTGCTGCATCAGATGCAGGAGGGGATCGAGCATCCGCGGCCGCTGGTCACCTTCATCTACGGCGATCAGGTGCGGGTCACCGACGGTCCCTTCAGCTCGTTCAACGGCACGGTCGAGGAGGTCGACGAGTCCAAAGGCCGGCTCAAGGTGGCGGTCTCGATCTTCGGCCGGGCGACCCCGGTCGAGCTCGAGTACTCGCAGGTCGAGAAGCTCTAGGATCGAGGCTGCGGGAGCGGCCGGGGCAAGGGCCCGCCGCGCTGGCACCGCATCAGCAGAGGAGGCCAGCAGATGGCCAAGAAGATCACCGGCTACATCAAGCTCCAGGTGCCGGCCGGCAAGGCCAACCCGTCGCCGCCGATCGGCCCGGCGCTCGGCCAGCGCGGCCTCAACATCATGGAGTTCTGCAAGGCCTTCAACGCCCAGACCCAGAGCCTGGAGCCGGGCATGCCGATCCCGGTGGTGATCACCGCGTTCGCCGACCGGACCTTCGCCTTCACGACCAAGACCCCGCCCACGAGCTATCTGCTCAAGCGCGCGGCCGGGCTCGAGAAGGGTGACAAGACCCCCGGCCGCACGCTCGCCGGCAAGGTCACGCTGGCGCAGGTGCGCGAGATCGCCGGCCAGAAGATGGCCGATCTCAACGCCAATGACCTCGACGCCGCGGTCAGCATGGTCAAGGGCTCGGCCCGCTCGATGGGCCTCGAGGTGGTGGAGTAGGGCGAATGGCGAAGCCAGGCAAGCGGTTGAAGACGGCGCTCGCGCGGATCGACCGCGACCAGACCTATCCGCTCGACGCGGCGGTCGGGCTGCTCAAGGTCTGCGCCACGGCCAAGTTCGACGAGAGCATCGAGGTCGCGCTCAACCTCGGGGTCGATCCCCGCCATGCCGATCAGATGGTGCGCGGCACCGCCGATCTGCCGCACGGCACCGGCAAGAGCGTCCGGGTCGCGGTGTTCGCGCGCGGCGACAAGGCCGAGGAGGCGCGGGCCGCCGGTGCCGACCTGGTCGGCGCCGAGGATCTGGCGGCGGCCATCCAGGGCGGCGAGATCGCCTTCGACCGCTGCATCGCGACCCCCGACATGATGCCGGTGGTCGGCCGGCTCGGCCGGATTCTGGGGCCGCGCGGCCTGATGCCCAATCCCAAGCTCGGCACGGTGACCCCGAACGTCGCCCAGGCGGTAAGCGCCGCCAAGGCCGGCCAGGTCCAGTTCCGGGTCGAGAAGACCGGCATCGTGCACGCGGGGGTCGGCAAGGCGAGCTTCGGGCCCGGGCAGCTGGTCGACAACATCAAGGCGTTCGTCGACGCGGTCAACAAGGCCAAGCCGTCCGGCGCCAAGGGCACCTATCTCAAGCGGGCGGCGATCAGCTCGACCATGGGCCCGGGCGTCAAGGTCGAGGTCGCGACCCTGGTGGGGTGAATGCGCGCCGGCCTTGCCGGCGACGCGAAAAAGGGCTTGCGCCCGGCGTCCGGCACACTATGTTGCAGATCTGTTCATGCGCGTTGAACGTCAACATCGAGCTGGAGCCTCCCTGCGACGGGCTGTCCGCGGGGCGGGCATGCTGCGTTGGCAACAGGGCTGCGCGCCCTCGTGAGCGAGGGCCCGGCTCGATGGTCTGACCGGATCTCGAGCCGGGCGCGGGTTGTGGCCTCGAGCATGCGCGGAGTCCAAGGTGCTTAGAGCGAAGAAGACCGAGATCGTCGACGGCTTGCGCGGCGTCTTCAATGAGGCTGGCGTGATCGTCGTGACCCACTACCAGGGCTTGAGCGTGGCCGAGGTGACCGACCTGAGGCGGGGGATGCTCGCGGCCGGCGCCCGGTTCCGGGTGACCAAGAACCGGCTGGCCAGGATCGCGCTCGCCGACACGCCCTATTCGTCGCTGGCCGACCTGTTCACCGGGCCGACCGCGATCGCCTTCTCGCGCGACCCGATCGCGGCGCCCAGAGCCGCGGTCAGCTACGCCAAGCGCAACGAGAAGCTCGCGATCATCGGCGGTGCGCTCGGCAGCAACCTGTTGAGTGCCGAACAAGTCCGCGCGCTCGCCGATCTGCCCTCGATCGACGAGCTGCGCGCCAAGCTGGTCGGCCTGCTGGTCAGCCCCGCCGCCCGCCTGCTGAGCCTGCTGCAGGCGCCCGGGGCGCAGTTGGCGCGGGTGCTGGCGGCGCACGCGGACCAGTCCTGATCGGCCCGTTCTGATCGCATCGCTGCAGGGGGCTCGGGCGCGAGCTGCCGCAACCGGGAGCCAAGGAGAAAACGCACCATGGCGAATCTACAACAGATCGTCGAGGACCTTTCGGCGCTGACTGTCCTCGAGGCGTCGGAACTGTCCAAGATGCTCGAGCAGCGCTGGGGCGTCTCGGCCGCGGCGCCGGTCGCGGTGGCGGCGGCGGCGGGTGCCGCGGCGCCGGTCGAGGAGGCCGAGGAGCAGACCGAGTTCGACGTCATCCTGGCCGCCTTCGGCGACAAGAAGATCAACGTGATCAAGGAGGTGCGCGCGATCACCGGGCTCGGCCTCAAGGAGGCCAAGGATCTGGTGGAGGGCGCCCCCAAGGCGGTCAAGGAGGGCGTCGGCAAGGACGAGGCCGCCAAGCTCAAGGCTCAGCTCGAGGGGGCCGGCGCCACCGTGGAGGTCAAGTAACGCTGATCCGGACCGTCTGGCTCCCGTCCGCACCAGCGCGCGCACAACCGGCGCGCCGGCGGGCGAGGGGCCGTCCGCGAGCGCAGTTCGAGCCTCGGGCCGGACACGGGACCGATTCCCGCGACCACCCGGGATCGATCCCTGGCGGAATGAATCCCTTGGCCCGGGCGCCCGCCGCCGGCCGCACGCGACCTCCCGTCGCAGCGGCCGTCGCCGTGGCCCCCATCGCGTCGGACGACGACCAGCCATGACACATTCGTTCACGGGCCGCAAGCGCATCCGCAAGAGCTTCGGGCACATCCCCGAGGTCACGATGATGCCGAACCTGATCGAGGTTCAGCGCACGTCCTACGAGAACTTCCTGCAGATGAACCTGCGCCCGGCGCAGCGCGACCTGGTCGGGCTGCAGGAGGTCTTCAAGTCGGTGTTCCCGATCCGGGACTTCGCCGAGCGGGCGGCGCTCGACTTCGTCCAGTACGAGCTCGAGGAGCCGAAATACGACGTCGAGGAGTGCCATCAGCGCGGCATGACCTTCGCCGCCCCGCTCCGGGTCACCTTGCGCCTGATCGTCTGGGACGTCGACGACGACACCGGCTCGCGCAGCGTCCGCGACATCAAGGAGCAGGACGTCTACATGGGCGACCTGCCGCTGATGACCGACAACGGCACCTTCGTGATCAACGGCACCGAGCGCGTGATCGTCTCGCAGATGCACCGCTCGCCGGGCGTGTTCTACGATCACGACAAGGGCAAGACCCACAGCTCGGGCAAGTTCCTGTTCTCGGCGCGGATCATCCCCTATCGCGGCTCGTGGCTCGACTTCGAATTCGACGCCAAGGACCTGATCCACGTGCGGATCGACCGGCGGCGGAAGCTGCCGACGACCACGCTGCTGCTGGCGCTCGGGCTGAGCCAGGAGGAGATCCTCGGCTACTTTTACGACGCCCTGCTGTTCACGCGCTGCGGCCAGGGCTGGCAGCAGCCGTTCCGCCCCGAGCGCCTGCGCGGCCAGAAGCTCACGGCCGATCTGATCAACGCCGAGACCGGCGACGTGCTGGCGGAGGCCGGCACCAAGCTGACGCCGCGGCTGATCAAGCGCCTGAGCGAGCAGGGGCTGACCCAGCTCTACGTGTCGGCCGAGGAGCTGGTCGGGCGCTACGTCGCCCAGGACCTGATCGACGAGCAGACCGGCCTGGTGTTCGCCGAGGCCGGCGCCGAGCTGACGCCCGAGCTGCTGGCCAAGCTGATCGAGGCCAAGGTCCAGGACCTGCCGGTGCTCGACATCGACCACGTCACGATCGGGCCGTACATGCGCAACACGCTCGCGGCCGAGCGCTGCCACAACCGCGAGGATGCGCTGCTCGACATCTACCGCGTCCTGCGCCCGGGCGAGCCGCCCAACCTGGATACCGCCGAGAACCTGTTCCACGGCCTGTTCTTCGACAGCGAGCGCTACGACCTGTCGCCGGTCGGCCGGGTCAAGATGAACGCGCGCCTGGAGCTCGACACCGACGACACGGTCCGGGTGCTGCGCAGCGAGGACATCCTCGCGGTGATCAAGCATCTGATCGAGATCAAGGACGGCCGCGGCGAGATCGACGACATCGACCACCTCGGCAATCGCCGGGTGCGCTCGGTCGGCGAGCTGATGGAGAACCAGTTCCGGGTCGGCCTCTTGCGCATGGAGCGGGCGGTGCGCGAGCGCATGAGCTCGGTCGAGATCGACGCCGCGATGCCGCACGATCTGATCAACGCCAAGCCCGTGGCGGCGGCGGTGCGCGAGTTCTTCGGCTCCTCGCAGCTCTCGCAGTTCATGGATCAGACCAATCCGCTCTCGGAGATCACCCACAAGCGGCGTCTCTCGGCGCTGGGCCCGGGTGGCCTGACCCGCGAGCGGGCGGGCTTCGAGGTGCGCGACGTGCATCCGACCCACTATGGCCGGATCTGCCCGATCGAGACCCCCGAGGGGCCGAACATCGGCCTGATCAACAGCCTCGCGACCTACGCCCGGATCAACAAGTACGGCTTCATCGAGAGCCCCTACCGGCGGGTCGTCGACGGCCAGGTCAGCGACGAGGTGGTCTACCTCTCGGCGATGGAGGAGGGCCGCTACACGATCGCCCAGGCCAATGCCGAGCTGTCGGAGGACCGGCGCTTCGTTCTGGATCTGGTCAGCTGCCGCCAGAACGGCGACTTCGTGCTCGCGCGCCCGGAGACGATCGAGTTCATCGACGTCTCGCCCAAGCAGCTGGTCTCGGTGGCGGCGGCGCTGATCCCGTTCCTCGAGAACGACGATGCCAACCGGGCGCTGATGGGCTCCAACATGCAGCGCCAGGCGGTGCCGCTGATCCAGAGCGAGGCGCCCCTGGTCGGCACCGGCATGGAGGCGGTGGTGGCCCGCGATTCCGGCGCGGCGGTCGTGGCGCGCCGCGGCGGGGTGGTCGATCAGGTCGACGCGTCCCGGATCGTGATCCGGGTCACCGACCAGACCGAGCGCGCCGATTCCGTGGTCGACATCTACAACCTGCGCAAGTTCCAGCGCTCGAACCAGAACACCTGCATCAACCAGCGGCCGGTGGTGAAGGTCGGCGACCGGGTGGTCGCCGGCGACATCGTGGCCGACGGACCCTCGACCAACCTCGGCGAGCTCGCTCTGGGCCGGAACGTGCTGGTCGCGTTCATGCCCTGGAACGGCTACAACTTCGAGGATTCGATCCTGATCTCGGAGCGGATCGTGCGCGACGACGTGTTCACCTCGATCCACATCGAGGAGTTCGAGGTCATGGCGCGCGACACCAAGCTCGGGCCGGAGTCGATCACCCGCGACATCCCGAACGTCGGCGAGGAGTCCCTGCGCAACCTCGACGAGGCCGGGATCGTCTACATCGGCGCCGAGGTCCAGGCGGGCGACATCCTGGTCGGCAAGGTCACGCCCAAGGGCGAGACCCCGATGACCCCGGAAGAGAAGCTTTTGCGCGCGATCTTCGGCGAGAAGGCGGCCGACGTGCGCGACACCTCGCTCAAGGTGCCGCCCGGGCGTCACCGGCACGGTGGTCGAGGTGCGGGTGTTCTCGCGCCGCGGCATCGAGAAGGACGAGCGCGCGATGGCGATCGAGCGCGCCGAGATCGAGCGCCTGGCCAAGGACCGGGACGACGAGCGCGCGATCCTCGAGCGCAACGTCTACGGCCGCCTGCGCGAGCTGCTGGAGGGCCAGCAGGCGACCAGCGGGCCGAAGACGCTGGCCCGCGAGCAGCCGCTGACCGCGGCCGCACTCGGCGAGGTCGCGCGGCGCCAGTGGTGGGAGATCGGGGTCGACGACGCCCAGCGCATGGGCGAGATCGAGCAGCTCAAGCGCCAGCTCGAGGACGGCCTCAAGCGCCTGCAGGAGCGCTTCGACAACAAGGTCGAGAAGCTCCAGCGCGGCGACGAGCTGCCGCCCGGCGTGCTCAAGATGGTCAAGGTGTTCGTCGCGGTGAAGCGCAAGCTGCAGCCGGGCGACAAGATGGCCGGCCGGCATGGCAACAAGGGCGTGATCTCGAAGATCGCGCCGATCGAGGACATGCCGCATCTGGAGGACGGGACCCAGGTCGACGTCGTCCTCAATCCGCTGGGCGTGCCCTCGCGCATGAACGTCGGCCAGATCCTCGAGACCCACCTGGGCTGGGCGTGCAGCAACCTCGGCCGCGAGATCGGGCATCTGGTCGACCGGCTGGGCAAGAACGGCGATGCCGAGGGGCTGCGCGCGCGGCTCAGCGACCTCTACGGCGAGGACGGCGGGCTCGAGGCGTTCAGCCGCGACCAGCTGCTGGAGCTGGCCGAGAACCTGCGGCCCGGCATCCCGGTCGCGACGCCGGTGTTCGATGGCGCCCACGAGGGCGACATCGTGCGCCTGCTCGACGAGGCGGGCTGCGATGTGTCCGGGCAGGTGACCCTGGTCGACGGCCGCACCGGCGACACTTTCGATCGCAAGGTGACGGTCGGCTACATCTACATGCTCAAGCTCGGTCACCTGGTCGACGACAAGATCCACGCCCGCTCGGTCGGCCCCTACAGCCTGGTCACCCAGCAGCCGCTCGGCGGCAAGGCGCAGTTCGGCGGCCAGCGGTTCGGCGAGATGGAGTGCTGGGCGCTGCAGGCCTACGGCGCCGCCTACACGCTCCAGGAGATGCTGACCGTGAAGTCCGACGACGTCTCCGGGCGGACCAAGATCTACGAGGCGATCGTGCGCGGCGAGGATACCTTCGAGGCCGGTATCCCCGAGTCCTTCAACGTTCTGGTCAAGGAGCTGCAGGCGCTCGGCCTGAACGTCGAGCTGCAGCAGGAAGCAGCGGCCGACGACTGACCGATCGATGGGCCCGGCCCCATGGCCGGGTAACCCTTCGATTGGTCGAGAGGAGCGAGATATGAACGAGCTGATGTACTTCTTCGGACAGCCGAGCGGCACGCTCAAGTTCGACCAGATCCAGATCTCGATCGCGAGCCCCGAGCAGATCCGCGCCTGGTCCTACGGCGAGGTCAAGAAGCCCGAGACGATCAACTACCGGACGTTCAAGCCGGAGCGGGACGGTCTGTTCTGCGCGCGGATCTTCGGGCCGATCAAGGACTACGAGTGCCTGTGCGGCAAGTACAAGCGGATGAAGTACCGCGGGATCGTCTGCGAGAAGTGCGGCGTCGAGGTCATCCAGAGCAAGGTCCGCCGCGAGCGCATCGGCCACATCGATCTGGCGGCGCCGGTCGCGCACATCTGGTTCCTGAAGTCGGTGCCGAGCCGGATCGGCGTGATCCTGGACATGACGCTGCGCGACCTCGAGCGCATCCTGTACTTCGAGAACTTCGTGGTCGTCGAGCCTGGCCTGACCCCGCTCAAGCGCCATGAGCTCTTGACCGACGAGCAGGTGCAGCGCTACCGCGAGGAGTATGGCGAGGACAGCTTCACGGTCGGCATCGGCGCCGAGGCGGTGCGCGAGATGCTGGCGGCGCTCGAGCTCACGGAGGAGCGCGACACGCTGCGCGTGGAGCTGGTCGAGACCAACTCCGAGGCCAAGCGCAAGAAGATCGTCAAGCGCCTGAAGCTGATCGAGACCTTCATCGAGTCCAACAACCGGCCCGAGTGGATGATCATGACGATCATCCCGGTCATCCCGCCCGAGCTGCGGCCGCTGGTGCCGCTCGATGGCGGCCGGTTCGCGACCTCGGACCTCAACGATCTGTACCGCCGGGTGATCAACCGCAACAACCGGCTCAAGCGCCTGATCGAGCTGCGCGCGCCCGACATCATCGTGCGCAACGAGAAGCGCATGCTCCAGGAGTCGGTCGACGCCCTGTTCGACAACGGCCGCCGCGGCCGGGTGATCACCGGCGCCAACAAGCGGCCGCTCAAGTCGCTGTCCGACATGCTCAAGGGCAAGCAGGGCCGGTTCCGCCAGAACCTGCTCGGCAAGCGGGTCGACTACTCGGGCCGCTCGGTGATCGTGGTCGGCCCCGAGCTGAAATTGCACCAGTGCGGCCTGCCCAAGAAGATGGCGCTCGAGCTGTTCAAGCCGTTCGTCTACTCCAAGCTCGAGCTGTACGGCATGGCGCAGACCATCAAGGCCGCCAAGCGCATGGTCGAGAAGGAGCGGCCCGAGGTCTGGGACATCCTCGAGCAGGTGATCCGCGAGCACCCGGTCCTGCTCAACCGGGCGCCGACCCTGCACCGGCTCGGCATCCAGGCGTTCGAGCCGATCCTGATCGAGGGCAAGGCGATCCAGCTGCACCCGCTGGTGTGCACGGCGTTCAACGCCGACTTCGACGGCGACCAGATGGCGGTCCACGTGCCCTTGTCGCTCGAGGCCCAGCTCGAGGCGCGCGTCCTCATGATGTCGACCAACAACATCCTGAGCCCGGCCAACGGCAAGCCGATCATCGTGCCGACCCAGGACATCGTGCTCGGCCTCTACTACCTGTCGCTGCAGCTCGACGGCGAGCCCGGCGAGGGCATGGTGTTCGCCGACCTCGACGAGGTCCAGCAGGCGTTCGAGGCCGGCATCGTGTCCCTGCACAGCAAGATCTGGTGCCGCCTGCCGGGTGGCGTCGACGGCGACGGCGCTCTGGCCGCCAACGGCGCCAAGGGCCGGGTCGAGACCACGCCCGGGCGGATGCTGCTGTACGAAATCCTGCCCAGGAACCCGGCGATCAGCTTCGACCGCCTGCTCAACCAGCTGCTGACCAAGCGCGAGATCACCCAGGTGGTCGACGAGGTCTACCGGCACTGCGGCCAGAAGGAGACCGTGGTGTTCGCCGACCGCCTGATGAACCTCGGCTTCTCCTACGCCGCCCGCGCCGGCATCTCGTTCGGCAAGGACGACATGGTGGTGCCCGCGACCAAGGCGAAGTTCGTCGGCGAGACCCGCGAGCTGGTCAAGCAGTATGAGCAGCAGTATTCCGATGGCCTGATCACCAAGGGCGAGAAGTACAACAAGGTGGTCGACGCCTGGGCGCAGTGCACCGACCGGGTGGCCGACGAGATGATGAGCGAGATCCGGGCGACGGCGCGGGTCCGCAATCCCGAGACCGGTCGCTTCAACCAGCCGAACTCGATCTTCATGATGGCGGATTCCGGCGCCCGTGGCTCGGCCGCCCAGATCAAGCAGCTGGCCGGCATGCGCGGCCTGATGGCCAAGCCCTCGGGCGAGATCATCGAGACCCCGATCATCTCCAACTTCAAGGAGGGGCTCTCGGTGCTCGAGTACTTCAACTCGACCCACGGCGCTCGCAAGGGCCTGGCCGACACCGCGCTCAAGACCGCCAACTCCGGCTATCTGACCCGCCGGCTGGTCGACGTCGCCCAGGACTGCATCATCGTCGAGGAGGACTGCGGCACGGTCAACTCGATCACGCTGGCCCCGGTCATCCAGGGCGGCGAGGTGATCGAGGAGCTGGCCGAGCGGATCCTCGGCCGGACCGTCGCCGAGGACATCAAGCATCCGCTCACCGGCGAGGTCCTGGCCGAGCGCAACGAGCTGCTCGACGAGGAGAAGGTCCGGATCCTCGACGAGGCCGTGGTCGAGAGCGTCCAGGTGCGCTCGGTCC
The DNA here is from genome assembly GCA_963756905.1 of uncultured Alphaproteobacteria bacterium. Taxonomy (GTDB): domain Bacteria; phylum Pseudomonadota; class Alphaproteobacteria; order Geminicoccales; family Geminicoccaceae; genus DATAOG01. The sequence continues at coordinate 21,125 of CAVWPO010000004.1, forward strand.
TGACCTGCGAGAGTCTCGGCGGGGTCTGCAGCCTCTGCTACGGCCGCGATCTCGCGCGCGGCACGCCGGTCAACACCGGCGAGGCGGTGGGCGTGATCGCCGCCCAGAGCATCGGCGAGCCCGGCACCCAGCTGACCATGCGCACCTTCCATATCGGCGGTGCCGCGCAGTCCCAGGCCGAGCGCTCGAGCATCGAGGCGACGGTCAGCGGCACCATGCAGCTGATCAACACCAACCTCGTGGTCGACAGCAAGCGGCGCCCGGTCGTCCTGGGCCGGACCACGGAGCTCGTGCTGCACGACGAGACCGGGCGCGAGAAGGCGCGCCACCGGCTGCCCTACGGCGCCCGCCTGCTGGTCGCGCCCGAAGGCCGGATCGAGAAGGGTCAGCGGCTGGTCGAATGGGACCCGCACACCCTGCCGATCATCACCGAGGCCTCGGGCCGTGCGGTGTTCATGGACATGGTCGAGGGCGTGACCTTCCGCGAGGTGGTCGACGAGGCGACCGGCCGGGCGTCCAAGGAGCTGATCGACTGGCGCCAGCAGACCCGGGGCACGAGCCTGCGGCCGTCGGTCCTGATCCAGGACGGCGAGGCCCAGCCGGTCAAGCTGCCGAGCGGTGCCGAGGCGCGCTATTACCTGCCGGTCAGCGCGATCCTCAACATCGAGAGCGGGGTCGAGGTGCACGGCGGCGACGTGATCGCGCGGCTGCCCAAGGAGGCGAGCAAGACCCGCGACATCACCGGCGGTCTGCCGCGGGTCGCCGAGCTGTTCGAGGCCAGGCGGCCCAAGGACCCGGCGATCATCGCCGAATGCGCCGGCCGGGTCGAGTACGGCAAGGACTACAAGACCAAGCGCCGGCTGCGGATCGTGCCGCTCGAGGACCACGGCGAGCCGATCGAGTATCTGATCCCCAAGGGCCGCCACGTGGTCGTCCAGGAGGGCGACATGGTCCGCGAGGGCGATCTTTTGGTCGACGGCAACCCGGTGCCCCACGACATCCTCAGGGTCAAGGGCGTCGAGGCGCTGGCCGGCTTCCTGGTCAACGAGATCCAGGAGGTCTACCGCCTCCAGGGCGTCAAGATCAACGACAAGCACGTCGAGGTGATCGTGCGCCAGATGCTGCAGAAGGTCGAGATCGCGGATCCGGGCGAGACCACGTTCCTGACCGGCGAGCAGGTCGACCGGCTGGAGTTCGATGCCGCCAACCAGCGGGCGCTCGAGGACGATCGCAAACCGGCGACCGCGATCGCGGTGCTGCAGGGGATCACCAAGGCGTCGCTGCAGACCCAGTCGTTCATCTCGGCGGCCTCGTTCCAGGAGACCACCCGGGTGCTGACCGACGCCGCCTTCGCCGGCAAGGTCGACCATCTGAGCGGGCTCAAGGAGAACGTGATCGTCGGCCGCCTGATCCCGGCCGGCAGCGGCGGCGTGATGAACCGCCTGAAGCGCCTCGCGGTCAGCAGCGACCGGTTCGCGCCGCCCGAGGAGCTGCCGCCCGAGGAGACGGTGATGACCCTGCCGGAGCTCAGCGAGCTGCCGCCGGCCGAATAGGGCCGGCGCGGGCTCCTGCGGGTCGCGGCGGGAGCCCGCCGGCGCGGGCGGGCGAAGACCAGCGCCCGGGCGGCGGGGAAAAGCGCCGGAGCGCTCCCGGATTCGGGGCTTGACGCTCGCCGGGCAGGTCTCTACAAGCAGCGGCACTGTTCAGCTGGGTTGCTGGTGGTGAACCGACCGTTCAGACGCAGCATCCACGTTTACGTCGACAACCAGCGCGACCCTCCCTGCAGGCCCTCCGGTACCGGCGATCCGGGACGGTGGGTCGCGTGACGTTGTCGTGGTGGTGATGGAGCACGGAACCTTGCCGACCATCAATCAGCTCGTCCGCAAGCCGCGGCAGGCGGAACCGGCCCGCAACAAGGTGCCGGCCCTCGAGGCCTGCCCGCAGCGGCGCGGCGTCTGCACCCGGGTCTATACGACCACGCCGAAGAAGCCCAACTCGGCGTTGCGCAAGGTCGCGCGCGTCCGCTTGACCAACGGCTTCGAAGTCACCAGCTACATCCCCGGCGAAGGCCACAACCTTCAGGAGCACTCGGTGGTCCTGATCCGCGGCGGGCGGGTCAAGGACCTGCCCGGCGTGCGCTATCACATCATCCGGGGCACGCTCGACACCCAGGGCGTGTCCGGTCGTCGTCAGCGCCGCTCGAAGTACGGCGCCAAGCGGCCGAAGTAGGACAGATCGCCATGGCTCGTCGACGCGCCGCCGACAAACGTGACGTGCTGCCGGATCCCAAATACGGCGATCCGGTGCTGTCCAAGTTCATGAACGCGATCATGCTCGCGGGCAAGAAGTCGGTCGCCGAGCGGATCATGTACGGCGCCATGGACAAGATGCAGAGCCGGGGCGGGCGCGATCCCCTGGAGACGTTCCACAACGCGCTCGAGAACGTCAAGCCGAGCCTCGAGGTGCGCTCGCGCCGGGTCGGCGGCGCCACCTATCAGGTTCCGGTCGAGGTCCGGCCGTCCCGCCGCCAGGCGCTGGCGATCCGCTGGATCATCGACATCGCGCGCAAGCGCTCGGAGAAGACCATGGTCGACCGGCTGGCGAACGAGCTGCTCGACGCCGCCAACAGCCGCGGGGCCGCCTTCAAGAAGCGCGAGGACACGCTGCGCATGGCCGAGGCCAATCGCGCTTTCTCGCACTATCGCTGGTGAGCGACCGGGACCCGGCCATGACCCGCACGACACCCCTGGAGCGCTACCGCAACATCGGCATCATGGCCCACATCGATGCCGGCAAGACCACGACGACCGAGCGCGTCCTCTACTACACAGGCAAGTCGTACAAGATCGGCGAGGTGCACGAAGGCACCGCCACCATGGACTGGATGGAGCAGGAGCAGGAGCGCGGCATCACGATCACCTCGGCCGCCACCACCTGCGCCTGGAACGACCACCGGATCAACATCATCGACACGCCGGGCCACGTCGATTTCACGATCGAGGTCGAGCGCTCGCTGCGCGTGCTGGACGGCGCGGTCGCGGTGTTCGATTCGGTCGCCGGGGTCGAGCCCCAGTCGGAGACCGTCTGGCGCCAGGCGGACAAGTACCGGGTGCCGCGGATCTGCTTCATCAACAAGATGGACCGGATCGGCGCCGACTTCTTCCGCTGCGTCGACATGATCCGCGAGCCGGCTGGGCGCCGTGCCCGTGGTCCTGACTCTGCCGGTCGGGGTCGAGTCCGACTACATCGGCAACGTCGATCTGATCCGCCAGCAGGCGGTGATCTGGAAGGACGACACGCTCGGCGCCGAGTTCGAGTACGTGCCGATCCCGCGCGGCGCTCGAGGCGTTGGCGGCCGAGTACCGCCATGCCCTGATCGAGACCGCGGTCGAGCTCGACGACGAGGCGCTCGAGCGCTACCTCGGCGGCGAAGAGCCGGATGCGGCGACGCTCAGGCGCTGCATCCGCAAGGGCGCGCTCGCCCACAAGCTGGTGCCGGTGCTGTGCGGCTCGGCGTTCAAGAACAAGGGCGTGCAGTCGCTGCTCGATGCGGTCGTCGACTATCTGCCCTCGCCGCTCGACGTGCCGCCGATCCAGGGGATCAAGCCCGGCTCCGACCAGGTCGTGGAGCGTCGCTCCGCCGACGACGAGCCGTTCGCAGCGCTCGCCTTCAAGATCATGTCCGACCCGTTCGTCGGCACGCTGACGTTCATCCGGGTGTACTCGGGCGTGGTCGAGAGCGGCTCCTACATGATGAACACCGTCAAGGACCAGCGCGAGCGCATCGGCCGCATCCTGCAGATGCACGCCAACACCCGCGAGGAGGTCAAGGACGCGCGCGCCGGCGACATCGTGGCGCTGGTCGGGCTCAAGAACACCACGACCGGCGACACCCTCTCGGACATCAATCGCCAGGTGATCCTCGAGCGGATGGAGTTTCCCGAGCCGGTGATCGAGGTCGCGGTCGAGCCGAAGACCAAGGCCGATCAGGAGAAGCTGTCCTCGGCGCTGGCCAAGCTCGCGGCCGAGGACCCGTCGTTCCGGGTCGGGGTCGATGCCGAATCCGCGCAGACCGTGATCAAGGGCATGGGCGAGCTCCATCTCGAGATCATCGTCGACCGGCTGAAGCGCGAGTTCAAGGTCGACGCCAACGTCGGCGCGCCGCAGGTCGCCTATCGGGAGACCATCACGCGCGCGAGCGACGTCGACTACACCCATCGCAAGCAGACCGGCGGCGCCGGTCAGTTCGCCCGGATCAAGCTGCGGTTCGAGCCGGGCGAGCGGGGCTCGGGCTTCGTGTTCACCAACAAGGTGGTCGGCGGCGCGGTCCCGCGCGAGTACGTGCCGGGGGTCCAAAAGGGCCTCGCATCGGCGATGGAGAGCGGCGTGCTCGCGGGCTTCCCGATGGTCGATCTCGCGGCCACCCTGCTCGATGGCGCCTATCACGAGGTCGACAGCTCGGTCATGGCGTTCGAGATCGCGGCCCGCGCCGCCTTTCGCGAGGGCATCGCCAAGGCCGCGCCGGTCCTGCTCGAGCCGGTCATGTCGGTCGAGGCGGTGACGCCCGAGGAGTACATGGGCGACATCATCGGCGATCTGAACAGCCGGCGCGGCCACATCACCGGCATGCAGCCGCGCGCCAACGCCCAGGTGATCACCGCCATGGTGCCGCTCGCGACCATGTTCGGCTATGTCAACACCCTGCGCTCGCTGTCCCAGGGCCGGGCGCAGTTCACCATGACGTTCGACCATTACGAGCCGGTGCCACAGGTCGTGGCCCACGAGATCCAGGCGAAATACGCCTGAGCCCGCCCGGCCGGTAGCACGAGACGGAGACCGAGAAGCGATGTCGAAGGCGAAGTTTGAGCGGACGAAGCCGCATGCGAATGTGGGCACGATCGGTCACGTGGACCACGGCAAGACGACGCTGACGGCGGCGATCACGAAGATCCTGGCGGAGACCGGCGGGGCGACCTTCACGAGCTACGACCAGATCGACAAGGCACCCGAGGAGAAGGCGCGCGGGATCACGATCAACACCGCGCACGTCGAGTACCAGACCGAGAACCGGCACTATGCCCATGTCGACTGCCCGGGGCACGCCGACTACGTCAAGAACATGATCACCGGGGCGGCCCAGATGGATGGCGCGATCCTGGTGGTGAGCGCTGCCGACGGGCCGATGCCGCAGACCCGGGAGCACATCCTTTTGGCGCGCCAGGTGGGGGTGCCGGCGATCGTGGTCTATCTGAACAAGGTCGACCAGGTGGACGATCCGGAGCTTTTGGAGCTGGTCGAGCTGGAGGTGCGGGAGCTTCTGTCGACAGTACGAGTTTCCGGGCGACGACATCCCGATCGTCAAGGGCTCGGCGCTGTTTGCGCTCGAGGGCCGGGGCGACCCGGAGCTGGGCAAGGGGTCGGTGCTGGAGCTGATGAAGGCGGTCGACGCCTACATTCCGCAGCCGGAGCGGGCGATGGACCGGCCGTTTTTGATGCCGATCGAGGACGTGTTCTCGATCTCGGGCCGGGGCACGGTGGTCACGGGCCGGGTCGAGCGGGGGGTGATCAACGTCGGCGAGGAGGTCGAGATCGTCGGCATCAAGGACACCCAGAAGACGGTCTGCACGGGCGTCGAGATGTTCAGGAAGCTCTTGGATCGGGGCGAGCCCGGGGACAACGTCGGGGTGCTGCTGCGGGGCGTGAAGCGGGACGACGTCGAGCGCGGGCAGGTGTTGTGCAAGCCCGGGTCGATCACGCCGCACACGCGGTTCAACGCCGAGACCTATGTTTTGACCAAGGAGGAAGGCGGGCGGCACACGCCGTTTTTCTCGAACTACCGGCCGCAGTTCTTTTTCCGGACGACGGACGTGACCGGGACGATCGAATTGCCGGACGGGACCGAGATGGTGATGCCGGGGGACAACGTGACGATGAAGGTGAAGCTGATTGCGCCGATCGCGATGGAGGAGGGCCTGCGCTTTGCGATCCGCGAAGGCGGCCGCACCGTCGGCGCCGGCGTCGTCGCCTCGATCATCGAATAGCGGCAGCCGGCAGACGGGGCAGCGGACAGAGCGAACGCCATGGACACGCAGAACATACGGATCCGCCTGAAGGCGTTCGATCACCGGGTGCTCGACCAGTCGGCGCGCGAGATCGTCAGCACGGCCAAACGGACCGGGGCGCGGGTGCGCGGGCCGATCCCGCTGCCGACCCGGACCGAGCGGGTGACCGTGCTGCGCTCGCCGCACGTCGACAAGAAGTCACGCGAGCAGTTCGAGATCCGGACCCACAAGCGCCTGCTCGACATCGTCGATCCGACGCCGCAGACGGTCGATGCGCTGATGAAGCTCGATCTCGCAGCCGGCGTCGACGTCGAGATCAAGGTCTGAGCCGGGCAGGCGGGGAGCGGGGGCGATGCGCACCGGACTGTTGGCGGAGAAGCTCGGCATGACCCGGCTGTTCGGCGACGATGGCAGCCACCATCCGGTGACGGTGCTGCGGGTCCAGGACTGCGAGGTGGTGGCGGCGCGCCGCCCGGAGCGCGAGGGCTATACCGCGGTCCAGATCGGCGTCGGCAAGGCCAAGGTGAAGAACGTCACCAAGCCCATGCGCGGCCATTTCGCCAAGGCGAACGTCACCCCCAAGGCCAAGCTCGCCGAGTTCCGGGTCAGCGAGGACGCCCTGCTCGAGCCGGGCACAGCACTCTCGGTCGAGCATTTCGTGGTCGGCCAGTTCGTCGACGTCTGCGGCATCAGCATCGGCAAGGGCTTCGCCGGTGCGATGAAGCGCTGGGGGTTCCACGGCCTGCGGGCGAGCCACGGCGTCTCGCTCTCGCACCGCTCGCACGGCTCGACCGGCCAGCGCCAGGACCCGGGCAAGGTGTTCAAGGGCAAGAAGATGGCCGGTCATATGGGCGATCGGCGGGTCACGGTGCAGAACCTCGAGGTGGTCGGCGTCGACCGGGAGCGCGGCCTGGTCCTGGTCAGGGGCGGCGTGCCCGGCGCCAGGGGCGGCTTCGTGCGGATCACCGACGCGGTCAAGCGCGCCCTGCCCAAGGAAGCGCCGCACCCGGCCGGCGTCCTGAACACGGCGGGCGCGGCCGCGGCGACGGGCTCAGCTTCCGCGGCGAAGCCGGCCGAGGCGGGTGGCGAGGAGTAGGTCGATGGAGGTCACGGTCACCACCCTCGACCAGACCGACGCCGGGACGATCGAGCTCGATCCGGCGGTGTTCGGCCAGGCGATGCGCAGCGATGTGCTCCATCAGGTCGTGCGCTGGCAGCTCGCCAAGCGCCGCCAGGGTACCCACAAGGCCAAGACCCGCGGCGAGGTCAACAAGACCACGCGCAAGATGTACAAGCAGAAGGGCACCGGCCGCGCCCGCCACGGCGCCGCGTCGGTGCCGCAGTTCCGGGGCGGCGGCAAGGCGTTCGGCCCGCGGCCGCGCGACCACGCGATCGATCTGCCCAAGAAGGTGCGCAAACTCGGGCTCAAGGTCGCGCTCTCGAGCAAGCTCGCCGACGGCAAGCTCGTGGTCCTCGATCCGGGCGACGCTGCCCGAGCCCAAGACCAAGCAGCTGGCGGCCCGGCTCGACCGGCTCGGCTGGTCCTCGGTGCTGCTGATCGAGGGCGCCGAGTTCGATCCGAATTTTTCGCGCGCGGCGCAGAACCTCCGCAGCCTGCAGCTGATGGCGGCGGCCGGCGCCAACGTCTACGACATCCTCCGCCGCGACCTTGTGGTCCTGACCCGGGATGCCGTGCGCCAGCTCGAGGAGCGCCTGGCATGAACCGCGAGCAGATGTACCAGCTGATCCTCGGCCCGGTGATCACCGAGAAATCGACCCGCGGCTCGGAGCACAACCAGGTCACCTTCCGGGTGCGCAAGGAGGCGACCAAGCCCGACATCAAGGTCGCGGTCGAGGGCCTGTTCGGGGTCAAGGTCAAGGCGGTCAACACCCTCAACCGCAAGGGCAAGGTCAAGCGGTTCAAGGGCCGGCCGGGCAGGCGCAGCGACGTCAAGAAGGCGATCGTGACGCTCGAGGAAGGCCACAGCATCGACGTCACCACGGGCATCTGAGGGCGGGAACCTCGAAGATGGCACTGAAGAGCTACAAGCCGGTCACCCCGTCGCTCCGCCAGCTGGTGCTGGTCGACCGCTCGGAGCTGTGGAAGGGCAAGCCGGTCAAGGCGCTGACCGAGGGCCTCTCGAAGACCGGCGGGCGCAACAACCATGGCCGGATCACCGCCTGGCACCGCGGCGGCGGCCACAAGCGGCGCTATCGGCTGATCGACTTCAAGCGCCGCAAGTTCGGGGTCGCGGGCACGGTCGAGCGCCTGGAGTACGATCCGAACCGCTCGGCGTTCATTGCCCTGATCCGCTATGCCGACGGCGAGCTCGCGTACATTCTGGCGCCGCAGCGCCTGGGCGTCGGCGACCCGGTGATCGCCGACGAGCGGGTCGACGTCAAGGCGGGCAACGCCGCCCCGCTCAAGAACATCCCGATGGGCACGATCGTCCACAACGTCGAGCTCAAGCCGGGCCGGGGCGGCCAGCTGGCGCGCGCCGCCGGGACCTACGTGCAGCTGGTCGGGCGCGATGCCGACTACGCCCAGCTGCGCCTGTCCTCGGGCGAGATCCGCCGGGTCCGCGCCGAGTGCATGGCCTCGATCGGCGCGGTCTCCAACCCCGACCACCAGAACGTCAACTACGGCAAGGCCGGGCGCATGCGCTGGCTGAACTGGCGGCCGCATGTGCGTGGCGTGGCGATGAACCCGATCGATCATCCCCACGGCGGTGGCGAGGGCCGGACCTCGGGCGGCCGGCACCCGGTCACCCCCTGGGGCAAGCCGACCAAGGGCGCCCGCACCCGGCGCAACAAGAAGACCACCGGCATGATCGTCCGCTCGCGCCACCTGGCCAAGAAGCGGGGAGGCTGAGGCCGATGACGCGCTCGGTATGGAAAGGCCCCTTCGTCGACGGCTATCTGCTCGCCAAGGCGGAGAAGGCGCGGAGCTCGACCCGCAACGAGATCATCAAGACCTGGTCGCGGCGCTCGACCATCGTGCCCGAGTTCGTGGGCCTGACCTTCGCGGTCTACAACGGCCACAAGTTCCTGCCGGTGTACGTCACCGAGAACATGGTCGGCCACAAGCTCGGCGAGTTCTCGCCGACCCGGACCTACCATGGCCACGGCGCCGACAAGAAGGCGCGCCGGCGGTGAGCGCGCCACCGGCGATCAGCGAGCGGGGAGCGAGCCATGGGCAAGCCTAAGCGCGAGCGCGCGCTGCCCGAGAACCAGGCGATGGCGATGGCGCGCCTTTTGCGCTCGAGCCCGCGCAAGCTCAACCTGGTCGCGCAGCTGATCCGCGGCCTCAAGGCCGAGCAGGCGCTGCACCAGCTGACCTTCAGCCGGCGCCGGATCGCGGGCGACGTCAAGAAGGTGCTGATGTCGGCGATCGCGAACGCCGAGAACAACCACGACCTCGACGTCGACCGCCTGGTGGTGGCCGAGGCGACGGTCGGCAAGTCGCTGGTCATGAAGCGCTTCCGCGCCCGGGCGCGCGGCCGGGTCGGCCGGATCGAGAAGCCGATCTCGCGCCTTCGGATCGTGGTCGAGGAACGCGAGGAGGCGGCCTGATGGGTCACAAGGTCAATCCGATCGGGCTCCGGCTCGGCATCAATCGGACCTGGGATTCGCGCTGGTATGCCGGCCACCAGTATCGCAACCTCTTGAACGAGGATCTCGCGATCCGCGCCTATCTGCACAAGCGCCTGAAGCAGGCGGGCGTCAGCAAGATCGTGATCGAGCGGCCGGCGAAGAAGGCCAGGATCTCGATCCACACCGCGCGGCCGGGCGTGGTGATCGGCAAGAAGGGCCAGGAGATCGAGGCCCTGCGGCGCGAGCTCGCCAAGCGGACCACGGGCGATGTCCACCTCAACATCGTCGAGATCCGCAAGCCCGAGATCGACGCCCGCCTGGTCGCCGAGAACATCGCCCAGCAGCTCGAGCGGCGGGTGACCTTCCGCCGGGCGATGAAGCGGGCGGTGCAATCGGCGATGCGGCTCGGCGCCCAGGGCATCAAGGTGGCCTGCCAGGGCCGGCTCGGCGGCGCCGAGATCGCGCGCGGCGAGTGGTACCGGGAGGGCCGCGTGCCGCTGCACACGCTGCGCGCCGACATCGACTTCGGCCGCGCGACCGCGTTCACGCCCTACGGCACCAACGGGGTCAAGGTCTGGGTGTTCAAGGGCGAGATCATGGAGCACGACCCGACCGCGCACGACCGGCGGCTCAGTGAGTCGTCCTCGGTGCGCAGCTGACGGAGCCCGCCGGCCATGATGCAGCCCAAGCGGACCAAGTACCGCAAGCGCCACAAGGAGCGCAACGACGGCCTCACCAAGGCCGGCGCCGAGCTCAACTTCGGCGCCTTCGGCATGAAGGCGACCAGCAACGCGCGCGTCACCGCCCGCCAGATCGAGGCCGCGCGCCGGGCGATCACGCGCCATCTCAAGCGCGCCGGGCGGATCTGGATCCGGATCTTCCCGGACCGGCCGGTGAGCAAGAAGCCGGCCGAGGTCCGCATGGGCAAGGGCAAGGGTTCGGTCGAGTACTGGGTGGCGCCGGTCAAGGCCGGCCGGATCATGTTCGAGATCGACGGCGTGCCGGCGGTGCTCGCCCAGGAGGCGATCCGGCGGGGCGCCGCCAAGCTGCCGCTCGGCACCCGGTTCGTGATGCGGGTCGGCGAGGAGCTGGGCGGATGAAGGCGAGCGAGGTGCGCGCCAAGGGCGCCGAGGAGCTGCAGGAGCAGCTGCTGCAGCTGAGGAAGGAGCAGTTCAACTTGCGTTTTCAGAAGGCCACCGGCCAGCTCGAGAACACCAGCCGGGTGCGCGTGGTGCGCCGCGACATCGCGCGCATCAAGACGATCCTTGCCGCGCGCGCCGCGGCGCCCTCCGCCTGAGGAGCGCCGCCATGCCGCGCCGGGTTCTCCAGGGCACCGTGGTCAGCGACAAGGCCGACAAGACGATCGTCGTCCGGGTCGACCGCCGGGTGATGCACCCCGTGTACAAGAAGTACGTCAATCGCTCGAAGCGTTATGCCGTGCACGACGAGACCAACCGCTACAAGACCGGCGACCTGGTGCGGATCCAGGAATGCCGGCCGATCTCCAAGCGCAAGCGTTTCGAGGTGGTGTGGGAACCGCCGGCCGCGCCCGGCGCGCCGGTGAGCTGAGGCCAGGACCATGATCCAGTCGGAGACCAACCTCGAGGTCGCGGACAACTCCGGCGCGCGCCGGGTGCAATGCATCCGCGTGCTCGGCGGTTCGCGGCGCAAGTTCGCGAGCATCGGCGACGTGATCGTGGTCGCGGTCAAGGAGGCGATCCCGCGCGGCAAGGTCAAGAAGGGCGACGTGCACAAGGCGGTGATCGTGCGGACCGCGAAGGAGATCCACCGGCCGGACGGCAGCGCGATCCGCTTCGACAAGAACGCCGCCGTCTTGATCAACCCGCAGGGCGAGCCGATCGGCACCCGGATCTTCGGGCCGGTGACCCGCGAGCTGCGCGCCAAGCGGTTCATGAAGATCATCTCGCTGGCGCCGGAAGTCCTCTGAGCGCCGGCCGCGTTTGAGCATGAAGACCGAGTGATGGCCAAGAAGTTCAAGATCAAGAGGGGCGACCGGGTGATCGTGGTCACCGGCCGCGACCGGGGCAAGCAGGGCGAGGTGCTGCGCGTGCTGCGGGCGGAGGACCGCCTCGTGGTGCAGGGCGTCAACATGGTCAAGCGCCACCAGCGGCCGGCCGCCGGTCACCCCGGCGGCATCATCGACAAGGAGGCCCCGATCCACATCTCGAACGTGGCCCATCTCGATCCCGCCAGCCATCAGCCGACCCGGGTCGGCTACAAGTTCCTCGAAGACGGCCGCAAGGTGCGCTTCGCCAAGCGCTCCGGCGAAGTCCTCGATCGCTAGGAGGCACGCCATGGCCCGGTTGTACGACCACTATCGCGAGGTCATTCGCGGCGCGCTGCAGGCGCAGTTCAACTACACGAACCCGATGCAGATCCCGAGGCTCGACAAGATCGTGCTCAACATGGGGGTCGGCGAAGCGACCCAGGACCAGAAGAAGCTGCAGGCCGCGATCAACGAGATGGCGCTGATCAGCGGTCAGAAGCCGGTGATCCGGCGGGCGCGCAAGTCGGTCGCCAACTTCAAGCTGCGGGAAGGCATGGCGATCGGCTGCAAGGTGACCCTGCGCCGGCAGCGGATGTACGAGTTCATCGACCGGTTGATCAACATCGCCCTGCCGCGGGTCCGTGATTTCCGCGGCGTGTCGCCGAAAAGTTTCGACGGCAGAGGCAATTACGCGATGGGGTTGAAGGAACAGATCATCTTCCCCGAGATCAACTACGACGAGGTCGACGAGATCCGGGGGATGGACGTGGTGATCTGCACGACCGCCCCGACCGATGCGGAGGCCCGGGCGCTGCTCGAGCATTTCCGCATGCCGTTTGCGAGCTGAGGGGGCCTGGATGGCGAAGAAAAGCTCGATTGAGAAGAATCAACGCCGGCGCCGGCTGGTCGAGCGGTTTGCCGCCAGGCGCGCCGAGTTGCGCAAGGTGACCCGCGATCGCGCGCGCGAGCCCGAGGAGCGCTTCGAGGCGACGCTCGCGCTGGCCGCGCTGCCGCGCAACGGCGCCAAGATCCGGTTGCGCAACCGGTGCAGCCTGACCGGGCGGCCGCGCGGCTACCACCGCAAGTTCGGTCTGTCGCGGATCGCGTTGCGTGATCTGGGCTCGGCCGGGCAGATCCCGGGTCTGGTCAAGGCGAGCTGGTAGGCGGTGCGGGTGAGGGAGAGCGACGGATGTCGTTGAGTGATCCATTGGGCGATATGCTGACCCGCATCCGCAACGGTCAGGCGGCGAACAAGGCGGCGGTCAACAGCCCCGCCTCGAGGCTGCGCATCAACGTCCTGGAGGTGCTCCAGCGCGAAGGCTACATCCGCGGCTACCGGCGCGAGGAGGTCGGCCACGGCGAGCTGTCGATCGAGCTCAAGTACCACAATGGCGAGCCGGTGATCCGGGAGCTGCGCCGGGTCTCCAAGCCGGGCCGGCGGATCTATTCCGGGGTCAAGGATCTGCCGCGGGTATACAACGGCCTCGGGATCGCCATCCTGTCGACGCCGCGCGGCGTCATCTCGGACGCCGAGGCGCGCGCCGCCCACGTCGGCGGCGAGATTTTGTGCACGGTGTTCTGAGATGTCGCGAATCGGCAAACATCCGGTCCCCATCCCGGCCGGCGTCGAGGTCACCCTCGACGGCCAGACGGTGAACGTGAGGGGCAAGCTCGGGCAGCTCAGCCGGAGCCTGCCGCCCGAGGTCGAGGTCGCCCGGGAGAACGGCAGCATCGCGGTCCGGCCGCGCGGCGAGGGCAAGCGCGCGCGCGCCATGTGGGGGCTCGCGCGCACCCTGGTCGCCAACATGGTCGACGGCGTCTCCAAGGGCTTCACGCGCAAGCTCGTGATCAGCGGGGTCGGCTACCGGGCGGCCCTTGACGGCAAGATCCTCAATCTCCAACTCGGCTACAGCCACGACATCAAATACGCGATTCCGGCGGACATCCAGGTCGCCTGCGAGAGCCCGACCGCGATCGCGATCAGCGGCGCCGACCGCCAGCGGGTCGGCCAGATCGCGGCCGAGCTCAGGGCGTTCCGCAAGCCCGAGCCCTACAAGGGCAAGGGCATCCGCTACGACGACGAGGTGATCCTGCGCAAGGAAGGCAAGAAGAAGTAGGGCCATGGTCAAGCCAGTTGAGCGCTTCCTCAGGCGCCGGCGCCGCACCCGGTCGGCGTTGCGCAAGGGTGGTCACGACCGGCCGCGGCTGTCGGTCTTCCGCTCGAGCAAGCACATCTACGCGCAGGTGATCGACGACCAGGCGGGGCGGACCCTCGCGGCCGCCTCCAGCCTGGACAAGTCGTTGCGCGGCGAGCTCAAGACCGGGGCCGATCGAGGCGCCGCCGAGCAGGTCGGGCGGCTGCTGGCGGAACGCGCGCGATCGGCAGGGATCGAGGCGGTGGTGTTCGACCGGGGCGGCTATCGCTACCACGGCCGGGTCAAGGCGCTGGCCGATGCCGCCCGGGCGGTCGGGCTGGTGTTCTAGGCTCAGGGTGTCCGAGGCCGGAGAGGAAAGCAGCAATGGCACGCATGGGCCACGACGAGCGCCAGGGCGACGGAGAGCTGATCGATCGCCTGGTCAACATCAATCGGGTCGCCAAGGTGGTCAAGGGCGGCCGGCGGTTTGGCTTCTCGGCCCTGGTGATCGTCGGCGACGGCAAGGGCCGGGTCGGCTACGGCAGCGGCAAGGCGCGCGAGGTGCCGGAGGCGGTACGCAAGGCGACCGAGCAGGCCAAGCGCAGCCTGATCCGCGTGCCGCTGCGCCAGGGCCGCACCCTGCATCACGACATCGAGGGGCGCTTCGGCGCCGGGCACGTGGTGCTGCGCGCAGCACCAGCCGGCACCGGGATCATCGCCGGTGGGCCGATGCGGGCGGTGTTCCAGGCGCTTGGCATCGGCGACGTGGTCGCCAAGTCGATCGGCACCTCGAACCCGCACAACATGGTCAAGGCGACCTTCGATGCGCTCGCCAAGATGATGTCGCCCCGGGCGGTCGCCGCCAAGCGCGGCAAGAAGGTCGGCGACATCGTCGGGCGCCGCGATGGCGGCGACGCGCGGGCGGAGCCGGCGTGATGGCCGAGATGACCGGGAAGCGGATCCGCGTGACCCAGACCGCGAGCCCGATCGGCCGCCATCGGCGCCAGCGGGCCAATCTGATCGGTCTCGGGCTGAACAAGATCGGCCGTTCGCGCATCCAGATCGATACCCCGAGCGTGCGGGGCCGGATCGCCCAGGTCCACCATCTGGTCCGGGTCGAGCCGGTGGCCGAGGCGACGGCCGCCAGGGACAGCGCTGCCGCGGGCGGTGCCGCGAGCACCGCACCCGAGGCAGAGGGACAGTGAAGGCAGGGCGATGAAGCTCAATCAACTCGCACCCGGCCCCGGCAGCCGCAAAGCCCGCAAGCGGATCGGCCGCGGCATCGGCTCCGGCACCGGCAAGACCTCCGGGCGCGGCCACAAAGGGCAGGGTGCGCGGGCCGGCTCGGCGACCCGCACCTTCGAGGGCGGCCAGATGCCGATCTACCGGCGTCTGCCCAAGCGCGGCTTCAAGAACCTGTTTCGCAAGGTCTACGCGCCGGTCAATCTCGACCGCCTGCAGGCCGCGGTCGATGCCGGCCGGATCGATCCCGGCCGACCGGTCGACCTCTTGACCCTGCGGACGGCCGGCCTGATCTCGAAACGCCTCGACGGTGTCCGCCTGCTCGCCCGCGGCGAGCTGACCACGGCGCTCACGATCGAGGTCGACAGCGCGTCCAGGGCGGCCGCGGCCGCGGTCGCCAAGGCCGGCGGCAAGCTGATCCTGGCGCAGGTGCCGGCGATCCCGCCCGCGACCGAGGTGCCGCCGGTCGAGCCGCCGCCGGCCGGGGAGCCGCCGGTCGAGGCGCCGGCGAGCGAGTAAGCGGAGGCCGCCATGGCATCGATGGCCGAGCAGCTGGCTGCCAACATCAACCTTGGCGCGTTCAGCAAGGCGACCGAGCTCAAGAAGCGGCTCTGGTTCGCGCTCGGCTGCCTGATCGTCTACCGCTTCGGCACCTACATCCCGCTGCCGGGCATCGATCCGGTGGTCATGGCCCAGATCTTCGAGCAGAACTCCGGCGGCATCATGGGCATGTTCAACATGTTCGCCGGCGGCGCGCTCAAGCGCATGTCGATCTTCGCGCTCGGCATCCTGCCCTACATCTCCGCCTCGATCATCATGCAGCTGATGACCGCGGTCTCGCCGACCATCGAGCAGCTCAAGAAGGAAGGCGAGGTCGGGCGCAAGAAGATCAACCAGTACACGCGCTACCTGACCGTGGTGCTGTCGGCCTTCCAGGGCTATGGCCTGGCGATCGGGCTGGAGGCGATGAGCGGTCCCTCGGGCAGTGCTGTGCTCGAGCCCGGCTGGTACTTCCGGATCACGGCCGTGATCACGATCGTCGGCGGCACGCTGTTCCTGATGTGGCTCGGCGAGCAGATCACCGCGCGCGGCGTGGGCAACGGCATCTCGCTGATCATCTTCACCGGCATCATCGCCCAGCTGCCGGCGGCGCTCGCCAGCACCCTCGAGCTCGGTCGCACGGGCGCGCTCTCGACCATGCTGATCATCTTCCTGCTGGTGATGGCGGTCGCGGTGGTGACCTTCATCGTCTTCATGGAGCGCGGCCAGCGCCGCATCCTGGTGCAGTATCCCAAGCGCCAGCAGGGCAATCGCATGTTCGGCGGCGAAAGTTCGCACCTGCCGCTCAAGATCAACGTCTCGGGCGTGATCCCGCCGATCTTCGCGAGCTCGCTGCTGCTGATGCCGGCGACCATGGCGAGCTTCGGCGGCGCCGGCGGCCCGGAGTGGCTGGCGACCATCTCCGCCATGCTGGGGCGCGGTCAGCCGCTGCACATGCTGTTGTTCGTAAGCCTGATCGTGTTCTTCGCATTCTTCTACACTTCGATCGTGTTCAATCCCCAGGACACGGCCGAGAACCTGAGGAAGCACGGCGGCTTCATCCCGGGCATCCGGCCGGGCCAGCGGACCGCGGAGTATCTGGACTATGTCCTGACCCGGCTGACGGTGGTCGGCGCGCTCTATCTGTCCGGGGTCTGCCTCTTGCCCGAGATTTTGATCTCGCAATATGCGGTGCCGTTCTATTTCGGCGGCACGAGCCTCCTGATCGTGGTCTCGGTGACCATGGACACGACCGCGCAGATCCAGTCGCATCTGATCGCCCACCAATACGAGGGGCTGATCAGGAAATCGCGCCTGCGCGGGGCGAGGCGCTGATGAACTTCGTGCTGCTCGGGCCGCCGGGGGCAGGCAAGGGGACCCAGGCCGAGCGGCTCAAGGCGCGCTATCGGCTCGCCCATCTCTCGACCGGCGACATGCTGCGCGAGGCGGTCGCCGCCGGCACCGAGGTCGGCCGCCAGGCCAAGGCGATCATGGATGCCGGGCGACTGGTCTCCGACGATGTGATCAACCGCCTGGTCGCCGAGCGGATCGAGCGACCGGACTGCGCGCAGGGCTTCATCCTGGACGGCTTCCCGCGCACGCTCGCGCAGGCCGAGGCACTCGATCGGATGCTCGCAGATCACGGCACGGCGCTCACCGCCGTGATTGAGTTCGAGGTCGATGACGAAGCCCTGGTCGAGCGGATCTCGGGCCGCTTCGCCTGTGCCAAGTGCGGCGCCGGCTATCACGACCGCTTCAAGCCGACCGCCAGGCCCGGCGTCTGCGACGTCTGCGGCAGCACCGAGTTCGTGCGCCGCAAGGACGACACTCCGGTGACCGTGCGCGCCCGGCTCGCCGCCTATCACGCCCAGACCGCGCCGCTTCTGCCCTACTATCGCGCCAAAGGCTTGCTGATGACGGTGGATGGAATGGCCGAGATCGATCGGGTAACCGACGATCTGTTCAGGAAAATCGACGGCCTGAACCCTTGACCGAGCGCGTTGACAGCGCGCGGGCGCGACCTATAATCGCGCGACTTTCGCGCCGGGGCCTCGCTACCTATATTGGCTGTGTCGGGAAGCCGCTCGCGTCGGGATCCCGCAGGGGCCGGCCCGGACCCAAGCAGGAGGAGAGTTTCGCGTGGCGCGTATCGCCGGAGTGAACATCCCGAGCGGCAAGCCGGTCGGGATCGCGCTGACGTACATCCACGGCATCGGCCGCACCAGCGCGGAGAAGATCCTGGCGGTCGCCGACGTGCCCTTCGGTCGGCGGGTCAACGATCTGTCCGACGCCGAGGTCGGGCGGCTGCGTGACACCATCGACCGCAACTACCGGGTCGAGGGCGATCTGCGACGCGACGTCGCGATGAACATCAAGCGGCTGATGGACCTCGGCTGCTACAAGGGCCTCCGCCACCGCCGGGGGCTGCCGGTCAACGGTCAGCGGACCCACACCAACGCCCGCACCCGCAAGGGGCCGGCACGGCCGATCGCCGGCAAGAAGAAAGTGAAGAAGTAGCTCATGGCCAAGGACACCAGCCCGCGCCTGCGCCGCCGGGAACGCAAGAACATCTCCTCGGGCGTCGCCCATGTGAGCGCCAGTTTCAACAACACCATGATCACCATCACCGACGCCCAGGGCAACGCGATCGCCTGGTCGTCGGCGGGCAGTCAGGGCTTCCGCGGCTCGCGCAAGTCGACCCCGTTCGCGGCCCAGGTCGCGGCCGAGCAGGCCGGCCGCAAGGCCATGGAGCATGGCATGAAGACGCTCGAGGTCGAGGTCCGCGGGCCGGGCTCGGGCCGGGAATCGGCGTTGCGGGCGCTGCAGGCGGTCGGCTTCACGATCACCTCGATCCGCGACGTGACCCCGATCCCGCACAACGGCTGCCGGCCGCGCAAGCGCCGCCGGGTCTGATCGGCGGACGGTCGCGGCCGCGCGGCCCGCCGCCCGCCCACAGGCGCTGCCGGCCCTAGATCGCCGGCGTCGCATTCAACTCTCGCTCACGCCTGTCACATCGAGGTAAGCCCCGTGATCCAGAAGAACTGGCAGGAACTGATCAAGCCGCCCAAGCTCGAGGTTCAGCCCGGGCTGCGGCCCGACCGGGAAGCGACGATCGTCGCCGAGCCGCTCGAGCGCGGCTTCGGCGTCACGCTCGGCAACGCGCTTCGTCGCGTCCTCCTGTCGTCGCTGCAGGGCGCCGCGATCACGGCTGCCCAGATCGATGGCGTGCTGCACGAGTTCTCGACCATTGCCGGGGTCCGCGAGGACGTGACCGACATCGTCCTCAACCTCAAGGCGCTGGCGCTCCGGCTGCACAGCGACACGCCCAAGCGCCTGTACCTCAAGGTGCGCGGGCCGGCGGTGGTGACCGCCGGGATGATCGAGGCCGGCCATGACATCGAGATCATGGACCGCGACCACATCATCTGCCATCTCGACGAGGAGGCCGAGCTCAACATCGAGATGACCGCGCGGGTCGGCCGCGGCTACGTCCCGGCGGCCCAGAACAAGTCCGAGGACGCGCCGATCGGCCTGATCGCGATCGACGCCATCTACAGCCCGGTGCGCAAGGTTGCCTATCGGGTCGATCATGCCCGCGTCGGCCAGGTCACCGACTACGACAAGCTGACCATGCAGGTCGAGACCAACGGCTCGGTGACCCCCGAGGACGCGGTGGCACTCGCGGCGCAGGATCCTGCAGGACCAGCTGCAGCTGTTCATCAACTTCGAGGAGCCGCGCGCCGCGGCCGGCGGCGAGAGCAAGCCCGAGCTGCCGTTCAACCCGCATCTGTTGCGCAAGGTCGACGAGCTCGAGCTCTCGGTCCGCTCGGCCAACTGTCTGAAGAACGACAACATCGTCTATATCGGCGACCTGGTCCAGAAGACCGAGGCCGAGATGCTGCGCACCCCGAATTTCGGCCGCAAGTCGCTGAACGAGATCAAGGAAGTGCTGGCGCACATGGGCCTCTCGCTCGGCATGGAGGTGGCCGGCTGGCCGCCGGACAACATCGAGGATCTGGCGCGCCGGATCGAGGAGCCGTTCTGAGCGGCCGGTCCAGAACGGGCCGGCGTCCGGGCGAAGATCATGAGCAAGGCTTGGGAGAGGGGCGATGCGCCATCGTTTGGCCGGTCGCAAGCTTAATCGGACGTCGAGCCATCGCAAGGCGATGTTCGCCAACATGGCGGCGGCGCTGGTCAAGCACGAGCAGATCACGACCACCCTGCCCAAGGCCAGGGAGCTGCGCCGGTTCGTCGAGAAGCTGGTGACGCTCGGCAAGCGGGGCGACCTGCATGCCCGCCGCCTGATCATCGCCAAGACAAGGGACCAGGGCACGGCGACCAAGCTGATCGACGTGCTCGGGCCCCGCTACGAGCAGCGACCAGGCGGCTATGTGCGCGTCCTCAAGGCGGGCTTCCGCCATGGTGACGACGCGCCGATGGCAGTGATCGAGTTCGTTGAGCGCGATGTGGCAGCCAAGGGTCAGGATTCCGGGCCGCGGCAGACCGAAGGCGATCAGGACGCGGCCAAAGCGGCCTGAGGCCGCCAGCGCCCGGGCGCACGCCGCCGGGACCGGCCGGGTGGTGTCGGCCTGGGCCGGTCGTTCCAGATCGGCCCGGGGTCGCCGGGTGATGGCGTGGCTGGCGGTGGTCGGCGCGACGCTGACGGGCGCATGTTCGCTTGGGGCAGGGCCGATCGTGGCCGCCGAGCAGGTCCCGGGCTCGCGCGCCGAGATCCAGCTCTCCTTCGCGCCGGTCGTGCGCAAGGTGGCGCCGGCGGTGGTCAACATCTACACCCGCAAGCAGGTCCCGCGCGCGGCCCTGAACCCGTTCGCGGCCGACCCCTTCTTTCGCTATTTCTTCGAGGAGTTCGGCCAGGGCGAGGTGCAGCGGCAGCCGCAGAACTCGCTCGGCTCGGGCGTGATCGTGCGCGCCGACGGCCTGATCGTGACCAACCATCACGTGGTCGAGAACGCCGACCAGATCATGGTGGTGACCTCCGACCGGCGCGAGTTCCGCGCCCGTCTGGTCGGCGGCGACGAGGCCGCCGACCTCGCGGTCCTGGACATCGATGCCGACCACCTGCCAACTCTGCCGATGGGCGATTCCGACGCCCTCCAGGTCGGCGATCTGGTGCTCGCGATCGGCGATCCCTTCGGCATCGGCCAGACCGTGACCAGCGGCATCGTATCCGCGCTCGCCCGGACCGCGCCCGGTGACGGTCCCGATCTGTCGTTCATCCAGACCGATGCCGCGATCAACCCGGGCAATTCGGGCGGCGCCCTGGTCGACCTGCACGGCGATCTGGTCGGCATCAACACCGCGATCTTCACCCGCGGCGGCGGCTCGATCGGGATCGGGTTCGCGATCCCGGTCAATCTGGTCAAGGCGCTGATCCGCTCGGTCGAGGGCGGCGGCCAGGGGCTCGCGCGCGCCTGGCTGGGCGCCACGATGCAGCCGGTCGATGCCGATCTCGCGGCGTCGCTGGGCCTGGGCCGGCCGGAGGGCGTGCTGCTCAACCGGATCTATCCGGACGGGCCGGCGGCGCGCGCCGGGCTCGACAAGGGCGACGTGATCCTTTCGGTCGACGGCCGCGAGGTCGAGGATCCCAAGGCGCTCAACTTCCGCCTCGCGCTCGCGGCGCTCGGCAAGGATGCCAGGCTCGATGTCTGGCGGCAGGGCCGCAAGACCAGCCTCAGCCTGCCGCTCGAGACGCCGCCCTATCGGCCGAAGCCGGACGCGACCACGATCGACGGCCAGGAGGTGCTGTCAGGCGCCACGGTCGCCAATCTGTCGCCCGGTCTGTCCAAGGACTTGAACCTCGATCTGTTCAAGCAGGGCGTGGTCGTGCTCAAGGTCGAGCGCGGCAGCCCCGCGGCCGAGCTGCGCCTGATGCGCGGCGATCTGGTGACCGCGGTCGCCGACCAGGCGATCACCGACGTCGATCAGCTGACGAGGCTGCTCAAAAGGTTGCGGCCGCCCTGGCGGCTGGAGATCGAGCGGGCGGGGGAGAGGCTGGCCGTGGTGATCGGCGGATGAGCGATCTGTTCGAGGGGCGGGAGCTGCCAGCCGCCCCGGCGGGCGGGCGCGCCCATCAGCCGCTCGCCGACCGGCTGCGCCCCGGCACGCTCGACGAGCTGGTCGGCCAGGACCATCTGCTCGGCCCGGACACGCCGCTCGGCCGGATGTTCGCCCGCGGCCAGCTCGGCTCGATCATCCTCTGGGGGCCGCCCGGCAGCGGCAAGACCACGCTCGCCCGGCTCCTGGCCAGCCGGTTGGGGCAGCCGCTGGTGGCCCTCTCGGCGGTCATGTCCGGCGTCGCCGACCTGCGCCGGGTCTACGAGGAGGCCAAGGCGCACCGGCGCACCGGCCAGGCGACCCTCCTGTTCATCGACGAGATCCACCGCTTCAACCGGGCGCAGCAGGACGGCCTGCTCGCCCAGGTCGAGGACGGTACGGTCACCCTGATCGGCGCGACCACCGAGAACCCGTCCTTCGCGCTCACCGGTGCCTTGCTCTCGCGCTGCCAGGTCCTGGTCCTGAACCGGCTCGACCACGCCGCGCTCGAAGCTCTGATCGCCCGCGCCGAGGCCGCGATCGGCCACCCGCTGCCGCTCGATGTCGAGGCGCGCGCGCGGCTCGTCGAGCTCGCCGACGGCGATGGCCGCTATCTGCTCAACATGGTCGAGAACCTGTCCGATCTGCCAGCCCAGCCGCAGCTCGATCCGGCGACGCTCGCCCACGTCCTGCAGCGGCGCATGCCGCTCTACGACCGCCAGCAGGAGGCGCATTACAATCTGATCAGCGCGCTGCACAAGTCGGTTCGCGGCTCCGACCCCGATGCCGCGCTCTACTGGCTCGCGCGCATGCTGCAGGGCGGCGAGGATCCGCGCTACATCGCCCGCCGGCTGGTCCGGATGGCGAGCGAGGACATCGGCCTCGCCGACCCGGCTGCCCTGCCTCTGGCGCTGGCCGCGAGCCAGGCCTACGAGCAGCTGGGCAGCCCCGAGGGCGAGCTGGCGCTCGCCGAGTGCACCTTGCACCTCGCTCTGGCGCCCAAATCCAACGCCGTCTACCTGGCGTTCGGGGCCGCCCAGCGCGCTGCCCGGGAGAGCGGCTCGCTGATGCCGCCGCTCCACATCCGCAACGCCCCGACGCGTCTGATGCGGCAGCTGGGCTACGGTCGAGGCTACGCTTACGACCACGATGCGCCGGACCGCTTCTCGGGCCAGGACTACTTCCCGGACGGCATGGCACGCCCGACCTTCTATGAGCCGACCGGCGAGGGCGAGGAGGCGGCGCTCCGGCGCCGGCTCGAGAGTTTCGCGAAGCTGCGCCGTGAGCGTGATCCGGTTGAATGAGCGCGGTCGAGCAGCGGCTGGTCGCAGCGGACGAGGCCGAGCTTCGCCTCGACCGCTGGTTCCGCCGGCATTTCCCCGAGCTCACTCACGGCCGGCTGGAGAAGCTGCTGCGCACCGGCCAGGTCCGCATCGACGGGCGGCGCGCCGCGGCCAACGCGCGTCTGCTCGCCGGCCAGAGCATCCGCGTCCCGCCGCTCCACGAGCCGGTCGGGCAACCGGCCGCGCGGCGCGGCGGCACCGACGCGCGAGCCGGGGATGCCGACTGGCTGCGGTCCCGCATCCTGCACGAGGACGACGCGCTCCTGGTCCTGAACAAGCCGGCCGGGCTCGCGGTCCAGGGCGGTACCAAAACCATCCGGCATCTCGATGGCATGCTCGCCGCCCTCGATGCCGGCGGTGAGCGGCCGCGCCTCGTCCACCGGCTCGATCGCGATACCAGCGGGCTCCTGGTGGTCGCCAGGACGGCGGCCGCCGCCGCCAGGCTGACCGAGGCCTTTCGCCGCCATCAGGTCCTGAAGCTCTATTGGGCTCTCGTGGTCGGGCGACCGCCGATCGCGGACGGCCAGATCGACCAGCCGCTCGCCAAGCAGGCAGGCACGACGCATGGCGGCGCCCGGCAGGCAGGCACCGGGCAGGCGGGACGACGGGGCGAGCGGATGGAGGGGACGGCCGACGGCCAGCCGGCCCGCACCCGCTACCGGACGATCGCGCGCGCCGGCAAGGTCGCGAGCTGGCTCGCCCTGCAGCCCCTGACCGGGCGCACCCATCAGCTGCGCGCGCACTGCGCCCTGCTCGGCACGCCGATCATCGGCGATCGCAAATACGGCGGCGCCGCGGCCTGCCCGGCCGGCGCTCCCGGGGGGCTGATGCTGCACGCCCGGGAGATCCGCCTGCCGCATCCGGACGGCGGCAGCCTGGCGCTGACCGCGCCGCTCGAGCCGGCCGTGCGCGCCGGTTTCCAATGGCTCGGCTTCGAGCCGGACCCGGAGCTGCCGGGCGCCCGGCTCGCCGACTTCGATCCGGCGTGACGCGCGGCATGATCCGGCTGATCGTGTTCGACTGCGACGGCACGCTGGTCGACAGCCAGCACGTGATCGTCGCGGCCGCCGAGCGGGCGTTCCTGGCGCAGGGGCTGGTGCCGCCCGCGGCCGCGGCGGTGCAGGCGGTGATCGGCCTGTCGCTGGAGCTCGCCATCGCGGCCTGGCGGCCGGAGGCGGAGCTTGCCGAGCGCACGCTGCTGGTCGACGCCTATCGGACCGCCTGGCGGGCGTTGCGCGACCAGGAGGGCGTGCGCGAGCCGCTTTTTCCGGGCGCGCTGACGACCCTTGTGGAGCTCGACCGCCAGGGCCGTCTGCTCGGCGTCGCGACCGGCAAGTCGCGCCCCGGCCTCCTGAGCGTCCTCGATCATCACGGGCTCACCTCCCTGTTCGCGAGCCTGCAGACCGCCGATCGCCACCCGAGCAAGCCGCACCCGGCGATGCTCGAGGCGGCCATGCGCGAGACCGGCAGCGCCCCCGGCGAGACCCTGATGGTCGGCGACACCAGCTACGACATGGCGATGGCGCGGGCGGCGGGCGTCGGCGCGATCGGCGTCGCCTGGGGCTATCACCCGGCCGCGAGCCTGGTCGCGGCGGGGGCGACGACCATCCTCGAGCGCTTCGAGGACCTGCTCGATCCGACGCTGGGCGGCGCCTCGTGAAGCGCTTCTATCAGCGGGTCGAGGTCGAAGCCGAGGGCGGGCAGCATCGCGTGCTGCTCGACGGGCGGCCGCTCCGCACCCCGGCCAAGCGGGCGCTGGCGCTGCCAGCCGCCGAGCTTGCGACCGCCATCGCCGCCGAATGGCAGGCCCAGGGCGAGACCATCCAGGCGGACGCGATGCCGCTCACGCGCCTGGCGAGCACGGCCCAGGACCGGATGCCGGGGCTGCGCGCCGCGGCGATCCTGGAGGTCAGCGGCTACGCCACGACCGACCTCCTCTGCTACCGCGCCGCAGCGCCGCTCGAACTGGTGCGCCGGCAGGCCCAGATGTGGCAGCCGCTGCTCGACTGGGCGGCGAGCGCTCACGGCGCCAGGCTGGCCGTGACCACCTCGATCCTGCCGGTCGGCCAGCCGGAGGACGCCGTGCGGCGCCTGCGGGCGGTGGTCGGGACGTTGGCCGACTGGCCGCTGGTCGGGCTGCACGCGGCCACCACGGCGCTCGGCTCGCTGATTCTCGGCCTCGCCCTGGCGGAGCGCCGGATCGACGCGGAGCAGGCGTTGGCCGCGGGCCTGCTGGACGAGCTGTTCGAGATCGAGCGTTGGGGCCGGGATGCCGAGACCGAGCGCCGCCACCAGGCGCTGCGGCGCGACGTTGGCGCGGCCGCGATGTTCCTCGGCGCGCTCCGGGCCAGACCGCACTGACCCGCATATCCGGGTGAGGGATCTCCCTCGTCCCCTCGGCACAACCTTTGCGGATCGCCTGGACATGACGCTTGCGGGCGCAGCGTGAAACCGCGACCCGTCACCGCACCCGATTGTCGGATAAAAGGGTGATCGCGATGCGCGCGGGCAGGCTTGCAGCGGCAAGATGATGTCAGCGCGGGGATGCCTGCGGCGAAGTCCCGGCGGTCGCTTCGGCGGGGCACTCCTCCGAGGTTTTGACGCCGCCAACCCTGACCTCGCCTGCCAGTGCCGAAGTCCGCGCGCCGCCGGCCCTCCGGCCCCAAATGAGGCGGCGGCGGTTTTCAGGGCTCTCGCCTGCGTGGCGCGATCAGACCATGATGGCGGTGCTGGGCAGGGGAGATGCATGGGCGAGGTGGACCAAGGCGAGGTCAGGACGGCGCTCGAGCGGCTGGGCCTGGCGCGTCCGGATGAGCGGTTGACCTTCGTGCGCCTGACCGGCGGGGTCAGCTCCGACATCTGGCGGGTCGAGCTCGCCCGCGGGCCGGTCTGCGTCAAGCGGGCGCTGGCCAAGCTCCGGGTCCGGGAGGACTGGTTCGCGCCGGTCGAGCGCAACGCCTACGAGGCGGCCTGGATGCGGCGCGCGGCGGCGGTCGTGCCCGAGGCCGTGCCCGAGCTGCTCGGCCAGGACCCGGAATCGGGTGTGCTGGTCATGGCGTATCTCGAGCCCGCGCGGCACCCGCTGTGGAAGGCCGAGCTGCGGCATGGCCGGGCCGATCCGAAGGTCGCAGGCGCGGTCGGCCTGCGCCTCGCCCGCATCCACGCCGCGACCGCCGATGATCCCGACGTGGCCGCCGGGTTCGCGACCGACCGCATCTTCCACGACATCCGGCTCGAGCCCTATCTGGTTGCGACGGCAGGCAAACATCCCGATCGTGCCGAGGCTCTTCAGGCACTGGTCGAGGTCACGGCCGCGACCCGGCGCTGCCTCGTCCATGGTGACGTCAGCCCCAAGAACATCCTGGTCGGGCCGGCGGGACCGGTCTTTCTCGATGCGGAATGCGCCTGGTTCGGCGATCCGGCGTTCGATCTCGCGTTCTGCCTGAACCATCTGCTCCTGAAGTGCCTTTGGACGCCATCGGCGCGAGCCGATTTCCTCCGTTGCTTCAAGGCCCTGGCGGGCACTTACCTGGCCGGTGTCCGCTGGGAGCCGGCAGCCGCGCTCGAGGCGCGCACCGCCCGGCTGCTGCCCGGCCTGCTGCTCGGGCGGGTCGACGGCAAGTCGCCGGTCGAATATCTGACCGAGGAGGCGGACAAAAACCGGGTGCGCAAGGTGGCGCGGGCGCTCCTGGCAGCGCCGGTCGACCGGCTGGATGGCGTGCGCAAGGCCTGGGCGGAGGAGGTGGACGGGTGAGCGGGACGGTGATCGCCGCGGTGCGCGGCCAGCGGGTCTGGGATTCCCGTGGCCGGCCGACGGTCGAGGCCGAGGTCACCCTCGCGGGCGGTGCCGTGGGACGCGCGATCGCGCCCGCCGGGGCTTCGACCGGCTCGGGCGAGGCGCTCGACAGGCGGGACGGCGGGTCTCGCTTCGGCGGCCTCGACGTCGGCCAGGCGGTGACCGCTGTGAACGAGGAAATCTGTGTTTGCATCAAAGGATTGGACGCATCGGCTCAGGATCGGGTCGACCAGCGTATGATCGAGCTCGACGGCACGCCGAACAAGGCGCGGCTCGGCGCCAACGCGACGATCGCGGTCTCGATGGCGGTAGCCCACGCGGCGGCGGCGGCCGCCGGCCTGCCGCTCTGGCGCTATCTGGTCGGGCGGGCGGGCGCTGCCCTTGGGCGGGGCGCTGCCCTCGGCGGGCGGGCGCTACCCTCCCGGTGCCGGAGATTCAGATCTTCGGCGGCGGCGCGCATGCCGGCCGGCGGGTCGACGTTCAGGACTTCATGGTGGTCTGCCCCGGGGCCGCGAGCTTTGCCGAGGCGCTCGACTGGACCGCCGAGGTCTACCTGGCGGCCGGGCGGCTGATGGCTGAGGCGGGCAAGCTCAAGGGGGTCGCGGACGAGGGCGGCTGGTGGCCGGATTTCGAGACCAACGAGGCGGCGCTCGAGATGCTGGTCCGGGCGATCGAACGGGCGGGGCTGACGCCGGGCGGGCAGGTGTCGATCGCGCTCGACATCGCCGCGTCGGAATTCGGGCGCGGTGGCCGCTACCGGCTGGGCCTCGAGGGGCGCGAGCTGGATTCCGACGGCATGATCGAGCTGCTGCTCGACTGGCTGGAGCGTTACCCGATCGTCTCGGTCGAGGACCCGCTGGGCGAGGATGATCCGGATGGGTTTGCCGCCTTCACGAAGGCTGTCGGCGGGCGCGTGCAGGTGGTCGCGGACGATCTGACCGTGACCGATGCCGCGCGGGTGCGCGCCATGGCCGCGCGCGGTGCCGGCAACACGCTCCTGGTCAAGCCGAACCAGCGGGGCACGCTGACCGAGACCCGGACGGCCTTCGAGGCGGCGCGCGCTGCCGGCTGGCGGACGATCGTCTCGGCGCGCTCGGGCGAGACCGAGGATGTGACCATCGTCCACCTCGCGGTCGGCTGGGCCGCCGACCAGCTCAAGGTCGGCTCGTTCGCACGCTCCGAGCGCATGGCCAAGTGGAACGAGGCGCTCCGGATCGAGGCGGCGCTCGGCGCGGCCGCACGGCTCGCGCGCCCGTTCGCGTCCTGAGGCAGCGCCGCACGGCGGTCCGCCAAAGCCGGGTCCACCGGTGCCGTCCCCCAGCAGTCCTTGACAGACAGAGGCGTTCCCGCCCTGCCGCGTGCCGCGCTCGCATCCCGACAAAGTTCTGATCTGGCCAATCGCGATCAACTTATGGATAAGTACTGCGCAAAGATCATCTGGTCAGTTTCCATAGTTAATTTCATTAACGTTAATAACATCTGATCAATTACTGCAATTTGTTCCGGATTTATCTGGCATTTTAGACAAAGATCGGGTATTGTCGCTGGCAGTTGTCCAACAGGGCTTGCCAGGAGAGTGTGATAATGTTGTGGACGCGTTCGGCTGCGATGACAGCCTTGTTTCTACTAGCGGCTGGCAACAGTGCCAGTGCCCAGACGGCAGTCTGCGCGACCGGCGGGATTGGCGCCGGTGGCGCGGTCTGCAGTCTCGACCGCCACCAGAGCGATGGCACGCATGACGCCTTCTTCGGGGGCGGGCCGATCGGCGGCGGTAAGTCGGTCGAGAGCCGGGGCGCC
This sequence comes from uncultured Alphaproteobacteria bacterium, assembly GCA_963756905.1. Classification (GTDB taxonomy): domain Bacteria; phylum Pseudomonadota; class Alphaproteobacteria; order Geminicoccales; family Geminicoccaceae; genus DATAOG01. The sequence goes on from CAVWPO010000004.1 coordinate 49,696, forward strand.
GGCGGTCCGGATCCGAACGGCGACGGCGGCGGCACCGATGGTGGCTCCGGCCACCATGGCTGGGCCGGCAAGCCCGGTTCGCACCTGCACCTCGGCGGCGGTGGTGATCGGGACGGCAGGAAGGGCGACGACCGCGGCCGCGGTCACCACGATCGCGACGGCTATGGCAAGGGCCGCGATCATGGCGACCGCCACGGCCGGGGCGGCGACGACCATGGCAACCACGACCGTGGCGGCAAGGGCAACCACGACCACGGCGGCAAGGGTGACCACGGCGACCGCGGCAAGGGCAACCACGACCACGGCGGCAAGAGTGACCAGGGCGACCGCGGCAACGGCAACCACGACCACGGCGGCAGGGGCGATCGCGGCCAGAGCAGCAAGGGTGGCAAGGGGCACGACGGCCACGGCGGCCAGAACCATGGCGGCCAGGGTGGCAAGGGCCAGGGTGGCAAGGGCGGCCAGGGTCACGGCGGCCAGGGCAACCCGCGCTAGCAACCTCCCCGCTGGCGGGTAAGGTCGTGGATGGAGCGGGGCGCGACGTCAGTCTGTGAGCGTTCCCCCCGGCGCGCCGCTCCACGAGTGTCCCGGCTGGTTGGCTCCTCCAATCAGCCGGGACTGCTTTCGCGTCGAGGCGCGGGCGGTCTGGTCGCGCCGGCGGTGGCGGCGGACCCGGAGCGCGCTGCTTTGGCTGGACCGGGGCCGCCGCTGCCGCTAGTCTGGAATTGTAACAATGCGAGACACCCTCGCCCGGGCCGTTTCGACGAGGGTGGGCGGTACCTCGCCAAAAGCGGCCGCAGCCGGGGGCGGTCGCGGCGGCCGCCGGGGAGCCTGGGAGGCGAAGCCATGGCCAAGGCCATTCACATGATGGTCCGGGTGCTCCAGGAGCGGCGCTCGGTCGACTTCTACGGTCGAGCGTTCGGTCTCGAGGTCGCCGATCGGTTCGATTTCGATGACTTCACGCTCGTCTATCTGCGCAATCCCGAGAGCGACTTCGAGATCGAGCTCACGATCAACAAGGGCCGCAAGGAGCCCTACCAGCCGGGCGATGGCTACGGCCACGTGGCGTTTGCGGTCGCGGACCTCGACGCCGAGCACGCCCGCTTCACGCAGCAGAGCCTGAACCCCGGCGCGATCAAGGAGTTTCACCGCGACGGCGCGCTGATGGCGCGGTTCTTCTTCGTCCAGGACCCGGACGGCTACAAGATCGAGGTCCTGCAGCGGCATGGCCGCTATCGCTAGCGTGGATCGCTACCAGCACCAGAACCATCAGGGAGCACGCAGCATGCGCAGATCCGGAATGAACCGCCGCCGGTTCCTGGAGAGGTCGGGACAGGCGGCAGCCGGCGCAGCGGTGGTCGCCGCGGTCGGCGGCACGACCTTGCTGATGGCGCCGGACGGCGCCTGGGCGATGACCCTCGAGACGCTGAGCGGGGCGGACGGCGTGACCCTGCTCAGCGCGTTGCGCGTGATCTACCCGCACCCGAGCCTTGGCGATCAATACTACGCGGCGGTGGTCGAGGCGCTCGACCAGGATGCCAAGGCCAAGGGCGAGACCGCGGCCCTGCTCAAGGACGGCATCGCCGGGCTCGACCGGGCCATGCCGATGCCGTTCGTGGCAATGTCCGAGGGCAACCAGCTCGCGGCCCTCGAAGCGATCCAGGACAGCCCCTTCTTCCAGACCATCCGCTTCAAGGTGATCGCCGTCCTCTACAACAACCCCCGCATCTGGGAAGCGTTCGGCTACGAGGGCCCGTCCTACGAATTCGGCGGCTACATCGAGCGCGGCTTCAACGACCTCGGCTGGCTGCCCGATCCGCCGCCCGAGGCCAGTCCGCCGGTCGAGCTGTGAGGGGAGGGCAGAAGTCATGGCACGGTATGACCTGAACGACGACAAGGTCGTGATCGTGGTCGGCTCGGGTGCCGGCGGCGGCACGCTCGCCAACGAGCTCTGCCAGAAGGGCGTGCCGGTGGTCCTGCTCGAGGCCGGCAAGCGGGTCGAGTTCACGGATTTCGTCAACGACGAATGGAAATCGTTCCTGCAGCTCGCCTGGCTCGACAAGCGGACCACCTCGGGCAACTGGCGGGTCGCCAAGGATTTTCCGAATCTGCCCGCCTGGATCTGCAAGACGGTCGGCGGCACGACCACCCACTGGGCGGGCGCCTCGCTGCGCTTCCAGGAGCACGAGTTCGCGGACAAGACCACCTACGGCGAGATCGCGGGCGCCAACCTGCTCGACTGGCCGCTCACCTTGGCGGAGATGGAGCCCTACTACGCCAAGGCCGAGGACAAGATGGGCGTGACCCGGACCAACGACATCCCCGGCCTGCCCGGCAACAACAACTTCAAGGTGATGTACAACGGCGCCACCCGGATCGGCTATCAGACCGTCCACACCGGTCGGATGGCGATCAACTCGCAGCCGCGCGACGACCGCAACTCCTGTCACCAGCTGGGCTTCTGCTTCCAGGGCTGCAAGATGGGCGCCAAGTGGTCGACGCTCTACACTGAGATTCCAAAGGCGGAAGCCACCGGCAAGCTCGACCTGAGGCCGCAGTCGATGGTCCTGCAGATCCAGCACGACGACGCCGGCAAGGTCACGGGCGTGCTGTACGCCGATGCCGACGGCAAGCAGCAGGTGCAGAAGGGTCGGATCGTCTGCGTCGCCTGCAACTCGATCGAGAGCCCGCGGCTGCTGCTGAACTCGGCCTCGGCCAAGTTCCCGGACGGCCTCGCCAACTCCTCGGGCCAGGTCGGCCGCAACTACATGCGCCACACCACGGGCTCGGTCTACGCGATCTTCGACGAGCCGGTGCACATGTATCGCGGCACGACCATGGCCGGGATCATTCTCGACGAGCACCACAACGATCCGAGCCGCGGTTTCGTCGGCGGCTACGAGTTCGAGACCCTGTCGCTCGGCCTGCCGTTCATGGCGGCGTTCCTCGATCCCGGGGCCTGGGGCCGCGACTTCGCCTGGGCCATGGAGAACTACGCCCACATGGCCGGGATGTGGATCGTCGGCGAGGACATGCCGCAGGAGGGCAACCGCGTCACGCTGCATCCCGAGGAGAAGGACGCCTTCGGCCTGCCGATCCCGAACGTCCACTACGACGACCACGCCAACGACCTCGCCATGCGCAACCATGCCTACAAGCAAGGCCGCGCGCTCTACGAGGCGGTCGGCGCCAGGCGGGTCTATGAGACGCCGCCCTATCCCTCGACCCACAATCTCGGCACCTGCCGGCAGAGCGCCAACCCGCGCGACGGGGTCTGCAACAAGTTCGGCCAGACCCACGACATCGGCAACCTGTTCATCTCGGACGGCAGCCAGTACACGACCGGCGCGGCCGAGAACCCGACGTTGACCATCGTCACGCTGGCGATCCGCCAGGCGGACTACATCGCCGATCAGATGAGCAAGGGCGAGATCTGACCGGCGCGGCGCCGGACCCTGAACGCGAGCCCGGGCTGCGGCCCGGGCTTTTTCTTGCCGATGGTCTCGTGTGAGACCGTATTGGGCCTCAGGTTAGTCGGGATGACGAGTCCCTGCCATGGTGCCAGCTGCGAGAATCGCCGAGGTATTGGGCGGACGCACCCGCGCTCGGCAGCCGAGTTGTGTCATGGTCGGAGCTGGATCGCGCGGTTGCGGCCGGACTGCCGAAGGCCGCGCTCGACGCGCTGGTGGCACATGTGGCCGATCCAGGCGAGAGCAGGCGGCTCAAGTACCGGATCGTGCCGAAGGCCACCTACCTACGCCACGATCACCTGAACGCCGCCCACAGTCAGCGAACCGAGCGTCTGGCGCGGGTCTTCGCGCTCGCCGAGGCGATCTGGCGCGACCGGGATGAGGCGCGGCGCTTCATGAAGACTCCGCATCCGGAACTCGACGGGCGGCCGCCGCTCGAGGTCGCCATGACCGAGATTGGCGCTCGCCAGGTTGAGGAGGTGATCGAGCGCGGGCTGCATGGCCTCCCCATTTGACGGCCGCTTCGAGGTCTTCCGGATAGCAGGCGCGGCGTACCCGATCTTCGATGGCGGTGGCGCTCAGCGGCTAGGCAGTCGCTGGTGCACCCCCGGCCGCCGCATCATCCGCATGGCATCCGCCTATGCGCTCGCGCTCCTGGAAAATCTGGTCCATTGGAACGCGATCAGGCTGCCGCCCGACATGCGCTTCGTGGTGGCGACCATTCCGGTGGCGATGCCCCGAAGCAGGCTCGAACCGGACGCGCTGCCCGGATGGGATCGCCCCGATTATGGCGTCAGCCAGCCGTACGGCGACGCCTGGTATGATCACGGTGAGACCGCCCTGCTGATCGTCCCCTCGGTCTTGTCGCCGTTCGAGCCCAACGTGCTGATCAGCCAGCGCCACCCGGACGCCGCCGACATCGAGGTCAGTGCCGAACGCCCGGCCATTCTCGACCCGCGCCTGATTCGGTCGTGACCGGCCCGCTATCGGCCCTCACGAGCCGGTGAGCGGGCTATTTTGTCCTTGGCAACTATAAGCTAAGCAACTATCGTCCGGGCTATGGACGAGCCGCCAATCGAGCGCAATTTCGGCTTTCTGGTGCACGACGTCGCGCGCCTGATGCGGGTCGCCTACGACCGGCGGGCGCGGGAGCTGGGCCTCACCCGCTCGCAATGGTGGGTGCTCAACAACCTGTTCCGCAATCAGGGCATCACCCAGTCCGAGCTCGCCGACATCCTGGAGATCGAGAAGCCTTCGCTCGGGCGGCTGCTCGACCGGCTCGAGGCCAAGGGCTGGATCGAGCGACGGGCCGACCCTGCCGACCGGCGGGCCAAGCGGCTGCATCTGACCGGCGAGGTGCAGACGCTGATGCGCGAGCTGCGGGCGCTCGCGGCCCGACTGCGCCTGGACGCCATGGACGGCCTGCGTGAGGCCGAGCGTCAGCGCTTCGTCGATACGTTGCTGGTGATCAAGGCCAATCTGTTGCGCATGAACGGCAATGGCAACGGCAGCTGGCCGGGGCCCGGCCCGGTCGTCCCGGCGCCGGCCGGCCACGAGGGCGCCGATGACTGACCAGGCGCCCCCCGAGCCTGAGACGCGGCCGGAGCTCGAGGCGCCGCCCCGCCAGCGGCGCTCGCTGCGCGTCGTGCTGCTCGGCGTCGTGCCGGCGCTCGCGGGCGCGATCGGGCTCTATTGGTACGCGACCAGCGGCCGCTACGTCTCGACCGAGAACGCCTACGTGAAGTCCGACATCATCGCGATCAGCCCGGACGTCGACGGCCGCGTGGTCAGCGTCGAGGTCGCCGAGAACCAGCTCGTCAAGAAGGACGCCGTGCTGTTTCGGATCGATCCGGAGCCGTTCCGGCTCGCCCTCGACCTGGCCGAGGCCAAGGTTCTGGCGGTCCGCCACGATGTCGAGGCGGCGCGCGCCGAATTTCACCAGGTCGAGGCCGAGATCGACGAGGCCAAGGCGCGGGTCGACTTCTCCGAGCAGCAGGCCAAGCGTCAGCGCGAGCTGCAGGGGCGGGGCAACGCAACGCAGGCGAGTCTCGATCAGGCCGAGATGGAGCTCGCCACCAGCAGGCAGCGGGTCACCGGGCTGCGCGAGAAGCTGCGCACCGTGCTCGTCAAGCTTGGCGGTGATCCGGCGAGCGCGGCCGAGCTGCATCCGGACTTTCGCGCCGCCGAGGCCGAACGCGACCTGGCGGCTCGCGATCTGAAGGATGCCGTCGTGCGCGCGCCGGTCGACGGCATCGTCAGCCGGATGCGCCTGCAGGCGGGCGAGTGGGTCAAAAAGGGCGAGCCCGCCTTCAGCATCATCGATCCGGCGAGCACCTGGATCGAGGCCAACCTCAAGGAAACCCAGCTCGAGAACGTCCGGGTTGGCCAAACCGTCGAGGTCGAGGTCGATGCCTACCCCGGCGCCACCTGGGAGGGCGAGGTTGTCAGCATCAGTCCGGCGACCGGCGCCGAGTTCGCGCTCATCCCGCCGCAGAATGCGACCGGCAACTGGGTCAAGGTGGTGCAGCGCCTGCCGGTCCGGATCGCCGTGCACCCCCGGGACGGGCAGCCGCCGCTGCGCACCGGCATGACCGTGTCCGCGACCATCGACACCGAGCGCGAGCCGCAGCTGGCGAAGCTCGCCAAGGACGCGGTCGCCGCGGTCCGCGGAGAGAAAGTGAGGCGCGCCGGCGCGCCGCCGGACCCGCGCCTGCAGCGGCCATCTCCGGGATCGTCCGTCAGCGCTGACCCGTCGCGAGCCGGCCGCCGCTTCGCCGCGCGCGACTGTCTGGATCGAACGGTGCATCATCTTGTCAGCGGCGCCCGTCCAGGATATTTTCGATCCGGTCGACCGGCCGACGGCAGGGGATCGCGGCTGCCATTGAAAAGACCAAGGGGTAGGTTAAGGACTTGATATGCCGGATGGAAAGTTCGCCCGCGGGCGTCCCTCTCCCCCGAATACCGCCTCGGACATTCCGTCAGGCTCACCGAGATCGGGCCGCCGCCCTTGCCGAGACATCACCACCGTCATTGTCATAGGATTGGTTCTTCTGGAGACAGCATCTTGGCTGGTCGATCAGAGCCTCTTCTATATCTACCTCGGTCGGCGGGATGGGCGCCGCGGCTCTGGCGTATCTCATCTCGGCTCCATGGCTCAGACAGGTCTGGTCGCGATTACCGCGGTGCTGCTGTCGCTGATGGCCGGCGAAATCTACCTTGACGCCATAGAGAACAATGGCAGTGCCTGGCAACGGTCGATCTGGTCAGCACGCGAGCTCTGCGTTACTCGAAACCACTTAGATCCAATGGCGGGCCGCTGGGCTACGCACCGTTGCCCGACCGCGTTGTCGAGGCGCGGAAGTCGGTCGGGTCCGAGCGCATTTATGACGTAACCTATTCGATCGACGACCACGGCCTCCGGATCACCCCGGGGGTCAAGGCGAGTACGGCCGCGCGCGGCGCATTTTTATTCTTCGGCTGCTCCTTCACGTTCGGTGAAGGCCTGAACGATGACGAGACGCTGCCCTATGACTTCGCCAGGGAACTGGGATTTGCGTACCCGGTCGTGAATCTCGGATTCAGTGGCTACGGGCCTCATCAAATGCTCAAGAGGATCGAATCGGGAATGCTGGACGCCGTGGTCAGCGGCCCCGTGCGCGCCGCCGTCTATGTCGCGCTGCCGAGCCACGTCGATCGGGCGGCGGGCAGGGCGTGGTGGGACCCGGTCGGCCCGAAATACCTCCTGGATTCGCAGGGCATCGCGCGCTACGCGGGGCCTTTCATGCGCGTGCCGGAACCACTCGTTCCGATGTTCTACCAACTGCTGCAACGGATCGAGACGGGGCCAAGTCTCCTCGCCGGCCGCGTCGTCGATCTGGTCCTCGGTGCTCGGGCCGACGATCTGCCGTTGCGGATCCGCACGTTTACCGGGATCGTGGCCAGAGCGGCGCAGCTGCTCAAGCAGCGTTACCGGGCAAAGCTGTCCATTCTTTACTGGGACGACCGCTCGGCGCTGTCGGAGGCGATTTTGACCAGCCTTGCCGCCAGCAATTTTCAGACAATCAAGGTGTCAGAGATCATTCCTCTCGGCCGCCGGGAAGCGTATCAGATCCCCAAAGACTGGCATCCGACTGCCGCTGCCAATGAATTGTTGGCCAAAGAGCTGTCGAAGCGAATACTTACGGACGGAGTCCGAAGCTGTCGCTGGCGACGACCAAGCTGCGCTCGCTCGCGGCTGGTGATTGGCCAGGTCGCGTGGCGCTGGTCCGAGGGCGAGGGCCCGGGCCGATCGTGCCTGCTCGAGGGCGTCCTGGCAGGATCGTCGCGCTTCCTGATCCTGCTTGCCGCCCGCCCCGAGCGTGACGGGCCGCGCGCGGCCGTCAGAGCCGGGAGGATCCGGATGGCGGGCGCCCAGGTCCGGGTCGAGACGTCCAAGGAGGGGCGGGCTCAGGTCGGGATCCGCGCGATCGTGCCGGCGGTCAGGCGGAAGAGCGCGTCCTGCGGCTCGTCGAGCGCCATGGCGTGATCCGGCGACAGGCCTTGATAGACGCCACGCAGCGCGCGTCCCCAGGCGCCGTGGCCGACCACGATCAGACGCGGCCGGTCGGCGACGCCCTCGAGCCAGCGGCGGGCGCGCTCGGCGAGCATGGCATGGCTCTCGCCGCCCGGCGGCGGGCGGTGCCAGGGATCGGCCTCGCGCCAGCGCCAGAGCTCCCCATCGCGGGCCGCGATCTCGGCCCGGGTCAGCCCCTCCCAGCGGCCCCAGGAGACTTCTTTCAGACGATCGTCGACGCGCTGGGCGGCCAGCCGATGGCCGAGCGCTTGGGTGATCAGAGCGGCGCTCGCGGCCGCGCGACCGAGCGGGCTCGCCAGCAGCAGGAACGGCGGCTCGCCTTCGAGCAGGGCGGCAAGCGTGAGGCCGACGCGGCGGGCCTGGTCGCGGCCAAGCGGCGTCAGCGGCGAATCCAGATGACCCTGGACCCGGCCCTCGCGGTTCCACTCCGTCTCGCCGTGGCGGACCAGATAGATGGTCTGCTCAGCCACGGCCGCTGGCGTGCAGCTTGAGGCCGGTGGTGATGAAGCCGTGGACCGGGGTCGGCACCCCGAGCTCCTTGCCCATGCGGACGATCGCCCCGGACAGCCAGGCCAGCTCCAGACGCCTGCCGCGCTCGAGATCCTCGAGCATCGAGGATTTCATCGCCGCCGGCAGCTGGTCGGTGCGGGCAAGCGTCGCCGCGACGAAATCCTCGGCCAGCGCGATCCCGCGCGCGCGGGCAACGGCCAGCGCTTCGGCAACGCCAGCCTCGTACAGCGCGCGGGTCTCCGGATCGGTGCGGATCGGCCCGATCGGCAGCCGCATGAGGGCGGTGAGACCGGCGAAGGTCGCGAGAAAGACCATCTTGGCCCAGATGTCGCGCTGAACGGCATCGCTCACGGCATGGTCCACCGCGGCCGCGCGCAGGGCTGCCGCGAGCGCCTCGACCCGCGCCGAGGCCCGGCCGTCGAGCTCGCCGAACGCGAACCGCGCCATGGTGCCGGTGTGGCGGATCACGCCCGGCTCGGCGACCACCGAGGCGATCTGCGCGACCCCGCCGACCACGTGCTCCCGGCCGAGAATGCGGGCGAGGACGTCCACGCTGTCGACGCCGTTCTGAAAGGTGACGACGCCGGTCGCCGGACCCACCAGCGGCCGGGTCGCGATGGCCGCGGCCTCGGTGTCGTAGAGCTTGACCGCGAAGATCACCAGATCGACCGGTCCGACCCTCGCCGGGTCGTCGCTCGCCTGCGCCGGCTGGACCCTGGCATCGCCGAGCGCGCTCCCGATCCGGAGCCCGTGCCCGCGGATCGCGGCGAGATGGGCGCCGCGCGCGATGAAGATGACGTCCTCTCCGCCCGTTGCGAGCCGGCCGCCGAGATAGCCGCCGACCCCGCCGCTGCCCATGACCGCGATCCGCATGCTTGGAGCCTCGTGGTTACGCGCCGACCTTAGCGCGCCGATCGAGCAGGCGAAAGCTCAGGGGTTGGCGCGGGCGCCGGGCAGATCGAGGCCGTGAGCCGGCGCCGCGACGACCGAAGCTCGCGCTTGCCGGTCGAGCCCTTGGCGAGCGCGGGAAAAAGCAATTGCCGCCGGCGCGCGTACCGGCGGCCGACCATCCCGTCATACCCGGGGCCAGCCGCGCAAACGGACCGAGGCCGGCCACCCGACGGTAGCCCACCCGACGGAAGCTCTTGCGCGCGGGCAGAGAGAGTCATTTGGCGCGGCCGGTTTAGAAATTGTTAACCCGTTGCGACCAAAAAGTTAGCCATGAGGTGAAGCAAAGCAACCGCAGCGAGAGTGGCGCGGTCGCCGCGGCGGGCTCGGCCGGTCCGCGCTGTGGCCGGTGGCCGGCCGCTGGCGCATCGGGCAGGGCGAAGCTGCGCGCGCTCGCCACGATCAGCGCTGTCGCCGGCTGCGGCGGTGGTGGTGGCGGTGGTGCCGGTGATCAACTACAGCCTCGGCGGTGCCAGCAGCCTCGGCGCGACGCTTCATGACGCGTTCGCGCGCGCGGTCGACGCCAGCACCATCCTGGTGCTGGCGGCCAGCAGCGCCAGGACCACTCCAAGCCTGCCGATCGGTCGCGAGAATTATCGGTTCATTAACTTCAATTGTCGAAGTTCGGGCGGCCGGTCGCACGGGCGGTCGAGATCCACGAGAGGTGCCAGGGCGTGTTCATGACCGCATTTCTGATCCAGCTGGGCCTCCATGGCCTGACCGGCGGCGTCGCCTTCCTGCTCGGCCTGGCGAGCGGCCACTTGGAGACCCGGGGGGCCTGGCTCTGTGCCGCGCTGGCCCTGCCGCTGGCGGTGACCGCCCTCGCCCTGGGCGGCGCCTGGATCCAGGTCGGTCGCCATCGCGCCCAGGGTCGCGCGGCGCAGGCGAGGCGCGCGGACGAGGCGCGGATCGATCATCTTGGTCGCCACGACGCGCTGACCGGGCTGCCCAACCGCGATGCCTTTCTCGATCGCCTGCATGCCGCGCTGGGTGGCGGGCGCCGAAGCGACCGGATGGCAGCGGTGTTGTGCGTCGATCTCGCCGACTTCAAGGCGATCAACGATACGCTTGGCCGCGTCGCCGGCGACATGCTGCTCCGCCACACCAGCTCCCGTCTGCTCGCGACCCTGCGCGAGGCCGACATGCTGGCGCGCCTGGGGGCCGACGAGTTCGCGATCCTCCAGAACGGCATCGACGCGCCGGCCGCCGCCGCCGACCTGTGTGAACGCCTGCTGGCGGCCATGGCGGAGCCCTTCGAGCTGTGCGGGCATCTCACCCATGTGGGCACCCGCATCGGGGTCGCGGTCTTTCCCGGCGATGCGGCCGAAGCCGAGCCGCTGCTCCAGCACGCCGGTCTGGCGCTCGGGCGGGCCAAGGCGGAGCCTCCGGGTAGCTTCCGGTTCTTCGAGGACGCGATGGACACCGAGCTGCGCGAACGCAAGGCGCTGGAGCAGGATCTGGTCCATGCCCTCGAGCGCTCCGAGCTCGAGATCGAATACCAGCCACAGTTCGACATCGCCAGCCGACGCATGGTTGGGGTCGAGGCGCTGCTGCGCTGGCAGCACCCGGAACACGGCCGCCTCGGCCCCGACCGCTTCATCCCGCTCGCCGAGGACAACGGCCTGATCGTGCCGATCGGTCGTTGGGTGCTCGAGCAGGCCTGCCTCCAGGCCATGGTCTGGCATCAGCTTGGCGCGCACGCGCTGCGCATGGCGGTGAACCTTTCGCCGGTGCAGTTCCGGGATCCCAACCTCGCCAGCCAGGCCGGCGAGATCCTGCGCCGCAGCGGGCTGGCTGCCGACCAGCTCGAGCTCGAGATCACCGAGCGGGTCCTGATGGAGGACACCGAGGCCAACCTCCGAACCCTGCGCCAATTGAAGGACCTGGGCATTCGGATCTCGATCGACGACTTCGGCGTCGGCCACTCGTCGCTGAGCTATCTGCGCCGCTTCCCGTTCGACGAGATCAAGCTCGACCGCTCCTTCGTCGGTGCCCTCGATCACGATCCGAGCGCGGCGGCGATCGTGCGCGCCACGCTCAGCCTCAGCCGCAGCCTCGGCCTCGACTCGGTCGCCGAAGGCGTCGAGAGCGCCGAGCAGCTGCGCCTGCTCGACCTCGAGGGTTGCCGCGTGGCCCAGGGTTACTATTTCAGCCCGCCGGTCCACCCGCGTGAGATCGATGGCATGGTGGCGGCCCTGGCGGCCTCGGCCGTGGTCGAAGCAGAATTGGAGATCATGCGCGGAACCGGCTGATTCTAATCAGATCGTAGGCCGGTCCATCATCCCGACTCTGAGGATCAACGGCAATTTCTCAGCCGCCCGTCTAAAGCTCAGGTTAAATTTTTGTTGAAGATATCAACCTGTAGGAATAACATCGGCTTCAACCTAAGATTTCGGAAGCGCGAGGCTTCATCCTCTACACGAAGAAAGCCCGGCGGCAACGCCGGCCTGCAGGATGGTGTCACAAATGGCTCCTTCGTTGGCGGTCGATCAAGGCATCGCGTCGGCACTGGACCCGGTCGGGGTCCGCATGACCGATCTGCCGCGCCGTCGGCGCGGCGTGCAGGCCCCGCCGGCCGAAGCGCGCGGGCGGCGTCCAAATCTCGACAGCCTGGCGATCGGTGCGCCGCTGACCGCCGCGTTCATCGGCGCATTGCTGACCGACCGGGGGATCGCCGCGAGCGACAGCCATGAGGCGCAGGCGGGCACGAGCGCGGTGCGCGGCGCTCAGGCGGGCGATGCCGGAGGAGCCCCCGACCACGCCGGCGGCCTGCCGGCGGCACCGGCGGGCGAGGCGCTCGCGGACCTCGGCGCGGCCGGCCCGCCGGACGCGGTGGTCGACCCGGTATCGGTCGAAGGCAACGGGCCGGCGGCGACCGTTGCGCATGAGCCGGGCGCCGGCACCGACGCCGCCGGCGGCGGGGCGGGCGACCTTCCGGCCGGGGGCGGCGCCGAGGCGGCGCCTGGCGGCGGCATCAGCCTCAGCGTGGGCCTGACCCAGGTCAGTCTCGGTGGCCTCGAAGGCCTTCAGACATCTGGTGACGGCTCGGCCGGTCCCGGGACGATCGGCGGTCACGTCGCCGGCACCGACGGCGACGATGTGATCCAGGGCACGCCCGGCGACGACGTTCTGACCGGCGGCCCTGGCAACGACGTGGTCTACGGCTACGCCGGCGACGACCTTCTGGACGGCGGCACCGGCAACGATCAGCTGTTCGGCGGTGCCGGCAACGATACCCTGCTCGGCGCGGCCGGCAACGATCAGCTGCACGGCGACAGCGGCAACGACGACCTACTGGGCGGCACCGGCGACGACCAGTTGTTCGGCGACAGCGGCAGCGATCGGCTCGACGGCGGGCCGGGCAACGATCTGGTCGACGGCGGCGCCGGCGCCGACCGCATGCAGGGTGGCACCGGCGACGATGTCCTGGCGGTCGACAATCTGAACGACGTGGCCCTCGACAACACGCCCGGGCCCGACGGCGGCGGCAACGATACGCTGCGCGTGGACGACGCCTTCGCCGCCAGCCTCGCCACGCTCGGTCGGCCGGCGGACGTCACCTTCGTGCTCAGCGACAGCCTTGGCGCCGCCCTGCCCGCGGGCACGCATGTCTACACCCAGCAGGTGGCGCTCGGCATCGAGAACGTGGTCCTGACCGGCAGCGCCGACCACGACGTGATCGGCGACGGCGGCGACAACCACATCACCGGCAACGACGGCGACAACGCTCTCTACGGCCTGGGCGGCAATGACGTCCTGATCGGCGGCGCCGGCAACGATCTGCTCGACGGCGGGGCCGGCGACGATCATCTCGAGGGCGGTTCGGGCGACGACATTCTGAATGGCGGCACCGGCAACGACGAGCTCTCCGGCGGCGCTGGCGACGACATCCTGAGCGGTGGCCTCGGCACCGATCACCTGTACGGCGGCGCCGGCAACGACACCTTCGTGATCGGCCTGAACGACACGGCGGTCGACACGGTGTTCGACCATGAGGGCAGCAATCACCTGGTCCTCGACGGCTACGCCGGCGAGCCGCTGCAGACCGCGCTGGTGGGCGATGATCTCTATCTCGCGGTCGACCACAACACGCTCGCCGTGATCAGCGACTATCGGGGCCACGAGGATGCCTGGACCGGGATCGACACCGGTCACGGGCTGGTGCCGATCACGGATCTGATGGGCGCCAACTCAAGCGCGCCGACCGCCTCGGCGGCGCTCGCGAGCACCACGCCGACGCCACCTGCCGACCTGCTGAGCGCCTATCTGACCAGCCCCAGTCAGGTGGGCGGCGCCGGGGCCGACCATCTGGTCGGGACCAGCGGCGCGGACTGGCTGAGCGGCGGCGCCGGCAACGATCATCTGGAAGGCGGCGCCGGGCCGGACGTGCTCGAGGGCGGCTCCGGCAGCGATCTGCTGGAGGGCGGGGCGGGCAACGATCGCTATCTGTTCAGGTCCGGCGAATCCGGCCTGGACACCATCCGCGACGCCGAGGGCTCGAACGTCGCCGAGCTCCACGGCTTCGCCGGGGCGAGGCTGGAGGGAGCGGTGGTCGGCAACGACCTGTACGTCGTCGCCGACCAGGCCCCGATCTTCAAGGTCGAGAACTTCGTCGGCCATGAGGACTCGTTCGCCGGCGTCGACAACGACGGCACGGTTGTGGCAACCCACGATCTGTTCAGCCACAGCTAGTCGGGCACCGGGCCGAGCGGCGCCGAGCCGGCGGTCACGGCCGAACGCAGCGCCGCCGCCGGTGGCAACAGCTGGCTCGCGTAGAACCGGGCGCTGGCGAGCTTGGCGGTGGCCAGCGGATGCCCGGTCCGGCGCGCCGCCAGGGCCGAACGCGTGAGGAGAAAGCCGCCCAGCGTGGTCGCCAGCATGCGCAGATAGGGCGTGGCGCCGGCGGCCGCGGCGTCGGGGTCGTTGCCGTGCCCGGCCTGCAGCCAGCGGGTCGCCTCCTCGAGATCGTCCTGGGCCGCCGCGAGCGAGGCCGCGAGCCCATCCTCGCCGGTGCCCGCGAGCCCGCGGAGGTCGCGCCTGAGCTCCGCGAACAGGGCCCACGGCAGCTGGCCCTCGGCCTGCTGCAGCTTGCGCCCGACGAGGTCGAGGGCCTGGATGCCGTTGGTGCCCTCGTAGATCATCGCGATCCGGGCATCCCGCAGGTGCTGGGCGATCCCGGTCTCCTCGATGTAGCCCATGCCGCCGTGCACCTGGAGGGCGGTCGAGGCGATCTCGAAGCCAAGGTCCGTGCACCAGGCCTTGACCAGCGGGATCAGGAGCGCGAGCCGGCCATCGGCCTCGGCCCGGCGGGTCGGGTCGGGGTCGCGAAGCGAGCGATCGAGGGCGGCCGCGGCCGAATAGGCGAGCGCCCGCATCGCCTCGATCTGGACCTTCATCGTGACCAGCATCCGGCGCACGTCGGGATGCTCGACGATCCGGGCGGGCGCTTCGGCGCCGCCGTTCCGCCGCCGGCCCTGGACTCGCCCGCGGGCGTAGGCAAGCGCACCCTGATAGGCGCGCTCGGCGAGCGCCAGGCCCTCGAGGCCGACCGAGAGACGGGCGTTGTTCATCATCGTGAACATCGCCTGCATGCCGCCCTGCTCCTGGCCGACCAGCCAGCCGACGGCCCCTTCCCGATCGCCGAACGACATGACGCAGGTCGGGCTGCCATGGATCCCGAGCTTGTGCTCGAGCGAGACGCAGCGCAGATCGTTCGGCGCCCCGAGCGTCCCGTCGTCCTCGACCAGGATCTTCGGGACCAGGAACAGCGAGATGCCGCGGGTGCCGGCGGGCGCACCCTGGGTGCGCGCGAGCACCATGTGGATCGTGTTCTCGGTCAGGTCGTGGTCGCCGTAGGTGATGAAGATCTTGGTGCCGCGGATCCGCCAGTGGTCGCCCTCGGGCACGGCCCGGGTGCGCAGCGCCCCGACGTCGGAGCCGGCCTGCGGCTCGGTCAGGCACATGGTGCCGGTCCACTCGCCGCTCACGAGCTTGGGCAGGTAGCGGGCGCGCTGCGCCTCGGTCCCGTGCCGGAGCAGCAGCTCGACGCCCGCCTGGGTCAGGATCGGGCAAAGGCAGAAGGCGAGGTTGGCGCTGTTCCACATCTCCCAGACCGCGGTCGCGACCGTCCAGGGCAGGCCCTGGCCGCCCCACTCGGTCGGCAGCTGCAGGCCATGCCAGCCGCCCGCGACGAATTTCCCGTAGGCGTCCTTGAAGCCGGCGGGGGTCCGCACGACGCCGTTCTCGAGGCGCGCCGGCTGCCGGTCCCCGACGGCGTTGAGCGGCGCCAGCTCGTTGACCGCGAACCGGCCGGCCTCGTCCAGGATCTGGTCGACGAGCTCGGGGGTCGCCGACTCCAGGCCCGGCAGGCGCCCGAGTCCCTCGAGATCGACCAGGTGGTGGAGGACGAAGCGGATGTCGTCGAGCGGCGGCGCATAGGCGGTCATGGTCGTCTCACCATCCTCTGAGCGGTCTCAGCGTCTTCCGGCGAACCCGCCATCATGCGGAATGCTCTTGCCATCCTCGTCGTCGGGGCGGACTGCCCGCGGCGGCCGGGTTGCGGGTCGGCGCTCAGAGCACCGCGCCCGGGTTCAAGATCCCCTTGGGGTCGAGCGCGGCCTTGAGCGTGCGCATCAGGGCGAGCTCGACCGCGGGCTTGCGCGCCGCGAGCTCGGCGCGTTTCAGCCGGCCGATGCCGTGCTCGGCGCTGATGCTGCCGCCGAGCCCCGCGACCACGTCGAACACGAGCCGCTGGACCCGCTCGGCCCCGGCCCGGAAGTCGTCGCCGGACATGCCCGCGGGCTGGAGCAGATTGTAGTGGATGTTGCCGTCGCCGAGATGGCCGAAGGGCATGATCCGGACGCCGGGCAGGGTCGCGGCGAGCGCCGTCTCGCCCTGCTCGATCAGCTCCGGCACCCGCGAGACCGGGACCGCGATGTCGTGGCGCAGCACCAGGCCCTCCCTGCGCCATCGCCTCGGTCGGATTCTCGCGCAGCGCCCAGAGCGCCCGGCGTTCGGCCTCGCTCTTGGCGATCACGCCATCGGCGATCAGGCCGCGGCCGAGGGCGTCTTCGAGGACCCGCTCCAGCTCGGCGCCCAGGCCGCCCTCGAGCGACCAGGCGACCTCGGCCAGGACGTACCAGGGCGCCGGGCGGGCGAGCGGGGCGCGGGCGCCCGGCAGGTAGCGCAGCACGAGCTCGACGCAGCCACCCGCGAGCAGCTCGAACGAGCTCACGGTCTCGCCGAGGCGTTCGCGCACCAGCCCGAGCAGGGCCACCGCCGCCCTGGGCGAGGGCACCGCGAGCCAGGCCGTCTGCCGCTCGCGCGGCCGCGGCAGCAGCCGGAGCACGGCCGCGGTGATCACGCCGAGCGTGCCCTCGGCGCCGATGAACATCTGCTTGAGATCGTAACCGGTGTTGTCCTTGCGCAAAGACCGCAGGCCGTCCCAGATGCGGCCGTCGGCGAGCACGACCTCGAGCCCGAGGACCAGCGCCCGCGCCATGCCGTAGCGCAGCACGTTGATGCCGCCGGCGTTGCTCGAGAGATTGCCGCCGATCTGGCACGAGCCCTGGGCGCCGAGCGCCAGCGGAAACAGCCGGTTGACCTCGGCCGCCGCCTGCTGGACGGTCTCGAGCACGCAGCCGGCTTCGACGGTGATCGTGTCGTTCAGGGGGTCGAGCGCGCGGATCCGGTTCAACCGGCCCAGCGACAGGATCGCGAGGCGGCCGGAGGCGTCGGGCACCCCGGCGCCGACCAGGCCGGTGTTGCCGCCCTGGGGCACGATCGGCACGCCCTCGGCGTGGCAGAGCTCGAGCAGCGCCGCGACCTCGGCCGTCGTGGCCGGCCGCAGCAGCAGCGGCGAATGGCCGCGCGCCGTGCCCCACGGCTCGGCGGCGTGCGGCCCGATCCGCTCGGGATCGATGCTCCAGCCACGCGCGCCGACGAGGCGGTCGACCGCCTCGAGGAAGCCCGGCGGCAGGACCGAAGACGCGACGCCGGCGGAGCGTGAGCGGGCCTGGACCATGGCGACTATCTAGGGGACCCGCGGCGGCGCCACAATGTCTTCGTGCCGCGCGGCCTTTGCACCGGTGGCGGGGCGCGCCGGTCGGCCGACCGCCAGTTGACAGGCGGGGCGGCTCCGATAGCCTACCCGGCCGTCACCCCGCCGCAGGGTCATCGAGGAGGGAACCGAGCCATGGACCAGGCGACGCTCGAGCGCGTGATCGACGACGCCTTCGAGCAGCGCAGCCGGATCGACGTCGACACCGGCGGCCCGGTCCGGGCGGCGGTCGAGGCGGCGCTCGACGGTCTCGACGTCGGCCGCTTCCGGGTCGCGGCGAAGGTCGACGGCCGCTGGCGGGTGCACCAGTGGCTGAAGAAGGCCGTGCTGCTGTCGTTCCGGCTCAATCCGATGAGCGCCATCGAGGGCGGCCCGGGCGGCGCCCGCTGGTGGGACAAGATCCCCTCCAAGTTCGGGACCTGGGGTGCGGCCGAGTTCGCCGCCGCCGGCTTTCGCGCGGTCCCCGGCTGCATCGTCCGCCGCTCCGCCTACATCGCCCCGGACGTCGTGCTGATGCCGTGCTTCGTCAACCTCGGCGCCCACGTCGACCGCGGCACCATGATCGACACCTGGGCGACCGTCGGCAGCTGCGCCCAGATCGGCCAGCGCGTCCACGTCTCGGGCGGCGCCGGCATCGGCGGCGTGCTCGAGCCGCTCCAGGCGGCGCCGGTGATCATCGAGGACGACTGCTTCATCGGCGCGCGCTCCGAGGTCGCCGAAGGGGTGATCGTCGAGCAGGGGGCGGTGCTGGCGATGGGCGTGTTCATCGGCGCCTCGACCAGGATCGTCGATCGCGCGACCGGCGAGATCTACCAGGGGCGGGTCCCGGCTTATTCGGTGGTCGTGCCGGGCACCCTGCCGGGGCCGGCCCTGCCCGACGGCCGGCCGGGGCCGGGTCTGGCCTGCGCCGTGATCGTCAAGCGGGTCGATGCCGGGACCCGCGCCAAGACCTCGATCAACGAGCTGCTGCGTGCATGAGCGATCTCACCGATCCGGTGGCGCTGACCCAGGCGCTGATCCGTTGTCCGAGCGTGACGCCGGCCGACGAGGGGGCGCTGGCCGTGCTCGAGGACGCCCTGACCCGGCTCGGTTTCCGCTGTCATCGGCTGACCTTCGAGGAGCCGGGCACCGCGCCCGTCGACAATCTCTACGCCCGGCTGGGTGAGGGCGAGCCGAACCTCGCGTTCGCGGGCCATACCGACGTCGTGCCCGCGGGCGATCCGGCGGCCTGGCGGGTCGACCCGTTCGGGGGCGTGGTCCAGGCCGGCCAGCTCTACGGCCGGGGTGCCATCGACATGAAGGGCGCGATCGGCGCCTTCATCGCGGCGACCGCCCGCTTCCTGGCCGAGCATCGGCCGGCGGGCTCGATCAGCCTGCTGATCACCGGCGACGAGGAGGGCCCGGCGATCAATGGCACGCGCAAGCTGCTCGCGTGGTTGAGGGAGCAGGGCGAGCGGCTCGATGCCTGCGTGGTCGGCGAGCCGACCAACCCGAGCCGGCTCGGCGAGATGATCAAGATCGGCCGGCGCGGCTCGCTCACAGGCTGGCTGACCGTGCCCGGCGTCCAGGGCCATGCCGCCTATCCCGAGCGCGCGGACAATCCGATCCCGCGCCTGCTCGCGATGCTGGCGGCGCTGACCGCCGAGCCGTTGGATGGCGGCAGCGAGTATTTCCAGGCGTCCGACCTGGTGATCACCTCGGTCGACGTCGGCAACCAGGCGAGCAACGTCATCCCCGGGCAGGCGCGCGCGACCTTCAACGTCCGCTTCAGCGACCGCTACAGCGCGAGCTCGCTGGAGACCTGGCTGCGCGAGCGCCTCGACGCGGTCCGCGGCCGTTACGAGCTGCGGACTCAGGCGGGCGGCGAGCCGTTCGTGACCCGGCCGGGGCCGTTCAGCGAGCTGCTGGAAAGCCTGATCGAGCGCGAGCTCGGCGTCACCCCTGAGCTCTCGACCTCGGGCGGAACCTCGGACGCGCGCTTCATCAAGGACGTCTGCCCGGTGGTCGAGTTCGGTCTGGTCGGCGCGACCATCCACCAGGTCGACGAGCGGGTCGATCTGGCCGACCTCGAGGCGCTGACCCGGATCTACCAGGCGCTGCTGGCGAGCTACGTCAGACCCGCCTGAGGCCGGATCGCCCTGATGCCGGATCGTAAGGAGGTGCTCGAGTCGCTCTACGGCGCCTGGCGGCTTGCCTTCCTCGATCGATCAGGCATGAAGCATTTCAACCTTTCATTCGAGGGTTTCTGGCGCTCCTTCTTCGCGGCGGTCCTGGTCGCGCCCGGGTTCGCCCTGTTGATCGCGCAGAAGCTGGTGGCCCGTCCGGGGCCGCTGGACCTCGGCTGGGCGACGTTCGTGCAGGCGCTCGCCTACGCGCTGAGCTGGGCCGCGTTCCCGCTGGCGGCGGTGGTGCTGACCCAGCTGTTCGGGCTGAGCCGCAACTACGTGCCCCTGATCGTCGCGCTCAACTGGGCATCTGTGCTGCAGGTCGGCGCGTTCCTGGCGGCGGTCGCAATCAGCATGGCGGCGCCTGGGGTGTTCGATGGCCTGCTTCCGCTCCTGGTCACCGGCGCGATCCTGTTCTATCAGTGGTTCGTGACCCGCGCCGCTCTCGAGAGCACCGGCGGCGTCGCTCTGCTGCTGGTTCTGGTCGACCTCATCCTCAACGGCGCGATCAGTCTGTCGGCTGACCGCCTGAGCTGAGTTCCGGGCCATACTCGACCCGGACGAGGCAGAGCCCGCAGGCCGGCGCCGTCGGGCCGGCCGCCGCCCGATCCCGGGCCGCCAGCACCGCCTCGATCTGCGCGACCGGCCAGCGGCCTTCGCCGATCATCTTCAGCGTGCCGACCATGTTGCGCACCTGGTGGTGCAGGAAGGAGCGCGCCCTGGCCGCGATCTCGATCTCCTCGCCGTTGCGCACGACGGCGAGCTGGGCCAGCGTCTTGACCGGCGATTTCGCCTGGCAAAGCGCGCTCCGGAAGCTCGTGAAATCGTGCCGGCCGAGCAGGCGCTGGGCGGCCTCGTGCATGGTCTCGGCATCCAGGCGCCGGGGCACCAGCCAGGCGCGGCCGCGCTCGAGCGCGAGCGGCGGCCGCCGGTTGACGATCCGGTAGCGATAGTGGCGCATGGTCGCCGAAAAGCGGGCGTGGAAATCGGCGCCGACCGCGGCGGCCTCGAGGACCACGATCGGCTGCGGCCGGAGATGATGATTGAGCGCGTTGCGCAGCGTCTCGACCGAGACCTCGCGGCCGAGATCGAGGTGTGCCACCTGACCCAGGGCGTGCACCCCGGCGTCGGTGCGGCCGGCGCCCGTCACCGGCACCGCCTCGCCGCAGAAAGCCAGGATCGCCGCCTCCAGGCTCGCCTGGATCGAGGCGCCGTTGGCCTGCCGCTGCCAGCCGCGGAACGGCCCGCCGTCATATTCGAGGACGAGCCTGTAGCGGGGCATCAGGGACCGAGCCGGCTGCCGGCCGGCAGCGCGTAGCCGCGAAGGAAGGCGGCCGCGGCCATGGGCCTGCCGCCGGGGCGCTGCAGTCGGGTCAGCCGGAGCGCACCCTCGCCGCAGGCGACCCGCAACTGAGCATCCAGAACCTCGCCCGGCTGCCCCCGGCCGGGAACCGCCTCGGCGGCGAGAACCCCAAGCCGCTGGCCTTGAAATTCGGTCCAGCAGCCGGGCCAGGGATTGAGCGCGCGCAGCTGGCGCTCGAGCTGGTCCGCCCTGCGGGTCCAGTCGAGCCGGCCCTCGGCCTTGTCGATCTTGGCGGCGTAGGTGATGCCCTGCTCGGGCTGCGGCGCAGGCCGCGCGCGGCCCGCTGCGAGCTCGTCGATCACCGGTCCGACCATGCGCGCGGCGAGTCCGGCCAGATCGTCATGCAGGCTTTGCGCCGTGCTGTCGGCGGTGATCGGGACCCGTTCCATGGCCAGGATCGGGCCGCTGTCGAGCGCCGGCTCGATCTGGAAGATGGTGATCCCGGTTTCGGCATCGCCCGCCAGCAGGGCGCGCTGGATCGGCGCCGCGCCGCGCCAGCGCGGCAGCAGCGATGCGTGCAGGTTGATGGCGCCCAGCCGGGGCGCCTCGAGGATCGGCCGCGGCAGGATCAGCCCGTAGGCCGCGACCACCGCGAGATCGGCGCCGAGCGCCCCGAACTCGCGCCTGCACCTCCGGGTCGCGCAGGCTCGCCGGCGAAGAGATCGGCAGGCCCAGGCGCCGGGCCGAGAGCTCGACCGGGGCGGGGCGGGCACGCAGGCCCCGGCCGGCCGGCCGGGCCGGCTGGGTGTAGACCTGGACCAGCGCATGCCGGCTGCGGGCGAGCGCCTCCAGGCTCGGCACCGCGAAGCTGGCCGTGGCCATGAACACCAGCCGCAGCGGGAGATCCCGGGTCGAGACCATGCGTTCCCTCGAATCAACCAGCGCCCGAGCCTCGGAGATACGGACGGCCACGCGGCTTGCCAAGCGCGGCGGTTCGAGGCGAAGGTCCCCGGCGAGCCGGCCCCGGATCGACCGGCTCCAGGGCGACCCGTTCCCGGCCAACCGATCGGAGGCCGATCGGCCTCAGGCGCTCTGCCGGGTGCGCTTGGCCTTGGCCAGCCGGCGGAGGATCATGGTCCGCTTGAGCGCCGAGAGATGGTCCACGAACAAGATGCCGTCCAGGTGGTCGATCTCGTGCTGCAGGCAGCGGGCGAGCAGGCCTTCGGCGCCGATCTCCTGGGTCTCGCCGCGGCGGTCGAGGTGGCGGACGCGGACCCGGTCGGCGCGGGCGACCTCGCCGAACTGCTTGGGCAGGCTGAGGCAGCCTTCCTCGGCGACGGTCACGCTCTCGGAGCGCCAGACCAGCTCGGGATTGATCACGAACCGCGGCGCCCGCTGACCCTCCTCGCCGAGGTCGAGCACGAACGCCCGCCTGAGCACGCCGACCTGGGGGGCGGCGAGGCCGATCCCCGGGGCTGCGTACATGGTCTCGAGCATCGCGTCGAGCAGCCGCAGGAGATCGGCGTCGACCCGCTCGACCGGCGCGCAGGCCGTGGTCAAGCGTCGATCGGGCGCCTCCAGAATCTCGAGCGGGGCCTTTGGGATCGGTCTCATGGTCCGGCCGCCGACACCTAGGAACTCGGCGGGCTGCGGTCAAGCGCGATCGGCGCTGCCGTCCCGGATCGGCCGACGGGCCTTGAGCGCGGCGCCGAGCGTGCCGTCGTCGAGGTAGTTGAGCTCGCCGCCGATCGGCACGCCGTGCGCCAGCCGGGTGACCACCGGGCCGCTGGCCGCGAGGCGCTCGGCGATGTAGTGCGCGGTCGTCTGGCCGTCGACCGTGGCGCTGGTCGCGAGGATCACCTCGGCGACCCCTCGGCCCTCGATCCGGCGCAGCAGCCGGTCGATGCCGAGATCCTCGGGGCCCTGCCCGTCGAGCGCCGAGAGGGTGCCGCCCAGCACATGATAGCGGCCCTTGAAAAGCCCGGAGCGCTCCAGGGCCCAGAGGTCGTCGACCTCCTCCACGACGCAGATCAGGCTGCCGTCGCGCTCGCCATCGGCGCAGATCCAGCACGGCTCGGCGGCATCGAGATTGCCGCAGACCGGGCATTGGCGGACCTCCCGCGCGGCGGTGCCGAGCGCCATCGCCAGGCGCTGCATCAGCGTCTCGCGCTGCTTCAGAAGATGCAGCGCGGCCCGCCGCGCCGAGCGCGGCCCGAGGCCCGGCAGCTTGGCCAGCAGCTGGATCAGGTCCTCGAGCGGGCGCGCGACCATGGGTGGCGTTCGGCCGGGGCAGCGGCTCGGGTCAGAACGGCAGCTTGAGCCCGGCCGGCAGGTTCATGCCGCCGGTCAGCTTGCTCATCTCGTCCTGGACATGCGCCTCGACCTTGGCCTTGGCATCGTTGAACGCGGCGACCACCAGGTCCTCGAGGATCTCGATCTCCGCGGGGTCGACCAGGCTCGGGTCGATCTTGATGCCGCGCATCTCGCCCTTGCCGTTCAGGGTCACGGTCACCATGCCGCCGCCGGCCGCGCCGGCCATCTCGATCGCATCCAGCTTGGCCTGCATCTCGGCCATCCGGCTCTGCAGCTTCTGGGCTTCCTTGAGCATGTTGCCGAGGTTCTTCATGGTTGCTCCGGTAGGGGCTCGCGTGGGTCCGTGTCAGAATCTGTAGATCAATCGAGCCCGCGAAAGAATGCCCCAGGGACTCATCGCGTCGTCGGCCGCGATCGCAGCGGCGGGCATTCTTCCACAGGATCTCAGTCCGGGGCCGATCGCACGTCGACGATCCTGGCTCCGGGGAAGCTCTCCAGCACCGGCCTGAGGCGCGGGTCGAGGGCGAGGGCGTCGATCCGCTCGCGCTTCGCGGCCGCCGCCTGCTCGGCCAGCGTCGGCGCCGCGGGCGCCCCGTCCGTGCCGACGCTGACCAGCCAGGGCCGGCCGGTCCAGCGGCCGAGCGCCGCGGCGATCCGACCGGACAGACCGGCGGGCGTGCCGGCGCCGAGGCGGAGCTCGATCCGGCCGGGCTCGAAATGCACCAGATGCGCGGCCTGGTACAGCCAGCCGTGCAGCATCGGCTCGCCGCAGCGGCGGAACAGATCGACCGCCTCGGCGAACGACGCCGGCTGGACACGCTCCGGCTCGGGCGTCTCGAGGGGTTCCGGCACCGGCTCGGGCGCCTCGTACGGTGCCGGCGGCGGCTCCGCGACCGCGAGCGCCATCGTGCCGGCGGTGGCCGGGCGCGTCGCGCGCGCCGGCGGCGCGGGCGGATCCCGGCCGGGAGCCAGCTGGCGCGCGAGCTCGGCTGGCGGCGGCAGCTCGGCGACGTAGGCGAGCCGAACCAGCACCATCTCGGCCGCCAGCAGGGGGCTCGGCGCCTGACGGACGTCGTCCAGGCCCTTGAGCAGCATCTGCCAGTTGCGAGCGAGCACCGGCACGCTCAGGCGCTGGGCCAGGGCCCGGCCGCGCTCGGCGTCGGCGGCCGCCACCCCGAACGTGTCGGCGGCCTCGGGAGCAACCTTGATCCGGGTCAGCCAGTGGCTGATCTCGAGCAGGTCCTGCAGCACCGCCTCGGGCGCGGTGCCGAGGTCGTAGAGCTCGCCCAGCCCACCCAGCGCGCCCCCGAGGTCGCCCTGCACGAGCCGCTCGAACAGGTCGAGCACCCGGCCACGATCGGCGAGGCCCAGCATGTCCTGGACCTGCGCCTGACCGATCGGCGTCTCGCTGCCCTCGCCGTGCAGCGCGATCGCCTGGTCGAGCAGCGACAGGCCGTCGCGGACCGAGCCCTCGGCGGCGCGCACCAGCAAGGCGAGCGCGCCCGGCTCGATCGCGACCCGCTCCTTGGCCGCGATCTCGACCAGATGCTGGCGCAGGCGCTCGCCCTCGACCCGGCGCAGGTCGAAGCGCTGGCAGCGCGAGAGCACGGTCACCGGGAACCTTGCGCACCTCGGTCGTGGCGAAGATGAAGATCGTCTGCGGCGGCGGCTCCTCGAGCGTCTTGAGCAGGCCGTTGAAGGCCTTCTCCGACAGCATGTGGACCTCGTCGACGATGTAGACCTTGTAGCGGGCCGAGGTCGGGGCGTAGCGCACGCTGTCGACCAGCTCGCGCACGTCGTCGATGCCGGTGCGGGTCGCGGCGTCCATCTCGAGCACGTCGATGTGCCGGCCCTCGGCGATCGCCACGCACTGCGCGCAGACGCCGCAGGGCTCGGGCGTCGGCTGCCCCCGGCCGTCGGGGCCGATGCAGTTCAGCGCGCGCGCGATGATCCGGGCGGTCGTGGTCTTGCCGACCCCGCGAATGCCGGTCAAGAGGAAGGCGTGCGCGATCCGGCCGGTGCGGAGCGCATTGGTCAGAGTCCGGACCAGCGCCGCCTGGCCGATCAGCTCGGACAGGCGCTGTGGCCGATAGGTCCGGGCGAGCACCCGGTACGGGTCGGTGCGCTGACCGCCAGGATCGAGGAGGCGGGTGACTGGTTCGCTGACGCTGTCGGGCATTGGACCTGGCTCCGGCGACGGGTCCGGAGTGAGACGGGCCAAGGGAGCTGGCAATGCGACCCGGCCCGAGCTCGTTACGGCTGCTTCCTTCCGGACCTGACCGGGTTGGCGAGTGGACCGTCCGCCGCCAGCTCCCCGAGGCCAATATCGGGCTTTCACCGAGCGAGCGCAAGGCGCCAGCGCGAGCCCATGCAGGCCCGGCCCCGGACCCAGCGCGAGCCCCCCGTGCAGCCTGGCGCGAGCCCGCACAAGCCGTTGGTCGCGCTCCCGCCCTGGCGTACAGTGAGGGCCTGAACCAAGGAGCGGCCATGGCTCGCCTGTCCAACCCGCCGCCGCATCGCTACAGCGGTGCCGGCTTCGATCGCGCCGCCCATCGCCGGCTGGATGGCGCCTGGCTCGGCGAGCGGCGCGCCGATGTCGGAACCCGGGTGATCCTGATGTCGGGTCTCGAGGTGCTGGTGAGCGCGAGCGACGAGCCCGCGACCCGGCTCCTGACCGTGGCCGAGCTCGGCGAGCCCCTGCCGGAGGAGGCGATCTTCCTCGGCGAGCACGAGGGTGCGGGCCTGTTCGCGGCCGACCTCGGACGGGTCGCCCCGGCGGGCGGCCGGTTCGTCGAGGTGCGCGCGGTCGGCGCCCGGCTGCCGGCGAGGGAGGCGGGCTGGCTCGCCTACGCCCGGGCGCTCGCCCACTGGCACAGCCGGCACCGCTTCTGCGGCGTCTGCGGCGGGCCGACGGTCAGCGATCAGGGCGGTCACGTCCGCCGCTGCCAGAGCTGCGGGGCGCAGCATTTCCCGCGCAGCGATCCGGCGGTGATCGTGCTCGTGACCCACGCCCATCCCGAGCTCGGCGAGCGCTGCCTGCTGGGCCGCTCGGCGCGGTTTGCGCCCGGCATGTACTCCACGCTCGCGGGCTTCGTCGAGCCCGGCGAGTCGCTCGAGGAGACGGTCCGCCGCGAGATCTACGAGGAGGCCGGCATCGAGCTCGAGGGTGTGCAGTACCGCTCCTCGCAGCCATGGCCGTTCCCGGCATCCCTGATGCTCGGCTTTCGTGCGATCGCGAGGAACGATGAGCTCCGGATCGACCCCGAGGAGCTGGTCGACGCCGGCTGGTACACGCGCGCGGAGCTGATCGATCCCGAGCGCCGGCCGGTCCAGCTGCCCAACCCCGACTCGATCGCCCGCCACCTGATCGAGGACTGGCTGTTCGAGGCGCCGGCGGACTGAGGCGGCCGGGCCGTCGAGCCCGGCCGTCGGTCACAGCGGCGGATCCAGGAGGACCTGCAGCCGGCCGGCCGCGATCCGGGCGAACCGGATCAGGAGCGCCTTGCGCCGGGCGGCGCCGAGGCTGCGCGTGCGCGCCGCGCGCAGGATCTCGCCGGAGAAGCGGTCGGCCCGGATCAGCCCCTCGTCCGGCGGCAGGAGCTCGAGCGGGAAGCCGTCTGCGACCGCGAAATAGAAGCGATCGCAGAAGTCCAGATAGGCCCGCCACTTGCGGTCGGCGAGGAAGTCGGCGCGGCTCGCCTTGATCTCGACCAGCGTGATCAGGCCGGCCCGGTCGAGCGCCACCAGATCGGCGCGGCGACCGTTGGCGAGCGGCATTTCGGTCAGCACGGCCTGATCGCCGGCGCCGAGCGCGCGCGCCACGCCGCGCAGGATGTCGGCGGCTCCGATGGCGCTGGTCGTCGCCGCGCGGGGTCCGCCGGGATTCAAGGGAACCTTAACCTCGTGCCGGCCACAAAGACGCTCGCACCCGGCGCCGCCACTGGTCGGCCGCCAGATGCCCGAGCGAGAGCCCATCCGCGAGCGAGAGAATCGACATGACACCGCCGACGGCTCAGCCTGCGTCCAACGCCCGTACCCCCGGCGAGCTCGCTGGTCGGCGGCGCGCGCAACTGCTCCAGGGCGACCCGCGGGCGATCGCAGGCGCCGCGCCATCCGCCGGCGTCGGGCACCGGCTGTCGGTCGCCGACGTCCACGAGCTCCGCAGCAACCCTTCCGTCGGCGCGCGCGCCGCGCTCGCCGCCAAGTTCGGCCGACAATACGACAGCCTGGTCGAGGCTGAAACCAGGCCGCTCGCCGAAGCCGTGCTCCAGCTTCTGGTCAAGGACCTGGAGAAGAGCGTCCGCCAGACGCTCGCCGAGACGCTGGCGGCGAGCCCCCACCTGCCGCATGAGATCGCGACGCGCCTCGCGCGCGACGATATCGACGTCGCCCGGCCGGTGCTCGAGCGCAGTCCCGTGCTCAGCGATGAGGATCTGGTAGAGATCGTCCGCACCCACACCATGCAATATGCGCTTGCGGTCGCTGGACGCGAGCACCTCTCGGAGTATCTGTCCGGTAGCCTTGCCGAGACCGGCGCCGCCGAGGTCGTCGCCCGGCTGATCGGCAACCCGGGTGCCGAGATCTCGCACGAGACCCTGACCCGCATGGCTGAAGACTACCGCGACGACCGCGACATGCGGGAGCGATTGATCCGGCGACCGGCTCTGCCCTACGAGCTGGTCGACCAGATGGTCGCGGAGATCGGCGAGCGGCTGGAATGGGAACTGGTCCGCAAGCGGCGGATGACGCCGGATCAGGCCCGCCAGCTGATGGCGGCAACTCGCGACCGCGCCACGCTCAACATCG
Organism: uncultured Alphaproteobacteria bacterium; assembly: GCA_963756905.1. GTDB lineage: Bacteria > Pseudomonadota > Alphaproteobacteria > Geminicoccales > Geminicoccaceae > DATAOG01. The sequence goes on from CAVWPO010000004.1 coordinate 77,843, forward strand.
TCGCGCGCGAGCATGGCGAGCGCACGCTCGAGCGCGAGTTGCGTCACCGGCTGATGGCCGGCGAGCTCGGACCCGAGGAGCTCCTGATGTTTCTGCGCGACGGCGAGATCAGCCGGTTCGAGGCCGGCGTCGGGCTCCTGGCGGACACCGATCTGCGGCGCGTCCGCCAGCTGCTGTACGGCCCCGACCGGCGCGGCCTCGCCGCGCTCGCCGCGCGGGCGGGCTTCACCACGCCGCACTACGCCGCCGTGCGGATGACGCTCGATCTCGCCGAGCGCGGCGTCAAGGGTGCCGCCGCGGAGGCGCCTTACGGCGACGACACCATGCGCTTCATCCAGGACCAGTACGAGCAGATCAAGGCCGACCCGGCCCTGATCGGGCGGTGGTTCGGTCAATGACGGCGCCTCGGCCTGCTGACCCGGCCGATTGAGAAGGGGCGCATCCGCTGTTGCGCGGGCGACACAGCCGGACCTGGTCTTCGAGGCTCAGCCTCGACCTGCGGAATCGCTGTCCTTTGCTCCCCGTGATCCACATTGCTGTGGGCAAATTAAAGCGCCGCGCGATCGCGGCTCCGTGATAGTTTCGTGACATGAACACTGACCTGTTGTCCGAACCGGATGCCCTGGAGGCACGGGCACCGGCGGGCTTCCGCACCCAGCCCCATAACATCGAAGCCGAGCAGGCGCTGCTCGGCGCGATCCTGATCAGCAACGAGGCCTATCACCGGGTCGCGGAATTCCTGCGCCCGGAGCACTTCTACGAGCCGGTCCACGGCCGGATCTTCGAGGCGATGAAGCGGCTGGTCGAGGGCGGCAGGCTCGCCGACCATCTGACCCTCAAGGTCGCGTTCGACGAGGACGAGGCGCTCCGCGAGCTGGACGGCGCCCGCTATCTCGCAAGGCTGGCGCGCGCCGCCGAGACCATCCTGAACGCGGCCGACTACGGGCGCCTGCTGCACGACCTCGGGCTCAAGCGCGGCTTGATCCACGTCGGCGAGGAACTGGTCAACAAGGCGTACGATCCGAGCCTGCCCGAGAGCGGGCGCGAGCAGATCGAAGCCGCCGAGCAGCAGCTGTTCAAGCTCGCCCAGGAAGGCGAGTTCGAGGGCGGGTTCCGCGATTTCCCGGCGGTGCTGACCAGCACCATCACGATGGTCGAGGCGGCTTACCACAAGGACAGCCGGGTGACCGGCGTGCCGACCGGGCTGATCGACCTCGACGAGAAGCTGGGCGGGCTGCAGCCCTCGGACCTGGTGATCCTGGCCGGCCGGCCGAGCATGGGCAAGACCGCGCTCGCGGTCACCATCGCCGCCAACGCCGCCGCCGCCGCGGCGGTCGGGGTGGAAGCCGAGGGCCTCCCCGGCGGCCGCTACGCGATCGGGCTGTTCTCGCTCGAGATGTCGGCCGAGCAGCTCGCGATGCGCCTGCTGTCGGCTCAGGCCGACCTGAGCTCGGACGATCTGCGCCGCGGCAAGCTCAAGGACAGCGACTTCAAGCGCGTGGTCCAGGCCAGTCAGGAACTGGCGAGCCGCGCGCTCTACATCGACGACACCCCGGCGCTCTCGGTCGCCGCGCTGCGCACCCGCGCCCGCCGTCTCAAGCGCCGCCACGGCCTGTCGGCCCTGGTCGTCGACTACCTCCAGCTGGTCCGGCCGGTCACCAGCTCCGCCCAGACCAACCGGGTCCAGGAGATCGCCGAGATCACCCAGGGCCTGAAGGCGATCGCCAAGGAGCTGAACATCCCCGTGCTGGCGCTCTCGCAGCTGTCGCGGGCGGTCGAGCAGCGCGAGGACAAGCGGCCGCAGCTCTCGGACCTGCGCGAATCCGGGGCGATCGAGCAGGATGCCGATGTCGTCATGTTCGTCTATCGCGACGAGTACTACCTGGAGCGGGCCGAGCCCCAGCCCCGGGCGGGCCAGAGCGACGACAAGTATGAGGAAGAGCACCGCAAGTGGCTCGAGCGCTACCAGAAGAGCCTGGGCATCGCCGATCTCATGATCGCCAAGCAGCGCAACGGCCCGATCGGCTCGATCAAGCTGGCGTTCGATGCCGCCCGTGGCCGGTTCAGCAATTTCGAGTTCCGCGACCTGATCGTGAATGGCCATTGACGCGTCCAGAGCGGTCCTGACGGTCGACCTCGGCGCGCTCGCCGACAATTACCGGCGCCTGCAACGCGCGGCGGCGGGCAGCGAGGTCGCGGCCGTGGTCAAGGCGAACGGCTATGGCCTGGGCGCGCTCGAGGTCGCGGGCGCGCTGTCCGCCGCGGGCTGCGAACGCTTCTTCGTCGCCCATCTGGACGAGGGCCGGGCGCTGCGCGCGCGGTTGCCGGACGCCCTGATCCATGTCCTGAACGGCCTGCCGGCCGGGACCGAGGTGGCCATGGTCGAGGCCGGCCTGATCCCGGTGTTGAACCATCCGGGCGAGCTCGCCCGCTGGACGGACCAGGCGCGCCGCGTCGGCCGGCCGCTGCCGGCGGCGCTCCAGATCGACACCGGCATGTGCCGGCTCGGCTTCTCCGATGCCGATCTCGAGCGACTAGATGCGGGCGCGCTGGCAGGCCTCGAGCTCACTCTGGTGATGAGCCATCTCGCCTGCGCCGAGGAGCCGGACCATCCCCTCAACGAGCGGCAGCGCCGGCGCTTCGAGCAGCTTCGTGGCCGCCTGCCGGCCGCGCGCGCGAGCCTCGCGAACTCGTCCGGGATCTTCCTCGGGCGCGCCTTCCACTACGACCTCTGCCGGCCGGGCGTCGCGCTCTACGGCGTCAATCCGACGCCGGGGCAAACCAATCCGATGACGCCCGTGGTCACTCTCGAGGCGCCCGTGCTGCAGGTCCACGACGTGCACGCGTCGGGCACGGTCGGCTATGGCGCGACCTTTGCGACCCGCCCCGGGATGCGGATCGCGACCGTCCCGGTCGGCTATGCGGACGGCTATCCGCGCGCCGCGGGCGGGCGGGCGAGCGCCCGGATCGCGGGCCACCTCGTGCCGCTCGCGGGCCGGGTGTCGATGGACCTGATCACCCTCGACGTCTCGGCGCTCGCGGCCGATGCGGTCCGCCCCGGCACCCTTGTGAGCCTGATCGAGGGACCGGACGGGGTCGACGCGCTGGCGACGGCGGCCGGCACGATCGGCTACGAGGTGCTGACGCGGCTTGGCAGCCGGTTCGCGCGCCGCTATATCCCGGCCGAACCTCGAAAGACCTGCGCATGAACCCGGTCGCCGTCATCGGCCACGTCTTCCTGAACTTCCTCGCCAGCATCGGCGATCTGACCCTGTTCGGCGCGCGCGCGATTGTCCAGGGGCTGCGCGGCCCGTGGTACCCGCGCATGATCCTCCGCCAGATGGTCGACATCGGCTATTACTCGCTGCCGGTGGTCGGGCTGACCGCAATCTTCACCGGCATGGTGCTGGCCCTGCAGAGCCACACGGGCTTTGCCCGCTTCGAGGCCCAGAGCGCGGTCGCGACCATCGTCGTGCTGTCGATGACCCGCGAGCTCGGTCCGGTGCTCGCGGGCCTCATGGTCGCCGGCCGGGTCGGCGCCTCGATGGCGGCCGAGATCGGCACCATGCGGGTCACCGAGCAGATCGACGCGCTGACCACGCTCTCTACCGATCCCTACAAATATCTGGTCTGGCCGCGGCTGATCGCCGGCGTCCTGATGCTGCCCCTGCTGGTGGCCGTGGCCGACATCATCGGCGTGTTCGGCGGCTACATCGTCGGCATCTACAAGCTCGGCTTCGGGCCCTACGACTACATCAACCGGACCTTCGAGTTCCTGGAGCCCCAGGACGTGATCACGGGGCTGGTCAAGGCCGCGGTGTTCGGTTTTCTGGTCGCGCTGATGGGCTGTTACCAAGGCTACCACTCCAAGGGCGGCGCCCAGGGAGTCGGTGCCGCGACCACCAAGGCCGTGGTCTCGGCCTCGATCCTGATCCTGACCGCCAACTATGCGGTCACCGAGATGTTCTTCAGCAAATGACCGAGAGCCCGCCACCGAGCCCGGCCCAGGGGTCGCCCGAGAACCCGCCGAAGATCCGGGTTCGGGGCCTGTACAAGCGCTTCGGCGCCAAGCAGGTGCTGGACGGCCTCGACCTCGACGTCGGTCGGGGCGAGTCGGTGGTCGTGATCGGCGGCTCGGGCACCGGCAAGTCGGTGCTGCTCAAGTGCATCCTCGGCATCCTGGAGCCGGACCAGGGCTCGATCGAGATCGACGGCCAGGAGGTGACCGGCCTGTCGCGCCGGGCGCGCGAGCAGGTGATGCACAAGTTCGGCATGCTGTTCCAGGGCTCGGCCCTGTTCGACAGCCTGCCGGTCTGGGAGAACGTCGCCTTCGGCCTGCTCCAGATCAAGAAGCTGGACCGGGCCGCGGCCAGGGAGCGGGCGGTCGAGGTCCTGGGCCGGGTCGGGCTGCCGCCCGCGGTCGCCGATCTGTCGCCGGCCGAGCTCTCGGGCGGCATGCAGAAGCGGGTCGGGCTCGCGCGCGCGATCGCGACCCAGCCCGAGATCCTGTTCTTCGACGAGCCGACCACCGGGCTCGACCCGATCATGGCGGACGTGATCAACGAGCTGATCGCCGGCGCCGTCCGGCGGCTGGGCGCCACCGCGCTCTCGATCACCCACGACCTCGCTTCGGCGCGCAAGATCGCCGACCGGATCGCGATGCTCTATCAGGGCAAGATCATCTGGCAGGGCCCGGTCGCCCAGATCGACCACAGCGGCAACCCCTACGTCGACCAGTTCATCCACGGCCGCGCCGACGGCCCGATCAAGCTCGACGTCCGCGCCGCCTGACGGTCGGCTCCAGCGAACGGCGCTCCACAGCTTCGACGCAAGGTCCAGCCTCTGTCGCAGTCACGAACTCGCGCGCGCTTGCCAGCGCGTGCTCGGCACGCCCGGGCCACTGCGTGTCAGTCGGCCTTTATGACGTAGCTCTGAGCATCTCGTTCGAGGACGAACCAAGCGCGCTGCGGCAGGACGCCTGGCTACTGACGAGATGCGCGGCCGAATCTGGCGCACCAAGGTCCCGTGCTTTCGAGCTGCGTGACCTCGATACCGCGATGCTCCAGTTGCGGCTTGGGCGGCGTAGAACATGGCATAGTAGGCGCGGTTCACGGCGCCGTTCGAAGTCGCCCGAGGACAACAACGTGCGCGCCGACCGCGCAGCCTGAGCGCGGCCTTCGCCAGGAGCTTGTCAGGCCATCGAATCCGCGATGCCCTCGCGGCTGAATCGGCTCGCGTGATGCGCGGGTTGCGGGTGCGCCGGAGGGTCCTCGAGGCTGCCCTTCTCGAGCGGCCACGGCTGGATGTCGTAGCCGGTCTCCAGCAGCGAGATCGTAGGTGTCTTCCAGAATCTCCCTGGTCACCGCGAACGACCGTGGACCTTCTGATCGAGCACCACCGCGACGTCGACGTCGCTGTCGGGCTCGTGGTCGCCGCGGGCGCGCGAGCCGAACAGGTAGAGGGCGACGAAGCGGTCGCCAAAGCGGCGCTCCAGCCGGCGCTTGAGGTCGGCCAGGAGGTCGGCGATCTCCGGCTCGATACGTGCCGCTTGGCGACCGCTTCGACCATGACGGTTGCCGGCGGGACTCTCAGATCCTGGGCCTAAGATCGATGATCCGCTTGGCTTTGCCAAGGGAGCGGTCGACGGCGCCCGGCTCGACCACCGCGACCTCGGTCGTGACCCCGATCCGCGACTTGACGTGCTGGACCAGTCGACGCCGGCGGCGGTGCGGGCTTCCGGGTCGGCGGCGTCGCCTGGCCTCGACGATCGACCTTGAGCGCATCGAGCCGGCCTTCGCGGCGGACCTCGAGCAGATAGTGGGGCGTCAGGCGGGCGTCTTCCAGGATCAGCTCCTCGATCTGGGTGGGGAAAAGGTTGACGCCGCGGATGATCAGCATGTCGTCGGAGCGGCCGGTGACCTTCCCGATGCGCCGCATGCTGCGGGCGGTGCCGGGCAGGAGGCGGGTGAGGTCGCGGGTCCGGTAGCGGATCACCGGCATCGCCTCCTTGGTGAGCGTGGTCAGCACCAGCTCGCCGGGCTCGCCGTCCGGGACCGGCGCACCGGTGACCGGGTCCACGATCTCCGGGAAAAAATGGTCCTCCCACAGGTGCAGGCCGTCCTTGGTCTCGATGCACTCGTTGGCGACCCCTGGGCCGATCACCTCCGAGAGGCCGTAGATGTCGACCGCGTCGAGCGCGAAGCGGGCCTCGATCTCGGCGCGCATCGCTTCGGTCCAGGGCTCGGCGCCGAAGATCCCGATCCTGAGCGAGCAGGCGGCGGCATCGAGGCCCTGGCGGGCGAACTCGTCGGCGATCGCCAGCATGTAGGAAGGCGTCACCATGATGACGTCGGGCTCGAAGTCGGCGATCAGCTGGACCTGGCGCTCGGTCATGCCGCCGGACATCGGGACGACCGTGCAGCCCAGGCGCTCGGCGCCATAGTGGGCGCCGAGGCCGCCCGTGAACAGGCCGTAGCCGTAGACCACGTGGACGAGATCGCCCGGGCGGCCGCCCGCGGCCCGGATCGAGCGCGCGCAGACCTCGGCCCAGACCTCGAGGTCGTGCCGGGTATAGCCGACCACGGTCGGCTTGCCGGTCGTGCCCGACGAGGCGTGCAGGCGCGACACCTCGGAGCGCGGCACCGCGAACATGCCGAACGGGTAGTGCCGGCGCAGATCCTCCTTGGTCGTGAACGGAAACCGGGCGAGATCGTCGAGCGCCCGCAGGTCGTCCGGATGGACGCCCGCCTGATCGAACGCCGCCCGGTAGTGGGCGACCTTGTCGTAGACGCGCCGGAGCGTCGCCTTGAGGCGGCCGAGCTGCAAGGCCGCAATCTCGTCGCGGGACGCGATCTCGATCGGATCCAGCTCGTGGCGCCCGGGCGCGCGGGCCGGCATGGCGGCTCCGCTCAATCCGGCGCGAAGTCGGGCACGACCTCGCCCCGGGTCTCGTAGGAGGTGCCGCGGAACAGCGCCACGATCGTCCCGTCCCCCTTGGTCACCTCGACGTCGTAGACGCCGGTCCGGCCGGTCCGGCTCTGCTCGCGGGCGGTCGCGATCAGGACCTCGTCCTGGTGCGCCGGGGCGAGAAAGCTGATCTGGGCGCCAAGCGCCACCGTGGCCCGGTTGCAGGCGTTGCAGGCATAGGCGAAGGCGTCGTCGGCGAGCGTGAAGGTGAAGCCGCCGTGGCAGGTCGCGTGGCCGTTCAGCATGTCCGGGCGCACGGTCATCCGGCAGCGGGCAAAGCCCGGGCCGATCGCCTCGACCGTGATCCCGAGCGCCCGGGCGGCGTGGTCGCGGGCGTACATGCCATCCCGGACCGCCTCGGCCAGGCGCTGATCCGGGGCGGCCCGATCACTCAAGGAAGCGGCCCTTGGCCATGACCTTGCGGCGCAGCAGCCAGGCCGCGCGGTAGCGGTCCTCGCCGTAGCTCCGCGCGAGGTGATCCAAGGCCTCGAGCACGGCCTTGAGGCCGATCGCCTCGGCCCACTCGAGCGGCCCGCGCGGGTAGTTGACGCCGAGCCGCATCGCGCTGTCGATCGCCTTCGCGCCGGCGATGCCCGCCTGGAGCGCCTCGGCCGCCTCGTTTGCGAGCATGCAGACCGTGCGCATGACCAGAAGGCCCGGCAGGTCGTCGATCACCGAGACCTCGATGCCGGCCGCCTGCAGGAGCCCGATCGCGGGTTCCAGCTCCCGGGCGTCGGTCTGATCGGCGGGCGCCAGCGCGAGCCGCTTGCAGGCGGCGTAGTCGAGGGCGAGATCGAAGGCCGCGACCGGCCGGTCCAGCAGGTAGCTCCAGACCGTGGCGCCCCGGCCGTCGGTGCGGACCAGGCGCAGCTGGCCGACCCGGATCAGGCCCTCGCCGGAGCGCCGGTCGATCTCGATGCCCGCCGCCTTGAACCGCGGCAGCAGGGCCTCGGCGATGCCGAGCTTGCCCTCGACCACGATGCTCTTGGGCGCCGGGGCCGGCGGTGCGGTCTGCGGGGCCGGCGCGCCGGCGCCCGGGGCATGATCGTAGAAGCCGCGCCCGGCCTTGCGCCCGAGCCGGCCGGCCTCGACCAGCTCACGCTGGAGCAGCGAGGGCGTGTAACGCGGATCGTAGTGGTATGCCTCATGAACCTGTCGGCTGACCGCCAGATTGACGTCCAGGCCGATCAGATCCATGAGCTCGAACGGCCCCATCCGAAAGCCGCCGGCCTCGCGCATGACGGCGTCGATCGTCGCGACGTCGGCGGCACCCTCGGCCAGCGCCCGCAGCGCCTCGCCATAGAACGGCCGCGCCACCCGGTTGACGATGAAGCCCGGCGTCGAGCGGACCTCGACCGCGGTCTTGCCCCAGGCCTCGGCGGTCGCCAGGGCGGTTGCGACCGCCCTGGGCGCGCTCGCGAGCCCGCGCACGACCTCGACCAGCGCCATGCGCGGCGCGGGATTGAAGAAATGCATCCCGACCACCCGCTCCGGATGTTGCAGCTTGGCCGCGAGGGCGGTGATCGAGAGCGAGGAGGTGTTGCTGGCCAGGATCGCGTCCGGCTCGAGGAAGACCTCGAGGGTCTCGAACAGCTTCTGCTTGGCTGCCAGATCCTCGATGATCGCCTCGATCACGAGGCCCGCGGCGCCGAGCGCATCGAAACCGTGGCAGGCGGTGATCCGGGCGAAGGTCGACGCCCGCTGGTTCGCGGTGATCCGACCCTGAGCTTCCGCCCGCTCGAGCGCCGCCCCGATGCGCTCGAGCGCCGCCTCGACCGCCCCCGACATGCCGTCGTAGAGCAGCACCCGATGGCCGGCGCTCGCCGCGACCTCGGCGATGCCGGCACCCATCGTGCCGGCGCCGACGACGCCGATCGGAACGGACGTTGCGAGCGCGGTCATCAGCGGCCCCGGAACACGGCTGGACGCTTCTCGAGGAAGGCCCGCACCCCCTCCCGATAGTCCTCGGTGCGGCCGGCCTCCCGCTGCAGGTCGCGCTCGAGATCGAGCTGCTCGTCCAAAGTGCTGGCGGCCGAGGCGTTGAGCGCCCGTTTGATCAGGCCGAGACCCGTGGTCGGCTGGGTCGCGAGCTGGCGGGCGAGCGCTACCGCCTCGGCCTGCAGCCGCTCGTCGTCGACCACCCGCCAGATCAGGCCCCAGGCAGCCGCCTGCTCGGCCGGCAACGGCTCGCCGAGCAGGGCGAGACCCATCGCCCGGGCCTGGCCGACCAGGCGCGGCAGCACGTAGGTGCCACCGGAATCCGGTACCAGGCCGAGCTTGCAGAAGGCCTGGATGAAGCGCGCCGAGCGCGCCGCGAGCACGAGATCGCAGGCGAGTGCCAGATTGGCGCCGGCGCCGGCCGCGACCCCGTTGACCGCCGCGATCACCGGCCGCTCGAGCCGATGCAGGCGCCGGACCAGCGGGTTGTAGAGGCGATCCAGGGTCTCGCCGAGGTCGGGCGGGGCAGCGCCTTCGCCCATGACCCGGTCGCCGAGGTCCTGACCCGCGCAGAAGGCGCGGCCGCTGCCGGTCAGGAGCAGCGCCCGGACCGTCGCGTCCGCCTCGATCCGGTCGAGCGTGCGCGCGAGCTCGGCGTGCATCGCCTCGTTGAAGGCGTTGAGCTTGTCCGGCCGGTTGAGCGTGATGGTCGCCACGCCATCGGCCAGATCCAGAAGGATGGTCGGCTCGCTCACGACATCGGCACCTCATGCTGGCCAGAGCGGTGGCATCTTAGCACGCGAACGGGCGCCCGCCGAGCCGATAAGAAATCTGCTAGACTGAGCATGACGCGGCGCGGGCGGAGCCGGCAGCGGCGAGGACGGAAGAGGGATCCGACACCATGAAGGTTGGCATCGTGGGCGCGGGCATGGTCGGCAGCGCCGCCGCCAATGCGCTGGTGATGCGCGGCGCGGCGAGCGAGGTCGTGCTGATCGATCAGAACCCGAAGCGGGCGCAGGCCGAGGCGGAGGACATCCTGCACGCGGTGCCGTTCGCCCACATCACCCGGGTCCGGGCCGGCGGCTTCTCCGACCTCGGGGGCGCCGGCGCGGTGATCCTGGCCGCCGGCGTGAGCCAACGCCCGGGCGAGAGCCGCCTCGAGCTGCTCGGACGCAATGCGGAGGTGTTCGGGACGATCGTCCCCGAGGTGCTGGCCGCCGCCCCGGATGCGATCCTGCTGGTGGCGACCAACCCGGTCGACGTGATGACCGAGGTCGCGACCCGGCTCTCCGGCCTCGCACCCGAGCGCGTGATCGGTTCCGGCACGATCCTCGATACCGCGCGCTTTCGCGCCCTGCTCGGCGCTGACCTGGGGGTCTCGCCCAAGTCGGTGCACGCCTATGTTCTGGGCGAGCACGGCAATTCCGAGGTGCTGTGCTGGTCGGTCGCCGACGTCGGGGGGATTCCCCTCGAGGATCTCGCGCGCCAGCTCGGCCGGCCCTTCGATGCCGCGCGCCGGGCCGCGATCGATCAGGGGGTGCGGCGCGCCGCCTACCGGATCATCGAAGGCAAGGGCGCCACCTGGTACGGGATCGCCGGCGGCCTGGTGCGGATCGTCCAGGCGATCGGCAACGATGAGAACTCGGCGCTCACGGTCTCGATGCTGACCGCGACGGTCGAGGGGGTCGGGCCGGTGGCGCTGTCCCTGCCGCGGCTGATCGGCCGGACCGGCGTGGTCCGGACGCTGGCGCCGAACCTGGCGGCCGACGAACACGCAGCCCTCAAGCGCAGCGCCGAGGTCGTCCGCGAAGCCGTCGCCGGCCGCCGCTAGGTCGAGCCGGGCGGCGCGCCCTCACGTCAGATCAGGGCGCGCTCGGTGGGCGAGCGGCGCGCGATCGTCTGCGGCCGGCGCTTGCGCAGGCGGTTCGCCTCGTGGGAGCGCCGCTCGGCAGCCATGATCAGCACCTGCTGGGAGCTGCCCTCGGCGCCGTTGCCGGGCTGGCGCTGGACGTAGCTGCCATCCGGCTGCATGTCCCAGGCATTGCGCCGGTCGGCGAGCTGGGCGTCGAGGATCGCCCGCAGCTCGGCACGCAGCCCCGGGTCCTCGACCGGGGTCACGACCTCGACCCGGCTTTCGAGGTTGCGGGTCATCAGATCGGCCGAGCCGATGAAGAACTCCTCCTCGCCGCCATTGCGGAAATAGAAGATCCGGGTGTGCTCGAGGAAGCGACCGACGATGCTGATCACGGTGATGTTGTCCGACAGGCCCGGCAGGCCCGGGCGCAGGCGGCAGGTGTCGCGCACGATCAGCTCGACCCGGACGCCGGCCTGGGAGGCGCGGTAGAGCGACTGGACGATGTCGGCGTCCTCGAGCGCGTTCATCTTGAAGCGGATCAGACCCGGCTGCTCGGCCGAATGGCGCCGGATCTCGCGCTCGATCTTCTCGAGCAGGCCGAGCTTGAGGCCTTTGGGGGCGACCAGCAGCTTCAGGTACTTGCGCGACGGCTTGTAGCCGGTGGTCAGGTAGTTGAACAGCTCGGTGAGATCGCGACCGATCGCGTCGTCGCAGGTCAAAAGCCCGAGGTCGGAATAGATCCGGGCGGTGCCGGCGTGATAGTTGCCGGTGCCGATATGGGCGTAGCGCCGGATGCCGGTGTAGTCGCGGCGGACCACCAGCACGACCTTGGAGTGGGTCTTGAGGCCGACGACGCCGTACATGACGTGAATGCCGACCTCCTCCAGGCGGCTCGCCCACTGGATGTTGGCGGCCTCGTCGAAGCGCGCCTTGATCTCGACCACCACGGCCACCTGCTTGCCGTTGCGCGCCGCGTCGACCAGGTCGTCGATGATCCGCGTGCCCGACGAGGTCCGGTAGAGGGTCATCTTGATCGCCAGCACCTTGGGATCGCGGCTCGCCTCGTGCACGAAGCGCTCGACCGAGGTGCCGAAGGACTCGTAGGGGTGCTGGAGCAGGATCGGGCCGACGTCGCGGATGATGTGGAAGATGTTGCGCTCCTGATCCTCGAGCTTGGCGTTGGTCACCGGGTGATGGACCGGGTCGTGCAGCGCCGGCAGCTCGAGGCCCGCGATCTCGAACAGATCGCGCAGGCCGAGCGGCGCGCTGGTCTCGAACACGTCGCGGTCCTCGTCCAGGCCGAGCTCGACCGCCAGCATGCCGCGATGCACCGGGTCGATGCCCTCGCCGACCTCGAGCCGGACGATCGGCGCGAACTTGCGATCGCGCAGCTCGGCCTCGATCAGCGACACCAGGTCGTCGGCGTCCTCCTCCTCGCGCTCGGTGTTGGCGTTGCGGGTCACCCGGAAGAACTCGCAGGCATCGATCGCCATGCCCGGGAACAGACGGTCGAGGCTGTGCGCCATGACCTCCTCCAGGCGCACGAAGCAGGGGCCGGCGCCGACCCGCAGATAGCGCGGCACGCCCTTGCCGAGCGGCACCTTGACCCGGGCGAACACCTGCTGCGGATCGTCCTCGTGATGGAGGGTGACCAGAAGGTTGAGCGAGAGGTTCGAGATGAAGGGGAAAGGGTGCGCCGGGTCCATCGCGAGCGGCGTCACCAGCGGGAAGATGTTGTCGAGGTAGTAGGCCTGCGCCGCCGCGCGCTGCTCCTCCGACAGCTCCGACCAGAGGGCGAGCACGATGCCCTGCTCGCGCAGGCGCTCGCGCAGCTCGCTAAAGGTGTCGCGCAGCTCGGGCGTCAGCTCCTTGATCACCGCGACGCACTCGGCGATCTGCTGCTCCGGGGTGCGCCCGTCCACGGTCAGGTCGTGCAGGCCGGCGCCGACCTGCTGCTTGAGCCCGCCGATCCGCTTCATGAAGAACTCGTCGAGGTTCGCGTTCGCGATCGCCAGGAACTTGACGCGCTCGAGCAACGGCGTGCGCGGATCACGCGCCTCGTGCAGGACCCGGCGATTGAAGGCGAGCCAGGTCAGCTCCCGGTTCAGATAGAGCCCGGGCGAGCGCAGGTCGATCGGCGGCGTCACCCAGTCGGGCAGGAGCGTTTCCAGGCCATAGGACGCGCTGTGCGATGCCGGCGCGATGGCTTCGCCATGGCGCAATTTCAGCTGCGTCTTTGGCGTCCTTCAGGCGGGCGGCCCGCGCCCTCGCGCCCGGGCTGGCCGGCGCCACGGCCACGCTGGCGGCAGCCGCCATCGGCTCAGAGGACGCGTCCGGCTGTTCGATCATGGTGCTCCGCCTCGTCTCGGGGCCGGTCGGACTTCGATTTCGCCTCGCCGATCGGTTGCCAATCTCGTCTTGCCTGTCGGCATGACCATCACATTTGCCGATCCGTATGACAACCACATGTTGGATCTCGCAGGTCCCGTGAAAGCATCCGTGCGCTGCCCGGGCCAGGCGACCAGGCTTCGAGCCGCGAGCGTCGCTTAGCCTGAGGCTTCGGCACGCGCCTTCGCCGGGCCGTGGGCGATGGTCAGGTTGTGGGCGCTGTTGATCAGGCCGACGTGGGAGAACGCCTGCGGGAAGTTGCCGAGCTGGCGGCGCAGGGCCGGATTGTACTCCTCGGCCAGCAGCCCGACGTCGTTGCGCAGCGCGAGCAAGGCCTCGAACAGCTTTTGGGCCTCGTCCCACCGCCCCAGCATGGCGAGGTTGTCGACCAGCCAGAACGAGCAGGTGATGAACGTGCCCTCGCCGGGCGGCAGGCCGTCGACGCCCTTCTCGGAGGCGTAGCGCAGGACCAGGCCGTCATGGGTCAGCTCGCGCTGGATGGCCTCGACCGTCCCGATCACGCGCGGGTCGCCGGGCGGCAGGAAGCCCACCAGCGGGATCAGCAGCAGGGCGGCATCCAGGGCTTTGCTGCCGTAGGACTGGACGAAACTGTTGCGCTCGGGGTCGAAGCCCTTGGCGCAGACGTCGGCGTGGACCTTGGCGCGCAACTGGCGCCAGCGGTCGGCCGGGCCGTCGAGGCCGAAGCGCTCGACCGCCTTGACCGCGCGGTCGGCCGCGACCCAGGCCATGACCTTGGAATGGGTGAAGTGCTGCGCCGGGCCGCGCACCTCCCAGATGCCCTGGTCGGGCAGCTCCCACGCGCCCTCGAGGTAGTCGAGCAGCGCCTGCTCGACCGCCCAGGCATGGTCGTCGACCGGCAGGCCGTGCCGGCGCGCGACGTGGAAGGCGTCGAGCAGCTCGCCAAAGACGTCGAGCTGCAGCTGCTCGTGCGCCGCATTGCCGATCCGCACCGGCCGGCTGTTCTCGTAGCCGGCGAGCCACGGCACTTCCAGCTCGGTGATCCGCCGCTCGCCGGCGACGCCATAGAGGATCTGCAGCTGCGAAGGCTTGCCGGCGGCCGCCCGCAGCAGCCACTCGCGCCAGGCCCGCGCCTCGTCCTTCAGGCCCGAGAGCAGGAAGGCGTAGAGGGTGAAGGTCGCATCGCGCACCCAGCAGTAGCGGTAGTCCCAGTTGCGGCTGCCGCCGATCTGCTCCGGCAACGACGTGGTGCCCGCGGCCGCGATGCCGCCCGCGGGTCCGTAGGTCAGGCCCTTGAGGGTGATCAGGGAGCGCAGGACCGCCTCGCGCCAGGGCCCCTCGACCTGGCATCCTGCGGCCCAGTCCTGCCAGAATGCCGTGGTCGCCCGCAGGAGATGGGCAGGATCCCGGGCGTCGGGCTCGAGGTCGTAGGATTGAAAGAAGCAGAGCCGGAACGGGACCGTCTCGCCCGCGCGCACGGTGAAGCGGCCGACCGTGCGGAAGTCCTTGCCCTCGAGCTCGACCGGCGTGCGCAGACGCAGCGCATCGGGGCCGGCGATCGCGGTCAGCCCGTCGCTCGCCTTTCGCACCCAGGGCACGGTCGTGCCATAGTCGAAGCGCAGCACCAGCTCGGTCGCCATCGCCACCTCGCCGGCGCGGCCCTCGACCAGGCGCACGAGATCGACCGCGTCGCAATCGCCGCCGATCGGCATGAAGTCGATCACCGCGACCGTGCCGGTCGCGGTCTCGAACTCGGTCTCGAGGATCAGGCTGTCGCCCTGGTAGCGCCGCCGGCTGGCCCGGATCTCGCCCTCGGGGGCCAGCAGCCAGCGGCCGTTGTCGCGGTTGCCGAGCAGGGCGGCAAAGCAGGCGGCGGAGTCGATCCGCGGCACGCACAGCCAGTCGATCGAGCCGTTGCGCCCGACCAGCGCCACGGTATGCGTGTCGCCGATCAGCGCGTAGTCCTCGATCCGCAGCGTCATGCCATCAGCTCGAACGTCATCCCATCAGCTCATATGGCGCGGGCGCTTAGAAAGTCGAAATCGCAGCCCTGGTCGGCGGCCAGGACGTGGTCGTGGTAGAGCCTGGCGTAGCCGCGCGCGGGCGGCGCCGCGGGCGCGGGCAGGGCGGCCTTCCGCCTGCCAAGCTCGGCCGGCTCGACCAGGAGATCGAGCCGGCGCGCGGCGACGCTGAGCCGGATCCGATCGCCGTCCCGGACCAGGCCGAGGGGGCCGCCGGCCGCCGCCTCCGGGGTCACGTGCAGGACGATCGTGCCGAACGCCGTGCCGCTCATGCGCGCATCCGAGATCCGGATCATGTCCTTGACGCCGGCGCGCGCGAGCTTGCCCGGGATCGGCAGGTAGCCCGCCTCCGGCATGCCCGTGCCGCTCTTGGGCCCGGCGTTCTGCAGGACCAGGACGTCGTCGGGAGCAACGTCGAGGGCCGGATCGTCGATTCGCGCCGACAGGTCTTCGAGGCTCTTGAACACGACCGCGCGGCCTTCGTGCTCGAACAGGCGCGGATCGGCGGCCGAGCGCTTCAGGATCGCGCCCTCCGGGGCGAGCGAGCCGAACAGCGCGACCAGGCCGCCGACCCCGGAGATCGGCTGGGCCAAGGGGCGGACCACGCTCCGGTCGACGTAGGCAGCCTCCGTGGCCAGGCGTTCGGCCAGGCTCTGGCCGGCGACGTTGCGGGTCCCGAGGTGGAGCATGGGCTGCAGCTCGCGCAGGACCGCGCCGAGCCCGCCCGCGTTGAAGAAATCCTCCATGTAGTGCGGCCCGGTCGGCTTGAGGTCGACCAGGACCGGGGTCGCATCGGACAGCGCGTTCAGGCGCTCGAGGTCGACCGCGATGCCGGCGCGCCCGGCGATCGCGGTCAGGTGGAGAATGCCGTTGGTCGAGCCGCCGATCGCCAGCAGCACGCGGAGCGCGTTGTCGACCGCCTCGGGCGTGACGATCTCCGACGGCCGCGGGCCGCCCTTGATCATCGCGACCGCGCGCGCCCCGCTCGCCTCGGCGGCGCGCAGGCGGTCGGCGTGGACCGCCGGGATCGCCGCGGTGCCGGGCAGCGTCATGCCGAGCGCCTCGGCCAGACACGCCATGGTGCTGGCGGTGCCCATGACCATGCAGGTGCCGGCGGTGGTCGCAAGGCGGGTCTCGATCGTGGCGATCTCGCTCGGCATCGATCGTGCCCGCGCGGTACTGCGCCCAGAAGCGCCGGCAGTCGGTGCAGGCGCCGAGCCGCTGATCGCCGTGCCGGCTGGTCATCATCGGCCCGGTCACGACCAGGACGGCGGGCTTGTCGGCCGAGAGCGCGCCCATCAGCAGCGCCGGCACGGTCTTGTCGCAGCCGCCGACCAGGACCACCGCGTCCATCGGCTGCGCCCGGATCATCTCCTCCGTGTCCATGCTCATGAGGTTGCGGAACATGAGGCTGGTCGGATGCAGGAACGGCTCGCCGAGCGAGATCACCGGGAACTCGAGCGGCAGGCCGCCGGCCGCGAGCACGCCGCGCCTGGCAGCCTCGACCAGCTCGGGCACGGTGCGATGGCAGTTGTTGAAGCCGCTCGCGGTGTTCGCGATCCCGACCACCGGCCGCGCCAGCAGCTCCTCGCCATAGCCCATCGAGCGGGCGAAGGAGCGCCGCAGATAGAGCGCGAAGTCGGGATCGCCGTAGTGGGTCAGGCCCCGCGCAAGGCCGGTCTTCTCGGGTCTGGTCATGTCAGCTCGTGCTCGCTGAGCCCAGGGCGACCAGGTCGTCGCCCGCACTCCGGCCATATCACCACAGTCCCGTCGTCAGCTGAAGCAAGGTTTCAGAACCGCCGGCCAAGCCAGCCTGGGGCTGCTAGCCAAAGCCTTGATCAGCCACGATTTCTCGGGTTCGTTCGGTTACGGCGAGGTTCCACGCGCCTGGGGGAGCGGCCGGCCTCGGAGCGGCGCGCTCGGGCGGTCGGCGGGGCGAGATCGGCCATGGTTTTGCCCTCAAAAGTGCGGTGAAACGACGGGACGCAGGCTCGGACCGGGCGGCGCGCTCGGGCGCGTTGCGGTCCGACATGGTGCCAGTCAGATAGGAAAAAATGCAAGATCCGCTGAGTTAGAAGTGATGCATGCCTTGGCGCAGCGGCGCGTGATCCCCGCCTCGGCGTCCCGCGGAAAATGCTTGCACGTAGGAATTAAATCGGAATATATTCCAAGCCGGTTGAGCGAGGGGCGCCGAGAGAGCGGACTCTATGCCAGGGGAGCTATGATGAGTTTTCGCCGGTCCGATCTGCAGGAAGCCTTTTTCGTGCCGGGCACGCATGCGTTCCGGGCGCGCCTGGCTCCCAGAGCCGACCACCGAGGTCGGCCCGGAGCGGCGCGGGCTACGGCACCGTCCGACCCGTTCGAAGGAGGTGCTGGCACCGGGCTACTTCGGCGCTGCGAACACGCTGCTGCAGCCGGGCGATCTCGTCTACGTGCGCGCCCGGGCGAGTGGCGAGGGCCAAGGCGGCGCCGCGGCCGCTGCGGTGCACATGGCGCTCCTGATGGTCCGCGCCGGCCCGCCCGGCTCGGTCACCGTCCGCCTGGCGCAGGACTTCGGCCGGAGCGACGCGCCGGACGCGGTCGCCCAGGCGGCGACCGCTTTGCCGGCGGCGGTCACGGCGGCGCCCCCGTCGCTCAAGCGCGGCCGCGGCCGTCCGCCCGGCAGCCGGGGCAAGAAAAATGGTGCGATGTCGACGATGTCGGTGAACTGAAGCGACTGACCTCCGAAATTCCGAAAATCGCAGCGGATGCCGGTGCCAAACCACGCTACGGGCTGGGCGCGTCCAGGGAATTTTCGGCCATTTCCTATTTTCCGCCGATTTTCCGGGCGCCGGCGGGTGCACACCTGTGCGACACTTCTGTATCACCATGGTACAGATGTGTGCCATACCTTAAGCCTTTGCGGTGGCACGGTTTTTAGCCGGACTGGCGACTTGGCCGTTGAGTTCGGGCCGCAAAACCGCTGATTTCAACCGCAAAACTGACGATTTTGGGCAGCAAAACCGCTGATCCCTTGGCACACAAGTGACGCAGATCTGTACCATGCGTCGCGTCGCCCGAAAGTCGGAAGGTTGGAGGCGGGGTCCGATTTTTCTGAATTTCTGGAAAATCGCTCGCCACACCGTCACGACGACCGCGCCACCCTGAAGCCCTCGGCGGCGCGCGCGACGGAAGGGGAAAAATTACGTCAGCCACACTGGTGCTTGACCTTGGAATCCGATCCCAGAAACCGCTGATTTTGGGCGCAATAGGGCTGATTTCGAACGCAAGAGGGCGCCGATCCGTGCCACCTGGCGCACCTCAGCTCGAGCGCCGGGGGTAGGTGCGAGCTGCTCGGGCGATCTGATCCGGGATGCGACCGGGCGCGCTCGCGCTCTTGCCGGCGGGTAGGGGAGGCGCGGACCTCGATGAGAGCGGATCGGTCGAGATCCGATTGATTTTCCTCGGGCATCGGCGGATGATCCTGTGGTTAATTCGCCGTCTCGGGACCTCGGGGTGATGAGGGTATTTTGACGGAGGGCGCGGTTGATGCTGATTGTCGAGGTCCGGGGCGACCAGGTCTGGCGGCGGATCGAGGGACAGGGCGGCGGGGCGGCGCTTGCGGCCCCCGAGCTTCCGGGCCGGGCGCCGGCGTCGTCGCCTGACGTTCCGACCAGCCTTGCCGACTGGGCACAGCGGTACGGCCGGGCCGCGGCGGCCGGCGCCGAAGAGTCGCTGCGGGGCATCGGCGCGGAGATCTTCGCCTGGCTCGACCAGGGCGGCGCGCTCGACGGCTGGCTGGCGGAGCCGGAGCGGACGCTGGAGATCCGGGTCGATCCGGCGCGCCCCGGGCCGCTCGCCGAGGCCCTGCTCGCGGCGCCCTGGGAAGTGCTCGGCCGGCAGGGCGCGTTCCTGGCCCAGGCGCTGCAGCTGTTCGTGGTGGCGCGGCGCTGCGGCGTGGCGAAGGAGCCGGCGCCGGCTCACCATTCCGATCTCTCCCTGATGTTCATGGCGGCGGCGCCGGAGGGGCAGAGCGACCTCGACTACGAGGCGGAGGAAGCCGCGATCCTCGAGGCGACGCGGGCAAAGGACGGCCGCGCGCCGCTCGCGCATGTCCAGGTCGAGGAGAGCGGGGCGCTCGAGTTCCTGGCCGGACGCATGCGCCTCGACGGCCCCTTCGAGGCCCTGCACCTGTCCTGCCATGGCGACATCGTGGCGAAGGACGGCGAGGCGCCGAGCCCGGTCCTGCTGCTCGAGACGGCCGAGGGCGGCGGCGATACAGTCACGCCCCACCGGCTGATCCGCGAGATCGCGAACGGCATCCCGCCGCTGGTCTTCGTCTCGGCCTGCCGCACCGCCGAGCGCGGGCGCGGGGCGCAAGGGCATGGTACCCGGACCCGAGGCCTACAAGCAGGGCGGCCTCGCCGAAGCGCCGGCGGCCTTCGGGCCGGCGGATCGGCGGGAGGCCGGCGGCACCGAGACGGGAGCGCCGCCCGAGCTGGCCGAGCCCTTCGTGCGCCAGCTCGCCGCGCAGGTGCCGAACGTGCTGGGCTGGGACGGCTCGGTCTACGATCGCGACGCGACGCTGTTCGCCGAGACGCTGTACGGCGAGCTCGCGCACGGGGAGACGGTGCCGCGGGCGGCGGCGCGGGCGCGCCGGGACCTGTTCGAGGCCCGGGCCGAGGACCCGCGGCTCGGCCGGCACTGGCATCTGGCGCGGGTCTATCTCGGGCCGGGCGGCGGCGGGCGCTCTGTGCGATCCGGCCCTTGAGGCGCGGCCGGCGCGGCCGGACCCGGAGCAGGCGTTTCTGGACCCGAAGAACAAGCGGGTGCCGGTCGCGACGCGCGCGGAGTTCGTCGGCCGGCGCCGGCGGATCCAGGCGGTGCTCGGCGCCTACCGCGGCGGGCGCCGGGGCGTGCTGGTCCACGGCATGGGCAATCTCGGCAAGTCGAGCCTGGCGGCCCGGGTCGCCGCCCGCATGCCGCGGCATCGGACGGCCGTGGTGTACGGCAAATGCCATGCGCTCGCGGTCTTCGCAGCGCTCAAGGGCGTCGTCGAGGAGATTGCCGACGGCATGCCCTACGAGACGGCGAGACCTCTGCTCGACGAGGTGGCGACGCTCGAGAAGGAGGTCACCGACAACGATATCGCTCTCGGGAGCGCGCTCCGCCGGCTGCTCCGGGGCACGCTGAACACGCATCCGGTGCTGCTGGTCCTGGACGACCTGGAGCAGTCGCTGGCGACGCCGGCCGCGGATCGGGCCGACGTGCAGCCGGCGGCGGGCTTCCGCGAGGCGCTCGCGGCGGTGCTCACGGCGTTCGCGAAAGCCGCGACCGCGTCGCGGCTGCTGCTGACCAGCCGCTACGACTTCGTGCTGCCGGATGGTGCCGGCGACGATCTGGCGACCGGGCTCGTGCGGGTGCCGCTGGCACCCATGGGGCCGCGGGAGCGGCAGAAGCAGGTCCGCGCCAAGGCCAGGGCCGAGGGCAAGGAGGAGGCGGAGGCGGCCGCGGGCGCGATGATCGAGCGGGCGCTCGCCGCAGCGGCCGGCAATCCGGGTCTGCAGGACACGCTGACGAGGCCGATCCTGGCCGGCGAGGCCGAGGCGGCCCTGGCCGCGATCGCGACGGTCGAGGCGTTCCGCGCGACCGGCCGGCAGCCGCCTGAGGGCGAGGACCCCGGCGACTTCTTCAAGCGCATGGCGTTCGGGACTTACAAGGGCGCGCTCAGCTGCGCGGAACGGGTGGCGCTCAGCGCCGCGACGCTGTTTTCCCTGGACATCCCGATCCCGCGCCCGGCGCTGGAAGCCGTGGCGGCGGAGCTGGGCCTCGCCGATCCGGCGCGCGCGCTCGACCGCCTGCTGGCGCTGGGCCTGCTCGACGACTGGGGGGCCATGTCCGTAGGCCGCGGAGCGCCGAGCCTGCCCCATGCCGCCCTCAACCCGCTTGCCCGCCCGCTCGCTGATCCTTTGTCCGCGGCCGACGCGGAGCGGCTCGCCGCCGCCGCGCTTGGCCCCCTCGCCGCGGCCTGGCGCGACGGGGACGGCGACTTCCCGTACGACCCGCGCGCCGTCGAGGTGACGCGGCTCGCGCTGCTCGCCGGCGCGCCGGAGCCCGCGCTGCTCGAGGCCGCTGCCGAGGCGGCGGTGATCTTTCTGTTCGAGATCGTGCATGCCGCGCCCGCCGCCGTTGCCCTCGCCCGGCCGGCGCTCGACGCGCTGGCCGCCGCGGGCCACCCGCCGGGGGCGGTGCTGCTCGGCAAGACGATCAATGCCGCCGAGCAGCGGGAGACATCGACCTGCAGGACCGGCTTCTCGAGCAGGCGCGCGGGCGGGACGACATCGAGCCCAACCTCCGTGCCCAGTCCTCGGCCTTCACGCCGACCGGCTGGTCCGAGCGTCGGCGAGCTGGCCGAGGCGCTGCGCGTCGAGCTACGCAGCGAGGCAGCTGCCGGTCTACGAGACCCTGAGCGATCGTAGTCGCGATCGCGGTCACCAAGGGCAAGATCGCGGACATCCTGCAGGGCCGCGGCGAGCTCGAGGAGGCGCTGCGCATCCGCACCGAGGAGCAGCTGCCGGTCTACGAGCGCCTGGGCGACGTGCGCGCGGTCGCGATCACCAAGGGCAAGATCGCGGACATCCTGCAGCGCCGCGGCGAGCTCGACGAGGCGCTGCGCATCCGCACCGAGGAGGAGCTGCCGGTCTACGAGCGCCTGGGCGATGTGCGCGCGGTCGCGATCACCAAGGGCAAGATCGCGGACATCCTGGAGGGCCGCGGCGAGCTCGAGGAGGCGCTGCGCATCCGCACCGAGGAGCAGCTGCCGGTCTACGAGCGCCTGGGCGACGTGCGCGCGCTCGCGATCACCAAGGGCAAGATCGCGGACATCCTGCAGGGCCGCGGCGAGCTCGAGGAGGCGCTGCGCATCCGCACCGAGGAGGAGCTGCCGGTCTACGAGCGCCTGGGCGATGTGCGCGCGCGTCGCGATCACCAAGGGCCAGATCGCGGACATCCTGCAGCGCCGCGGCGAGCTCGACGAGGCGCTGCGCATCCGCACCGAGGAGCAGCTGCCGGTCTACGAGCGCCTGGGCGATGTGCGCGCGCTCGCGATCACCAAGGGCAAGATCGCCGACATCCTGCAGGGCCGCGGCGAGCTCGAGGAGGCGCTGCGCATCCGCACCGAGGAGGAGCTGCCGGTCTACGAGCGCCTGGGCGATGTGCGCGCGCTCGCGATCACCAAGGGCAAGATCGCCGACATCCTGCAGGGCCGCGGCGAGCTCGAGGAGGCGCTGCGCATCCGCACCGAGGAGCAGCTGCCGGTCTACGAGCGCCTGGGCGATGTGCGCGCGGTCGCGATCACCAAGGGCAAGATCGCCGACATCCTCGAAAGGCAGGGTGAATTGCAGGGGGCGCTCGCCATGCACCTCGAGCGTCTGCCCATCGCACAGGAGATGAAGGACATCGATTCGATCGCCCACATCCGCGTCTCGTGCGCACAAATCCGACTTCGCCGCGGCGATCACGAGAAGGGTGGCATCCAGACCATCTACGACGAGCTGAGCGAGGCGTACGAGATCAGTCTCAAGCTTCAGCGCCCTGATTTCGTCGGCCACGCAGGCGTTTTGCTCGGCCAGGTTCTCGCCCTTGGCGCCCACACCGATGACGCTGTTGACGTCCTCACGACCGCGGCGGCGGCGTTCGAGAAGATCGGCCGTGCGGATGGCGCCGCCCATTGCCGCCAGCTGATCGAGCAGATCAAGGGAAGCGCATCATGAGCATCGAGATCACGCTCCGGGGCACCGACCCGGAGGCCGCCGCCGACGAGACCGCAGCGCTCCTGCGGGAGGTCGGCGGGCGCGAGCCCGAGCGGCGCGTGCCGGAATCCGATGCCGACAGGAACCGGGATCTGGCGACCGGGATTGCGATCGCGTCGTTGATCCTGTCGCTGCCCGGGACCGTGCTGGCCACGCTGCAGATCGGGGAACAGCTCGACCGCCGGCGCCTGCGCGAGCGCGTCACGGCCCTCAAGACGCGCCTCGATGCGAGCGACGCCGAGGCGACCCTGGAGCTGCCCGGCGCCCGCCCGGTCGACCTGCGCCGGACCGCGACCGACGCGGTCGTCGACCTGCTGCTGCGGGAGCGCGGCGCGCGGCGGTGAAGCCGAGCGCGGGGGCTCGACCGGCTCGGGTGGGAAAAAGCCCTTCCGCCTACCGCTTCAGCCGCGCCAGGTGCTCCTTGCGGAACTTTGCCACTTTGGGCGCGATCACGATCTGGCAATAGCGCTGGCGCGGGTTCTGCTCGAAGTCGTCCTGGTGGTAGTCCTCGCCCGGGTAGAATGTCTCCAGCGGCACGACCTGGGTCACGATCGGCGCCGGCCAGATTTTTTTCTCACTGACCTCGGCGATGGCGCGTCGGGCTTCGGCCTCCTGCTCCGGGCTGTGGTAGAGGATGATCGAGCGGTATTGCGGGCCGATGTCGGCGCCCTGGCGCTCGAGCTCTGGCTCGAACTGGTGGACAAGGCGTCTACTGCCCCGCGGCCCGGGGCTGCAACTCGGCGCGCAGGTGGGGCCCGCCTGGTCGCTCGATCATGTGGAGCGTTCGATTCCAGAAGCCGTCCAGGACGGAATCGCGACCGAGGCGGATCAGCGTCACTCCGATCAGCTCGCGATCGCAGAGCGAAAGCACGCGGCGCAGGTGCAAGTCGCTGAGCGCGCTGACCGCGTCGTCGGCGACCACCCAACGCGGCGCGTGCAGCAACAGGCGCGCGAACGCCAGGCACTGCTGCTCGTCGAGCGGCAGCTGTCGGTCCCAACGCTCCGTACGATCGAGCGAGGGCACAAGGTGCCCGAGGTCCACCCGCTCGAGCGCAGCGACCACGGCGGCCTCCTCGAAGCAGCCGGGCTCGGCAGGATAGCAGACGGCGGCGCGCAGTGTGGCGCGCGGCAGATACGGCCGTTCGGGCATAAACATCATCCCCTTGCGCGGTGGCAGGCGAAGCGTCCCTCCGCCCCAGGGCCACATCCCCGCGAGCGCCCGGAACAGCGTGCTCTTGCCCGAGGCGGCCTTGTCCAGGATCTGGATGCGCTCGCCCGGGCTTATCTCGACCCGGCTCTGGTCCAGGGTTGCGCAGGCTTCGGGCAGTGCCAGCTGCACATCGTCGAGCTCGAGCTTGCCGGACGCCGACTCGACCACCTCGATGCGACCCGTGTCCGCGCCGATCGTGTCGACCGTCGCGAGGGCATTCCGAAACGCCACGACACGCAAAAGCGTGGCGCGCCAGTCGGCGATCTGCGGCAGATTGTCGACGAACCCGCGCAACGAGGACTGCACCTGATTGAAGGCTCCGACCACCATCATGAGCGTGCCGAAGTTCATGTGGCCGCCGAAATAGCCTGGTGCTGCGACCACGATCGGCACCACGAGCGCAAGCCAGCCATAACCCGAGGTGATCCAGGTGAGGCGCGCGAGGCCGCCCGCGAGGTGGGTCATCAAGGTCACCACGGCGTCGAGCGGTCCGTCGAGCAGGCGGCGCTCATCCGCCTCGCCATCATGGAGCACAATGCCGTCGGCGTGCTCGCTGATGCGCACGAGGGCGACGCGCAGATCGGCCTCGCGGGCGTAGCGGTCGACATTGAGCGGAACGAGCGGACGGCCGACGCGCCAGGCGAGCAGCGAGCCGCCGAGCGAATAGGCGAGCGCGCACCAGACCATGTAGCCCGGGATCGTGACAGGGCTGTTCCCGAAATCGAAAACGACCTGGGCGGACAGAACCCAGAGGACGCCCACGAAGCTCACGAGCAACAGGGACGATTGCAGCAGGCCTCCCAAGAGGACGGTCGTGAGCTCGGTCAGGTGCTGGGCATCCTGCTGAATGCGCTGATCGGGATTGACGCCGATCTCGCCCGCGAAGCCCAGCAGGTAAACGCGTCTGCGGACCAGCCACTGGTCGAGCAGGTCGTGCGTCAGCCATTCGCGGAGGCGGACGTTGGCCATCGCCTGCAGCCAGGTCTGGCTGACCACCAGCACCAGCAGAGCGCCGGCGATCACAGCGAAGACCATGAGCTGGGTCATGAATGCCGCCATGTGCCTTTGCTCGATCGCTTCGTAGAAATCGCGCTGCCAAATGTTGAGCCTGATCTGCCCGGCCGTGTTGGCGCAGATGACGACGACCACGCCCAGCGCAAGTAACCCAAGCTGGCGCCGGCGGCGGGAGACGGCGAGCGGACGCAGCAGGGTCAAAAGCTGCGCGATGGCACTGTCGCTGCCCAGGATCGGTCGGGGAGCGCCCCGCGTCTGCGACAAGGGAAGGTCTTTTCCAGTCTCCATATCACCCACCCCGAATTCCTTGACCTTCCGGCGGTTGCTGCCGATGCGCTGCACCGCAAAGCAAGCACGTCAACTGCAAGCAGCTACCACCGACAAGCCTCGAACCGCCAGGCTTCACGCCGGCGCGCCGACGGCCGAAGGTGCGCAGCTGGAAGACGGGTCGATCCTGGCGTTATCGGAGGGCACAGCGCCGGTTCCCCGTGTTCCGGATTTCTCTCGAAGGTCCCGGCGCCCCAATCGGCAGGTCGGATCGTCGCCGGTGTGGTCCGGCCCTGCTACTTCAGGAAACTGCGGAACCGCGCCAGGGCGAAAACGAAGAGAACGGCGCTGATCACAAGGAGCGCCAGGAACTGCGGCCAGACGATATCGAAACCGGCCCCTCGAAACAGGATCGACTGCGCCAGCACGACGAAGTGCGTGTTCGGCGCGGCGAGCATGATTTTCTTAATTATCGCCGGCATGCTCTCGAACGGCGTCACGTTGCCGGACAGCACCAGCAGAGGCAGCAAGGTCAGCATCAGAAGGAGACCGAACTGCGGCATTGAGCCGGCAACCGTCGCAAGCGCGATCCCCAAGGAGGTCATCGCGCAGAGAAAAAGCGCCGTCGCGAGGACGAATAGCCAGATCGAGCCCTGGATCGGCACCGCCAGGAATCCCTGCACCACGCCGACGAGCGCAAGGGACGAAACCAGGAGCACGACCAGCCCCATCGACCAGATCTTACTGAGCATGATCTCGACGGGTGTGACCGGCATGACCAGCAGATGCTCGATCGTGCCGTGCTCCCGCTCGCGGATCAGGGCGGCGCCGGTGAGGACCATCGCGAGCAGGCTGATCTGGTCGACTATGCCGGAGATTGCGCCGAGCCACGACCTGATCAGGTTGGGATTGAAGCGCACGCGCACAGCGACGTCGACGTGGGACGCAGCGGCGGATTGGTAGCGGCGCACGAAATCGGTGATCTCGCTCGAGACGATGGTCTGGACGTAGCCGCTGCCGCCGTAGGCCTGGCTTACCCTGGTCGCGTCGACGTTGAGCTGGATCGCGGGCGAGCGGCCGGCGAGCACGTCGCGCTGGAAATGGGGCGGAATGTCGAGAGCGAAGGTGTCGATGCCAAGGTCCATGCGCCGGTCCATCTCCGCCGCCGAGATCATCTCCGGCCGAACGAACAATGGCGGATTGAAGGCCCCGAGGATCCGCGCCGAAAGGGCCGATTGGTCCTCGTCGACGATCGCGATCGTCGCCTTGTGGAGAATCTCGGGCTGCGCTGTCGCCTGGGCGTAGATCTGAAGCGTGAACCCATAGGCGATCAGCACCAGCAGGACCGGATCGCGCATCAGCCCGCGCAGTTCCTTGATGCCGAGCTGGAGGACGTTGGCGGCGCGCATGTCAGCGCGCCTGCTTCGGCAGCAGAGCCGCGGCGACCCCGAACAGGACCGGAACGGCGATCAGCAGGGGAACGAACTCCGTCGCCAGGCTGCCGAAACCGAGCGCCTTGGAGAAGGTGCCGCGCGCAATCGTGATGAAATAGGTCGTGGGGAAGACGCGCCCG
Organism: uncultured Alphaproteobacteria bacterium; assembly: GCA_963756905.1. Lineage (GTDB taxonomy): Bacteria > Pseudomonadota > Alphaproteobacteria > Geminicoccales > Geminicoccaceae > DATAOG01. The sequence continues at coordinate 104,844 of CAVWPO010000004.1, forward strand.
ACCAGGACGCCGGGCCCCTCCATGGAGGAAAGCGGGTTGATCAGCCCGCAAAAATTCACAGTGGTCACGATAGTGAGGATGCCGGTGCCGAAGATTGCTGCGACCTGGCTGCTCACGAAACACGAGATCAGGAGACCGAACCCGGTCGCCGTCCCGACGTAGACCAGTGCGGCCAGGGCGAAGGCGAGGAAGCTTCCGGTGAACGGGACTTGGAGGACGAAAACGGCACACGCCCACAGCAGGAGCGAGCTGAGCATCGAAAGGGCGACGTAGGGGATCTGCTTGCCCAACAGGAACTCCAGCCGGGTCACGGGGGTGACGTAAAGATTGACGATCGAGCCGAGCTCCTTCTCGCGCACCACGCTGAGAGCCGTCAGCATCGCCGGAATCAGCATGAGGAGCACCGGGATGAACCCCGGGGCCATGGCGATAAGGCTCTCGAAGCCGGGATTGTAGCGGAACCGCGTCTCCGGCCGGTACTCCTCGAGCCCGGCCTGCTTCCCCAAGCGCCTGTGTCGCTCCTGGTCCGTGAGCCAGCCGGCGTGCACGCCCTGGACGTAGCCGCGGATGGTTTCCCCACGCGTCGGCATGGCGCCGTCGATCCAGGCGGAGACCTCGACGTCGCGCCCGCGCGCCGCGTCGCGGGCGAAGCGGGGCGGGATCTCGATCGCAAGGCTGACCTCGCCGCTGCGCATGCGGCGGTCGAGATCGGCATAGTCGGCGATCGGCGGCCGCTCGATGAAGTAACGCGACCCGGCGATGTTGAGGGCATAGTCCTGGCTCGTGGTCGTCTGGTCGCGGTCGAGAACTGCGAAGGTCAGGTTGTCGACATCGAGGTTCAGGCCGTAGGCAACGATGACCAGCAAGATGACGCTGCCGAGCACGGCCAGCGTCATGCGAACCGGATCCCGGCGCAGCTCGAGACCTTCGCGCAGCGTGTAGCTGAGCATCCGCCGCGGGTCGAAGCGCCTCCAGGTCCGTGCTTCCTGCCCGTCCCCAGCCGACGCGGGAGCGGGCACCGACCCGGGTTGGACGCCTGCCGGCGCTGCCCGCTCCCCGATCGCCTCCTCCAGGTAGCTGATGAACGCGTCCTCGAGGGTCGCGGCACCGCGTCCCTGGACGATGTTCCCGGGCGTGTCGCTGACCAGCACCTTGCCCTGATGCATCAGCGAGATGCGATCACAGCGCTCCGCCTCGTTCATGAAGTGCGTCGAGATGAAGATCGTGACGCCGTCCCGCCGCGAGAGGTCGACGAGGAGCTGCCAGAGCGCGTCGCGCGCGACCGGATCGACGCCCGAGGTCGGCTCGTCGAGGATGAGCATCTCGGGCGAATGGATCATGGCCACGGCGAGCGACATGCGCTGGCGGATGCCGAGCGGCAGGGCGTCGGGCAGCTGGTCCATCACCGAGGCGAGGTCGAAACGCCGCACCGCTTCCTCGATCCGCGCGGGGATCGCCTTGGGCGCCAGCGCGAAGAGGCGGGCGTGCAGGTCGAGGTTCTGCCGGACGGTGAGCTCGGTGTAGAGCGAGAAGGCCTGCGACATGTAGCCGACGCGGCGGCGGACCTCGATGTCGCGCGGATCGACCTCCCGGCCGAACAGCCGCGCCCGGCCCTCGGTGGCCGGGAGCAGGCCGGTCAGCATCTTCATGGTCGTCGTCTTGCCGCAGCCGTTCGAGCCGAGGAAACCGAAGATCTCGCCGCGCCCGATGCGGAAGCTGACGTGATCGACGGCGACGAAGTCGCCGAAGCGCTGGGTGAGGCCCTCGGCCTCGATGGCGATGTCGGCGGAGGCGGCGCCTTCGCGCGGCGGAATCACCACCTCGCGGTGGCCCTTGCGCTTCTCCTCCGGCAGGAGCGCGATGAAGGCGGCATCCAGCGAGGGCGAGCCCGTCCGCGCCAGCAGCTCGGCGAGGGTGCCGGTGGCCAGGATGCGGCCGGCGTCCATGGCGATCAGCCAGTCGAAGCGGGCGGCCTCGTCCATGTAGGCGGTCGCCACCATGACACTCATCCCGGGCCGCCCGCGCCTTATCGCGTCGATCAGGTCCCAGAACTGCCGGCGCGACAGCGGGTCCACGCCGGTGGTCGGCTCGTCGAGGATGAGCAGGTCCGGATCGTGGATCAGCGCGCAGCACAAGCCCAGCTTCTGCTTCATGCCGCCGGACAGCTTGCCGGCGGGACGGTCCGAAGAACGGGGCCAAGCCCGTGCCCGCCGTGAGCCCGGCGATGCGGCGCCTGCGTTCGGCGCGGCCTTGGCCGAACAGGCGGCCGAAGAAGTCGGCGTTCTCGAACACCGACAGCGTCGGATAGAGATTTTTGCCCAGGCCTTGCGGCATGTAGGCGATGCGCGGGCAGCTCGCGCGACGGTGACCGGCATCGGCCATGTCGCCGCCCAGCACCTCGACCCGCCCTGACTGAATGGCGTGCGCGCCCGCGATCAGCGACAGCAGACTGGACTTGCCGACGCCGTCCGGCCCGATGAGCCCGACCATGCGGCCGGCCGGTATGTCGAGGGTGATGGCGTCGAGGGCGAGCGTCTTACCGTAGGAAAGGCTGACCTCGTGGAGGCTCGCCACCGGAGCTGCATCGGCGCCGGGAGCATCGCCCGAGGGCGGCACGGCCACTGCAGGCACGGTCATTGCACTAGCCTTTTTCCCTTGAGGCTGGCCGGCCATTCGGCGTTCGGGTCCAACCGCACGTAGGCCACTCCGGGCAAGCCGGTCTTCACCATGCGGAGGTATTTGCGCAGCAGCTCCGGCGGGATCTGCGCCTTCAACCGGAACATCAGCTTCTGGCGTTCCTCTGCCGTCTCCACCGTCTTGGGCGTGAACTGGGCGACGTCGGCGACAAAGGTGATGGACGCGGGAACGAGGTCGTTGGGAAGGGCGTCGAGGACGATGCGCGCCTCGGCGCCGAGCGCCACGCGTCCGGCCTGCTCCGTCGGCAGATAGAAGGTCATGTAGACGTCGGTGAGATCGACCAGGTTCAGCACCCGGCCGCCGTCCGGGACCACCTCGCCCGGCTGCGCGATGCGGTACTGCACCCGGCCGTCGACCGGCGAGTACAGCGTGCTGTCGTCAAGGTCGGCCTGGATGCGCTCGATCGTCGCCTCCGCCGCGGCGATGGACGCGTTCGCGTCCACCACCTGCGACTTCGCCGAGCTGATCGCCGACTCTGCCGCGGCCACCTCCGCCTGTGAGGAGGCCACGGCCGCCTTCGCGGCCTCGACTCTGGCCCGGTCGTCGTCGAGTTTCTGCTCCGGAACATCGTGCCGTGGTGCAAGCTCGATGGAGCGCTGGAGGTGTCGTTTAGCCCCGTCAAGCTCCGCTTCCCGTTGGGCAACCAGGGCAATGTCAGCCTCACGCTCCGCTTCCCGTTGCTTCACCAAGTGCTGCGCGGTGTCCACGGCGATGGTCGCGCGCTGCAGCTGCGCCTCGGCCTCCCGGCGCTGCGCTTCGAGCGTCGCCGTGTCCATCTTGGCGATGGCCTGCCCGGCATGGACGAAGTCGCCCTCGTCGAAGTAGATCTCCTTGATCCGGTTTTTGATCTTGGCGGCGACATCGATCTCGGTGGCCTCGATGCGGCCGTTGCCGGCGGCGATGCCCGGGGGCAGACCGGCCGGCCAGAGATACCGCCAGGCCAGGAACGCGCCTAGGGCCCCAGCCGCAACGACGACCGCTATCACCAGGAGCCGCTTGGCTCTGCTCGTCGTTGGCGGGCCAGCGGTAACGGGCTCCCGTGTCGTGACCTGGGCGACGCTCATATCGGGCCTCCGAAGCCGTGTCGCTTCGCGACTCTGACGACCTAACTCTCTGCGGCCCGGCCGAATTGGACATTGATGTGGGTCAAAGGCTGCCCCCCGGGCCGGTTGCGAGCCCTGGCCCGCCACGCTCGAAACTCTCTTCTGGGACGTGCCGTCTCCCAACCGTACCCACGCGCCTGCCCGGCCGCCTGCGACAACCGCGTGTCGCCGCGCACTTGGCCGGAACCGCCCCCTTGCCGATCACACACACCCCCACGTGCCCGGCGGCAGCCGCGGCGCCCCGGTGAACCCCTCAGAATTCGTCAAGGGCGGGGGGAACGGGACGCGACATCTCGAACGGGGTGCTCGGCCGCGGTGGCCGCTTTGTCGTCTCCTCCTCGTGGGTCAAGGCACGGAGCAGGTCGGCACGGCTGACGATGCCGACGACCCGGCCCTGCCGCAGCACGGGCACGCGCTTGATGCCGTGCTGCTCCAGCAGGCGCACGACCTCGAGCAGTGGTGTTTGCTCCTCGACCGTGACGACCTCGCGGGTCATCACGTCGCGCGCCAACCGATCACCGGAGTGGATGTAGGCCAGGAGCTCCGGCGCTAGATCCTGGCCCTCCGCAAGCACCTCCAGCCACCAGGACGCCCGCTCGTCGCGGGCGACGTCGCGCCGGCGGATGAGGTCGCCCTCGCTCACGATGCCGAGCAGCGTGCCCGAGGCGTCTATGATCGGGACCGCGCTGATCGCGTGCTGTAGCAGGAGCTTGGCGATTTCGCGCACCGACATGGTCGGGCCGGCGCTGACGGGCGGGTGTGTCATGACCTGGGCGGCGTTCACGTTGGACCTCCGGCCTGCCGATTTGTGACTTCATTTTGTTTTACGGTATCCCTGGCGAACCCGGCATTGATCTGGGTCAAAGCCCGTCGGCCAAAATCGGCCGACGAACTCCAGCATCGGGACGATGCTCGAAGCGGCTGATGATCTGGCAACTCATGCTGAGCGGAGACAGGCCATGGTCCGGAACGATGGCGCGCCGCGTCGCCGCCTGGCGGGGGCTCGGCTCGCCTCTGCCCTCGTCATCGTGCTGGCCCTCGGCGCGATCCGGGCGGATCGGACGCTCGGTGGGGAGAGCTACCCTGACCGCGGCGAGGGGCTCGGCACCCGCGTGACTTCTGAAGGAGGTCTTCGACATCCTCGACGTGAACCACGATGGTGTGGTCACGCGCCAGGAGTTCCTGCTCAAGAAGGGCGAGGTTTTCTATCGCTTCCTCAAGGAAGTGGGTCTGGATCAGCACCTGGATCCCGGGGACATCAACATCACGCCCGAAGCGTTCGCCGAAGCCGACCTGAACGGCGATGGCAAGCTGAGTGGCGCGGAATTCGTGCAGGCGCCCTTCAGCCAGTTCGACGCGATCGACCGGAACGGCGACGGGGAGATCACCTTCGAAGAGTTTCGCGAATTCATGCGGCGCTATCAGCGGTAGAATTGAGATTGACCATCCAACCAGCCGGCGATCGGCGCCACCTCGCTGCTCGTCCCACCGGCTCGCGCTCGAGCCAAGCATCTCAGCCAACCTCAGCCTCTTTGGCTGCCCCCGTCCAGGATCGCTTCCACGATGTCGGGCGCCAGGCAGGTGAGCGGCAGGAGCCGGCAGACGTAGGCGTCCGTCACACCCTCCTGCTCCGCAAGGTCGGTGATCGACTTGGCCCGACGGCTTTCGATCCGCGGCAGCGCGTTGCGCTGCTCCTGGCCCAAGTCGGCGATCTCCTCGGCAAGGTGCTCAAGGTCGAGCGGCAGGTTCGGGCGCGTGCGGGCGAAGCGGCGGAGCTCCTTGGCCTGCATCCGGGTCCAGGCGAAGAAGTCGTCCTCGTACAGGTCGCGGCGCAGAACCTTGCCCATGGGCGGAATGTACGCCTCGGGCGGTGCGGGAACAACCGCGGGGGCTGTTACCCGTCCGGCTGAGCGCGCTCCTCGACGCGGTCGACCCGTCGCGCCAGCCGCTCGTGGCGGCTGTGCATCGCGCGGACCTCGACGACCAGGCTCTGCACGGTGGCGTCGATCCGGTCGAGGCGCGCCATGACGACCATCGCATCGTCCTTCAGGGTCGCGAGGTCGCTGATCACGCGCTCGAACTGGCGGGCGAGAAACTGGAGATCGATCTTCGCCATCTGACGCCGAACCCGGATGCCGCGGAGACGCGGCCGCCGCGCCCCCCGGCCCTCAAGAGCACCGATCGCGGCGCCGGTCAAGGACACGAGGCAGCGGCCGGCAGCGCCGCTGGTAATTCGTTGATGGGGGGCCGGTGGCAAGGAGGTCCAGGAATCTCCCGGATTGCTGAGAGCAGAATCATGCGGACAGGTCTCCTGCGTGCGTGCGCAGAGGCTTGGCCAGCCGGCGCAGCGCTGCCGGCGTCGGCGCTCGCATGCCGGCCTCGATCTCCACAAGGTGCGTCTCGGCGATGCGGGCGGCCTGCGCGAGGTCGGCTTGGCTCAGGCCGCGGTGCTCGCGCCAGGCGCGGATCGGGCTTGCGCCGTCCAGGATCGCCGAGGTCCCCTCGAACGGGATCATGCGGCGGTCGGGCTTGGCGAGCACTGTGTCGAGGTCGCGGATGTCCTCGAGCTCCTCGGGCGGCTTGGGCGCGCCCCTCACGCGTTCATGTCGAGGACGATGCGGCCTTCGATCTTGCCGGCGTGCATGCGGGCGAAGACGTCGTTGATGTCGTCGAGCCTGGCCGTCGCGGTGGTCGCGCGCACCTTGCCGTCGCCCGCAAATTGCAGCGCCTCCTGGAGGTCGAGCCGGGTGCCGACGATCGAGCCGCGCACGGTGATGCCGTTCAGCACCATCTCGAAGATCGGCAGCGGGAACGAGCCGGGCGGCAGGCCGTTCAGCGACACCGTGCCGCCGCGGCGGACCATGCCGAGGGCCTGCTCGAAGGCCTTGGGCGAGACGGCGGTCACCAGCACGCCGTGCGCGCCGCCGATCTCCTTCTTGAGGAAGGCGGCCGGATCGGTGGTCATGGCGTTGACCGTGACGCTCGCCCCGAGCCGTCTGGCAAGGGCCAGCTTGTCGTCGGCGACGTCGACCGCGGCGACGTTGCGGCCCATCGCCCGGGCGTATTGCACGGCCATGTGGCCGAGGCCGCCGATGCCGGAGATGACCACCCAGTCGCCGGGCTTGGTGTCGGTGACCTTCAGGCCCTTGTAGACGGTCACGCCGGCGCAGAGCACGGGCGCCGCTTCGATGAAGCCGAGATTGCCGGGCAGATGGCCGACGAAGTTGGGATCGGCCACGACATAGTCGGCGAAGCCGCCATTGACCGAATAGCCGGCGTTCTGCTGCGCCTCGCACAGGGTCTCCCAGCCGCCCAGGCAATGCTCGCAATGGCCGCAGGCGCTGTAGAGCCAGGGAACGCCGACCCGGTCACCCTCCTTGACGTGGCCGACGTCGCGGCCGACGGCGGAAACGAAGCCGACGCCTTCGTGACCGGGAATGAACGGCGGGCGGGGCTTGACCGGCCAGTCGCCCTCGGCGGCGTGCAGGTCGGTGTGACAGACGCCGCAGGCCTCGATCTTGACCTGGACCTGACCCGGTCCGGGCTCCGGCACCGGCGCCTCGCCGACCACCAGCGGCTTGCCGAACTCGCGGACCACCGCCGCCTTCATCGTCCTTGCCATGGCTGCTCCTCCGTGGCTGTCGCCGGGATTGTCAATCCAGGATAGCTGCCCGGATCGCGATCGGCATTGATCCATCTCAAGGGCGGAGGTAGGGGGCCGGGCTCGCAAGGCTTGACCGTGCCGGATGGCCAGACCTACACCCATCCGTCGATGCGCGACCGAGGTTGCGAAAACCAGCGGCATCCGGCGCGCGCGTCAGGTCCCGCCCCTCTGCTGCCGGGAGAGCGTGATGAGGCTCCGAACGCTGATCGCAGGCGCCCTGCTGATCCTGTCGACGGCGGCGCCCGCGCTTGCTGCCGGCCAAGCCAATCTCCGGGAGGCCTGCCGGCAGGACGTCAAGCAGCTCTGTCCGGGCGTGCACCCCGGCGGCGGGCGGATCACGCAATGCCTGCGCGCCAATGCCGACAAGGTCTCGCAGGCCTGCAAAGAGGCGGCGCTCGCGGCGCGCGCCGCGAGCGAGAAGGTCCAGGAGGCCTGCAGGGAGGACGTCAAGCAGCTCTGTCCGGGCGCGCAGCCGGGCGGCGGGGCGATCAGGCAATGCCTGCGCGCCAATGCCGACAAGGTCTCGGACGGCTGCAAGCAGGCGATCCAGGCGGCGCGCGCCGCCAATCTGGGCCCGTGAACGTTCGGTTGGCGCGCGAGACGGCGAGGCCGGGCGCCGGCGACCGCCGCAGGGTCTTGCCTCAGAGGCCGAGAGAATGCCGGCCAGGACGCGGCGAGGCGGGCGTTCAGACCAGCGCGCGCAGCGCCGTCTCGATCGCGCGTTGCTGGCCGGGTGAGGCGGGCGGCATCGGGGCGCGGGGCTGGCCGGCCGGTACGCCCTGGAGGGTCTGGGCGTATTTGGTGCAGGCCGGCAGGTTGTCGGCGATGAGCGCGTTCCAGAGCACCAAAAGACGCCGGTGCAGGTCGAGGGCGCGCTCGTGGTTGCCGGCCCGGACCGCGTCCCAGAGCTGGACGCAGGCGCGGGGTGCTGCGGTCAGGATCGCCGCGATCGAGCCGTGGGCGCCGAGCGCGAACGACGGGTAGAGCAGCGCGTCGACCGCGCTGAAGATTTTTTTCCCAACTGGCGCCATCACCATGAGATCGGCGAGCAGCTTGAGGTCGCCGGCGCTCTGCTTGACGCCGATCACGCCCGGCACCTCGCGCAGGATCCGGATCAGGAGCTGCGGCGAGAGGTAGCTCCAGGGCACGACGTTGTAGATCAGGGTCGGCAGCCCGGTCGCCTCGGCGACCGCCCGGAAGTGCTCCTGCATGGCGTCGTCGTCGGGCCGGAACAGGTAGTGCACGGGCGTGACCTGGAGGGCGGCGACGCCGAGGCCGTCGAGCGCTTTGCCGCGGCGGATCGCATCGCGGGTGCTGTCGACGATGATGCCGGCGATCACGGGGATGCGGCCGGCGGCCTCGTCGGCGACCGTGGCGACCAGGCGGCGCAGCTCATCCCCGTCGAGGGCGTGGCCCTCGCCCGTGCTGCCGCCGGCCGCGAGCCCGTGGACGCCCGCCTCGATCAGAAAGCGGACCTGCGCGCGGGTCGCGGCTTCGTCGAGCTCGCCCGCGGCATCGAAGGGCGTCGTCATCGGCGGGATGATCCCGGACAGCGCCTCGCTCATGACCAGCCTCCCCGAGCTTCCTGGAGGCCGCAGGATAGACGCTGCGGGTGGTGCTGGTCAAAAAGCTCGGGCGTCGAGGCGCTGGCCCTCGGGGCCCGGGTGGCGGTCGGCCACGGACGCGCCGTAGCCGTGCGCGCGGCGGGCGAAAGCGCGTTGGCTCACGATCTGGATGGCGCCAGGGCATCGGGCGTCACGCGTTGCCCAGGCGGACGCCCGCCGCCGGGGGGGAGCCGGCGGCGGGCGGCGGGCCCGTCAGCGATCCGGGCCGAGGGCGGATCAGCGGTGCGGGTCGGACGCGATCAGGAGGACGGCCGCGAGCAGCTTGCGCAGATCGGACAGGCGCTTGGGCTTGAGCTCGAGCCACTCGGCCAGGCCCTCGACCGGCAGCCGGTCGGCGCGCTCCAGCCGTTCGGTCGCGGCCCGGCCGCGCTCGGCCAGCGCATTGAAATAGGCGCGCGCGGTCGGATCGTAGATCTCGAGCTGGTCGCTCTGCGCCGCATGGGGCACGGCGGCCGGGTGGGTCGGGGTCATCAGCAGGATCCAGCGCCAGCTGTCGGCCCAGACGATCAAGGCGTCCTCGAACAGCCGCCTGGCCTGGAAGTCGTCACGGCGCCGGCGCATGACCAGGGCCTGGTTGGTGAGGCTGGTGGCCAGGCGCGGATCGCCGCGGCCGAAATGCTTCTCCGCGATCGTGAGGGCCTCGGCCCACAGGCGGCTCGCGGCCACCGCATGGCCGGCCCGGAAGGCAATCGCCGCCTGCTCCTGGCAGCGTTCCCAGGCGAGATCGGCGGCGTCGAAGGTGGCCGCGGCGGCGCTCCGGTCTGCGACGCCTGCCGCCGGGGTGATCGGATGCACGACGGCCACTGCTGATCCCTCCTGATTGTCGTGATTGGCAATTTAGCGAAAATGCCATCGATTATCAACACTATTTTAAAGTAAACGCAAGTTAATGGTTAATCATCAGGCCCGATTGACTTCGGCAACGACTGTAATGACGGCGGGCGAAGCCGCGCGCCCGCGCCTTTGACGGCGCGCCTCGAAGCGTGCTTTGGTAGCGGGGGCCGCGAACCGGGAGACGGGCGATGCTGGACGGCGACGCCGATCGGGTGATGGAGCAGGGGATTGCGACCGAGGCCGAGCTGCGCGCCCGGTTCGCCGCGCCGAGCCGGCTCGCGACGCTCAAGCAGCTCGACCACCTCGATGCCAACTGCCGGCGCTTCATCGCGCTCTCGCCGTTCCTGTGCCTGGCGACCGCGCGCAGGGACGGCCTCGCCGACAACTCGCCGCGCGGCGACGCGCCGGGGTTCGTCCAGGTGGCGGACGAGCGCACCCTCCTGATCCCCGACCGGCCGGGCAACAACCGGTTGGACTCGATGGCCAACATCGTCGCCAACCCGAACGTCGGCCTGTTGTTCCTGATCCCGGGCGTGACCGAGACCCTGCGCGTCAACGGCCGCGCCCGGATCGTCACCGACCCCGAGATCCTGGCCCGCTTCGAGGTCCGCGGCCGGGCGCCCAAGGCGGCGATCCTGGTCGAGGTCGCCGAGGCCTTCCTGCACTGCTCCAAGGCGCTGATCCGCGCGCGCCTGTGGGAGGCGGACGCGAAGGTCGACCGCAAGGTCCTGCCGACGCTCGGGCGCATGATCGCCGACGTGGTCGACCAGAAGACCGCGCCGAGACGGTCGCCGAGTACGATCAGCTGATCGCGCGCAACATCGAGGAGCAGCTGTACTGAGGCCGGCCCGCCCGGGAGCCGTCTCGGGTCCGGTCCGGCCCTGCGGCGCTTGACCCGGTCCGGTCAGCAGGTCTTGCAGGGCTCGGTCGGCAGGTGGCGCTGCAGCCAGCCGGGGCCGTGGGCGCCGCCGGACATGCCCTCGCTGATGTCGTAGACCCTGGTGAAGCCGCTCTTTGCGAGCAGCTCGGCCGCGACCGTCGAGCGGGTGCCGGCGGCGCAGATCACCGCGAGCGGCGCATCGCGGTGCTCGCGCAACGCGTGCAGCACGTCGTCGACGAAGTCCGCTCGCGCCCGGAACGTCTTCGGGTCCTGCAGCGAGATCCCGACGGCGCCGGCCGGCAGGCCGGTCGCGGCCCATTCTTGCGGCAGCCGGACGCCGATGATGGTGAGCTGGCCGGCAACCGCGCGCGCCTCCGCGGCGGCGGGGAGTCAGACCTCCGCGTTGGCAGGCGAGGCCAGCACCGGCCAGGACCACAAATCAGGATGAGGCTCGCGATGGCACGCATGGTCCGCTCCCGCTGCCGCCGATCACCATGATGGCAGGCTAGCTGTCATTGCTCTGAACGTTGTTCATGCCCGGCAGCGCTTGGTGCGGTATTGCCTTCGGCGGAACACTTCTCGCCGGGTCGGGGCGCGGCCGGTCAAGGCCAGCGCAGCTGCCGGCTTCGCCGGGTGCAGCCTTGACCGGCCGCGACCGCCCGGCACACTCGCCAGCAAGAGGCGATGCCGCAGAACCCGGCTCACCTGAACAACGTCCGTGGTAACGACAGCTAGCCGAAGCCGGGCGGCCGGCCAAGCGCCGCAACGGCCCGGGGCGCGCCCGCTCTGGCACGACGGCCAGGCGCGTCCGCCTCGGCAGCGCGCCCGGCCGCTCCGGGTGCCCGGGCATTCGTGCGGCGGCCTTCGCGCCCGGCACCCACGCGCTTGCCCTTCGCGCGCGGCACGGTTCCTGCGTGACTGACGGACGCTGAGCGTCGGCGGCGGGAGCCGGATCAAGCGCGGTTTGCGGCGCGTCGAGTTTCAGGCTACCCTGTCCTGCGGAGCAAGCGCCCGCCCGGCCAGATAGGGCCGGTCGAGGCGACCGGAGCGCTGGAGGCTGCGTGGTGCAGAACGAAGCCTA
>CAVWPO010000005.1:0-60000 GCA_963756905.1 uncultured Alphaproteobacteria bacterium
CACCGGCAGGCCCGAAGGGTCGCCGACCGTGGTGTAGCTCACCTTCATCTCCGGCATGACCTCGCCGGTATGGAAGGCGAAGTCCTTGATGATGTACTCGCTCGTCTTCGGCTCGGGAAAATCCGCCGTTTGCGCGGTGCCCGCAATGGCGATCAGCGCCGCCGACACGAGCGCGCCGCTGGCCATACCCCACATTCCCATGTCTGCCTCCCCGTGTGGCCGCCTTCAGTGCCCGTTCACGCCTTCAGCTCGCGCTTGATTTCGTTCAGGAAACGCCAGTCGGTGCCGTCGGCGAGGATCGCGTTCGGGGTCGACTTGATCATGCCGACATCGTGGAGCCGCAGCGCGAAGAAGCGCATCGAGTTCCTCCGGGTCGTATTCGCGCCACACCCCGTACGGGACCTCGGTCAGCGTCTGCAGCGCGTAGTCGTATCGGTCTGTCAACCCGGCATCGACCAGCTGTTGCGCGGCCTGCTCCGGCTCGGCGGCACAGAAGTCGGCGGTCTTGAGAATGGCGCGTAGGATGCGCTTGGTCGCCACCGGATGATCGCGGACCCAGGCACGGTTGCCGTACGCCGTGCAGCAGAAGTATTGCGACCAAGGTGCATCCACGGCCGTGGCGAGGATCACCCGACCGATCTTGCGGGCGCGCAATTCCTGGGGCTCCGGGCGGAAATCCGAGGAAGGCATCGACCGCCCCTGCGGCGAAGCGCTCCATGACGCTGCTGTCGGAGAGGTTCGAGATCCATTCGATGTCGCTTTTGGGATCGAGACCGACTTGCGCCACCATCATCGTAAGGTACAAGTGCCCGCTCGAGCCGAGATAATCGATGCCAACCTTCTTGCCCTTCAGGTCGCGGATGGTTCGAATGGGCTCGTGCACGAAGAGTTCGTAGCAGCCGAGATGCACACCCGCCAACACGGTGATCGGCGCGCCGGCATCCACTTGAGAGACGAGCCATGCCGCGGTATCGAGATCGAAGTCGATCTCGCCGCCCGCCACGCTGTTGACGTCTGATGGCGGCACGAAGCGGATGTCGGTGAACCCTTCCGCGCGCAGCAGCTCCTCCGAGATCGACTCCGGGGTGACGCAAGCGTATGTCGGCCGATAGCCAAGCCGGATCGTGGTCGTCTCCGGCGGCCCTTCGTCGGCGAGCGATCTCCGCCCGCCAAAGACGGCCGCGGCAGCGGCCATTGACGCGCCAGCCAGGAAATCACGGCGAGATGGCATGATCGGCATGTAAATCTTCCTCTCCTGAAGATAGGCGTAGAATTGATGATCGAAGTCGCTGCCGCGAGCGGCTTAAAGCACCCGCCACGGCCGTCGCATTCTGACACTTTCCCTGGGATGTGCGATACTATTTTCTTAATCCGGCGCTGGCGCCAGCAGCCCGAGGGCGGCGGCGTGCACCGCCGGGTCGCCGGCGGCGACGATCCGGCCGTCGGAGGTGGCGGTCAGCGCCCGCCCCTGCCAGTCGGTCATGATGCCGCCGGCGCCCTCGATCACCGGCACCAGCGCCATGAAGTCGTGCGCATCCAGGTCGGCCTCGACGATCAGGTCGGCAAAGCCCATGGCGAGCAGGCCGTAGGCGTAGCAGTCGCCGCCGAACAGGGGATAGCGCACGGCCTCCTGGACGCGCTCGAAGGCGGCGCGCTCGGCGCCGGGGGCGAACATCAAGGGCGAGGTCGCGTACAGCACCGCCCGGGCGAGGCCCGGGCAGGCCCGGACCCGGATCGGCCGGCCGTTCCAGCTGGCGCCGCCGCCGGCGGTGCCCCGCCAGCGCTCGCCCAGGATGCACTGGTCGATCACCCCGAGCAGCGGCCGTGCCTCGCAGACCAAGCCCGACCAGGGTCCCGAACAGCGGCCGGCCGGTGATGAAGGACTTGGTGCCGTCGATCGGGTCGAGGTGCCAGACCAGCCCGGCCTCCTGGCCCTCGGCGCCGAACTCCTCGCCCTCGATGCCGTGGTCCGGATAGCGGGCCCGGATCAGGTCCCGCATCGCGCGCTCGGCCTCGCGATCGGCGATCGTGACCGGGCTCGCGTCGCCCTTGCTCTCGATCGCGACCGGCGTGCGCCAGTAGCGCCGGATCACCTCGCCCGCGACGTCGGCCAGGCGCTCCGCGAAGGCCAGGAGCTCCTCGGCCGCGGGCGGCCCGCCCATGGTCTCGAGCCGCCGCGCCGGCTCAGCTCTTGCCGGGCAAGGGCGGCGGGTTGTCGGTGATCGTGCGCAGATAGGCGATCACCGCCGCCCGCTGCTCGGGCTTCTTGAGGCCGACGAAGGTCATCTTGGTGCCGGGCGCGAACGCCTTCGGGCTGGTCAGGAACTCATTCAGCTTGTCGTAGTCCCAGACGCCTTCCTTGCCCTGCAGCGCGCTCGAGTAGGTGAAGCCTTCGACCGAGGCGATCTTGCGGCCGACGACGTTGTGCAGGTCCGGCCCGATCTTGTTGCCGGCGCCGGCCTCGAAGTTGTGGCAGGCCTTGCAGATCTTGGCGTCACGCTCGCCCGTGGCCGGATCGGCCGCGACCAGCAGCTGCGCGAAGTCGCCGCCGCCGCCGGCCGGCTGGCCGCCGGCCTGCTCCTTGGGCGCCGATTCGGCCGCCGCCTCTTTCTGCTCGGCGGGCTGCGCTTGTCCCGCCTGCGCGGCGGTCGGCTGCTGACCGGCGGGCTGCGCCTCTTCCGGCTTTGCCGCCTGCTGCTGCCCGGCGGGCTGCGCCTCTTCCGGCTTCCCGGCCGCCTGCTGCTGCCCGGCGGGCTGCGCCTCTTCCGGCTTTGCCGCCTGCTGTTGCCCGGCGGGCTGCGCCTCTTCCGGCTTTGCCGCCTGCTGCTGCCCGGCGGGCGGCTCCGGCTTCCCGCGCCGCCTGTTCCTGGCCGGCGGGCGGCGCCGGCTCCGCCGCCGGCTGCTGGCCGGCGGGCTGCGCCTGTCCCGACTTCTCCGCCGCCGGCTGCTGGCCGGCGGGTGGCTGGCCCGCCTGCGCCGCCTGCTCCTGGCCGGCGGGCGCGGCCGCGGTCGCCGGCGGCGGCGCCGGCAGCGGCTCCGGACTGTCCGCGAGCGAGCGCAGGTAGAGGATCACGTCGGCCCGGTCCTGGGGCTTCTTCAGGCCGATGAAGGTCATCTTGGTGCCGGGGGCAAAGGCCTTCGGGCTGGTCAGGAACTCGTTCAGCCGGTCGTAGTCCCACTTGCCGCCCTTCTTCTTCAGGGCGTCGGAGTAGCTGAAGTCGGAGACCGAGGCGACGTCGCGGCCGAGCACGCCATAGAGGTGCGGGCCGATCTTGTTGGGGTCGCCCTTGCCGAGATTGTGGCAGGCCTGGCAGGCCTTGGCGATCGTCTTTCCCTTCTCGGCGTCGGCGCTCGCGAGCAGGACCGCGATCGGCGGCGCCGCCTCCTCCTTGGCGGCCTTGGCGCCGCCGCCGGCGGTCTCGGTGACCTCGATCGGGTAGGCGTTCTTCTCTGGCGCCCGCGGGTGGTAGATCATGCGCGAGACCACCCCGGTCCCCGACGCGATGATGCCGGCCGTGAGGATCGCCGCCAGGACCTTGTTAACCTCGAGCGAAGCTGCCATAGCAGGCTGGTTCCGTCCTGATGAGCCCGGTCGGTCGGAGCGCTTGACCGCAGTAGCGTAGCATGCGTCGCGCCGGCTGGGGTGAGGGTCGGGCCGCGCCTGGACGCGGCAGTCTGTCTCACCACAGGCGGCGGCGCGGCGGCGAATGAGGGTTGGCGCATTTGCAAAGCTTCGTCAAGCCGGGAGCGCGCGTTTCGGCCGGTCGCACCATCGTTCTGATCCCGGCCCGCCTCGCCTCGACCCGGCTCCCCGGCAAGCCCCTGGCCGAGATCGGCGGCGAGCCGATGATCGTCCACGTGTGGCGGCGTGCCTTGGCCGCCGAGGTCGGGCCGGTCGTGGTCGCCTGCGCCGAGCCACAGATCGCCGAGGCGGTCGCCGCCCATGGCGGCGAGGCGCTGCTGACCGACCCGGAGCTGCCGTCGGGCACCGATCGGATCTACCAGGCGTTGACTGAGCTCGATCCGGAGCGGAGCTTCGCGCGGGTGATCAACCTGCAGGGCGACCTGCCGACCCTCGAGCCGGCGGCGATCCGGGCCTCGCTCGAGCCCCTGGAGCGGCTCGGCAGCGACATCGGCACGCTCGCCGTGGCGACCGAGGATCCAGCCGAGATGGCCGATCCGAGCGTCGTCAAGGCGGTGATCGCCTTCGATCAGGCGCACCCGCGGCTCGGCCGGGCGCTCTATTTCACGCGCGCGACGGCGCCGACCGGCGCGGGCCCGGTCTGGCACCACATCGGCATCTATGCCTATCGGCGGGCGGCGCTGGAGCGCTTCGCGGCCCTGCCGCCGAGCCCGCTCGAGCGCCGGGAGCGGCTCGAGCAGCTGCGCGCGCTCGAGGCCGGCATGAGCATCGGGGTGGCGCTCGTTGACACGGTTCCGCTCGGCGTCGATACTCCGGCCGATCTGGCGCGCGCGCGGGCGCTGCTCGGCGCGCCCGGGACGGCGGCCCCAAGCTAACGATCGAGCCTCGGACCATGGATCAGGCGGCCGACGCTGACGCGACCGGTAGGGCGTCGGCAGCCGAGTCGACCCGGCGGGTCGTCTTTCAGGGCCAGCCCGGGGCCTACTCGCACCTCGCCTGCCGCCAGGTCTGCCCGCACTACGAGGCGCTGCCCGCGGACTCCTTCGAGGACGCGTTCGCCGCCGTGCGCCAGGGGCGCGCCGAGCGGGCGATGATCCCGATCGACAACTCGGTCGCCGGCCGGGTCGCCGACATCCACCACCTGATGCCGCACTGCGGGCTGCACATCATCGGCGAGCATTTCCTGCGGGTGAACCTGCATCTGATGGCGGTGCCGGGGGCGCGCCTCGAGGCGATCAGGACGGTGCAATCGCACGTCCACGCCCTGAACCAGTGCCGGCGGCTGCTGCGCGAGCTCGGGATCGCGCCCCGGGTCCATGCCGACACCGCCGGCGCCGCGGCCGAGGTCGCGGCGGCCGGGCGCACCGATCAGGCCGCGATCGCGTCCCGCCTCGCGGCCGAGATCTACGGCCTCGACATCCTGCGCTCCGACCTCGAGGACGCCGAGCACAACACCACCCGGTTCGTCATCCTGGCGCGCGAGCCGGTCGAGCCGCCGCCCTACGAGGGCCCGGTGATCACGAGCTTTTTGTTCCAGGTGCGCAACGTGCCGGCGGCGCTGTACAAGGCGCTCGGCGGCTTCGCCACCAACGGCGTCAACATGGTCAAGCTCGAGAGCTACGTGGATGCGGGCTTCAACCAGGCGCAGTTCTACGCCGAGGTGATGGGCCATCCGGACCAGGCGCCGGTCAGGAACGCGTTCGAGGAGCTGGCCTTCTTCTCCCACGACGTCGAGCGCCTGGGCACCTACCCGGCGCACCCGTTCCGCTTCAGGGACGCCGGCCCGGGCGCCTGAAGCGGACGTGGCGACCCGTCGCCCCCGCAGAGGTGAGCGCAGCCTGAGCGGTCGAGCCGCCGACCGCCAATGGTGGGCCGTGCCGGCCGCTCTCGGATCCTGACGACACGCCGCGGCGCGAGTCCAAGGGCTAGACTAAGGACGCCGGCCATCGTCCCGGCTGACTGGCAGCGGGATGGCAGAGCGGAAGACGTTGTCAGGATCGTAGTGCCGCTTGGCCTTGAGCAGCCGCTCGGCGTTGCGGCCGTAGCTCTTGGTCGCACGGTCCGCATCGCCCCGAGCAAGGAGGTTCGGGTAGCCGCCAGGCAGCGCCAGTGCATCGAAGGCCTTGAGCGTGGCTCGCGCCCATTGTTGATGGCGTTGCTCCTCGAGCTCGTCCGAGCGATCGACGAACGTGGCGAGGACCTCGACGAGCACGTGGTCGCGACGCAGGCCGAACGCGGTCGCCTCCACCGGTATTCGCGAGGCGGCGCCCCTGAACTCGTGGGTGAGGAGGGCGCAACCTGGCGAGACTGCCGTCGCCATCGCCTCGATTAAGACGTCGATGCCGTCGCTGTCGAGCGCGGGCAGCCAGCACGTCTCCATGAACGTCCGCAGCCCGTTGACGATGAAGGGGTCGAACGCGGTCAGCGAGGCCCCGTAGGACTTCACCTCCACGGCGCCGGCCAGCAGCGTTCCAAGCTTGAGGAACGGCGCCACCCGCGCTTCGCCCTCGACCGGCCGACCGCACCACGTCGGCACGATCAAGACGACGGGCGCGCCGTCCGGGCCGCCGACGAAGCCGACCTGCACCGTGAGTTCTTCGGGCATCGCGGCGGCAAGGTCGGCGCAGCGCTCCAGGACGCCTTTGGCTTCGGCGAACGGGTAGACGAGCATGCCCGAGCGGACGCTGGGCAGATCATGCAGGCGGTGGTGCATAGCCGTGACGACGCCGAAGTTGCCGCCGCCGCCGCGCAACGCCCAGAACAGCTCCTCTTCATTGTCGGGCTTGGCGACCACGATGCGCCCGTCAGCTAGGACGACCTCGGCCGCGAGCAGATTGTCGAGCGCGAGGCCGAAGCGACCGATCAGAGCGCCGTAACCGCCGCCCAGCGTAAGTCCCGTCATGCCGACCGCGCTGCACGCGCCGGCCACCACCGCGACGCCGAGCGGATCTGCTACCGCGTGAACGTCCGAGGCGCGAGCACCCCCCGAAATGCGCACGCTCCGACTGTCGGAGTCGACGACCACGTCGTTCATCCCACTCAGGTCCAGGACGATGCCCGCGCACAGCGCGCGACCGGCCCAGTCGTGGCCTCCGCCCCGCACCGACAGCGGGACATCACAGTCGCGGGCGGCTCGGATTGCCGCCTGGACGTGCTCAGGCGTCCGGCAGTGGACGACCGCGCGCGGCAGCCGGCCGATCGGCTTGGCCCAGATCGCGGTGGCGGCGGCATAGCGGTCATCGCCCGGTCTTGACACCCGGCCGGGCAGTTGCTCGCCGAGCCGGTGCAGCGTTCTTTCGATCACGTCAGTCATCTCTTCCTGCCCATCTTGGTCCGGCGCCTGAACTCGACGGCTCGGCCCGGAGTGCACGCGGTCGATATGGAAGCGAAGGATTTCGGCGCCATTTCAGGAAAGGTTGAATCGCGTTACACTTGAAACCGTGACGGCTGCAGATGAAGGCGCGGATGCCCGGCGCCAGCCGCTTCAGCCACGGCGTCCGCTCTTGGGCGGTGTGCGCCGGCCGAGCCACGCTCGTATCGCGGTTTGCTCCGGAGGACAGCACTGACCTCGTGTCGAACAGGGCGAGCCTAAGGACGGGGCGCCATGGCGGCTCCTTGGCGCCCGTGAGGGGCGGTACTGGCCGCCGGCGGGCATCGCAGCAGCATCACCGCGCCCGTCGTCATGCTCAGAAGGTCGCCTGCCAGGCCGGGCAGAGAGCCCACGAGGAAGTCGTGCGCTGCCCAGAATGGCGTCGAGGCGAGCAGCAGAACGCGCAACACTATCTCGTTTGCATGCGGCCGACCGACGACAGCGTCGTCGCAGCTGCCGCCAGGAACAACGGCAGACCCTGCCAGGTCACGAAATCGGTGCCGGCCAGCACCGGCATGAGGGCGTAGTAGATCCAGCGCAGCCGCGGCTGCCGGACGAGCCAGATCGCCACGAGGGTCTGCACAGCTAGTCTAAGTCCCGCACCAAGCCGGATTGTCGGAGAGATTGTTAACCAGACTTAGAAATCACCGTTAACTCTGTTTTCGGTGGGTCCATGGGACCGTGGGAATCCGTTCTACCGCACAGGGCTGGGCTGCGGCGGAGTCCCGGGATAGTGGATCGTGAAGCATGGAATGCCGGTGACATAGGACCCCGTCAGGACCAAACGGATCGGGGGTCAATCGGCCCGGGGTGCGGGCGTCGAGGGGGCCTCATTCACCGGGCAGCAGCGAGCGGGGCCGCGTGAGGGGTGTGGGTGGCAAACTCAGGGCAGCGCCGGCTTTCGATCGGCTACCCCGCATGATGGATCGCGTCAGTCGCCGGGCGTGTCCTTCGGCCTGATCAGCCGATCGCCTGGCTTGGCCGTGGCCTGCGATGCCGATGTCAGTCGGCGACGGCGAGCCGGCGCTTGACCGCGTCGACGTCGACGCCGGCTTTGCGCATCTTCGCCTCGGCGTCGTCCTTGACCCCCTCGCAGAGCGCCGCGAGGAACGGGTCGAAGGCGCAGTGCCGGTCCATCTTGGTGTAGACCAGGTCGTACTCGATCGGGGTCCAGCTCTCCATGCCGGCGAGGTTGTGCTGGATCTGGACCTCCAGATGGTCGAGCGCGGTCGCGAATTTGGCCTCGGGCGTCTGCTTGGCCTCGAATTCCTGCCAGAGGTCGTGGATCTCGCCGCCGACCGGCTCGCCGAGCCGCGCCCGGATCTCGGCGATCGCCGCCTGCTCGCGCGCGGGCTTTTGCGCCTTGCGCTCGCTGCGGTCGAAGAACGGCACATCGCCGGTCAGCGCCTCGACCAGGTCGTGGGTCAGGATCATCCGAAGTGTCCTGCCGAGGTCGACCGGCTGCTCGAGCTCGGGGTGGACCAGCATCGCCATCAGCGCCATCTGCCAGCAGTGCTCGGCGACGCTCTCCTGGCGGCCGTCGGACAGCCAGCTGTGGCGAAGCTCGGTCTTCAGGCGCTCGGCCAGCGCCAGGAACTCGAGCAGGGTGCGAACATCGGACAAGGAGGGCTCCCGAGCAGGCTTGCGACCGCCCGCGCGCGACGGGCGGCCGGCAGCAATAGCGCAGGCGCCCCTCGAGCCCAAGGCAAGATCGCACCGGGCGGCGCCCGCTTGGGCAGTCGCGCAGGGACCCGCGCCCGAGGCAGATCCGGGGGGCGCTGTCGGCAGCCCGCGGCGAGATCGCGCCGGGTGGCCTCGCTCTGCGCGGGGCCAAGCCACCATCTCTTGCTGCGGGTGCGGAAGGAGGCGCCGCCGTTGCGGCGATCGGCTCTCCGGCGAGATGGATCTGGATCAGCGCATGGACCGGCCCCTTCACCAGCGTGCTGCGGACCCGCCGGTCGAGGCGATCGCCGCCTGGCTGATCGGCGATGCCCGTCTGCGGCTGGCTCCGCTCGCGCTGATCGAGGGCTTCTGCCGGCGCCTGCTCGACCTCGGCGTGCCGCTCTGGCGGCTGCGCGCCGGGCAGGCGCTCGCCAACCCGCTGGCCAGCGCCTGGGGCGTCATCTGGACCCGCGACGGCGCCGGCACCCACGAATACACCGTGCCCCGCACCACGCTCGCGACCGGCGCCTATCACGGCAGCCCCTTCCAGCACATCATCCGGACCCGGCAGAGCTTCCGGCGCCGGCTCCAGGGCCTCGATCCCGAGCGCGACCACCCGGTCCTGCACGAGATGGCCGCAGCCGGCGGCACCGACTACCTGGCCCTGCCGCTCGAGTACGGCGACGGCTCGGTGCAGGGCCTGAGCCTGGTGGCCGAGGGCGCTGCCGGCTTCAGCGACCGGCATCTCGAGATCGCCGAGGCGCTGCGCCAGCCGCTGGCCGCGGCGCTCGAGCCGACCGCGATGCGCCGCTCGAGCGCCAGCCTGCTGCGGACCTACCTCGGCGATGGCCCCGCGGAGGCCGTCCTCAAGGGCGCGATCAGGCGGGGCGATCGAAGGCGGATCGAGGCGGCGATCCTGTTCTCGGACCTGCGCGGGTTCACGGCCCTCAGCGAGCGGCTGGAAGAGGCGGCGCTGTTTCAGGCGCTCGACCGCTATTTCGAGGCGGTGGTCGAGGCGGTGCGCGCCGAGCGCGGCGACGTGCTCAAGTTCCTGGGCGACGGCGTGCTCGCGATCTTTCCGGTCGAGAGCGCCGGCAGCCGGGCGGCCGCCTGCGGCGCCGCGGTCCGGGCGGTCGAGCGCGTGGCCGCACGGCTGGCTGACGCGCCGCAGGCAGACGGGACGCCGCTTGCCTTCACCGCGACCCTGCACGTCGGCGAGGTGGTCTACGGCAACATCGGCAGCCCCGACCGGCTCGACTTCACGGTGCTGGGCCCGGCGGTCAACCTCGTGAGCCGGCTCGAGGGGCTGGCAAAGCAGCTCGGGCTGCCGGCGCTCTGCTCGAGCGCGTTCGCCGAGGCGCTCGAGGCGCCGGCCCGACCCGTCGGCCGCTTCGCGCTCAAGGGCGTGGCGCTGGAGCAGGCGGTCTTCGCCCTGCCCGACCGGACCGGCTCCGACCGCTGAAAGCCAAGCGCCCGCTCACGTCCGGAACCAAACCCAGACGCGCCTGTTCTGGAACGAATGCCCCTTTCCAGATCGAGGCCGTCGTCATGATCAAGCTTCTCCGTGGCTCGCTGCTCGCACTTGCCGCGCTTGGCCTGTCGGCCTGCGGCGATCGGGCGACCCTGCCGGTCGCGGCCGGCACCGGACCCCATCCCGAGCTGCCGCCGCCCGAGCAGTCGATGCTGCCGACGGTCAACGTCGCCTCGGCCACGGGCTGGGCCGATGGTGCCATGCCGACCGCGGCCGCGGGCCTGACCGTCGCCCGGTTCGCCGACGGGCTCGATCATCCGCGCTGGCTCTACGTGCTGCCCGATGGCGACGTGCTGGTCGCCGAGACCAACGCCCCGCCCAAGCCCGAGGACGGCAAGGGCATCAAGGGCTGGGTGATGGGGCTCCTGATGAAGCGGGCGGGCGCCGGGGCGCCGAGCGCGAACCGGATCACGCTCTTGCGCGATCGCGATGGCGACGGCGTCGTGGACAGCCGCTCGGTGTTCCTCGACGGCCTCCATTCGCCGTTCGGGATGGCGCTGGTCGGCAGCGACCTCTACGTCGCCGACACCGATGCGCTGCTGCGCTTTCCGTACAAAGAAGGCGAGACCCGGATCGAAGCGCCGGGCGTCAAGGTCACGGATCTGCCGGCCGGGCCGATCAACCATCACTGGACCAAGAACGTGATCGCCAGCCCCGACGGCTCGAAGCTCTACGTCACCGTGGGCTCGAACAGCAACGCCGGCGAGAATGGCATGGCGGTCGAGGAGGGGCGCGCGGCGATCTGGGAGGTCGACCCGGCGACCGGCCAGCACCGGGTCTTCGCGTCCGGGCTGCGCAATCCCAACGGCCTCGCCTGGCAGCCCGGGACCGGGGCGCTCTGGACGGTGGTCAACGAGCGCGACGAGCTCGGCAGCGACCTGGTCCCGGACTACCTGACCGCGGTCCGGGATGGCGCCTTCTACGGCTGGCCCTACAGCTACTATGGCGCGCATGTGGACCAGCGCGTGCAGCCGCAGCGCCCGGATCTGGTCGCCAAGGCCGTGGTCCCCGACTACGCGCTCGGGCCGCACACGGCCTCGCTCGGGCTCACCTTCGCGAAGGGCGCGCCGGCCATGCCGCCGGCATTCCGGTCCGGGGCTTTCATCGGCCAGCACGGCTCCTGGAACCGCGAGCCGCCAAGCGGCTACAAGGTGATCTTCGTGCCCTTCGAGGGCGGCCACCCGGCCGGCCAGCCGGTCGACGTGCTGACCGGCTTCCTCGACGCCGACGGCAACGCCCAAGGGCGCCCGGTCGGGGTCGCGATCGACCGCGAGGGGGCGCTGCTGGTCGCCGACGACGTCGGCAACCGGATCTGGCGGGTGACCGCGGCGAATGCGGACCGGACGGCGAGCCGGTAGCGGCTGGCATCCAGGCCCAGGGGTGCGATAATCCTGGGCATGGGGCGGAAGGTGCCCGGAGGTGCGCCATGGCCAAGGCGGCGACCTGCTACAGCTATCTCGAGAGCCCGGTCGGCCGGCTGCTGCTGGCGGGCGATGCCGGGGGCTTGACCTTGATCAGCTTCCCGACCGGCCGTCGCCCGTGCGCGCCGTCCGCCGGCTGGGTCCGGGACGATCGCGTCTTCGCCGCGGCGACCCGGCAACTGAGGGCGTATTTCGCGGGCGAGCTCACGGATTTCTCGCTGCCGCTGCGGCCGGGCGGAACCGCTTTCCAGCAAAGCGTCTGGTCGGCCCTGCGGGCGATCCCGTTCGGCGCGACCCTGTCCTATGGCGAGCTCGCGCGCCGGATCGGGCGGCCTTCGGCGGCGCGCGCGGTCGGGGCCGCCAACGGCGCCAACCCGCTGCCGATCGTCGTGCCCTGCCACCGGGTGATCGGCGCCGACCATTCGCTCACCGGCTTTGGCGGCGGCCTCGAGACCAAGCGCTTCCTGCTGGCGCACGAGGCGCGCCTGACCCCCGGCCACGCCCGCCAGGGCGATCTGTTCGCCGGCTGACCCCGCGCCGGCGATCGCGCCGGGCGCAGAAAACCGCTCTGGCGGCTCAACGGTCCTTTGCCAGCGGATCCGACCAGACCGGCCACCAGTCCTCGTCGAGGATCTGGTCAAAGCTGTAGGGGCAGGTCGCGGGCAGGGATTCGCCAAGCGAGATCTGGTCGATGTCGTAGAGCGCGCGCTTCGCGTGCTCGCGCGCCCAATGGTAGAACTCGGGCAGCTCGGCTTCGAGCTTCGGCCGCAGGCTCGGGGTCGCGAAGGTATGCAGCGCCGAGCGCGCGCCGTGCACCGCGCGCCACCAGACGTGACCCCGGGGCTCGTGCTCGGTTGCCCACTGCAGCTTCAGGAGATGCTCGATCACGCGGACGACCTGCGCCTCGGCCATGCGCCGCTCGCGGTGCAGCATCAGCTGCAGCTCCTCGGCGATGTGCTCGCCGTCGACGTCGGCCGGCAGCTTTCCCATGTGCCGGTTCAGCGCCTCGATCTGGCGCTCGCACCAGGCGTCGAAGTCGTCCATGTAGAGCCGTTCCCAGTCCGGCATGGGACCTCCCGCGTCGCGCCGTGCCCCGGGAGGATGATCTAGACGCCGGGCCGCCCCAAAACAATCCGGGGGCGCCCCTGCGGACGCGACTTCGCGGCCCGCGAGGCGCCGCGTTGTGCTGCCCCGATCGGAAGCTGTTGGAAGGATCGCCATGTTCGGAGCCGATCGTCACCGACTTTGACGCCTGGGTCGCCTCGCTGGATCGCTTCGCTGACGTGCCGTTCATGGAGGACGGCCGCCATCAGCCGCCGATGCCCGAGGAGGAGGATCTGTTCGGATGATCAGCAGGCGGGATTGGCAGCCCGGGCCCGAAGTCGCCGAGCAGTTGGTCGAGGGTATAGGGGCCGCGCCCGGAAGCGCCCGCGATGCCGCCTGCGGCATAGGCGTGCGGGCTTTCTTCCTCAGGTCGCTGCAAGCCTGCTCTAACCAGCAGCGGCGCGAGGTCGCGCCAGCGTCACATGAGGTGGTCTCGATCGCACGCGGCAGATCGTCGGCGACTCGGCGCCGCGGGTCTTCTCGCATGCCCTCGAGCAGAGCGCGATGATGGCCGGCAGCGCCTGCTGCGGATGTGACTGCGGCTTCATGGAGCGGTGTCACCGCCGCTGTGCGCGAGGCCGAGCGGCAGGTCCGGAAGCAAGGCGCGAAGCCGCGCAGCTCCGTCGCCTGGGCCTCGCCGGCATAGAAGTCGATCGTCATAGAGCAGCCGGTGCGCGCCGTCATGCCGTCTCGAACGTTCCCGCTGGTGCTCGACATAGGCGCGCAGCACGGCGTTGATGCGGGCACGGTAGTCGCGTCCCTGGCCTTGAACCAGTCGAGCACGCCGGCATCGACCTCGAGATGGACCTCATGCGTCGCCTTCGGGATGCCGAGGTTCATTCGTGTCAGGTCGAGCGGGCCGACCTCGGCATCGGGATCGTCCGCGATCGCCGCCTCGAGCTCCGCCTCGCTCAGGGCGTCGACCCGCGCCCAGTCGGTACGATCCTCGCCGCGTGCGATCCGCTCCTCAATCTCGTCCTGAGTGTAGCGTACGATACGCCCGGATTTCCGCATCTCGCGCCCTCCGCGCCGAAATGATCCGGATGACCTCGCCGCGCCAGGTCCACACGACCGTAACCAGGCGATCATCGACGAGCCCGACCGTCATCCAGCGCTGCTCACCGCTTCTGGGAGAATATTGGCTGTAGCCGACGTCGCGGAAAACCCGAATCGCCCGCAGGAAATCGATTCCGTGCTTGGCCAGATTGCGATCAGCCTTCCGCTTGTCCCACTCGAACCGCAGCTGATCAGCGGCCACACCGAGCTTTGGCTACGGGGCCAGGGTGCTACGTGCGCAGCTCAGACCAGCTTCCTCACGTCCGTGATGTGGCCGGTGATCGCGGCGGCGGCGGCCATCGCGGGGGACATCAGGTGGGTGCGGCCGCCCTTGCCCTGGCGGCCTTCGAAGTTGCGGTTGGACGTCGATGCGCAGCGCTCGCCGGGCTGGAGCTGGTCGGGGTTCATGCCGAGGCACATCGAGCAGCCGGCCTCGCGCCATTCGAAGCCGGCATCGAGGAAGATCCGGTCCAGCCCCTCCTCCTCGGCCTGGTGCTTGATCAGGCCGGAGCCGGGCACGACCATCGCCTGGACGTTGCCCGCGACGCGTTTGCCCCTGACCACCTCGGCGGCGGCCCGCAGGTCCTCGATCCGGCCGTTGGTGCAGGAGCCGAAGAACACCTTGTCGACCCGGATCTCGGTCATCGGCGTGTTCGGCTCGAGGCCCATGTACTGGAGCGCCCGCTCCATCGCCGCCCGCCGCGCCGGGTCTTTTTCCCGACTGGGATCGGGGACCGACGCCCGTGATCGGCTGGACGTCCTGGGGGCTCGTGCCCCAGGTGACCTGCGGCTCGATGGCGGCGGCATCGAGCGTCGCCTCCTTGTCGTAGCGGGCGCCTTCGTCCGAGGGCAGGGTCCGCCAGTGAGCCGACCGCCTGCTCGAAGGCGCCCGCCTTGGGCGCCATCGGCCGGCCCTGGAGGTAGCGGAAGGTGGTCTCGTCGGGCGCGATCAGGCCGGCGCGCGCGCCCGCCTCGATCGACATGTTGCAGACCGTCATGCGCCCGGCCATCGACAGGCCGCGCACGAGCTCGCCCGCGTACTCGATCACGTGGCCGGTGCCGCCCGCGGTCCCGATCCTGCCGATGATCGCGAGGATCACGTCCTTGGCGGTGACCCCGAAGGGCAAGGCGCCCTCGACGTTGACCCGCATGTTGAGCGGCCGCTTCTGGAGCAGCGTCTGGGTCGCCAGCACGTGCTCGACCTCGGACGTGCCGATGCCGAAGGCGAGCGCGCCGAAGGCGCCATGGGTCGAGGTGTGGCTGTCGCCGCAGACGATGGTGTTGCCGGGCAGCGTGAAGCCCTGCTCGGGGCCGATGATGTGGACGATGCCCTGGCGGATGTCCTCGACGTCGAACAGCTCGATGCCGAAGTCGCGGCAGTTCTGCTGCAGGGTCTCGACCTGGATGCGGGACTGCGGCTCGGCGATGCCCTGCGAGCGGTCGGTGGTCGGGACGTTGTGGTCGGGGACCGCGAGCGTGGCGTCGGGCCGGCGCACCCTGCGCCCGGTCTGGCGCAGGCCTTCGAACGCCTGCGGGCTCGTCACCTCGTGGACCAGGTGGCGGTCGATGTAGAGCAGGCAGGTGCCGTCCTCCTGCTCGCTCGACCACATGGGCGTCCCAGATCTTGTCGAACAGCGTCCTGGCTTTGGCCATGGCTCTTGCTCCCCCCAACGCTGCGGGCGACCGGCTACGAGCGGTTGCCCGCGCCGGTCATTCCTTGGCGCTGCCGTTGCCGCCCGTCGCCTCGGCCGCCGCGCCGTTGGCGCCATCGGCGCCGTGGCCGCGGCCACGCTCGTCGCGCCGCTCGGTGATCCGCGCCGCCTTGCCGGTCCGGCCGCGCAGATAGTAGAGCTTGGCGCGCCGCACCCGGCCCCGGCGCAGGACCTCGATCCCGGCGATCTGCGGGCTGTACAGCGGGAAGATCCGCTCGACCCCTTCGCCGTAGCTGATCTTGCGCACCGTGAAGGCGGAGTTGATGCCCCGGTTCTTGCGCGCGATGCACACGCCCTCGAAGGCCTGGACGCGCTCGCGCGAGCCTTCGACCACCTTGACGCTGACCCGGATCGTGTCGCCGGGGGCAAACTCGGGGATCGGGCGACCCTCGGTGAGCTCCGCGATCTGTTCCTGCTCGAGCTGTTGGATCACGTTCATGGCAAACCTCAACTGTCATCGGCCCGATGGGTCGGCTCGCCGGCGCGGCCGCGCGCACCGGCGGCGAGATGGCGCGCCCAGAGATCCGGCCGGCGCATCCGGGTCGCAAGCTCGGCCTGCTGCCGGCGCCACGCCCGGATCCGGGCGTGGTGTCCCGACAGCAGCACGTCGGGCACCGGGCGCCCTTCCCAGACCTGGGGCCGGGTATAGTGCGGATACTCGAGCAGGCCGCCCTCGAAGCTTTCCTCGTCGAGCGAGGCCTCAGCGCCGATCGCTCCCGGCAGCAGACGGACGCAGGCATCGAGGAGGGCGATCGCGGCCGGCTCGCCGCCGGACAGCACCACGTCGCCGAGACTGACCTCCTCCAGCGCCCGGGCTTCGATGACCCGCTGGTCCACGCCTTCGAAGCGGCCGCATAAGACCACGACTCCGGGACCGTCGGCAAGCTCCTGCACCCGCGCCTGGCCGAGCGGGGCGCCGCGCGCGCTGAGGTAGAGCAGCGGCCGCGCCGGGCCGGCGGCCAGGACCTGGTCGAGCGCCCGCGCGACCACGTCGGGGCGCATGACCATGCCGGCGCCGCCGCCGAACGGCAGGTCGTCGACGCTGTGGTGCCGGTCGCTCGCGAAGTCGCGCAGATTGAGCGCCGCCAGCGACCAGATGCCCTGGCCGAGCGCGCGCCCGGCCAGCGAATGGCCGAGCGGGCCCGGGAACATCTCCGGGAACAGCGTCAGCACGGTTGCGGCCCAGGGTCCGGTGCGCTCGCTCATGGCCGCGGTCCCTCGCGCAAGCCTTCGGCGGCCGCCCCGTCTGCGATCTGCCGGTCGGCGATCTGCCGGTCGGCGATCGGTCGGTCGGGGATCGGCTCAGTCGGGACGAGCTCAGCCGGCGGCTCGACCACCAGGCGGCCGCGCGCCAGATCGACCACCGGCACGGTCTGGCGATCGAACGGCAGGCTCAGCACGCGGCCATCGTCGGCGGCAACCTCGATCAGGTCGCCGGCGCCGTAGTTGCCGAGTCCCCTGACCCTGCCGATGCGGGCGCCATCGGCCCGCTCGACCACCAGGCCCTCGAGGTCGGCGTGGTAGAACTCGTCGGGTCCGGGCGCCGGCAAGGCCGCGCGCGGCACGAACAGATCGGTGCCCCGCAGGGCCTCGGCCGCGTTCCGGTCGGTGATGCCGTCGGCCCGCGCGAGGATGCCGCCGCGCGCCGGGCCGATGACCGTCAGCTCGAACAGCCGCCGCCCGTCTTGGTCATGGACCGGGCCATAGGCCGCGGCGTCGGCCGGCCGCTCGGTGAAGCAGCGGAGCCTGAAGGCGCCGCGCAGGCCATGCGCGGCCACGATCCTGGCCACGCAGACCCACGCCGAAGCTCCTCGCCGATCGACCATGGACGCTGGTTCCGCACGATGCCTCGCGCACCCGCTCAGGCGCTCGCGGCGGCCGCGGCCTCGGCCTTCTTGGCCTCGATCTCCCGGGCCCGCTTGCCGGTGCCGCGATGGTGGACCGTGTTCGACGTGATGCCGGCGCCGTCCAGGAAGCGGGCGATCCGATCGCTGGGTCTGGCGCCGCTCGCGAGCCAGTAGCGGATCCGCTCCTCGCGCAGCACGATCCGCGCCGGATGGTCGCCCGGCAGCAGCGGGTTGTAGCTGCCGAGCTTCTCGAGAAAGCGGCCGTCGCGCGGGCTGCGCGAGTCGGTCGCGACGATCCGATAGACCGGCCGCTTCTTGGTGCCGCCGCGGGCCAGGCGAATTCTCACACTCATCGATCCCTCGCTTCGTCGAGCTCGCGGCAGCACTCCGGACCGGACGCCGCGCACCCTTGGCACCCGGGACCAGCCCGAGCGCGACGGTTACCGGAGCTGCACCGATGGCTGGCGGACAAGTAGTCGGCGGCCGCGTTCAGGTCAAGCGCGGATGCGGCACCGCCGCGCGCCGCGGCCCGACCCGGGCGGCGGTGGCGATCGGGATGACGTTCATGGCAACCGCAAAAGCGGTCGCTTTTGTCGACGGACTATGTGAAACATGCAGCTGTTCAGAGGGTCGTGCCAAGCCCGCCAACCAAAGGGATCCGCGCGAGCCTGACCGAGCGCGACCCGCGGCTGAAACGCAAAACGCGGCGCGCGGCCCAAACGCAAAATCCAGGGGAGTCGTCATGGCCCGATGGAAGCCCGATCCCACCTTCTACCCGTCGCCGCGCATGGCGACCCGGGCGCCGGCGGAGAAGCTCGCCTACGTCGTCGAATTCGATCCTGACCGGCAAAAGCGCGATCGGCTCGCGGTCGTCGACGTCGATCCCAAGTCGTCGAGCTACGCCGAGATCGTGAACCGGATCGAGGTCGGGTCGGCCGGGGACGAGCTGCACCATTTCGGCTGGAACGCCTGCAGCTCCTGTCTCTGCCCGAACGCGCCGCACCCGCATGTCGAGCGCCGCTATCTGATCGTGCCGGGGCTGCGCTCGTCCAACATCCACATTCTCGATACCAAGCCCGATCCCAAGGCGCCAAAGCTGGTCAAGACGATCAAGGCGGCCGAGCTCGCCGAGCGCGCCGACTACTCCAGGCCGCACACGGTGCACTGCGGGCCGGATGGGATCTACGTCACCGCGCTCGGCAACGGCGCCGGCAAGGGTCCGGGCGGCATCTTCCTGATGGACCACGAGACGTTCGAGGTCCGCGGCCGCTGGGAGATCGACCGCGGGCCGCAGCGGTTCGCCTACGACATGTGGTGGCACCTCGGCCACGACACGGTCGTGACCAGCGAGTGGGGCACGCCCGACATGGTCGAGAACGGGCTGATCCCGGAGATGATCCTCGGCGCCCAGTACGGCCGCCGGCTGCACTTCTGGGACCTGCACAAGCGCAAGCACCTGCAGGAGATCGACTTCGGCGACAAGTATCAGCTGGTGTTCGAGCTGCGCCCGGCCCACGACCCGACCCAGGCCTATGGCTTCGTCAACTGCGTCCTGTCGCTCGAGGACCTGTCGTCCTCGATCTGGACCTGGTACCGCGCGGGCGACAAGTGGGCGGTCAAGAAGGTGATCACGATCCCGGCCGAGCCCGCGGACCAGAGCGACCTGCCGCCGCTGCTCAAGGGCTTCAAGGCGGTGCCGCCGCTGGTCACCGACATCGACCTCTCGGTCGACGACAAGTATCTCTACGTCTCCTGCTGGGGCACCGGCGACTTCCACCAGTACGACGTGTCCGACCCGATGAGCCCGAAGCTCACCGGCAAGGTGCGGCTCGGCGGCATCGTCTCGCGCGCGGCCCATCCCAAGGCGAACGGGCCGCTCAACGGCGGGCCGCAGATGGTCGAGGTCAGCCGCGATGGCAAGCGGATCTACTTCACCAACTCGCTCTATGGCGCGGTCGACCCGCAGT
Organism: uncultured Alphaproteobacteria bacterium; assembly: GCA_963756905.1. Taxonomy (GTDB): domain Bacteria; phylum Pseudomonadota; class Alphaproteobacteria; order Geminicoccales; family Geminicoccaceae; genus DATAOG01. Next base: position 19,314 of record CAVWPO010000005.1, read on the forward strand.
TCTATCCGGACGGCGTCAAGGGCTGGATGGTCAAGCTCAACGCCAAGGACGGCGGCGGCATCGAGGTCGACCAGGACTTCTTCGTCGACTGGCCGGCCAGCCACCGGCCGCACCAGGTGCGCCTCCAGGGCGGCGACGCGTCATCGGACAGCTACTGCTATCCGTGAGGTGGCGGGCGGCACCGCTATGCTCGTGGACCGGCGCGACCAGGCATTCTTGCGCGCCGCGGCCAGCGGGTCGCCGCCCACCTACCTGCCTCAGGAAGCGTGATTCAGGCAGCCTCGGCAGGGGCTCTCTTTGCGCGCTTACGGGGTCGGTTGGCCGCGTGCGCGGTTTGTCCGGCCTCCGCGTCGATCTGCGCTATGGGAAGCCCCTTCAGCCGCACCGCCGGGCGGTCGGGGAATTTCGCTACGAGATCAAGCTCGCCGCCCATCGCGGCGACATAGCTGCGCAGGGTCGAGAGGAGCATATCGCTGCGCTTTTCCAACCGGGAGACCGTCTCCTGCTTGACCCCCAGCTGCCGGGCGAGGTCGACCTGCGTCCGAGCCAAAGCGCGACGCAGATCGCGCAAAGTCAGCTCCTCGGCAATCAGCTCAGCGGCGCGGGCGTCGACCGTGGCGCGTCGGTCGCCCGGTAGTTCGGCTAGCCTGTCCTCGAGGCTTGTGGCCATCGTCCTTCTCCTTCGCGAGCCAGGCGTCGAAGCGATCGTCGGCCCTCCTGATCAGCGTTCTGTAGAAGCGACGCGTGCCCGTGCCCTTCTTGTCGCCCGCAATGAGCAGCACAGCCCGGCGCGCCGGGTCGAACGCGAAAGCCACCCGCCAGACCCCGCCCGCGGCATCGAAGCGGAGCTCCTTCATGTGGGCGTGGCGCGATGCTTCGAGGGTGTCGACCCGGGGCCGTCCCAGCGTCGGCCCAAAATGTGCTAGCAACTTGGCGTGAGCCAGAAGCTCCTCCTGTACCTTTATGGCCAGTTGCTCGAACTCCGGGTCGAACTCCTCATGGAAGACGACTGCCCAGGTCATGCTCGAATATAGCCCGAAGTGCATATGTATTCAAGATCATAGTGCGGCAGATCCCTGGGGCAGGTCGTGACGAGCCCGTGGTGGCCGTGGCTGGCGCTGGCCGGGCTCGGGGCGTTTCATGGCATCAATCCGGCCATGGGCTGGCTGTTCGCGGTCGCGCTCGGGCTGCACCGCCACAGCCGGGCGGTGGTGCTGGAGTCCCTGGTGCCGATCGCGCTCGGCCACGCGCTCTCGATCGCGCTGGTGGCGCTCGCCGTGGTGGCGCTCGGGATCGTGGTCGACCCGCGGACCGTGCGGGCGCTGGCCGGGACCCTGCTGATCGGCTGGGCGCTCTGGCACAGCCTGTACGGCTCGCGGCATCGGGTGCGGGTCGGCATGCAGACCGGCATGGCGGGCCTCGCCGGCTGGTCGTTCCTGATGGCGAGCGCGCACGGCGCCGGGCTGATGCTGGTGCCGGTGCTGATCCCGCTCTGCCTTGCCGCCTCGCCCGCCCATGAGCTGACCGTGAGCGGCTCGTTCGGGGTGGCGCTCGCGGCGGTCGGCGTGCACACGCTGGCGCTGCTGATCGTGACCGGCGCGGTCGCGATCCTGGTCTACGAGTGGCTGGGCGTCGCGGTCCTGCGGCGCGGCTGGATCAATCTCGACCTGCTCTGGTCCGCGGCCCTGGTCGCGACCGGGCTGATCTTGCTCGTCATCTGAGGGAGGAGCTCACTCTCGGTCTGCGAAAACATCCGCAATGCATTGTTTCCACGGTATGTTCTGGCAGCGGAGGCGGGACTCGAACCTCCGGCGCATGGGTCATGATGCCGCCTGCAGTCTAGGCAATCAGCGAGCCTCGGCCATCCTTGTCGCGTCCCGTCGCCCTATCCGGAGCAGTCAGGGCTTGGGACTCTGTCGCCGGTGCGGTCCTCACCCTTCCGTGAATATCGAACAGACCGACAAGCCATCGCGACGGAACGTCGGCTCGCTCGGCTTTTCGGCCGTCACAAGCTCAACGGCGCCGCCCACTTTCGCTGCCGCGACATGCAGCGCGTCCATCGGGCTCATATCGTGCTTTCACGCGGGCAGCTCCGGAATGCTGGCACCGCCGCGGCGCGCATGGGCGACCGCGACCAGCGCGACTACGGTGAGATCGCCGGCTCGGATCGCGCCGGTGGGATCATCAGCGTCGGCAGCAATCGCCGACCCGTTCAATATCCGCATCCAATGGTTCGGACCGCTTTTTTGGCCTTCTTCACCCCCTTTCTCAATGTTCTACTATAAATCATTTGTCTTAGGAGGTTATTTGTGTCGAGGTGGTGTTTAATCAGAGTTTTTTTCTTGTTCATGTGCGGGAATTCACAATCCGGTCGTTCTTTCCCAAGGAAGACGCAAAGCGGCTTCCAATCGGCCTTTCCGGAACAAATGTCAATGATCAGCAGGTCGTCCGGTCGATTGGCGAAGTAACTGAGCACGCGCATTTCATGTCTGCCATAAGCATATTTGAACAGATTCGCGTCGAAATCGACTGATCCATAGAGGCGCTCGTAGAGCGCGACGACCTCTTGTCTGGTTTCGCGGCCACGGTCGATGCGCCTGGCCCAGTAGGTCCGGCACGATCTGAGCCAGTCGTCGCGCTGCCGGACGGTATAGATGAATTTGCTGCCTTGATATCGTCGATCCAGCCATTCAAATTGGTCGGCGATCGGGGTGTCTGTCGCCGCGTCGTGTTTCTCCACGTCTCTGAGGCCGACCGGAAAGTCAATAGCCGAGTAGCCGAGGGTACGCAGCGCCTCGCAGAGGCTCGTGGTCCCGGTCTTCGATAGGCCGATGCCAAAGATCTTCGACTGCCTCATGTCTTCTGGCCCTCGGCACACCCGCCACGGGCGGAGCCCTCGAACCCGGGCGAGACTTCTCTTAGGGATCTCAGGGATCTCGGGAATCTGGCTGGAGTACGAGAACGGGAGCCTGCAATATAAAAGGGTTCTTTTGAAGTAAGCCCCCCCTTCAGATGGCCGCGGCGGCCGCGAGGCGAGCCGGATGTCCCAATACCGATGCGACTGCCGCTGCCTTTGTCGCGACGAGACCGGCCCCCGTCCCAATCGCAAGCGCGGAGTGTTCCGTTCGCAAGTCACAGCTGCAATCCGATACATGTTGAGGCCCGCCACGGTCTCGACCCGGCCGCGCGCCGGCACCGGGTCAGGGCTTTGACAGGGCGGGCGCCGGAGCGGGACCCCGCCCCGGCTGCCCGCCTGTCGCCTAAGCGATCTCGAGGTGGTCGGCGTGGATCTGTTCGTGCCCGGCAATGGTCGCCGAGCCGTCCTTGAGCCCGAGCACCAGGTCGCCGTTGACCACCTGGAAGGGATCGTCGTTCTGGTTCAGCAGGCCGTCGGCATTGGTGTCGATCTGGTTGGCCTGGGTGACCGGCGTGCCGTCCGCCAGCTGGACCTGATGGAGGGCCAGGACATCCCGATCGCCGAAGTCGCCGATCACGTCGTTACCGAGGCCCGTCCCGGTGAACTGGAACCGGTCGGCGCCGGCGCCACCCACGAGCACATCGTTGCCCGGCCCGCCGTCGAGCGTGTCGGCGCCGGCGCCGCCGACAAGCTCGTCGTCGGCCGCGCCGCCGGTGATCACATCGGCGCCGCCACCGCCGTCCGCGATCAGCGAGGCCGGGTGGGTGACGCCGCTCGCGTCGATCACGTCGTGGTCGCCCAGGCCGTTGATCTCGACCCGTTCGATGTTCGTGAGGTCCATCTGGATGTTGCCGACGTCGCGCAGCAGCTGGACGCCGCTGCCACTGTCGGCGACCGTGAACGTCTCAGCAACATTGGCGCCGTTGAACAGCAGGGTGTCGATGCCGCCCTGCCCGTCGACCACGTCGCTGCCCTCGCCCGGGTTCCAGGTGAAGGTATCGTCGCCCGCGCCGAGGACAGCGTGATCGTCGCCGGTCCCGCCGCTGACGATCAGGTCGACTTTCGTGGTCTGCAGCGCCGAGGCGTCGATCACGTCATTCTCGCCGAGCGCGTTCAGCGCAATCGACTCGACCTGGTCGAGCTTCATCAGGATTTGACCGACGTCACGGAACAGCTCGACGCCGTCATCGTTGCCGGAGACGGTGAAATTTTCGACCGCGTCGGCGCCGTTTAACTCGAGCGTGTCGGTGCCGCCGCCGCCGAAGACGGTATCGTTGCCGTCACCCAGGTTCCAGATGAACTGGTCGTCGCCGTTCAGAAGGAACGCGGTCTGGTCGCCGGGCCCCGGCTGGAGCACGTCGTCGCCGGAGGTGCCAACTACGGTTGCCATGGTGATGACTCCACAGGTTGGTGGCGGGCGGCCGCGCGCGATGGTCGAGGCAGACCGAAGCGCTCACGCTCGCGTCGGGGGAGCGAGCGCGCGCAGAACCATGGCCGGCCTGGAACCTGCGGCCCCGCCGGATCAGAGGTCGAAGCTGCTGCTGGTCAGATCGAGCTCGACGCCGTCGAGCCGGACCTCCTCGCTAGGGCTTCCCTGATAGTGAACACGATCCCTTCTCCAAGTTTTTGACAGAGGGCGCCGCGAGACGTCGATCCGCCTCCGTTGCGGCAATGGCGCTCAACTGTACCGTTTGATGTAGCTCGGACGAGCCGGGTCCACAAGGGGTTGCGAGCCGAAGCCGACCCGAGCAAGGCCGACGCGATCCCTGTACGCTGCGACCTTGACCGCGGTGTCCGGGCCGCGCCTCGATCGACAGGCTTTCGACGCGCGGACATGGCATCCCGTGGATCTCGGACGAAAGCCGGCGCCTCTGGAGCATGCAACACGCATTAGCCGTTCAGACCGTGACAGAGCGCGGTCGCCCTTCCTGGCGTCCGGCACGTCGAGGCAGAAGAATCGCCTGGCGTCCTTGCCGGCCGCCACGACGTAAGTCGAGTTGCTGGCCATCATGATGCCGAGCCGGTTGCGGCCCTGATGCGCGTCGACGAACTTGCGCTCGATCGCGATCGTCTGCTCGGTAATCAGGGCCTTCAAAACGTCGATGTGTCGAGGGTCGCCCGCAAAGAAAGCTTCGTCGGCGAACAGGGAACAGCAGTCCATCGGGTGGGCGTTGAACTTGCCGACTAAGGTGCTCGACCAGAACTTCCTGGCCGGGATCAGGCCGCGCTCAAGCCTGTTGCGCGGGCCTGCCGTGGCTCGTTGTAACTCGTTGAATTTCCTTGCGTTAGCTGTGTGACAACGCGCGACAAAAGCGCCAGTCCTTGGGGCTGGCACGGCCTGTCAACGTCTTGGGAACGCCAGGGATTTCGGTGGTAGCGGAGGAGGGACTCGAACCCCCGACCCATGGATTATGATTCCACTGCTCTACCAACTGAGCTACTCCGCCCCGCTCGCCCGCCGCTACATAGGACCGCCGGCGGATCGGGTCAAGCTGGCCGCTGGCGCCCGTGTCCCCGGCGCAGAGGCGCATCCTCCCGCCGATACAGGTCCTGGACATCAGCCGTTCCGCCATGAGGTGGCGAGGCATTAACGTCGCGTTAACCATTGGCGGTTAGCACAATCTTTGGTTGGTCCATCCATGGACGCCTCCCGCTCTGCAAGGGCTTTCTTCGAGTTTCTGAGGGGCGGTCTTGGCTGCTGCCATCCATTCGGCCTTTGGGTGCGGCGGGTCTAGCCGCTGGCCTTGATGAGATCCGCGGACTGGCTCCCGATCATGCGAACGAGCTCGAAGCTCGTGGACCAGCACGGGTTCTGCCAGTCTCGGTCTGACCGATCCTGTCATCACGTCGAAAATTGCCCGCGCAGCTCGTGGAAACTCCCCAGTCGTCGCGGCTCAGGCTGCGGCCCGATAGGCTTCGCCGCGGCTCAGCATCGCCCAGAGGATCCGGGCCAGCTTGTTGGCCACGGCCGCGACCACGACGTTGAACGGTCGGCGTGCCAGCAGGCCGCCGATCCAGGACCAGAGTTTGCCAGTACGACCCGGGCTGACCTTGACCAGGGCGCGCGCCCCGTGGATCAGCTGGCGCCGGAGGTAGCCGTCGCCGCGCTTGCTGATCCCGAGCCGGCGTTCCTTGCCGGCGGTGGCGTGCTGTCTGCTGGACCCTCGCCGGACCGGACCGACCACTGAGGTCGGTCCTGGGTCCCAGGCGAGCCAGCCAGGCGGCGAGATGGCGCCCCGAGTGAAAGACACGCGCGTCGGGCACAGTGGCGGCGAACGCCGTCGCGATCACGGGGCCCTCGCCGGACCGGACCGACCACCGAGGTCGGTCCTGGGTCCCAGGCGAGCCGGGCACCGCGACCAGCGACTTGCAGGTCTCGTCCGTGCGGGTCATCGCGATCAGCCGCCGGTCGAGGCCGGCGATCTTGGCCTCGAGTTCCCGGATCTGGGCCACCAGCAGCTGCAGCACCTCGCGGGCGGGCGGCGGGATGCGCTCGTCCTCGACCTCGCCCAAGGCCTCCAGCAGCTGCCGCAAGCCCGCCTGGCGCTGCGCCGCGACGATCCCGAGCTCGGCCAAGTGGCCACGCAAGGCGTTGATGGTCGCCGTCCGCTGACCGATCAGCTGGTCGCGGACTCGATGCAGCATCAGCGTCGCCTGCTGGGCCCCGGTCTTGACCGGCACGAAGCGCATGCTCGGCCGCTGCACCGCCTCGCAGCAGGCCTCGGCGTCGGCGGCGTCGTGCTTGTTGGTCTTGACGCGCGCCTGGCTCCCAGCGCCGACCACCGAGGTCGGCGCGGAGCGGCGCGCCTTGACGTACTGGGGCGGCATCAGGCGCGCGTCGTGGCCGAGCCGGATCAGCTCGCGCGCCCAGTGATGCGCGCCGCCGCAGGCCTCGAGGCCGATTACGCAGCGCGGCAGGTTGGCGAAAAACTCCAGCACCTTGGCGCGTGCCAGCCGCTTCCTCAGCACCACCCGGCCCCGCTCATCGACGCCGTGCACCTGAAACACGCTCTTGGCGATGTCCAGCCCGATCGTGGTAGCCTGCATCTCGGACGTCTCCCGCGTTCGTGGTTGTTTCACGACTCCACCTTGGCACTTCGATGCCGTCAGCGGGAGGCGTCCATCTCATTATGCGACCGTGGGAATCCGTGCGCGGCGAGCCCGCCGAGAGTTGCCGGCGGCCGGGCGTGGAGCACCGGGGAATGAAGCCGGGATCGCGTTGGCGGCGCCCCATCCAGCCGCCGCCGGGGAGCCGTGGGCCGTGTGCCCTGATGGAAGACGCAGGCCTGACCGGAGACTTGTGAGAATCCCTGGGCATCGAGCCCGTGGCAGGGTTGCCGGCGGGCGGGCGTGGAGTACCGGGGGATCAAGCCGGGAGTGCGTTGGCTACGCCTGATCCAGCCGCCGCCGGGGAGCCGTGGGCCGTGTGCCCTGATGGAAGACGCAGGCCTGACCCGAGACTTGTCGGAATCCCTGGGCATTGAGCCCGTGGCAGGGTTACCGGCGGGCGGGCGTGGAGCGCCGGGGGATCAAGCCGGGAGTGCGTTGGCTACGCCTCATCCAGCCGCCGCCGGGGAGCCGTGGGCCGTGTGCCCTGATGGAAGACGCAGGCCTGACCCGAGACTTGTCGGAATCCCTGGGCATTGAGCCCGCGGCAGGGTTGCCGGCGGCCGGGGCGTGAGCGTCCGGCGGGATCAGGCCTGGGCTGGGGTCGGGCCGCGCCCTCGATCCAGCCCCTGCCGGAGACCCGCGCGACTCGGTCGAAGGCGCAGGGCCGACCGGGGAACGTCGGAACTCCGAGCGCAGTGGCACGCGGAAGGTGGCCGCGGGCCGATTGGGGGAGCAGGGGTCGGGATCAGGCCTGGGCCCGCGGTCGGGGCGCGCTCGACCCGGCCGTCGCCGGGGACGCCCCGGATCTGGTGGAAGGCTCGAGGCCTGGTCGGAGAACGTCGGAATCCCGTGCACAGTGGCACCCTGGCGGGTCGCCGGCGGCGGAGTGGGGAAGGAAGGGTCGGGATCAGCCCTGGGCCGAGGTCGGGGCGCGCTCGATCCAGCCGCCGCCGAGGACGCGCGTGCCCTGATAGAAGACGCAGGCCTGGCCGGGCGCCACGCCGGCCTGCGGCTCGTGGAACTCGACCCGCGCGCAGGCGCCGTCGGTGCCGAAGACGCGCGCCGCGGCCGCGGGCTCGCGCGCCCGGTGCTTGACCTCGAGGTCGAGACCGGCGCCGCGCGGCGGCTCGTCGCCCAGCCAGTTGACCTCAAAGAGCGCGGCCGTGCGGCAGAGCAGCGCCGTCCGCGGGCCGACGACCACGCGGCGGCGCTCGGGCTCGAGACGGGCGACGTAGAGCCGCTCGCCGGTCGCGACCGCGAGGCCGCGGCGCTGGCCGACCGTGAAGCCGGTCACGCCCTCGTGCCGGCCCAGCACCCGGCCGTCGACGTGCAGGATCTCGCCCGGCCCGGCCGCGTCCGGGCGCAGCCGCGCCACGACCTGCGTGTAGCGGCCTGCGGGCACGAAGCAGATGTCCTGGCTGTCGGGCTTGGCGGCGACCGGCAGGCCGAAGCGCGCCGCCAGCGTCCGCACCGTCTCCTTGGCGAGGCCGCCCAGGGGGAACCGGAGAAACGCCAGCTGCGCCCGGGTCGTGGCGAACAGGAAGTAGCTCTGATCGCGCGCGGCATCGGCGGCGGCGTGCAGCTCGACCCCCTCGCCGCCCACCTCCCGCCGGACGTAGTGCCCGGTCGCGAGCGCGCCGGCGCCGAGGTCCTTCGCGATCTCCAGAAGGTCCCGGAACTTGATCCGCTGGTTGCAGCGCACGCAGGGGATCGGGGTGCGGCCGGCCGCATAGCTCTCGGCAAAATCCTCGATCACCGCCGCCCGAAAGCGCTCCTCGAAGTCGAGCACGTAGTGCGGGATGTCGAGGCGCTCCGCGACCGCGCGGGCATCCTGGATGTCCTGCCCGGCGCAGCAGGCGCCCTTGCGCCCGAGCGCCCGGCCATGGTCGTAGAGCTGCAGCGTGACGCCGACCACGTCATAGCCGGCCTCGACCAGCAGCGCGGCCGTGCACGAGCTGTCGACGCCGCCCGACATCGCGACCACCACGCGACATCCGGCGGGCAGGCCCTCGAATCCGGACCCCTCGCTCATCCCGGTCGGCTCATCTACAAATCGCTCATTCGATCAGGGCGGTGTCGGCGATCAGGGCGGTGTCGGCGATCAGGGCGGTGCCGGTCGCCGAAGTCAGCCGTCGGCCGGCAGATGGACGATCAGGCCGTCGAGCTCCTCGCAGAGGACGATCTGGCAGCCGAGGCGCGAGGTCGGCCGCACGCCCTGGGCCAGGTCCAGCATGTCCTCCTCCTCCGGGCAGGGCGGCCGCAGGCGAGGCGCATCCGCGGGCTCGACGATCACGTGACAGGTCGCGCAGGCGATCGAGCCGTCGCAGGTGCCCTCGATCCCGAGGTCGTGGGCGCGCGCGATCTCCATCACCGAAAGCCCCGAGGGCGCCTCGATCTCGTGGCGGTCGCCGGCAGCGTCGACGAAGGTGAGGTGCGGCATCGCCCGCGGCCGCTTCCGTTGCGGCCCGCTCCCCGGGCGCTCAGACGGTGAACGACTCGCCGCAGCCGCAGCGCCCGGCCTCGTTCGGGTTCTTGAACGTGAAGCTGGCGCCGAGCTTGTCCTCGACGAAGTCCATCTCGGTGCCGACCAGGTACATCACCGCCTTCGGATCGATCACCACCTTGATGCCGTCGGCCTCGATCACCTCTTCGCCCGGGCCGATCTCGTCGGCGAAATCGATCGTGTAGGTGAACCCCGAGCAGCCGGCGTTGCGCACGCCGACCCGGATGCCGGTGGCGCCGGCCCCCCGGGTCTCGACCAGATGCCGGACCCGGCCGACCGCCGCCGGGGTGAGGGACAACACCGTTGGCATTTCCGAACCTCTCATCAGCAGACCTTCGCCCAACGTCCCTAACATGTCGTCACGAAACGCCGGATTTCAAACGCCGTCCGTCCCCAGGTCGCAGGGCGGTCCGGCCGGCCGCCTTCGCCTCGTCCCAAAGCCGGATCGTGACCTTGTGGAGCAGCCGGTTCGTCTCGCCCTGCCGCTGCTGCGAGAGTTCGATGCCCCCCATGCGGGGGTCATCAGATGGTCGTGGCTTTGGCCTTTCGTCTGCGCCAGCCCGGACAGGATCCGAATCAGCCGCCTGAGCCCGCGCTGATCGAGATGGATCTCGAGCTCCTCGCCATCAGGGCCGAGCTCGAACGTCAACAGACCAGGGTGATCCTTCATCGTCAGCTTCCTTCGAGAGGGAACCTCCGTTTTGCCGATCGCTCTCGGTCGGACGGTTGGAAACGAATTTACGGCTTGCGCTCCGCCCTGCGGCACACCCCAGGGACTATAGCGCGGCCGGGGATGCTGAAGCCAGCGCCCTGCTGGCGCCCCGCTTGCCTGCCTCGGTGTAGAGCCGGGTCCAGGCGGCGACGAAGCGGTCGACGTCGGCCTCGGTGCTGGCCCAGCCGAGGCTGACCCGGATCGCCGAGGCGGCCTCGGCGGGCGCGACCCCCATCGCCGCCAGCACGTGGGACGGGCCGACCTTGCCGGACGAGCAGGCCGAGCCGGTGCTGACGTGGATGCCGGCGAGGTCGAGCGCGATCAGCTGGGTCTCGTTGCCGACCCCCGGCATGGCGAGGCAGCTGGTCGTCGGCAGCCGCAGGGCGCCAGCGCCATAGATCCGGGCTCCAGGCGCCACCGCCCGGACCCCGGCCTCGAGCCGGTCCCGGAGCGCTGCCGTACGGGAGGCGAAGCCCGTGTCCTCGAGGGCGAGCTCGGCCGCCCGGCCGAAGCCGACGATGCCCGGCAGGTTCTCGGTGCCCGCCCGCCGGCGCCGCTCCTGGCTGCCGCCCCGGAGCAGGGCCGCGGGCTCGATGCCGGCACCCAGGACGAGGGCGCCGACCCCTTGCGGGCCGCCGAGCTTGTGCGCCGAGAGGCTCAGGAAGTCGACGCCGAGCGCGCCGGCGTCGAGCGTCACCTTGCCGGCCGCCTGCACGGCATCGCTATGGACCAGGATGCCATGGCGCCGCGCCAGCGCCACCACCTCGGCGACCGGCTGGAGCACGCCGGTCTCGTTGTTGGCGAGCATCACCGAGATCAGGGCCGGCCGGATCGCGGCGACGCGCTCCCCCAGACGGTCGAGGTCGAGCCGGCCCTGCGCGTCGACCGGCAGGCGCAGGGCGTCGGGCGCCGCCTGGAGGACCGAATCGTGCTCGATCGCCGACACCAGGCAGGGCCCCCTGACGCTGGCCAGGGCCTGGTTGTTGGCCTCGGTGCCGCCGCTCGTGAACAGGACCGCATCCGGCCGCGCGCCGACCAGGGCCGCGACCGCCGCCCGCGCCCGCTCCAGCGCAAGGCGCGCCGCCCGTCCCGAGCCGTGCACCGAGGACGCGTTGCCGGGACTGTCGAGCGCCCGGGCGATCGCCTCGACCACCTCCGGCCTGACCGGCGCGGTGGCATTGTAGTCGAGATAGCAGGCCGCGGGCGCAGCCCGGCCCCTCACGGCGCCCGCCTCCCTGGTGCTGCCGGGGGCCGAGCCGCCGCGGCGGCCCTCAGGATGCGGCGATGCGCCGCTCCCCATCGGGGCTCTCGGGGGGCAGCGCCTCGCCTGGGACGGCGCGCTGCTGCTCGAGCTCGGCAACCCGCGCGTTCAGCTCCTCGAGCCGCTCGGTCAGCCGGTCGATCACCCGCGCGACCGGGTCGATCGCGGCGCCGGGCGCGGTGCCATAGGCCGGGAAGCAGGACTCCTTGACGACCGGCTGCGGGCCGATCTGCCGGGCGGGGATCCCGACCACGGTGGCGCCGGCCGGGACGTCCTTGAGGACCACCGCATTCGAGCCGACCCGGGCGCCCTTGCCGATCGTGAGCGGTCCGAGCACGGCCGCGCCTGCGCCGATCACCACGTCGTCCTCGACCGTCGGGTGCCTCTTGCCCGGATTGAGCGACACACCACCTAATGTGACCTGTTGGTACAGCGTGACGTCGTCGCCCACGACCGCGGTCTCGCCGATCACGACGCCCATGCCATGGTCGATCAGCAGCCGCCGACCCAGCTCCGCCCCGGGATGGATCTCGATCCCGGTCAGCCAGCGGGCGATCTGCGACAGAAAGCGGGCGCTGACCAGCCAGCCGGAGCGCCAGAGCCCGTGCGTCAGCCGGTGGAACAGGACCGCGTGCAAGCCCGGGTAGCACAGCAGCACCTCCAGCTTGGACCGTGCCGCTGGATCGCGCTCGGCTATCGCTTGGATGTCCTCGGCCAGTCTCTTCAACATAGCGGGGTGCCGTAGTTGGGGATTGCAATTCAGAGCGGCTTCACGCTAAAGGAAAACCGTCGGATTAGTGCGTGCGCCGTCCCTCTTCCGCTGCCAACACTTGAGTGGGGTCGCAGCTTCACGCTGAATATAAGCGGCTGCGGGGTTGGGTCAACAACCTGCCGGGCAAGCCAGTCGACGTCCGTTCCGCGCGATCTCGGGCGATCGCATGGCTGCGTCCGGTGCCGCCGGTGCGCGTAGGGAGAACATCATGCCGGAGATCATCTTCAACGGGGCCGACGGTCGGCTGGAGGGCCGCTACCATCACGGCCCGCGCGGCACGCCGCCCCTGGCGCTGATCCTGCACCCGCATCCGCTGCATGGCGGCACGATGAACAACAAGGTCGTGTTCGACCTGTTCCACATGTTCGTCCGGCGCGGCTATTCGGTGCTCCGCTTCAACTTCCGCGGCGTCGGCCGCTCGCAGGAGAGCTTCGATCACGGCCAGGGCGAGCTGCGCGACGCGGCTGCCGCGCTCGACTGGATGCAGCAGCACAACCCCAACAGCAGCAGCTGCTGGGTGGCGGGCTTCTCGTTCGGCGCCTGGATCGGCATGCAGCTCCTGATGCGCCGGCCGGAGATCCACGGCTTCATCAGCGTCGCCTTGCCCGCCAACATGTACGACTTCAGCTTCCTCGCCCCCTGCCCGTCCTCGGGCCTGATGGCGCATGGCGGCGACGATGCCCTGGTGCCGCCCGAGTCGGTCGCGAAGCTCGTGCAGAAGCTCTCGCAGCAGCGCGGCATCAAGATCGACTTCGAGGTCGTGCCCGGCGCCGATCACTTCTTCAGCGGCCATCTCGAGGAGCTCGGCGCGGTGGTCGAGCGCTATCTGGACGCGGCCCTGCGCTCCGAGCCCGTGAGCGCGCTCGCGCAAGCCGGCCGATGAGCCGGCATCGCTCGGACTTCGTCCGCGAACTGGACGCGCGCGGCTTCGTCCACCAGGCGACCGATCTCGAGGCGATCGACGCGCTCGCCGCCGACGGTCGCCTGACCGCCTACATCGGCTTCGACTGCACCGCCGACAGCCTGCACGTCGGCAACCTCGTCAGCATCATGATGCTGCGCTGGCTGCAGCGGGCCGGGCAGCGGCCGATCGCCCTGATCGGCGGCGGCACCAGCAAGGTCGGCGACCCCTCGGGCAAGGACGAGAGCCGGCAGCTGCTCGACGACGCGACGCTGGCGGCCAACCGCGCCGGCATCCGGCGCTCGCTCGCGAGCTTCCTCGACTTTGGCGAGGGTTCTGGCAAGGCGCTCCTGGTCGACAACGCCGAGTGGCTGGACCGGCTCGAGTACATCCCGTTCCTGCGCGCGGTCGGCCGCCATTTCACGATCAACCGGATGCTGACCTTCGATTCGGTCAAGCTCCGGCTGGAGCGCGAGCAGCCGCTGACCTTCCTCGAGTTCAACTACATGGTCATGCAGGCCTACGATTTTCTCGAGCTGGCGCGCCGCTACGACTGCCGGCTGCAGATGGGCGGCTCGGACCAGTGGGGCAACATCGTCAACGGCGTCGAGCTCGGCCGGCGCGCGCTCGGCCTGGAGCTGTTCGGGCTGACCACGCCCCTGATCACCACGAGCTCCGGCGCCAAGATGGGCAAGACCGCCCAGGGCGCGGTCTGGCTCAACCCGGAGGGTCGACATGCTCCCGACTTCGACTACTGGCAGTACTGGCGCAACGTCGACGACGCCGACGTCGGCCGGTTTCTGCGCCTGTTCACCGAGCTGCCGCTGCCCGAGATCGAGCGCCTCGAGCAGCTGCAGGGTGCGGAGCTGAACGAGGCCAAGAAGATCCTGGCGACCGAGGCGACCCGCCTCTGCCGCGGGCCCGAGGCGGCCGCCGCGGCGGCCGAAGAGGCGCGGGCAATTTTCGAGCAGCCCAAGATTCACCGAGTTGCCAAGACCGACAACCCGCTCCTCCGTGATTCGGCCACGGCCGAGGTTGAACGTGTTGAGCTTGAGGACGGGCTGAGCGTGATCGAGCTGTTCCGGCGTGTCGGCTTGGTGCCGAGCAACAGCGAGGCCCGCCGGCTGATCCGGGGCGGCGGCGCCCGCGTCAACGACCGGAAGGTCGAGGACGAGGCCATGACGGTGGGCCTCGACGACCTGGTCGATGGCGAGCTGCTGCTCTCGGCGGGCAAGAAGCGCCACGCCCGGGTGCGCGCCGTCTAGCTACGGCTGAGCGGACCGGGCCGCGAGGTCAGTTGGGCGCGGTCGCCGGCACGGCATCGGCCGAATCGTCGGTCAGAGCGTTGAACAGATCGCGGATGAAGCCGGGCGCCAGCACGGCCAGCGGGTTGACGCTGATCTGCGGGTCCGAGATCGGCCCGGTGACGCTGTAGGTGACCGCGAACGCCCCCTCGCCCTCGCGGCCGGCGAGGAACTGGCCGACCAGCGGCACCTTGCCGAGCGCCCAGTTGAGGCCGTAGATCGGCACGATCGTGCCGTCGAGGTCGAGGCGCGCGTGGTCGAGATCGATCCGCCCGCGGCCGGTGAGGCCGATCTGCGAGCCCGACATGCGGCCCCGGTCGATCGCGATCACGTGCTGCCGGACCGTGAACGGGAGGTCCAGCCGGTCGAAGTGGATCCCCTTGCCGCCCAACAGGTTGCCGACCCCGGTCAGCGACGCCACGGTCAGCAGGCGGGCCAGCAGCGGGGCGTCGAGCAGCGTGAAGTCCTTGATCCGGAACCGGCCGTCGTCGACCTGGAGCGTCGGCACCTGGCGGACGATCCTGGCCCGCAGCTCGAGCTTGCCGCCGGCGATCCGGCCGGTCTGATCCAGGGCCTCCAGAAGGTCGCCGGCATCGTCGCTGGTGCCCTGCAGCTGGCGCTGGTCGCCGTCGGGCGCCAGCGTCAGCTCGACCTTGCCGCCCTTGGGCAGACGGCCGTGGATCGAGCCCGACTGCCAGCCCCGGACGTCACGCACGAGATGGAGGTCGACCTTGCTGAGGCCGCGCTGACCGAACAGGACCTGATCGGCGACCAGCGTGAGCTTGAGGGGGGTCGGAGCGCCGCCCGCCTCCTGGGTGGCCGGCAGGTGCCCCTCGAGGATCGGGGCGAGGTCGAGCCTCTGGGCCGCCACCGCGATCTGGTAGCCGTCCGCCTGACGCTGCAGGTTGAGCGTGAGCTCGTTGCGCCCGGCCCGGAACCGGCTCAGCGCCAGCTGCTCGAGCCGCATCGGCTCGACCGACAGCTCGAGGTTGCCGGCCGCATCGAGGCCCGAGCTCGACAGCTCGAAGGCCTGGACCTGCACCGGACCGCCCTCCGGCATGACGATCGCGGCCGTCAGGTGGCCGGCCTCGCCCTTCGGCTTTTGCCAGCCGAGCGCCGGCACGTCCACCGCGAGCGGCCCGAGATCGAGCGCCAGCTTGGCCTCGCGGCCCTTGGCCAACTCCGTCATCGTGGCGTCGATCTGGGAGTTGCCGGTGGCCGGGAACGGCAGGTCGAGCCCGAACCGTTTGAGGGCCTGGACGTCGAAGGTGCCCTGGACGTGGTAGCGCCGCTTGAACGGAGCGTTGTCGGCGAAGTTCTCGCGCCAATCGATGGTGAGCGGGATCTGGTTGACCGCGGCCTGGCCGGTCAGATCGGCGCCGCGGTTGTCGACCTTGAGCGTGAAGTTGCCCTCGCTGAGGTCGATCTGACCGGGCAGGCCGCGAAGGCCGGCGCCGCGCAGCTGCGCGCTCGCCCAGATGTTCAGCTCCGAGGCCTCGAGATCCTTGTGCAGCGGCAGGGCGAGGGAGAGGTCGGTCCGGGCCTGGCCGGAGGCGGCGCTGGCCGTGACCCCGAGCTTGCTCGCGATCTTGAGCGGCGGATGGTCGAGCAGGGCGAGCGCCTGGTCGAGCGGCGAGTCGATGACCGCCTTGAGAAGCAGCTGGGTCGTCTCCCGGCCCGGGATCCCCATCCCGGTGATCACGACCGAGCCGTTCTGGAGCCGGATCGCGCCGACCTGGCCGGCGGTGAGCGCGAAGTCCATGCGCCGGGCGGTGAAGGTCGCGTTGCCGTCGACCCCGGTCAGCGGCGGCATGGTCTCGAAATAGCGGACCGAGAGATTGCGGAACTCGAAGCGGCCGCGCAGCAACTCTTCCGGGATCGGCCGCCGATCGAGGTCGCCGGGCTTGAGCGCGATGGTCACCTCGGCGTCCGGGACGACGCCGTTGACGATGTTGGCCAGCACCCACTTCCGGGCGTCGCTGCCGGCCGCGGGCGGCCAGTAGAGATTGAGGTCGGGCGCGGCGACGTTGTGCGCGCTGGCCTGCGCCCGGAGCGTGATCTGCCGGTCGGCCCAGACGATCTGCGCCTTGGCCTCGGCGGTGGCGCCCTTGACCGCGAGCCGGGCCTCGGTGACCTCGGCGGCCTTGAGGTTGGCGGCCAGCCGGCCGCTGAGGCTGAGCGAATCGATCGGCAGCGGGCCGGCCAGCCAGTCGGGGCGATCGATCACCCCGTCCTTGGCCTTGAGCTCGAAGGTGATCGCCGACAGGCCCTGGTCGCGATCGAGGTCGCCCACCAGCCGGCCGGTGAGCGCGAGCTCGACCCCGTCGAGCGACACGTCCGGCTCGAGCTTGGCCAGCTCCGCCGGGCTCAGCCCCTCGAAGTTGATCGCGAAGCGGGCCCGGCCGGTGGCCGCGTCGCGCGCGACCGTGGTCTGGATCTTGGCCGGGCCGCCGGGCTGGTCGAGCGCGAACGAGAGGTCCGCCGCGACGCCGTCGCGCAGCCGGCGCACGGTCAGCGCGGCGGCGCGCGCCATCAGGGTGTGGTCGGTGATCTGGTCCTTCAGGATCAGCTGGCCGCCGGAGATGTCGGCCTGCTCGAGATAGCTCAGCGGCTGGCTCGGATCGCCCGACAACAGGGGTGCCAGCATCGCGTTGAGGTCGAGCTGGGTGCGGCGCGGCGGCTGCCGGTCATTGGCCTGTCCGCCGCTCAGACCGATCGCGCCGGCCTCGTTGCGGGTCAGGATCAGGAGCGGCGCCCTGGCCTCGAGCGAGGCGGGTGCCAGCATCGCGTGCCAGATCAGGGCGCGCAGGCTGATCCCGAGCTGGATCTCGGGCAGGTCGATCAGGACCTCGCCGTCGGGCCCCATGAAGCGCACGCCGGCGCCGACCAGCTCGATCACCCGATGCTCGCCCAGGCGCACGCCGGCATCGCGGATCTCGATCCTGATCCGCCGGTCGCCGGGCGCCAGCGCGCGCTCGAGGTAGGGCGCAAGCCAGGTCAGCTGGATCGGACCGGCCGCCAGCCGGCCGCCAACCGCGGCGATGGCAATGATCACGGCCGCCACGGCCACGGCCACGGCCCGAAACACCAGTCGGGAGATCTTGTGAACCAACGGCGCCGCCCTGGCGTGATGGCGAACTTCGACAGCGTGACGCGACCGGGGACAATATGGCGCGATCGGGCTAAAAACAGGTTGTGATGGCCCAGTCGCGAAGCATGCCGGACAAATTGCCGCGTGGCGGCGACCTCGCGGCGGTCGAGCGCGGTCTCGCCCGCTGGGGGCGCCTGACCGAGCCCTTGCGGGGCGTCGATCCGGCCCAAAGCCCGGTCGCGCCCGACCGCCTGCTCGCGGCCGTGTTCGGCAACAGCCCCTACCTCAGCGAGGCGCTGCTGGCCGAGCCCGAGGTCCTGCGCTCGCTCCTGACCTGCGGACCGGATGCCGCCTTCGAGCGGCTGCTCGCCGAGGTCGGCGCCGCCCCCGGCGACCGGCGCGCGCGGCTGATGGCGAGCCTGCGCCAGAGCAAGCGGCGGATCGCGCTCCTGGTGGCGCTGGCCGACCTCGCCGGCCTCTGGCCGCTCGAGCGCGTGACCGCGGCGCTCAGCCGGTTCGCCGATCTCGCGGTCGAGCGGGCGCTCGAGCTGACCCTGCGCGACGCGGCGGCGCGCGGCGAGATCGACCGCGGGGCTGCCGACCGGCCGCCCGCCGAATCGGGCCTGGTCGTGCTCGGCATGGGCAAGCTCGGCGGCGGCGAGCTCAACTATTCGAGCGACATCGACCTCATCGTCCTGTTCGACCCCGAGCGCCTCGGCTACCGCGGCCGCGAGGCGCCGATGGCCTGCGCGGTGCGCCTGACCCGCGCGCTGGTCTACCTGCTCGAGCACCGCACCCCGGACGGCTACGTCTTCCGCACCGATCTCCGGCTGCGCCCGCATCCGCCCGGCCATCCGCTGGCGCTGGCGATCGAGGACGCCGAGCAGTACTACGAGCGGCACGGCCAGAACTGGGAGCGGGCGGCGCTGATCAAGGCGCGCGTGATCGCGGGCGACCGCGCGGCCGGCAACGGCTTCCTCGCGGCCCTCGAGCCCTTCCTGTGGCGCCGCCACCTCGACTACGCCGCGATCCGCGACATCCACTCGATCAAGCGCCAGATCAACGCCTACCGCGGCCACGGCACGATCCGGGTGCCGGGCCACGACATCAAGGTCGGCCGCGGCGGCATCCGCGAGATCGAGTTCTTCGTCCAGACCCAGCAGCTGATCCTGGGCGGCCGGGTGCCGGAGGTGCGCACGCCCGCGACCTGCGACGCGCTGCGCGCCCTGGTCGCGAACCGCTGGCTGGAGCCCGCGATCGCGGACGAGCTGATCGGCGCCTACCGGTTCCTGCGCCGGGTCGAGCATCGCCTGCAGATGGTCGCCGACAAGCAGACCCACAGCCTGCCCGCCCGCCCCGATCAGATCGAGCGCTTCGCGGCGTTCATGGGCTACCCCGACGGCGACGCGCTGACCGAGGCGATCCGGGACCAGCTCGAGCGCGTCGAGCGCCACTATGCCGCCCTGTTCGAGAGCAGCATCGACCTCGGCGGCGGCCGGGCGCTGGTGTTCACGGGCACCGACGACGATCCCGAGACCCTGGCGACGCTGGCCGAGATGGGCTTCGCCAGGCCGGCGCCGATCGCCGCCCGGATCCGCGCCTGGCATCACGGCCACGTGCGCGCGACCCGCGACGCCCGCGCGCGCGAGCTGCTGACCGAGCTCATGCCGCGCCTGCTGGGCGCGCTCGCCGACCAGGCCGAGCCCGACGCCGCCTTCGCCCGCTTCGACGAGTTCGTGTCCAGCCTGCCGGCCGGGGTGCAGCTGTTCTCGCTATTCCGGGCGAACCCGCGGCTGCTCGCCCTGGTCGCCGACCTGATGGGCACCGCACCTCGCCTGGCCGGCCATCTCAGCCGCCATACCAGCCTGTTCGAGGCGATGCTGGCGCCGGACTTCTTCGAGGCGGTCCCCCACGCCCGGGCGCTCGCCGCCGAGCTCGACCGCGTGCTCGGGCGCAGCCACGACCTCCAGGACGTGCTCGACGGCGCCCGCCGCTGGGCGCAGGCGCGCCAGTTCCAGATCGGGCTCCAGGTGCTGCTCGGCCTGGTCGACGGTGACCGTGCGGGCCTCGTCCTGACCGAGCTCGCCGAGATCGTGATCCAGGCGCTGCTGCCACGGGTCGACGCCTGGCTCGCGGCCCA
Source organism: uncultured Alphaproteobacteria bacterium (assembly GCA_963756905.1). Classification (GTDB taxonomy): domain Bacteria; phylum Pseudomonadota; class Alphaproteobacteria; order Geminicoccales; family Geminicoccaceae; genus DATAOG01. The sequence goes on from CAVWPO010000005.1 coordinate 39,025, forward strand.
GCACGGCCGGGTCGCGGCCGGCGCCTTCGTGGTCCTCGGGCTCGGCAAGCTCGGCTCGCGCGAGCTCACGATCGGCTCCGACCTCGACCTGATCTTCATCTTCGATGCCGACGAGGCGGCGCTCTCGGAGGGCGCGCGGCCGCTGCCCGCGCCGACCTGGTACGCCCGGCTCGGCCAGCGTCTGATCCGGGCGCTGACCGCCCCGACCGCCGAAGGCCCGCTCTACGAGATCGACACGCGCCTCAGGCCTTCGGGCAACCTCGGGCCGGTCGCCTGCTCGCTCGCCAACTTCGCGACCTATCAGCTGAAGGCCGCCCAGACCTGGGAGCATCAGGCGCTGACCCGGGCGCGGGTCGTGGCCGGCGATCCCGGGCTCGGCGCGAGGGTCGCGGGCATCGTCCGCACGGCCCTGATCCAGGAGCGCGACCCGGAGCGGCTGGCGCGCGAGGTCGCCCTGATGCGCGCGCGCATCTTCCGCGAGCACGGCGAACGGGATCCCTGGAACCTCAAGCATGCAAAAGGCGGCCTGGTCGAGGCCGAGTTCCTGGCCCAGTTCCTGCAGCTGCGCTTTGCGCCCACGCATCCGGGGCTGCTCACGACCAGCACGCTCCAGACCTTCGAGCGGGCGGTGACCCTGGGGCTGCTGCCGGCGGACGAGGGGCAGGCCCTGGTCGAGGCCGTGCGCCTCTATCGGCGGCTGCAGGCGGTGCTCCGGCTCTCGGTCCAGGACCGCTTCGAGGCCGGCCTGGCGCCGCCGGGCCTGCGCCGCGCCCTGGTCCGCGCCGCCCATCCCGACGAGGGCGAGCCGGCGACCGAATCGGCAGCCGCCTTCGATGACCTGCAGGCGAGGCTTTGCGCCGCCCAGGCGGCGGTCGCTCTGATCTTCGCCCGCCACTGCCCCGAAGCCGCTGCCGGCGACGGTCCGGCGCCGCCGGTCTGACCCGTCGGTTCCCTCAATCACGTCTGCGCGAGGAGGTAGCAAGGTGACCCTCGAAGCCGGCCAAGCCGCTCCAGAGCTCGATCTGCCGACCGCCGGCGGCGGAAGGTTTCGCCTGGCCGAGCGCGCCGGGCGGCCGCTCGTGCTCTACTTCTATCCCAAGGACGACACCTCGGGCTGCACCCGGGAGGCGCAGGACTTCGCCGCCGCCTATCCCGCGTTCCAGGCCGCGGGCGTCGAGGTCGTGGGCGTGTCCAAGGACAGCGTCGCGAGCCACGACCGGTTCAAGGCCAAGCACGGGCTGCCCTTCCCGCTCGCCTCCGACGAGGCGGGCGCCGTGGTCGAGGCGTTCGGCGCCTGGGTCGAGAAGAGCATGTACGGGCGCAGCTACATGGGCATCGACCGCTCGACCTTCCTGATCGATGGCCAGGGCCGGGTCCGCGAGGTCTGGCGCAAGGTCAAGGTGCCGGGCCACGTCGAGGAGGTGCTGGCGGCCGCCCAAGACCTCGCCAGGAACCCGGGGTGACCCGATGACCCGGCGCACGCTGCCGCTCACCGAGCGTCTGTACGACTACCTGCTGGCGACCACGCTGCGCGAGCATCCGGCGCAGGCACGGCTGCGCGCCGCGACCGCGGAGCTGCCCGAGGGCGGCATGCAGAGCGCGCCCGAGCAGGGCCAGCTGATGGGCCTCCTGGTCGAGCTCACCGGCGCCCGGCGCGTGCTCGAGATCGGCTGCTTCACGGGCTACAGCACGCTCGCGATGGCCCTGGCCCTGCCGCCGGACGGGCGCCTCCTGACCCTGGACGTCAACCCGGAGTGGGTCGAGCTCGGCCGGCGGGCCTGGCGCGAGGCGGGCGTCGATGACCGGATCGAGGTCCGCTTCGGGCTGGCGCTCGAGAGCCTCGACCAGCTGATCGCGGCGGGCGCGTCCGCGAGCTTCGATCTGGTCTTCATCGATGCCGACAAGAAGAGCTACGACGCCTACTACGAGCAGAGCCTCGTCCTGGTGCGGCCGGGCGGCCTGATCATGATCGACAACGTGCTCTGGGGTGGTGCGGTCGCCGATCCCGCCAGCGCCGACCGCCAGACCGAATCGCTGCGCGCGCTCAACGCCAAGCTCGGCGCCGACCCGCGGGTCAGCCTGGCCCTGGTGCCGATCGGCGACGGCCTGATGCTGGCCCGCAAGCGCTCCGAGGGCTGAGATCGCTCGCCGGGCCGCTCGCCTCGAGCGAGCGGAGCGGATTGCCATCGTTGGCTTGGTGTCGCCCCGGGGCCCGACCGGCAATCCCTCTTTTATGCGGATGTCCGATCAAACCTGCTGGGCGGTTGACGAGTCGTTAACCTTTGGCGCCGATCGTGCTCAGGCTGGTCCATGTGATCCTGGGAATCCGCGCGCCGCCGGGAAAGCGAAAGATGCAACTCCCACGGTCGCATGGACCGACCGAAGATACAGCTAAGGCCGAACCGACAGCGTTCGGTTAATTATGAGACCACGCACCGCGAAGCCCGGATCCTGTCGGGTTCGGTTCCGGGCCGATGGTCGTAGAGGTCCGGCGTTCGGAGCCGAGGTCGAAGCGGGGCGGCGGTGCGGAAGGTCGAGCAGCGCGGTCGGCGGCGCTGGTCGTCGAAGCCGGGACGCAGCTCGGCTGGGCAGAAGAAGGGCTCGCCGGGGCTTGGCCCCGCCCCGTCAGCCGTCGGCGGCGCCCTTGGCTAGCAGCTGACGCAGCTGGTCCGGGCCTGGTCGATCAGCTCGCTGAGGCGGGTCTGGTCGAGGGCGCCCGGGATCAGCTCGTTGCCGATCACGAACGCCGGCGTGCCGTCGATCCCGAGCGTGCGCGCGAGCTTGTAGTTGGCCTGGATCTGCGCCTCGATCTCGGGGGCGTTCATGTCGGCGGCCAGCCGCGTGGTGTCGAGCCCGACGCTCTTGGCGACCGCCAGGATGCCGTTCAGCGACAGATCCTTGGCGCCCATCAGGGCGAAGTGGAACGGCAGGTAGCGATCCTGCTTTTGCGCCGCGAGCGCCGCCCGCGCGGCGGTCACCGAGTCCTCGCCCAGGATCGGGAAGTCCTTGAACACGACCCGGAGCTTCTGATCCTCGCCCAGCTTCGCCCGCAGCGACGGCATGACCTTCCGGCAGTAGGCGCACTGGTAATCGAAGAACTCGACCACGGTGACGTCGCCCTCGGGGTTGCCGCCGACCGGGTCGCCGGCCTTCTGGAACAGCTGCGCGTGATTGGCCGCGACCGCCTCCTTCTGATGCTCGGCCTTGGCCTCGTCCTGACGGCGCTGCAGCTCCTGGAGCGCCTGGTAGACGACCTCCGGATGCTGCATCAGGTAGTCGTGCACGATCTGCTCGATGCGCTCGACCGGCAGATCGGCCGCGCCGCTCGCGCCGGCGGCGTACGCGGGCGGGACGAGGAGCAGGGCCAGCCCGAGGCCGAACCCAACCTGGACCCACTTTCCGGCTCGATGCATCGTCGGCTTGCTCCCGTTCGCGCTGCGCTGGCGCGGGACTGTAGTCGCCGCGGCGCATGCGCGCCATGCCCAAAACGTCGTCGGCCTCGCCGCCCTGCCCGCCGCGCCGCCACCGCACCGCCTTGCGCCGGCACGGCGCGGGTCGGAACAGGGGGCGCTCAGCTCTCCTCGATCTCGCGCAGGATGTCCTGCAGCTCCAGCCACACCGGGTCGCTCGCCGGGATCTTGCCCTCGGCGCGCTTGGCGTAGAGGCGCGCGTCGTTGCGCTTGCCGACCAGGAGCGCATACTCGGCAAAGGCCACGTCGGACTTCGCCTGCAGGCCATCCCGGCCGCGGGCGATGCCGAGCAGCCGCCAGGCGCCGGCGTTGTCGGGCTCTTTCTGGACCGCGTCCTCGACTTGCGCGATCGCTTCGCCGTTGGCGCCCGGCGCGCCGGACTCGATCAGGGCCTGGGCCAGGCCCATGCGCAACAGAGCCGAATCGGGCGCCAGCCGGACCGACTCGCGATAGGGCGCCACGGCATCTTTGACGCGACCGTTCTCGAACAGCATCTGGCCCTTGAGCTCGTAGAAATAGGGGTCGTCGGGGTGCTCCGCGATCAGCCCGTCGATGTCCTTGAGCGCCTGGGGCAGATCCGGAATGCGGTATTCCGCGATGGCGCGGGCGTAGCGGCCATTCAGGCTGTCGTCGCCCTTGTACATCGCGAGCACGTCGGGCGGATCCTTGAGGAAGGCGCGCAGCTTGGCGACCATGCGCCCGTGCGCCTTGACCCAGCCGGCCGGCGGCGGCGGGTTCGGATGGCTGGCGACCCAGTTGTCGACGAAGGTGATCCGGTCCTGGGTCAGGGGGTGGCTCATCAGCCACGGATTGGCATTCGACGTCACCAGCACGGTCTGATTCTCGAGGACGCGGAAGAATTCCGCGAGGCCGCGCGCCGACAGGCCGGCCCGGGTGAGATAGGTGCATCCGGCCTGGTCGGCGGACGCTTCCTGGCCCCGGGAGAAGCGCATCAGGCCCTGCTGGGCGAACTGCTGGCCGCCGGCGAAGACCGCGGCGCCGAGGCCCGGCGCGCCGATCACGGCGGTCGCCGCACCCAGGACCGCGCCCAGGATCGACTCCGCCGTTGCCTTGGCCTGCGGGGTGCCGACCCGGGTCAGATGGCCACCCGCGATGTGGCCGGTTTCGTGGGCCATCACGCCGACCAGCTGGAGCGGGTCCTGGGTGCGCATGATCAGGCCGGTGTTCAGGAACAGGTTCATGCCGCCGGCGACGAACGCGTTCAGCTGGTCGTCGTTGACGATGTAGATCTTGACCGAGCCGGCACCGAGCCCGGAGGCCTCCAGCAGCGGCGTGAGGAACATCTGCAGGGTGGCTTCGATCTCGGCATCGCGGATCAGGCTGATGTTGCGCCCCGCGGCCGCCGCGGGCAGGGCCGGCAGCGTCAGGCCCGCGACCAGAGCCGCGACGAGCCCGAAATCGGCGAACTGGTCCTAACTGCATGAGGCCCTCACCGTTCGAAGGGGAGCATCATCCGTCACCGGCCTTCCACCTGTCGGCCATCCCCAGCACCTGTCGGCCATCCCCAGCACCTGTTGGCCATCCCTAGCAGAATCCGGACGGTTATGACAGAACGGCGACCCAGTGACACCGCTGCCAGGGTAGGTATGTCTCAGACCGCCTCGCTGCCAGGGCTCAAGATCGCAAAGCGGACCCGGATCGCGCCGTTCATCGCCATGGACGTGCTCGCCGCAGCGCGCGAGCGCGCCGCAGCCGGTCAGGACGTCATCCATCTGGAGGTCGGCGAGCCCGGCGGCGGCCCGCCCGCCGCGGTGCTCGAGGCGGCGAGGCGCGCGCTCGGCCGGATCCCGCTCGGCTACACCGAAGCGCTCGGCCGGCCGGCGCTGCGCCAGGCGATCGCCCGGCATTATGGTACGACCTACGGTCTCGAGGTCGATCCCGCGCAGGTGATCGTCACGGTCGGCGCGTCCGGCGCCTTCGTCCTCAGCTTCCTTGCCGCCTTCGATCCCGGCGACCGGGTGGTCGTGCCGGAGCCCGCCTTCCCGGCCTACAAGAACATCCTGCGGGCGCTCGGGGTCGAGCCGGTCCGGCTCGGGCTCGGACCGGCCACGGGCTTCGCGCTCACGGTCGAGCAGCTGGCGACGATCGCGCCGCCGGTCCATGGCCTCGTGATCGCGAGCCCGGCCAATCCGACCGGCACCATGCTCGAGCCCGAGCAGCTCGCCGGCCTCGCGGGCTACTGCCGCGGCCGCGGCATCCGGCTGATCGCCGACGAGATCTATCACGGCATCACCTATGGGGCGCCGGCCGCGAGCGTGCTGGCGTTCGACCGTGATGCGGTCGTGATCAACGGCTTCTCCAAATACTTCTGCATGACCGGCTGGCGCCTCGGCTGGCTGGTGGCGCCGCCGGACCTGGTGCGGCCGATCGAGCTGCTGGCCCAGAACCTGTTCATCTCGGCGCCGGCCCTGTCGCAGGAGGCGGCGCTCCGCGCGTTCGCCTGCGGCGCCGAGCTGAGCGCGCGGGTCGAGGTCTACCGGCGCAGCCGGGCGGCCCTGCTCGAGCGCCTGCCGAAGGCCGGCCTGGTCCGGCTGGCGCCGGCCGACGGCGCCTTCTACCTGTACGCCGACGTCGCGCACCTGACCGACGATTCGGCCGCCTGGTGCGCGGCGCTGCTCGAGGCGACCGGGGTGGCGCTCACGCCCGGCGCCGACTTCGACAGCATCGATGGCCACCGCTTCGTCCGCCTCGCCTTCGCGGGCACCCACGAGCGGGTGGTCGCGGCGGCCGACCGCCTGGCGGCGTGGCTGCGCGCGGGCGGCCAGGCCCAGGCCGCGCCCGCCTGACCGCGGGCGCGCCGGCTCGACCCGGCTCACTCGTCCTTGTGGACGAACCGGCTCCACCAGCCCCGGCGCGGGGTTGCCGGCTGCTCGGGGTCGACCACGGCCGCCGGCGGCACCGCGACCTCGGGCTGGTCCGCGGGCTCGCGGCCACGGTCGACCAGGACGGATCGCCGCCGCCGGGCCGGACGGGCCGCTGGCGCCGCGGCCGGCTCGACCGGCGGCGCCGGCACCTCGGTCGCCGCGACCGGCAGGTCGGCCGCCTTGGGGCCGGCGGCAGGGGCCGGCCCGTCCGGTGGCGTGTCGCGGGCCGCCCCGTCCCCGCCTGCGTCGGCGAGGCCGGCGCCGTTCTCGATCGCGCCCGGCGCGCCCGCGGCCAGCGGCCCGGCCGGCGCCAGCTCATCCGCCGCCCGGCCCTCGGTCCGCCTGGTGCCGGTGCGCCGCCGCGGCCGGCGCGGCTTCCGCTCCGCCTTGGGCGCCGCCGCCGGCGCTGCCTCGGCCGTCGCCACCGCCTGGACCGCCGGCCCTGACTCGGCCGCCGGCGCCTCGGCGGCCTCCAACGCTACGGCCACAGGAGCCCTGACCTCCGGCGCGACCTGTGGGGCCGCGGCGGCCGGCTGCACGCTCTCGGCCTCGCTCTCGCCCTCGCCGGGCCGGCGCCGGCGCCGGCGCCGCCGGCGCCGCTTGCGGCTCGCGTCGGCCTCGTCCTCGGTGACCGCGGCCCGGGCGGCGGGGCCAGCCGGCGCGGCCGGGGTGGCCACCTCGGCGGGCGCCTCCGCAGGCGCCTCGCCCCGCAGCTCAGCGCGCGCCTCGGCGGCCTCGCCCTCGACCTTGGCCGCCGTGCTCTCGAGCCGGTAGGTGCCCGCGATCAGGTCGGCGGCGACCGCGACCTCGACCGTCATGGCGTAGCGCTGCTCGAGGGCGACCAGGCGATCGCGCTTCTGGTTCAGGATGTAGAGTGCCACCGCCTGGGCCAGGGTGATCGCCAGCGCCGCCGACTTGCCCTTCATGCCCTCGAGCTCGATCGCCCGCAGCGCCTGCAGCGCCGCCGATTCGACCGAGCGGATCACGCCCGTGCCGGTGCAGGTCGGGCACAGCTGCGTGCTCAGCTCCTGGAAGCTCGGCCGCAGCCGCTGGCGCGACAGCTCCAGCAGGCCGAAGGCGCTGATCTTGCCCAGCTGCACCCGCGCCCGATCGGTCTTCAGATGCTCGCGCAGCCGGCGCTCGACCGCCCGCTGATTGCGGGTCTCGTCCATGTCGATGAAGTCGACCACCACGAGGCCGGCGATGTCGCGCAGGCGCAACTGGCGGGCGATCTCCTCGGCCGCCTCGAGATTGGTCTTGAGCGCGGTCTCCTCGATGTTGCGCTCGCGGGTCGAGCGGCCGGAGTTGACGTCGATCGCGGTCAGCGCCTCGGTGGTGTGGATCACGATCGAGGCGCCCGAGCGCAGATGGATCACCGGCTGATGCAGGCTGTCGAGCTGCTCCTCGACGTCGTAGCGGTGGAACAGCGGCAGCTCGTCCTTGTACGGCTTGACCCGCCTGGCGCGCGACGGCATCAGCATGCTCATGACCTTGCGCGCGGTCCGGTAGCCCTCCTCGCCCTCGACCCAGACCTCGTCGACGTCGCGGCCGTAGAGGTCGCGGATCGCGCGCTTGACCAGCGCGCCCTCCTCGTGGATCCGGCAGGGTGCGATCGAGCGCAGGGTCAGCTCCCGGATGTCGTTCCAGAGCCGGAGCGAATACTCGTAGTCGCGCTTGATCTCGAGCTTGCTGCGCTGCTGGCCGGCGGTGCGGATGATCAGGCCCATGCCTTCGGGGACCTCGATCTCGCGGGCGATCTCCTTGAGCCGGGCGCGATCGGTGGCGTTGGCGATCTTGCGCGAGATGCCCCCGCCGCGGCCGGTGTTGGGCATCAGGACGCTGTAGCGGCCGGCGAGCGACAGATAGGTCGTGAGCGCCGCGCCTTTGTTGCCGCGCTCCTCCTTGACCACCTGGACCAGCAGGATCTGCCGGCGCTTGATCACCTCCTGGATCTTGTAGCCGCGCAGCAGGCGCGAGCGCTGCCGGGCCTGCTCGTCGAAGACCTCGGCCGCCTCCTCGTCGGGATCGGTCGCCGCGGCGACCGGCGCGTCGTCGCCGGCGGGCTCCTCGGCGGCGGCGTCGGCCTCGGCCAGGGGCTCCGGGGCGGCCTCGGGCTCGGCCGGGGCCGGCTCCTGCAGCAGGCGGCGGTCGGCCTGCGGGATCTGGTAGTAGTCGGGATGGATCTCGCTGAACGGCAGAAAGCCGTGGCGCTGGCCGCCGTAGTCGACGAACGCCGCCTGCAGCGAGGGCTCGACCCGGGTTACCTTGGCGAGATAGATGTTGCCTTTGAGCTGCTTCTTGGTCGAGGATTCGAAGTCGAAGTCCTGGAGCTGGTGGTCATTGACCACCACCACCCGGGTCTCCTCCGGATGGGAGGCGTCGATCAGCATGCGTTTCGTCATTCGGGAACGTCTCCGCGAATCGGGGGCCGGGCCGCTGGCGCACCTGCGCCGCGGCGAGCTGGCATCGGTCATCGATGACTGCCCGGATCGACCGGGGACGGCGGCTCATCGCGGCCGCCGCCACTGAGGGATCCAAGGCAAGGCAGGAGCTGTGATCGTCTCGCACCAGTTTCTCACGCCCGACCCGTGTCTTGCGAGTCGCAATGATGACCTGCCGGAGGAACGGGCCATGAGCCGATCGGTGGCAGCGGCGCCACAGGCGCTCACGAAAAATCACACCGATCGGCGACAAACCGTTGTTTAGCAACTATAGTGCGTCGGCGAGCACCATACAATCCGATTATGAGCCGCCGGTTCCCTTCGACACCCACGAGCGCCCCGATGTGGACTGAGGGCCACGCCCGACCGGCCGGGGTCGGCGCGTGGCGGCGCTGGCGGGCGGTCGCCCGCTGGCCGGGCGCGCTCGCCGGCGCCCTCGTCCTGATCCTGGTCAGCCTTGCGCCGCCGGCGCTCCGGGCCGAGCCGACCGCGGTCCAGGACATCCGGGTCGCGCCCTATGGCGACGGCACCAGGATCGTCATCGACCTCAATCGGCGGGTCAGCTTCCGCCACCTTCTGCTCGACCAGCCGCCCCGGCTGGCGATCGATCTGCCGGAGGTCGCCTGGCAGGTGCCGGCGGGCAGCGCGCCGCAGGCGACCGGGCTGGTCAAGAGCTACCGGTTCGGCCGCTTTCGACCCGGCGTGTCGCGGATCGTGTTCGACCTCGCGCAGCCGTTCGAGATCCGCAAGGTGTTCGAGCTGCCGCCGGACGAAGGCCACGGCCATCGGATCGTGACCGACCTGGGCCCGGCCCGGGACCCGGCGACCGCCGCCGCCCAGCCGGACCCGGCGACCGCCGCGGCCGGCGCGGACGCGGTCGACGGTCAACCGCTCGCGGGGATGCGGACGATCCTGCCGCCGCCGCCGAAGCAGTCCCCGGGGCCGCCGCAGAAGCGGCTCATCGTGATCGACCCGGGGCATGGCGGCATCGATCCCGGGGCGATCGGCTCGGGCGGCACCTATGAGAAGGACGTCGTGCTCGCGATCGGCCTCGAGCTCCGCCGCCAGCTGGAGGCAAGCGGTCGCTACAAGGTGGTGCTGACGCGCGACACCGACCGCATCGTCCGCCTGCGCGACCGGCTGCAGATCGCGCACGACAGCGGCGGCCAGCTGTTCCTGTCCTTGCATGCCGACAGCCTGGTCAACGCTCCCGACGTCCGCGGCGCCTCGGTCTACACCCTGTCCGAGCGGGCCTCGAACGACGAGGCGGCGAAGCTTGCCAGCAAGGAGAACCGTGCCGATATCCTAGCCGGGATCGACCTCTCGAACCAGGAGGAGATCGTCACCGAGATCCTGATCGATCTGGCGCAGCGGGATGCCAACAACAAGTCGATCGAGGTCGCCGACCTGATGGTCAACGAGCTGGGCTCGGTGACCAAGATGGCGAGGTTGCGGCGCTCTCAGGCCGGGTTCGTGGTCCTCAAGTCGCCCGACATGCCGTCGGTGCTGATCGAGCTGGGCTATCTGTCGAATGCGGATGACGAGCAGGCGTTGCGCAATCCCGGCCATCTGGCCGAACTCGCCAGGGCGATCGTCAAGGCGATCGACGATTATTTTGCGCCTGCGCACACGTGACCGGCGCGTCCCGCCGGCGGCCGCACCCGGCGCCGGCGGCTGGCGATCGCTAGAGGACCCATCTTGCGCAAGGTCGTGAAGGTTCTCGGGGCGTGCCTGGCCGGCCTGCTGATGCTGGCGGTGGTCGGCGCGGGCGGCGCGCTCTACCTGCTCCATCGTTACAGCGGCGATCTGCCGGACTATCGCCAGCTGGCCAACTACCAGCCGCCGACCGTCACCCGGATCCATGCCGCCGACGGCCGGCTGATGGCCGAATACGCGCAGGAGAAGCGGATCTTCGTGCCGGTCGAGGCGATCCCCAAGCGCCTGATCCAGGCCTTTCTCGCCGCCGAGGACAAGAATTTCTACAGCCATCCGGGGATCGACGTGCTCGGCATCGCGCGCGCCGCGCTGACCAACGTCTGGCACCTCGGGGACAACCGCCGGCCGGTCGGCGCCTCGACCATCACCCAGCAGGTCGCCAAGAACTTCCTTCTGAGCGGCGAGGTGTCGCTGGCGCGCAAGGTCAAGGAGGCGCTGCTGGCGTTCCGGATCGAGCGGGCGTTCACCAAGGACCAGATTCTCGAGCTGTACCTGAACGAGATCTACCTCGGCCTCGGGTCCTACGGCGTGGCCGCGGCGGCGCTCAACTACTTCGACAAATCGCTGGACGAGCTGACCGTCGCCGAGGCGGCGTTCCTGGCCGGCCTGCCGAAGGCGCCCTCCTGGTACAACCCGAGCCGCCAACCCGAGGCCGCCAAGGCGCGCCGCGACTGGGTGATCGGGCGGATGCTCGATCTCGGCTTCATCGACCGCGCCGACGCCGAGCGCGCCCTGGCCGAGCCGCTGGTGGTGCGCCACCGGGCGCCGACCGAGATCGTGACCGCGGACTATTTCACCGAGGAGGTCCGCCGGACCCTGGTCGAGGAGCATGGCGAGGCGTTCCTCTACGAGGGCGGCCTGTCGATCCGGACCACGCTGTCGCCGCCGCTGCAGGCGATCGCCCAGAAGGCCCTGCGCGATGGGCTGATGGCCTACGACCGCCGGCACGGCTGGCGGGGGCCCGAGAGCCATCTCGAGAGCACGGAGAACTGGCCGGCCCGGCTGGCCGAGCTCGGCCAGCGCGACGGCCTCGACAGCTGGCGGCTGGCGGCGGTGCTGAGCACCGGCCCCGAGGGGGCGACGCTCGGCCTCGAGGACGGCAGCCAGGGTCTGCTGCCGCTCGCCGAGATGACCTGGGCGCGGCGCGCGCTGGAGAACGACCAGCTCGGCCCCGAGGTGACCGCCGCCGATCAGGTGGTGCAGCCCGGCGACGTGATCTGGGTCGAGCCGCTCGCGGGCGCCGACGTCACGGTCGCGGGCGCCGACGTGACGGTCGCCAACGGCAATGCCAAGCCGGCGCGCTACACGCTCCGCCAGCCGCCCGCGATCGAGGGTGCGGTGGTGGCGCTCGACCCGCATACCGGCCGCGTGCTCGCCATGAGCGGCGGCTTCAGCTACGCCGAGAGCGTCTTCAACCGGGCGACCCAGGCGCTCCGCCAGCCCGGCTCGGCGATCAAGCCGTTCGTCTATCTGGCCGGCCTGGAGAACGGCCTGACGCCGTCCAGCATCCTGCTCGATGCGCCGATCGTGATCGATCAGGGCGCCGGGCTCGGCAAATGGAAGCCCGCCAACTACTCCGGCCACTTCTATGGGCCGAGCACGCTCCGCCTCGGGCTCGAGAAGTCGCGCAACCTGATGACCGTGCGGCTGGCCCAGGCGACCGGCATGGACAAGGTGGTCGAGATGGTCCACCGGTTCGGCATCGATCGCGGCATGGGCACCAATCTCTCGGCCGCGCTCGGCGCCGGCGAGGTCGACCTTTTGAGCCTGACCAGCGCCTATGCCAGCCTGGTCAATGGCGGCAAGCGGATCAAGCCCGCCCTGATCGAGCGCATCCAGGACCGCCACGGCAAGACCGTGGAGCGCCGCGACGACCGTCCCTGCCCCGGCTGCGACGACGTCGCCTGGCAGGATCAGCCGACCCCGATCCTGGTCGATCAGCGCGAGCAGATCATCTCCCCGGCCCGCGCCTATCAGATGGTCAACCTGCTCCAGGGCGTGGTCGAGCACGGCACCGGCGTGCGCGCGCGCATCCTGGGCAAGCCGGTCGCCGGCAAGACCGGCACCTCGAACGATGCCCGCGACGCCTGGTTCATCGGCTTCACCCCCGATCTGGTGGTCGGCGTCTTCGTCGGCTACGACCAGCCCCGCGGCCTGGGCGGCGAGGAGCAGGGTGCGACCGCGGCGCTGCCGATCTTCATCGAGGTCATGCAGAAGGCCCTGGCCGACAAGCCCGCGACCCCGTTCCGGGTGCCGCCCGGCATCCGCCTGGTCCGGGTCGACGCCGACACCGGCCTCTTGCCCGGACCGGACACCCGGAGCGTGGTCCTCGAGGCGTTCATGCCGGGCACCGAGCCGACCGAGGTCAGCCCGCCGCGGGACGCCACGGTCAGCTTCGATGGCGTCGATGGCAGCGCCGGGCCCGGCGGCCAGCCGCCGCCCCGGATGCCGAAGCCGGGCGGCCTCTACTGAGCGTCCGGCGCCGCTCCGGCAGTTCGCGCCGGCGGGGATTTGTGCTACACGCGCCCGCGGCGCCTCGACCTTGTGAGCGCGCCGGTTCGGTCCTGACCACCTGCAGACCCCTGGGAGAGGCCGCATGCGTGCCGAGATCGGCCATCTGGCCGCGGAGATCGAGCAGGGCCTGGCCCTGCTGAGGAGGCATCTTTGACTGGGACAACGCGCAAAGGCGGCTCGCGGAGCTGAACGCCGAGGTCGAGAAGCCCGAGCTCTGGAATCAGGCGGAGCGCGCCCAGGCGCTGATGCGCGAGCGCACCCGCCTGGCCGGTGCGCTCGAGCGCCAGCACGGGCTCGAGGGCGAGCTCGCGGATGGCCTCGCCTTGGCCGAGCTCGCCGAGGAGGAGGGCGATCCCGAGAGCGCGACCGAGGCCGAGGCGGCGCTCGCCGCGCTCAAGGACCGGCTCGCCCGCCTCCAGCTCGAGGCGCTCCTGGACGGCGAGGCGGACGGCAACGACGCCTTCCTCGAGATCCACGCCGGCGCCGGCGGCACCGAGTCCCAGGACTGGGCCGAGATGCTGCAGCGCATGTACACGCGCTGGGCCGAGGCGCACCGCTACAAGCTCGAATGGATCGAGGAGAGCCCGGGCGAGGAGGCCGGGATCAAGTCGGTGACCCTCAAGATCATCGGCCCCAACGCCTACGGCTGGCTCAAGTCCGAGAGCGGCGTCCACCGCCTGGTCCGGATTTCGCCGTTCGACAGCCAGGCGCGCCGGCACACGAGCTTTGCCAGCGTCTGGGTCTACCCGGTGGTCGACGAGACCATCGAGGTCGACATCCAGGACAAGGACCTGCGGATCGACACCTACCGCGCCTCGGGCGCCGGCGGCCAGCACGTCAACAAGACCGACAGCGCGATCCGTCTGACCCACCTGCCGACCGGGATCGTGGTCGCCTGCCAGACCGACCGCTCGCAGCACCGCAACCGCGCCATGGCCTACGCCATGCTGCGCGCCCGCCTCTACGAGCTGGAATTGCAGAAGCGCCGCGAGGCCGCCGAAGCCGAGGCCGCCACCAAGAGCGACATCGGCTGGGGCCACCAGATCCGCTCCTACGTCCTCCAGCCCTACCAGATGGTCAAGGACCTGCGCACCGGGGTCGAGAAGGGCAATGCCCAAGGCGTCCTCGACGGCGATCTCGACGACTTCCTCGAGGCCGCCCTCGCCCAGGACGTCTCCGGCACCGAGCCCGCGGCCGCCAGCTGAGTTTTCCCACGCTCCGGCGACGCCACGGACGGCCGCATCAGACCGCGTCGAGCGCCTGGGCGAGGTCGGCGATCAGGTCCTCGGGGTGCTCGACGCCGACCGAGAGGCGGACCATGGCAGGCGTGATGCCGAGCTCGGCCTGACGGTCCGGCGGGATGTCGGAGTGGGTCATGCTGGCCGGGTGCTCGGCCAGGCTCTCGGTGCCGCCCAGGCTGACCGCGAGCCGGACCAGCTTGAGCGCGTCGAGCAGGCGGAAGGCCTCGGGCTCGCCGCCGTGGACCTCGAAGGCGAAGGTCGAGCCGGGGGCCTTGCACTGGCGCCGGTAGAGCTCGAAGTCGGGATCGTCCTCGGCGAGGAAGCCAAGGTAATGCACCTGTTTGACCTTGGGGTGGTCGTTCAGGAACTCGGCGACGTGGCGGGCGGTCTTCATGGCGCTGGTCATGCGCAGCTTCAGGGTCTCGAGGCTGCGCATCAGGAGCCAGCCGGTATGCGGGTCGGACATGGTGCCGAGGATCGTGCGCATGCCGCGCACCGGTGCCAGGCGCGCTTCGGCGCCGAGGCAGGCGCCGGCGATCACGTCGCTGTGGCCGCCCACGTATTTGGTCAGCGAATAGACCACGAGGTCGGCCCCCTGGCTGAGCGGCTGCTGCCAAAGCGGCCCTAGGAAGGTGTTGTCGACGATCACCGGCGGCCGCGAGCCGGGCTTGCCGGGCAGGCGCCTGGCGATCTCGGCGCAGTGCGCGATGTCGACCAGCGCGTTGGTGGGGTTGGCCGGGGTCTCGAGCAGGATCGCGCCGATCGGGCCCGCCGCGCGCGCCGCCTCGACCGCCTCCGCGAGCGAGCGGCCGCCGCCGCCGGCGCTGAAGCCCTCGGGCTTGATGCCGAACTGGGGCAGGATGTTCTGGAGCAGGAACTCGGTGCCGCCGTAGAGCGGCTCGCTGTGCACGATCACGCTGCCCGGGCGCAGGAAGGTCCAGAGCGTGGTCGAGATCGCGGCCATGCCGCTCGAGAACACCAGGCTCGATTCCGCGCCGTCCCACAGGCCCAGCCGGTCCTCGAGGATTTCCAGGTCCGGATTGTTCAGCCGCGAATAGATCAGCCCGGGCTCCTCGGCCGGCCGCTGGTCGCGCAGGCCGTAGGCGAGCTCGAAGAACGCCTTGCCGTCGGCTGCCCGCTCGAACACGAAGGTCGAGGTCTGGAAGACCGGGCATTTGACCGAGCCCTCCGAGAGCTTCGGGTCGTAGCCGTAGCTCATCATCAGGGTCTCGGGATGCAACGTATGGTTGCCAATGGTCCGGTGGCGGTAGGGCTTCTGCGGCTTGGCCATGCTCGATCCTCTTTGCCTCGCGCGCGACCTCGAGGCCCCCAAGATCACGGGGTCAGGCTGACACCGGCGTGGTCCTCGAGAGCGTCCGCTGCATGCGCGCGTGAGGCGAATATAGGAAGCGCAAGCGCGCGCGAGTAGAGCGCTCCGGCCCGATCGTCAGGTCCAGTAGGGGCGGATGCTCTCGGCGACCGAGTCGGCGATGTGCTCCTTGGTGATCACGCCGACCACGTCATCGGGTCGCGGCACGCGCCCGCCCTTGACCACGACCGCCATGGCGCCGCCGCGGCGCCACATCCGCCGGATGACGTCGAACACGACGTCGTCCTCGCGCGCGATCGTGAAGTCGGGGCGCGCGACGTCGCCAAGCGTGATCCCGGTGTAGGCGCTCTCGAGCCCGCGCCTGAGGCCGGTGTTGACGCGCTGCACGCCGACGATCCGGGCCCCGTGGGTGACCACGACGTGACGGAGCTTGCCGCCGTCCTCGGGCCGGCGCAGGAACTCATCGAAGCTCATCTCGGCCGGCAGCACCAGGACGTCCCGGTCCATCACCTCGTTCGCATGGCGGACCAGGAACATGTTGGCGTGCAGCACCTTGGGGATCGAGCGGCCGCGGCTGAGCAGCTTGATCGTGTAGATGTTCTCGCGCGAGAGCACGCGCCGCACGCCGATGCTGAGCGCCACCGCGACGATCATCGGCATGACGATCGCGTAGTCGCGGGTCATCTCGAAGATCATGGTGACCGCGGTCATCGCGGCGCCGGTGCCGCCGCCGACCATCGCCGCCATGCCGACCATGGCGAAGCTCGGCACGCTGATGTCGGGCGAGGGGTAGATGGCGCTGGCGAGCGCGCCGAGGCTGCCGCCGAGCGTCGCCCCCATGAACAGCGACGGCGAGAAGATCCCGCCCGAGGCGCCCGAGCCGAGGCTCAGCAACGTCGCCGCCAGCTTGCAGACGAACAGGAGGAACAGGAAGGCGAAGCTGCCGAGGCCGCCCAGCAGCACCGCCTGGATGGTCGCGTAGCCGACCCCCTCGACGTAGTAGTGGCCGGCGGTGCGCATCAGCACGTAGATCATGACCCCGACCGCGAGCATGCCCAGCGTGTGGCGCAGATAGGAGTTCCGGATCTTGTCGAACCAGCCCTCGGCGTGGTGCAGGCCCTGGGTGAAGCCCGCCGCCGCGACGCCGGTGAGCGCCCCCAGGACCGCGTAGGCGAGCAGGGCCGGCGCCGAGACCGCCTCGTTGGCGAGCGCCGGCAGTTGCGGGATCTCGAAGGCCGGCAGCACGCCCAGGAACAGGCGGCCGATGAAGGTCGCCGTGCCCGTGGCGAGCGCCACCGGCAGGAAGGTCCGGCCGCTGATCTCGGGCATCATCAGCTCGATCGCGAACATCACGCCGCCGATCGGGGTGTTGAAGGTCGCGGCGATGCCGGCGCCAGCCCCGGCCGCGACCAGGGTGATCCGTTGCCAGGCGGCCATCTTGATGACCTGGCCCACGGTCGAGCCGAAGGACGCGCCGATCTGGATGATCGGGCCTTCGCGCCCGACCGCGGCACCACTGCCGATCGAGAGCGCCGAGGCCAGCGACTTGACCGCCGCGACCACCGGCCGGATCACGCCTTCGTTGTAGTAGACCGCGTTCATCACCTCGGGCACGCCGTGGCCGCGCGCCTCGGGCGCGAAGGTCGTGACCAGGAAGGTGACGCCCAGGCCCCCGATCACCGGCACCAGGATCACGAGCGGGCCCCAGGGGCTGAACGGGGTGAACAGGTTGGCGTCGTAGGTGAAGGACAGGTGGCCCAGGAAGAAGAGGTTGTGGATCAGGCCGATCAGCGCCCGGAAGCCGACCGCGCCGAAGCCCGTGATGACGCCGACCAGCACCGCCAGCAGGCAGAGCGTCGTGAGCCCGATCGGGACCACCTCCGAGGCGCTGGTCTGCAGGGCCTCGCGGGCGCCGGATTGCCGATCGGTTGCTTGCATGTCGTCCATCGCCGGGCTGGAGCGGCGAGCGGCGGACGCCTGGCCTTCGGAGGGCCGCGCCCCTTGCGCTCGCCTGGCGCCGCACCATAGTCATGGAGCCGCGGCACGAAAAGCCCACAAGGGCGCGACCAAATCATACCGCGAGGTAGAACCGAGGGAGATGGCCATGAACGGCCAGGCTGGGCAGGAGATCGCAACGCTGGGCGGCGGCTGCTTCTGGTGCCTGGAGGCGGTCTATAAGGAGCTGAAGGGTGTCGAGCGCGTGGTCTCCGGCTACGCCGGCGGCGAGGTCGAAAACCCGACCTACGAGCAGGTCTGCAGCGGCCGCACCGGCCATGCCGAGGTGGTCCAGGTCACCTACGACCCGAAGGTCGTCTCGTTCCGGGACCTTCTGGACGTCTTCTTCACGATCCACGACCCGACCACCAGGGACCGCCAGGGCGCCGACGTTGGCCCGCAATACCGTTCGATCATCCTCTACCACAATCCCGAGCAGAAGGCCGCGGCCGAGCGCGCCATCGCCGAGGTCAGTGAGAAAAAAATCTGGCCGGCGCCGATCGTG
Source organism: uncultured Alphaproteobacteria bacterium (assembly GCA_963756905.1). Lineage (GTDB taxonomy): Bacteria > Pseudomonadota > Alphaproteobacteria > Geminicoccales > Geminicoccaceae > DATAOG01. Next base: position 57,122 of record CAVWPO010000005.1, read on the forward strand.
ACCCAGGTCTTGCCGCTGGAGACATTCTACCCGGGCGAGGACTACCACCAGGACTACTTCGAGCAGAACCCGCGCCAGCGCTACTGCCAGATCGTGATCGCGCCCAAAGTGGCAAAGTTCCGCAAGGAGCACCTGGCGCGGCTGAAGCGGTAGGTCGGAGCTCTTTTCCCACCCGAGCCAGTCGAGCCCCTGCGCTCGGCTTCGCCGCCGCGCGCTGAGGTCCCGCAGCAGCAGGTGCACGACCGCGTCGGTCGCGGTCCGGCGCAGGTGGACCGGACGGGCGCCGGGCAGCTCCAGGGTCGCCTCGGCGTCGCTCGCATCGAGGCGCGTCTTGAGGGCCGTGACGCGCGCCCGCAGGCGCCGGCGGTCGAGCTGTTCCCCGATCTGCAACATGGCCAGCACGGTCCCGGGCAGCGGCAGGATCAAGGACGCGATCGCAATGCCGGTCGCCAGATCCCGCTTGCTGTCGGCATCGGATTCCGGCACGCGCCGCTCGGGCTCGCGCCTGCCGACCTCCCGCAGCAGAGCCGCGGCCTCGCCGGCGGCGGCCTCCGGGTCGGACCGGCACCGCCTCGGATCTCCTGGGCCATACCAGCCTGCGGACGACCGCGAAGCACTACATCAAGGGCCAGGGCATGACCGCCCACGCGCGCGTTTCAGGAACTGATCCCGGCCCGGCGCCGCGCGGCAACGTTCCGGGCGACCACCGCCAAGGAACGTGGCAATGCTTGACGGGGCGGCGGTCCGGCCAGTAGCGGCGCCTCGCCAAGAACGGCATGGAGACGACCTCGAGCCCGGGGAGGTGCCGACATGTCCTCAAGCTTCAAGAACTCACCCTCGACGCGGTCGTGTACGCCCGCTACAGCTCGGATAGGCAGCGCGAGGCCTCGATCGAGGACCAGCTGGAGCGTTGCCGGCGCTACGCCGAGCTCCAAGGCCGCGGAATCGATGGACGACTTGCGCCGCCAGGTCGACGGGCAGGCCATCGATCTTGACCTGCTCGGTTTCTGCGCCGACCGCTACGGTGTGTCCTTTACGGCAGCCATCCTGAAGTGGCTCGAGTTCACACCCGAGCACGCGGTGCTCGTGGTCTCGTCCGATGGCTTCATCGAAGCGCACGGTCATCTGGCGGCTTTCAGCTGAGCGAGTTCGCCAGTTTCGCAAGGTTTCGCGCGCTCTTGATTCCATGGTGATTGCATAGGCGCGTTGACGAGGCGGGGGTCGACAGGCGAAGGCCGGCAAGTCGTTGACCTGGCGGCGAGAATTTGGTTGCGGGGGCAGGATTTGAACCTGCGACCTTCAGGTTATGAGCCTGACGAGCTACCGGGCTGCTCCACCCCGCGGACGATCAGAAAGGACAGAGATCGGCGATCGGCGATCGGATCCGAGGCGGGTCTGGCCTCGGTCGGAAGCGAGTCGTGAGCGATCGGCGGGCGGTCCTCCGGTCTCGGTCCTCGGGTCTGGGGGACTGCTGGCCAGGCCTGGCGACGACCCGCTCTCCCACCCTTAAGAGGGCAGTACCCTGGGCGCGGTGCGGTTTCACGGCCGAGTTCGGAATGGGGTCGGGTGGGTCCCACACGCTGTGATCACCAGGCCGGGCCAGAAGTCCACGGGACAGATCTCAAAGGACAGATGTCAGAGGACAGATGTCAGAAGGCGGCGGCGTCAGCCGCGCCGGCCGCGCTTTCTGTCTGGAGTCGTGAAGCTTGGGCATGGGGTTCGAAGGCCGATGGCCTGAGCCCCGAAGCGCGCGCTTGGGGCTGAGCGTCGACGAGCTTGGTTCGAGCGATTAGGACCAGTCGGCTGCACGCGTTACCGCGCTTCGACCTCTGGCCTATCGACGTGGTGGTCGACCACGGCTCTCGATGAGACCTGGTTTGGAGGCGGGTTTCCCGCTTAGATGCGGTCAGCGGTTATCCCGGCCGAACGTAGCTACCCGGCGATGCGGCTGGCGCCACAACCGGTCCACCAGAGGTTCGTCCACCCCGGTCCTCTCGTACTAGGGGCAGGGCCTCGCAAGTCTCAGACACCCACGGCAGATAGGGACCGAACTGTCTCACGACGTTCTAAACCCAGCTCACGTACCACTTTAATCGGCGAACAGCCGAACCCTTGGGACCGGCTACAGCCCCAGGATGTGATGAGCCGACATCGAGGTGCCAAACCGCCCCGTCGATCTGGACTCTTGGGGGCGATCAGCCTGTTATCCCCGGCGTACCTTTTATCCGTTGAGCGATGGCCCGTCCACGTGGGACCACCGGATCACTAGGGCCGACTTTCGTCTCTGCGCGGCCTGTCAGCCTTGCAGTCAGGCGGGCTTGTGCCCTTACACGCAACGGCTGGTTTCCGACCAGCCTGAGCCCACCATCGCGCGCCTCCGTTACTCTTTGGGAGGCGACCGCCCCAGTCAAACTACCCGCCATGCAGGGTCCCGGACCCGGATCACGGGCCGCGGTGAGACAGCAAGCACGCCAAGGGTGGTATTTCAAGGCTGCCTCCACCCAAGCTGGCGCCTGGGCTTCATTGGCTCCCACCTATCCTACACATGGCCCGCCTGCTGCCAGTGCAAAGCTGTAGTAAAGGTGCACGGGGTCTTTCCGTCTGACCGCGGGACGCCCGCATCTTCACGGGCACTTCAATTTCGCTGAGTCGGTGTTGGAGACAGCGGGGCAAGCGTTACGCCATTCGTGCAGGTCGGAACTTACCCGACAAGGAATTTCGCTACCTTAGGACCGTTATAGTTACGGCCGCCGTTTACCGGGGCTTCGGTTCGAAGCTTGCACCTCTCCCCTTAACCTTCCGGCACCGGGCAGGCGTCAGACCCTATACGTCGTCTTGCGACTTCGCAGAGCCCTGTGTTTTTAGTAAACAGTCGTCAC
>CAVWPO010000005.1:65000-117347 GCA_963756905.1 uncultured Alphaproteobacteria bacterium
GCCAGCCGGTCGCGTCCGACCACCCGGATCGTGTACTGGGCCCAGGCCGAGCGGCCGTCGATCAGCGGCGCCGGCACCTCGACCAGATCGCCAAGCGCCGCGTCGTAGCGCCCCGCGAGCGCGCTCCGGACTTCGATCTCCTCGTCGAGGGTCTCGAGCTTGACCAGCAGGATCGCCGCTTGCAGGGTATCCAGCCGGCTGTTCAGGCCGATCCGGGCGTGCTCGTAACGGCCGGCCGGCCGGCGCTCGCCGTGATTGCCCAGCAGCCGCACCTCCTCGGCCAGCCGGTCGTCATTGGTCAGCACCGCACCGCCGTCACCATAGGCGCCAAGCGGCTTTGTCGGATAGAAGCTGGTTGCGGCCGCGTCGCCCTGCCCGCCCGCCGGCTGGTCGCCGAAGCGGGCGCCGAAGCTCTGAGCGGCGTCCTGGAGGACGAACAGGCCGTGCGCCCGGGCGATCGGCCGCAAGGCGGCATAGTCCGCCGGCCGGCCGAACAGGTCGACCGGCAGCAGGGCCCGCGGCATGAGTTCGCCCGCCCGCCGGACCGCCTCGATCGCCTCGCCAAGGCTTGCCGGGTCCAGATTGCCGCTCGCGGGCTCGACGTCGACCAGCACCGGCGTCGCGCCGACCGCGGCGACCGCGGCCGCGCAGGCGGCGAAGGTGAAGCCCGGCACGAAGACCGCATCGCGCGGGCCAACCCCGCGCGCCCTCAGGATCAGGATCAGCGCGTCGGTCCCGCTCGCGCAGGTGATCACGTGGCGGACGCCGGCGTAGCCCGCCAGCGCCCGCTCCAGCCGTTCGACCTCGGGCCCCAGGATGAACTGGCCGTGCGCCAGCACCGCCGCGATCGCCGCCTCGATCCGGCCGCCCAGCCGCCGGCGCTGCGCCTGCAGATCGACGAACGGCGAGCCTGGCGGCGTGCTCACGGTCAAGAATCGGCTCCCTGCCAGGCGGTTGTAGAACTCGGCGCAGAAAATCGTATCCAAGTGCTCTTGATCTTGGTAAACTTATCCAGAGCTGGCCAGGAAGCGGTCATTCTGGTGGGGCCGCGCTTCACCTCACTACGGGCCGCACGATCGCGACCGTTGGAGTGTACGGCATGCGCAAGAACGAGAGTGCGCGCCGCAAGGGGATGTTCGAGGACTTGTTTGCCGAACGCCAGGTCTATCTCCGTAGTGGTCTGACCAGCCGCTACGTCGTGCTGTCGCGGCCGCTGCAGATCGGCGTCGCGATCGGCATGGGGTTGCTGATCGCGTGGCTGGCGGTCGCCTCCTACAGCGCGATCGCCAAGCGCTTCGAGGTCGCGGGCCAGAATCGCGAGCTCGCACGCCTCGAGGAGGCCAACAAGAGCCTGCGCGCCGCCGCCGAGGCCGCCCAGGCGACCGAGGAGCTGCGCGGCCAGGCGGCGCGGGTGCCGGAGCTCACCGCGTCCCTGTCGGCCGCCGAAGCGGCGCGCGAGCACGCCGAGAGCCTCACCAAAGCCGCGGTCGCCGAGGCCGACGAGCTGCGCCGCGAGCTGGCGCTGGCACAGGACCGGATCCATGAGCTGAGCACCGCCGGTCAGGCGACCGGGGCGGCCGCCGGCGCCGATGGCGCCCGCGCCGCCGCTTCCGACGCAGGCAACCAGCTTGCCCAGGCCCAGGCCAAGGTCGAGGCACTGAGCCAGGATCTGGCCAAGGCGCGGACCGAAGACGAGACCTTGACCGCGCAGCTCGCGGACGTCCGGAGCGGCGCTGACAAGCAGGTCGCCGAGCTGACCAAGCGCGCCGAGACCGCGGAGGCCGAGACCAAACGCCTGCGCAGCGATCTCGATGCCGCGCTCAAGGATGCCGCCACGCTCCGCCAGTCCGGGCAGACGGCCGAGGCCGATCTCGCCGATCTGCGCGCCGAGGTGACACGTCTGCGCGCCCAACCGCCGGCAGGCGGCGAGGCCTCCGAGACTCTGGCAGAGGTCAAGCAGCCGGCAGCGCCTGCAACCGACGAGATTGACAAGCTCAAGGCGACGTTGACCAGCGCCCAGACCAGGATCGCCGAGCTGACCGCCGACCTCGAGGCGGCCAAGCGCGCGCCCGCCGCCGGGCCATCGGCCGTCGAGCCCGGCGCTGGCGCCGACGGTGAGACCGTCGCCAGCCTGCAGGCGCAGCTCAACGCCGCCAACCAGCGGCTCGGCGAGCTCCAGGCCGCGATCCAGTCGAGCGTCGCCAATCTGGCGCCGCTGCCGCCGCCACCGGCCCCCCGCTGAGCCCGGCGGTTTCCGTCGCGCCGCGCTCACTCGATCGCGACCTGAAGGGCGAAGGCGTCGCCGTCGCTGATGGTCAGCTGGGTGAAACCCAGCATCTTCATCAGGTCGAAGAAGGTGAGCGTCTCCTCGCCGCCGATCTGCGCGAACAGCGGCGTGCCGCGCGCCACCGCGGTCAGCATCGCGAGCAGCGCGCGGGCGCGGTAGAGCGTGTCGATCACGCCGTCCCTGAGCGCCACGATCAGGAGCTTCTCGGCGTCGTCGCCCTTGGCGAACACCGCGTAGTCGGGCGGATAGGGCTTGCGCAGGATCTGCCGGGTGAGCTGCACCACGAAGCCGATCCGTCGGGTCTTGTCGCTGTCGGCGAGCGTTCGGGTGCGCGCCTGATAGGTCTCGATCGTCTGCGGCGGCGGATAGTAGTAGCCCGCATGACGGTCCTCCGCAGCCGCCGCGCCCGCCAGCCCCAGGATCGCGAGCCCGAGCCCGGCGCCGAGCCACGGCCGCACCCCGTTCGAGCCAAAAGGTGCATTCATGGCCTTCTCCCCAAGCTTGGCCAGACTTATTAGCCCCGGCGCCGGGTTGGCGTCAGCCCCTGCCCGCCCGATTTTCGGACCTGCGCCGACCCGGTGTCCTGGCCGGCATCAGATGCGGCGTGCAAGCTGCCGCCCGGGGCGGGCGGCACGCCCGCGGGCAGGCCGAGCACCATCTCCTCGAGCAGCTCCGCCGCGGCCCTGGCGCCATTGCCGGCCGCGATCGCCCGAGCGCCCTGCGAGAGCCTGCGCCGTTGGTCCGGGTCCATGAGCCGGTCGATCGCGGCTCGCACCCGGTAAGGCTCGGCCCTTCGCACGCAGAGGCCAAGGCCGCGGCGCTCGGCAAACCGCGCGCGCGCCAGCTGGTCGTCCGTCGACCGCCCCTCGTCGGGGACGAAGATGCCCGGCAGGCCATGATGGATCAGCTCGTGCCAGGACGTGTAGCCGGCGGCGCTGATCGCGCCGTCGAACGCCCGGAAATAGCGGGCGAGCGGATAGATCTGCAGCCGGACCACATCGGGTGGCAGATCGGCGGCGGCCGGACCGGCAGACGGCGGGCGGGCGGCCGCCCCGGCCATCGGCCACCGGGCGAGCGCGATCTGGACGTCGAAGCGTTGCCTGAGGTGCCGATGGGCGATCTCGACCAGCTCGCGGTCGTCGCGATCGCCGCCGGCGCCGAGCCGGATCAGGATCGCCGGGCGCTCGGGATCGAGGCCCAGCTCGGCGCGGGCGGCAAGCGGGTCCATGAGCTCGCCCCGGTCGAGCAGCAGGATCGGCTCGACCCGCCGCCGCCGATCGTGATGGCCGGTCTCGCCGCGACCGCCGGGCTCGGCGAGGTCGCGCGGCTCGAGCACGGCATCGAAGTGACAGGCATGGTCGGGCGCGCCCGGGCGCCGCGGGCCGCGCCGGCACCAGACGAACGGCAGGCCGGGATGGTCGCCGCGGGCCTCGATCAGGCCCGGATCCGGCAGGCTGCCGTCGAACAGCAGGGCACGCGCGTCATAGAACGCGATCATCTCGCGAAGCTGCGCCCGGAGCGCCTGATTCCAGCGCTCGGCCGGGAGCGCCAGATCAGGCTGACGGGCGGTGAACTCGACCAGGTAGCCGAAGTCATCGACCACACCCGCGGCTTCGGACAGGGCGAGGAAGACCGGCTCGATCGAGGGCGGGCATCGCCTGGCCACGGCCAGCAGCCGGGTGAGCGGGCCGAGGCCGGCGCCGTCCGCTACGAACAAGACGCGCCGGCGCGGCCGCTGCTCGCGCCGTAGGTGGAGGCTGCGGGTCGGCGCGGGCGGGCCGATCAGGGCGCGCAGCCGCTCGACGTGGGCGCGTGGGCTGAACCGGCGGGCGATCAGATCGCTGGCTCGCTGGGCCAGGACCGCCCGCGTCGACGGCCGCTCGAGGCCCCGGATTGCGGCGCGCAGGCCGTCCGCCTCGGCATAGGCGGCGGCATCGCCGAAGGTTTCACGCAGGGCCGCCGGCAGGACCGTCGGCACCCCGCTCGCCAGCGCTTCGAGGATCTCGAGCCGGACCGGCTGGGCCGCATCCGCGCTGAGATGAACCCAGGCATCGAGCCCGGCCAGGAAGTCGGCGACCGAAGCGGTCCCGGGGTCGACCACGGTCCAATTGGCCGGCAGCTCGCCCAGCAGGGCCGCAAGGCGCGCCCGGTCGGCGAGCACCCGGACCTCGAGATCGGCCTCCTCCGGATAGGCCGCGAGCAGCAGCGGCCGAGGCAGCGGCCAGGCCAGCCGGTCGAGCTCGCCGTGCCGGCCGATCACCAGCCGACCCGACCAGGCGCGCCGCATCGGAACCGCCATCGTCCCGGGGTCGAGCACCGGCGGCCAATCCTGGTCCAGGAGCGGCAGCGGCCAGCCAGCCGCAACGAGCTGGGCCCGGATCTGCGGCCCGGCCGGAGCCAGATGGGCACCCTCGCCGAGCAGATCCTCGAGGTTCCGGACGAGGCTTCGGCGATCGAGCCATGGCCGGCCCTGGGCGTCGGACAGCGGATGGTTGACGACCAGGAGCTTGCGGCCGGCTGCCAGGCGCGGCGCCCGCGCCGGGGCCTCGCTGAGGACGCCCGGATGATGGACGACCGCGAGGTGCGCGCTGAGGTCGGCATCGGGGTCGAGCCAGTCGGCCAGGCCCTGCTCGATCGCGGCCCGGATCAGTGGCTGGATCGGGTGCGGCCGGGCGAGCAAGGCACTTCTTACGTGGAGCAGCGCGGTCCGGTAGCCCGCCTCTGCCTGGGCCCGGATCTCAGCCGCGATCGCGCGCCCGGTCGGTCCGGGCAGGCGCAGATCGCTGATCAGCAGAACGTCGTAGGCGGGCGCCATCCTTGACGGTCCGGTCACTTTACTGCGACGGCCTGGGCCCGGTCGTGATGAGCAGATGGCTGACCGCGACCGAGGGCGCCGGCCCGCCCGCCTGGAGCGCGGCGAGCCGTTGCCGGAGCGCCGCGATGTAATCGCCTGCGGGCTCGTAGCCGGGGCGGGGCTCATCGAACAGCGGATGCACGGAGGCCACGGCCACGATCATCTCGCGCCCGTAGGGCTCCGAGATCTGAAAGCCGGTCGCGAACCGGACCGCGCCTTTGCCTTGCGCCCAGTCGCGCACCGGGAGGGTGGCGATGTAGCCGACCTTGCCATCGTGCTGGACGTAGCCGAGGTACAGATAGCGCGCCATGCGTGGCAGCGAGATGTCGAGGGTCAGAGCGTCGCCCTCATGCAGCTGCGTCTTGCGCGAGGCGGTCGTGATCGTCAGGCCCGGCTCCGAGTCGGAAGCCTCCTGCCGATAGGGAGCGAGGACCGCCAGCAGCTCGCAGATCGGCCAGGGGTCGACCTCGAGGTCGGTCTCGATGGTGCCGAGCCCCTGGATCCGGTCGAGCGATTGCCGGAGGTTGGCGAGGTCCTGCTCGCTGCTCACATGGCCGGTCAGGCGGACGTTGTGGCGGTCGTCGAAGCTGGCGTCGACCGCGGCGCAGCTGAGCGCGGCCGTGGTCTCGGCAACCTGGGCCTCGAGCGTCTTCGCGGGTTCGGCCGCGCCCGCCGGGATCGCGGCCGCGATCCGGTCAAGACCGGCACCGCCACCAAGGGCCAGGGTCAGCAGGCCGAGGCCGATGGCATGGGGACGCATCCCCCGCCCGCCCCGGAGCCAGTTTCGCGACCGGGTGATCAAGGCGGCATCGCCCTCGTGTCGTCCGCGCTCCCATGGGAGGCTGAAAGGACATTCACTCGCGCAGTCCTGCGCCTGCGGTCAATAGCGATCGACGAGGCGGCCGCGGGCGGCGGCGGGCGTCGATGGTCGCCGGTCAGACCGGTTGCTCGATCGCCACGGCCCAGTCCGAGGGCGGCGGCGTGCCGAACGAGATCAAGGATTGCGGCCGCCATTTCTCGACCAGCAGCCGGAAGCGGCGGCGCTCGTAGGCCCGCCAGTCGAGATCGGGCGCGAAGCGCTGCCGGCGGCCGCCGTCGGGCAGGTACTCGAACTGCAGCCGGCGCCTGCCAAACGGCTCGAAGTCGAGCGAATCGGTGAGAAAGACCAGGCTGACCAGCGAGTCCTGGCCTTCCCGGAGCACCGTCTCGAGCACCTCCTCCAGAGCCGCCGCCGACAGACCGAAGACGCTGACGAAGATCACCGCCCGAGGGGCGTCGCTTGCGGGCGCCGCCTCGGCGGCGGCAGGCACGACCGCTGGCTGTCCGGAATCGGCGGGCATACCGAGCCCGGCCGGGCGGACCGCCACGAGCGCACTGCGCAACCGGTCCATCAGGCCGGGCGGGAGGGTCAGGGGCTGAGGCTGGATCGTCATCCCCTAGCCCTCGCCGAGCCGGCCGGCCGGAGCGCGACGCCGCCATGGCTTCAGGGTCAGGCGATAGAGCAGGCCGGAGAGCAGGTGACCGATCAGGCGCCAGTCGTAGCGCCCGGCGGTCGCGAAGGCGCGCCTGGCCATCCGCTCCCATCCCTGTGCATCGATCCGGCAGGCGCGCTCGAGCGCGGCCCCGAGCGCCGCCGGGTCGTCCGGCGCGAACAGCAGGCCGTTGTCGCCGTCGATCACCAGCTCGGCGAGGGCCGGCAGGCACGGCACGATCACCGGCCGCCCGAGCGACAGGGCAAGCAGGACCGCGCCCGGGCTCAGGCTCGCGCGGCGCGGCCAGACCACGAAGTCCGCCTCGTCGAACAGGGCGGGCAGCCCGGCGTCATCCAGGTGGCGATCGTGCACGTCGATGCGGGCGCGGACCGCCGGCGGCAGCCTGCTGAGATCGATCGGGTCGATCTGCCGGCCGGCGATCGTCAGCCGGGCCTGGCCCGAATCGAGTTCGGCGAAGCTTCGCGCCAGCTCGGCGCCGCCCTTGGCCCGGTCGAGCCGCCCGAACAGCAGGAAGCGTCGACCGCCCTCGGCCGGCCTCGGCGCGAACGAGGCTGGGTTGGGGAACAGCTGGCGATAGTTGCCCTGCGGAATGACCGTGACCTTGTCGCGGTCGAGCGGGCACTCCCGCTCCAGCTCCTCGAGCGCGCCATAGGAATCCAGGTGGATCTGGTCGGCGAGGCTCGCGAGCTTGGCGCCGAGCTCGCGGTGGACGGCCCGATGGGGACCCTCCGCCGGCGCCAGCTGATGCACGGTCCAGAGCACCAGGCCGCCATCGTCCTGGAAGCCCTCCAGCTGCTCGAGGAAGCGCTGACAGGCGCCGAGCGCCTCACCTTCGCTCGGCAGATCCCGGTAGATCGCGGCCTGCCAATGCAGATGGAAGATGACCCGGCTGTCCCTCGCCTGGCGCTGGAGCCTGACGCATGCGTCCTCCAGGCTGCCGCTCTGGGCGTGAAACCCTGCGTCGAGGCCGGAATAGAGCAGCGACTGGTAGGGATTGGCAGGCAGTTCGTCTGGAAAATACAGGATGCTGTGCTGCATGCGACGACGGTGGGGTCACCCGGGAGCGGCCGGACGGCGGCCCTACGCCTCCGGGGTCAGGCTCTCGTTGATCGCCTGGCAGCAGCGCCGGCTGAGCGCGCTCGCCTCGTCCAGCGACAGGCCGCTCCCGACGATCCAGGGCGCCGCGTCGACGAGCTCGACGACCACCGCGTAGCGTTCGAGCTCCTGCTCGAGCAACGGCGTCTCCGGCTCGATCCGGATGCGCCTGACGTCCGCCGGGCGCACCCCCTCGCCGGTCGGCAACAGCGCGAGCTTCATGACCGCCTTCCCGGCCGGGTCTGCCACTCGGGTTGCGTCCGGCGCACATCTACGAGCTTCGGCGCCGGCTTGGCAAGCGTGCAACCGGGAGAGGAATCTGCCATCCGCAAAACGAAGCGGGCCTGCGCCAAGGGCGACGCAGGCCCGACCCGGGGGAAGATGACGCCGGGCTTTCCGGCGCCGCTCCCGAAGCTCCGGCTACGTCCCCGCGGCGTGGGCGCCGTGAGTATTCACGTACACGGCATAGAGGGACTGGCTGGCCGCCATGAACAGCCGATTGTGCTTCTGGCCGCCAAACACGCAGTTGGCGCAGATCTCCGGCAGCAGGATCACCCCGATCAGGGCGCCATCGTTGGGGGCGAAGACGTGGATGCCGTCCCAGCCCTGGCCGACCCAGCCGACCCCGGCCCAGACGTTGCCGTCGGCATCGACGTCGGCACCGTCGGCAAAGCCGGACTTGCCCTTCCACGCCATGTCGGCAAAGGTCCTCGGGTTCTTCAGCTTCATGCCGTCGACGTCGTACGCCCAGATGATGTTCTTGGCGTCGGGATAGTGGGTGATGCCGGTGTCGAGGACATAGAGTGTCTTGTAGTCGGGCGAGAAGCAGATGCCGTTGGGCTTGAATGGCTGATCGGCGACCTTCGAGACCGAGCCGGTCTTGGCGTCGATGACGTAGACCGCCTCTTTCTGATAGGGCTGCTTGGAGCCGTTGTTGGCGTCGGTGCCCTCGTACAAGCCCAGCGCGCCATAGCCCGGATCGGTGAACCAGATCGAATCGTCCTCCTGGCGCACCACGACGTCGTTGGGCGCATTGAACGATTTGCCATCATAGGAGTCGGCCAGCACCGTCATGCTGCCGTCGAGCTCGGAGCGCACCACCCGCCGGGTCAAGTGCTCGCAGGTGACCTCGCGGCCCTGGAAGTCGAAGGTGTTGCCGTTGCTGTTGTTGGCGCCGACCCGGAAATTCTCGGAGACGTGGTTGTCCTCCTCGCAGTAGCGCATCTGCCGATTGTTGGGGAGGTCGCTCCAGACCAGCGAGCGCGCGGGGCCGTTCCAGGCCGGGCCTTCGGCCCAGAGGCAGCCCGTAGCCAGCCGCTGGATGGTGGTGTTGCCGATCCGGTACTTCTTGAACCGGTCGTCGACCACGATGATGTCGGGGTCGACGTAGTGGATCGGCGGCGCGCCTGGCCCGTACTCGCGGTTCTGGCTCTGGGCGAAGGCGGCCGGCGCCATCGCCGTGGCGGCCGCCGCCACGGCGGACGCGGTCAGGAACTGACGACGACCGACCCCCGACGGCTTCTCCGGCTCGCCGGCTTGAGCGGGGTCGATGAACGTCTGGTCGTGCATCTTGGACATATGCCTTGCCTCCATCGGGTGCATTTACAGTCGCCCGCGGAGAGCTGATCCCCTCAGAGACGAGGGGCGCATTAGGCCCGCGCCCCTCTTCCCCGACCCGTTAGTCAGACGGACAGCGCGATCAACCGGGCGCCGCCCCTTGCGTGGCCGTGTAGACGGCGTAGAGCGACTGGCTGCCCGCGATGAACAGCCGGTTGCGCTTGGGGCCGCCGAAGCAGAGATTGCCGCCGACCTCGGGAATCCGGATCCGGCCCAGCAGCTTGCCGTCGGAGCTCCAGCACGTGGCCCCGTTGTAGCCGACCGCGCGGCCGGCGTTGCTCGAGACCCAGAGGTTGCCGTAGACGTCCGCGCGGATGCCGTCCGGGCCGCACTTGACGCCGTCCACCATGCAGTCGGTGAACAGCTTGTAGCCGGAGAGCTTGTTGTCCGAGCCGACGTCGAACACGTAGATGTTGCCCTTGCCGCCCGGGCCGGTGTCGCCCGGGCCCTTGCCGGTGCTGATGACGTAGAGCTTCTTGTAGTCGGGCGAGAAGCAGAGGCCGTTCGGGTCAGGCACCTGGTCCTCGGTGACCACCATTGTCGAGCGTGCCGTTCGGGTCCCGGCGATAGCACTGGGTCGGCAGCTCGCGCTTCCAGTGGCCCGCCCACTCTGGCTGGCCGAGGGTCGGATTGATCTTGCCGGACGCGTTGCTGGGCCCGCCCGGCGCATCGGTCGTGCCCTCGTACAATTGACCGCCATAAGGCGGGTCGGTGAACCAGACGCTGCCGTCCGGATGCGGGACGACGTCGTTCGGCGAGTTAAGCCGCTTGCCGTTGTAGGAATCGGCAAGCACGGTCACCGAGCCATCGAGCTCGTAGCGGACCACCCGCCGCCCCAGGTGCTCGCAGCTCATCTGCCGGCCCTGGAAGTCGAAGGTGTTGCCGTTGCTGTTGTTGGACGGCGACCGGAACACGGTCACCCGGCCGTCGTCCTCGATGAAGCGCATCTGGCGGTTGTTCGGGATGTCGCTGAACACGAGGTAGCGGCCCTCGGCGTTCCACGCCGGGCCCTCGGCCCAGAGCGCTCCCGTCCAGAGGCGCTGGACCGGGGCGTTGGGTTGCGCCAGGCCATTGAACGATGGATCGACCGCGATCACGTCCGGGTCCCAGAAATAGACGTTCGGCACGTTGAAATCGCGCGGCGGGCTGCTGACCACGCTCGGCGGCGCCACGGGTCCCATCGCGTCGGCGGCGCTCGCCATCCGGGCACCGACCGCGAGCGCGCCGGCGCCCAGACCCGCAGCGCCGACCTTGCCGAGAAAACGACGCCGGTCGAGGCTGCTGTCATGCCCCTCGCCGCCGTCGACCTGCTCCTGCTCTTGCTCCCTAAGCATCTGATCTTGCCTCCTTGGTTGAACACCGACCACCTTTGCTGCGGGTGGTGCCTGCGCGCTGATGGCGGCCCCGGCACGAGGCATTCCCATGCTCATGCGCCGGTTGCGCCGCATCGGCGACGTCTTATCGGTGGATCGCGGCCTCCCGACTTCTCGCGGTCGAGGCGTATTTGTACGCGATGGTATAGTGTAGCCTCAGATCGGCATCAAGGCTTTGGCGCGCACTGCGGCCGCTTTTGCGCTAAGGCTGCGGGGGCAGCACGACAGGCTGGATCAGAGAGGTGGGGGATGGTGGTCGACGATGCGGTGATCGAGACGGCGCGCGCCAAGCTCTACGCGGCGGTGCTGTCGGACGTGCTCGACGGCCTGGGCTATCGCCACCAGGTGCTGCCGCCGCACATCCGACCGCTGGACGAGGCGCTGGTCCTGGTCGGTCGCGCGCGCACCGGCCTTTATCGCGACGTCTATCATGTGCCGCGCGGCCACAATCCCTACGCGCTCGAGATCGCCCTGATCGACGACCTGAAGCCGGGCGACGTGCCGGTGCTCGGCTGCGGCGCTTCCGGCCGGATCGCGCCCTGGGGCGAGCTGCTGACCACCGCGAGCCTCGCGCGCGGCGCCACCGGCTGCCTCACCGACGGCCTGGTGCGCGACATCAAGATGATCCGGACGCTCGGCTTCCCGGTCTTCCACGGCGGCATCGGCCCGCTCAACTCCAGGGGCCGCGGCGAGGTCTGCGCGATCGACGTGCCGATCGAGTGCGCGGGCGTCACGGTCAACCCCGGCGATCTGGTGTTCGGCGACGCCGACGGCGTGCTCGTGGTGCCGCAGCCGATCGTCAAGCAGGCGCTCAAGGCGGCGCAGGAGAAGGTCGAGGGCGAGGACCGGACGCGCGAGGAGCTGCAGGCCGGAGCCAAGCTTGCGGAGGTCTTCGCCAAATATGGCGTCCTCTGACCGGGCAGTCACGGCCTCCTCAGAGCGGGGGAACGGGCACGGACACGCGAACTGCACACAAAGGAGCGCTCATGACCGATCTCGCGACCAGGCTCGGCCACCCGCCAGGCGCTCGCGTCCTGATCCCGCACGTGGACGACCTCGCGGTCTGCCACGGCGCCAATCGGGCGTTCGTCGAGCTGGCCGGCAGGGGCTTCGTCACCACCGGCTCGGTCATGGTGCCCTGCGCCTGGTTTGCGGAGATCGTGGAGCTCGCGAGGGAGCAGCCGGAGCTCGACCTCGGCGTCCACCTGACGCTCACCAGCGAATCCCGCGCCTGCCGCTGGCGGCCGATCTCGACCACCGCCAAGGTCTCCGGCCTGATCGATGGCGACGGCTACCTCTGGCCCGACGTGCCGGCGCTGCGCCGGCATGCCCATAAAGGGGCGGTCGAGGCCGAGTGCCGGGCGCAGATCGAGGCGGCGCTCGCCGCCGGGCTCGACGTCACCCACCTCGACACCCACATGGGCGCCGCGGCGGCGCCGGAGTTCGTCGAGCTCTACCTGAAGCTCGGCCGCGAGTTCCGGCTGCCGGTGCTGCTGCCCCGGCAGAGCTCGACCTACAGCTCGGTGCTCGACATGGGCCCGCTCGATCCGGATCTCGATCGCCGGCTGATCGAGGAGCTGAGCGCCGAGGGGCAGCCGCTGATCGACGGCTTCGCCATGGGGCTCGCGCGGCGCGATGAGCCCTGCGAGCGGGTCTGGCGACAGCTGATCGGCGACGCGGGGCCGGGCGTCACCTACCTCTCGCTGCACTGCAGCACGCCCGGCGAGGTCGAGCGCCTGCATCCGGACGACGCCGCCTTTCGGATCGCGGAGTACCGGCTGTTCGAGGATCCCGCGTTCCTCGCCTGGGTTGCCGGCCAGGACGTCGCGCTGATCGGCTTTCGCGCGATCCGCGAGGCCTACCGCGGCTGGCTCGCGGACGCCTGAAGCTCCTGCCGGCCTCCGGCAAAGCTGCAGGGCTGCCATGCGAATCGCGCGCTGGTGGCCAGCCGCCGGCGACCCTTTATTCAGCTTCGGGTGTTAGCTTGCGCCCGAACGGTCTGGGATTCGCCCGCATGTCTGCTGTGTCCATCAGCCAACCCAGGGTTGCTGCCCCGCTGGTGGCGGTGCCGCTGGTCGGCGCCGGCCTCGGCCTCGGCGCGCTCGCCTTCGC
Organism: uncultured Alphaproteobacteria bacterium; assembly: GCA_963756905.1. Lineage (GTDB taxonomy): Bacteria > Pseudomonadota > Alphaproteobacteria > Geminicoccales > Geminicoccaceae > DATAOG01. Next base: position 77,832 of record CAVWPO010000005.1, read on the forward strand.
CCTGTTCACGGTCATGGACACCACGATCAAGTGGCTGAGCGCCGGCTATCCGGTGCACGAGCTGTTGTTTTCGAACGCGCTGTTCGCGCTGGTGCCGGTCGCCGTCATGACGCTGCGGCGGGGCGGGCTCGCCCGGCTGCGGACGCAGCGCCTGCACATGCACGTGCTGCGCGGCCTGCTCGGCATGTGCGGCGGCTTCCTCGCCTTCTACGCTTACAGCCAGCTGCCGCTGGCCGACGCCTACTCGATGATCTTCACCACTCCCCTGCTGATCACGGCGCTCTCGGTGCCGATCCTCGGCGAGACCGTCGGCTGGCGCCGCTGGTCGGCGGTCGCGGTCGGCTTCGCGGGCGTTCTGATCATGCTCCGGCCGGGGGTCGCGCCGATCGGCATCGGCTCGCTCGCGGCGCTGGGCGCGGCCTGCTTCTCGGCCTGCGCGATCCTGCTCGTGCGCAAGCTCAGCGCGACCGAGAGCACCGCCAGCATCGCCCTCTACAGCAACCTGACCGTGGTCCTGGTGATGGCGACGCTGCTGCCCTTCGACGGCATCCTGCCGGACTTCGGCGACTGCCTGATGATGGCCGCCTCGGGGCTGATCGGCGGCACCGCGCTCCTGGTCCTGATCTCGGCCTACCGGCGGGCACCCGCCGCCCTGGTGGCGCCCTTCCAGTACAGCCAGATGCTCTGGGCGATCCTGCTCGGCCTCCTGATCTGGGGCGATCTGCCCGACCCGGCCAAGCTGCTGGGCGGCCTGATCGTGGCCGCGAGCGGCGTGTTCGTGGTCTATCGCGAGACCGCGCTCGGCCGCCGCCCGACCGCCTCGCTCCACCCCAATGCCCGGGCCCCGGCTCGAGGCTAACGCGGCCGCAGACCCAGGATCTCGCGCGCCTCGGAGGGCGTCGCGACGCTCCGGCCGAGGAGCTCGACCAGCTGCGCCGCCCGCTCGACCAGGGCGGCATTCGAGGGCGCCAGCACGCCCTTGCTGAGGTAGAGATTGTCCTCGAGCCCGACCCGGACGTGGCCGCCGAGCAGGCAGGCCTGAGCGACGATCGGGAATTCCATGCGCCCGATGCCCATGGCCGCCCACATGGCATCGGCGGGCAAGAGCGACCTGGCGTAGAGCAGGGTCTCCGGGGTCGCCGGAAAGCCGTTGCGGATGCCGAGCACGACCTGGAACAGGGGCGGCCGCGCCAGCACGCCCTCGGCCAGCAGCTGGTGGGCGAGCTGGAGGTCGCCGGAATCGAACACCTCGAGCTCGGGCATGACGCCCGCCGCCCGGATCGCCTCGGCCATGATCTTCGCGTTGCGCGGCGTGTTGATCACGACCGCGCTGCCGAACCACATGGTGTTGAGGTCGAGCGAGCAGATCTCGGGCTTCAGCGCCATGACATGCTCGACGCGCCGCTCCGGCCGGACCAGCGTCGTGCCGGGACCGGCGACCTTGGGATCGTCGTCGCTCGGCACGAATCGCCCGCCCGGGCCGGTCGTGAGGTTGATGATCAGGTCGGTGGCGCTCGCCCGGATGCGCTCGACCACCTCGCGGTAATGCTGGAGCGCCATCGACGGCGCCCCGGTGTCGGGGTCGCGCACGTGGATATGCGCGATCGCGGCGCCTGCCTTGGCGGCATCGATCGCCGCGGTCGCGATCTGCTGGGGCGTGATCGGCAGATCCGGATGCTGCTCGGGCTTCGTCAGATTGCCGGTGACCGCGCAGGTGATTATCACCTTGTCCGCCATGCCCTCCCCTTTCCTCATAGCCTGAGATCCGCGCCATGCTCGCCCGAGCCCGGGCCATAGTCCAGCACGACGAGCGGCGCCGGCGGCGGGCCGTGCTCGCGACCGCCGGCGCGACCCATTTCCTGCACGACGGCTTCTCGGACGTGATCTTCGTCCTGCTGCCGGTCTGGCAGGCGGAGCTCGGCCTGTCGCTTGCGGCGACCGGCGTCCTCAAGTCCTGCTATTCGGGCGCGCTCGCCGCCGCCCAGGTGCCGGCCGGCCTGCTCGCCGAGCGGTTCGGCGAACGCGGGCTGCTGGCGATCGGCACGGTCGTGACCGCGCTCGGCTTCATGGCGCTCGGTACCGCCGGCGGCTTTGCGACGCTCGCTCTCCTGTTGCTGGTCGCCGGTGCCGGCTCGGGCACCCAGCACCCGCTCAACGCGACCGTGGTCGCCGCCGCCTATTCGGAACAAGGCCGGCGCGCCGCGCTCGGCGTCTACAATTTCACGGGCGACCTCGGCAAGGTCGCAGTGCCGCTGTGCGCTGCGCTCGTGATCACCCATTTCGGCTGGCGGGTCGCGACCACCGGCTACGGCCTGATCGGGCTGGTCGTGGCCGCGCTCGCCCTGGCCGCGATGCGGGTGCTGGGTGCCGGCGCTCGAACGCGCGCAAGGCCGCCCACCGCGAGCGACCCCGCCCCGCCGGCCGCCCGCGGCTGGGGCATCAGCGACTGGCAGGGCTTCCGGGCGCTGTCGGCGATCGGCATCATCGACAGCGCGGGGCGCACCGGTTTTTTGACGTTTCTGCCGTTCCTTTTGACCGCCAAGGGCGCCGACGTCGCGACCATCGGCCTGGCCCTCGGGCTCACCTTCGCGGGCGGCGCCTCGGGCAAGTTCCTTTGCGGCGTGCTCGCCGAGCGGGTCGGCCTGTTGCGCACCGTGATCCTGACCGAGCTGGTCACGGCCGGCGGCATCCTCCTGCTGCTGCCGCTGCCGCTCACGGCAGCCCTCGCCTGCCTGCCTGTGCTCGGAGCGGCTTTGAACGGCACCTCCTCGGTGCTCTACGCGACGGTCGCCGAGTTCGTGGTCGCGGAACGGCGCTCGCGCGCCTTCGGCCTCTTCTACACCCTCGGCATCGGCTCGAGCGCCACCGCGCCCTTCGTCTTCGGCCTCCTGAGCGATCGGGCGGGCGTGCCCAGCGCGCTCGCCCTGCTTGCGGCCCTGGTCCTGATCACCATCCCGCTGACCCTGCCGCTGCGTCGGGCGCTGACCCGGCCAGCGTAACCAGGCGGCTCAGGCGCCGGCGCCGGCCGGCCGGCGACCATGGACCCCGGCCCGCTGCATGGCAAAGAACCGCCCGACCAGCAGCGTCGCCGCGACCGCGAGCGCGGCTGCCAGCCCCAGCCAGACGCCGAGCGCGCCGAGCCTGGTGCCGAAGCCGAGGCCGACCGCGAGCGCGATCCCGACCACCCAGTAGGCGAAGGCGGCGATCGCCATCGGCCGGCGGGTGTCCCTGAGGCCGCGCAGCGCCCCCATCCCGATCACCTGGCCGCCATCGAAGACCTGGAACAGCGCCGCGATCGCGAGGAAGCTGACCGCAAGCTCCAGGACCCGGGCATTCGCCGGATCGGCGGCATCGATGAACAGGCCCACGATCGGCCTCGGCGCGGCCCACATCAGGGTCGCCGTCCCGGTCATGAAGAGGCCGCCGATCGCGAGCGCGGTGAGGCCAGCGCGCGCCACGCCGGCCGGATCGCCGCCACCGGCCGCGAGCCCGACCCGGACCGTGGCCGCCTGACCGAGGCCGAGCGGCACCATGAAAGCGACGCTCGCGCATTGCAGCGCGATCTGGTGCGCCGCGAGCTCGGCCGTCCCGATCAGCCCGATCAGGAAGCCGGCGCTCGCGAACAGCCCGACCTCCATGACCAGGGTCAGGCCGATCGGCAGGCCGAGGCGGAAGATCTCGCCGAAGCGCACCCAGTCGGGCCGCCAGAAGCGCCCGAGGATCTGATAACGCCGGAAGCGGCGATCGAGCAGCACGAAACCGAGCAGGCCCAGGAACAGGCCGAGGTTGGTGAGCGCGGTCGCGATGCCGGCGCCGCGCAGGCCGAGCGCCGGCAGGCCGAAGGCGCCGAAGATCAGGGCATAGTCGCCGAGCACGTTGAAGGCGACGCCCAGCAGCATGACCACCATGCCGGCGCGCGGCCGCTCGAACGCCGCGATGAAGTTGCGCAGCACGACGAACCAGAGCGCCGGCACGAAGCCCCACATGGCGGCGTGCACGTAAGGCTCGGCCGCCCGGATCAGCGCCTCGTCCTGATGCAGCAGACCAAGGATCGGGACGATCTCCCAGAGCACCAGCCAGGCGGGCAGGCCGAGCGCGAGCGCGACCCAGAAGCCCTGGCGGACCGTGCGCCGCGGCCCGCGCACCGCGTAGCGCTTACGGCCGATGTCCTGGGCGATCAGCGGCCCGGTCGCGACCACGACCCCGATCGAGAACAGCAGGAGGACGAAGTTGACGTTGACGCCGAGCACGCTCGCCGCCAGCGCCTGCGGCCCGAGCCGGCCGATCATGACCACGTCCGTGGTCTGGATCGCGACCTGGCCGAGGTTGGTGAGGATGATCGGCAGGCTGAGCGCGACGAGCGCCCCCGCCTCCCGCCGCCACGCGCCCGCGCCGCGGCCGGTCCGATCCCCGACGATGGTTGCCATGGCGCCGTCCTAGCCCAAAACCGCCCCGGCCGGAACCCCAGGGCGACGCAACGCCGCCGCCCTCCGCGGGCGCGCGAAGGAAGCTATGGCGGTGGCCTCGAAGACGAGGCCCCTGGACGCTGAGGCGAAGACCGGGCTGCGGTGCCCGCCCACGGTGATGCTGACGCGGCCGTCGATCGACCGCAAATCGAGGCTGGGAGGCCCGGCCGAAAAGACGTATCTGGGTTGGGCCAAACACCGCGATAGGGGAGGTGCGGAATGGATCTCGGGCTGAGTGGGAAAAAAGCGATCATCACCGGCGGCAGCAAGGGCATCGGGCGGGCGATCGCCGACACGCTCGCGGCCGAGGGCTGCCACGTCGCGATCTGCGCGCGCGACGAGGGCGGCGTCGCGGCCGCGGTCGAGGCGCTCAAGGCCAAGGGGGTCAAGGCGTTCGGCCGCTCCCTCGACGTCACCGATCGTGACGCCCTGGTCGGCTGGGTCGAGGCCAGCGCCAAGGAGTTGGGTGGCATCGACATCGTGGTCGCGAACGTCAGCGCGCTCGACATGAACCGGACCGAGGACGCGTTCCGGCACGAGTTCGAGGTCGACCTGCTGCACACCGTTCGCACCGTCGATGCGGCGGTGCCCCACCTCGAGCGGTCCGATGCCGGCGCCATCGTCGTGATCTCGAGCGTCTCGGGGCTCGAGTTCGACTTCACGAGCCCGGCCTACGGCACCTTCAAGGGGGCGCTGGTGCACTACGCCTCGCGGATGGCGAGCGAGCTGGCGCCCAAGCACATCCGGGTCAACACGGTCTCGCCCGGCAACATCTATTTCGAGGGCGGGATCTGGCAGCACATCGAGCGCAACCTGCCCGATCTGTTCAAGAAGGCGTTCGATCTCAATCCCTGGGGCCGCATGGGGACCGATCACGAGGTGGCGAACGCCGCGGTCTTCCTCGCGAGCCCGATCTCCAGCTTCACGACCGGCGCCAACCTCGTGGTCGACGGCGCGCTGACCCGCCGGATTCAGTACTGAGCGCGGCGCCGCTGGCCGCCGTTCAGAAGACCGGGATCAGGTTCTCCGGGTCGAAGGCGACGGTCTCGCCGTCGACGCCGATCTCCGGCAGCGCCGGGAAGGCGATGCCGTGGGGCTCGACGAAGCCCTTCATCTTGAGCACCGCCTGGCGCCAGTTGTCGCGCCGCTCTCGAGGGTAAGGACGCCGAGGCCGGCGCTGCGGGCGGCGTCCTCGAGCAGCGCATGCGCCGGGCCGAAGGTCGCCGGCAATTCCCAGAAGTCCTGCGGCGGCTCGTAGAGCACGCCCGAGAGGAAGACGAAGCCCGCGCGCAGCTGGCGGGTGATGGTCTGCTTCTCCTCGGGGCCCAGCGTGGGCAGGAGCTTCTGCAGGATGGTCAGGCAGATGCCGAGGTGGCGCGCCTCGTCCTGGCCGATGCAGCGGAACGCCTCCTTGAGCACCGGGATCGTGGTCCGCTGGTGCATGGCGTGGAACAGGGTCGCCGCCGCCATCTCGCCGAACAGGAACGACGTGAAGAGAATGGGCACCGGGTATTTGTGCACGCCCTTCTTGAACGCGTCCCAGTAGCGGGCGCCGTTGTGATAGAGCCACTCGATGTTGTTGCGCGCGAGCTTGCCCAATGCGGTCTGCGGCTCGAAGCCGAGCGGCCCGCCCGGCGTGAACAGCTGGATCGCGCGGCCGCAGACCTCCTCGTGGTTGACCTCGTCCCTGGTCACCGAGAAAAAGCACTTGCGGATCGGGTCCTCCTCGTGGGTCTCGTAGGTGTGGATCATCGCGCGCGCGAACACCGCCGGCCCCGAGCTGTCGAACACGCTCAAGAGGCCGAACCAGTAGCCGATGGCGTAGCGCTGGTCCTGGGTGAACGCGCCGACGTCGAGCGTGCTCCAGGGCAGTTTCGACGGCGCCCAGCCAGGATCGCGCGCCTGCTCGTAGATCTCGAGCAGCTTCGGCGTCTCGACCCGCCACTCGATCGGGAAAATGTTCATCGGCGGCAGCGCCGGCGCGTCCTCGGTGCCGAGAACGATCTCCTCGGGATCCGGCTGCTTATCCGGCACAAACGGCGGCTTTTCCGTATGTTGGACGAGATCGTTCACATCGACCATCAACCGATCTCCCAGACTCAACCGCTCCTCGTCGCGCGCACGCCGAGATATACGCACCCCACCGGCGCCTGCAAGCTTGGCGGCTCGGGGTCGCGAAGCGCTGACTCGCATGCGCTGCCGGCACGGTAGTAGAATATTGACGGGTCTATGACCGGTCGATCGGAGTCATGCGATGTCCATCGTGCTTGCCAAGATCCGGGTCGCGCTGGACGGCACCATTTCCGGCCAGGCGCCGCGCGAGCTGCCGTCCGGCGAATATCAGGCATCGATCCGGCTGCCGGAGCCGAAGCCAAAGCACCGACCTCTCGACCTGCCGGTGCATGAGGCCCATTGGGACGACGCCGTCTCGCTCGGCCGCGAGGACATCTACGGTCCGGATGGGCGTTGACCGGCGTGTTCGTCGACACGAACGTCCTGATCTACGCGACGCGCTCCTCGAGCTCATTTCATGCCCGCGCCGTGGCGGCCTTGGCGAACGCCGCCGGCTCGGAACCGCGGATGGCCATCAGTCGGCAGGTCATGCGGGAATATCTGGCGGTCGTGACCCGCCCGAGCGGCGGCAGCGAGCCGCTGACGATGGTTGAAGCACTCGCCGACATCGAGCGCTTCGCGGCGATCTTCGATCTTCTCGAGGATGGCTTCGAGGTCGGGGCGCGCCTGGAAGAGCTCTGCCGCACTGTTGCCGTCGCCGGAAGGCAGGTCCACGATGCCAACATCGTCGCGACCATGCTGGCCCACAACGAGAATCGCCTGCTGAGCGCAAACCGGAGCGACTTTCAACGCTTCGAGCCGCGGATCGAGGTCATTGGAATTTGAACCCAGCGTTCCACAACTGCTGTGCGGCAGGCACTTTTCAGCTTGGCTCGGGCGCGGAATTCTGGCGTACAAGTTCCGGTACGCAAACCGCGGTTGAGGAGGCAAGTCATGGCGGGCATCACGCCGAAAGCCAGGAACCATGAACAGCTGGGGCCCACGGCCTCGCGCTTCGTCGATGTCGGCGGGCTGCCCTGGGAGGAGAGCCGGTTTCCGGGCATCTCGACCAAGACGCTGTATTTCGACAAGTCGACCGGCTCGGTCACGGCGCTGATCAGGATGGCGCCGGGCGCGCGCCTGCCCGACCACGAGCACCCGCTGACCGAGCAGAGCTTCGTGCTCGAAGGCACGCTCGCCGACGACGACGGCAACTGCAAGGCCGGCGACTTCGTCTGGCGGCCAGGCGGCAGCCGGCATCAGGCCTGGTCGCCGGAGGGCTGCCTGGTGCTCGGCATCTTCCAGGTGCCGAACAAGTTCTTCGAGCAGGGCGGCGAGGTCACCGACGTCCTCGGCCAGGACTGGGACGCCGCCTGGAGCGAGGCGGGCAACCTGAAGGCCGCTGGCTGAGCCGGACCGCGTGCCGGCGCCAACCGGCGGCGCCCGCAGGCGAAGCCTCGTCGTGGCGACCTCCGGGCCGATCTGAGCCGCGACCGCGCTTCAGGGCGGGTCAGGACCGCCGGGTCAAGCGCGCCTGCGGCGCTGGTCGCGCCACGCGGGCTCGACTACAGTGTGTCCCGGGACGACGCGAGGCGGCACGGGCGCAGTGATGGCGCGAACGATCACCAGGATGTGGCCACCCGGCCTGCTGCTCGTGGCGCTGCTCGGGCTCGCGGTCTATGGCCCGGTCGATCTGGACCGGTCTGTTCGGCGCCGGGACCGCGGGCCAGCGCGCGCTCTTCGACTACGCGGTCCCGACCGCCCTCTGGCTCGCCGGCGCCTGGGCGGTCAGCCGGCTCGTCGATCGCCTGCTCTGGGATCAGCTGCACCGCAGCGGCCTCGGCCGGGCGGTGCCGCGGCTGGTGCGCGATGCGCTCACCCTGATCGTCTTCATGGCGGCGCTGGGCGGCATCCTCGCCAACGTCTTCGGCTATCCGCTGACCGGCTTCTTCGCCGCCTCCAGCGTCATGGCGCTGGTCCTGGGCCTGGCGCTGCGCAACGTCATCCTCGACATCTTCACCGGCCTCGCGATCAACCTCGACAGCTCCTATCAGATCGATGACTGGATCGAGGTCCACCACCGCGATTTCAAGGAGCCGATCTGCGGCCGGGTGGTCGACATCAACTGGCGGACCACGCGGATCGAGCGCGAGGACGCCAAGACGGTCGTGATCCCGAACAATCTGATGAGCATGTTCGTGACCACCAATTACTCGAAGCCCGATCGCCTCGCGCGCTTCGACGTCACGATCCCGCTCGATTTCGGCGTGCCGACCGACCGCGCCATGCGCCTGCTGCTGGGCGGCGTGATGGCCGCGATCGGGCCGCGCGGGCCCGTCGCCCAGCCGGCCCCGAGCGTGGTGATCGGCGAGGTCACCGGGCGCGGCGTCGAATACCGGGTCCGCTACTACATCCGGATGGGCCAGGTGCCGCCCAACACCGCGCGCAGCAACGTGTTGAAGTCGGTCCTCGACCGCCTCGCCACGGCCGGGGTCGAGCCCGCCTATCCGAAGGAGGACGTGTTCCACGCGCGCATGCCGCTGCGCGAGCGGGACTGGGCGACGGCCGGGGCGCGGCTCGCCCTGCTGCAGCAGGTCGATCTGCTCGCGCGCAGCCTGGAGCCCGAGGAGCTCGCCGACCTGGCCGGGCGGATGGCGGTGCGCGACTTTCGCCCGGGTGAGCAGCTGATCCGCCAAGGCGAGCCCGGGCGATCGATGTTCGTCCTGGCCGAGGGCGTCGCCGAGGTCGTGATGCAGCCCGAGGCCGGCGGCCCGGCGGCCCCGGTCGCCCGCCTCCATCCCGGCCAGCCGGTCGGCGAGATGGCGTTGCTGACCGGTGCCCCGCACGCGGCGAGCGCGCGCGCGCTGACCGAGCTGGTCGCCTTCGAGATCGCGAGCCGGCACATCGAGCCCCTGCTCGAGGCCAGGCCCGAGCTCGCGGGCGCGCTCAGCTGGCAGATCGCCGAGCGCCGGCTGCGCCAGGCGCAGACCCGGCCCGACCAGACCGGCGAGCAGGTCACCCAGGAGACCCAGCGCCTCTCCCAGCAGATTCTCGCGCGCATGCGCGCCCTGTTCGCCGGCGCGCCCGACAAGCGCCGGGTGGGCTGACGGCGAGGTGCAGGCTCCCCGCTCCAACCGCCGCGAGAGCGCCGGGCGCTGAGGTCCAACGGAAAATTACCAAGGTTCCGCCAATGATCCGTCAGCCTCCGTATCCAGGCTGTTCGGGTGGAGATTGCCGGCGGGGACAGGCGGCCACATATCCGGCCGAGACGAACCTCGAGAGGGCTGCCTACGGATGAAACACTCCCTCCTTACGCGCGTACTCCACGTGCTCGTCGCCGCGGCAATCGTATTGCAGCTCGCCAACTCCCAGCTCATGCGCGTGCCGCGCCCCGGCCGTCCTGTGTCCGGTACCGAGGCCGCCGCCTTCACCCTGCACGAATATGTCGGCCTCGCCGCCATGGCGATCATCGCCCTGTTCTGGCTCTGGATGCTGGTGCGGCGGCAAGGGACGAGCCTCGGGGTTCTCTTCCCCTGGTTTTCCCGGCAGCGCCTGGCCAGCCTGCTGGAGGACGTGAGGCTGCACATTCGCTGCGCCATGCGACTGGCACTGCCCGACCCCGAGCACTCGGTAGCGCTGTCGTCGGCGATCCAGGGCGTGGGTCTGGTGCTGGCCCTGATCCTGGGGACGACCGGGACAATCGGCTATTTCCTCTGGACCGAGGGTACGGCGATGACCGGGCTCGCGGCCGTCGCCTTCGAGGTCCATGGCACGCTCGCAAACGTCATGTGGGGTTATCTGATCGTTCATGTCGGCGCGGCGCTGCTCCACGAGTTGTTCGGCCACCGCATCCTCAATCAGATGTCACCGATGCCGCAGGCCGGCGCCGGCCTCGGGGAGCCGCACCGCAGCCAGGTCGTGGACGCCGGCGGCCTGCGGGAATAGCGAGCGCGCGGACCGCAGGGAACGCTCCAAGGCCGGTGGCCGATCGATGCGACTGATCGTTGCTGCCATGGCGGTCCTGCTGGGTGCCGTCCTGGTCTGGCTGCTGGTGCCCTGGCCGTTGAGTCCGCCCGAGATCACCCAGGCGGGCGATGCCAAACGGGGCGAGTACGTGCTCCGGCTCGGCGGCTGCGTCGCCTGCCACACCGACGCCAAGGGCGGCGGCCAGTTCCTGGCCGGCGGGCGCGCGCTCAAGACGGCGTTCGGCACCTTCTACCCGCCCAACATCACCCCCGACGCCGAGACCGGGATCGGCGGCTGGTCGACCGGCGCGTTCGTCCAGGCGATGACCGAGGGCAGATCGCCGGGCGGCCACCCCCTCTATCCGGCCTTTCCCTACCCGTCCTATACCAGGATGACGCTGCAGGACCTGGTCGACCTCAAGGCCTACCTCGGAACCGTCAAGCCGGTCGCCAACCGCGTGCCGGCCCATGACCTGCGCTTCCCCTTCGGCTTCCGGCCGCTGCTCAAGGGCTGGCAGCTGCTGTTTTTCGAACCAGGCCTGTTTCAGCCCGACCCGACGAAGCCTGAGAGCTGGAACCGGGGCGCCTACATCGTCAACGGTCCCGGCCACTGCGGCGAATGCCATACGCCGCGAAACGCGCTCGGCGCGCCCGAGCACGACCGCTTCCTTGCCGGCACCCGCGACGGGCCGGACGGCAAGGCGGTGCCCGACATCACGCCCGACCAGGACACCGGGATCGGCAAGTGGAGCAAGACCGACGTCACGTTCGCGCTCCAGACCGGCATCCTGCCGGATGGCGATGTGCTCGGCGGCGCCATGGCCGAGGTGGTCGAGGACGCGACCAGCCACTTTACCCCGGACGACCGCGCCGCGATCGCCGAATATCTCCTGTCCCTGCCGCCGCTCAAAGGCCCGCCGCGCCCGAGCAAGCCGTGCTCCTCGGCCCAATGACGGCGACGCGTCGCCCTGAAGCTCGCCAGTCTCGTCGAAATCTGAGCCCGAACAGTCACAATCATCGCGGTGGCTTGAACCCACGTCACGTGATCGACCGACGATTCCTGGCAATCGAGCCGGGACAAGAACGGCGGCCATGCCTCACAAGTGGCGCATGTTTGACTTGCCACCGTCGCATGAGTGGCGCATCGATGCGACACTTTCGACGCATGTTTGACTTGGGCCCGGCGAGCGAACGGCGGATCAACCGGATGGAGGCCGCTGGAGTTCTCATGTCTTACGATATCTTTCGAGCCCAACCCATTCCGGATATGGTGCGAATCCGCGGTCGATTCAATTGTCGGACATGTCGCAAACAGGCAAGACTCCATCCTGGTTGATCCTCGGATCAATGCGCCACATGCGTCAGAAGTGTAGCATCCGATCCTAATTTACTGCTGGCCTACGTGAAAATGCCGCCTTTCCACCTCGGTGAGCTCGCGCGGCAGCCGCGCGCGGGCGGTCTCGATCAACTGCTGTTTGCTACGGGCCGGCCACACCCGAACCGTTTTGTCATCGGACCCGCTGACGATGCGCGCGCCATCCGGCGAGAACCCGGCGGCCATAGACGGGCCCCTCATGGCCGCGCAGGACCAACAGCTCCTTGCCGCTCGCCGCGTCCCACACCCGAACCGTCTTGTCCTTGGACCCGCTGACGATGCGCGCGCCATCCGGCGAGAACCCGGCGGCCAAGACGGGCCCCTCATGGCCGCGCAGGACCAACAGCTCCTTGCCGCTCGCCGCGTCCCACACCCGAACCGTCTGGTCATCGGACCCGCTGACGATGCGCGCGCCATCCGGCGAGAACCCGGCGGCAATGACCGGGTCACTCATGGCCGCGCAGGACCAACAGCTCCTTGCCGCTCGCCGCGTCCCACACCCCTCCCCGCCTTCGAAGCGCACGCCGAGGCGTCAATTACCGGTGACGGTCAGGCTCCAATGGCCCGCGAGATCACCCGGCTCAACGCGTGAACGCGCCATCCTGGCCACGCAGCAACCGTCTTGTCTCAGGACCCGCTGACGATGCGCGCGCCATCCGGCGAGAACCCGGCGGCAGTAGACGGACCCCTCATGGCCGCGCAGGACCAACAGCTCCTTGCCGCTCGCCGCGTCCCACACCCGAACCGTCTCGTCATCGGACCCGCTGACGATGCGCGCGCCATCCGGCGAGAACCCGGCGGCATTAACCGAACCCCTCATGGCCGCGCAGGACCAACAGCTCCTTGCCGCTCGCCGCGTCCCACACCCGAACCGTGTTGTCATCGGACCCGCTGACGATGCGCGCGCCGTCCGGCGAGAACCCGGCGGCACTGACAGAATCCTCATGGCCGCGCAGATCTTTCAGCTCGCGCTGGGCGCCCATCGCCTCGACCAGGGCGCCCGCGGTCTCGCCAACCCAAGGTCGGGCCTCGAGCTGCTTTGGGTCTTTCGGCAGCCCCGCGAGCGCCAGCTGCATGGCGGTGACCGGGAAGCCGTCGCCAAGCTCCTTCCGCGCCTGCATCGGCGAGGAACTGAGATTTGTTGCGGTACGCCTGATCCCGCTGACGCTCAGCCTCGTCACGCTGCTCTTTGGCTGTGGCGGTGGCTCGGTCCGCTCTGTCCTTTTCTTGCACCGCGATTTCTGTTCTTGCACCGCGATTTCTTGAGCATGCTGGGCGGCTTGCATGCGATCGAATGCGAAATAGCCGATGCCAGCGGATATGAGAGCCAGGACGCCGGCAATATAGGCCAGCCTACGGTTGCGACGGCTCGCCTGGGCCTGCTCCTCGGCTCGTAGGCGCTCGGTTTCAGCGAGCTTCTGAGCACGCTTGACTTCTTGGTGCTGCTGCTCGCTTTTCTGGTCGGCCTCGTTCCTTCTCGTGAGCGAGCGACGCCTTGATGAACTTAGTCGAGGTCAGGCTCGTCGGCCTTCGACGCTAGGATCGCGGTCGAGGAGATCCTCGGCGTCGCGTAGCGGCTTGCTCAGTCAGGAACGGTCCGTCCTTGCTGATGATCGCTCAGCCGAGATTTCAGGCTTTCGATCAGCCTTCGATCATCTCTGTCCTCGGCCAGCCACATCCGTAAAGGCAGACCCTCCCAGTTCTCGATCAGGCGCTCGTGCGCCATGCTGATAGTTCCGTCGGCAGCATCGACCAGCAGGCGTGCCTTCACGCAAACGCTCGACGAGCCGGGCGGCTCGCTCGGGCAAGGCTCTCTCGCGCAGCAGCCCGGCGCAAGTAGCGCTCGCCTTCGACCGCGTTTTCATCGACCCGCACCAAATGGCGTACGAAGCAGCGCCGAAAGGCGGCAAGCTCCTGATCGCGTTGGTTCAGGATCGGACAATGCCTCGCGCAGCTTCTGCTCGATCGCGCCTTTGACGCCGCCGAGCTCCTCGTACTCAGGCAACCGTGAGCAGCTTGTCGTCGCCATACTTTTCGTTGAGCTCCCGGAGAGTATAGGCGAGCAGCGGGAGAGCATCGGCACCGCTCGTATCTTCGACCATGCGTGCCGGCGAGGCCGGATTCAAGCTGGATGCCGAAGCGCGCCGCCGGCTTCTCGATGATTTCGGCGAGCGAGCTGATCGGCCGGAGCGACATGTCATGGAACCGCACGGCCGGCGGCAAGGCTTTTTCGAGCGCCGGCATGAACTCGGTGCGGATGGTGAAGGCGGCGACCAGCTTGCGCCGGCGGCTGGCCAGCAGCTGCCCGATCGCCGCGAGGAGCCGGGAGCCGTCGGTATCGGCGCCGTCCTTTGCGCCTGCGAGCAGGACCTCCGCCTGATCGAGCGGCAGCAGCAGCCAAGCCTGCGCCTTTTCCTCGATGGCGCGAAGGGCGTTCTGGAGATGGTCGGTCAGCTCCTCGACGGTGGACGGCGGCTCGGTGGGAAGGGCGAGTTCGGCCCCGCTCGCGGCACCTGCCTGTCGCAAAGCGGCCAGAAGAGCGTGGATGGGCTCGCGGCTGGGATCGAACGGCGGGATGATGAGCCAGTCCGGCCGCCGGCGCAGGCGCGGGATCAGCCCGGCTTTGAGGAGCGAGGATTTGCCGCTGCCCGAGCCGCCGGAGATGACCAGCGCCTGGGCGCGGCCGGGCGCCTTGAGGCGGTTCAGCGCATCGAGATAGGTGGTGATCTCGGAATCGCGGCCGAAGAAGACGCCGGCATCCTTTTCCTCGAAGGCGACGAAGCCTGGGTAGGGGCCGACGCCGTCAGGGATCGGGAACCACTGGTTCGGATCGAGGCCGGAACGGTCGAGCGCGTACAGCAGGTCGTCCCAGCCGGCGCCCGTGGCAAGGTCGAGCAGCTGGCGTTGCCGTTGGTGAACGACGGGTGGGGCGATGTCGAGATCGCCATTCGGAAGGGCTGCGGGCAGCACGCCGACGAAGTCCTTGCCGCGGAAGTTGGCGGTGACGGCTTCGGTGAAGCACCAGCGCGAGGCGAGCCAGTCCTTGGTGATGACGGCGAGCACCAGGCGGCAGCTCTGAAGCTCGCTGCGCAGCCGGTCCTGCCAGCCCTGGCCCGCGCGAATCCCGTCCCTCGGGTTCTTGTCCAGGAAGACGGACCAGCTCGCGCGATCACGATCCAGCCAAGCCTTGATCGTGTCGGCGGCGTCGTTGTCGGCGCTGCTGTGACTGAGGAAGATGTCAGCCATCGATACGAACGTCGAACGCGCCGTGGCTGTAGCTCACGAACAGGTCGTGCTGGAATGGCTCGCCGAGGAAACACGGCATGGCTGGACGCTCTGGGTCATCGATTCTCAGCTATCGGTGGGGATCGTAATTCCGAGATGAGTGCCTGTCCAGCAATCGCCTTCAACCGTCGGGTATGGTTGCCGCCGGGTTGCCGGGCTTAACTCATTCTGCCCGCCCGGGGCGATCCGGCCTGCCTTCGACCGTCATGCCGGTGCCTTCGAGCCCGGCATGACGGTTGCTCAGCGACGGACCGGCTGCCGCGGCGGCGCCGCACAGCTCGTGTTGCAGCGCAAAACTTGTCGGGGGCCTGTGGTTCTGCTAGATCAGCGGCGCCATCGCCCCGAGGGCGAGAGCGCCCCGAAACCCTAGCCGGATTCGCCTGAACTTTGGCCGAAACCAGCCCGCCCCGCCGCTTCGAGGTCGTGCCGATCGAGGAGGAGATGCAGCGCTCCTACCTCGACTACGCCATGAGCGTGATCGTGGCCCGCGCGCTGCCCGACGTGCGCGACGGCCTGAAGCCGGTCCACCGGCGCATCCTCTACGCCATGCAGGAAGGCGGCTACGAGCACGGCAAGCCGCCGCGCAAATGCGCCCGCATCGTCGGCGACGTGATGGGCAAGTACCACCCCCACGGCGGCGATGCGATCTACGACGCGCTGGTGCGCATGGCGCAGGACTTCTCGATGCGCCTGCCGCTGATCGACGGCCAGGGCAACTTCGGCTCGATGGACGGCGATGCGCCGGCGGCGATGCGCTACACCGAGGCGCGCCTTGCGCTGGCCGCGGATGCGCTGCTCGCCGACATCGACAAGGACACGGTCGACTTCCGGCCCAACTATGACGAGTCGGATCGCGAGCCCATCGTCCTGCCGGCCCAGTTCCCGAACCTTCTGGTCAACGGTGCCGGCGGCATCGCGGTCGGCATGGCGACCAACATCCCGCCGCACAACCTCGGCGAGGTGATCGACGCCTGCCTTGCCCTGGTCGAGGACCCCGCTCTCTCCTTCGAGCGCCTGCTCGAGCTGATCCCGGGCCCGGACTTCCCCACGGGCGGCATCGTCCTGGGCCAGGGCGGCATCCGTCAGGCCTATGCCACCGGTCGCGGCAGCCTGCTGCTCCGCAGCAAGACCCACATCGAGGAGGTGAGGAAGGACCGGGACGCGATCGTCGTCACGGAGGTGCCCTACCAAATCAACAAGGGGCGGACGCTGGAGCGGATCGGCGAGCTGGTGCGCGAGCGCCGGCTCGAGGGCATCGCCGAGGTCCGGGACGAGTCCGACCGCGACGGCACGCGGGTGGTGATCGAGATCAAGCGCGACGCCGATCCCGACATCGTGCTCAATCAGCTGTTCCGGCACACGGCGCTCCAGGTGACCTTCGGGGTCAATCTCGTGGCGCTGGCCGGCGGCCGGCCGGTGCAGCTCGGGCTGATGGACGTGCTGCGCGCCTTCCTCGAGTTCCGCGAGGAGGTGATCGCCAGGCGCAGCGCCTACGATCTCGCGCAGGCGCGCGCGCGCGCCCACACCCTGCTCGGCCTCGCGGTCGCGGTCGCCAACATCGATGCCGTGATCGCCCTGATCCGGGGCGCCCCCGATCCCGCGACCGCCAAGGCCGAGCTCACCGCCCGCGCCTGGCGGCTGGGCGACGTCGCCCCGCTCCTGCGGCTGGCCGAAGACGCCCCGGACGATGCCGCCCCGGCCGGCCCGGACGACACCTACCGCCTGTCCGAGCGCCAGGCCCAGGCGATCCTGGACCTCCGCCTGCAGCGCCTGACCCAGCTCGAGCGCAGCAGGATCACCGACGAGCTGACCCAGCTCGGCGAGAGGATCAAGGAGCTCCTGCAGATCCTGCGCTCGCGCGAGCGCCTGCTCGAGGTGCTGAAGGCCGAGCTGATCGCCGTCCGCGAGCGCTTCGCGACGCCCCGACGCACGACCCTCGAGGCGGGCGAGGACTACGACATCGACATCGAGGACCTGATCCAGAAGGAGGACATGGTCGTCACCGTGACCCGCCTGGGGTACATCAAGCGCACCCCGCTCTCGACCTACCGCGAGCAGCGCCGCGGCGGCAAGGGCCGGGTCGGCATGGCGACCCACGACGACGATTTTTTGGCCCAGCTGTTCGTCGCCAGCACCCACACCCCGGTCCTGTTCTTCAGCTCGGCCGGCCGGGTCTACAAGCTCAAGGTCTACCGCCTGCCGCAGGGCAACCCGCAGGCGCGCGGCAAGGCCATGATCAACCTGTTCCCGCAGCTGGCCGAGGGCGAGACGATCACCGCCGTCCTGCCCCTGCCCGAGGACGAGAGCACCTATGACGCGCTCAGCGTGGTGTTCGCGACCGCGAGCGGCAAGGTCCGGCGCAACGCGCTCGCCGACTTCATCTTCGTGCCGGCGAACGGCAAGATCGCCATGGGCCTCGACGAGGGCGATCACCTGATCGGCGTCGCCGTGGCCACGGAAGCCGACGACGTGCTGCTCGCGGCCGAAGGCGGCAAATGCGTGCGCTTCCCGGCCGGCACCAGCGTGCGCGTGTTCCGCTCGCGCACCTCCGAAGGCGTGCGCGGCATGGACCTGGCCCGCGGCGACCGGGTGATCTCGATGTCGATCCTCGACCACGTCGAGCTCACGATCGAGGAGCGGGACGCGTTCCTGCGCTACGATTCGGCCAGGCGCCGCCAGGACATCTACGAGGACGGCGACGCCGCGACGCCCGAGGAGGCGCTGCAGAAGGCCGAGACCGCGATCCGGGACGCGCGCGAGCTGCTCGGCGCCAATCGCCTGGCCGAGCTCGACGCCCACCAGCAGCTGATCCTCTCGGTCACCGCCAACGGCTATGGCAAGCGGACCTCGGCCTACGAGTACCGGGTCACCAACCGCGGCGGCCAGGGCATCATCAACATCGAGACCAGCAGGCGCAACGGCCCGGTGATCGCGGCTTTCCCGGTCGCCGACGACGACCAGGTGATGCTGGTGACCGACCGCGGCCAGGTGATCCGGATCCCGGTCGAAGGCATCCGGATCGCCGGCCGCAACACCCAGGGCGTGACGCTCTTCGACGTCGCCGAGGGCGAGCACGTGGTCTCGGTCGCGAGGCTCACCGGGGCGGCCGAAGCCAATGGCGGCGAGCCCGATGGCGACGAGGGCGCGGGCGACGACCCCGACGGCGACCGCGCGAACGGCGACCGGCCGGAGCCGGACGAAGCGGGCGGCGACGGCGCCGGGACCGACGCGTGAGCGCGGACCAGCCGGCCATGAGCGTAGCGCGCACAGGGGTTTACCCCGGCACCTTCGACCCGATTCACAACGGCCATCTCGACATCATCCGGCGCGCGACCAAGGTGGTCGACCGCCTGGTGATCGCGGTCGCGGTCAACATCGGCAAGGAGCCGATGTTCACGCTCGAGGAGCGGGTGCGGCTGGTCGAGCACGAGGCCGAGGCCCTGATGGCGGCCGACCGGGTCAACGGCTGCCAGCTCGAGGTGCAGCCCGTTCGAGCGCCTCCTGGTCGACCTCGCCCGCGGGGTCGGCGCCAAGGTCATCATCCGCGGCCTGCGCGCGGTCTCGGACTTCGAGTACGAGTTCCAGATGGCGGCGACCAACGCCCGCCTGGCGCCGGGCATCGAGACCGTGTTCCTGACCGCCTCGGAGACCAACCAGTTCACCTCCTCGCGCTTCGTCAAGGAGATTTCCCGCCTCGGCGGCGACGTCTCGAGCTTCGTCTCGGCCAACGTCCGCGCCGAGCTCGACGCCCTCCAGGCCGCCGCCCGCTGAAGTCTTTTTCTGGATGATCGAAAGCAAAGAACAATATCGATCCAACGGTCACGCCATCCGGCTCCTCGATTCTGAACCGTAATCCACGCCATCAGTTCTATCCACATCTTCATATTGAGGCGGATCGACACCGAGATTGAGTCTGCTTGACTAACAATGCTACACCCACTGGACACTTCCGTGCGCCCATGCGTCACTTCTGTGCCACTTTCTTCTTGCTGCGTCCGCGTCTCAAGCGGATCAGCCTCAAGTCAGTCCATCGCATCCGCGACGAATGCCCTCGAATCGCTAACCGATCTGAGATGATTGGCCTTGACCGACCGCTCCCGGCCACCGCGATTGATGCAATTCTGGAGTTGACTGGATTGCTCCATGCGACACAGGCTACACTTCCGTGCGGTCTCGCGCGCCCGGCGGAGAGGTTTCCCGTCACCCTCTCCCGTGACTCCTCGACGAAAAGGTCCTGACACTGGTCCTGACACCTTTTCCCCTAGACCTGCCCCCTAGACCTGCCCCCGTGGCCCTGACCCCGTGGCCCTAAGGCACCAATCTAGCGTTGTCCATATCTGCTAAGGTCGGTTTCGAATAAACCATAGCGTCTCTATGTAAAAGATTATCATATTCTTCTCTCTCAAGTTGATCTGTGATTTGCTCGCAGAGATCGTCAAATTTCAGTTCCACGCATTGCAAAGCTTTTGTTACAAGTAAATGAAGATTATAGTAGTTGGCTTGATCAAGTACAGAACCGACGAAGTTCATACATATTATCTTGGTGATTTTAGGCAAGTGACCTCGCTTGCTGAGTACTGCGCCAGGTAAGCATTGCATCACGCCGTTCTCGTCATGAACAATCTTCTTGTTACGTAAAGCGAGAAATAGTCAAACTAGCTCTCCACGACCTTCAGGAGGCGGTGGCAGCGACGATGGTGTGGTAGGTTGCGGGCCGGGTTCGGACTGCTTGCTGGATGACGCGGGCGAAGCGGTGGCTGAGGTTTTTGGCGGTGCGGCGGTTGAAGCGGAAGACGAATTCGTCGAGATAGGCGGGCAGGTGCTTGGCCGAGACCGCGCCGTGGTGGGTGCCGAGCAGCCAGCGCTTGGCGAGGCCGAACACGAGGTGGATCGCCGGCAGGCGCAGCGCCGCATCGCCCCAGCTGGCGGCCAGGGCGAGCGGCTCGTGGGCGTAGCCCGCGGCCGCGAGCCCGCCATAGCCCGACCAGCCGTCGGTCGCGATCGTCGCCGGTTTGGCCACGGCCGCGGCCAGGAAGCCTTCGAGGCTGCGCGCCGAGACGTCCGGCACCACGGCCAACCGGAGCCGTCCCAGGCGGCGGCCCCGGGCCTGGCCGCGGCCGCTCTCGACCGCGCCCGCGACCTTGCTCTTGCCGCCGGCGCCGCGTCCCGGCTTGCCCGGCCTGGGGCCGCCGACGTAGGTCTCGTCGGCCTCGACCCGCAGCGCCAGCGGCGTCCGCTCCGGCCGCACCATCGCCTTCCTGATCTTGTGCAGCCAGCTCCAGGCGGTCTGATACGACCCGAAGCCCATCTGCCGCTTGAGCTCCATCGCCGAGATCCCGCCCTTGCTCGAGGTCACCAGGTAGATCGCCAGGAACCAGCGCGACAGCCCGGTCTTGGTCTGCTCGAAGATCGTGCCCGCGAGCAGCGAATGCTGCTTGCCGCAGGCGGCGCATTCCTCGATCAACCGCAGCCTGTGGCTGTAGGCGCGCTCATGGCCGCAGCCGGCGCAGCGGAAGCCTGCCGGCCAGCGCGCCCGAAACAGATAGTCCCGACACTGGGCGTCGCTGCCGAAGCTGGCCAGAAAGCTCGGCAGATCATTCGGCAGCCCCGTCAGCAGATCGTCATCCATCCCGGCCTCCGGCACCATGTTCTTGCTTCGTTCACTCTACCAGCCGGCCGCCGCCCGTCAAGCCTCCTGAACGTCGTGGAGAGCTAGTCTGTGCACGAGTGAAATATTCAAATGCCTCCAGCGCCTCCGCTGGCTCTTCCCGATAAATCTTTTTCTCGTTGAGCCGGGTACGCGCTTTCCCAGATCGAAAGCATTTGATGTAAGTGACGATAGCCTGATGCCACAGCAACTCACGGATGATATGGGCGCTTTCGTCGATGCCGTTGATTGACTCCAAGATGGCAAGTGAGTTTTTGAGGTCGTAACGGTGCAAGGAACACGACGCAAGCTGCCAAGCTAGCTTGCCGTCGAGCTTGATGGCCTTTACGGCATCGGGAAAGCCTTCAATATGGAAACCCGTATCTTTCTTCGAGAAGTTCGAGAGACTCCACACCAGCCTCCTAAGCGACCGAGATCACATTGGTGTCGAGGACGATCAGCGCCCGAAGTCCGGCGGCTCGCGCGTCGGGACCGGAGGATGCGGCTCGAGCTTCAGCCCCTCGCTGCCGAACAGAGCCTCCGCCAGCTCCGCGAGATTGGCCCGGCGCGTCTCATCGCTGAGGGCAAAGCGCAGAATCTGCCGCGCCTCCTCTTCCATGGAGCGCCCGTGGCGCGCGGCGCGCACGCGCAACTCGGCTTTCACCGAGTCCTCGATGTTCCGGATCGTGATGCTCGCCATGCGCGCTGCCCATCCCGACGATGCCCGCGGCTACGTGATCGATGCATGCATCGTAATCAATGTCCGCAGTCGGATCAAATGCGCAAGGGGTTGCGCCTGCCCCACGCGTCGCCAGCCGGCTGGCCGCTAGCTAGTGGAGGGGATCTGACGCTTGATGCCGGGCCGTCTGCGATCGTATGACCTCCTCTCCCTGTGGAGTACGGAGAGTAGAATGAACGGCGAGTCGGAGCCGCTCCTGGTCGTCGAGACCAATCCCAGCCAAAACAACGCCCGCTTCCTTGAGGAGCAGCTTTATGACTTCGGCGTGCAGGCCACCGGCATCGGGGACGGCGCGCTGTTTGGCGTCTTTCTCCGCGGGCCGGACGCCAGGGTCATCGGCGGAGCCTATGGCTGGACCTGGGGCGGCACCTGCTATGTCCGCTATCTCTTCGTCCCGGCTGGCATGCGCGGACAGGGCCACGGCACTAGGCTCATGCGCGCCGTCGAGCAGGAGGCGATGGCGCGCGGGTGTGAGCAAATGGTAGTGGAGACCCACGATTTTCAGGGTCCGACCTTCTATCGCAAGCTCGGCTTCGCCATCGTCGGCGCGGTCGAAGGGTATCCGCGCGGGCACCGGTACCTCATCTTGCTGAAGCCGTTGGGCTTGCGAAGCGTGGAAGCCTAGGCCACCGGACTAAAGCGTAAAGTTTGCACCACTAGATCAGCGTTGCGCTCGATGGGAGCGGGCTGCCGTCGACGCACCGTGTCGTCAGGAATTCTCGGGCGCCGGCACCCGCGTCATGCTACGCTCGGCATGGCCTGATGGGTCGTTGATCCAGGAAAAGTCGGGGGGATCCCGGCGGGCGGGACGTGATCGGACCCCCGGAATGCGGCCCTCGGGAGTTTGCGCAAAAATCCACAAATCCAATGAAGGAGCAGGGCGATGTCAGCGCATGGGCCGGAGCTTGAGGCTCGGCATGGGCGGGGTTCGTGCGGCCTCGGCGGCTGCCTCTGTGATGGCCATCCGGCCGCTGCCGAGAGCCTGCCGGCCCGGGAGCGGAACGTGCTGCCGACGCTCTCGCGCCGGCGGCTGCTTCGGCGCGACGCTCGGCGGGGCTGCGGCGGCCGTGCTCGCGGGCGTCGGGACGGAGCTCGCGGTTCCGGGGGCAGCTTCGGCGCAGAGCACGCTGAGCCCGGATGACGCGCTCAAAGCCCTGATGGACGGCAACCGGCGGTTCGTCGAGAAGCACCTCGCCTCCTTTCAGGAGGACATCGACATGCTGAGGCAAGGGACCGCGGAGAAGCAGGAGCCGTTTGCCTCCGTGCTCGCCTGCGCCGACTCGCGGGTGCCGGTCGAGCTCGTCTTCGACCAGAGCATCGGCCATGTGTTCGTCAACCGCGTCGCCGGCAACATCGCGACCTCGGAGATCATCGCCAGCATCGAATATGGTGCTGCCGTCCTCGGCACCAAGGTGCTGATGGTGCTGGGCCACGGCGCCTGCGGCGCGCTCAAGGCCGCGATCGCCGCCAAGGCGGTGCCGGGGCAGATCAGCTCGCTGTACAGCTATCTCCGGCCGGCGGTGAACCAGGCGAACGGCGATCTGGATGCGGCGATCGCGGCCAATGCGCGGCTCCAGGCCCGGCTGCTGCGAGAATCCTCGACCGTGGTCGCGGGCCTGCTGAAGGACGGCAAGATCAAGGTGGTGGCCGCCGTCTATGACCTCGCCAGCGGCAAGGTGAAGCTGCTGGACTGACGGCCTTCGGCCGCCCTGGCGGCGGTGGGTCGATAATTGGCCGGGGCAAAAGGGAATCGATCGCCGGCGTCGGTGCGCTGGTCTCAGGGCAGGGAATGGCTGAGCACCAGGGTCCGGAGCGGTGCAGTGCTGCTCCCGCCCCGGCCGACCGCAGCCCGAGATCCGGCGCCGGGGACAGGTCGGACGCCCCTCGCCGGGGGGATGCGAGGGTTCAGGCTGCGGCGACGTTGTACTCCGGCAGCCGCCAGGTGTTGCGCTTGTGCTCCTCGAGCAGGGCGCGCTCGCGGCTCATCGGGTAGCGGGTGACCTCGTAGCTGAACAGCTTGGCCTTGACCCGGCCCGGCGCCTGGCGGCCGGCGAGATGCTCGGTGAGGCGCGCCCGGATCGTGTCGCTGCCGCCGTGCGCCCGGCCGTAGTACGCCACATCGCTGTTGTCGAACAGCGCGTACACCCCCGGCGCCTCGGGCGCCAGCTCGACGTTCTTGCGCGTGAAGCGGTGTCGGTCGCCATTGATCGGCATCTGCGTTCCTCGCTGCAGAGACCCAGGCCGGTCGTCGGCCTTATAACTTGTGGGTAGAACTAAATCACATAAAACCAACCTGCAAGTATTTTCCATGGATATCATGCGGTTACAGCACCGGGTGTAGCTTTCGGGTTGCCCCCGCGCCCGTGGCCAAGCCGGCTTGTGGCGAGCGGCCGCCGTATCATCAGTATGTTAGCAGCTAATGTTCGTATTCCACTCGAGCATTTCTTGTGGGTTGAGGCGGCAGCCTCCGGGCTCGTGGTCGCCCGGCCGGAGGCGGGCTGCTCGGGGCCGGGCCGCCGCGCCGGCCCGCGGTCCACCGAATTTTAAGAAGCTCCGGGGTAGGCTCGCGACCGGTCAGGACGAACCCCAGCTCATGGCATCACCTACTCGCCTCATCGTCGTGCAGCGCCCGAGCCAGCCGCTGGAATTCGTCTGTGCGCGGCTGCGCGCCTGGGGCTGCGAGCTGTACGGCTGCCAGGGTCACGGCGAGGCGATGGCCGCGCTCGCCGGCGGCGCGGCCGATCTCGTGCTGATCGATGCCTGGGTCGAGGCCGGCATGGCGCTCCTGACCCAGATCAAGGCCGATCCCCGGACCCGCTATCTGCCGGTCGTGATCGCGACCCCCGACGATGCCGCGGCGGTCGCCGCCCATGCGCTGGCGCTGGGCGCCGACGACATGCTGATGCTGCCGGTCGAGGATGGCGAGCTGTTCGCCCGCATCCGGGCGCTGGCGCGCCTGGCGGCGATGGAGGTCGAGCGCCGCCGGCGCGATGCGGTGCTGGGCGAGTTCGGCCTGACGGCGGCGACCGAGATGCCGGGCATCCCGGCCTTCAACCGGGTCGGGATCCTGCTGATCGGGCCCGCGAGCGGCGACAAGATCCAGGTCATGACCGCGCTCGGCGGCGGCGTCACCGCCGCCCATGCCGAGACCGCCGAGAGCGCGCTCGAGCGCCTGCACCGCGACGATCTGGACGTCGTCCTGATCACCACCAGCCGCGATCACGACGAGCTGCAGCGCCTGTGCGCCGCGATCCGCTCGGACGTCGAGCTGTTCGACCTGCCGGTCCTGCTGGTCGGCCGCACGGACAGCTTCCCGGACCGCTCGCTGCCGTTCGAGTGGGGCGTCTCGGACGTCCTGTTCCACCCGTTCCAGCCCGAGGTGCTGCGCCTGCGGGTGCAGAGCTGGGTGCGCCAGCAACGGCTGCGCCGCCGGCTGCGCGGCTGGCTCGAGGGCCCCCAGCTGCCGCCGATCGTCGATCGGCTGACCCGCCTCTTCGGCCACGGCTTCCTCCACGCCTACCTCGAGCGGCTGATCGCGGACGACCTGCGCGCCGAGACGCCGCTCGCGCTCGCGAGCTTCGCCGTGACCGGCATGGGCCAGATCAACCACGCCTGGGGCTATGCCGCCGGCGACCAGGTCCTGGCCGAGCTCGGCGGGATCATCGCCCGCAGCTCGCGCGCCGAGGACCTGCCGGCGCGCCTGGGCGGCGACCGGTTCTGCCTGGTGATCGACGGCGCGACCGCCGCCGAGGCCGCGGCCGCCGGCGAGCGCATCGCCTCGATCCTGAGCCGCGCGCCCCTGGACGTCGGCGCGACGCAGCCGCTCTACGTCGCCCTGACCACCGGCATCGCCGAGCTCGCCCCGGGCGACGACGCCGCCGCCCTGGTCGCCCGGGCGTTCACCGGCATGCAGCCCTTCGGCCTGCGCCGGGCCTCCTGAGCGCGCCCCGCAAGGCTCGGCCCGTCACCGCCCGTCGACCCATCAGGCCATGTACTGGCCGCCGTTGGCGGACAGCGTCGAGCCGGTGATGAAGCCGGCCGCATCGCTTGCGAGGAACACCACGCAGCGCGCCACCTCCTCGGGCTCGCCCAGCCGCCCGACCGGGATCAGCGGCAGGATCTTCGACTTCAGCACCTCCTCGGGCACGGCGCGCACCATCTCCGTGCCGATGTAGCCGGGCGCCACGACGTTGACCGTGATCCCCTTGGCGGCGTTCTCCTGGGCCACGGCCTTGGAGAAGCCGATCAGCCCGGCCTTGGCGGCCGAGTAGTTGGCCTGGCCGAACTGGCCCTTCTGGCCGTTGATCGAGCTGATGCTGACGATCCGCCCGAAGTTGCGCGCGCGCATGCCGTCGATCACGCCCCGGGTCATGTTGAACACCGAATTCGAGGTTGGTCGCGAGCACCGCCCGCCACTGCTCGGCCGTCATCCGATGCAGGGTCGTATCGCGGGTGATGCCGGCGTTGTTGACCAGCACGTCGACCGGCCCGACCTCGGCCTCGACCTTGGCGATCCCCTGTCTGCAGGCCTCGAAGTCGGCGACGTCCCACTTGAAGACCGGGATTCCGGTCTTGTCCTTGAACGCGTTCGCTGCCTCGTCGTTGCCGCCGTAGTTGGCCGCGACGCTGTAGCCCGCCTCCTTGAGCGCGACCGAGATCGCCTCGCCGATCCCGCGCGTCCCCCCGGTCACCAACGCCACCCGCGCCATGCTCGCCTCCCCTTTTTGCCGACCACGCTGATTCCCTTGATGTAGCGCCGAAGCCGCCTCCTGGCCACCGCCGATCAAATCGGGCGCGAAGCTTTGACGGGCCGGCTCGCCGGGCTTAGGTATTACCGTCGGCAAGCAACGTATTACCTAGAGGCCAACCATGGCGACGCGAGTCACGCGCAAAGGTCAGGTCACGATCCCGAAGCGGGTCCGCGACTATCTCAGGATCGAGCCGGGCAGCATGGTCGAATTCGACGTGACGCCCGATGGCCGCATCGTCCTGATCAACCAGGACCCGGCCCCAAAGCCGGACCGGTTTGATAAGATTCGCGGCACCGCGACCACCAAGCTCACCACCGACGAGATCATGGCCTTGATGCGCGGCGACGACGACTGACGTGCCGCTGGTCGACACCAACGTCCTGCTCGATCTGATCACCAATGATCCGATCTGGGCCGACTGGTCGGGCCGACAGCTCCGAATCCTGTCCGTACAGGGCACGCTGATCGTCAATCCCGTGGTCTACGCCGAGCTGTCGGCCGGCTACGATCGGGTCGCGGACGTGGATGCCGCGCTCGACGCGGCCGGCGTCGAACTCGTCGAGATTCCCGCGCGCCGCGCTGTTCCTGGCCGGCAAAGCGTTCCAGAGGTATCGGGCGCAAGCTGGCACCAGGACGGGTGTGCTCCCTGACTTCTTCATCGGCGCTCACGCAGTGGTCGAGCGCGTCGCGCTGCTGACCCGCGATGCGCGGCGCTATCGGAGCTATTTCCCGACCATCGAGCTGATCACGCCGGGCGACGCCTGAAGCGCGCGTGGCTCAGGAGGCGCGGCGGATCGCCGGCTGGGCGGCCGCGCCGGGCAGCCGGATCGGCGCCTCGGCCGGCGCCAGGGCCTGCGGCTCGCGGCCGCGCCAGCGGGCAAACCAGGCGCGGGCCTGCTCGAGGTAGAGGTAGATCACGGGCGTGATGTAGAGCGTCAGGAGCTGCGAGAACAGGAGCCCGCCGACCACCGCGACCCCGAGCGGCCGGCGCAGTTCCGAGCCCGCGCCAAAGCCGATCGCGATCGGGAGCGCGCCCAGGATCGCCGCCATGGTGGTCATCATGATCGGCCGGAAGCGTAGCAGGCACGCCTCGAAGATCGCCTGCTCGGGGGTGGCATCGCTGCTCCGCCGGCGCTCGATCGCGAAGTCGATCATCATGATCGCGTTCTTCTTGACGATGCCGATCAGCATGACGATGCCGATGATCCCGATCACGTCCAGGTCCATGCCGCACAGCCGGAGCGCGATCAGCGCGCCGAGCCCGGCCGCCGGCAGGCCCGAGAGGATGGTGATCGGGTGCACGAAGCTCTCGTACAGGATGCCGAGCACGACGTAGATCACGAAGATCGCGGCCAGCAGCAGCAGGCCCTGATTGGCGGCCGTGTCCTGGAACAGCTGGGCGGTGCCCTGGAACCCGGTCGAGATGGTCGCCGGCAGGCGCATCTCGCGCTCGAGCCCCTGGATCTCGGTGACCGCCTGGCTGAGCGAGACCCCGGGCGCCAGGTTGAACGACAGGGTGACCGCGGGCAGCTGGCCCTGATGGCTGACCGTGACCGGGCCCGCCATCCGCCGGACCGTCGCGACCGCGTTCAGCGGCACCAGCTGGCCGCTGCTGCTGCGCAGATAGATGTCGGCGAGGGCGTTGGCATCCCGCTGGTGCTTGGGGTCGACCTCGAGGATGACCTCGTAGTCGTTGGTCGCGGTGTAGATGGTCGAGACCTGGCGGGTGCCGAACGCCGAGTAGAGGGTGTTGCGTACGTCATCGACGCTGACGCCGAGCGTCGCCGCGGTGTCGCGGTTGATGTCGACCAGCACCTCGGGCTTGTCGACCTCGAGGTCGCTGGTCACGTCCTGCAGGCCCGGCAGCTTGCGCATGCCGTTCTCGACCTCGGGCGCCAGGCGCTGCAGCTCGGCGAGGTCGCTGCCTTGGAGGGTGTATTGATAGAGGCTCTTGGCGGACCGGCCGCCGATCTGGAAGTTCTGCACCGGCTGGATGAACACATTCAGGCTCGGCAGGTGAGCGAGCTTGGCGCGCAGGCGTTGGATCAGCTCCGTGGCGCTCAGGTCGCGCTGATCGCGCGGCTTCAGGCCGACGAACATGCGACCGGAGTTGACCGCGCTGTTGGGCCCGCCGGCGCCGACCGTCGAGTTGACCACGTCGACCGCCGGATCCGCCTGGATGATCTTCGCCGCCTCGCGCTGGGCCACGGACATCGCATCGAACGAGATGTCCTGCCCGGCCTCGGTGGTGACCACCAGCATGCCGGTGTCCTCGGTCGGGAAGAAGCCCTTGGGCACCGCGTCGTAAAGGTAGAGGGTGGCAACCACGGTCAGGAGGGTGAACGCGAGCATGACCCGGCGATGGCCGAGGGCTACGCCGAGCGTCCGCTCGTAGAGCCCCCGGACCCGGTCGAACAGGGCGCCTGACCTGTGCTGCCCGCCGGCCGGCTCGCGCCCCCGCTCGACCGGGCGCAGGAGGCGGCTGCAGAGCAAGGGCGTGAGCGTCAGCGACACGAAGCCCGAGATCAGGATGGTCATGCTGATGGTGACCGCGAACTCGCGGAACAACCGCCCGACGATGCCGCCCATGAACAGCACCGGGATGAACACCGCGACCAGGGACAGCGTGATCGAGATGATCGTGAACCCGATCTCGCGCGAGCCCCGGAGCGCCGCCTGGAACGGGCGCTCGCCGTTCTCGACGTGGCGGACGATGTTCTCGAGCATGACGATCGCGTCGTCGACCACGAAGCCGACCGACAGCGTCAGCGCGAGCAGGGACAAATTGTCGATGCTGTAGCCGAGCACGTACATGCCGGCGAAGGTGCCGACCAGCGAGATCGGCAGCGCCAGCGCCGGGATGATCGTCGCGGTCAGGCTACGCAGGAACAGGAAGATCACCAGCACCACCAGCGCGACCGCGAGCAT
This sequence comes from uncultured Alphaproteobacteria bacterium, assembly GCA_963756905.1. Classification (GTDB taxonomy): domain Bacteria; phylum Pseudomonadota; class Alphaproteobacteria; order Geminicoccales; family Geminicoccaceae; genus DATAOG01. The sequence goes on from CAVWPO010000005.1 coordinate 107,040, forward strand.
GAGCGTGAACTGCACCTCGGCGACCGAGCTGCGGATCGACTGCGAGCGGTCCAGAATCACGTCGAGATTGACCGAGGCCGGCATCTGGGCGCGGAACTCCGGCGCCAGCGCCTTGACCCGATCGACCACGTCGACCGTGTTGGCGTCGGGCTGGCGCTGGACCGCGAGCACGATCGAGCGGGTGCCGTTGAAGCGGCTCGCGATCTGGTCGTTCTCGACGCTGTCGAGGACGGTCGCGATGTCGCCGAGACGGACCGGGTGGCCGTTGCGATAGGCGACGATCAGCGGCCGGTACTGAGAGGCCTTGGTGAGTTGGCCGGACGCCTCGAGGGTGAAGCCCTGATGGGGTCCCTGGAGGTTGCCGACCGGGACGTTGGAATTGGCCGCGCCGAGCGCGTTGGCGATCTCGTCGAGGCCGATGCCGCGCGCCGCCAGCGCATTCGGATCGACCTGCACGCGCACGGCGTATTTCTGGGCGCCGAACACCAGGACCTGCGCGACCCCGCTGAGGCTCGAGACGCGCTGGGCGAGCAGCGTCTCGGCGTATTCGTCGACCGCCGAGAGCGGCAGGGTCTCCGAGCTCAGCGCCAGGAACAGGACCGGCGAATCCGCCGGGTTGACCTTGCGGAAGGATGGCGGTGTGGTCATCTCGGTCGGCAGCCGGCGCGCCGCCGTGCTGATCGCCGACTGGACGTCGAGCGCCGCGCCGTCGATGTTGCGGCCGAGGTCGAACTGGAGCGTGATCCGGGTCTCGCCGTCGCCGCTGACCGAGGTCATCGAGTTGATGCCGGCGATGGTCGCGAACTGGCGCTCGAGCGGGGTCGCGACCGAGGCCGCCATGGTCTCCGGGCTGGCGCCGGGCAGCACGGCCGTGACCTGGATGGTCGGGAAGTCGACCCGCGGCAGGGCCGCGACCGGCAGCAGCCGGTAGCCGAACAGCCCGGCGCCGAGGAACGAGAGCATCAGGAGGGTGGTCATGACCGGCCGGCGGATGCAGAGCTCGGGCAGGGTCATGACGTGCGCTCCGGCTGGTCGGCGGGACCGGCTTGCTGAATTTCGACCTTGGCCCCGGGCGTCAGGCGCATCTGGCCATCGGTCACGACCCGCTCGCCGGCCTTGAGGCCGCTCGCGATCACGGTCTGGCCGTCGATCGAGCGGTCGACCGTGACCGGGCGCAGGTCGACGGTGTCGTCCGGCTTGATCACGAACACGTAGGCGCCGTTCTGGCCTTGCTGGACCGCCTGGGAGGGGATGACCAGGGCGTCGGGCTCGATCCTGAGCTGGACCACGACGTTGACGAACTGCCCGGGCCAGAGCGTCTCCTCCTGGTTGGGGAAGGTCGCCTTGGCCGACAGCGTGCCGGATTGGGAGTCGATCGCGTTCTCGACGTAGGTCACCTGGCCCTTGGCCGTCACGCCCTGGGCGCCGGGGATCGTGGCCGTGACCGGCAGCGGGCCGGCCGCCATCGCCTTCTGCAGCTCGGCGAGGTAGCGCTCCGCGACCGAGAACGCGACGTAGATCGGGCGCAGCTGGTTGAGCGTGACCAGCGCCGCCGCATCGCCGGATCGGACCGTGTTGCCGAGCTTGAAGGCGACCGTCCCGAGCCGGCCATCGATCGGCGCCCGGATCGTGGTGTAGGACAGCTGGACCTGGGCGCCCTCGACCGCGGCCTGATCCGCCTTGAGCGTCGCCTGGGCGGCCTCGACGTTGGTCTGGGCGGCATCGAGCTGCTGTTTGGAGGCGTAGTCCTTGCGGCCAAGCGGGGTCAGGCGGTCGAGCTCGCGCTGGGCGCCGGCGAGCTGCGCGCGGTCGCGCTCCAGCGTCGCGAGCGCCTGGTCGAGCGCCGCCTGCGCCTGCCGGCTGTCGAGCTGGAACAGCAGGTCGCCGGCCTTGACCTCCTGGCCGTCCTGGACCGCGACCTTGGCGATCTGGCCGTCGATCCGCGGCTTGACGGCGACGCTCGCGATCGGCTGGACGTTGCCGATGGTCGCGATCTCGACCGGCATGGCCCGGCTCACGACCTCGGCGGCGAGCACCGGCAGAGCGCGCGCCGGCGGTCCCCCGGTCCGGGCCGCCTGCGCCGGTCCCGAGCTTTCGAAGGACCAGGCGTACCAGAGGCCGGCCGCCGCCAGCAGCACCACCCCGAAAGCCAACAGAATGCGCCTGCTCATGCCCCGGCCATCCCAGCCTCGCCGAGGGGATCACCAGGCGCGCGCCGGCGGGGTGGCCCGCCGCGGGCCCGAGCTTGCTTCCCTCGGTCTGCCGTGACAAAATAGAACTGGTGGGTTAAAGTTTCAATGGCGCGATCGTTGCAACCTTCCTGGCGCATGGAACGCCGGCAGCGCATGCTCGAGGCGGCGAGCGGGCTGTTCGGCACCTCGGGCTACGACGCCGTCCAGATGGATGACGTGGCGCGCGCGGCCGGGGTCGGCAAGCCGACCCTGTACCGTTATTTCGGCTCCAAGGAGGAGCTGTTCCTGGAGGTGCTGGGCGAGGTGCTGCAGCAGCTGCAGCTGCAGCTCGAGGAGGTGGCGGCGCGGTCGCTGCCGCCGCCCGAGAGCCTGGCGCTGATGATGCGCACGCTGGTCGACACGCTCGCGCGCCACACCGAGCCGCTGCGCCTGATCGCCGGCGACAACCCGGGCCTCGCGCACCGCCTGCGCGCGGCGTTCCGCAACCGGCGGCGACCAATCCTCGAGGTCCTGCGCCGGGTGCTCGTGGAGGGGATGGCGAACGGCGACTTCCGGCGGCTCGATCTCGAGGTCACCCCTGCCCTCTTGCTCGGCATGATCCGGGGCGGCCTGATCAACGCGCCGGGCGTCGCGCGCGAGCGGCTGGCCGAGGCCGCGATCGACCTCGTGCTGCACGGCGGCCTCGCGGCGCGCACGGAGTCCGCCTCACGCGCGGCCGATGCGGCGCAGTGTCGCGCGCCGGCGGCCCGCTAGGGTCGGACAGAGTTCGGAAAAGATCCGCCGCGGGCGACGCCATCGACGGCGGCATCCCGCCGCTCCGCAATCGACCGCCAACGGCAACGAAAAGGCCCCCCGAGTTGCCTCGGGGGGCCGCCCGATCGCGGGGACCGGGGCTTGGTGATGGCTAGCTGGCGAGCTTCAGGTTCTCGGCCGAGCTCTTGCCGTTCTGGCCGCGCTGCAGGTCGTACTGCACGCGCTCGCCCTCGCGCAGGCCATCGAGGCCCGCCCGCTCAACGGCCGAGATGTGCACGAACGTGTCCGCGCCGCCGCCGTCGGGCTGGATGAAGCCGAAGCCCTTGGTCGCATTGAACCACTTCACTGTTCCGGTCTGCAAGATCATAGCCTCATGTCAAACGTGGAGGTGCGCCCGGCACATGCCAGGCGCGGGACAGTCTCATCGTGTTCTTGGAGCAGCGGGCGACGCCGAACAGCGAAGCAACGACTACCATCAGCAACATCAGAAACTGGCTCGAGGCTTACATAAGGCCGCGCGGCCCCGAGCACAAGGGCGCCGCCGGCCGGCAGCCCCCTTGGCTTGGAGCAAAGTTCGAAAAAACTCAGTCGCGGGCGACGCACATGGCGATGCCCATGCCGCCGCCGATGCAAAGGGTCGCCAAACCCTTCTTGGCGTCGCGCTTGATCATCTCGTGCAGCAGGGTGACGAACACCCGCGTGCCCGAGGCGCCGATCGGGTGGCCGAGCGCGATCGCACCACCGTTGACGTTGACCTTGGCCGGATCCCAGCCGAGGTCCTTGTTGACCGCGCAGGCCTGGGCCGCGAACGCCTCGTTGGCCTCGACCAGGTCGAGATCGCCAATCGCCCAGCCGGCCAGCTCCAGAGCCTTGCGCGAGGCCGGGATCGGCCCGGTGCCCATGATCGCGGGATCGACTCCGGCGTGCGCCCAGGAGACGATCCGGGCGAGCGGCTTGAGGCCGCGGCGCGCCGCTTCCTTGGCGGTCATCAGGACCACGGCGGCGGCGCCGTCGTTGATCCCGGACGCGTTGCCGGCGGTCACCGTGCCGTCCTTGCTGAACGCCGGCCGCAGCTTGGCGACCGACTCGAGCGTGGCGCCGAAGCGCGGGTGCTCGTCGGTGTCGACGACCACGTCGCCCTTGCGGGTCTTGATCGTGACCGGCACGATCTCGTCCTTGAAGCGGCCGGCCTTGATCGCCGCCTCGGCCTTGTTCTGCGAGGCGACCGCGAACTTGTCCTGCTGCTCGCGGGTGATCTGATACTTTTCGGCGACGTTCTCGGCGGTGGTGCCCATGTGATAGCCGTGGAAGGCATCCCAGAGGCCGTCCTTGATCATGGTGTCGACCATCTTGAGGTCGCCCATCTTGACGCCGTCGCGCAGGTGCGCGCAGTGCGGCGCCTGGCTCATGCTCTCCTGGCCGCCCGCGACCACGATCGTGCTGTCGCCCTGCCGGATCGCCTGAAGGCCCAGCGCCACGCTGCGCAGGCCCGAGCCGCACAGCTGATTGACCCCCCAGGCCGGGACCTCGACCGGCAGGCCGGCATTGATCGACGCCTGGCGGGCCGGGTTCTGGCCCTGGCCCGCGGTCAGGATCTGGCCCAGGATCACTTCGGAGACTTCGCCCGGCTCGACCCCGGACCGCTCGAGCGCCGCCTGGATCGCGACCTGGCCGAGATAGTGGGCGGGTACGCTGCTCAGCGCGCCGTTGAACGTACCGACCGGGGTCCGCGCCGCACCGGCGATGACGATCTCAGACATTGCATCTCCCCCATCCTGGATCCTGGTTGAGCGACGGTTCCCGGCCAGCGAAGCGCGTCGCGGGCGCTGGGCGACGCCCCGCGCCAGGGCTGCAGCAGACCCGGAAGTCGACCGCTATATAGGCAATTGCGGGCGCCTTGGCCACGGTCGTTTCGGCACCGCAGCAATTTCGCCGCAGCCGCCCACCGCCCGCATCGAGCACCGGGTCGACCGGGGATGCCGCGCCGGCGGCGAGTTTAGCCCATTCTTTACTGGCGGTCGCCCATTGTGCGGGCGAGCCCCTCGCCGCGAATGGACCTCATGTCTGCGCAGTCGACTCTGACAGTCGGCGGGTCGCCGCCGGACCGGGTGCCCCTCGGCTGGCTGATCCTGCTGCCGCTCGGCGCCCTCTTGCTGCTCCAGGTGCTGTTCACCTGGTTCGACGTCGTCCCGATCCTGAATGGCGGCCTCGCCGATACCGACGCTTACATGCGCCTGGTCCGGGTCCTGGACCTGCACGCGAGCGGCCACTGGTTCGATGCCCGCCTGCTGCGGGTCAATCCGCCCGAGGGCCACGTCCAGCACTGGACCCGGTTCCTGGACGCGCTGCTTCTGGGCGGCGCCTGGCTGCTCGAGCCGTTCTACGGCTTCCGCATGGGCCTCCACCTGTGGGGGGTCCTGATCAGCCCGGTGCTGCTGGCGCTGGCGCTCGTTCGCGCTCGACTGGGCGACCATCCCGATCCTCGGCCGCGACGCCCGCCTGTTCGCCTGCCTCGCCTTCCTGCTCCAGCCCTCGATCCAGGCCTACACCATCGTCGGTCGGCCGGACCACCACAGCCTGCTGCTGGCGCTGTTCGTCGTCCAGCTCGGGCTGACCTTCCGCCTGCTGCTCCGACCGGAGCCGCGGCCGGCGCTGGTCGCGGGCGCGGTCGCCGCGGTCAGCTTCTGGGTCAGCCCCGAGGCCGTGCTTGCGATCGCGGTCACCCTGGGCGCGCTTGGCTTTTATTGGCTGCAGGGCGATCTGCGCATGAGCCGGATCAGCCGGGACTTCATGCTCGCGACCACGGTCAGCCTCGCCGGCCTGCTGGTGATCGAGCGCGGCCCCGGCCTCCTGGCGATCGAGAGCGACCGCCTGTCCCTGGTCCATGTCGCGCTGTTCGCCGCCATCGCCGGCTTCTGGGTGCTGGTCGTGCGCGCCGAGCGCGGCGGCCGGACGGCCTGGGCCGAGCGCGCGGCGCGGGCCGAGCAAAGCCAGTCGAAGCACCCCTTCCCCGTGCCGCGACCACCGGCAGGGCTCGGCGGGCTGGGCAGCCGGCTTGGGAGCGCGATCCTTGGCATGGTGGTGATCGGCGCCGGCATGCTGGTCCTGTTTCCGAGCCTGCGCGCCGGCCCGCTCGGTCAGGTCGATCCGCTCTACGAGCACCTGCGTCTGCAGCAGATCGTCGAGTACCAGCCGCTGATCCCGGGCGCCTGGCTGAGCGCCGGCCGGTTCGAGGAGATCGCGCAGCGCGCGGTCCGGATCATGGGCATCGCGCTCGCCGCGCTCCCGTTCCTGATCGTCATGCTCGCCCGCAGGCAACCCGAGCGCCGCGCCTGGGTGGCGCTCGCGCTCGCCATGGTCGTATTCCTGCCGATCGCCTGCGACGAGGTCCATTTCGGCACCTATGCCCAGGCGCTGCTGGTGATCCCCTATGCCGCCTGCGTCGCCTGGCTGATCCGGCGGACCGAGACCCGGCTGGCGCCGGTCGCGGGCCAGATCCTGCGGCCTCTGCTCCTGGTCGGCGCGCTGTTCTGGCCCTATGGCGTGGCCGACGCGCTGCCGGAGGCGAGCATCGCGACCGCCGGCCACGACTGCCCGATCGACGCGGCCGCGCCGGTCCTGACCCGCCTCGCCGGCGGCGTCCCCAAGACCGTGCTCACCTTCACCGACTATGCGCCCTCGCTGCTCTACGACACCCCCCTGCGGGTGCTCTCGATCCCGAACCACCGGCCGCAGCCCGGCTTCGCCACGACCTACCGCATCCTGGGCGCGCTCGACCCCGAGGCGGCCCGCGCCGATCTCGCCCGCCACCACATCGACTGGATCCTGCTCTGCCCGAGCACGGCCGAGCGACGCCAGTTCGCCCATGTCAGCGACGATCCCCGGACGCTCTACCGGCACCTGGTCGACGGCACGCCGCCATCCTGGCTCCGCCAGGCCCCGATGCCCGCGGACCTCGCCGGCCGGATGAGCCTGTTCATCGTCGTCCCCCCGGGCGCGCCGGCGGCGTCCAGCTGAGCCGTCATGTCCGCGACCCCGACCCTGATCATCCAGATCCCCTGCTTCAACGAGGCGGCGACGCTCGGCATCACCCTTGCGGCCCTGCCGCGCTGCGTGCCTGGCTTCGCGCGCGTCGACTGGATGGTGATCGACGACGGCAGCACCGACGACACGATCGCGGTCGCCAAGGCCGCGGGCGTCGATCACATCGTCCGGCTCGGCCGCAACCAGGGCCTGGCGCGCGCCTTTGCGGCCGGGCTCGAGGCCGCGGTCCGCGCCGGCGCCGACGTGATCGTCAACACCGACGCCGACAACCAGTACTGTGCGGACGACATCCCGAAGCTGACCGCGCCGATCCTCGCCGGCGACGCCGATCTCGTGATCGGCGCCCGGCCGATCTCGGCCACGAGCCATTTCTCGCGGACCAAGAAGGCGCTCCAGCTGCTGGGCTCCATGGTCGTCCGGATGGCCTCGCGGACCACCGTGGTCGACGCCCCGAGCGGCTTTCGCGCCCTCTCGCGCGCGGCGGCGCTGCGCCTCCAGGTTTACGGCGAGTACACCTACACGCTCGAGACCATCATCGCCGCCGGGCGCAAGAACATGGCGGTGACCTCGGTGCCGATCCGGACCAACCCGGATCTGCGGCCGTCGCGCCTGATCCACAGCCTGCCCGACTACGTGTTCCGCTCGGCGCTGACGATCCTGCGCAGCTTTGCGACCTACAAGCCGCTGCGGCTGTTCGCGGGCGTCGGCCTGCTGCTGTGCGCGGCCGGCGGCGCGCTCGGCCTGCGCTACCTCTACCTGGCCCAGACCGGCCAGGGTGCCGGCCACGTCCAGTCGGTGATCCTGGGCGCGTTGCTGATGGGCATGGGCGTGCAGACCGGGCTGATCGGCATCGTCGCCGATCTGATCGCGGTCAACCGCCGGCTGCTCGAGAAGCTGCTCGACCTGCAGCAGGCCGAGCCCCGCGCGAGCGCCCTGCCCGGCGCGCCGGCGGACCGGCCTCAAGTCATCGGCCGCTTGAGGCGGCCTGGAGCTGCCCCATGCCTGCGCTGATCTCCGCGCCTCTGGCCGCCGACCCCGGGAGGACCGGTTCCGGCCCCGAGGCGACCATCGCCGGCCCCGGAACGATCATCGCCGGCCCCGGAACGATCATCGCCGGCAACGTCTACCCCAAGTATCACACGCGCAATCCGATGGCGCGCCTGCTGGTCACCAACTTCACGACCACGCTCCGCCATCTGGTCTGGCGCACGGGCGCGCGCGAGGTCCACGAGGTCGGCTGCGGCGAAGGCCAGCTGAGCCTGCTGCTCGCGGCCGAGGGTCTGAGCGTGCGCGGCAGCGACCTGTCGCCCGCGGTGGTCGGCGAGGCGCAACGCCTGGCCGCGGCGCGCGGTCTCGCGATCCCCTTCCGGGCGGCCGATCTCTACAGCCTCGAGCCGGAGCCGGACGGCGCCGAGCTTGTGGTCTGCTGCGAGGTGCTCGAGCACCTGCCGGACCCGGTCCGGGCGTTGCGGACGGTCGCCCGCCTGGCCCGGCCGCACCTGATCGTCAGCGTCCCGCGCGAGCCGCTCTGGCGGGCGCTCAACCTCGCCCGCGGCCGCTACTGGCGCCACCTGGGGAACACGCCGGGCCACCTGCAGCACTGGTCGACGGCCGAGTTCACCGCGCTGCTCCAGGAGCACCTGGACGTGGTCGAGCTGTGCACGCCCTTGCCCTGGACCATGGCGCTCTGCCGCAGCCGCTAGCGAGGGATCGACCGATGCGCCGCCGGCAGCTCGGCCGCTGGCTCGGCTGGGCACTGACGGGTCTCGCGTTCTGGTTCGTCGGCGCGCGGCTCTGCCGGGACGCTCCCTGGGCGCTGGTCCGGGCCCATCTTGGGGAGCTTCTGCTGGCCACGATCGGGGGCGCCCTGCTCTACGGCGCGGCCGGCTTCCTCCTGGCCGCAGCCTGGCGGGAGATCCTGGCGACCCAGCAGCCGCCGGGACCGGCGTCCGGCTACCATGCCATCTACGGCCGCACCCAGATTGCCAAGTATCTGCCCGGCAACTGCTTCCACTTCGTCGGCCGGCAGATGCTGGGCGGCGCGCTCGGGCACTCGCAGGCCGGGCTTGCGCTCGCCTCGCTGATCGAGACCGCCCTCCTGGTCGCGGTCGCGACCGGCCTCGGCCTGCCGCTCGCGCTCGCGCGCCTCGGCGCCTGGTCGATCGTGCTGCCGGCGGGCGCGCTCGCGGCGGTCGGGCTGTGCCTGATCGTGCCGCGGCTGCTGCCGGCCGGCCTGTGGCCGGAGCCGGCGGCCGCGGGCGCGGGGCTCGGCCGCCTGCCGCTCGCCGGTCTGCTCCGCGCCCTGGCCCTGCAGGCCGCCTTCTTCGGCGTCGCGGGGGGCATTCTCTGGTTCCTGGCGGCGCTCCTGGGCGGCCACGGGCCGGGCGCGCTCGATCCTCTGACCAGCATCTCGGCGCTGGCGCTCGCCTGGGTCGCAGGCTTCGTCGCGCCCGGCGCCGCCGCCGGCATCGGCGTCCGCGAGGCGGTGCTGATCATCGTCCTCGACGGCGCGCTCGGCGCCGAGGCGAGCGCCGCGGTCGCGCTGACGCTACGGCTGGTGGCGACCGCCGGCGACGGCGTCTTCTTCGGGCTCGCGCTTGCGTTGCCGTTGCCGACCCGTGCCGGCCCGCCCGCACTCGCTGCACCAAGTAAAAATCAAATATAGATCGGCTTTGTTAATTTTGATCAAGGTAAATATAGCAATAAAATCCACCGAGTTGCCCAATATACCTTTTATTAAGATCTTTCGGGCAAAGTCTCCCATGTCACGTCCATCAAATATGGGGGAACGTTCCATGAGCATCTTCAACCGGTTCGCCAAGGACGAGAGCGGTGCGACCGCGATCGAGTACGGCCTGATCGCGGCGCTGGTGTCGGTGGCGATCATCGCCGTGCTCGGCACCCTCGGCGACAACCTCAAGAGCACCTTCCAGTCGGTTTCCGACCAGCTGGGCGGCTAGTCCAACTCGGAGCCGGGCGTCGGCGGCACCTGCGGCCGCCGATGCCGCATCCGATCGGGGGTGGCACGTCATGGACTTCATCGAAAGCAGAAGAGCCGTGGGCAGATCACCGATTTCCAGAGCGGCGAGGCGCTGGCTCGCCCACGCGCAGCGCCTGCTCCCGGTAACCGAGGGCGGCACGTCGATCGAGTACGCCCTTTTGGTCGGCCTGGTCGCGCTGGTGATCATCGGCGCGCTGGGCGACCTCGGCTCGGCGCTGATCGCGCTGCCTCTGCCGGCCCTGATCGCCGCCTTCGAAGGCGCAGGGTCTTAAGGGGCGGCCTCGCACATGGCGCGCGCCTTCGACCTGACCACGCTGC
>CAVWPO010000006.1:0-269136 GCA_963756905.1 uncultured Alphaproteobacteria bacterium
GCCGCGGGCCGATCGGGTTGATCACCCTGAACCGGCCGCAGGCGCTCAATGCCCTGAATGCTCAGGTGATCGGCGGAGCTCAACCAGGCGCTCGACGGCTACGATCGGGATCCCGAGATCGCGGTCGTCGTGCTGACCGGCTCGGACCGTGCCTTCGCGGCCGGCGCGGACATCAAGGAGATGCAGGAGAAGGACTTCATCACCGCCCTGCAGAGCGACTTCATCGCCCCCTGGCAGCGGGTCGGGGGGCAAGCAAGCCGATCATCGCCGCGGTCGCCGGCTACGCGCTCGGCGGCGGCTGTGAGTTCGCGATGATGTGCGACGTGATCCTGGCCGCCGACAACGCCCGGTTCGGCCAGCCGGAGATCAACCTCGGCACCCTGCCCGGGGCCGGCGGCACCCAGCGGCTGACCCGCGCGGTCGGCAAGGCCAAGGCGATGGAGATGGTGCTGACCGGCCGCATGATGGACGCCGAGGAGGCGGAGCGGGCCAATCTCGTGGCCCGGGTCGTGCCGCTCGCCGATCTGCTCGACGAGGCCATCAAGCTCGCCCAGACCATCGCCGAGAAGTCGCAGCCGATCGTGGCGCTCGCCAAGGAAGCGGTCAACGTCGCCTACGAGACCAGCCTCCAGGAGGGCATCCGGTTCGAGCGGCGGGCGTTCTATGCGACCTTTGCGACCGAGGATCGCAAGGAGGGCATGCAGGCGTTCGTCGAGAAGCGGACGCCGGATTTCAACAATCGCTGAGCTCGAGAACCGGCGCGTCCGCGGCGTTGACGGGGGGCCGGCGGGGCGCTATAGGGCTCGATTCGACCACGGGGAGGAAGGCGTCAGCCGATGGCGCATCATCGTTCCGCGAAGAAGCGGAACCGGCAGACGGTCAAGCGGACCGTGATCAATCGTGCCGCAGCAGCCGGGTCCGGACGTTCATCAAAAGGGTTGAGCAGGCCGTCGCTACGGGCGATCCTCAGGCGGCGCAGACGGCACTACTCGTAGCCGAGCCGGAAATCCGTCGCGCGGTCACCAAACACGTGTAGAAGCTGAATACCGCCTCGCGGAGGATCTCACGCTTGCGAAAAAGGTGAATAGCCTGCGTTCCCCGTCTCCTTAGAGGCGAAAAACCGATTCCGGCCCGTTCCCGACAAGAATCGGCTGATTCCACTACAACTGTCGATAGATGGATAATTTTGCCTGTAATTTAGCGAAATGACTGTAGCGTCGGCGATCAATACGCGATGGTTACTTCTCAACTCACAGGCGATATTTAACGTTCTCCTTTCGATCACCTTGCCTTCATCAGACGTCGGGATTATCCTGCCTGATAAGAGCTGAGCCTCTAGCGTTCCGCTGTGAAAACCGGGCGTCTTACGATCGCGGGTCGATACTTGTCGATCAGACGGGGATCATCGTGTCCAGAGCATGAATATTTCGGCGTCTCAATGCCCATGCCAGCGTCCTCCGGCATGAGCAGCTGGCTGTTGGTAAGCGAGCCTGGGGTCCCCATGAACCTCCGACCCAAGAGCGCCACCCTCGGCCTGGACCAGCAGTGGTCGCAGGTGCAGGGCATGCTGCGCGCCGAATTCGGGGAGACGACCTACCGGACCTGGCTCGGCCCGTTGCAGATGACCGGGATGGAGGGCGACCGGGTGCTACTCGCCGTGCCGACCCGCTTCCTGCGCGACTGGATCGCCGCTCACTACGCCGATCGTATCCGCGCGCTCTGGCACCTGCTCAATCCGGCGATCGAGGGGGTCGCGCTGATCGTCGAGACCCGACCACGACCATCCCGCCGTGCCACCGCCCGCGCTCGGCCCGGGCCCGCGCCCGGCACCACCATGCCGCCGCTCGAGGCGCCACCCCCCGACAGCGAGATCGGCGCGCCGGTCGATCCGCGCTCCACCTTCGAGAACTTCGTCGTCGGCCCGCCCAACGAGCTCGCCTTCGCCGCCGCGAGACGGGTCGCCGAGCTCGAGGCGCCGCCCTTCAACCCCCTGTTCCTGTATGGCGGGGTCGGCCTCGGCAAGACCCATCTGATGCACGCGATCGCCTGGCAGATCCGGCGCCAGAACCCGGGCCGCAAGGTCGTCTACCTGTCGGCCGAGAAGTTCATGTACCAGTTCATCAAGGCACTTCGCTTCAAGGACACCATGAGCTTCAAGGAGCTGTTCCGCTCGTCCGACGTCCTGATGGTCGACGACGTCCAGTTCATCGGCGGCAAAGGCAGCACCCAGGAAGAATTCTTCCATACCTTCAACACCCTGGTCGACCGTGGCCGGCAGATCGTCGTCTCGGCCGATCGCAGCCCGTCCGAGCTGATGGGGCTCGAGGAGCGGATCCGCTCCCGCCTCGGCTGGGGCTTGGTGGTCGACATCCATCCCACCACCTTCGAGCTCCGCCTCGACATCCTGCGCCGCAAGGCGGCGCTGCTCGCCCGCGAGGCCGAGGTGCCGGACCGGGTGCTCGAGTTCCTGGCCCACCGGATCACCGCCAACGTCCGCGAGCTCGAAGGCGCGCTCAACCGCGTCGTGGCGCAGGCGACGCTGGTCGGTCGGGCGATCACCCTCGAGATCGCCCAGGAGGTCCTGCAGGATCTGTTGCGGGCGCATGAGCGGCGGATCACGATCGAGGACATCCAGAAGAAGGTCGCCGAGCACTACAGCCTCAGGATGACCGACATGCTGTCGGCGCGCCGCGCCCGCGCGGTCGCCAGGCCGCGCCAGGTCGCGATGTATCTGGCCAAGCAGCTGACCCCGCGCTCGCTGCCGGAGATCGGGCGCAAGTTCGGCGGCCGCGACCACACCACCGTGATGCATGCGATCCGCCGGATCGAGGAGCTGCGCCAGACCGATGCGGTCCTGAACGCCGACATCGAGCTGCTGCGCCATCTGCTGACCGGTTAGCCAGCCCTGCGGCCGCCGGCCCGCGGCGGTGCGCCGACATCCTTCCCGGCTCCCGGCGCCGGGAGCTTTTTTGCTGCCTTCTCAAGTAATTGGTGCTAGCTTCCGGATCCGGGCGGGGTGCGACCGCAACCGCGGCCGTACCGCTGACCGCGCCGGCGGTGCGCCGGGCCGGTGCCGGTCACCGGCGGCCGACACGATCCGGGCATCAGGCCACAAGGCCCGTACAACCTTGGGATTTTGGCGCGATCATGAAGCTAGCCATCGAGCGGGCCGCCTTGCTCAAGGCGCTCGCCCATGTCCAGAGCGTCGTCGAGCGGCGCACGACCATCCCGATCCTCTCCAACGTCAAGCTCGAAGCGGATGGCGGCGGGCTCGCCCTGACCGCGACCGACATGGACCTGTCCGTGGTCGAGCAGGCCGATGCCGAGATCAGCCAGGCAGGCGCCACCAGCGCCCCGGCGCATACCCTCTACGACGTCGTGCGCAAGCTGCCGGAAGGCTGTCGGATCAACCTGGAGCGGACCGAGAGCGGCGCCGAGATCACGCTCCGCGCCGGTCGCAGCACCTTCGACCTGCCCTGCCTGCCGGCGGCCGACTTCCCGTCGATGACCGACGAGGGCCTGGATCACAGCTTCGAAATCCCGGCCGGCGATCTCAGGCGGCTGATCGACCGCACGCGGTTCGCGATCTCGACCGAGGAGACGCGCTACTACCTCAACGGCATCTTTCTCCATGCCATCGAGGAAGGTGCGGCCAGCTGTCTGCGCAGCGTCGCCACCGACGGCCACCGTCTGGCGCGGTTCGAGACCGCGCTGCCGGCGGGCGCCGCGGGCATGCCACCGGTGATCGTGCCGCGCAAGACGGTCGGCGAGGTCCGCAAGCTGATCGACGAGCTCGACGCCGGGCTGGCGATCGAGGTCGGGCTGTCGAGTGCCAGGATCCGTTTCCGGGTCGGCCAGGCGGTGCTGCGCTCGCGTCTGATCGATGGCACCTTCCCCGACTACCAGCGGGTCATCCCGGCGGGCAACGACAAGCTCCTGGTGGCGCCGACCAAGGCGTTGAGCGAGGCCGTCGACCGGGTCGCGACGATCGCGACCGAGAAGGGCCGGGCGATCAAGCTCAGCCTCGCGGATGGCCGCCTCACGCTGTCGGCGATCAGCCCGGACGCCGGCCGCGCGGTCGAGGAGCTCGACGTCGCCTATGCCGGCGAGCTCCTGGAGATCGGCTTCAACGCTCGCTATATCCTGGACATGAACAGCCAGATCGAGGGCGACGAGGTCGAGTTCGCGATGGCCGACGCCGGCTCGCCGACCCTGGTCCGCGACCCCAAGGACAGCAGCACGCTCTATGTGCTGATGCCGATGCGCGTGTGATGGCGCTCGCGCTGGACCCTGTGGACGGTCCGCGAGGCGGGGCGAACCCGGCGATGCGGCCGGCCGCGAGCTTCCTGACGCGGTTGATTCTGGACGACTTCCGCTCCTATGCGCGGTTGCGTCTGGAGATCGGTCCGCGGCCGGTCGTGCTGACCGGGCCCAACGGCGCCGGCAAGACCAACCTGCTCGAGGCGATCTCGTTCCTCACCCCCGGGCGAGGCCTGCGCGGGTCGCGCCTGGGCGAGGTCGACCGGATCGGCGGTGGGTCCTGGACGGTCGGGGCCCGCGTCCTGGGCCCGCGCGGGCCCGCCGATGTGGTCACGGCGCGGGCCCAGGACGGCGAGCGCGAGCGGCGGGTGACCCGGATCGACGGCGCCGTGGCGCCGAGCCAGGCGGCGCTCGCAGAGATCCTGAGCGTGGTCTGGCTGACCCCGGCCATGGACCGGCTGCTGAGCGAGGGCGCCGGCGGCAGGCGGCGCTTCCTCGATCGCCTGGTCCTGGCCGGCGATCCGGGGCATGCGGCCGCCAGCGCGAGCTATGGCCAGGCGCTCCGGGAGCGCCTCCGCCTGCTGCGTGCGGGCCGCCTGGAGCCCGCCTGGCTCGGTGCCCTGGAGCGCCGGGCGGCGGCCGCCGGCGTTGCGGTCGCGGCCGCGAGACGACAGGCGACCCGGGACCTCGCGGCGGCCCTGGCGCAGGCGCCCGGCTGGCTGCCACAGCCCGAGCTCAGCCTCGAGGGCGAGGTCGAGGGCTGGCTGGACGAGCTTTCGGCGCTCGATGCCGAGGCCCGGTTCGCGGCCGCGCTCGCCGCCAGCCGCCGTACCGATGCCGAGTCCGGCACGACCGCGATCGGGCCGCACCGCAGCGACCTGATGGTGCACGACCGGGCCTCGGGCCGGCCGGCGCGCGAAGCCTCGACCGGTCAGCAGAAGGCCTGCCTGATCGCCGTGATCCTGGCCGAGGCGCGGCTGCGCGCGGCGGCTGGCGAGCAGCAGCCGGTCCTGCTGCTCGACGAGGCCCTCGCCCACCTCGATCCGGAGCGCCGCGCCGCCCTGTTTGCCGAGCTTGGCGCGCTGGGCGCGCAGGCCTGGTTGACCGGGACCGAGGCCGCTCCGTTCGCACCCCTGCGCGCCCACGCCCAGTTCTTCACGGTCCACGAGTTCGACGCTCTCGCCCCATGACTGACGCCCCATGACTGACGCTCCATGACTGACGCCCCATGACTGAGCCTGATCCAGCCCTCCCCGGTACCCTCGAGCCTGGGGTCGCCGAAACCGCCGCCGCAGAGCTCGAGCCGGCCCCGGACGAGATCTACGATTCGACCTCGATCCAGGTCCTCGAGGGCCTGGAGGCGGTGCGCCGTCGGCCGGGCATGTACATCGGCGACACCGACGACGGCTCCGGCCTGCACCACATGGTGTTCGAGGTCGTCGACAACGCGATCGACGAGGCGCTGGCCGGCTATTGCGACCGGGTCGAGGTGATTCTGAACGCCGACGGCTCGGTCACGGTGCGCGACAACGGCCGCGGCATCCCGATCGACATCCACGAAGGCGAGGGGGTCTCGGCCGCCGAGGTGATCATGACCCGCCTCCACGCGGGCGGTAAGTTCAACCACAACTCGTATAAGGTCTCGGGCGGCCTGCACGGCGTCGGCGTCTCGGTGGTCAACGCGCTCTCGGAATGGCTGGAGCTGCGCATCTGGCGCAACCGCCAGGAGCACATGATGCGCTTTCGCGACGGCGGCGAGCCGGTGGCGCCGCTCGCGGTCACGGGCGCGGTGGTCGACCGGCGCGGCACCGAGCTCACCTTCATGCCCTCGATCGAGGTGTTCTCGAAGACCGAGTTCAGCTACCCGATCCTCGAGCATCGCCTGCGCGAGCTCGCCTTCCTCAACGCCGGGGTGACGATCCTCTTGCGCGACGAGCGCAACGAGGAGCCGGTCGAGGACGTCCTCCACTACGACGGCGGCCTGGTCGCCTTCGTCGCCTACCTCGATCGCGCCAAGACCGCGATCCACGAGCCGCCGATCCTGCTCACGGGCGAGCGCGACGGCATCGAGGTCCAGGCGGCGCTCGAGTGGAACGACGGCTATCACGAGACGACCTTGTGCTTCACCAACAACATCCCGCAGCGGGACGGCGGCGCCCACCTCGCCGGCCTGCGCTCCGCGCTCACGCGCTCGATCCAGGCCTACGCCCAGGAGAGCGGCATCGCCAAGCGCGAGAAGGTGACGCTCTCGGGCGAGGACGCGCGCGAGGGCCTGACCTGCGTGCTCTCGGTCAAGATGCCGGACCCCAAGTTCTCGTCCCAGACCAAGGACAAGCTGGTCAGCTCCGAGGTCGGGCCGGTGGTCATGAGCGCGATCGGCGAGGGCCTGAACCGCTGGCTCGAGGAGAACCCGGCGGCGGCCAGGATCATCGTCGCCAAGACGGTCGAGGCGGCCGCCGCCCGCGAGGCGGCGCGCAAGGCGCGCGAGCTGACCCGGCGCAAGGGCGTGCTCGATGTCGCGAACCTGCCCGGCAAGCTCGCCGACTGCCAGGCGCGCGACCCGGCCGAGGCCGAGCTGTTCCTGGTCGAGGGCGACAGCGCCGGCGGCTCGGCCAAGCAGGGCCGCAACCGCGTCTTCCAGGCGATCCTGCCGCTGCGCGGCAAGATCCTGAACGTCGAGCGCGCGCGCCTCGACAAGATCCTGGGCTCGGGCGAGATCGGCACCATGATCACCGCCCTCGGCACCGGCATCCGGGACGATTTCGACCTCGCGAAGCTGCGCTACCACCGCATCATCATCATGACCGATGCCGACGTCGACGGCTCGCACATCCGGACGCTCTTGCTGACCTTCTTCTATCGGCAGATGCCAGAGATCATCGAGGCGGGCCACCTGTTCATCGCCCAGCCGCCGCTCTACCGGGTCAAGCGCGGCCAGGGCGAGCGCTACCTCAAGAACGACGCCGAGCTCGAGGACTACCTGATCGCGGCCGGCCTCGAGGACGCCCGTCTGCAGGGCGCGGGCGGCACGGTCCACGAAGGCGAGGCGCTCCGCCGGCTGGTCGAGGAGGCGCGCCGGGCGGTCCAGCTGATCCACGCGCTCGAGCGCCGCCTGCCGGCCGAGCTGGTCGAGGCGGCCGTGCTCGAGGGCGCGCTCGCCGAGGAGGCGCTGACCGAGCAGGCGGCCGGCCAGGGCTTCGCCGCGCGGATCGCGGCCCGGCTCTCCGGCGCCGGCGCCGAGACCTGGGGCGGCAGCCGCAATGACGACGGCTCGCTCGCCTTCAGCCGCCGCCGCGGCGAGCGCCGCGACCGCTACCGGCTCGACCCGCAGATCGCGCGCAGCCCCGAGGCGCGCCGCCTGAACGCCGCCATGGCGGACCTGCGCAAGGTCTTCGCCGAGCCCGCCACCCTCGAGCGCAAGAGCACGGCAACCCGGCTCACCGGGCCGCTCGCCCTGATCGAGACCCTGCTCGCCCAGGGCCGCAAGGGCCTTGCGATCCAGCGCTACAAGGGCCTGGGCGAGATGAACCCCGAGCAGCTCTGGCAGACCACCCTCGACCCCACGGTCCGCAGCCTCTACCAGGTCAAGGTCGACCACGCCGACGCAGCCGACGAGATTTTTTCCACCCTGATGGGCGACGTGGTCGAACCCCGCCGCGACTTCATCCAGGACAACGCGCTCAAGGTGGTGAATCTCGATGTTTAGAGATCATCTTCGTTCGACACTTCGCGAAACCTGCCATCGGACCAAACCGCCCGAACTCTCTCCGCAAGATACCGCGCACGGTGGATGGCGTTTCTGGAGCGGACCAATGAGACTGCAAGACATCGATTTCGGCAAGGACACGGCGGAGTTCGACGCCAATCTTAAGGAGTACTTTATTCAGACCCAGGCCTTCAAAAGCGTCAGATCAGGTCACAAGTCCATTTTGGTCGGCCGAAAAGGCACTGGTAAAACCGCAATCGCAAAATACTGCTCTGACGACGAGAATCCCTCGCGCGAATACGTAATAATAATTGAAGCTACCCATACCACTTACACTCGCATCGAGGGAAGCTTGCGAAAATTTCAAGCACACACGAAGAATTTAGATACAACCTTCCGTATAGGCTGGTTAGTCACTGCGATGTTTGCGCTCCTAAATCGAATAGAGACGGAGCAGAGCATCTCATTGTTGTCCGATGAAAAACGTGTGTTGCTTTACGCTCAAAAACAACTTGGTTATAGACATGAGGATCCCTTTGCTGGTTTGGCTGGGTACCTACTGGATTGGGTTAAGCGACTTCAATCGATAGGGCCTCTGCGAAGAGATACAACTCCGCAAGATACAACACAAGACACAACGATTGATGAAGCTGAACTGCTGCCTATGATCAAAAATTTAACTCAACGTATAAATAAAAAGGGCAGGCGTGTCTACCTGTTCTTCGACAAACTTGACGAGAGATGGGACGGTTCAGATCTATATGTTGCCTTTTTACAAGGTCTTCTCATAGCAGCGAGAGATCTGAGGGCGTTAGGCCTTGAACTCTACCCAGTCGTTCTAGTTCGCGACGATATTTTTGAACGTGTTATGGATACATTTCAACACAGCGATCATTTTCGGATGGAAATAGAGTACATACGATGGGATGAGGATGCTCTGATTGAACTCATTGCGCAACGTATTGTAGCATCTACGTTCAAAGAAACTGCCAATATTGGTCAGATCGATCCTATTACGATATGGTCTCGCGTATTTACGGAATCCGTGCCGGCTAAACGACAACCTATCGCTCCGCATGCTTATTTGATAGAGCGCACGCTCTTCAGGCCGCGTGACGTGATATTGTTTGCCAGTAAAGCGGTGGAGGAAGCACGGAGGGCGCGCCATGAGTCCATATTGGCAAATGACATTAGACGTGCCGAGAAAGACTACAGTCGTATGAAGCTTCGGGATCTCGTTTCAGAACAGTCATTTCAATATCCGGGACTAAGAGAGGTGATGGAAGCGTTTCGCCGGTCAGTCGCAGGATTTTTTCTTGATGATTTCCGCATTAAACTGATGGAAATTAGAGAGCAACTCGGTGCGGAGTATCAGTGGTTACACGAGTCGGAGGATGACTTGTTGCGGATTTTATACAAACTAGCTCTCCGGAAGGCTCAGGGGGCTTAACTCGGAGCGCGTGAACGGCGATAGAGAACGAAGCAAGAACATTGCCCGGAGAGCGCCATGGCTGACGGATTGCTCCACGACCTGCCGCGGGATCTGCCAACCTTTCTCGAGCGTTTCGGCACCGATGAGGACTGTCGGGCCTATCTGGTACAGGCGCGTTGGCCCGCGGGCTTTGGCTGCACGGCCTGCGGCCACGACCAGGCCTACAGTCACAAGAAGCGGCTGATTGAGGAGTGCAGGGCTTGCGGCAAGCAGCACTCGATCCTCGCCGGCACCATCTTCGAGCAGACCAAGACCGGCCTGGCGCGCTGGTTTCTCGCGATCTATCTGGTCACGGCGAGCAAGGGCGGGATCTCGGCCATGGAGCTGCAGCGGCAGATGGGCTTTGGCAGCTACGGCACGGCTTGGGCGTGGCTGCACAAGATTCGGCGCGCCATGGTTGTGCCGGACCGCAAGCCGCTCAGCGAGCGGGTCGAGGCCGATGAGACCCTGGTCGGCGGCGCCCGGCCTGGCAAGCCCGGCCGCGGCGCCTCGGGCAAGACCGTGGTCGCGGGTGCGGTCGAGAGCCGGCGCGGCCAGCTGCGCGGCCGCCGGCTCGGCCGCCTGCGCCTGCAGGCGGTGGCCGATGCTTCGGCCAGCAGCCTGGTTGGCTTTCTCGGGCGGAACGTCGCAAGCCCCGCCCAAGTCGCCACCGACGGCTGGTCGGGCTATCGCGGGCTCGAGGCCGCGGGCTACGCCCACCAGCCGATCCCGCTCGCCCGGTCCTGGGGCGACGCCGCGCTCCGCCTGCCGGCCATCCACCTGGTCTTCGGGCTCGCCAAGCGCTGGCTGCTGGGCACCCACCATGGTGCGGTCAGCGCCAAGCACCTGCAAGCCTATCTCGACGAGTACGTCTTCCGCTTCAACCGCCGGACCGCCAAGAGCATCGCCCACCGCTTCGCCCGCCTGATCGAGCAGGCCGTCCTCACCCAACCGACCACCTACCGCGCCATCACCCACGGCAACCACCTACCGCGCCATCACCCACGGCAGCGCCTGAATGTTACGGATAGCTAGTTCTCATCATAATAATTCACCAATACATATTTGCCGACCCTTGGCAAAGAGAATGGGATGAAAAGCGGTGGGCTAGACGAGTAGTGCGTCGCGAGGAAATCGATTACTTTCCAAGCGGCTGGGCAATGCATGCATTGTTAGAAAGAATGGGCTAGTAGCCAATTCGACTGAAGCTTATCGCCAGCGTCGCCATCGGTCGAAGGCACTACTGACCGCGTCGGACGCGAACTCAGCAGCGTCGGCTTGGCGCAGGCCTTGCTTGATGTGCGCGACCTGCCAGGCGTGCAAATCGAGATAGGCGGTCAGGGCTTCCTCGACCACAAGACTAAAGTCGCGATGCGTCTGCGCGGCGATCGCATCGAGCGCAGCCTTCGTGTCGCTTGCGATCTGGACGCTTATCGTCTGCTCGGACATCCCTGCTAGCCTTTCTAGCAGTGAGCGGCTTTACCTTATCCATCTCCATGCTGACCGGGATATGGCCCATGTTGAGGCAGGCCTTGATGACCTCAGCGCGCTCGTCCTTGAGGTCCTCGTAGGTCGAGCTGACGAAGATCTGGTACTTCACGTTCATGGCGCGTGCCGCAATCCAACCGCAGATCGCAGGACCCTACGCCTCGCCCCGCCCGCGGACAAGCGAGTCGTGCCCGGAGCGCGCGGCGCCAATCGGATCTTGACGCTGCCTTGCCACAGTCGCGGTCGGTACCGAACCCTTGACGGCTGCGGGCGCCGATGCCCACTTTGGAAGGGTTCTAAACACCTCAGCGGAGCCCGCGGATGAAAGGCAATTCCGAGGTCGTCCAGCACCTCAACCAGCAGCTCGAGAACGAGCAGTCGGCGTACAATCAGTATCTGATGCACAGCCAGCTCCTGAAGAGCTGGGGGATCGGGAAGCTGGCCGCGACCGAGCGCGCCGAGGTCGACGACGAGATGGGCCACGCCGAGCTTCTGATCGAGCGCATCCTCTACCTCGAGGGCACGCCCAAGATGGCGGGCGGCGAGCCGGCGGAGGTCGCCGCCGACGTGGTCGAGATCCTCAAGCGCGACCTCGCCCTCGAGGTCAAGGGCATCGCCGATCTGCGCGAGGGCATCGCGGTCGCGCAGCGGGTCGGCGACCAGGTCAGCCGCGAGCTGATGGTCAAGATCCTGGCCGACGAGGAGCACCACGAGGACCATCTCCTGACCCAGCTCGACCTGATCGAGAAGATCGGGCTCGCCAACTACATCACCGCCCACCTTTAGCCGGCCCGGAAGGCCGCGCGCCGTCCGCCCGTCCGGGGGGCGCCCGACCCAATCTCCTCAGGGGGCGGCCGGCCCCGGCCGGGGCGCGCGCCGGTCGTCCGCGTCGACGACCGCGATCGGGCGCCACCGCCATCCGGCCGGGGCGCGGTCACGGCCTGTCCCAGCCTGCCTCACGACCGCCACGACCTCGCCGCCACCGGCCGCCAGCCGCGGTCGCGCGCCGCCGCGCCCCCGACGCTCAGTCCCCGATCCGCGTCTTGCTCTGGCTCGGACAGTCCAGTTTTGATTTAGAATGATTCTGATCCATCGCCTGGTGAGGCAGCACTACGTGGGCTCAATTGCGGAGTCGACAACAACTCTGAAGCCCGCTAGATATTTCTTGGATCTGCCGCCAGCTCTACTTTTGCGGGCAAGCCAGGGGGCACGCCCAGGCGCCGCCATGAGTACGTCGCTGCCATGAGTACGTCGCTGCCATGAGTACGTCGCTGCCATGAGTACGTCGCTGCCGACGATCGACGCCCGCCCGAAGGTGGGGTGGCGCCCGCCCAGGCGGGTCGACCGCTGGAGCCTGGTGGCGCTCGGGCTGGCGCTGGCGGTCGCTTTGCCGGTGATGGTGGTGTTCGCAAGCGTGCTCGTGCCGGCCGGGGGCGTGTGGTCGCATCTCGCCCACACCGTGCTCTGGGGCTACGTCTCGAACACCGCGCTGCTGGCGCTCGGGGTCGGGCTCGGGGTGGTGGCGCTCGGGGTCGGCGCCGCCTGGCTGGTCAGCATGTGCCAGTTCCCCGGGCGCAGCCTGTTCGAGTGGGCGCTCCTGCTGCCGTTCGCCGTGCCGACCTACATCATCGGCTACACCTATACCGATCTCTTGCAGTACGCGGGCCCGGTCCAGAGCGCGCTGCGCGAGCTCACGGGCTGGGGGCACGCCGACTATTGGTTCCCGCCGATCCGCTCGCTGGGCGGCGCGATCGTGGTCATGACGCTGGTCCTCTACCCTTATGTCTATCTGCTCGCGCGCGCCGCCTTCCTCGAGCAGTGCACCTGCATGCTCGACGTCAGCCGGACGCTGGGCCGCGGCCCCTGGGCCAGCTTCCTCGAGGTCGCCGTGCCGCTCGCCCGCCCGGCGATCGCGGCGGGGGTGGCGCTCGCCCTGATGGAGGCCCTGGCCGATTTCGGCACGGTCCAATACTTTGGCGTCAACACCTTCACGACCGGCATCTATCGCACCTGGTTCGCGCTCGGCCAGCCGGTCGCCGCGGCCCAGCTCGCGGCCGCGCTGATGCTGGTCGTGCTGCTCGTGCTGGCGGCCGAGCGCTGGTCGCGCGGCCTCGCGCGCTATCAGCACACCGCCCAGTCGCGCCTGCGCCCCAGCTACGATCTGCGCGGCGCCTGGGCGGCGCTCGCAGTCGGGGCCTGCGCGCTGCCGGTGGTCCTGGGCTTCGGGGTGCCGGTCCTCGACCTCGCGGTGATGGCGATCCATCGGGGCGACCCCTTGTTCGGCCGCATGTTCCTCGGGCTCGCCTGGCACAGCCTCACGCTCGCAGCGCTCGCCGCCGTGCTGACCGCGGGGCTCGCGATCGTGGTCGGCTACGGCCTTCGCCTGCGGCCGACCCTGATGATGCGGGCCTCGACCCGGGTCGCGGGGCTCGGCTATGCGATCCCGGGGGCGGTGATCGCGATCGGCGTCCTGATCCCGTTCGCCCGCTTCGACAACGCCCTCGACGGCTGGCTGCGAGGCAGCTTCGGCATCTCCTCCGGCCTGCTCCTGACCGGCACCGTGGCCGGCCTCGTCTTCGCCTACATCGTGCGCTTCCTGGCGCTGGCGCTCAACACGGTCGAGGCCGGCCTCGGCAAGATCAACCGCCACCTCGACGATGCCGCGCGCACGCTCGGCCGCAGCCCCGGCGGCACCTTGCTGCGGGTGCACGTGCCGCTGATGTGGGGCAGCGTGCTGACCGCGGTGGTCCTGGTGTTCGTCGACGTGCTGAAGGAGCTGCCGGCAACCCTGATCCTGCGGCCGTTCAACTTCGAGACGCTCGCGGTCCGGGTCTACCGGTTCGCCTCCGACGAGCGCCTGGCCGAGGCCTCGACCGCAGCGCTCGCGATCGTCGTGGTCGGCCTGATCCCGGTGATCCTTCTCAGCCGCGCGATCACCCGCGCCCGCCCGCAGAGCCAGGCCGCCCGGCCGGTCGTCGCCGACGGTTAGGCTAGTCTAGTCTAGAATCGCCCTTCGATCAGGCCGATCGGCAGGCGCATACCCACGATCGCGATGCCAAGAGGGCAGGGGCTCGATTCGTGCGCTTGCCCGCCGGCTCGATCACGATGACCATCGGCCGCGCCCGTGCTCATTCGCGCACGACCATGACCGAGCATTTGGCGTGGTCGA
Organism: uncultured Alphaproteobacteria bacterium; assembly: GCA_963756905.1. Lineage (GTDB taxonomy): Bacteria > Pseudomonadota > Alphaproteobacteria > Geminicoccales > Geminicoccaceae > DATAOG01. Next base: position 14,095 of record CAVWPO010000006.1, read on the forward strand.
CGATCTTGCCGGCGTTGGGGCCGAGCAGGTAGTCGCTGAGCTCGGGGCGGTGCGCGGCCAGGACGATCAGGTCGGCCTTGATCGCCTCGGCGGCCTTGAGGATCTCCTGGTAGATCCTGCCCTCGGCGACGATCCGCCGCAACTCGATCTCGGGCGGCACCTGCTGGGCCGCGAGGTCGCGCAGCTGCTTGGCCACCTGCTGCCGGAGCTTGGCCTCATAGCCCTCGGGAAGGAACGCGCCGACCACCGGCAGGCCGAAGTCCGGCACCACCGCGATCAGGTACAGCCTGGCCTCGAAGGTCTCGCACAAGGAGATCGCGGTCGGCAGGGCCTTGCGCCAGGAGTGCTTGTCGGACAGGTCGATCGGCACCAGGACGTTGCGATACATGGGGCGTCGTGCTCCCGGTCAGTCGCCACCGGCCGCGGCGGTGGCCGTTGCCGGCGCCAGGGCTTGGGCTGCGGCGCCGTTGCAGCCGGACAATCGGGGCGGGCGACCGCGGCCGGGCGCCCGATCCGCGCCTTTAAGTATAAGCGGACCGGAGCGGCGTCGGCCACCCGCCGGCCGGTCTGCAGGCCGATCATGGTGCGAACGCCGGCTGGCCGGAACCTCTTGCTCCGAGGCGAGCCGGAATCGCCGCGACATTCTGCGCGCCGGCCGCGGCCGTGGCGTCGATCACGGGCCTGCGGCCGGCTCCCGGTCCTGGCGGTCCCGCTCGCGATCTCCTGCCGGGCCGGCAGATCTACATCAGGCCGGCTTCCTTGTAGTACTTCTCGGCGCCCGGGTGCAGCGGCGCCGAGAGCGCCTGGGTGACCATCTCCTCCTTCTTCAGGTTGGCGAAGGCGGGGTGCAGCTTCTTGAACTCGTCGAAGTGCTCGAACACCTCCTTGACCACCTGGTAGACGACGTCGTCGGGCGCCTTGGCGGAGGTGACGACGGTCGCGCGCACGCCGAAGGTCTCGACGTCGCGGTCGGTGCCGCGATACATGCCGCCCGGGATGACCGCCTTGGTGTAGTAGGGAAACTCTTTGACCAGGGCGTCGATCTCGGGCCCGGTCACCGGCACCAGATGAGCGTCGACCGTGGTCGTGGCCTCCTGGATCGCGCCGCTCGGATGGCCGACCGTGAACACGATCGCGTCGATCTGGCTGGCGGCGAGCGCCTCCGCCTGCTCGGAGGACTTGAGCTCGGCGGCGAGCGCGAAGTCGGCCATGGTCCAGCCCTTGCGCGCCATCACGACCTCCATGGTCGAGCGCTGGCCGGAGCCCGGATTGCCGACGTTGACCCGCTTGCCCTTGAGGTCGTCGAAGGTGCTGATGCCGGAATCGTCGCGCGCCACCACGGTGAACGGCTCGGGGTGCAGCGAGAAGACCGCGCGCAGGTCCGCAAACGGGCCGTCATCCTTGAAGTCGTCGCCCTCGCCCTTCCAGGCCTTGTACTGCACGTCGCTCTGGGCGATGCCCATGTCGAGCTCGCCCTGGCGGATCGTGTCGATGTTGTAGACCGAGCCGCCGGTGGCCTCGACCGAGCAGCGGATGCCGCTCTCCTTGCGGTCCTTGTTGACCAGACGGCAGATCGCGCTGCCGGCCGGGTAGTAGACGCCGGTCACGCCGCCGGTGCCGATGGTGATGAAGCTGTCGCCGCGCGCGGACAGGACGCTCGTGGCGAGCAGGGCGGCGCCGGCCGCGAGTCCGAGCCCGACGCGGCGAAGCGGTCGAACCTGCATGTCCGGTTCACCTCCCGTGCTTGCCTTGAGATTGAATCGACCTTAGCCAGGGTGGCACGATCGGGCAAGCAGGGCGGACCGCCCGGTCCGTGCCCGGCCGCCGCGGTGCCGGCGGTCGGCCGGCGGAATGCCAAGATGGGGGGAGGCCAATGGAACGGAACTGGGGCTGGCTGCTGGCGCTCGGGATCGGTCTGATCGCGCTCGGCCTCCTGGACATCGCCGTGCCGGTGATCGCGACGCTGGCGATCGGCATCTTCGTCGGCTGGCTGCTCCTGATCGGCGGCGTGGCGCAGATCCTCCATGCGTTCAGCGCGAGAGGCTGGCAGGGCTTTGTCCTGCATCTTGTGGGCGGCGTGCTGTACCTGCTGGTGGGCGGCTGGATGATCCTCAAGCCGCTCCTGGGCGCGCTCGCCCTCACCCTGCTGCTGGCCGCCTTTCTTCTGGTCCAGGGCGTTTTCCAGATCGCCCTGGCGCTCCGGATCCGGCCGGCGCGCGGCTGGGGCTGGCCGCTCGCGAGCGGGGTCGTCACGCTGCTGCTGGCGGTCCTGATCTATGCCGGCTGGCCGAGCTCGGCGCTCTGGGTGATCGGCCTGCTGGTCGGCATCCTCTATGAGCGGCATGGCGCTGACCATGCTGGCGCTGACGAGCGCGCCGGCTGCCGGCGCTGAGGCCAGGCCTGCGCGCTCGCCGCCCGCGCCGACGCGCGCGGCGGACGATCAGTCTGCCGGCCGCCGCCGGGCGGTGCGGTAGAGGTCCGGTCCGGGCCGGCCACCGGCGCTTGGCGCGCCCTGTTCGCCGCGGCCGGCGGCTGACCGAGTCGCGGTCGCGATCGCCCGCCGGCCGGCGAGATGCGCCATCGCCACGACGGGAGAGGACAAAGCCAACGACCTCGGGTCCGCGAACTTCGGATCGACGTCCTGGCCAGCTTCAAAAGGACCAGGCGCTGCGCTCGCCTGGGGTTGCCGCGCTCAGGCCGCGTTCAGCGCCTGCCCGGGCGGGGTGTAGGGCAGGCCCAGGTCGCGCGCCACCGCCTGGTAGGTGATCCGGCCGCGGTGGACGTTGAGGCCCGCCAACAGGTGCGGGTCGTCCAGGCAGGCCTGCCGGTAGCCCTTGTCGGCGAGCGCGCGCACGAACGGCAGGGTCGCATTGTTGAGCGCGAAGGTCGCGGTGTTGGCGACCGCGCCCGGCATGTTGGCGACGCAGTAGTGGACCACGCCGCCCTCGACGTAGGTCGGGTCCGCATGCGTGGTCGGGCGCGAGGTCTCGGTGCAGCCGCCCTGGTCGATCGCGACGTCGACGATCACCGCCCCGCGCTTCATGCGCGCCAGGTGCTCGCGCTTGATCAGCTTGGGGGCGGCGGCGCCCGGGGTCAGCGTCGCGCCGATCACGAGGTCGGCGTCGGCGAGCTCGGCCTCGAGGGTCTCGAAGGTCGAGTAGCGGGTCACGAGGCGCATGCCGAACTCGCGGCCGAGCTCCTCGATCCGCGCGACCGAGCGCTCGAGCAGGACGACGCGGGCGCCCATGCCGAGGGCGACCCGCGCGGCGTTGGTGCCGACCACGCCGCCGCCGATGATCAGGACCTTGCCCGGCAGCACCCCCGGCACCCCCGACAAGAGGATCCCCGAGCCGCCGCGGGCCATCTCCATGGAATGGGCGCCGGCCTGGATCGACATCCGGCCGGCGACCGCGCTCATGGGGGCCAGCAGGGGCAGCCCGCCGCGGGCGTCGGTCACGGTCTCATAGGCGATCGCGACGCAGCCGGAGGCGAGCAGATCCCGGGTCTGGTCGGGATCGGGGGCGAGGTGCAGATAGGTGAACAGCAGCTGGCCCTCGCGCAGCCGCGCCCGCTCCGGGGCGAGCGGCTCCTTGACCTTGACGATCATGTCGGCGCCGGCGAACACCTCCTCGGCGCTGCCGGCGATCCGGGCGCCGGCGCTCTCGTACTGGCGGTCATCCAGGCGGATCGCTTCGCCGGCGCCGGTCTCGACCAGAAGCTCATGGCCGTGCAGGACCAGTTCGCGCACCGAAGTCGGGGTCAGCCCGACCCGGTACTCGTGGACTTTGGTCTCCTTGGGGACGCCGATCCGCATGGGCACCTCGTTGCGGCCAAGGCCTTGAGATGGATGGTCGGGAGCGCCGATTCAACCGCAGACTGCGGGCAAATCCGCATCAACCGGCCTCGGCGGCGACCGGTGTCGGCGCTCCGGTCCGGCGCGCGAGCCACCAGAGCAGGCCAAGCGCCGGCGCCGCCGCCAGCGTGGTGACCACGAAGAACGAGACCCAGTCCATGTGCTCGGCGAGGACGCCTGCGCCCGAGGCGAGCACGGTCCGGGTCTGGGCCATGAACGAGGTCAGGAGCGCATACTGGGTTGCGGTATAGCGGAGGTTGCAGAGCGAGCTCAGATAGGCGACGAAAGCCGCCGTCGCCATGCCGCCGGCGAGGTTCTCGAGGCCGATCGTGAGCACCAGGAAGGGGACGCTGTGGCCGATCTGAGCCTGGGCCGCGAACATCAGGTTGGAGAGCATCTGCAGGAGGCCGCAGATCCAAAGCGCCGGCAGGATGCCGCGGGCGTTGACCAGCATGCCGCCGAGCAGGCCGCCGGCCAGCGTCGCGACCAGGCCGAAGGTCTTGACCACCGAGGCGACCTCGGTCGCCGAGAAGCCGAGCTCGACATAGAACGGGTTGGCCATCACCCCGAGCAGCGCGTCCCCGAGCTTGTAGAACATGATGAACAGCAGGATCAGGGCGGCGGTGGTCGGACCGTTGCGGCGCAGGAAGTCGGCGAACGGCTGGACGACGGCGGTGGCGAACCACTCGGCGAGCGAGCGCCGACCCTCCGCCTGCAGGCGCCCGGAGACCCGCGGCTCGGGACTCCAGAGCACGGTCGCGACGCCCACCAGCATGAGCGCCGCCATGGTCGCATAGGCGGCCGACCAGCTGGCGTGGTCGGCGATCAGAAGGGCGCCCGCGCCCGACACCAGCATCGCGATCCGGTAGCCGACGACGATCACCGCCGCGCCGGCGCCCTGGCGCCGCTCGTCGAGGATCTCGATCCGATAGGCATCGATCACGATATCCTGGCTGGCCGAGCAGAACGCGACCAGGACGGCGAGCAGCGCGGTCCGCCAGAGGTTGGTGGCCGGATCGCTGAGGCCCATCGCGGTGATCGACAGGATCAGGCCGAGCTGACAGAGCAGGAGCCAGCCGCGGCGGCGGCCGAGCCGGCGGGTCAGCAGCGGCAGCGGCAGATGGTCGATCACCGGCGCCCAAAGAAACTTGCAGCCGTAGGCGATGCCGACCAGGGCGAACAGGCCGATCGACGCCTTGTCGACCCCGGCCTCCGCGAGCCAGAACGTCAGCGTGCCGAAGGTCAGCGCCAGCGGCAGGCCGCTCGCGAACCCGAGCAGCAGGATCCTGACGATCCGCGGGTCGCGGTAGGCGGCGCCGGCGCGCGCCAATGCCCGCAGCCGGATGGCCAATCCCTCAAGGGTCACCCGCCGCCCCGATGCCCGCCGATCCGCAGGGGCCCGCCGATCAGAAGAAACGCTCCGACACCTCGATGATGTCGCCGGGCAGCACCTCGGTGTTCGACTTGACGTCGGTCTGCGGCCCCTTCGAGCCGCCGCGGGTGATCGTGATGTCGTTATGGTCCGCGCGATAGGTGAAGCCGCCGGCCAGGGCGACCGCGTTGGTCACGGTCATGCCGTTGACGTACTGGTAGCTGCCGGGGTTGGTGACCTCCCCGATGATGTAGAAGGGTCGGTAGTTCAGCACTTCGACGCTGACCTGAGGGTTGACCAGATAGCCGCCGCTCTTGAGCCGGTCCTCGATCTCGTTCTCGATCATGCGCGGGGTGAGACCGGCGCTCCGGATCTGGCCAACCAGCGGCATGGCGAAGTTGCCCTCGCCGTCGACCTCGAACTGGCCGGACAGGTCGGTGTGGCGAAACACGGTCAGGCGGATCTGGTCGCCCGGGCCGAGCTTGTACCCGGCGACATCGGTTTCGTCGTCCACGGGCGGCGTGACCACCGCCGCCGCGTTGTCGGCCGCGACCGCCGGCACGACCGGTGGCGGCGGCGCGCTCGAGCAGCTCGCGATCACCGCTGCCGCAACCATCCCAAGACCTTGAATCGCTGCGCCAGGCAGCCCGTTCTGCCGCGACCGGGCCATGATTCAAGCCTCCAGAGACCGCCAGCGCCCTGCGCCGGGGCGCTCGCCAAACCCGTCATGCAACCTAGCCCGAACATCCTCAACAATCGATGAACAGGCCTCGCCGGCGGCGGCGCTCCAGGCGCCTCGGCGGATTCCGAAGAACGCTCCTCGCCAGCCGCTAGAGCCTCGCGGTGAGGCCGAGCATGACCAGATTGCGGGTGAACTCGTCGTCAGGCCTATCCGACCAGCGTTGCTGGTAGGTGTAATTCGCGTCGACCGAGAAATTCCGATTCAAGAAGTAGGTCACGCCACCGCCTACGGCGACCGAATTGTCGGTCCGGCTAGGGCCGCTGAAGGCGTCCTGGGTGTAGTCGGCGTGGGCGCCGAGGTGCACGTTGCGCAGCAGCTCGTGGTCGATGCTGGCCCCGGCGGTGCTGCGGAAGTTCGACTGGGCGTCGCTGCCCTCCGACGAGGTCGGTCTGAAGTCGCCGCCGCCCGTGGCCCTGACGGTGGTCAATCGGGTCGGGGTCCAGGTGAGGTCGAGGGCGTAGCCGACGCCATCATTGTCGCTGAAGCTGCCCTCGGCGTAGCTTTGCCGGGTATAGCCGACTCTGGACATCGCTCGTAATCAGGTTGGTCAGCTCGACCGCGGCGCCGACCCCGGTACCCCACGCCTTGGTGTCGCGTTCAATGCCACCGGAGTCGACCTGCTGATCGCGGTTCACGACGTTGTAGGCGCCGTAGACGTAGGTGTTGAGCCGCGGCGAGATGAAGAAGCCGGTGCGCAATTCCCCGGTGTAGCTGTTCTGGTCGCGATCGGAGTCAATGTTCTGTTGGTAGTCGTTTCGGGCGACGGCCCCGGTCAGCGTGAAATTGAGGCGATTGAACAGCTGCGTGTAGCCGAGCGAGCCGCCGTATTGGTACAGCTCCTTGAGACTTTGGTTCGGATTGGTCTCCGGATCGTCGCGCCCCTCGTGGGCGCGCCCGAAGTTCAGGGCGCCGGTGAAATAGTTCGCGTGCGTGACGTCCAACCGCCCATTGCTCTGGATGAAGGCATCTTGATAGTTCTCATCGGTATTGTTCGCGTGAAAGGCGATATTGCCGCCCGCGGTCAGGTTGATGCTGTGCCGGCTGAAATTGGACTGAACCGTGACCAGGGGTTGTAGCAAGGTAATGAAGTCATCGTCGGCGTTGTGGGGAGCGGCGAACACGTTGGAATCGTAGAGCTCCGAGAGCGTCAGCTGTGGGAAGATCAGAAAGCTGCCGGCCCGGATCCCGAGCGGGTCATACGCGCCGACGTCTTGTTGGCCGAGGGCCGCGGCGGGCGCCCCGAGGGTGAGCGCGACGGCGGTGGAAACCAGGTGTCGGGCCGTACGTCGATCGATCACGAGGCGTTCTCCTCAGCGCGATGGTCGGTGTGGGTCCTGACAGCTTTATTCTTAACCACTAACGCGTTATAGCCGGGGCCGCGCTAAACGCAAGACTGGCAGGTCTCGATCCCGGGGCGGAGCGCCGGCCAGCGCGGAGGCGGTCGAACTGCGGGTTTTCGACGGTTGCGCTCTTGCCAAAGTGGACCAGACCAGCGAGGCTGGAAGCGAGCTGTGACGGTAGAGTCAGGGGGGCATGAATGTGGGTCGCTCCGACCGTTGAGCGTGAGGAGGAAACCATTAACTCTACCGTCGCGCTATGACAAGACGCCAATTGATGACCTGAGTGTCCACGGCGGCCCGTTGCGACCTGTTCGTCCCACCCGCCGGTTCCTGCCAGGGGGACCGTTGCCAGCGAAACGCGAAACCTGACCTTGCTGCGCAGTCTGTTTCGCCGCACTCCCGAAGCGTGGCCCGCGCAGCCGAACGTCGGCGGCCAGCTCGCGCGCGTGCCGCCCGGGGTCTGCGTCTATGCGATCGGCGACATCCACGGCCGCGCCGACCTGCTCGAGGTCCTGCACCGCCAGGTCGCCGCCGACGCGACCCAGCTGACGCCCGGCACCGAACGGCTCGTGCTCTACGTCGGCGACTACGTCGACCGGGGCCTGGAGAGCCGCCAGGTGCTCGATCTGCTGATCCACCAGCCGCTCGCGGACTTTCATCCGATCTACCTGCTCGGCAACCACGACGCCTGGCTGCTCAGCTTCCTGATCGACGCCAAGGTCGGGGCGACCTGGCTGCGCTACGGCGGCGATGCGACCCTGCACAGCTACGGCGTCAGGCTGCGGCAGCCGGTCGACGAGCTGCAGTACTACGAGGAGCTGCAGGCCGAGCTGCGCGAGCGCCTGCCGCGCCGGCACATCGAGTTCCTGGAGAGCCTCGAGCTCAGCTACGAGACCGGCGACTATCTGTTCGTCCACGCCGGAGTGCGCCCGAACGTGCCCCTCGATCAGCAGACCGCCGACGACCTGCTGTGGATCCGCGAGCCGTTCCTGAGCTCCAGGCGCGATCTCGGCAAGGTCGTGGTCCATGGCCACACGGTCGAGGCCGAACCCGCCGTACGGGCCAATCGCATCGGGATCGACACCGGCGCCTGCTGGACGGGTTGCCTCACCTGCCTCGTCCTGGAGGAGGGCGGCCACCGCTTCCTCAACACCGTCGGCGGCGACCCCGTCGCCTCGCCATGAGCGCGACCACGCCAGCCGTGACGCTCGCTCCCGGGCCCCAGGCGCCCGGCTAGGAAAGGCGATGGCCACGGCAGGAAGCGTCCTGGTGACCGGCGGGGCGGGCTATGTCGGCAGCCACGTGACGCGGCTTCTGGCCGAGGCCGGGCGTCGGGTGGTCGTCTATGACAACCTGTCGTCCGGGCATGCCTGGGCGGTGCTCGGCGCCGAGCTGGTGGTCGGCGATCTCGGCGACCGCGGGCGCCTGGCGGCCCTGTTCGCGGAGCGGCAGTTCGACGCCGTGCTGCACTTCGCGGCCCACATCTGGGTCGGCGAGTCGGTCCGCGCGCCAGCCCGGTACTATCGCAACAACGTCGCCGCCGCGCTCGGTCTGTTCGAGCTCGTCGCCCGGCATGGCGCGCGCCCGGTCGTGTTCTCGTCGACCGCGGCGGTTTACGGCGCGCCCGAGGCCGGGCTGATCGACGAGCGCGCACCGCTCGCGCCGATCAATCCCTATGGTGCCTCCAAGGCGATGGCCGAGCGGATCCTCGCCGACCTCGCCGCGGCCTCGGGCCTGCGCTACGCGATCCTGCGCTACTTCAACGTCGCCGGCGCCGACCCGGCGGGCCGGATCGGCGAGGCCACGCCCGACAACCAGCACCTGATCAAGCTCGCCTGCGAGACCGCGCTCGGCCTGCGGCCGGCGATGCGGATCCACGGCACCGACTATCCAACCCCGGATGGCACCTGCGTGCGCGACTACATCCATGTCGACGACCTGGCCCGCGCCCATCTCGCGGCGCTCGACCATCTCGAGCGGGGCGGCGCCTCGACCGTGCTCAATTGCGGCTACGGCCACGGCTCGAGCGTGCGCGCGGTGCTGGACACCGCGCGCCGGGTGACCGGGGTCGACTTTCCGATCGAGGAAGGGCCGCGCCGCCCGGGCGACCCGCCGGTTCTGGTCGCCGGCAATGCCAGGATCCGCGAGGTTCTCGGCTGGCGACCGCAGCACGACGATCTCGAGTTCATCGTCCGTACCGCCTGGGCCTGGGAGCAGACGCTGCAGGCGCGCGGCCGCCGCCGGCGCGCTAGGCGCGCGGTTCATGCCCGGCAGCGCTGGTGCGGTATTGCCTCGGCGGAGCATTCTCGCCGGGTCGAGGCCAGCGAGCTGCCGGCTCGCCGGTTGCAGCCTTGCCGCGGACCCGGCACTGCCACGAGCATGCGCAGAACCGGCTCACCTGACTCGTGGTAACGACAGCTAGGCCAAGGGGCATCACCGCCCGGCCGGCGCGCGCGATCCGCCGGGACGGCGAACTGGACCCGCAACATGCTTTACAGGGGGCGCTTCGTTCCTACATTGGCCAGCACCCAAACCGGATGGGCGGGGGTGATCGGTACGCTCGGGTCCTGGCGGCCGGCGGCCGCGCTCGCGACGCTGTTGACGATCGCCCCGGTCGCCCTGGCGCAGGGTCCGGCCGCGCCCGCCGAGACCGGGGCGACGCAGCGGTTCACCACGCCGCAGCCGCCCCCGCCGGCGCCGGAGCTCAGCGGCGAGCGGCTGCAGGGCCTGATCGACACCCTCCAGGACCCGGCCAAGCGCGATCAGCTGATCGCCACCCTGCGCACCCTCGAAACCGCGCAGACGGAGCCGCATCCCGCGAGCGACGCGATCCTGTCGGACGACGTGGTCGCGAGCCTTTTGGGCGAGATCACGGCGCGCACCAACGTGGTCAAGCGGGTGTCGCTCTCGATCCTGGACTCCCTCGATCAGATCCCGCTCCTGGTCGATTGGCTGGGCGCCCAGGCCAGGGATCCGGACCAGCGCTCGCTCTGGCTGCACGTCGGCCTGCGCGTGACGACCTACATGGGGCTCGCGATCCTGGCCTACGTCGGGATCGCGATGGCGCTGCGGCCGGGTCGCCGGAGCCTGGTTCCGGAGTTCGAGAGCGGGCCGTTCGACCGGGTCGTCCGGCTCTGCGTCCGGCTCCTGCTCGACCTGGTGCCGGTGCTCGGCTTCGCGGTCACGGTGTTCGCCACGATCGCCGTGGTCGGGCCCTCGGCCGAGGCGCGCGCCGTGGTTCTGCCCTTGATCCACGCGGTGATCCTGGAGCGCGTCGGGCTCGCCCTGGCCCGGATGATCTTCGCGCCCAAGACGCCGCGGCTGCGCCTGCTGCCGATCTCGGACGCCGCCGCGGCCGACGGCTTCCGCTGGCTGCGCCGGCTGACCGCGACCACGATCTACGGCTACTTCGCGCTCGAGGCGGGTCGCCAGCTGGGCCTGCCCTGGACGATCCACGGCTTCCTGCTGCACGTGCTGTTCTTCGGCATCCTGCTGATGGTGATGACGATCATCGTGCAGAGCCGCGGCCCGGTCGCGGCCGCGATCGCGGGCCTCGCGGACGAGCCGCACAGCCTGATCGTGCGCCGCCTGCCCTGGCGGAGCCTGGCCAGCGTCTGGCACCTGCTGGCGCTGTTCTATGTCCTGTTCGTGTATTTCGCCTGGGCGCTCCAGGTCCCGGGCGGCTTCCGGCTGCTGTTCGGCGCCACCCTCGGCAGCGCGCTGATCGGGATCGGTTGCTGGCTCGGGCTGCGCCTGATCGAGCACCTGTTCGGCCGCGACGTTCACGGCCAGGAGGCCGGGGCTGCGCTGCCGGGGGTCGACAGCCGGTTCAACCGTTATGTGCCAATCATCGGCGGCATCCTGCGCGCCATGATGTGGCTCGCCGCGATCACGGCGCTGCTCCACGTCTGGGGCTTCGGGACGCTGCGCTGGCTCGCCAGCGAGTCGGGCCAGGAGCTGAGCGGCCATCTGTTGATCGTGGCCGTGGTCGTGGTCGTGACCATCGTCATCTGGGAGATGATCAGCCTGGTCATCGAGCGCACGGTGACCGAGAAGGACGAGGAGGGCAATCTCAGGCTGAGCAATCGTGCCCGCACCCTGCTCAACATCGCGCGCAGCTTCCTTTTGGTGTTCCTCAGCCTGATCGCGCTGTTCCTGATCCTCTCGGAGCTCGGTCTCAACATCGCCCCCCTGCTCGCCGGCGCCGGCGTGATCGGCCTCGCGATCGGCTTCGGCTCGCAGAAGCTGGTCCAGGACATCATCACCGGCCTGTTCGTGCTGCTCGGCGACACCATGCGGGTCGGCGACGTGGTCGAGGTCGCCGGCCGGACCGGCGTGGTCGAGGAAATGACGATGCGGACGGTGGTGTTGCGCGAATATTCCGGTAGGGTGCACACCATCCCGTACAACTCGATCGACACGGTCACCAACTACACCAAGGATTTCTCGTATGCGGTGTTCGACATCGGGGTGGCCTATCGCGAGAGCGTCGATCAGGTCATGGACGTGCTGCGCGAGATCGGCCGCGAGATGAACCGCGAGCCCTATTTCCGCCGGCTGATCCTGGAACCGCTCGAGGTCGCGGGCGTCGACCGGTTCGCCGAGTCCGCGGTCGTGATCAAGGCGCGGATCAAGACCCGGCCGCTCAAGCAGTGGGAGGTCAGCCGCGAGTTCAACCGGCGGCTCAAGAATCGCTTCGACGAGCTCGGCATCGAGATCCCCTTCCCGCATCAGACCCTCTATTTCGGGGTCGACAAGGAGGGCAAGGCGCCGCCGGCCCGGGTCGAGACCCTCGCGAGTCTGGCCGACGGCGAGTATCCGGCCGGCGCCCGCCCGGCCGACGAGCCCCGAGCCGGCGAGCCTCAGGCGGGCGAGCCCCGCCTCGATGCGCCCCGAGCCAGCGAGCCCCGCCCCGATGCCGCCCCGGGACGATGCGCCCCGGGCCGGCGAGCGTCGGCCGGCCGAGCCGCCGGCGGCCGAATCGAGCGAGCGGCGACCGCAGCCCGTTTTCGCCCCCTCCCGCGGTGGCTGAGCCCGGCCGGGCGCGGCGCACGGACGGTGGGTTCGCGGCTCGCCTGGCGGTCGGTCTGCTGCTCGCCACGATCGCGGGTGGCTGCACGTCGCACCCGGGCGCGCCGACCGCGGCTCCGGACGCCGCGGCCGATGAGGCGGGGCCCGCGGTGCCCTACCGGGTCGAGTTCAAGGGGGTCGACGACGCCGAGCTGCAGCAGCTCCTGAAGCAGGTCTCGGAGACCGAGCGGCTGGTCGACCGGCCGCCGCCCAGCCTGGTCCGCCTGCGTTCGCGCGCCGAGGGCGATCGCTCGCGGCTCCAGGAGGCGCTGCGTTCGAGGGGCTATTACGATGCCGAGATCGCGCTCAAGATCGACAGCGACGCCGAGCCGGTCCGGGTGCGGTTCGAGATCAAGCCGGGGCCGCTCTACCGCTTTCGCGACGTGACCATCAAGGTCATGCCGCCGGAGCCGCGGCCGCAGCTGCCGAGCCTCGAGGAGCTCAAGATCGAGCCCGGCGCGCCGGCGGTGTCCCAGACCATCCTCGACGCCGAATCCGCGCTGGTGGCGCGCGCCCGCGCGCAGGGCTACGCGCTCGCCGCGCCCGGCCAACGCCAGGCGATCGTCGATCACGACACCCACACCATGGACCTGACCCTGGCGCTCCGGCCCGGAGCCCTGGTCCGGTTCGGCGCGATCCGGCTGTCCGGCCTGACCGACGTCAAGGAGGACGCGGTCCGCCGCCGGTTGGGCTGGCAGCCCGGCGAGCTGATCACCACCGCCAAGATCGAGGACGGGCGCAGCGCCCTGTTCCAGTCCGAGCTGTTCAACTCGGTCGTGATCCATCTTGGCACCACGCCCGATGCCGACGGCCGGCTGCCGGTCGAGGTCGATGTGACCGAACGCAAGCCGCGCTCGATCGGGGTCGGCGCGCGCTATCGCACCGACGAGGGCCCGGGCGGCGACATCAGCTGGGAGAATCGCAACCTCTTCGGGCGCGGCGAGCGGGTCCAGGTCGTTCTCGACGGCTCGTTCATCGGCGGCAAGCTGACCGGCACCTTCCGCAAGCCCGACGTCTGGCAGCGTGACCAGGCGCTGATCGCCAGCAGCGAGCTCGCCTACCAGAACACCGACGCCTACGACAGCCGCTCGGCCAGCGCCCAGGTCGGCCTCGAGCGCCAGCTCGCCAAGGGCATGACGATTTCCGCCGGACCGGCGTTCCGGGCCTCTGAGATCAAAGACAACAACGGCGATCGCGACCACTTCGGTCTGCTGTCGCTGCCGGTGCTCTGGAAGTGGGACCGCAGCAACAATCTGCTCAACCCGACCACGGGCGGCCGGCTCAGCGCCCAGAACGAGCCGTTCGTCGACGTCACCGGCAACTCGTTGGCTTTCAACAAGAGCCAGCTCAGCTACACCCACTACCTGAAGGTCCTCGATCACCCGGGCGTCGTGCTCGCCGGACGAGGAGCGGTCGGGACCTTGTTCGGGGCCGAGCGCGACGAGGTGCCGGCGGACCTGCGCTACTATGCCGGTGGCGGCGGCTCGGTGCGCGGCTACGGCTTCCAGCTCGCCGGCAAGCTGGACCGGGACCACAATCCCTTGGGCGGGCGCTCGCTGCTCGAAATGTCGGGCGAGGTCCGGCTGCGCCTGACCGAGACGATCGGCGCGGTCGCGTTCGTCGACGCCGGGTCAGACTTCAGCGCGTCGGTGCCGGATATGAGCGAGCCCCTGCGGGTCGGTGCCGGCCCGGGTCTGCGCTATTTCAGCCCGATCGGGCCGGTGCGCCTCGACATCGGCTTCCCGGTCAACCCACGCCCCTCCGACGACGCTTTCCAGCTCTACGTCAGCCTCGGCCAGGCGTTCTGAGCCCGTCCCCGACAGCTCGCGCTCCCGGAACGGCGTGAAAACACCTTGCAGTCGACGCGAAAGAGCGTAGAACGCGCATAATTGCCTAAAATTCCATCAGTAGCATCACGAGCCCGTGACATCCGGCCTCGGGGGACGCCGCATGCCTCACGTCGCGCCCGTCGACAAGCGGAAGCTCCTCGAGCACCATCCGCTGCTCGGCCGCCTCGAGGCCGACGAGCTGGATCGCGTGGTCACCTACATGCGCGTGGCCCGCTACCCCCGGCGCACGGTGCTGTTTCGCAAGGGCGACCCGGGCGCCAACATGATGGTCGTGCTGCGCGGCCGGGTGAAGGTCTGCACCCATTCCGAGGACGGCAAGGAGCTGGTGCTGAACCTGTTCAGCCCGGGCGAGGTGTTCGGCGAGATCGCGCTGCTCGATGGCGCCGACCGGACCGCGGATGCCGTCACCCTGGACGACTGCGAGCTCCTGGTGCTGGAGCGGCGCGATTTCATCCCGTTCCTGCGCAATCACCCGGACGCCTGCCTGCGGCTCATGGAGGTGCTCTGCCAGAAGCTTCGCCAGACCAGCCAGCTGCTGGAGGAGGCGCTGTTCCTGGAGGGACCGTCACGCCTGGCCAAGCGTCTGGTCCATCTGGCCGAGGCGTTCGGCAAGCCGGTCGCCGACGGGGTCCGGATCGATCTCCAGCTGTCGCAGCAGCAGCTCGGCAACATGGTCGGCATGTCGCGCGAGAGCATGAACAAGCATCTGCGTCAGTGGCGCGAGGAAGATCTGATCCGGATCCAGGACGGCTATTACGTGGTCACCGACCTCGAAGCCCTGCGCGAGATGTGAGGACAGGCCAGGGGCCGGCTCCGGCCCGAGGCTGGACCCTTGTGGCCGCCGGCGCTCGGGGGCGCTATATTGAGCTTGGGAACGAACCAGCAACGAGCGGCGAAACCTGTCGTCGCCGCCAAGATCGTAGGGCGAGATGGTCCGACGCGTCGGCCTTGCGGTGGGGGTCGCGCTCGGTCTTGTCCTGTGCCTGATCGGCGCCGCCTTCGCCTTCGCGCAAACCGGTCCCGGCCAGCGCCTGATCGGCGCGGTCCTGGAGCGCGTCCTGAGCAGCCCGCAGACCCGGGTCGAGGTCACCGGCCTCGGCGGCTTCGTGCCGTTCGACCTGCATCTGGCCGAGCTGCGGCTTGCGGATCCCGAGGGCGTCTGGCTCGAGGCCGAGGGGCTCCGGCTGACCTGGTCGCCCTCGGCGCTGCTGCACGGCCGGGTCGAGGTGGCGACGCTCGGCGCCGACCGGATCAACCTCCGGCGTCCGCCGCCGACCGCCGCCAACGATGAGCCCTTCCGGCTGCCGGAGCTGCCGGGCTGGCTGCCGCCGATTGCGCTCGAGCGGCTCTCGGTGCCGCAGATCGAGCTCGGACCGGAGGTGCTGGGCGAGGCCGCCACCTTCAGCCTGACCGGACGCCTCGCCGGCGACCAGGACGGCCGCGCCGTCGTGCTGGCACTCGATGCCGAGCGGGTCGATCGGCCGACCGCCCGGGCGGCGCTCGATGCCCGGCTCGGCCTCGATCCGGCGGCGCTCGAGCTGACCCTCGACGCGAGCGAGACCGGCGGGCTGCTGGCCAGGCTGACCGGCCGCCCGGAGGCTGGCGACTTCAGCCTGCGTCTGCGCGGTTCCGGCCCGCTCGACGCCTGGACCGGCGATCTGAAGCTCGACGCCGCAGGGCTGGCGCAGGCGGACGCGAAGCTCGCGGTCGCCCTGGTCGACCAGCCGAAGCTGCACCTCGACGGCAACCTGCGGCCCGCCCCGGGCCTGCTCCCCGATCAGCTGGCGGGCTTCCTGGGCCAGCGCCTGGGCCTGGTGCTGAGCGTCACCCAGACCGCGGCCCAGCGGCTGAGCGTGCAGGATCTGCGCGTGGCGACTGCGAACGGCGACCTCGCGGGCCGCGCCGATCTCGATTTCGAGCGTGGCCAGCTGACGGCGACGGCCGATCTCGACCTGCCCAAGCTCGCCCCCCTGAGTGCGCTGGTCGGGACCCCGCTTGCGGGCGCGCTGAGCGCGCATCTGGTCGCCGATGGCGCGCTGCTGCAGCCCAAGGGCCGTCTGGCGCTCGCGATCGAGGCGCCCGGCATCGGCCAGCTCGCCGCCGAGCGGCTCCAGACCACGCTCGACTTCACGATGCCCGAGCCGGCCGCCGTGCAGGTCTCGGGGACGGGTCGCGTCGCGCAGCTGCGGCCGCCTCCGGACCTGCCCCTGCCGGCCCAGGACGTCACCTGGCGACTGGCGCTGGCGGGCTCGGCGCACGGCCCCCTGACCCTCAGCGATCTGGCGCTGAGCGCGAAAGATCTGAAGCTCAACGCGTCGGGCACGCTCGATCCGACGACCCTTGGCGGGCGCGCGAGGGTCGGGCTCGAAGCGCCGGCGCTCGGCCCGCTGACCGCGCCCTTCGGCCAGCGTCTCGACGGCCGGGCGACCCTCGCGGCCGACCTCAAGATCGGTGAGGGGGCGCACCGGATCGAGGCCAGTCTGACCGGCGACCTTGGGGATCTGGCCGGCCTGCCGCCCGGCGCCGCCGAGCTGCTCGGACCGGCACCGCAGCTCGCCGCGCAGGCGACGCTCGAGCCCGATCGCCGGCTCGCGGTCGAGGGCCTGACCATCACCGGCGCCGCGGCGACGCTGGGCGGCAACGTCGCGCTGACCCTGCCGGAGCAGACCCTCGATGGCAGGCTGACCCTCAGCCTGCCGAAGCTCGCGGTGCTGGCGCCGGTGCTCCGCCAGGATCTGGCCGGTCGCTTGGAGATCGAGGCGGTGCCGGGCGGCAGCCTCGCGGCGCCGACCGTTCAGCTGAAGGCGCATGGCCAGGACCTGGTGGTCGCCGGCCGGCCGATCGCGAGCCTGACGCTCGAGACCAGCGCCAAGGATCTGCTGACCGCGCCGGCCGGCACGCTCGAGGTCGCGGCCAAGGCGTCCGGGCTCGAGGCCAAGGTTTCGAGCGGCTATCGCCTGCAGGATCGCCGGCTCGAGCTCACCGATCTGCGTCTTGCGGCGCCCAAGGCCAGCGTCGGCGGCAGGCTCGCGATCGATCTCGATCACGCCCTGGCGCGCGGCGAGCTCAAGGGCGACGTCGGCGATCTTGCAGCCTTCGCGCCGCTCCTGCCGGTGCGCCTGGCCGGGCAGCTGAAGCTCGAGACCCAGCTCGACGTCGTCGACCAGCGCCAGAAGGTGGCGCTGAAGCTCGACGCCGGCGGGCTCGACAGCGATTTCGGCCAGGTCCGCCGCCTCCGGCTCGACGCCACGGTCAACGATGCCCTGGGCACCCCCGGCATCGACGCCAACCTCCAGCTCGACGACGTTCGCCGGGATCAGGTCGTGGTCACGAGCGCGACGGCGACCGCCCGCGGCAGCCCGGCCGATCTGGCGCTGAACGCCACGCTCGAAGGCCAGATGCCGCAGCCGTTCAAGCTCGATGGCAAGGGGGGCCTGAGCCTCGGCGAGCCGGTGCGGGTCCGGCTCGCGCAGCTCGACGGCCAGCTGGCCGGAGCGCCGCTCCGCCTTGCCCAGCCGGCCGAGCTCACGATCGGTGGGGCGGGGACCAGGCTCGCGGGGCTCGACCTCAGCCTGGGCAAGGCCCGGCTGGTCGCCTCGGCCGATCTGGGCGCGCGCACGGTCACGGCGGATGCGCGGCTCCAGGCGCTGCCGCTGCCGCTGCTCGCCAAGTTCGGCGGGCCGGCGCTGACCGGCCAGGCGGACGCGACCCTCAGGCTCGAAGGACCGGCCGACGATCCCCGCGGCACGCTCGATCTGAACGTGACCAAGCTCGGCGCCGGCGATCCGAGCTTCGCCGGGCTGCCGCCGGCCACGCTCACGGGCCGGGCGGAGCTCGCCGCCCGGCGGCTGCACGTCGAGCTCAACGGCCGCGGCTTCAGCGAGCGACCGGTGACGCTCACCGCGGAGCTGCCGCTGATCGTCCGGTTCGACCAGGCCCGGTTCGAGCTGCCGCCAGATGGCCGCCTCGACGGCCGTGTCGACGCCAGGCTTGAGCTCGCCCGGCTGGCCGCGCTCGGGGGACTCGACGACCAGACGCTCAAGGGGACCCTGAACGTCGGCCTGACCCTCAATGGCACGATCGGGGCGCCGGGCGTCGCGGGCACGATCGAGATGCAGGGCGGCAGCTATGCCAACGGCACGACCGGCACGGTCCTGCGCGAGATCTCGCTGCGCGCGCAGGCGAGCGAGCGGCAGATCGTGGTCAAGGAGTTCAAGGCCACCGATGGCGGCAAGGGCACGCTGAGCGGCGACGGTACGGTTGCGATCGACCCGGCCGCCAAGTTTCCGCTGACCCTCAGCCTGAAGATGAAGGATGCGCGCCTGGTGCGGCGCGACGACGTGAGCGCGACGGTCAGCGGCCAGCTCGCGCTGAGCGGCGATTTCGGCCAGCTCAAGCTCGGGGGCAGCGTCACCGTGGAGCGCGCCGACATCGGGATCCCGGACTCGACCGGGCCGGACGTCCCGGTGATTGCGGTCAAGGAGGTCGGCGGCGATCGCGCGCGCGGTCGCGCCGCCGCCTTCGAGCGGCGGCTCGATACCCCTGATCGTGGATCTGAAGATCGATCTGCCGGGCCAGGTGTTCGTGCGCGGCCGCGGCCTGGACTCGGAGTGGCAGGGCAAGCTCCAGGTGACCGGCCCGATCGATAAGCCGCGCCTGGTCGGCACGCTCGAGGTCAGGCGCGGCTTCGTCCTCTTTCTCGACCAGCGCCTCGTGCTGACCAAGGGCGTCATCACCTTCGGCGGCGCCGTCCCGCCCGATCCCACGGTCGACATCGAGGCGACCGCGAGGAAGGGCGACCTGACGGCGATCGTCCGGATCCAGGGCGAGGCACGCAAGCCCAAGCTCACTCTGGACAGCCAGCCCGTGCTTCCCCAGGATGAGATCCTGTCGCGCCTCATGTTCAACCGCGAAGCCAGCCAGATCACGCCGGTCCAGGCGGGTCAGCTGGCGTTCGCCCTGAACCGGCTGCGCGGCGGCGGCGGCTTCGACGTCATGGGCAGGATCCGCTCGGTCCTGCGCGTCGACACCCTCGACGTCAGCAGCAGCGATAACGGTTCCGGCCAGCAGACGGTACGCGCGGGCAAGTATCTGAACCCGAACGTGTACGTCGAGGTCCAGAAGGGGGTCGCCGACCAGAGCGGCAATGCCCGGGTCGAGGTCGAGATTGCGCCGAACGTCTCGGTCCAGGCCGAGACCGGCGCGAATGCGCAGGGCGGGGTCGGGATTCAATGGCGCTACGACTACTGAACCGCGACCGGGCTCCCGGACAGCCCGCCCTTTCGACCTTCGGCACGCCGTTCGATCTCAATCTGATCGGCCTGTGGACGCTCTACCTGAAGGAGGTGCGGCGCTTCCTCAAGGTGCCCGGGCAGACGCTCGCGGCGCCCGTGGTCACGACCCTGATGTTCCTCCTGATCTTCTCGCTGGCGCTCGGGCGCAGCGGCCGGACGGTCGGGACGGTGCCGTTCCTCGAGTTCCTGGCGCCCGGCCTGATCATGACCGCGATCATCCAGAACGCCTTTGCCAACACCTCGGCAACGATCATGATCGGCAAGATCCAGGGCAACATCGTCGACATCCTGATGCCGCCCTTGCGGCCGGGCGAGCTCTTGTTCGGGCTGATCGCCGGCGGCGTCACCCGCGGCATCCTGGTCGCGGTCGCGGTGACCCTCGCGATGGTCCCGTTCATCGCGCTCGCGCCGGCGCATCCGCTCCTGATCGCGTATTACGCGCTCGCGGGCTCGCTGATGCTGGCGCTGCTCGGCCTCCTGGGGGGGATCTGGGCCGAGAAGTTCGACCAGATGGCGGCGGTCACCAACTTCCTGATCACGCCGCTCTCGTTCCTGTCCGGCACCTTCTACTCGATCGCGCAGCTGCCGCAGCCGTTCCGGGCGGTCGCGCACGTCAACCCGTTCTTCTACCTGATCGACGGCTTCCGCTTCGGCTTCACCGATCACGCCGACGGCAACGTCCCGATCGGCATGGCGGCGGTCGCCCTGGTCGATCTGGCCTTATGGCTGCTCGCCCAACGCCTGCTCGCCAGCGGCTGGCGGCTGAAGGCCTGAGCGCCGCTGCCGCGCCTGGCAAAGCGTTGCACGGCTCGGTGCGCAAGCGGCGCGACGAGCTTGGCGCGCTGCGCCGAGGCGCAGGGAAAGCCCCGGACCACGGGCATCGGCCGCGATGAGCAAGCCGCAACCGCACCGCCGCACGACCCCGGCTGCGGGTCTCGCCCACTCCCTGCCAAGCGAGACTAGAGCTGCGGCCGGAGCGCGTTGGCGCGGGTCTCGAGCTGCTCGGCCTCGTCGTACTTGCGCAGCTCGCGCAGGACCTCGGCGAGGTTGCGGATCGTGGTCACCAGATCGGCGTTGTCGGGGCCGAGCGCCTTCTCCTCGATCGCCAGCGCCCGGCGCAGCAGCGGCTCGGCCTTGATGTAGATGCCGCGATCGTATTGCAGCAGCGCCAGATTGTTGAGGCCGAGCGCCAGGCTCGGGTTGTCGGGGCCGAGCGCCTTCTCGTCGATCGCCAGCGCCCGGGTGTAGAGCGGCTCGGCCTCGTCGAAGCGGCGCTGGGTGCGATAGAGCTCGGCCAGGTTGTTGAGGCTCAGCGCCAGCTCCGGGTGGTCGGGCCCGAGCGCCGCCTCCTTGATCGCGATGCTCCGCTTGTAGAGGTCCTCGGCGGTCGCGAAGTCCTGCTTGGCGAAGAACGCGACCGCGAGGTTGTTCAGGCTCTGCGCGGTTTCCGGGTGGTTCGGGCCGAGGCTCTTCTCGCGGATCGCGAGCGCCTGGCGGTGCAGCTTGATCGCGTCGTCGATCCGGCCCTGGATCCGGTCGAGCTCGGCGAGGTTGGAGATCGTGGTCGCGAGCGAGGGGTGATCGGGACCCAGCGCCTTCTCCTCGACCTTGAGCGCCTGCTCGTAGAGCGGGGCGGCCTCGTCGTAGCGGCCCTGGGCGTAGTAGAGCGTGGCCAGGTTCTGGCGGGTCTCGGCGGTCGTCAGATGATCGGCGCCATAGGACGCGATGCGGATCTCGAGCGCGCGCTTGTAGAGCGGCTCGGCCTCCGCGTAACGGCCTTCGTTGGCGTACAGGACGCCGAGGTTGTTGAGGGTCTGCGCGACCTCGGGGTGGTTGGGGCCGAAGACCTTCTCGCGGATCGCGAGCGCGCGCTTGTGCAGCGGCTCGGCCTCGTCGTAGCGCCCGAGCACGCGGTAGAGCTCGGCAAGGTTGTTGCAGCTCTGGGCGACGTCGGGGTGATTGGGGCCGAGCGCCTTCTCGCGCATGGCCAGCGACTCGCGGTAGTGCGGCTCGGCCTCCAGGTAGCGGCCCTGGGCGTGCAGGATGTAGGCCAGGTTGTTGACGCTGGTGGCCCGGCGCGGGTCGGTCTCGGTGTACTGGTCGCTCAGGTGCAGCGCATCGCGGAACAGCTTCTCGGCATCCTGCAGCCGGCCTTCGTCGGCGGCGCGCAGGCCGGCCTTGCTGACCTCGTACCATTCATCGTTCTGCGCCCAGGCCGGCGCCGACGCGACCGTGAGCAGGGCTACGAGCAGGCCAGCGGCCAGGCGACGCAGTGCCATCGCCATGCTCCCTCCGATCTCGGTTACGGCCAGGTAACCATGAAACCAGCTGGGAACCTATCCACAATTTCGTTAACAGCTCGTGCAGATTGCGCGTCGGAGGGGACGGAATCCCAGGGCGGCGGTGCCGCCCCGCGGGTCCGGGTCGCGAGCGACGGTTGAGCGGAGGGCGAGGGACGAGATGGACCGCTTCAAGGGCAAGGTTGCGCTGGTCACCGGCGCCGGCAGCGGGATCGGCCTTGCGACCGCGCAGCGGCTCGGCGCCGAAGGCGCGCGCGTGATCGCCGGCATCGAGGGCGACGGCCAGCGCGCCGCGGTCGCGGGCTTCGAGCCGGTGCTCCTGGACGTGCGCGTGGCCGCCGACTGGGAGCGCGCGGTCGGCGGGATCGAGGCCGGCTACGGCGGGCTCGACGTGCTGGTCAACTGCGCCGGCATCCACCGCCCGGGCGGCGCTCTGGAGACCTCGCAGGCGGTCTGGGACGAGGTCATGGCGATCAACCTCTGGGGCAGCTTCCAGGGCTGCCGGGCGGCGATCCCGGCCCTGCGTCGCCGGGGCGGCGGCGCGATCGTCAACCTCGCCTCGATCGCCGCGATCACGGGCGTGCCCGGCGCGCTCGCCTACGCGACCTCGAAGGGCGGCGTGCTGACCATGACGATGGCGCTCGCGATCGAGCTCGCGCCCGAGCGGATCCGGGTCAACTGCGTCTGCCCGGGCAGCACCGAGACGCCGATGATCGAGCAGATCCTGGGTCGGGCCGCCGAGCCCGCGGCGCTGCGGGCGACGCTCGCCGCGCGCCACCCGATCGGCCGCCTCGCGACCGCCGACGAGGTCGCGGCGACGATCGCCTTCCTCGCCAGCGACGACGCCTCGTTCACGACCGGCCTCGCGATCCCGGTCGACGGCGGCCGCAGCATCCGCTGAGCTGCGGCTGAGCGAGCCGGGCGCTACTTCGAGATCGCCGGCGACGGCAGCAGGTCCGCGGGGATGTCGTCGAAGGACGCGTAGTTGAGGCGGTAGAGCCGGGCGTAGAGGCCGCGCGCGCGCATCAGCTCGGCATGGGAGCCGGTCTCGACCACCCGGCCGTCCTGGAGCACGATGATCCGGTCGGCGTTGCGCACGGTCGCCAGGCGATGCGCGATCACGAGGCCGGTGCGGCCCTTGAGCAGCCGCGCGAGCGCCGCCTGGATCAGGCGCTCGGTGTAGCTGTCGACCGAGGCCGTGGCCTCGTCCAGGACCAGGATCCGGGCGTCGGCGACCAGCGCGCGGGCGAAGCTGATCAGCTGGCGCTGGCCCTGCGAGAGGTTGCCGCCGCGCTGCTCGAGCGGCGTCTCGTAGCCCTGCGGCAGGCGCAGGATGAAGTCGTGGGCCCCCACGGCCCTGGCCGCCTCGATCACCTGCTCGCGGGTCGCTTCGGTGCGGGCGTAGCGGATGTTCTCGAGCACCGTGCCGGTGAACAGGAAGGGCTCCTGGAGGACCATGGCGATGTGGCGCCCGAGGGCGGCCTGGGCGAGATCGCGCACGTCGTGGCCGCCGACCAGGATCTGGCCGCTCCAGACGTCGTAGAAGCGATGCAGCAGCGCCATGGTGCTGGTCTTGCCGGAGCCGGTCGGGCCGACCAGGGCGACCGTCTCCCCGGGCGCCACCCTGAAGCTCACGTCGCGCAGCACGGGCATGCCGGGGACGTAGCCGAAGGTCACGCCTTCGAACGCGACCGCGCCCTCGATGCTCGAAGGATCGAGCGCGCCCGGCCGGTCCCGGACCTCGATCGGCACGTCCAGGACCTCGAAGATCCGCTGGCCGGACGCCATCGCGCGCTGCATCACGCTGTACTGCATGGTGAGCGAGCGGATCGGGTCGAAGAAGCGCTGGACGTAGAACAGGAAGGCCACCATCACGCCGAGCTCGAGCCGGCCGTCCAGCACCGCCATGCCGCCGACCACGACCACGATGCCCATGGCGCTCCCGGTCAGCGCATCCACGATCGGCACCATGATCTGGGCGAGCCAGGTGCCGCGCAGCTGGGCGTCGAGATTGTCGGCGACCTTGTCCTCGAACAGCTGGAGGTTGACCGCCTCGCGGCCCATGCCCTGCACCGTGCGCACGCCGTGGATGCCCTCCGCGAGCGCCCCGTTCAGGGTCGAGCTGGTGATCCGGGCGCGCAGGAAGGCCGCCCGCGCCCGCGGCAGCCAGACGATCCGGACCGCGACCAGGATCGGCACGACCGAGAGCGTCAGCAGGCCAAGGCGCCAGTCGAGCACCAGCAGCACGACCGTGATGCCGACCAGGAGGACGAAGTCGCCGATCGCGAACACCGAGGTCTCGAGGAACTCCTGGAGCGCGTGCACGTCGCCCTGCAGGCGCGACATCAGGCGCCCGACCTCGGTCTTGTCCATGAACGACAGCGAGACCTTCTGGAGATGGGCGTACATGGCGCGCCGGAGGTTGATCAGCAGGCGCTCGGCGATGCGCGCGACCAGGGTCTCCTGGACCAGGTTGGCGATGAAGTTGAGGCTGACGATGCCGAGGAAGATCATGGCGCCGAGCGCCAGCAGCCGCTCGCTCCTGGCGGCCCCGATCAGGGCATTGTCGATCACGGTGCGCAGGATCAGGGGGATCGAGATCTGGGTCGCGGCGAACGCGAGGACGGCCAGCACCGCCAGGACCAGCTGGCGCCGGTAGGGGCTGATGAAGCTCCAGAAGCGGCGGATGATCTTGCCATCGAAAGCCGCGAAGATCTGCTCCTCGGTGTTGCTCTGCGAGCCGACCACGGCCCGCGGCGGCCGCGCCGCCGGCTGCGCGAGCCCGAGCCGGATCCCGGTCCGGGCGCTCATCGGCTCGGCTCCGGGCCGCTGGCCTGCTCTTCGGCGGGCTCGCCGCCGACGCTCTGGAGCGCATAGAGGCTGGCGTAGCGGCCGCCCAGCCGCAGGAGCTCGGCGTGGCTGCCGCGCTCGACGATCCGCCCGCCTTCGAGAAACAGGATCTCGTCGGCGTCCATCAGCGAGCCCAGGCGGTGCGCGATGATGATCGTCGCCCGGGTCGCGGTCTGGGTCCGGAGCGCCGTGCGGATGCTCTGCTCGGTCGCGGCGTCGACCGCGGCGGTCGAATCGTCGAACACCAGGATCGGCGGGCTGAGCAGGATGCTGCGGGCGATCGACAGGCGCTGGCGCTGGCCGCCCGAGAGCGAGATGCCGCGCTCGCCGACCAGGGTCTCGTAGCGCTTGGGCAGGCCCGCGATGTAGTCGTGCAGGCGCGCGACCTCGCTCGATTGGGCGATCCGGTCGCGGTCGGCCCAGGGATTGCCGTAGGCGATGTTGTTCTCGATCGAGGCGGTGAACAGGAACGTGTCCTGCTGGACCAGGCTGACGGTCCGGCGCAGCGAGGCGAGCGTGACGTCACGGACGTCCTGGCCGTCGATCGTGATCCGGCCGGCAGTGACGTCGTAGTAGCGCGGGATCAGATGCGCGATGGTCGACTTGCCGCTGCCCGGGGGGCCCACGATCCCGAGCGTCCGGCCGGCCCGGACCTCGAAGCTGATGTCGTGCAGGGTCGCAAGCGGCCGGCCCTCGCCGGGATAGGCGAAATCGACGTGCTCGAAGCGCAGCACGGCGTCGGTCACGACGAGATCGCGGGCGCCCGGCCGGTCGGCGATGTCCGGCTCGCGGTCGAGGACCTCGAACAGGCGCTCGCCGGACATCGAGGCGCGGGCGAACGCGTTGACCATCATGCCGAGCTGGCGCACCGGCATCTGCAGGATCGCCATGAAGGCGAGATATTCGGCGAGCGTGCCGACCGTGATCTCGCCCGCCAGCACCTTGTCGCCGCCGACCCAGAGCAGGAGGCCCATGGCGAGAAAGTAGGCGTAGGTCATGGCGGCGGCGTTGCGGACCCGGAGGTCGGTCCGGAGGTCGGCGAGCGCCAGCGTCTCCTCGGACACGGCATCGAACTTGGCGAGCTCGTAGGGCTGCGCGGCAAAGGCGCGGACCACCCGGATGCCGCCCAGGTTCTCCTCCATGACCCGGGTGAGCACGCCGAGCTTCTCCTGCAACGCGAGCCAGCTCGCGCGCAGCCGCAGCCTCGCCACCACCGAGCGCCAGGCGGCGAACGGCACGAAGCTCAGCGCGATCAGGCCGAGCGCCGGCTCGCGGCTCAGGAGCAGCGCCGCCCCGACGCCGACCAGGATGGTCGACAGCACGAGGCGGATGACGCCGGCGTTGATCACGGTGCGGATGCCCTCGATGTCGAGCATGCCGCGGGTGATCAATTCGCCCGTGTGCACCCGGTCGTGGAAGCCGAAGCTCAGGCGCTGCAGCTGGGCGTAGTAGGCCATGCGCAGGTCGTAGGCGAGCTTCTGCCCGACCGCCTCGCCCTGGTAGTTCTGCCACATCGTGAACAGGCCGCGCAGCACCGCGGCGCCGAGCAGCAGGGCCGCCGCCTGCCACAGCGTGGCGCGCGCGGCCGCCGGGTCGCCGCCGCCCAAGAGGCCCTGGGCGGTATCGACGGCGCGCCCGAGGTACTTCGGGATCATGAGCTGGAAGACCGCGGCCACGACCGTGCTGCCGAGGGCCGCCGCCATGCCGCGGCGATAGTGGAACGCCATGCGCAGCACGCGGCGCAGGATCTTGAGGTCGGACAGGCCGACGCGGACGGCCTGCGGCTCGGGCCAGGAAGGCATGGGGCGGGTCGTGGACAAGGACAGATCCGGACGCGGGTTGACGACGCCGTCGGCGCGCTGCCCGCGCCAGCGAGCCCCGGCCGGCATGGCCGCTGCCCGGGCGCTGACGCCGCTGCTGACGGAAAGCTGCGGCATCCATAGCGCCGACGGCGTCCGGGACCAAAGCCTTTCGATGCGCCAGGGCGCTCGCGACCCTTGCCTTGACGGTCGATAAAGCGGCGTTAACGTGATCCGACCGGAACCGCCTCGGCCTCGTGACCGGCACCCCCGGCTCGACACAAAGCCCCGGGGGGGAGCCGTTTCTTGCGCGCAGCCACATCTTTGGGAGAGTGAGATGAAACCCGCCCTCGTCCTCGCCTTTGCGCTGGCGGCCGTCCTGTCGGCAACGGCCCCGGGCGCCGACGCGCAGGAGACCGTCAAGATCGGCGCCATCTATCCCCTGTCCGGCAACGCCGCGAGCGCCGGCACGTCGAGCAAGGCCGGGATCGAGCTCGCGGCCCAGATCGTCAACGAGGCGCATCCCGAGCTCGGCGATCTGACGCTCGCCGCCGGCGCCGGCCTGCCCAACCTCGGCAACGCCAAGGTCGCGGTCGTGTTCGCCGACAACCAGGGCAGCCCGGCGGCCGGCCAGAACCAGGCGCTGCGCCTGATCACCGAGGAGAAGGTGGTGGCGCTGACCGGCGCCTATCAGTCCTCGGTCACCCAGACCGCGAGCGCCATCGCCGAGCGCTACGGCATCCCGTTCCTGACCGGCGAATCGGTCGCCGCCGACCTCACCGAGCGCGGCTTCAAGTATTTCTTCCGCACCACGCCGATCGCGCCCGGCATCGCCAGGACCTACATGGATTTCCTCAAGGACATCCAGGCCAAGGGCGCCAATCCGGTCAAGTCGATCGCGATCGTCAACGAGAACACCGACTACGGCACCTCGATCGCCAAGCTGGTGCGCGAGGCGGCGGCCGCGGCCGGCTTCACGATCGGGCTGGAGATCCCGTACAACGCCAACACCACCGACGTGTCCTCGCAGGTGCTGCAGCTGAAGCAGGCCAATCCCGACGTCGTCCTGTTCGTCAGCTACACCTCGGATGCCATCCTCTACATGAAGACCATGCGCGATCTCGGCTACCGCGCGCCGATGGTGATCGGCGACGATTCGGGCTTCTCCGATCCGTCCTTCGTCCAGAGCGTCGGCGGCCTCGCCCAGGGTGCCATCAACCGCAGCGCCTGGGATACCGGCAAGCCCGACAGCCCGACCTACAAGCTGAACGCGATGTTCAAGGCCAAGACCGGCCGCGACCTCGACGACACCACGGCGCGCGGCATGCAGGGCTTCCTGGTCCTGGTCGACGCGATCAACCGCGCGGGCTCGACCGATCCCGAGAAGATCCGCGCCGCGCTCGCCGCGACCGACCTCAAGCCGAACCAGATCCTCATGGGCTACCAGGGCGTGAAGTTCGACGCCAAGGGCCAGAACACGCTCGCGAGCACGCTCCTGATCCAGCTCCAGGGCGACCACTACGTCGCGGTCTGGCCGGACGCCAAGGCGGTGGCCCCGATCGTCCTGCCGTTCACCGGCTGGAAGTGACCGTTCGAGGGGCTGGACACCCAGCTTGATCCTGCTCCAGGTCGCCGTCGGCGGCCTCCTGATGGGGGCCGTCTACGCCCTGTTCTCGTCCGGCCTGACGCTGATCTGGGGCATGATGAACGTCATCAACTTCGCCCACGGCGACTTCGTCATGCTGGGCATGTACGTGGCGTTCTGGACCTACGTGCTGCTCGGCGGCGGCCCGCTGCTGTTCGTGCCGGTGGCGGCGGTGGCGCTGTTCGCGCTCGGCGTCCTGGTCTATTTCGCGCTCATCAGGCACGTCATGCAGGGGCCGATGCTGGCGCAGATCCTCGGCACCTTCGGCCTCGCGCTCCTGCTCCGCTATGCCGCCTTCTGGGCGTTCTCGGCCAATTTCGTGACCTTGCCCGAGGGCCTGATCGGCGGCACCCTGAACGTGGGCGGTATTCTCCTGCCCCTGCCGAGGCTGGTTGCGGGCGTGGTGGCGCTGGCGCTCACGATCGGCATGCACCTCCTTTTGACCCGGACCGCGCTCGGCAGCCAGCTGCTCGCGGTCGCCGAGGACCGGCAGGCGGCGATGCTGATGGGCATCCGCCCGGACCGGATGCAGGCGCTCGCCTGGGGCCTCGCGGCGGCCGCGACCGGGGTCGCGGGTGCCCTGATCGCGACCTTCTTCTACATCTCGCCGACGGTCGGTGAATCGCTGGCCATCGTGGCTTTCGTCACCGTGGCGCTCGGCGGCTTCGGCAGCGTCCCGGGCGCCATGATCGCGGGCCTCCTGATCGGCCTGATCGAGGCGCTCTCGGCCTATCTGATCGGCGCGGTCTACAAGGACATCGTGGTCTACGGCCTGTTCGTGGCCGTGCTCTGGCTGCGGCCGCAGGGCCTGCTCGGCAGGGCCGCATGATGCGCCGGCTCGGCCAGCTCGCGGCCGCCTGCGCCTTCCTCGCGTTTCCCTGGGTGCTGAGCGGGGCGTTCTATCAGCGCATGGGCGCGCTCGTCCTGCTCTACGCGATCTCGGCCTCGGCCTGGAACCTGGTCGGCGGCTACGCCGGCCAGATCTCGGTCGGCCACGCGGTCTTCTTCGGCGCCGGCGCCTACATGGCGCTCCTGGTCTTCAATCTCTGGGGCCTGCCGCCGCTCGCGGGCGTGCCGCTCGGCGTCCTGGTCAGCCTGGGGGTCGCGGTCGTGATCGGCCTGCCGAGCTTCCGGCTGCGCGGCCACTATTTCGCCATGGCGACGATCGCGGTCGCCGAGCTCGTCCGGATCGCGGTCGCCAACTGGCCGCTGCTCGGGGCCGCGATCGGCCTCTCGGGCCCGGTCGTGCCGCGCACCTGGCTCGATCTCTCGTTCCGGAGCGCTGTGCCCTACTACTACCTGTTCCTTGCCGTGCTGGCGCTGCTGCTGGCCGTGACCTGGCAGATCGAGCGCAGCCGCATGGGCTACTATCTCCGGGCGCTGCGGGAGAGCGAGCGCGCGGCCCGGAGCCTGGGCGTGCCGGTCCGGCGCTACAAGCTCTACGCCTACCTTTTGAGCGCCGGCTTCACGGCACTCGCGGGCGCGCTCTACGCGATGATGGTGGGCTTCATCGACCCGGACAGCGGGCTCGGCATCCTGGTCTCGGTCGAGATGGTGATCATGGCGGCGCTTGGCGGTGCCGGCACGCTGTTCGGGCCGCTGCTGGGCGCGCTGATCCTGGTGCCGCTCAAGGAGACCACCAACTCCTTGTTCGGCGGCAGCGGCACCGGCCTCACCTACATGCTCTATGGCGGCATTATTGTCCTACTTGCTCGCTTCAAGCCGGGCGGGCTGATCGGCATCTGGCAGTCCTACGCGAGGCGTCGGCAGGCGCCGGCGAGCGTCGAGGTGCGTGCGCGTGCTGCTTGAAGCCAAGGCCGTGACCATGGCGTTCGGCGGCTTTCGCGCCGTGGCCGCGGCCGATCTCGCGGTCGACGAGGGCGAGATCGTCGGCCTGATCGGCCCCAACGGCGCCGGCAAGTCGACCTTCTTCAACTGTCTCTCGGGCGACCTGGTGCCGAGCGCCGGCGCCGTGACCTTCGACGGTGCCGATCTGACCCGGGCGTCCCCGGAGGAGCATGCCAGGCGCGGCATCGGGCGCACCTTCCAGGTGCCGGCGACCTTCGCCGACATGACCGTGCTCGAGAACGTCATGGTCGGCGCCTTCCTGCGCCATCCGCAGCACCGGGCGGCGCGCGCCGAGGCGCTGCGCTTGCTCGAGCTGACCGAGCTCCTGCCTCTTGCGGAGCAGCCGGCGCACGGCCTCGGCACCGCCGGCCGCAAGCGCCTCGAGATTGCCCGCGCGCTCGCGACCGGCCCGCGCCTCCTGCTGCTCGACGAGGCGCTGGCCGGCCTCAACCCGGCCGAGATCCAGCGCGCGATCGCGCTCGTCCGCGAGATCCACGCGACCGGGATCACCCTGGTCGTGGTCGAGCACATCATGGAGGTGATCGTGAGCCTGACCCAGCGCGTGCTGGTCTTCAACCAGGGCCACGTGATCGCCGAGGGCGCGCCGCAGGACGTGATGACCGACCCGGCGGTCATCGAGGCCTATCTCGGCCGCAGCCGGTCGGGCGAGCGGCGCCGGCGCCGGACGCCGCGGTGAGCCGCCTCGAGGTCAAGAACCTGGAGGTCCGCTACGGCGATCTGGTCGGCGTGGCCGATGTCTCGCTGCGGGTCGAGGCGGGCAGCATCGTCGCTCTGCTGGGCGCCAACGGCGCCGGCAAGACCACGACCTTGAACGCGATCGCGGGGCTGGCCCGGGCCAGCCGGGGCACGATCGAATGGGGCGGACAACCGATCGCGAACCTGCCGGCCTATGCGATCGTGCCGCGCGGGCTCACGCTCTCGCCCGAGGGCTGGCGCCTGTTCGTCGGCCAGACGGTCGAGCAGAACCTGCAGCTGGGTGCGACCCCGCTCGGCGACAAGGCGCGCGTGCCGGCGCTGCTCGAGCGCGTGTTCACCCTGTTCCCGCGGCTCGGCGAGCGGAAGCGGCAGCGGGCCGGCACGCTCAGCGGCGGCGAGCGCCAGATGCTGGCGCTCGGCCGCGCGCTGATGAGCGATCCGCAGCTTCTGATGCTGGACGAGCCGAGCCTCGGCCTCGCGCCGACCGTGGTCGAGAGCCTCTACGACACGCTCGAGCGCCTGCACGCCGAGGGCCTGACCCTGCTGCTCGCCGAGCAGTCGGTGCAGCTCGCCCTCGAGGTCGCGGACTACGCCTACGTCCTCCAGACCGGCCGCACGGTCCTCGAAGGCCCGGCCGATGAGCTCGAGCACGACCCGCAGGTGCAGGCGATCTACCTCGGCATCGCCGCGGCGTCCCAGCTCAGCCGACCGAGCCCGTGAGCTGCCGGTACTCCGCCTCGCTGAACGCCTTCATGGTCGTGGTGCGGATGTTGCCGCCGGCGCCGGTCGCCAGCGCGATCTTGGCGACCGCCTCGTCGCCCGGCGCCTCGACCACCAGGACCAGGTCGTAGCTGCCCATGGTCATGAAGACCTGCTTGATCTCCGCGCCGTGCTTCTTGCAGAGTTGCTTGGCGGCATCGAGGCGTTTCGGCAATTCCTTGACGTTGCGGATGCCCTGCTCGGTCCAGTTGGCGAGCATGATGTAGGTGGCCATGGCGTGCTTCCCTGAGCTTGCGGACCGCGGCATGCGGTCTTCTGCGCGCCAGTCTACCGCGCCAGACGGCCGGCCGATAGTCGCTGCCGGCGCCGGGAGCATGGCGCCATGAGGGATGGGGTGCGGCTTGCGGTGCTCTCGAGCCGGCTCGAGACGATCGCGCGCAAGATGGCGAACACGCTGTTCCGGACCGCGCGCTCGGGCCTGATCAACAGCGCGCGCGATCTCTCCTGCTGCATCCTGACCGCCGACCACGAGCTGCTGGCCGAGGCGGAGAGCCTGCCCTCGCACGTGCTGGTCGGCCCCGACATCATGGCGCGCACGATGCAGGCGTTCCATCCCGAGCTGCGCCGGGGCGATGCCTTCCTGCACAACTCGCCCTACCACGGCAACTCGCACGCGGCCGACCACACGATCCTGGTGCCGGTGCATCGACGATGCCGGCCGCCACCGCTTCACGACCTTCGCCAAGGCGCATCAGGCCGACATCGGCAACAGCGAGCCCACCTCCTATTTCGCGACCGCGCGGGACGTCTATGAGGAGGGTGCCCTGATCTTTCCCGCGGTCAGGGTCCAGAAAGACTACCGCGACCTCGACGACATCATCCGCATGTGCCGGGCGCGCATCCGCGTGCCCGAGCAGTGGTATGGCGACTATCTGGCGCTGGTCGGGGCGGCGCGGATCGGCGAGCGCGAGCTTTTGGAGCTCGGGCGCGAGGTCGGCTGGGACACGCTCGCCGAGCATGCCCAGGAGTGGTTCGACTACAGCGAGGGCCGCATGGTGGCGGCGCTCCGCCGTCTGCCCGCGGGCGAGATCACGCGCGCGAGCACCCACGACCCGTTTCCCGGCACGCCGCCCGAGGGCCTGACGGTCAAGGTCACGGTGCGCACCGACCCGGAGTTCGGGAAAAATCGAGGTCGACCTGCGCGCCAACCCGGACACGCTCGCCTCCGGGCTCAATGTGACCGAGGCCAACGCCAAGGCCGCGGCCATGATCGGCATCTTTTCCGGGCTTGGCACCGAGGTGCCGCGCAACGCCGGCAGCTACCGCCGGGTCGCGGTGCTGGTCCGCGAGGACTGCTGCATCGGCGGGCCGCGCCACCCGGCGTCGTGCTCGCTCTCGACCACCAACCTCGCGACCAAGGTGGGCAATGCCACCCAGACCGCGCTGGCCGGGCTCGGCGATGGCTTCGGCCTCGCCGAGACCGGGACGATCGTGCCGGCCTCGATGGCGGTGATCTCCGGCCGCGACCCGCGCCGGGGCGGGGCGCCCTTCATCAACTCCCTGTTCCTGATGCACACGGGCGGCGCCGGCGCGCCCATGGCGGACGCCTGGCTCACGACCGTCCACATCGGCGATCTCGGCCTCTGCTACCTCGATGCCGTCGAGACCGACGAATTGCTCTATCCGCTACGCGTGGCCCAGCGCCGCCTCCTGATCGACACCGAGGGCGCCGGCCGCTTCCGGGGCGCGCCCGCAGCGCTGGCCGAATTCGGGCCGGTCGGCACGACCATGACCGCCTGGTTCGCAAGCGACGGCACGCAGAACGCGCCCCAAGGCGTGCGCGGCGGCCTGCCCGGTGGACGAGGCGGCGCAGTATCGGCGCGGCGCCGACGGCACGCTGACGCCGGTTCTCCGCCTTTGGCGGCGTCACGCTGGCGCCGGGCGAGACCCTGGTCGCGATCTGCTGCGGAGGCGGCGGCTACGGCCCGCCGGCCGAGCGCGACCCGGAGCGGGTCCGGCACGACGTCCTGGAAGGCTGGATCTCGCCCGAGCGGGCGCAGCAGGTCTATGGCCTGGTCCTGGATGCCGGCGGGCGCGATCGACGCGCCGGCAACCATCGCCGCCCGCGGGCCGGCTTAGCTCCGTCCTTTCCATACGCGTTCCGATTGACTCTGAACCGGCGCAGGAGGAGAGTTTCGCGTTAAGCTCAAGATGTCGGAGAACGCATCGGATGAAATACGCGGTCGCTGCAATTCTCATGACCATGACAGCGCCGTGCCTGGCGCAGGATTTTCCGCCACTGCATTCGCTGTGGCGCGAAACGCAACACCGATGGTGTCTTGAGATCACCGCGAATTTCCGAACCCCTTCCCGGCTCGGACGATTGCGTACAGGTCTCCGGCGCCTTGAAGAGCGGCGGCTTGATCAGCGGCTACGCCTGCGCCGCGGATCCACGATCAATCTCTTTGCGGAATCGAAAGTGATAACTCGATAGGGCCCGATATCTTTATCGGGACCTATAACTCTGAGAGTTTGACCATCAGTATTGTACCAGTTATTTGATGTAATCGATAAAGATTTGCTGGCAAAGCTCTGGACCTTGAGAGCGCCGTGCCTAGCGCCAGATTGACCGCCACTGCTATCGCTGCGGCTCCAAGCGCCGCACCGATGGTATCTTGGGATCACCGGCCTATCTGAACCCACTCCACGGCTCGGTCGCTTGCAAACAGCTCGCCGGCTCCTACAAAAGCGCCGGCTGCTGTGCGGCTGCGCCCGCCCGAACGCTCCGGGCTGGTCGAGATCGACGAGACCGAGATCGTCTGCCGCTCTCAAGACGATCCGCCGAGCGGCGGCGGCGGGCGCAGCCATCAGGGATAGATGCCGGTCGCCGGCGCGGTCGAGGTGCAGGCCGGCGGGCCGGGCCGCATCCGGCTGATCGCCATCAAGGACTATGCCGCCAGGACCCTGCACGCCGTCATCCGCGCCAACATCGCCCCCGGCGCCACCGTCAAGACCGATGGCTGGGCCGGCTATCCAGGCGCTCCCGGCGTCCATCACGAGCCCCACGTCATCGGCCCGATGGCTGCGCACCTCGTCCTACCCTGGACCCATCGCGTGTTCTCGAACCTCAAGACCTGGGCGCTCGGCGTCTACCATGGCCTGCGCCGCAAGCACCTCCAAGCCTACCTCGACGAGTTCGTGTTCCGCTTCAACCGCCGCCGAACCCGCCACGCCGCCTTCCGATCGCTCCTCGGCATCGGCCTCGCCCTCACCCCCGCCACCTACACAGTATTGTACCAGGTTGAGTAACGATTGGCCGCCGGACTACAACTGCGAACATAGTCTCAAGTTCGATCAGGTGGTGAGCTGCAGCCCTTGAAGCGTTCGTGGTTGCCCGACCGCTCGCGTTCTTTTAGGCCTCGATCAGATCGGGGGCCGGGATGATCGTCGATTTGACCGTGCGCATGGCGATCGCATCGGCGATCGCGCGGCCGAGGCCGTCGTCGTCGAACGGGTAGAGGGTCTGCATCTCGAGCCACGGGAAACGGTCGCGGGCGCGATCGAGCATGGCGACGCCGAGCGCGAGGTCGTTGGCGGTGAACGCCCAGGAGCCCAGGACGTTAAGGTCTTTGGTGCAGATCCGGTGCCAATTGGTTGAAATCGCGCCGGCATCCGTGAACTGGCCCATCTCGACGTAGGTGCCGCCGTCGCGCAGCATCTCGATGCCCTCGGGGCCGGCCGAGGGATGGCCCGAGCAGTCCATCACGAGGTCGGCGCCGAAGCCGCCGACCAGCTCGCGCACGCGGGCGATGCGCTCCTCGGGCGTCCGGTAGTCCTCGAGGTCGACCGTCGCCTCGGCGCCGAAGCGGCGGGCGAGCGCCAGGCGCGGCGTCTCGGGGGCGCCGACGCAGAGCACGCGGCCGGCGCCCATCTCCTTTGCGGCCGCGACCGCGAGGATGCCGATCGGGCCCGAGCCCTGGATCACGACCGTGTCGTTCCAGCGAAAGCCGCCGGCGCGGGTCGCGCGGTTGAAGGCGCGGATGCAGGAGGTCAAGGGCTCCGAGAGCGCGCCCAGGCGGAGCGGCATGTCGTCCGGGAGCTTGTAGATCTTGGTGCCGGGTAAGTCCTCCAGGTCGACGTAGACATACTCGGAAAAGCCGCCCCAGAGGTGCGGCGGCTTCTCGAACCCGAGGTAACGACCATAGTAGACGGGCGTCAGGCACTTGTTGGCGCTTTCGGGGTAGTGCAGGCAGTAGTAGCAGCTGCCGCAGGGCATGAGCGGCGGCAGCATGACCTTGGAGCCGACCGTGAGCGGCAGGCCCATGAAGTCCGCGGTCAGCTCCGGCCCGATCTCGACGACCACGCCGGCCAGCTCATGGCCGAGCGTGAACGGCCAGGGCAGGGGCTTCGGCCAGTGGCCCTTCAGGATGTGCAGATCGGTGCCGCAGACGCCGCAGGCGCCGATCCGGATCAACGCGGCCCTGGCCGGTATGTCCGGTTTTGGCACCTCGCGGATCACGGGCGCAGCGCCAGGGCCGGCGAAGGTCGCGACCCGGATTGCCGTCATGCCTAAGCTCCCTGGATTCGATAACCTACTCGACGATCTTCCAATAGGAGTCCTTCCGCACCACCAGCCCGTCGCGGAAGGTATAGAAATCGCAGCCCCTCACCTCGAGCCGGAGGCCCTTGGGGGTGGTGCCGGTGAGGGTCCATTTGGAGATGCCGGTGTCGGCATCGACGAAGTGGGTGGCATCGCCGTAGTGGACGTCGGGAAGGCCCTGGAAGCGGCCGGCGAGGGTTTCGCGGACGGCGGTCTTGCCCTCCGCGCGAGTTCCCCAGGGGGCAGGACCGCGCGGCATCTCGAGCACGCAGTCATCGGCAAAGCAGGCCATGATGGCGTCGAGATCGTGTGCGTTGAAGGCGTCGCACAAGGTTTCGAGCCTGCTCCGGATATCGCTCATCGCACCCTCCCGCAAAGGCGAGGCCACATCGGTCCCGAGCGCCGCGACCCGGATCCCGCTCATGCCGCGCGGTCGGCCCGGGCCGCCTCGGCCACCATCTGGCGCCGGATGCGGACCGCCTGGGAGCTTTCGTCGAGCTCGACGTCGGCGGCCGAGAGGATGGCTCCGGGCGCGATGTCGCGCCGGAGGCGGACGTGGTGGGCAAGGCCGATCGGCAGCGCGTCCAGCGTGCGCGAGCGCGCCGCCGGGATCAGCTTGCCGTAGACCGTGTAGCCGCCCTCGCCATCCAGCGTCTCGCCGGCCTTGAGCGCGCGCTTGGCGGTCGCGACCGCATCGCCCCGCCATTCGACGCTGCTGCCGGTGGGCTCGCCGCGCAGGGCCGCGTTCAGGACCGAGATCGAGAGCTCGAGCCCGATCAGGTGGTAGGGCTTGTACATGGCGGCAAAGCGGCCGCTGTCGTCGGTCTTCAGCCCATACTGCCTGAAGCAGGCGGCGGCGTAGTCGTTGGGCGCCTCGAGCACGACGTAGACGCCCCAGCGCAGGTCGCGAAAGACCGGCCGGCCGTCGCGCTCGATCGAGGACACGACCTCGACCATGTTTTTGCCGCTGAGGCAGCCGCCGAGAGCGCGCGGCCGCAGGATCTGGGCGAGGTCGTCGACGCCGCAGGGGGGAAAGCCCAGGCCGTCCTCGGGCACCTCGAGGCCGCAGGCGTTCGCGATCGCCGCCATCTCGATCGCGGACTTGGTGCCGTCCAGGAAGGAATTGAACATCTGCGGGTTCATGCCCGCGGCCGCCGCCTGCTCGGGCGTCAGGCCATAGTGGGTCCAGACGTCATCGGGCGTCACCTGATGGAACCTGGGCAGGTACTTGGTGCCCTTGCCGGCGGCCATGACGGTGAAGCCCGTGGCCCTGCGCCCAGTCGACCATCTCGGCGACCAGGGAGGGCTGATCGCCATAGGCCATCGAATAGACGACGCCCTGTTCGCGGGCTTTGGCGGCGAGCAGGGGGCCGGCCAGGACGTCGGCCTCGACGTTGACCATGACGATCGACCGGCCGGCCTCGATCGCGGTGAGCGCATGCGCGATCCCGGCGGCGGGCGCCCCGGTCGCCTCGATCACGACCTCGACCGCGGGATCGGCGCAGGCGTCCGCCCCGCGCGGGACGAAGCGCGTGCGCTCGATCCTGCCCGCATCCCAGCCGACCCGCCGGCAGGCTTCCCGCGCCCGGTCCGGGTCGAGGTCGGCGATCACCGCGACCTCGAGGCCCCGGATGGTCGGCACCTGGGAGAGGAACATCGAGCCGAACTTGCCGGCGCCGATCAGGCCGACCCGGACCGGCCGCCCGGCCGCCGCCCGGGCCGCGAGCTTGCTCGTGAGGTTCATCGCGCTACTCGGCCGCGATCTTGTGGGCGCGGGCGTACTGCAGGAGCGCATCCGGCGCCACCGCCTCGATCGGCGCGAAGTCGCGGTGGGCGATCCAGGGCTCGCGGGTGAACTTGGTGATGTGGTTCGAGACCGCGCAGAGCGTCAGGTAGACGATCTTGCGCGGATAGGGCGTGATGTTGGGCGGCGAGGCGTGGACGAGGTTGCCGTGGAACATCAGGACCGAGCCCGGCACGCCCGTCGGCGCCACGATCCCGCCGTCGGCGGCGAGCCTCGTGATGGTCTCGTGGTCGAGGGTCCACAAAGGATAGGAGGTGGTCGCCTTGTCGTGGCCGGCGGCGAGCACGCCCGCCTTGTGGCTCTTGGGGATGAACATGAGCGGGCCGTTGATCGCCATGACCTCGTCGAGGAACACCGAGATGTTCATGGCGCGCGCCTCGGGCATGCCGTCGTCGCGCGCCCAGGTGCCGTAGTCCTGGTGCCACTGCCAGACCTCGCCATCGAACGGCGCCTTGGCGTTGATCTTGAACTGGTGCATGTAGACCGGCTCGCCGAACAGCTGCTCGAGCGGCTCGATCAGGCGCGGGTCGGAGCCGAGCAGGCGGAACGCCTCGTTGTAGGTATGGGCCGCGAACGCGGTCCTGGGGGCGCCCGACTTCTCGCGCCAGACCTCCTTGCGGTCGGTCCGGTAGATCGCCTCGGCCTCGGCCCGCAGGATCGCGGTCTCCTCGGCGGAGAAGCACTCGGGCAGGAAGATGTAGCCCTGCTCGTCGAATTCCTTCAGTTGTGCATCGGTCAAGCGCATCGTCGTCTCCTCGAGCTGCATCTTGTCCCTGTTCAGGCGGCGGCCGGCTCGGTCTCGAGGCGCGCGGCCGCCTGGGCGCCGGCCCGCTCGGCATGCTCGCGCGCCGCCCGCGCGGCCGCCTCGACCCGGCCTGTGAGCACCGCGGCGAGGATCGCCTCGTGCTCGCGCCAGACCACCGCGCGGTGCCCCGGCACCTCCAGCACGGCGCCCATGGCGCGCATGAACTGCGGCCACTGCGGCGCCACGGTCGCCTCGATCGCGGCGTTGCCCGAGAGCCGGTAGAGGGCGGTGTGGAACGCGACGTCGGCCCGGATCAGCGCCCCGGCCGGGGCGTCGACGGCGAGGCCGAGCCCGGCCTCGAGCGCCCGCTCCGCCTCGGCGCGTGCCATCCGTTCGAGGCTTGCCGCCCGCCCGCGCCCGGCCGCGAGCCGCGCGGCCAGCGCATCGAGCGCCGCCCGGACCTGGTAGAGATCGCGCACCTTGGCCGCCGCGATCGGCGCCACCGCCAGGCCCTTGCGGCCGTGCTCGACCGCGAGGCCCTGGCGCTTGACCAGCTGGAGCGCGTGGCTGACCGGCTGGCGCGAGACCCCGAGCAGGGCGGCGACCTCGTCCTGGCGCAGCCGGTGGCCGGGCGCCAGCGTGCCGTCGGCGATCGCCGCGACCAGCCGCTCATAGACCCGATCGATCAGGACCGTGCCGCCCGGCAGCGGCTCCAAGGGTCGCCCTTCGGTCGTCAACGTTGTCACCACCACCGCATTCGGAATTCGGAATTCGATCGATCCTGACACCATGACGGCGTGCCGTCAAGACGTGTTTAGATGCCGACGCGCACCAGCTGGTCCGGCGGATAGCGGTCGCCCGCGGTGACGCCCGGCGGAAAGGCGGCATCGAGGCGGGCCAGGTCCTGGCCGGTCAGCGCCAGCTCGGCCGCGGCCGCGTTCTCCTCCACGCGGTCCACGCGCTTGGTGCCGGGGATCGGCACGATGTCGTCGCCCCGGGCGAGCAGCCAGGCGATCGCCACCTGCGCGGGCGTCGCGCCATGACCGGCCGCGACCGCGCGCAGCGTGGCGAGCAGGGTGGCGTTCCTGGCGAAGTTCGCCGCGGCAAAGCGTGGGTGCTCGCGCCGGCGGTCGTTGGCCGCGAGATCGTCGGGGCTCGTGAGCGTGCCGGCGAGAAAGCCGCGGCCGAGCGGGCTGTAGGCGACGAAGCCGATGCCGAGCGCGCGGCAGGTCGGCAGCACCTCGGCCTCCGCGTCCCGGGTCCAGAGCGAGTACTCGGTCTGGAGCGCCGCGATCGGATGGACCGCAGCCGCCCGGCGGATGGTCGCGGGCGCCGCCTCCGAGAGGCCGAGGAAGCGCACCTTGCCCGCCCGCACCAGCTCCGCCATGGCGCCGACCGTGTCCTCGATCGGGACCCGCGGGTCGACCCGGTGCTGGTAGTAGAGGTCGATCGTCTCGACCCCCAGGCGCGCGAGCGAGGCGTCGCAGGCGGCGCGCACGTGCTCCGGCCGGCCGTCGACCTCGGGCCTGCCGTCGCGGCGGATGTTGCCGAACTTGGTCGCCAGCACGACCCGCTCGCGGATGCCTTTGAGCGCCTGGCCGACCAGCTGCTCGTTGCTGCCGTTGCCGTAGATGTCCGAGGTGTCGATCAGGGTCGCCCCGAGCTCGGCCGCGCGCCGGATGGTGCGCAGCGATTCCCGGTCGTCGGCGGGCCCGTAGATCGCGGTCATGGTCATGCACCCGAGCCCGATCGCCCCGACCTCCAGCTCTGCGCCGAGCCGCCGCTTGTGCATCGCTCTCGTCTCCCCCGTTGGCCGGTTGCCCGCCGGTCGAGAGCCGTCATCGCCCCGACCCTTCCGGTCGATATATTGGCGGCGGGCTGCGCAGGCCAGACCATCCGGGCGGAAATGGCGATCGACCTTGCGAGGCCGATCCCGGCGATGACGTGGCGGCGTCAATCGGCGATCCGGCCGCGAGGGCGGCAGCGGGTTCGACCGGCCCTTGAGGGGCTGGCGGTCGCGGCGCGGCTGTGCTCTGATCCCGCCGGCCGATCGATCGGCAGCACGGGCGGAGGCAGGGGCAGATGACGGCACTCGCGAACGAGCGGATCGCGTATTTCAACGGCGACTATGTGCCCGAGAGCGAGGTGCGGGTGCCGTTTCGCGACCGCAGCTGGATCTTCGGCGACGGCGCCTTCGACATGACCCGGACCTTCAACGGCCGGTTGTTCAAGATCAGGGAGCACGTCGAGCGCCTCTACCGCTCGCTCAAGGTCCTGCGCATCGACCCCGGGCTGTCGCCGGCCGAGATGATTGCCATCAGCGAGGAGGTCAACGGACGCAACCTGCACCTGCTCGGGCCCGACGAGGACCAGTGGGTCGGCCAGCGGATCTCGCGCGGGGTCAACGCGGTCGAGGGCGACAACTGGGATCACTACGGCCCGACCGTGATCGTCGAGATCGATGCCCCTGCCGTTCAAGGCGCGGGCGCGCCTCTACCGCGACGGCATCGACGTGGCCGTGCCCTCGGTCCGCCGCGTCTCCCCGGACGCGCTGACGCCGCGCGCCAAGACCCACAACTATCTGAACCTGATCACGGGCGACCTCGAGGTCCACGCCCATTCGCCCGAGGCCTGGACGATCCTGCTCGACGTCAACGGCAACCTCTGCGAGGGCCTCGGCGCCAACATCTTCGTCTACAAGGACGGCCGCCTCCTGACCCCGCACGAGCGCTACGTGCTGCCCGGGCGTCAGCCGCGCCACCGCGATCGAGCTCGCAGCCTCGGAAAAAATCCCGTTCGCCGAGGCCGACATCGACCTCTACGACGCCTATGCGGCCGAGGAAGCCTTCATCACCTCGACCAGCTTCTGCATCTGCCCGATCCGCACGATCAACGGCACGGCCATCGGCACCGCCCCGGTCCCCGGCCCGATCACCAAACGCCTGACCGACGCCTACGTCCGCCTGGTCGACTGCGACTTCGTCGCCCAGTACCTGAAGCACCTCGCCGTCTGAGCCGAGGGCGTCGGTCGGCGTGGCTGTAGCTCGCCCTGACGAGGGCGCTGAGGGATCACGCGCATGACCGATGAGCTAGTCTTCTACACCAACCCGATGTCGCGCGGTCGCATCGTGCGCTGGATGCTCGAGGAGATCGCTCAGCCGTACCGGACCGAGCTGCTCGGGTACGGCACGACGATGAAGGCGGCCGAGTATCTCGCCATCAACCCCATGGGCAAGGTGCCGGCGCTCCGGCACGGCGACACCGTGGTCACGGAGGCGGCGGCGATCTGCTGCTATCTGGCCGATGCCTTCCCGGCGGCCGGGCTCGCGCCAGCGCCGGGCGACCGGCTGCGGGGGCCTTACTATCGCTGGCTGTTCTTCGCGGCCGGGCCGGTCGAAGCGGCCGCGACCAACAAGGCGTGTGGTTTCGAGGTGCCGGCCGAGCGCAAGGCGATGGTTGGCTACGGCACGCTCGCCGATGTCATGTCGGTGCTCGAGGCCGCGCTTGGGGCCCGCGACTATCTGGTCGGCGATCGCTTCACGGCGGCCGACGTCTATGTCGGCTCGCACATCGGCTGGGGGATGAGCTTCGGCACGATCGAGAAGCGCCCCGCGTTCGAGCGCTATGTCGAGCGCCTCAGCACGCGACCCGCCGCGATCCGGGCGCGAGCGATCGATGACGAACTGATCGCGGCCGATAAGCAACGGGCACCAGGATAGCCCGGCCTACGGTCGCCCGTATCGGGTCGCGGCGCTTAAGGCAGCGCGCGGAACCACTTCCCGGTCCAGCCGGTCAGCGAGCGCGGCGCGGCTGGTTTCGAGGTCGTAGGTCATCTGCAGGCCGAGCCAGAAGTCGGGCGACATGTCGAAGAAGCGCGCGAGCCGGAGTGC
The DNA here is from genome assembly GCA_963756905.1 of uncultured Alphaproteobacteria bacterium. Taxonomy (GTDB): domain Bacteria; phylum Pseudomonadota; class Alphaproteobacteria; order Geminicoccales; family Geminicoccaceae; genus DATAOG01. The sequence continues at coordinate 56,534 of CAVWPO010000006.1, forward strand.
TGTGTCGGCCGTGATCGCGCGCTCGCGGTGAACGATGCCGGTGATCCGGTTGCGTGGCACGCTGAGCGCCTTGGCGAGCGCATAGGCGCTGAGCCCAGCGGCTTCAGGAACTCCTCCTCGAGGATCGCGCCGGGGTGGATCGGACCGACCGGCTTCGCGTCCCGGTCGATGATGTCGGCATAGTCGACGGCCGTGGTCGCGGGCGATGCTCATGGACATCTCGGTTGCCGGGGTGCCTCGATCCTCACTGATAGTCTAGCGTCAGCCCGACTGTCTGCGGCGTGCGCGAATTCAGCGACCAGATCGAAGCAGACATCCGCGAGGCTGGTCGAGCGGATCCTGACGGCGTGCCCGGCCGAGCAGAGTGATCGTGCGGCTCTCACGCGCGCGGGGCCAGGACGAAGGCTCGGATCTGGAGCTGCTGGTCAGTCGAGCCTGGCGCTCGTCGATCGCTTCCAGGAGATGATCGACTGCGCGACGCGGTCGGGCCGATCGGCCGTGGTGTCGATGTGCTCGTCTATTCCGAGGAGGAGCCTCGAACACCGCGGCTGGTGCCCGGCACTGTCGTCTAGGGCCCTCAAGGAGCGGTAGGTAGTCGTCTATGACGCCGCATCGGGATGAAGCGTAACGCGCTCAACCCAGCGTGCGGCTCAGCACGCCGGCGCGGTGCATGAGCCAGGCGATCAGCGTGATCGTGACGAGGCTGAGGGCGATCAGGAGGGTTGCGATCGCGGTGATCGTCGGGTTCACCTGCAGGACCAGCTCGTTGAACATGCGCTTGGGGATCGTGTCGTAGGCGCCGGCGAGGAAGATGGTCACGATCACCTCATCGAAGCTGATGATGAAGGCGAAGATCCAGGCGGCCAGCACCGAGGGCCAGAGGTTGGGGAGCAGGATGCTGCGGAACATCCGGGGCCAGGAGGCGCCAAGGCTCAGGGCCACCTGCTCGATCCGGACGTCGAAGGCGCGGATCGCGACCGACATGAGCAGCACGACGTAGGGCACGGTCAGGACCGTGTGGGCGACGATCAGGCCCATGAGCGTGCCGAGCAGGCCGATCCGCGCGAACACGATGTAGAGTGCCACCGCCGTGATCACCGGCGGCAGGATCAGGGGCGCGATGAAGTTGCCCTCGAGCAGCGCCCGGCCGCGGAACGTCCCGCGCACCAGGCCATAGGCCGCGATGCTGCCGAGCGCCAGCGCGGCGGCGCTGGCGCTGAACGCGACCAGGGCGGAGGTGGCCGCGGCCCTGAGCCAGCGCGGGTCGCCGAAGAACGCGTGGTACCAGCGGAGCGAGAAGCCGGGCGGCGGGAAGGCGAGCGAGGACGCGCTCGAGAACGACATCGGCACCACGACCGCGATCGGCAGGCAGAGGAACAGGAGCACCGCACCGCTCGTAAGCGCCAGCAGGAAGCGGCCGAGCCGGCCCTCGCGATCTTTGGGCGGGGCCCGATCAGGGAGGCCGGCGGTCGGCGCAGCCGCGGCCATGGCGCTTCAGCTCCGGGTCCGCGCGCCGACCCGGCGGTAGCCGGCATAGCAGGCAAGCGTGAGCGCCAGGAGCACGGTCGAGATCGCCGCCGCCAGCTCCCAGCGCGGCAGGCGGTTGATCAAAAGGTCGAGCATGTTGGCGATCATCGGGACCCGGCCGCCGCCTAAGATCGCGGGCGTGATGAAGAAGCCGAGCGTCAGGATGAAGACCAGGATCGCGCCGGCCGCCAGCGAAGGCAGGGTCAGCGGGAAAAAGATCCGCCAGAAGATGGTCCGCCGCGAGGCGCCGAGCGAGGCCGCGGCCTGCAGCAGCCGCTCGTCGAGCTTGAGCATGGCCGCGAGCAGCGGCAGCACCAGGAACGGCAGCAGCACGTTGGTCGTGCCGAGGATCACGCCGAGCTCGTTGTAGAGGAAGCTGATGGGGGCGCCGATCAGGCCCAGCGCCTCGAGGGTGCGGTTGACCAGGCCGTCGTTGCCGAGGATCACGATCCAGGCATAGCTGCGCACCAGGATGCTGACCCAGAACGGCAGCACCACGAGTGCCACCGCGATCAGCTGGCGGGCAGGCGGCAGGCCGCGCATCCAGTAGGCGAGCGGGTAGCCCAGGAGCGCGCAGACCAGGGTTGCGATCAGCGCGATCCGGAAGGTGTTGCCGAGCACCTTCAGGTAGACCGGGCGCTCGAGGATCTGGGCGTACCAGCCGAGCACGTCGGGGGGCGCGCCGATGCTCCAGCCGAGCATCAGGACGATCGGCAGATCGAAGGCGAGCAGCATGAAGACGACCAGCGGCAGGACGTAGGCGACCCCCGCCGGCAGCCGGCGCCGGCGGCCGGCGACCGCCGGCGCCATCGGGCGGCCTCAGGCCGAAGCGGAGAGCGGGGGCAAGGGCCTCCGCCCTCCGGCCATCGACGTCCGCCTCACAGGCCGAGCTTGAACTCCTGCCAGCGGGTCTCGACCGCGTCCGCGTTCTCGAACCACCATTTGGCGTCGACCAGGATCTGCACCTGCTTGTTGGCGCTGGTGGTCGGGAACTCGCCCAGCCGGTCCTGCGGCAGCAGCGGCTCGAGCTTGGGGCTGTTGCCGGTATAGGAGACGACCTCGGCCGCCCTGGCCTGGTTCTCGGGCACGCTCATCTCGTAGAGGATGCCCATGGCCGCGGCCTTCTGGTTGGCGTCCGCCCCCTTGGGCACGGCGAAGAAGGAGAGATCGAGCTGGCCCTGGTTGAAGCTGTAGTCGATGCCCTTCTGCCCGGCGACCCGGCCCGACCAGGCGACCGCGTACTGGACCTCGTTGTCCTTCAAGAGCTGCGGCGGCTGCGCGCCCGCCTGCCACCAGACGGCGACGCTGTCCTTGATCTTCTCCAGGCTCGCGAACGCGCGGTCGAGGTCGAGCGGGTAGAGGTCCGCGGGCGCCACGCCATCAGCCAGCAGCGCCATCGGCAGGATGTAGGTCGGATAGTCGGGCAGCGCGCGCTTGCCCGGGAAGTTCTTGGTGTCCCAGAACTCCTGCCAGTTGGCCGGCGCCTTGGCGTCCGCGCGCCAGGCCATGATCGTCGAGTAGTACTGGTAGCCGTAGCCGTACTGGTCCTTGGCCTCGTCGAAGACCGGCTCGGGCGCGATCGCGTCCCAGTCGAGCGGCTCGACCAGGTTCAGCGCCTTGGCCTGCTCCAGTTCCGGGCTGCCGAGCTCGAGCAGGACCGAGGTGACCGCACCCGCCTCGACCATCGCGCGCAGCTTGCCAAGCCCGCTCGGGTTCTCGCGCACGACCGTGATCCCGCTCGCCTTCTGGAACGGCTCGATGTAGCCCGCCTGGATCGAATCCCCGGACGCCCCGCCGGCCTCGGTCATGCGCAGCTCGGTGATGTTGTTCGCCTTGGCGATCTGCTGGACCTTGGCGTAATCGACCGCGCCGGCCGGTCCTGCTGCCCACAGCAACGCCGCGCCAGCGACCGCAAGCGCGACCCTGGAAGGTCCGAAATCTGCTCGGATCGTCATTGTTCTGCCTCCCCGATGGCTTTGTCGATGATCGACCTTGCCCGCGTGTGCGATCGAAGGCAAGCGCCCGCGGCCCGGCAGCCGGCCGCGGCGCTGCCCCCTGTCTCAGCGGATCGTCCAGATCTCGATCCCGACCTCCAGGCCCGCCCAGGCGGGATCGGCGGTCATCGAGGGCAGGCCAAGCAACGGCGAGTTTCATTCACCCCGCGCGCCGCGTCGCGGCCGCCCGAGCCGGCTTGATCGTAGCCCCTCGGGGTCGGGCAGCCGATCCGAGCCGGCGTTCGCGCCGGGCGGTGTCGATCAGCGTGATTTGAGCAGTGATGCCGCAGGCCGCCAGCGCGGCATGCAGGCGCTCGACCTTCGAGCCCCGATACCTCGGGTCGGCCAGGCGACGCACGTCCTTCTCGTCGATCCCAAGTCGGCGGGCGAGATCGGATTTGCTGATTCCGGCCTGCCGCATCGCACAAAACAGCGCCGCCTTGTAGGCGAGCAGCGGCGGCAACGGCACGACGTGCATACCGCGGCGCGTGGGTGAGGGGGCCGGGAGGTCCTCGTCGTCGGCGACCCGCGCCGCCACGGCCTCGGCCAGGCAGTCGGCCGCCTCCGCCAACGCTTCAACCTCGTCGGCGCCGTCCGTCAGCGCCTCCGGGAAGTCCGGAAAGCGAACCTGGATGCGCCCCTCAGGGTCGGGAGCCAGCATCGCCGGCCAAGCCAGAAGTCATCGCGACCCCGTGCTCCCTTGCCTTTCTCGTCGGTCCCATCGTACTCGTTCACTCCAGGTCTTTGGGCCCGAGGCCGAGCTGGCGGAGCATGTCCAGCAGCAAGCCGCGGCTCAGCTCCTTCTTCCGATCCTTGACGATCGTCTTGCGTTCGCCGAAATACAGCGTGCCGTGACTGCCTTTGCCGCGCCGGGTGACGAAGCGAACCTCGACGCCCTGCCGGCGCCCCAGCTTCCGGATGGCGCGGATGAGCTCGGCGCCGGTCATGGCATCTCAATATCGGGCAAAAATGCCCGAAGTCAACCAGTCTCCCGCCCCAGCCGCTCAGGCTGTTCTGGTGCGCGTCCCGCGGCGTCTGCTAGCATGCGGCGACGAGGGTCCTGCGGAGGGGAAATCCGATGACCATGACGGCCGAGCGCAACATGAGCCTCGAGGACGCGCTCGCCGATGCCGAGGCGCGCTACGTCGCGGCCAATCCCAGGAGCCGGGCGCGCCATGTCGAGGCGGCTGGCGCGCTGCCGGGCGGCAATACCCGGAGCATCCTGTTCTATCCGCCGTTTCCGGTGACGATGGCGCGCGGCGAGGGCGCGCGGCTCTGGGACCTCGACGGCCACGAGTATCTGGATTTCCTCGGCGAATACACGGCCGGCCTCTATGGCCATTCGGACCCGGTGATCCGGGCCGCGGTCGAGCAGGCGCTGGCGGACGGCATCCTGCTCGGGGCGCCGAACCGCCACGAGGCCGAGCTCGCAGCGCTGATGTGCGCGCGCTTCCCGTCCTGCGAGCTGGTCCGGTTCTGCAATTCCGGCACCGAGGCCAACCTGAACGCGCTCTCGGGCGCCCGGGCCGCGACCGGCCGCAGCCACATCCTGGCGTTCGAGGGCGCCTATCACGGCGGCATGCTGTCGTTCGCCCACGGGCCCTCGGCGATGAGCATTCCCTTCCCCTACGTGTTCGCGCGCTACAACGATCTCGAGGGCACGCTGGCACTGATCGAGGAGCACGCGCAGGAGCTGGCCGCGATCATCATCGAGCCCATGATGGGGGCGGGCGGCTGCATCGCGGCCGAGCCCGATTTCCTGCGGGGCCTGCGCGCGGCCGCCACGCGCCACGGGATCATCCTGATCTTCGACGAGGTCATGACCTCGCGCCTGTCGCCGGGCGGCCTGCAGGCGGCGCTCGACATCATTCCGGACCTGACCACGTTCGGAAAGTATCTGGGCGGCGGCATGAGCTTTGGCGCGTTCGGCGGCCGGCGCGCGATCATGGGCCGCTTCGACCCCAGCCGGCCGGATGCCTTGCCCCACTCGGGCACCTACAACAACAACGTCCTGACCATGGCCGCGGGCGTCGCCGGTCTCGCCAGGGTGTTCACGCCCGAGGCGGCCGACGCGCTGAGTGCGCAGGGCGAGCGCTTCAAGGCGAGGCTGAACGCGATCGGCGATCGGCAGCGCGTGCCGGTGCAGGTGACCGGGGTCGGCTCGATCCTCTGCATGCACTTCCAGCGCGAGGCGATCCGGCAGCCGGACGACACGCTGCACACGCCGCCGGCGGCGCGGGCGCTGTTCCACCTCGAGATGCTCGCCCGCGGCTTCTATGTCGCCAGGCGCGGCTTCATCGCGCTGTCGCTGCCGCTCACCGGCGCCGACTACGACGCCTTCGCGGCCGCGTTCGAGGACTTCCTTGGCGCCTGCGGCCCGGCGCTGGCCGGCTAGTCACTTCGACGGCTTGGCGTCGGCGATCTGGTCCCTGAGCGCCGCGAGCTTTTCCTTGGCCACGATCAGGGGCGCGTGGCCAACCGGGATCGCGCCCCGATAGTGGTCCTCGAGATCCGCGATCTGGTGCTCCGCCTTGGCGAGATAGCCTTCGGCCTCGGCCGGGTGGTCGAGCAGGAGCGCGCTCTCGGCCTGCTTTTCGAGCGCGTCGACCTGCTTCAGCCCGGCGGTGAAGCCGGGGGGCGCGGTCGGCACCGCGGCCGCGCCGACGCCGTTGGCGGCATCCTTGGCCGCGGCCGCGATGCCGGCCTGGAGCTCGGCGTATTTGCGCTTGAGCGCCGGTAGCGCCGGGTTGTCAGGCGTCTCCTTCTCGAGCAGCTCGAGCCGGCGGCCCTCGGCCTCGAGGTCCTGGGCTGCCTGATAGGGCCGCAGGTCGAGCCGGAACGCGATCCCGTCCAGGTTCTGCTCGATCATCGAGGCGAGCTCATCGGCCCCCTGGCCGAAGGCGGCCAGCGGCCAAAGGGCCGCCGCGACCACGATCCAAAGCGACCAGCGCGTGCCGGATCGGCGGGGTCGGCTCCAGACCATGCGGTCTCCTTTCGGTCGTTGCCCGCTACCGCTTTCGCTAGCCAAACGGCCGGCGGGCCGACAAATTCCCCGCCGCGGCCGAGATCGGCATCAGGGCCGCGCCGGGATCGCCCCGGGATTGCTCCTGGGATCGCTTGCCCCATGACAAGCGGCGGCGATGGCGCTAACCAGGCCCAAAGCCGGGCGGTCCGGGCGGCGGATCAGGTCGGGGGAGGCGGGCATGCTCGACGAGCTCAAGGGCAAGGCGGTGCTGGTGACCGGCGCCAGCAGCGGGATCGGCGCCGCGGTCGCCCTGGGCTTCGGCCGCTGCGGCGCGCGCGTCGGGGTGCACTGCAACCGGAGCCGGGATCAGGCCGAAGCGGTCGCCCGCGCGGTCCGCGCGGCCGGCGGCGAGGCCCTGGTCCTCCAGGGCGACGTCACCAGCAAGGCCGAGCTCGAGCGCGTGATCGCCGGCGCCGTGCAGGCGTTCGGCCGCCTCGACGTCCTGGTCAACAACGCCGGCGACGTGCTCGGCCGGATCGCGCTCGACGAGGCCGAGGACGCGTTCATCGATCGCGTCATGGCGCTCAACGCCCGCTCGGTGGTCACCGCCTGCCAGCTCGCGATCCGGCAGTTCAAGCGCCAGGGCGGCGGCGTCATCATCAACACGACCTCGCTCGCGGCGCGCCAGGTGGGCGGCCCGGGCAGCGCGATCTACGGCTCGTCCAAGGCGTTCGTGCAGGGCCTGACCCGCTATCTCGCCCGGGACTACGCGGCCGACCGCATCCGGGTCAACGCGGTGGCGCCGGGCTTCGTCCTCACGCCCCTGCAGGAGCGCCACACCACGCCCGAGCAGCAGGCGCGGATGCTGGCCGGCATCCCGATGGGGCGGGCCGGCCGGCCCGAGGACCTGGTCGGCGCCTATCTGTTCCTCGCCTGCGATGCCATGAGCGGCTGGATCACGGGCGCCACGATCGACGTCAACGGCGGCGCCTGGTTCGGCTGAGCGGTGTAGCCCGGAGCTTGGGCGGAAGAGTCCCGACGGCGCGCCGGTCAGCCGTGGCGCCAGACCTGGCCGGCGCTGACCAGCAGGATCGCGGCGAGCAGCGGCAGGAGGAGCGCGCTCGGGACGAGACCGAGCAGGTGCGCGCCAACCCAGCTGCCGGCGATCGAGCCCATCGCCATCACGAGCACGAAGCCGCGATTCCGGCCGAGCACCGCGAAGCTGTGGTCGCGGCTGTAACGGGCGAATCCCATGACCATCGTCGGCAGGCTCACGGCGAGCGCCAGGCTCCCGGCGAGCTTGATGTCGGCTCCGAACAGCAGGACCACGGTCGGGATCAGGAGCTCGCCCCCGGCGACGCCGAGCAGCGCGGCGACGATCCCGATCAGCAACCCGGCCGCCACGCCCACAGCGACCTGGAGCGGCCCGCCCAGCAGCGGCTGTCCGGAGCCCGCCGTGTCGTGCCCGACCAGCAGCACCGCCGCGATGCCGACCAGCAGAACGCCGATCACGCGATGGAGCGTCGCCGATCGCAGTCGCGTCGCCCAGCCCGCGCCGAACCAGGCGCCCGCCAGGCTTCCGGCCAGCAGATTGACGATCACGATCCAGTGCGTGGCCAACATTGCGAACGGTACCGCCGCCGTCCGGAACGGCAACGCCGTCGTTACCACCACCAGGCTCATCGCCTTGTTCAGGATCACGGCCTCGAGGGCGGCGAACCGGAACGCCCCGATCAGCAAAGGCAGTCGGAACTCCGCGCCGCCGAGACCGATGAGCCCGCCGAGCGTCCCGATCAGGGCCCCGCTCACGAACGCCGCCACCGGAGGGGGCGAGGCGGCCGTGGACGCATGCCTCGTCATGCTGCCTTCCCGATATAGCATTCGTCCTATATCGAGAATCGGCGAAAGGTACAAGCCGGCGCCTGGCTCAGGGGTCGGGGTCGTCGACAATCAGCTCGGCGAAAGCCCGGAGCTCTTCGGCGGCCGCCGCGACGGCGCGGTCCTCGATCGCCCGGTACAGCCCGAGCGCCCGCTCGCCCGTGGGCGTCAACCGGGCGCCGCCGCGGCTGCTGCCTCCCTTCTCGGCCTTGATCAGGGGCGCGCGAAAGCAGCGGTTCATGGTGTCGAGGAGATACCAGGCCTTCTTGTAACTCATCCCCATGCTGCGGGCGGCGGCCGAGATCGAGCCGGTCTCGAACAGGGCCGCCAGGAGGTCGGCCTTGCCGGGGCCGATCGCGATTGAGCGGCCGAGAAGCAGGCGCAAGCGCAGGCGTGGCGGCGAAGTGTCAGTCATCTTTGCCCTCATAGCCGCGTTGCCGGGCGAGATCAGCATGCGAGTCGCATTTTGTGATTTCAATGCCAGAAACTCCCTGGAATCATCGCACGGCAGAATCGACGCACAATGGAACAGATCTGGCGACTTACCCGAGCGCGGCTGCCGGCCGCGAAAGAGAGCGCCCCGGCCGAAGCCGGGGCGAAAGTGTCGCTGGGAGGGGATCACGGGGAGGCAGGTGGTCCCGGGCTCGCCGGATCGGTGGACCGGCGCCGAGCACCTGAGCCTGGGGTTCGGGATAGAAAGCGGCCACGCAGGGCGTGGGCTGGCAATCTTTACGACCGGCCGGGCGCCATCTATCTCAAGGGCGGGGCCGCCGTTCGAGCCAGGGGAGGACGCGTCGTGGTCGAGAAGGTCGTCAAGCCGATCGCCGAATGGCGCCAGCAGCTGACCCCGGAGCAGTATCGGATCGCCCGCATGAAGGGCACCGAGCGGCCGTTCTCCGGCGCCTATCACGCGACCAAGACGCCTGGCGTCTACCAATGCGTCTGCTGCGGTCAGCCGCTGTTCGATGCCGCCACCAAGTTCGAATCCGGCACCGGCTGGCCCAGCTTCTATGAGCCGGTCGACGAGGCGGCGGTGGCGACCGAGACCGACTACAGCCACCTCATGGTCCGGACCGAGGTGCTGTGCAGCCGCTGCGATGCTCATCTGGGCCACCTCTTTCCGGACGGGCCGGAGCCGACCGGCCAGCGCTACTGCATGAACTCCGCCTCGCTCAAGCTGGTCCCCAAGCCGGACCCTGAGGGCTGAGCGATGGCCGCCTTCATCCTGGTGGTCGGCAACAAGAACTACTCGTCGTGGTCGCTGCGCGGCTGGCTCGCGGCGCGCCTGGCCGGGATCGAGTTCGAGGAGCACCTCGTGCGGCTCTCGGAGCCGGGCTCGCACGCCGAGCTGCTCAGCCATTCGCCCGCGGCCAAGGTCCCGATCCTGAAGCACGGGGCGCGCGTGGTCTGGGATTCGCTGGCGATCATCGAGTATCTGGCCGAGCAGCGGCCGCAGGCGGGGCTCTGGCCGGCCGACCCCGACGCCCGGGCGCTCGCGCGCTCGATCGCGGCCGAGATGCACGCGGGCTTCGCGGCGCTGCGCCGGCACATGCCGATGAACCTGAGAAAACACCTGCCGGGCCGGGGCCAGGGGCCGGGCGTTGCCGCCGACATCGCCCGGATCGACCAGATCTGGCAGGACTGCCGGCGCCGCTTCGGGGCGGGCGGCCCGTTCCTGTTCGGGGAGCCTTGCGCGGCGGATGCCATGTATGCGCCGGTCGCGACCCGCTTTCGCACCTATGGCGTCGCGCTGGCGCCACTCGCGCAGGCCTATGCGGACGCCGTGCTCGCCTGGCCGGCGGTGCTCGAATGGCAGGCGGCGGCGCTCGAGGAGCCCTGGGTCCTGGCGGAGGACGAGGTCGAGTGACGGCGATCCGGGCCGGCGGCCGGCCGGGTCTGCGGCGGATGGCCGGTGGCGGCCGACGCCGGCAGGCGCTCCGTCTTAACCCTGCCTTCACCAGCAGCTCGCTAGGACGGGGTCAGCCACGAATTTTCGTGACTGAGGCGTTCCTCCCTACTTGGCGGCGCTCCCGTCTCGGGTCGAGACGGGGCGCCGTGTTTTTGAGGGCAATCGCGGCGGTGGCCGCGACCGGAGCCGCCGCGATCTTGGAAAGTTGCCGCATCGGGTCCACCTTGGCGATCGAGCCTGGGACCGAAACCACTGCCGGCCGCGCCGATGCCCGTGCCTGACCGCCGCCTCTCGATCGCGCCGATGATGGACTGCACCGACCGGCACTGCCGCTACTTCCTGCGGCTGATCGCCAGGCGGGCGCTGCTCTATACCGAGATGATCCCGACCGGCGCGATCCTGCGCGGGCCGCGCGCGCGCGTCCTGCGCTTCGATCCGGCCGAGCATCCGGTCGCCCTGCAGCTGGGCGGCGCCGATCCCGGACGAGCTCGCGCGCGCCGCGGCGTTCGGCGAGGCGGCCGGCTACGACGAGATCAACCTCAACGTCGGCTGCCCCTCGGACCGGGTCCAGAGCGCCCGCTTCGGCGCCTGCCTGATGGCCGAGCCCGAGCTGGTCGCCGCCTGCGTGCGGGCGATGCGCCATGCCGTCGGCCTGCCGGTCACGGTCAAGACCCGGATCGGCATCGACGCCAAGGACGACTACGGCTTTCTTTGCCGCTTCGTCGAGGCGATCGCGGACTGCCGGCTGCCGCACGGTCATCGTGCATGCGCGCAAGGCCTGGCTCTCCGGCCTCAGCCCCAAGGAGAACCGGGAGATCCCGCCGCTCCGCTACGATCTGGTGCACAGGCTCAAGCAGGATTTCCCGGCCCTCGAGGTGATCCTGAACGGCGGCATCCGGACGCTCGAGCAGGCGCGCGCCGAGCTCGGCCATGTCGATGGCGTCATGCTCGGCCGCGAGGCCTATCAGAACCCCTACGGGCTCGCGATCTGGGAGCGGGCGCTCTACGCCAGCGACGAGCCGCTGCCCGAGCGCGCCGGGATCATCGAGCACCTGCTGCCCTACATCGAGCGGGAGCTTGCGGAGGGCACGCCCTTGCGCGCGATCGCCCGCCACATCCTCGGCCTCTTCAACGGCCTGCCCGGCGCCCGCGCCTGGCGCCGCCATCTGTCCGAAGCCGCGCACCGGGAGGGCGCCGGCGCCGAGGTCCTGCTCGAAGCCCTCGCCCGGATCCGCCCCGAGCCGCCTCGCGCCGCGGCTTGATGCGCAGGGCGCGATTCTCTGGTAAGATGAGTATGGTCAGGTGGTTCGAGGCCCCGCCATGGCGCTGATGCTGAGCAAGCTCTACGACGCCTTGAAAGCGGCCGGCACGCCGGACGACCTGGCAAGATCGGCTGCGGAAGAGGGGGCGCAGGTCGAAGACCTGAAATCCGACGTCCGTCTGCTCAAGTGGATGGTCGGCTTCACGCTCGCCTTTCAGGTCGCGACCCTGTTCTTCATCTGGCAGATCCTGCTCAGGCTGCCACCCAGCTGACGGGCCTTCCCGAACGCTGGCTCGCCGAAGCATCTGAGCTTGCCCGAGTGGCGCGTCGAGGCAGCATTCGACAACTCCGATCGCGGCAGGATCACGAGCTGACCGCCTCGGCCTCGGGCAGCTCCGCGGCGCGGCGGCGGAACATGGTCGAACGGTCGAACAGGGTCACGCTGCGCACCGACGCCAGGGTCTCGGGATCGAACCGAAATTCCTCATGCTGCTGGAGGAATGCGTGCGCCCCGCAGCCCGAAACCAGGCACTCGGGCTTACCCTTCGGGCAGGCGTTGAAGTGACAGAGCCGGCCGAGATATTGGTCGGAGCCCGGCTCAAGGATGAAGACCTCGACCTGGTGGTCGGCGACACCGATCCGGTGATCGTCATACAGCTGCCGCAGGGTTCGGACGCGCAGTCCGCGCAAGTCGTCGAGCCGGTCGAGGCGGCTCAGCCAGACCGCGAGGTCGAGGTCCTTGCATTCGTGCCAGACCGCGATCCCGGCGCGGCGAAAGTCGGAAAAGCGCGGGACTTCCTTCTCGAGCGGGCGCGCGACCGAGCCGAACAGGGCGACTCGCAGGACCTCCGGGAGCACCGCGAACGCCGCGGTCAGCGCATCGGCGGCGACCCGGAACTGCCGCTGGCGCTCCGCCAGATAGCGGTTCTGCTCGGCGATCGCTCTCGCGGACAGACGCACCAGGGCGGGCCCGGCCTACGGTCGCCCGGCCCTCGAGCGGGCGCCGCGGGAGCTCACGGCAACCATTCCTCGGTCAGGATCTCATCGACCGCAAACGGACAGTCCGCGGGGAAGGTGGCGAGCGGCAGAGCCGTTTCGGCGGCGGCATTGCGCCGTGCCATCTCGTATCTCTCCCGGACACAGGCTGGCACGTCTGGGCGAAGGCTCGGGCTGTCGGCCAGGATCTGGAGGATCTCGGCGCGCTGGGTCCGGATCGTCGACTCCCAGCTGCCGGTGCGCTGATCCGTCTGATGGCGCCACTTCAGCAGGTGCATCAGAAGGACCGTGAGACGGGATTTCAACCGCCGGCGATCCTTCCTGCCCAAGCTTTCTATCTCCTCGGCGAGATTTTCCAGATCCAGCGCGCCGGACTGCCCCTTGCGCAGGGCCATCGCCTGCTCCTCCGTCCAGCGGACGAAGTCGGTGCCGTAGAGCTCGGTCGCTTCACGCCTGACCTTGGTTGCCATCTTCGCAAAACTCGTCTGGCTGCGGCAGCTGGATGATCGTGCGGCGGCCATCCCCGCGTCAACGCCCGCCCGCTGCCCGCCGCAATGGCGCGCTCACTCTGGCAGCTCGTCGCCCGGCTGCGGATCATAAACGGCATTGCACTCAAGAAGCATCTCCCCGGGCTTGCGGTTGCAATCGATGCGGTCAATATGCTCTATGCACTGCATGCAGCCGCCTAGACACGGAGCATCGCGATGACCAGCCTCACCATCCGCAAGCTCGATCCTGGCGTAAAGGAACGGCTGCGCCTGCGCGCCGCCCGGCATGGGCGCTCCATGGAGGAGGAAGCGCGGCAGATCCTGAGCCAAACTTGTGAACCGGAAGACCAGCCTCAGAATGCCTTCGAGGCCCTCAGGCGTCCTTTCGTCGGCCTCGGCGGCGCTGATCTCGAGCTGCCGGAACGCCGGCCTGGTCGCGAGCCGCCGAGCTTCGACTGATGTATGTGCTCGACACGAATGTGCTTTCGGAGATCGTCAAGGAGACACCTGAGGCCATAGTTGCGGAATGGCTGCAAGCCTGCCCGATCGATTGGGTCTTCACCACCGTGATCTGCCAGTCTGAGCTTCTCTATGGCGTCCGCCGGCTGCCCGAGAGCCGCAGGCGGCATCGCCTCCAGGCCGCGCTCGGATCCCTGTTCAGCCAGGTTTTGGCCGGCCGGGTGCTGACGTTCGGTGAGGCGGCGGCCTCGGCTTACGCCGACATCCGGATCGCGCGGGAGCGCTCGGGGCGTCCGGTAGCCCAGGAGGACGGCATGATCGCCGCGATCGCGAAAACCGCCGGGGCTACGGTGGTCACGCGGGATGAGATGGGGTTCGCCGGGTGCGGCGTCCCCATCATCAATCCGTGGCTCCGAGACGGCTGACCCGGTCCTTCCATCGGGCCGCCTCCCTTCATCGAAACGCCGGTTCGTCGAAGCTGCGGAGCTTGCGGGAGTGGAGCGCGTCGGGGCCGGTCTCGTCGCGCAGGATGCGGATCGCCTCGAGGCCGATCTCCAGGTGCTGGTTGATCCGCTCGCGGTAGAAGAGGTTGGCCATGCCGCGCAGCTTCAGCTCGCCGTGGAGCGGCTTGTCGGAGACGCAGAGCAAAGTGCCGTAAGGGACGCGGAAGCGGAAGCCGTTGGCGGCGACCGTGGCGCTCTCCATGTCGACCGCGATCGCGCGCTGCTGGTTCAGCCGCTCGAACAGCTCGTCGTAGCGCAATTCCCAGTTGCGGTTGTCGGTGGTCGCGACCGTGCCGGTGCGCATCCGGGTCTTGACGTCGGCGCCGGTCAGGCCGGTGACGTTGAGCACCGCCTGCTGGAGCGCCACCTGGACCTCGGCGATCGGCGGCACCGCGACGCTCAGCGGCAGGTCGTGGTCGAGCACGTGGTCCTGGCGCGCGTAGGCGTGGGCCAGCACGTAGTCGCCCAGGCGCTGGCTGCGGCGCAGGCCCGCGCAGTGGCCGAGCATCAGCCAGCAGTGCGGCCGCAGCACGGCCAGGTGATCGGTGATCGTGCGCGCGTTCGACGGCCCGATGCCGATGTTGACCATGGTGACCCCCATCCGCCCCGGCCGGGTCAGATGGTAGGCCGGCATCTGCGGCAGATGGCGCGGTCGCCGGCCGGCGGCCGGCTGGTCGCCAAGCCGCGGGTTGGGCGTGATCACGTTGCCGGGCTCGACGAAGGTCGTGTAGTCGTCGCCCGCCCGGATCGCCCGCTCGGCGTAGTCGATGAAGTGCTCGACGTAGCGCTGGTAGTTGGTCAGCAGGATGAAGCGCTGGACGTGCTCGGGCGCGGTCGCGGTGTAGTGATGCAGGCGCTCGAGCGAATAGTCGACCCGCTCGGCGGTGAACAGCGCGAGCGGCTTGGGCGTGCCTGGCGGCGGCCGGAAGGTGCCGTTGGCGATCGCATCGTCGATCAGGCTCATGTCGGGCAGCGGGAACGCGTTCTGCAGCGCGCCGACCCGGTCGTGGCGGATGTCGGCGGTGCTCTCCTCGATCACGAACGGCAGCGGCATGCGCCGGTCGCTGATGCCGACCACGACGGCGTGCCGTGGTGCTGCAGAAGGAGCGCGATCTGGTGCCGGTAGTACTCGCCGAACAGCGCCGGCCGGGTCAGCGTCGTGCCGTAGACGCCGGGATCGTGGAGCGCGCCGTAGGCGAGGCGGGCATCGAGGTTCAGCTGCTCGCGGCCGAGCTCGAGGCCCAGGTACGGATAGAAGGCGTCGACCGGCTCGACCGGCAATTCGCCCTCCGTGAAGCGCGCGAACGCCTCGCGCAGGATCAGGACGCCCTTGTCGTAGATCTTGGCGATCCGGGCGAGCGCGGCATCGGCATCGGTGAACGCCTCGAGCCCGGTGATGCCGGCGGCGGTGAAAGCGGCGAGGGGTGGCGGGCAGGGGCTCGGGCCGGGCATGGCTCAACCTAGCACGTTCTGGAGATAAGATCTCGCTAAGGGCACGGCCGGCAACGCCGTCGGCCCGCGGCCCGGGGATGACGCCGGCCCGCGGCGGTGTTGGTCAGAGGCGGGGCGCGCGGGCCACGCGATTTCGTCGCACCGGCCGGGCGGGCGCGCGCCCCTGGGCGCGACGTTCGAGAGTGCTAACTTGCGCCCCGGATCCTTTGATCGATCGATGTCCGCCATGGTTCGCCTGCTGATCGCTGCCGGGTCGATCCTGCTGCTCGCGATGACGCTCACCGACGACGCCGCCGGGCGCACCATCGCGGCCGGCGAGCTGGGCGACCTGCCGGTCGTCCTGCCGACAGGCGAGGCGCGGGGGCTGGTGTTCCTGGTCTCGGGCCGCGACGGCTGGAACCGCGAGCTGGATCTGGCGGCGGCGCGCCTGAGCGAGCTCGGCGCCGCCGTGCTCGAGGTCGACCTGCGGACCTGGCTCGCCAATCTGCGCGCCGGCAAGGACAGCCGTTGCCACTATCTGGTCTCGGCGGTCGAGAAGACCAGCAAGCAGGTCCAGCGCGAGCTCGGGTTCCAGAGCTACCACACGCCGATCCTGGCCGGCACCGGCATGGGATCGGCGCTGGTCTACGCGGCGCTCGCCCAGGCGCCGGTCACGACCGTCGCCGGCGCCGCCAGCGATGGCCTGGTGACCGAGCTCGACACCCGGCTGCCGCTCTGCCCGGGCGCGCCCGCGACCGCCGCCGGCACCGGCTTCAGCTACGCACCCAGGGCCAAGCTGCCGGGCTGGTGGCGGATCGCGGTCGGACCGGAGCAGCAGGCCGCGGCCCGGCAGTTCGTCGCCGCCATGCCCCAGGCCGAGGTGGTCGAGGTCGACGAAGGCGCCAGCCTGGACGATCGCCTGGCCCGCCTGCTCGCCGACCGCCTGGGCGAGGCCGGCGCGACCGCGGCGGCGGTTCAGGACCTGCCGCTGGTCGAGCTGCCGGCGGCGGGACCGGGCGATCTGCTGGCGGTCTTCTATTCGGGCGATGGCGGCTGGCGCGACATCGACAAGCAGGTCGGCGAGGTCCTGGCCGCGCACGGGATCGCCACGATCGGGGTCGACAGCCTGCGCTACTTCTGGCAGCAGCGGACGCCGGACGAGGTCGCCCGCGACCTCGCCCTGATCCTCAGCCATTATCGCGCCAAGTGGGGCCGCGACCGCGCGATCCTGCTCGGCTACTCGTTCGGCGCCGGCGTGTTGCCGTTTGCGGTCAACCGCCTGCCGCCCGCCGAGCGGGCGATGGTCCTGCAGGTCTCGATGCTCGGGCTCGAGAAGCGCACCGAGTTCGAGTTCCACGTCAGCAACTGGCTGGGCGGCGGGGGTGGCGCGGAGGCGCGCCCGGTGCTACCCGAGATCGCCAGGCTCGATCCGCGCCTCCTGCAGTGCTTTTACGGCAAGGACGAGCAAGATACCGCCTGCACCGCGCCCGAGCTCGAGCAGGCCGAGCGGATCCAGACCCGGGGTGGCCACCATTTCGATGGCGACTATGTCGCGCTTGCCGAGAAGATCATGGCCGGCGCCCGGCGACGCAGCCAGAGCTAGCCGATGAGCCGCAGGGCCTTGAACCGGCGTGCCGACCGGCCGGCGGACGCGACGGTCGACGCCGCCGCGGCGCCCGCCGCCGCGACACCCGCCGCCCCGACGCCAGCACCCCTGCCCGAGCCGATCGAGCAGCCGCTCCACCAGCGCCTCGGCCGCTGGCTGCCGCACCTCTTGAGCCTGATCCTGTTCGCGGTCGCGATCTGGGTCATCCACCGGCAGCTGGCCCAATACCATACCAGGGATCTGCTCGCCCGCCTGCGCGAGATCCCGCTCAGCGCGATCGCCGTCGCCATCCTCGCGGCTGCCCTCGGCTATGCCACCCTCACGCTCTACGACCGGCTGGCGCTGCATTACCTCGGCGAACGCCTGCCCTACCGGCGGACGGCGCTCGCCTCGTTCGCGGGCTACGCCTTCAGCCACAATCTGGGCCTCGGCTGGCTCAGCGGCGGCGCGGTGCGCTTTCGCCTGTACACCGTCTGGGGCCTCTCGTCGCTCGACATCGGCATCATCCTCGCCTTCAACACGGTGACGAGCTTCCTCGGCCTCGGCGCCATCCTGGCGCTCGCCTGCCTCGGCGAGCCGGACCGGATCGCGGCGATCCTGCATCTGCCGGCAGGCGGCGGTGATCGCGATCGGCGGGCTGCTCGCCGGCGTGGTCGCGGCCTATCTCCTCGCGACCGCGCTCAGGCGGCAGCCGATCACGATTCGCGGCTGGCAGGCGAGCCTGCCGCGGCCCCCGGTCGCCCTCGCCCAGATCGCGCTGTCGCTGCTCGACTGGAGCTCGGCCGCCGCGGTCCTCTACCTCCTGCTGCCGTCCGGGCTGCCGCTCGGCTTCCTGGCGTTCGTCGGCCTGTTCGCGCTCGCCAACGCTCGGCGGCGTGCTCAGCAACGTGCCGGGCGGGCATCGGCATCTTCGAGGCGGTGCTGCTGCTCGCGGTGCCCCACGCCGGCGAATCGGCAGCGGTCGCGGCGGCGCTGATCGCCTACCGCCTGATCTACTACCTCCTGCCGCTGATCCTGGCGGTGGTGCTGCTCGGCATCCATCAGCTCCTGGCGACCACCGAGGTCGCCCGCCGGGTCCGGCCGTGGGCGGTCGTGCTGGCGCCCAACCTGTTCGCGCTGATGGTGTTCACCGCGGGCATCATGCTGCTCGCCTCGAGCGCCGCGCCGACCGTCGTCGGGCGCCTGGAGATGGTGGGCGACATCGTGCCGCTGGGCGTGATCGAGCTCTCGCACTTCTTCGCCAGCATCGCCGGCCTGCTGCTGCTGCTGGTCGCCTGGGGCCTGCGCCGCCGGCTGGATGGCGCCTGGCTCGCGACGCTCGGGATCCTGGCGGCCGGGATCGTGTTCAGCCTGCTGCGCGGCCTGCACGTCGAGCAGGCGGTGATCCTGGCGGTCACGCTGCTCGCCCTGCTGCCCTGCCGGCGCGCCTTCTACCGCAAGGCCGCCCTGCTCAGCGAGCGCTTCTCGCCCGCCTGGCTGCTGGCGGTCGCGGCGGTGCTGCTCGGCGTGCTCTGGCTCGGCTTCTTCAGCTACCGGCACGTCGAGTACAATCACGATCTGTGGTGGCGCTTCGTGCTCGAGGAGGGGGCGCCGCGGTTCCTGCGGGCAGCCGCCGGCACGCTGACCCTGTTCCTGATCGTGGGCGCGGCGCAACTGCTGCGGACCAGCCGGCGCCCCAGGCTCAGCGAGCGGCCGGACGACGTCGCCCGCGCCCGCGCGGTCATCCAGGCGACCCCGGACGCGCCGGTGCTCGCCAACCTCGCCCTGCTCGGCGACAAGCATTTCCTGTTCAGCGCCAGCGGCCGCAGCTTCATCATGTTCGGCGTGCGCGGCGGCAGCTGGATCGCCATGGGCGAGCCGGTCGGGCCGGCCGAGGAGCGGCTCGAGATCCTCTGGCAGTTCCGCGAGCTCAGCGACCGCTACGGCGCCTGGCCCGCCTTCTACCACGTCGTGCCCGAGAGCCTGCCGCTGTTCCTGGAGCTGGGCCTCACCTTCCAGAAGCTCGGCGAGGAGGCGCTGGTGCCGCTCGAGAGCTTCACGATCGAGGGCTCGAGCCACAAGAGCCAGCGCTACACGCTGCGGCGCCTGCGCCGCGACGGCTGCCGGCTCGAGGTCGTGCCGCCGGCGGCCGTGCCCGCGATCCTGCCGGCGCTCGCCGCGATCTCGGCCGAGTGGCTGCGCGCCAAGAACGTGCGCGAGAAGGGCTTCTCGCTCGGCCGCTTCGACCCCGCCTACCTGCAGAACTTCCCGGTCGCGGTGGTCTGGTTCGGCACCAGGATCGTCGCCTTCGCCAACCTCTGGACCAGCGGCGACGGGCGCGAGCTGTCGGTCGATCTGATGCGCCACGTCAAGGACGCGCCCGCCGGCATCATGGAGCACCTCTTCCTCGAGCTGATGCTCTGGGCCAAGGCCGAGGGCTACCAGCGCTTCGCGCTCGGCATGGTGCCGCTCGCCGGGCTCGAGCAGCGGCGCCTCGCCCCGCTCTGGACCCAGGCCGGCGCCTTCCTGTTCCGCTACGGCGAGCATTTCTACAACTTCAAGGGCCTGCGCCAGTTCAAGGCGAAATTCGACCCGGTCTGGGAGCCGCGCTACCTGGTGGCGCCCGGCGGCTTCGCCCTGCCGCGGGTGCTGGGCGACGTGACCCTGCTGATCAGCGGCGGCGTCGGCGGCCTGGTCACCAAGTGAGCAGCAGGGCTTCAGGCGCCGGGGCCGAGCGCCCGAAACCCGATGTCGCGCCGGCAGAAGCCGTCCGGCCAGTCGATCCGATCGACCGCGGCATAGGCGCGGTCCCGGGCCTGCCCGAGGGTCGCGCCCTGCGCGGTCACGTTGAGCACGCGGCCGCCGTTCGCGAGCACGCGGCCGTTCTCGATCCGGGTCCCGGCGTGGAAGATGGTGACGCCGTCGACCGCGGCCGCCGCCTCGAGGCCGCGGATCTCGCTGCCCCTGGCATAGGCGCCGGGATAGCCGTTCGCGGCCATGACCACGGTCAGGACACACTCGGGGTACCAGCGGAGGTCCATGTGGCCGAGCGCGCCGTCCGCCGCCCCGAGCAGCAGCTGGCCGAGATCGGTCATCAGGCGCGGCAGCAGGACCTGGCACTCCGGGTCGCCGAAGCGGACGTTGTACTCGAGCAGCTGCGGCCCTTCCGCGGTCAGCATCAGGCCGGCGTAGAGCACGCCCCGATAGGGCGTGCCCTCGGCGGCCATGCCGGCGACCGTCGGGCGGATGATTTTTTCCAGCGCCCGCTCGGTGAGCTCAGGCGTCATGCATGGGGCCGGGGAGTAGGCGCCCATGCCGCCGGTGTTCGGGCCGGTGTCGCCCTCGCCCACGCGCTTGTGGTCCTGGGCGGTGCCGAAGGCGAGCAGGTCCCGGCCGTCGACCAGGGCGAACAGGCTCGCTTCCTCGCCCGCCAGGCACTGCTCGACCACGACCGTGCCGCCGGCCGCTCCGAACGCGCCGCCGAAGGCATCATCGAGCGCGCCTAGCGCCTCCGCGACCGTGGCCGCGACCGTCACGCCCTTGCCGGCCGCGAGCCCGTCGGCCTTGATGACGATCGGCGCCCCCTCGGCCCGGACGTAGGCTTTGGCCGCATCGGCCTCGGCGCTCCGAAAAACCTGGCAGGGGGCGGTCGGAATGCCGTGCCGGGCGCAGAACGCCTTGGCGAAGGCTTTGGAGCCCTCGAGCCGCGCGGCCGCAGCGCTCGGCCCGAAGGCCTTGATCCCGGCCGCCTCCAGCCGGTCGACCAGCCCCAGCACCAGCGGCAGCTCGGGCCCCGGGACCACGAGCTCGACCCGCTGCTCGCGGCAGAAGGCGACGAGGCCCGCGAGGTCGTCGGCCGCGATCGGCACGCAGCGCGCCTCGCGCGCGATCGCATCGCTGCCGGGCGCGCACAGGAGCTCGCTCACCAGCGGCGAGGCGGCGAGCGCCCAGCAGAGCGCGTGCTCGCGCCCGCCCGCGCCGACCACCAGGACCTTCACCCGCGGCACCTCCTCGCTTGGGGTCCGTTGTAGCGCCCGGGCGGCCGCCGGCAAGAGCCCTTGCGGTCGGCCATCGAAACCGTACATAAGCGCAGGCGCCGGCCGGGGCGGCGGCGGTTCGAGGCGGAAGCGATGACGGCCAACAGCGTGAGCATCGGGATCCTGGGGGCCACCGGCTACACCGGGATCGAGCTTTTGCGCCTGGTCCAGGACCACCCCTCGGTGCGGGTCGCCTGCATGACCTCGGACCGCTACGCCGGCCAGCCGATCGCCGCGGTCTTTCCCCACCTCGCCGGCCGCCCGCTGCCGACGCTCGCGAAGATCGAGGACGCGGACCCCGGCGCCCTCGACGTCGTCTTCGGCTGCCTGCCGCACGGCACCACCCAGGACGTGATCCGCGAGCTGCCGCGCGGCCCCAAGGTGATCGACCTGTCGGCCGATTTCCGCCTGCACGACCCCGCGCTGTACGAGCGCACCTACGGCCAGCCGCACCGGGCGGTGGCGCGCCAGCAGGACGCGGCCTATGGGCTGACCGAGCTCGCGCGCGAGGCGATCAGGGCGACCGATCTGGTGGCCAACCCCGGCTGCTATCCGACCAGCGCGCAGCTGCCGCTCCGGCCCCTGCTCGCGGCCGGCCTGATCGCGCTCGATCCGATCATCATCGATGCCAAGTCGGGGGTCACCGGCGCCGGCCGCGCGGCCAAGGAGGCCTCGCTGCACAGCGAGGTGAGCGAGGGCCTGCACGCCTACGGGGTCGCGAACCACCGCCACGCGCCCGAGATCGAGCAGGGCCTCTCGGAGGCCGCGGGCCGGCCGGTCGCGGTCAGCTTCACGCCCCATCTCGTGCCCATGAACCGCGGCATCCTCGCGACCATCTACGTCCGCCTGCAGGACGGCGTCGACGCCCCGGACCTTCAGGCGGAGCTCGAGCGCTCTTACGAGGGCGAGCCGTTCGTGCGCGTGCTGCCGTTCAAGAGCCTGCCCGCGACCCGCCACGTCCGCGGCACCAATCTCTGCCTGATCGCGGTCCATCCCGACCGGGTGCCGGGCCGCGCGATCCTGCTCTGCGTCATCGACAACCTGGTCAAGGGCGCCTCCGGCCAGGCGCTCCAGAACATGAACCTGATGCTGGGCCTGCCCGAGACGCTGGGCCTGGGCCAGGCGCCGCTGTTCCCCTGAGGCGGGCTCCGATCCCCGTGCCGATCACGCTCGCCGAGATCGAGGCCGCGGCCGAAGTCCTCGAGGGCCACGTCGTGCGGACCCCCTGCCTGCGCTCGGCGCGCCTGTCCGAGGTGCTGGGCGCCGAGATCACGCTCAAGCTCGAGACCCTCCAGCACAGCTCCTCGTTCAAGGACCGCGGCGCCCTGGTCAAGCTCATGAGCCTGACCGATGCCGAACGCCGCCGCGGCGTGATCGCGATGTCGGCCGGCAACCACGCCCAGGGCGTCGCCTGGCACGCGACCCGGCTCGGCATCCCGGCGACCATCGTGATGCCGAAGCTGACGCCGTTCGTGAAGGTCGAGAAGACCGCCCAGTTCGGCGCCAAGGTCGTGCTCGAGGGCGACTCGGTCGACGAGGCCGCGGACTACGCAAGGCAGCTCGCAGCGGAGCGCGACCTGGTCTTCATCCATCCCTACGACGATCCGGCGATCATCGCGGGCCAGGGCACGATCGGCCTCGAGATGCTGGCGGACGTGCCCGAGCTCGAGACGCTGGTGGTGCCGATCGGCGGCGGCGGCCTGATCTCGGGCGTCGCGACCGCGGCCAGGGCGCTCAAACCCGGCATCGAGATCATCGGCGTCCAGGCCGCGGGCTGCCCCTCGATGTACCGCAAGCGCGCAGGCCTGCCGGAGGCGCCGCTGCGCCCGAGCATCGCCGACGGCATCGCGGTCAAGCGGCCCGGCCACTTGACGCTGCCGATCGTCAAGGCCCTGGTCGACGAGATCCTGCTGGTCGAGGAGGCCGCGATCGAGGCCGCGATCCTCAGCCTGTTGGAGATCGAGAAGCTCGTGGTCGAGGGCGCCGGCGCCGCCGGCCTCGCCGCGGTCATGAGCGCGCGCGAGCGGTTCGCCGGCCGCCACGTCGGCCTGATCCTGTGCGGCGGCAACATCGATCTGCGCCTGCTGTCGGTGGTCATCCTGCGCGGCCTGGTCCACTCGCGCCGCCTGATCTGGATCCAGGTCGAGATGCCGGATGCGCCGGGCAACCTCGCCAGGGTCGCGGCCCTGATCGGCGAGGCCGGCGGCAACATCCTCGAGGTCCAGCATCAGCGGGCGTTCTCGCCGCTCTCGGTCAAGTCGACCGGGGTCGACTTCATCATCGAGACGCGCAACGCCGCCCATGCGAGCGAGGTCGTGACCACGCTGCGCGCGGCGGGCTTCCACGTGCGCGTCCTCGAAGGGCCGGGCGGCGGCCAGATCTGAGATCACGCAATCGTGCGCGCCGCGCCGCGCCGCTGCCGACCTCCGTTCACGCCGCATTTACTGGCCCGGTAGCACACTTCCGCTCGACGCCCGACCGGCGCGACCGGGCCGCTCCGAAACAAGGCCTCGCGGCCGGGTCGTCCGCTGCCGGCCCGCCAGGATCGGAACCATCCGGGGTCGTCCCGGCCCGAGCCGACAGGATGCAGGAACTCCCCCATGACGGGCCGGTCTCCAGCGAGACCGGCCCTTCGCATGTCCGGGCGTACCGAGCGCCGGTCGGGTTCGGAAGAAGGGCCCCCAAGGGTCGCGCCGAAGTTGCAAACCTGCCGCTTTGCGCGCAACATCGGCGACATGACCCGCGACCCGCAGGCAGGGTCGCCAAGAATTTGCAGAGCGCCTGGACGGCTTCAAAACGGGAGGCTCGTGATGGGCATTTTTCTGAGCAAGGACGATCTGGCGCGGACCGAAGGCGCTGAGAATGCCGCCTTCCGCTCGCCGGTGCCGACCCGGGTGGTCTCCAACGGCGAGTTCACGCCGATCCCGCAGACCGCGCAGCAAAAGCAGGTCGAGGCGCGCATCCAGGAGCTGGCCGACGCTTACGGCGCGCGCCAGGGGCTCGACCGGCGCCGCTTTCTCCAGACCAGCTGCGGCATGGCGACCGCGTTCCTCGCCATGAACCAGGTGTTCGGCCGCGTGTTCGAGGTCAGCGAGGCCGAGGCGGCCCAGGTCGAGGTCGCCGCGGCGCGCGCCCACAATCTCTCCGGCCAGTTCATCTTCGACGTCCAGAGCCACTTCATCCGCGACGACTTCA
Source organism: uncultured Alphaproteobacteria bacterium (assembly GCA_963756905.1). Taxonomy (GTDB): domain Bacteria; phylum Pseudomonadota; class Alphaproteobacteria; order Geminicoccales; family Geminicoccaceae; genus DATAOG01. Next base: position 80,762 of record CAVWPO010000006.1, read on the forward strand.
CCAAGGAGGGGCTGCTCGGGCTCGGCGACTTCGCGTCCAAGCACTGGAACCCGGACATGCTCAAGGACATGGGCATGACCCTGGACCGCTACCGGTTCGACAATTACCTGAAGGAGATCTTCCTCGACAGCGAGACCAATCTCGTGCTGCTGTCGGGGGCGCCGTTCGACGACCCGGAATGGTGGCTGCTGACCAACGACCAGATCGCCCGCGCCCGCGATGTCGTGCGCTCGATCGCGGGCTCCAAGCGCCTGTTCGCGCACAGCGTGATCACGCCCGGCCAGGACGGCTGGCTGGACATCGTCGATCACGCGATCGCCGACCTGAAGCCGGATTCCTGGAAGGGCTACACGATCGGCGACCCGCTGGCGCCCTCGCGCTTTCCCTGGCGGCTCGACGACGAGAAGCTGGTCTATCCGTTCTACGAGAAGCGCGGTTGAAGGCCGGCATCACCACGGTCTGCGTGCACAAGGGGCTGTTGCCGCTCGACTTCGAGAAGTCGTTCCCGGGCGTCTGGGAATACGCCAAGGTCGACGACGTGCCCAAGGCCGCCAAGGACTGGCCGCAGATCACCTTCGTCATGTACCACTCCGGGCTGCAGGCCGTTCCTGGAATTGCCCGACGCCGAGCTCGCGCATTTCGAGGAGACCGGCGAGATCCGCTGGGCGAGCGACCTCGCCAGGATCCCGCAGGAGCATGGCGTCACCAACGTCTACGCCGAGCTCGGCACGTCGTTCGCCAACTCGGCGGTCGCCAATCCCAAGTTCTGCGCGGCCTTCCTCGGCACGCTGATCAAGGGCATGGGCGCCGAGCACGTGCTCTGGGGCACGGATTCGGTCTGGTACGGCTCGCCGCAATGGCAGATCGAGGCCTTCCGCCGGATCGAGATCCCCGAAGACATGCAAAAGAAATACGGCTTCGCGCCGCTCGGGGCGGCGAACGGGAAGGTCAAGAACACGATCCTCGGGCTCAACGCCGCCCGCCTCTACAACGTGCCGCTGACGGCGAACAAGGCCGCGGTCGACTTCGAGAAGGCCGAGATCACCGCCGACAACATCCAGCAGATGCGCGCCGAATACCAGGCAACCGGCGGCGCCCGCACCAACCTCGCCTACGGCTACGTCGCCAAGACCGCGGCGTGATCGTCTTTCGCTCGGGGCCGGGATCGCTCCCGGCCCCGATCTCGCGCTCAGACCAAGGGCGGCTCGAGCCTGCGCAATCCGGCGATCCGGTCCAAATCCCGATCGTAGCTGCAGATGCCTTTCATGCCGCGTTCGAGGACTACCGCAGCATGCAGGGCGTCGCGGGCGCCGAGCTGCGGATCACCATCGAGCAGGTCTCGCGCCCGGTCGACAACCTGACCGGTGATCGCGACCACCAGCGGCACGATGCGCCGCGCCAGCGCATAGACCTCCCGGCCTTCGCGCCATCGGCGGATGGCTCGGTAGCGGTGCAGGATCTCCTGCAGCACCTCGGCATCGACCGCCGCCTCAATCTCGCCCAGCCCGACACGCTGGAGGAGAGTTACGCTCGGCGCCTTGTGCGGATGCTCGGCGCCGGCCGCATACATGAAGAGGTTGGCATCGATCAGGATCAATCCGGCAGATCCTTGGGCTCCGGCAGGCTCTCGGCAATCATCTGTTCGACCGGACCGACCGGGAGTCGCATCGCCGCAAGCGCCTCGACCGCCGCGAGCCGTTCCTGTTGATCGGCCAAACCGTATTGTCGCTCACATGCCTGGCGCACAAGCTCTCCTAGGCTCTGGCGGCGCTCCTCCGCCAGGCGCGTCAACTGCCGGTGCAGGTTGTCCGACAGCAGAATGGTCGTCTTGTGAGTCAGGCCCATCACCACCACCTCCAGCACCGCATATGGAGAAAGCAGCGCCGGCAATCAAGGGCGATTCCGCCCTGGCCACTTTTCCAACGCTCTCAATTGCTGGCGCGCGCAGGGCGGGCGGATACATTCTAAGGATCGCGGCCAGACCATGGCCGGTCCTGAGGGAGACCACCGATGCGCAAGCTGCAGGCCCAGGGGGTCCATCACATCACGCTGGTCGGCGCCGATCGCCAGACCTCGATCGACTTCTGGGAGGGCGTGCTCGGCATGCCGTTCGTGTTCGAGCAGCCGAACCTCGACAACCCGGGCGAGAGCCATCTCTACTTCGACCCGGGCGACGGCCGGCTGATCACCGTGTTCACCGACGATCGCCGCAAGCCCGACCCGAGGCGGACCTCGACCGATCCCGGTGCCGTCCACCACCTCGCCTTCGCGCTCTCGCGCGCGACCTTCCAGCAGGCGGTGGAGCGGCTGGACGAGCGCGGCATCAAGCACAGCGGGGTCAAGGACCGGGGCTTCATGGATTCGATCTACTTCACCGACCCGCTCGGCCTCCTGATCGAGCTCGCCTCCTACCGCTTCGAGCCGCCGGCCGGCTGCACCCATGCCGACGTCCTGATGGCGGCGCACAAGATCCGGACCACGCGCGGCGATCCCTCCATCGCCGAGATCCACCTGGCCGATGCGATCGAGCGCCTGAGCGCGCGCCGCCCGAGCCTGTCGGAGGACCGCTCGCCCAAGAACCCCTACTGAGCCGGCGGCGCCGGCCGGCATCTTAAAGGGCCGCGGGCGGTCAGGGCAGCTTGGCGTCGAGCTCGCGGCAGGTATGCAGGAGCACCGGGCCGTCCAGGCTGTCCTTGGTCGCAGCGACGAAATCGGCGACCGCCGGTGATTGGTTGTGGAGCGTCATGGCTGCTTCGTCGCGAAAACGCTCGAAGGTCGTGAAGATCGTCGGGTCGTCGTGGTCCCGGCTGAGAACGTAGGCGACCGTCCCCGGCTCGTTCGCCTTGACCGCCGCGACCACCGCGCGCAACGCCCGCTCGACCACCTGCTCCCGCCCCGCCTTGGCGCGGATCACGGCCGTGATGGTCAACATGGATCTCTCCCCCTCCAGCCGACCCGTATCTTGCCAAATTCCAGATCGTCAGGCGGGCTCATAATTTGAGGGTGCGTGCACGGGTCGCACGGTCGCCCGGATCGCCTCGGCGCGCCCGCTCACCTGGGCGTAATCGTAGGCGGCCTGCAGGTGGATCCACACCTGCGGCGTGCCGCCGAAGGCGGCGGCCAGGCGCACGGCCATCTCGGGCGACACGCCCGCGCGCCCGTTGACGAGGTTGTCGAGCGTCTTGCGCGATACGCCCAGGACCTTGGCTCCTTCGGTCACCGTCAGGTTCAACGGCTCCAGGCAATCGTGGCGCACCAGCTCGCCCGGATGGGGCGGGTTGGCCATCGGGCCGGTCACCGCTTCGCTATCGGTCGTCATCGCGTTGGTCCTTGGCTCAGTGGTAGTCGACCAGATCGACATCGAAGGCGTGGCCGTCCTGGAAGCGGAAGATCACCCGCCAGTTGCCCGACACCCGCACCGCCCAGAAGCCCTTGAGGCCGCCGCTCAGCGGGTGCAGGGCGTAGCCCGGCTGGCTCATGTCCTCCACCACCGTCGCGCTGTGGAGGCGGAACAGGACGCGCCGCAGCTTGGGAGCGAGCCGTGCATCGACCCGGCTCCGGTCGTCTTGCTCGAACAGGCGCTTGAGACCACGGTGCCGGATCGTTTTGATCATGATCCGCTGCTGGTGCTGAGTATACTCACTTCTCAAGCGCCTCGCAATGCGATCAGGCGGCGCCGATGAACTCGCCGATCATGGCCGGATCGTCCAGCTCCGCCGGGGCCACCTCGCGGACGATCCGGCCCTTTTGGATGATCAGCACCCGGTCCGAGAGCGCCTTGATGAAATCGAGGTTCTGCTCGACCAGGATCGTGGTCAGGCGGTGCCGCTCGCGGAGCGCCGCGAGCTTCTCCCCGATCATCTCGATCACCGACGGCTGGATGCCCTCGGTCGGCTCGTCGAGCAGCAGGACGCGCGGCGCCTGCACCAGGCAGCGGGCAAGCGCCAGGAGCTGCTGCTCGCCGCCCGAGAGCGCGCCGCCCGGCCGCGTCAGCAGCGGCTGCAGGCGCGGGAACTCCGCCAGCACCCGCTCGAGCGCGTCCGGCTCGGCCCTGCCCTTGGCGGCCGCGGCGAACCGCAGGTTGTCGAGGACCGAGAGCCCGGGAAAGATCTCGCGCCCCTGCGGCACGTAGCCGAGGCCGCGGCGCGTGCGCTCGTGGCTCGCAAGGCGCGTGATGTCCTGGCCGGCGAGCCGCACCCGGCCGGCGGTCGCCGGCAGAATGCCGGCCAAGGTCTTGAGCAGCGTGGTCTTGCCCATGCCGTTGTGGCCGAGGATGCCGACGAACGTGCCTTCGGCAACCGCCAGGCTGACGCCCGCCAGCACCGGGATCGTGCCGTAGCCCGCGTGCAGGTCCTCGGCCTCGAGCATCACGAGAGGGCGGCCCCGCGGCCGAGATAGACGTCGCGCACGACCGGGTCGGCCACCACCCGCTCGAAGCTGTCCTCGAGCAGGATGCCGCCCTGATGGAAGACCGTGACCTTGCGCGCGATCTGGCGGATGAACTGCATGTCGTGCTCGACCACGATCAGCGTGGCGCTCCGGTTGATCTCGCGGATCAGCTCCGCGGTCCGCCTTGTCTCCTCGATGGTCATGCCGGCCGAGGGCTCGTCCAGCAGCACGAGCTTCGGCTCGCGCGCGACCACCATCGCGATCTCGACCCACTGCCGCTGGCCGTGGGCGAGCGCCCCGACCGGGGCGTCCAGCAGCCGCTCCAGCTCGAGGCGGCGGGCGAGCTCGCGCGCGCGCCGCCCGGCCTCGCGCCGGCCGTGGGTCGAGCTCGCGGCGAGGTAGAGGTTCTCGAGCACGGAAAGGCCGTTGAAGACGTCCTGGACCTGGTTCTTGATGCCGATGCCGAGCCGCCCGATCTCGTGCGCTGCCGCCCCGGTGATGTCCTGGCCCTCGAACAGGATGGCGCCCGCGCTGGGTTCGATCTGGCCGGTCAGCAGCTTGAAGAAGGTGCTCTTGCCGGCGCCGTTGGGGCCGATCAGGCAGCGGAGCTCGCCCCGCTCGAGGCCGAAGCTGACCGAGGCCAGCGCCCGCACGCCGCCGAAGCGCTTTTCCAGGCCGCGGGTCTCGAGGATCAGACCGGCGCTCACGGCGGGCGCTGCCGGCGCGGCAAAAGACGGCCGAGCAGGAGGCCCAGCGACGGCACCAGGCCCTCGCGGAACACCAGCACGAACAGCATCAGCACGAGGCCCAGGATGAGCGTCACCTGGCCGACGCCGATCGTGCCGAGCTCGAGGGTCAGATGCTGGACCAGGGCGGTGCCGACGATCGGCCCGATCAGGGTCGAGCGGCCGCCCACGATCACCCAGATCACGACCTGGGCCGCCTGGTTGAGGTTGAACATCTCGGGCGCCACGAAATTGCCCCAGACGGCGTAGAGCACGCCGGACAAGGCCGCGATCCCGGCCGCGAGCACGAAGGCCGCGAGCTTGTAGCGCCGGCTGTCGTAGCCCAGAAGCTCGATCCGGCGCGGGTTCTCGCGGATGCCGACCAGCACCCGGCCGAAGTGGGTGACGAGCAGGAGCCGGAGGCCGACGTAGACCAGCACCAGGAGTCAGGGTCGAGAGATAGAGCACGCCGTCCACGAACAGCTCGGTCGACGGATCCCAGGGCAGCCGCAGCGAGGGCACGCTCGGGATGCCGTTCTGGCCGTTCAGGCGCACCGCGCCGATCACGTATTCGGGCCCCGAGGTCGAGCGGATGCCCTTCTCGAGGATCAGGGTCACCACGAGCGTGATGACCGAGAGGTAGATGTCGCTGACGAGGCCATAGATCATGAAATAGCCGAGCACGGCTGCGAACAGCATCGCCAGCAGGATCGCGGCCAGCGCCGGCCAGGTCGTGGTGTCGAAGTTGAGCGCCAGGACCGCGTAGGCATAGCCGCCGAGGCCGAAGAACGCGGTCTGGCCGAAGCTCAGGATGCCGACGTAGCCCCAAAGGAAGCTCATGCTGAGCGCGAGCAGCGCCAGGATGAAGATGATCGCGAGGTCGAGCTGCAGCGCGATGTCGATCCGGGGCGGCAAGAAGAGGAGGAAAGCGGTGGCGACCCCGACCGCGAGCCACCACCACCAGGGCGGCGCGGCCGAGGGCGGCGTCAGGCCGGGGATGCGCCCGGTCATCGCTGTCGCGATCCGGGCGCGATCATGTCGGCAGACCGCGCGCGTTGGCGGCGCGATGCGGGCGGCGCCGTGTCGTCGCGGCGGCTCCCGTCGGCGGCCCGATCGCGGCGGGTCGAGTGCTCCTGCATCGGCCGACGGACCGCGTCCGGGCACGGCACGGCTTCGCCTGGATCGAGGGTGCGGGGCGTGATCCCGTCGCGGCGGCTTCCATCGGCGGCCGGATCGCCGGCGGATCGAGTGCTCCCATCGGCGACGGAGCGTCCGGGACGGCACTGGCTTAGCCTGGTCGAGGATCCAAGCGGCGGCCTGTCGTCACGGCGGCTGTCATCGCCGCTCACGATCAGCGGCGGATCGACCGTCCTCGTCGGCGACCGACCGCCCGATATGGCAGCGCTTCGCCTGGTCGAGGCCGACCCCGGATCTTCCCCTCCGGTTAGCGACCCGTTAACCATCGAGCGCTAGCCTGTTCCCGGATGGTCCATGCGACCGTGGGAATCCGCGCCTGGTTTTTCGGGCCGCGGATGGATTGCCAGGTCGAGGTGCGGGGCGTGATCCCGAGGGTGCGGGGCGTGATCCCGTCGCGGCGGCTTTCATCGTCGGCCCGATCGGCGGCGGATCGAGTGCTCGCATCGACCACGGACCGCGTAGGGTGGCACGGCTTCGCCTGGTCGAGGGTGCGGGGCGTGATCCCGTCGCGGCGGCTTTCATCGGCGGCCGGATCGGCGGCGGATCGAGTGCTCCATCGGCGACGGAGCGCCCGGGACGGCACTGGCTTCGCCGGTCGAGGTGCGGGGCGTGATCTCGCCGCGCCGGCTCTCATCGCCGGCCGGATCGGCGGCGGATCGACTGTCCTCGTCGGCGACGGACCGCCCGGGACGGCACGGCTTCGCTTGGTCGAGTGTGCGGGCGTCGCGTGGTCAGCGGCACGATCGGCGGCCGGATCGGCGGCGGATCGAGTGCTCGCATCGGCCACGGACCGCGTAGGACGGCACGGCTTCGCCTGGTCGAGGGTGCGGCGTGACCGTCGCAGCGGCTTCGGCGTCGGCACGATCAGCTGCTGGTCGAGTAGGTCTCATCGGCGACGGGCGGCGTGGCCCGGCTTCGCCTGGTCGAGGTGCGGCCGACGCGGGTCGGCGGCACGATCAGCGGCGGATCGACCGTCCTCGTCGGCGACGGCCCGCGCGTTAGGGCACCGCGTCCGCCGCTCGAGGCCGGTCCCGAATCTTCCGCCTCCGGCTTAACCGCTCGTTAATCATCGGGCGCTAGCCTGTTCCCGGATGGTCCATGCGACCGTGGGAATCCGCGCCTGGTTTTTCGCGCCGCGAATGGATTGCCAGGGTCGCATGGACCATCCGAAGAAAGGATTGACGCCCAAAGATGAAGCCTTGGTTAACAGGCCGTCGTTCAAGTCTCTTCGTTGCGAGGCCACCGTCCGATGTTGCGGTCCTGCATGTCAAAGCAGCACAGGACAGGGTGGTCACCGCGGCGGCGTTCAACGACGTCCTCGACGGCCTGCGGACGACCTGAACCTCGAGCCTGGCAGCCGATGGTCGGGCCGGCTGCGGCCACGGCGGCCAGGGCATCGGTCTCGTCCTACAGTCCCTGCCGGAGCCGGCCGGTGATGCCGAGCGGCAGCAGGCGGAGCAAGAGGATCGCGACCAGGAGGACGGAGATCTCGCCGACCACCGAGCTGAAGCGGAAGCTCACGATGCCGTCGATCGCGCCGAACAGGGACGCGGCCGAGATCGTGCCGAGCAGCGGCAAGGGCCCGCCCGCGATCACCGTGATGAAGGCTTTCGCCACGAAGAACACGCCCATGGTCGGGGCGACGCCGGTGATCGGCACCAGCACGGCGCCGGCAAGGCCGGTGAGCGCCGAGCCGAGGCCGAAGGTCAGCATGTAGATCCGCTCGCGCGGCACCCCGAGCGCGCTCGCCATCTCGGGGTTCTGCATCGTGCCGCGCACGAGCAGGCCGAAGGTCGAAAAGCGCAGCAGCGCGAAGGTCGAAGCCAGCATCAGGAACGCGATGCCGATCACGATCAGGTTGTAGAGCGAGATCGTGACGCCGCCGACGCTGAGGTTGCCGAGCGCCGCGCCCACGCTCTCGGCCTGCGGGCCGAACAGGGTCGTGATGCCGCCCACCAGAAACAGCGACAGCCCCCAGGTCGCGAGCAGGGTGTCGACGATCCGGCCATAGAGCCAGCGGATGATCAGCCGCTCGACCAGGATGCCGAACAGGCCGACCGCGATCGCCGCCAGCACGAAGGCCGCCCAGAGCGGGACGCCCCGGTTCGAGGAGAGCGCACAGACATAGGCGCCGAGCATGATGAACTCGCCCTGGGCGAGGTTGATCACCCGCATCAGGCCGAAGATCACCGCGAGCCCGAGGCTGATCAGCACGAACAGCCCGATCGAGAACAGCGCCAGATAGAGGCTGTTGACGATCTCCGCCACGGCGGCGGGCCCCGCGGCCGGTCAGGCGGCCGGACGCGGCGGCCGCCGGCCGCGCTCGCCTTGGCCCTTGGACCGCGAAGCCGCGCTCAAATCTGCGGCTCGTACTGCTTCGTGTCCTTGGGGTTCTTGTCGAGGTCGCAGACCAGCTGGGTGTCGCGGGGCGGGCGCTGCGGGAACGACTTGATGACATCGAAGGTGCCGGCGCGGTTGCCGACCACGATGTGGATGTCCATCGTGGTGTGCTGGGTCTTGCCGTCGATCGTGTAGAGGCCGCCCGCGCCATCGAACTTGACGCCGCCCTTGGCAAGGGCCCCGATGACCGCATCCGGCGCGGCATCGCCCGCCTGCCTGACCGCCTCGGCCCAGAGCATCAGGCCGCGATAGCCGTACTCGCCATACTCGCCGACGTACTCCTTCTCGCCGGTGTAGTCCTGGTACTTCTTGACGAACGCCTTGGCGGCCGCGGTCGGCAGGTCGTCGACGAACGAGGTCGCGATCACGATGCCCTCGCGCTCGTCCGGGGACAGCTGGGTGTTCTCGCGGCCGACGCCATAGGTGGTCGAAGCGAGCATCATGTTCTTCTTGCCGATGGTCGCCTCAAACTGGCGGTAGAAGGCGATATGCGCGCCGCCGACCAGCACCGACCAGACCACGTCCGGCTTCTTCTCCTGGATGCGACTGATCGCCGGCGCGAAGTTGGTGACGTCGAGCGGGAAGAACTCGACCGCGACCGCCTCGCCGCCCGCCTCGCCCAGGAGCTTCTGCATCCACTTCGAGGTGATCTGGCCGTAGTTGTAGTCGGCGGCCAGCACGTAACCTTGCTTCTTGCCCTTCTCCTTGACCACGTAGTCGACCAGCGGCTCGAGCTGCTGCGCCGGCACCATGCCGGTGCTGACATGGCGCCGGTCGCACACGCCACCCTCGTAGAGCGAGTTATAGAAAAGCAGGTTCTTGTACTTGTCGACGATCGGCCGCATGACCTCGCGCGAGCTCGAGGTGATGCCGCCGTGGATCACCTGCACCTTGTCGCGCACGATCGCCTGGGTCGCGTATTGCGAATTGAACTGGTTATTGGACTGGCTGTCGTAAAAGTGGAGCTCGAGCGGCCGGCCGAGCAGCCCGCCGGCCTGGTTGAGCTCGTCGACCGCCATCGCCAGCGCCTTGATCTGCTTCAGGCTGTAGATGTTGAGCCCGCCGGTCTGATCGAGGATGTTGCCGACCCGGATCGGCGCCTCGGCGGCGATCCCGGCCTGCTTCAGGAGCGCCTGCGTGCTGGCGAAGGCGAGCACGCCGCCTGCCCCTCTTCCGAACTGCCTGCGGCTCAGTCTCATGGCGGTGCCCCCGTTGTCCTTGGTTCAAGCCGAACCGTCGGCCAGCCTCGGGCGCTCCAGGGCGCCGCCCCCTGCGGCGGGCGCCGAGGCCCCGAGATCTCTCCTGGGCTCGGTTATGACGGCGCGCACCCGGCGATGCAAGAGGCCCCGCGCGGGGCCCACGGGGCCGGGCTTTTCGCCCGCGCCGGCTGGCCGATAGGAAGCCTGCGGGCGCTCTGCTAGGCTCGGCCAACCATGAGCACGATCGATCTGATTGGCGTCGGCAAGCGCTACGGGCCGGTGGTCGCGGTCGCGGACCTCGACCTCCACGTCGGGCAGGGCGAGCTCGTGACCGTGCTGGGACCGAGCGGCTCGGGCAAGACCACGCTGCTCACCCTGATCGCGGGCCTCGCCGGACCTTCGGCCGGGCGGATCGAGATCGGCGGCCGCGACGTGACCTTCCTGCCGGCGGCCCGGCGCAACGTCGGCCTCGTGTTCCAGAGCTATGCCCTGTTCCCGCACATGTCGGTCGAGGCCAACGTCGCCTTCCCGCTCAGCGTGCGCGGCCGCGCCCGGGCCGAGACCCTGCGGCGGGTGCGGGACGCGCTCCGCCTGGTGCGCCTCGAGGGCTTCGAGGGCCGCCGGCCCGGCCAGCTCTCGGGCGGCCAGCAGCAGCGGGTCGCGCTCGCCCGCGCCGTCGTGTTCGAGCCCGAGATCCTGCTCCTCGACGAGCCGCTGGGCGCTCTCGACCGCAAGCTCAGGGAGCAGCTCCAGGTCGAGCTCCGCCAGCTCCAGCGCTCGCTCGGGATCACCACCATCCTGGTCACCCACGACCAGGAGGAGGCGCTGTCGCTGTCCGATCGGATCGTGGTCCTGGACGAGGGCCGGGTGCAGCAGATCGGCACCCCCGAGGAGGCCTATCTGCGGCCCGCCAACCGGTTCGTCGCCGACTTCCTCGGCACCGCCAACCGGTTCGAGGGCATCCTGCTGGACGACGCCGGCACCTCTTGCCTCCGGCTCGACGACGGCGCCGTGATGCCTTGCGCCGCCCCGGGCCTGGCCCGCGGCCAAAGGGTCGCCGCGATCGTCCGGCCCGAGCGGGTCCGGATCGAGCCCGCGAGCCGGTCGGGGGCGGACGGCGCCGGCCTGCCCGCGACCGTGGCCGACGTGATCTACCTCGGCCAGTCGCTGCGCTACCACCTGGAGCTGCGCCCGGACAAGTCCGTGATCGCGACCGCGGCCGACCGGGGCGCCCGCTTCGCTCCCGGCACCGCGGTCCGTCTCACCTGGCGCCCCGACGACGTCTGGCTGATCCCCGAGTAGCGGTTCGCACGGGCCCGGCCGACGACGTTCGGGAGACGAGCGCCGGCGCAGCGCGCAGCCGCGCGCCGTCGACGCTCACGCGGGTGAGTGGCCGGCGCCTGATCCGCACCAGGATGCTGGATCCGCGATGCGTTCGGCCGTCACCGCGATCGGGTCCGGCGGGACGCGAACGGCGGCGAGGGCGCGCGCCTCACGCCCTCGGCGAGACCTCGACCCGGCTCACGAAGCGCGGCGACGAGGCGGATGGGCCGCGTGCGGGCTCGTCTTTCTCTTTGGCTGCCATCTTGCCGAGCTGGACACGACCAGCCAGCCGGCATGCGCCAGACCCAGTTCCCGGTACACCGAGCGGATCACCTTGGCGCAGTCGCGATGGCTGGTCTTCAGCAGCCCGAGCCCGCGCATGACTTTGATGACCGTGTGGGTGATGTCGTCGAGACCGAGCGATGACAGATCGCCCGCGAGCAGGACCGCCTTGGCGGCCGCCCTCACCTGATCGAGCGTGTAGGTTCTGGCGGTCCAGGGACGGACGACGACCGGCGGCGCCTGGTCGAGGGGGCCGCCATGGCCGGGGATCTCGAAATGGTTGCCATCCAGGGTGTAGTAGAACATGGCCTGGTAGCCGCGCTCACGTGCCCGATCCCGCAAGGACACGACGTCACCCTGCAACAGCACCCAGTGGGGATGATCACGGTTGTGGCAGACCAACAACCAACCGTGTTCCTTGGTCCGCAGTTTCGCGTCGACCTCGGTCGATCCGCAGATTGGACACCGTCCCTTCAAGATCGAGATCTGAGACATGTAATGCTCCTATCTGGCTGACCGGTTCCGAACAAGCCAGCATAGTTGATTTTAACCTAAGTCCGGTGGGGTCGGACTGGAGCTGGGCGGCATCAGGATATGTTTGGTTAAATTTTATCATTGCTGACCTTGCCGGTCGCGATGGCAGCGCGCGCGACCGGCGTCTTCGCCTGCCCGGCCAGGGTCAGCGCCTCCGGCTGCCGGCGCGCCCGAGCCTGACGCCGCGCCGGCCGGCGGTGCCTGCTCAAGGGACGGACTTGAGCCGGATGACGTTCCAGGACGCCGGAGCCAGGCGCGCGCCAAGGCGGTTGTCCGGGACCTCCACGCCGGCCAGCGGCCGCGGCCTGATCCGCTCCGGGTCGGATCGGGTGTTGGTCGCCTGCAGGTCGTCGTCGCGCAGCTCGAGCGCCTGCTCGACCGCGAGGCCGTCGAAGCCCCTGGCGCGCAGGTCGAGCGGCAGCTCCTGGTCGAGGCTCCGGTTGAGCGCGAACAGGGTGAGCGCGCCCGCCGCCTCGTCGTGCACCGCCGCGAGCTTGAGAAACGGCACCGCGGGCAGGGGATAGGAATGGTCCTCGGCGCCGCGCGGATCGTAGTAGCGCGCGCCGTAGGTCGGACAGTCGATCTGCGTGCGCAGCACCCGGCCGCGGCCGAGGTTGCTCATCTGGGCGAATGGGAAAAAGATCGTCTGGCGCCAGGCCGGGCCGCCGGTCTCGGTCATGATCGGCGCGATCGCGTTGACCAGCTGGGCGAGGCAGGCGGCCTTGACCCGGTCGGCGTGGTTGAGGAGCGCGATGCCGGCGCCGCCGAAGACGAGCGCGTCCTGCATGCTGTAGGCCTCCTCCAGGAGCGCGGGCGCCACTGGCCAGCCCGGCTTGACCCGGTCCTGCGGCCGCCTGCGGGTGCGGTACCAGACGTTCCACTCATCGAAGCTCAGCAGGATGCGCTTGCCCGAGCGCCGGCGCGCGGCGACCGCGTCCGCGATCGCCACCACCTCGTCGATGAAGCTGTCGATCAGGTCCGGGCTGCCGAGGAAGGCTGCCGTGTCATCGGCGTAATTGTTGAGGTAGCTGTGCAGCGAGAGGTACTCGACGTGGTCGAAGCAGTGCTCCAGCACCACGTCTTCCCAGACCCCGAAGGTCGCCATGTTGCGACCCGATGAGCCGCAGGCGGCAAGCTCGATGGTCGGATCGACCCACTTCATCATCTTGGCCGTCTCGACGGCGATCCGGCCGTATTCGGCGGGCGTCTTCGCGCCCATCTGCCAGGGCCCGTCCATCTCGTTGCCGAGGCACCAGAACCTGATCCCGTGCGGCGCCTCCCAACCGTGCGCCCGGCGCAGGTCGGAGAGCGCCGTGCCGCCCGGATGATTGCAGTATTCGAGCAGGTTGCGGGCCGCGTCCGGCCCGCGGGTGCCGAGGTTGACCGCGAGCATCGGCTCGACGCCCGCCGCCTGGCACCAGTCGATGAACTCGTTGGTCCCGAACGTGTTCGGCTCGGTCGACAGCCAGGCGAGATCGAGCCGCTTCGGCCGCTGCCCGACCGGGCCGACCCCGTCCTCCCAATGGTAGCCCGAGACGAAGTTGCCGCCCGGATAGCGCACGATGGTCGGCGCCAGCTCGCGCACCAGCGCCAGCACGTCCTTGCGCAAGCCCTTGGCGTCGGCCTGCGGGTGCCCGGGCTCGAAGATGCCGCCATAGACGCAGCGCCCGAGGTGCTCGACGAAGGCGCCGAACAGCCGGCGATCGGTGGTCCCGATGGCAAAGTCGCGATCGAGCAGCACGGTCACGGTCCGCATGGGTGGCATCTCTCCGTCGAGGCGGCCGGTCGGGACAGGGCGTCGCCGGGCGGGCCGCCGGTGTCGATCTCGAAGTTCTCGGGCAGTCGTCGAGCGGTCCATGATGGTATTTCGTATGCATGCCGATCGGCAGGATCTCGATCGTCGAGATGATCGCCGCATCGCGGTAAGACGCCATCGGCACAGCCTCGATGTCTTCGGCGCTTCCGATGATGATAATCTGGTCGCGCGGCCGGTCCGCGGGCGATCTTGGGGCGTTGACCGCCATCGTGACCAGCAACACGGCCGGTCGCGAGCCAAGAGTTCCAGGATGCGCAGGGCCCCCTCCCCGGTGGCCAATGGCTTGCAGCGCACTTCGATTGGACGAGGTCGACGCTAACCGAGCGGCCACCAGAGGTCAATTTCATTCCTGAGCCACATCAACCGGTTTGATATGATGATCCGGAGCGGCGGCAGCTCGAGTCCGCCCGCGAACTCGAAAGGCGCGCCGTTCGCGCGGTTCTGGAGCCGAGATCGTGGCGCAATCGCCGGGCGGGTCGATAACGGACGCCCGCGGCGCCGCTGGTGACTTCGGTCGAGCGCCCGGCCGCAGGCAGCGCCGATCTGGGTGATTACCTTGGCACCGTCAGCGGGGCAATGATCAGGACTTCCGCCGCCGGCCGCTGCTGGTCGTCCCACCATCCCGGCTCGATCGAAGCCGATCGCGACAATTGTATCGGATTTTCCGGGCTTGTCCAATCGGCCGTCGCCGCTGCAATTCGACGCGCTTTGGTCGAATGAACCGGCTCGTCCGGCCGGCTCGCGACAGATCGAGCGGGGTCATCAGGCGGGCACGTCGGCCGGCATTTTGGACTGGGTCGCGGGCATTGCGCCACCTGGAATTGTGTCGCGGGATTTTGTCGCCATATATAATTCTAGACAACCTTATTCGCGATGTGGGACAAGACGTCCCCCCGAGCTCAAGAGGTGGCGAGGATGACCGAACGTTCCGACCAGGCCGCTTTGGCTGAGATGACCGCCGAGATAGTGTCGGCCTTCGTATCGCACAATCAAATCCGGCCGACGGAGGTCGGCCAGCTGGTCGGCCTGGTCGGCAGCCGCCTGGCAAGTCTGGTGGCCGAGGACGTCAAGCCGGCGCCGACCCGGCCCGAGCCGGTGGTCCCGATCCGGCGCTCGATCGGCAAGGACCAGATGATCTGCCTGATCTGCGGCAAAAAGCAGAAGTTGCTGAAACGCCATTTGGCGACTGCGCATGATCTGCTGCCGGATCAGTACCGGGAACAATTCGGCCTCAAGAGCGACTACCCGATGGTGGCGCCGAGCTACGCCAAGGCGCGCTCCGAGATGGCGCTCCGGATCGGCCTCGGCCGCCCGAAGAAGGCGGCCCCGGCCCCGGCCCGGCGCGGCCGGCCGCCCAAGGCCGCCACCGCCGCCAAGCGCGCGAGCGCCAAGACGGCGGGCGCCAAAGCCGCCACCGCCTAGCGGGCCTCGCGGCGACGCCGTCGCGGCCGGTCCGGCGGGCGGGGCCGGCCGGCCGGCGGCTGCTCTCCCGGATCAGGATCGTTCTAGCCCGCGCGCCGCCAGCGGGTGCCGGCGGGGCCGTCCTCGAGGATCACGCCCGCGGCCGTCAGCTGGTCGCGGATCCGGTCTGCCTCCGCGAAGTTCCGTGCCTTACGGGCGGCAGTCCGAGCTTCGATCAGCCGCTCGATCTCGGCGGGGTCGTGGCCTGTGACGGACGAAGTGGTCGAGACGGTCGGCTCATAGCCGACGATAGAGACGGCCCCGATGCCTGGCGTGCCGGTGAATGACGCGCTGACCTTGCTTTTCAGGTAGGTATCCGGGTCCTCCCGAAGAATACCGAGCAGTTGGCCGGCCGGCCAGGAGCTGAGCCTTGAGCGCCCGCCGCCGGTCCGGATCGGTGCTCGCGTTGGCGGCGCGGGCGAGCGTGCGCAGCTTGGCCAAGGCCTGCGGCGTGTTCAGGTCATCCTCGAGCGCGGCAACGACGCTGGCGGGCATCGCTTCCGCCGGCTGGTTCGGCCCGGGCAGGTCGCGAAGGGTCAGGTAGAAGCCGTTCCACCGCGTGCTTGGCGCGCGCCAGGCTCGCATCCGACCAGCTCAAGGGCTTGCGGTAGTGGGCGCCCAGCAGCGCGTAGCGGATCGCCTCGCCCGGCGCCTCGCCGAGCAGATCGCGCACCAGGAGCACGTTGCCGAGCGATTTCGACATCTTCTCCTGGTCGATGTCGAGAAAGCCGTTGTGCAGCCAGAAGCGGGCGAGCGGGGCGCCGCCGTGGGCGCAGACGCTCTGGGCGCGCTCGTTCTCGTGGTGCGGGAACTTGAGGTCCTGGCCGCCGCCGTGGATGTCGATCGTGACCCCGAGATGCGCCTCGACCATGGCCGAGCATTCGATGTGCCAGCCGGGCCGGCCGCGCCCCCAGGGGCTGTCCCAGCCGGGCTGCTCCGGCGTCGAAGGCTTCCAGAGCACGAAATCCGCGGGATCGCGCTTGTAGGGCGCGACCTCGACCCGGGCGCCGTCGATCATCTCGTCCCGCGAGCGCCGCGACAGGCGGCCGTAGTCGGTATAGGACGGCACGTGGAACAGCACGTGGCCCTCGGCCTCGTAGGCAAAGCCGTTGGCGACCAGGGCCAGGATCATCGCGACCATGTTCGGGATGTGCCCGGTCGCGAACGGCTCGACCGAGGGCCGCTCCACGTTCAGCGCGTCCATGTCCTCGTGATAGGCGCGGGTGAACTCGGCCGCGACCGCATCGGTCGCAAGGCCCCGCTCGGCCGCGGCCTTGATGATCTTGTCGTCGATGTCGGTGACGTTGCGGACGTAGAGGACATCGCCGTAGCGCTGCTTCAGGACCCGCTGGAGCAGGTCGAACACGACCGCGGCGCGCGCGTTGCCGATATGGGCGTAGTTGTAGACGGTCGGGCCGCAGACGTAGATCGTCGGCCGGCCGGGATCGGTCGGGACGAAGCTGTCCTTGCGGCCGGAGAGCGAGTTGTAGAGCTTCATGGGTCGGGCCTCGGGGCTGGCGGCGCGGGGCTGCGAGGCGAAGACGCGGCCGCCATCGACGAGGAGCGACCAACCCGGGTGCCCAGGCACGCGTACAGCCGGCAGGCCGCCACTATAGCAAGCGGCGGCGGCCGGCTCCAGGCCTCGGGTGGACGCAGGCGAACGGTGCCGGTCGCGCCGCCGGCGGCGGCCCGCCGGGGCGGCGGCCCGCGACTAGCGCTGGGCCAGATGCGGCCCGTTGTCGGGGCAGGGGAAGGCGGCGCGCAGACCCAAGAGCAGGACCGCGCTCGCCGGCCGGTCGTTGTAGCGGTCGAGCGGCCCGCCGATCTCCTGGGTCAGCGTGAACAGCTCCGAGGTCACGTAGTCGACCAGCCGGGCGATGTCGCCGTCCTTGCGGAAATGAAAGGTCGCCTCGGGCGCGCAGAACAACGGCTGCTTGATCGCGGTCGCCGCCTGGTTGGCGACCTCGAGCGCCTCGAACACCGTGTAGGCGTAGAGCTCGAAATTCTGGTAGAGGATCACCTCCTCCTCGGTCAGGGTGCGCTTGGTCGATTCCAGCGGCAGGCCCTGGAGGTGCGCCATCTCGGCGAAGGTGAACAGGACGTCGCCCGCGTGCGCCGGCGCGCCCCCCAGCAGGGCGCCCAGAGCGCCGGCAAGCAGCGGGCGGAGGCAGCCGGTAACTGTCGTTTTCATGATATTGCCCATGACGGAGCTCAACCCTAGCGAGAGATCTATTTTCTATCTGACGTTGATTGTCAAACGAAATTTTGTCGGCATGGGCTTGTCGCGCCGGCCCGGCCCGCGCCTCGAGGCTCGCCGCGCCGCCGGCGTGATCGACGACGTTGACCTCAAGTCCACTCCGATGCGCCGCCAGGACATGGCGGACCCAGAGCGACTTCAGCAGGTTGCGATGCAGCGCGATGTGGCCGCCGCGAAGCAGCTTTACGACCGAGGTGGCGTCGGTTCCTCCTCGACGTCGAACGCCCGGTCACGAATACCGATCGAATGTCCGGTCATGAAGGGCAGACCACCTGCGTCCGGATCGATTGGGACCGCCGCTCAGGTGATGACCGAGGGCGCGCTGCGGCCGGTGCGGGCGGCGATGCCGGCGAGCTGGTCGGCGAGCTTGATCAGCGCTGCCAGGGCCGCCTGGGGGTCCTGGTCGTGCCGGGCGGGGTCGGGCTCGAAGCGCTCGAGATAGACCCGCAAGGTGGCACCCGCCGTGCCGGTGCCCGAGAGGCGGTAGACGATCCGGGCGCCGCCCGCGAACAGGAGCCGGATGCCCTGATGCGTGCTGACCGAGCCGTCGACCGGGTCGGTGTAGCTGAAGTCGTCGGCGTGCTCGATCGCAAGGTCGCCGAAGCGCTGGCCGGGCAGCTTGGGCAGGCGGGCGCGCAGATCCGCCATGAGGGCCGCTGCGGCCGTGGCGTCGACCTCCTCGTAGTCGTGGCGCGAATAGTAGTTGCGGCCGTAGCGCGCCCAGTGGGCGCGGACCACATCCTGCACCGGCTGGCGCTTCGCCGCCAGGATGTCGAGCCAGAGCAGGACCGCCCAGAGGCCGTCCTTCTCGCGCACGTGGTTGGAGCCGGTGCCGAAGCTTTCCTCGCCGCACAGGCTCGCAAGGCCGGCGTCCAGAAGATTGCCGAAGAACTTCCAGCCGGTCGGCGTCTCGTAGCAGCCGATCCCCAGGGCCTTGGCGACCCGGTCGGCCGCCTGCGAGGTCGGCATCGAGCGCGCGACGCCGGCAAGGCCGCCCGCGTAGCCGGGCGCCACCTGCGCGTTGGCGGCAAGGATCGCAAGGCTGTCCGAAGGCGTGACGTAGATGCCGCGGCCGACGATCATGTTGCGATCGCCATCGCCGTCCGAGGCCGCGCCGAAGTCCGGCGCATCCGGCCCCATCATCAGCGCGATCAGCTCCCTGGCATGCGCGGGGTTCGGGTCCGGATGGTGGCCGCCGAAGTCCGGCAGCGGCTCGCCGTTGATCACCGAGCCCGGCGCGCGCGCCGAGCGTCCCTTCCAGGATCGCCTTGGCGTAGGGGCCGGTGATCGCGCTCATGGCATCGAAGCAGATCCGAAAGCCGCTCTGGAACAGCGTGCGGATGCGCGCGAAGTCGAACAGGCTCGCCATCAGCTCCTGGTAGTCGGCGACCGGATCGATCACCTCGACCACGGCCTCGCCGAGCCGCGTCGTTCCGACCCGCTCCAGCGCCAGGTCGGGCGCATCGAGGCTGCGGTACTCGTGGATCTCGAGGGTGCGCCGGTAGATCGCCTCGGTCACCGCCTCGGGCGCCGGGCCGCCGTTGGTGACGTTGTACTTGATGCCGAAGTCGCCATCGGGGCCGCCCGGATTGTGGCTGGCCGAGAGGATGATGCCGCCGAACGCCTTGTGCTTGCGGATCACCGCCGAGGCGGCCGGCGTCGAGAGCAGCCCGCCGCGGCCGACCCGGATCCGCCCGAAGCCGTTGGCCGCCGCCATCTTGAGGATGGTCTGGACCGCCTCGCGGTTGTGGTAGCGGCCATCGCCGCCGACCACCAGCGTCTGGCCGCGGAAGCCCTCCAGGCTGTCGAACACCGCCTGGACGAAGTTCTCCAGATAATGCGGCTCCTGGAACACCTGCACCTTCTTGCGCAGGCCCGAGGTGCCGGGGCGCTGGCCCTCGAAGGGTGTCGTCGCGACCGTGATCACGGACATCGGGCAATCCTTTGCAGCGGACGACGAAGGGGGATCATCGCAGCCCACGATAGAGGTCGAGCGTGGTCTTTGCGATCGCATCCCAGCTGAAGTGGTCGAGCACGCGCTCGCGGCCGCGCCGGCCCATCGCCGCGCGCAGCCCGGGGTCGCGCGCGAGCCGGTTGATCGCGGCCGCAAGGCCCGCGGAGAAGGCGGCCGGGTCGGCCGGCTCGAAGGTCCCGGGCCTGAGCGCGAGGTCGACCAGGAGCCCGGTCGCCTCCGGCACCACGACCTCGGGGATGCCGCCGACCCTGGAGGCGACCACCGCGGTCTCGCAGGCCATGGCCTCGAGATTGATGATCCCGAACGGCTCGTAGACCGAGGGGCAGCAGAAGACCGCCGCGTGCTCGTAGAGCTGGATCACCTCGGCCCGCGGCAGCATCTCGCGGATCCAGATCACCCCCGGCCGCGAAGCGCTGACCTCGGCGACCCGGGCCGCCATCTCGCGGCCGATCTCGGGCGTGTCGGGCGCGCCGGCCGCGAGCACGATCTGCAGGCCGGGGTCGATCGCGGGCAGCGCATCGACCAGGTGGATGATCCCCTTCTGGCGCGTGATCCGGCCGACGAACAGCAGGTACGGCCGGGCCGGATCGATGCCGTGGCGCGCGAGCGCATCGCTCGCCCCGGTCGGCCGGTACTCGGCGGGATCGATGCCGTTGTGGATCACGTGCACCCGGCCCGGCTCGATCTCGAACAGCCGCAGCACGTCGTCCCTGGTCTCCTTCGAGACCGCGATGATCGCATCGGCCGCTTCGATCGCGGTCCGCTCCATCCAGCTGCTGAGGTGATAGGCGTTGCCCAGCTGCTCGACCTTCCAGGGCCGGAGCGGCTCGAGCGAATGGATGCTCAGCACGTAGGGCACGCCCCAGAGCTTGGCGGCGAGCAGGCCGCCCATGTCGGTGTACCAGGTGTGGCAGTGGACGACGTCGGCATCGATCCGGTCCTTGGCCATCGCCAGCGAGCGGTGGAAGGCATCGAGCGCGCCGGCAAAGCGCGGGTCGGTTTTTTCCGAACTTTCCGCCCAGCGCGGGATAGCCGCGCACCGTGAGCTTCGGGTCGTCGCTCCGCTGGTCGCCGAAGCAGCGCACCTCGACCGCGATCCGCTTGGCCAGCGCCCGGCTCAGATACTCGACGTGGACCCCCGCCCCGCCATAGACGTTGGGCGGGTACTCGTTGGTGAACAGCAGCGCCTTCCGGATCTCCGCCATGTTCCCCCCTGCCGCTCAAAGCCCGCCGGCGGCCCTACGCGCACCGCCGCGCCCCCGCGAACCGGCCGCCGGGCGGCGCGCCTTCAGCGCACGCCCACCTCGTCCAGGTGCACGAGCAGGTCCGCCGGGTCCTCGTACACCCGGTACGCCCCCGCCCGCTCCAGCTCCTCCTTGCCATAGCCGCCCGAGAGCACGCCGATCCCGAGCGTGCGCGCGCGCCGCGCCGCCAGCAGGTCCCAGACGCTGTCGCCGACCACGACCGCGTGCTCGACCGGGCAGCCCGAGCTGCCTGACCGCCTCCAGGAACAGATCCGGGTCGGGCTTGGCGTGCGGCACCAGATCGCGGGTCACGATCGGCACCCCCTCGGGCACCCCCAGCATCGCGATCGCGGGCCCGGCACTCTCGATCCGGCCGCTGGTCGCGATCGCCCAGGCGCAGCCGAGCTCGGTCAGCCGCGCCAGCAGGCGCCTAGCCCCGGGCAGCGGCCGGACCTCCCCGATCCGCGCCTTGTAGGCGGCGGTATGGCGCTCCTGCAGCCGCGCGAGCAGCGCCTCGTCGAGCTCGCGCCCGGTCTCGCGCAGCAGCGCGCGGGTGAACAGCCCGCCGCTCATCCCGATCCGGCGATGGATCCGCCACACCGACAACTCGATGCCCGCCGCCTGCAGCGCCTCGTGCCAGGCCAGCACGTGCTGGTAGACGCTGTCGACCAGGGTGCCATCGAGATCGAAGATCAGCGCCGGCATGCCCATGGCTGGTTCCCCACCTTTGCAGGCCAGCCCCGATACTCCCGCAACTCCGCCCGCCACGAAAGCCCTTTCCGCCGGCATCCTCAAGCAACCCCGAACGCGAGCGCCTTGAACACCTCACCCGGCCGCCAACGATCTGGTGCTGGCCTCGCCTTCATCATGATAAGCTTCCAGCCCATGCCGACGCTTGCGATCATCGACGGCGTCAAGATCACGATGTACTACGCCGACCACGAGCCGGCGCACTTTCATGCGATCGCCGGGGAGGATGAAATCGTGGTCGGCATCGCCGATCTGAGCGTCATCGCGGGGACGGCGCCGGCCGCGGTGATCCGGCGGGTTCGCGCCTGGGCGCGGCGACGCCAGGGCGAGCTCGCGCTATGCTGGGTCCGCTGTCGGGCCGGACAGAAGCCGGGAAGGATTGAGCGATGATCCTGCGAACCATCCAAAGCGCCGAGCCCCTGCCGGCGGGTCGCCTCCGGCTGGTCTGGGGCGACGGCTCCGAATCGGTGGTCGACCTCACGCCGCTATTGGCCAAGGGCGGCGTGTTCGCCTTCCTGACCGACCCCGCCGCCTTCAACGCCGTCACCCTCGGCGAGCGCGGCCGCACCCTGCTCTGGCGCGACCCGGAGGGCGACGAGATCGACCTCTGCGCCGACGCCCTCTGGCGCCTCGCCCATGAGGGCGCGATCGAAGCGGCCTGATCCCGAACTTGGCCCTGCGATCGGGCCTAAATGTCTCAGCCCGAGATCCCAGGTGATCGAGCGTTAGACCCACAATGGCCCGGAGATGCCGTGCCCGAAGACCCGGTTGGACGCCAGTGCCGCACCGTCCGACCTAGTCGCTCTCGCCTCATCCACATGGCCGCGACGCTCTGGATCGCTGCGCGATGCGTGGGCTGGGCTCATGGCCACCAATCGGCGGTGATCTGGTCGAGCGTGTACGGGCACGTGGCTGGGAGGGCGTCGGCGCTGGCGTGCTCGCCGTGATCGCGGAGCGCGCCGTCGGCGTTGCGGCGCGCGATCGCGTAAACGCGCGGCAGCTCGTCCTGGAGGGCCTGGCGGAGACGAGGCGTGAGCCCGAGCTCGAGCCGGGCGCGGTGCTCGCGGACCGTGGCGCGCCAGCTGTCGCGCGGATCTTGGGCGGGGCTGTGCGCGAGCTTCAGGAGATGCTCGAGCACGACCCGCGCGTTGCTGAGCACCGCCTCGCGCTGCATGTCGCCCAACTCCTCGACCGCGTCGATCAGATGGTCCAGATCGAGGGCGCCATAGCGCCGGGCCCGCAGGAGCGCCGCCTGCTCCCGGGTCCAGGCGTAGAAATCCTCATCGTGCAGCCGCTCGCGCGTCGGTTCGACCTTGGTCGCCATCACGAAGCTCCAGCTTTGACAGCTTGGGAGAAGCTATCACAACCCGACCCGAGAATCGGAGGTCCATCGCTGCGCGAGGCCCAGCCCCTTCCATCACCCCAGAGTTCCTCCTCCGCGACCCGCGGTCTGAACGATGGGCCTGGGCGTGCCCGGCACTCCGCAATTCTGCCTCAACAACCTGGGCAGGGTGCTGCAGGCCCTGGGCGATCTGGCGGGCGCCAGGGCGGCCTTCGAGCGGGCGCTGGCGATCTGCGAGCGCGTGCTCGGGCCGGAGCATCCGAACACGCGCAACGCGCGCGGCAACCTGGAGAGCCTCGGCGGCGGGTGACGCTCGCCGCTCTCACGCCGGTCGTGGCACACTTCTGTGTCATCAGGCGACACAAGTGGCGCATGGAGGCTGCCTCCAGCGGCGGGCGGCGGCGGCGGGCGGTTTCGCGAAGACTTTGGCGACCGCTCCCAATACTTTCAGCAGCAGGGATGGACTTGGGATCTGCTTACGGCGCTCCCAGGAAGATTGGATGACTCCGGCGATCATCGGTTGATTTCCGCTGGAGGCGATGGAGGCCGATTGATCCCGCCGGCTCGTCTTGCCGATCCAAGTCAAAAACGTGCCAGAAGTGTGCCGCCAGTGCGTCACTTGTGTGCCAACCCCGCTCCGTTTGTAGATCAACGCAAATGCTACTGGCGAGAGCGTATTGGATGTTTTCTGGGTCAAGCGCGAGGATGACAGGAAGGAGGGCCGGGATGATTGCGCGACCAGGGTAGATGCGGCAGTCGCGGCAGAAGGCTTCAGCTCCGCAACTGTCGATCATCGGCTGGGTGATCAGGCAGACGCCCTTGTCGGTGCGGCGGAAGCGCTGGGCGTCCAGCTCCGGGTCCTCGCCGACCGCGGGGCCCTTGGGGATCTCGACCCGCCGCTCAGCGGGCGAGCGCGTAGGGCTTGATCAGCGCGTCGGCCGGGATGCCGAAGGCCTGGTGCAGCCGCCAGGCCATCTTCATGGTCAGCGGGCGGCGCCGGTTCAGGATCTCCGACACGCGCGCCCGCGAGCCGAGCGCCGCCTCCAGGTCTTTCCGGGTCAAGCCGCGCTGCTCCATCACGTAGCCGATCAGCTCCACCGGATCGGCGGGCTCGACCGGCCAGCGCCGGCTCTCGTACTCGTCGACCAGCATCGCCAGGACCTCGAGGCGGTCGTGCTCGGGCGTGCCCGGCGCCGCCGGCCAGAGCCGTTCGATCGCCGCGAGCGCTGCGGCGTGGTCATCATCGTCCCGGATCGGCTTGATGGCATCGGTCATCGGGAGCATGGGGGTCATGGGCGGCCTCGCTCAGAAGCGGCTGATGAACGGATCAGAGGAAGCGGTGGCTCAACCCTGCAAGCTGTCGATCATGGGCTGGGTGATCAGGCAGACGCCCTTGTCGGTGCGGCGGAAGCGCTGGGCGTCCAGCTCCGGGTCCTCGCCGACCACGAGGTTCGGTGGGATCTCGACCCCGCGGTCGATCACCACCTTCCTGAGCCGGGCACCCCGGTGGATCTGGACGTAGGGCAGCGCCACCACGTGGGCGAGCTCGGCGTAGGAATGGGCGTGGACGCCCGTGAACAGGAGGGACTTGTCGATCTTCGCGCCCGAGATGATGCAGCCGCCCGAGACCAGGGAGCTGGTCGCCATGCCCCGGCGGCCGTCCTCGTCGTGCACGAACTTGGCCGGCGGCGTGATCTCGGCGTAGGTCCAGATCGGCCAGCTCTGGTCGTAGAGGTCGAGCGCCGGCACGAAGTCGGTAAGATCGATGTTCGCCTCCCAATAGGCATCGACCGTGCCGACGTCCCGCCAGTAGGCCTCGGGCTCGGATGAGCTGCGCACGCAGGAGCTGGGGAAGCGGTGGGCGAGCGCCTTGCCGTGCCTGACCAGGTAAGGGATGATGTCCTTGCCGAAGTCGTGGCTGGAATGGGGGTCGGCCGCGTCGCGCTGCAGCTGCTCGAACAGGAAGTGGGTCTCGAACACGTAGATGCCCATGCTGGCGAGCGCCATCTCGGGCTTGTCGGGCAGGCCCGGCGGGTCGGCCGGCTTCTCCAAGAACGCGACGATCCGGTCGCTGGCGTCGACCTGCATGACGCCAAAGCCCGAGGCCTCGGCGCGCGGCACCTCCAGGCAGCCGACCGTGACGTCGGCGCGCTCGCTGACGTGCTGGCCGATCATCAGCGCGTAGTCCATCTTGTAGACGTGGTCGCCCGCCAGGATCACCATGTAGTCGGGGCCGTAGCTGTCGATGATCTGCGATGTTCTGGGTCACCGCGTCCGCGGTGCCGAGATACCACTGGTGCTCGGAGATCATCTGCGAGGCCGGCAGGATGTCGAAGCTCTCGTTGCGCTCCGGGCGGAAGAAGCCCCAGCCGCGCTGGAGGTGACGGATCAGGCTGTGCGCCTTGTATTGGGTCGCGACCGCGATCCGGCGGATGCCCGAGTTGATGGCGTTCGAGAGCGCGAAGTCGATGATGCGCGACTTGCCGCCGAAGAACACCGCGGGCTTGGCGCGCTTGTCGGTCAGCTCCAACAGCCGCGAGCCGCGCCCGCCCGCCAGCACATAGGCCATGGCGTTGCGCGCCAGCCCATGGACGTCGCCGTCTCTGGTTCTCATGCCCTCGTCCTTCCCGTTGCGTCGGTCTCCGCTTCCTCCCCGGGCGGATCGGCCCGGTCTCCGGTCAGCCGGGTCGGCGCCGCCGGCGTCCGCCCGGCCGGCGCGTCGAGCGCACCGCGGTCACACCGGCTTCGGCAGGGCCTGCCAGATCTCGCTCGCGTAGTCGCGGATCGTGCGGTCGGAGGAGAACCAGCCGACGTTCGCGGTGTTGAGCAGGGCGCGGCGCCACCAGACCCCGGGCTCGAGGTAGGCCTGGTCGACCTCGCGCTGGGCGGCGGCGTAGGCGGCGAAGTCGGCCAGGACCATGAAGTAGTCCTCGCCCAGCAGGCGCTCGACCAGCGGCCGGAAGCGGCCGGGATCGTCGGGCGAGAACTGGCCTGAGGCGATCGCGTCCAGGACCCGCGCGAGGGCTGGCGTGGCGGCGGCCCGGGCGCGCGGGTCGTAGCCGTTGGCGCGCTCGGCGCGCACCTCCTCGGCGGTCAGGCCGAAGATGAACATGTTGTCGTGGCCGACCAGCTCGCGGATCTCGATGTTGGCGCCATCGAGGGTGCCGATGGTGAGCGCGCCGTTGAGCGCGAGCTTCATGTTGCCGGTGCCGGACGCCTCCATGCCGGCGGTCGAGATCTGCTCGGACAGGTCGGCCGCCGGGATGATCCGCTCGGTCAGGCTGACGTTGTAGTTGGGCAGGAACACGACCTTGAGGCGGTCGCCGACCAGGGGGTCGCGGTTGACCACCTTGGCGACGTCGTTGATCAGCTTGATGATCAGCTTGGCCTGCTGGTAGGAGGCGGCCGCCTTGCCGCCGAAGATCTTGACCCGCGCCGGCCAGTCGCGCTCGGGCTCGGCGCGCATCGCCTGCCAGGTGGCGATCGTCTCCAGGATGTTGAGCAGCTGGCGCTTGTACTCGTGGATCCGCTTGATGTGGACGTCGAACAGCGCGCCCGGATCGATCGCGATCCCGCTGCTCCGCGCGATCAGGGCCGCGAGGCGTTCTTTGTTGGCCCGCTTGGCGGCCGCGAACAGCTCGCGGAAGCCGCTGTCCTCGACCAGCGGAGCCAGCGCCTGCAGCCGCTCGAGATCGGCGATCCAGCCCGAGCCGATCGCCGCCGTGATCAGCTCCGAGAGCGCGGGATTGCACTGGCGCAGCCAGCGCCTGGCGGTGATGCCGTTGGTCTTGTTGGTGATCCGGCCCGGAAAGGCGCGGTTGAGCTCGCGGAACACGGTGCGCTTCATGAGCTCGGTGTGCAGCGCCGAGACGCCGTTCACCTTGTGCGCGCCGAAGAACGCCAGATGCCCCATGCGCACCCGGTGGCCGTGGCCATGGTCGATCAGCGCGACCGCGCCCGGGTCGACCTCCTGGCCATTGAGCCCGTGCAGCAGATCGGCGTTCAGGCGATGGATGATCTGCATATGCCGCGGCAGCAGGCGCTCGAGCAGTGCGACCGGCCAGCTCTCGAGCGCCTCTGGCAGCAGGGTGTGATTGGTATAGGCGATGCAGCCCTGGGTGATCTGCCAGGCCTGGCTCCAGTCGACGCCGTGCACGTCGACCAGCAGCCGCATCAGCTCCGCGACCGCGATCGCCGGATGGGTGTCGTTGAGCTGGATCGCCGCCTGGTCGGGCAAGGTGACGACCTGGCCCAGCTGCTGCATGTGCCGGCGCAGCAGGTCCTGCAGCGAGGCCGAGGTGAAGAAGTACTCCTGCTTGAGACGCAGCTCCTGGCCCGCGGGCGTGTCGTCGTTCGGGTAGAGGACCCGGACGATGCTCTCCGAGGTCACCTGCTCGGCGACCGCGCCCAGGTAGTCGCCGCGATTGAACTGGTCGAGGCGCATCGGATTGGCCGACTGCGCCGACCACAGCCGGAGCGTGTTGACCTGGCGGCCGGGCCAGCCGACGATCGGCGTGTCGTAGGCGATCGCCATGACCCGCTCGGCCGGGCGCCAGACGTGGCGCTCGCGGCCGTCCTCGCAGACCTCGCGCTCGACCCGGCCGCCGAAGCCGATCTCGTAGGCGACCTCGGGGCGCTCGAACTCCCAGGGATTGCCGAAGGCCAGCCAGTCCTCCGGCTGCTCGACCTGCCAGCCGTCGTGGAACAGCTGCCGGAACAGGCCGTGCTGGTAGCGGATGCCGTAGCCGAAGCCCGCGACCCCGACGGTCGCCATGCTCTCCATGAAGCAGGCGGCGAGCCGCCCGAGGCCGCCGTTGCCGAGCGCGGCGTCGGGCTCGATCTCGCGGATCCGGTCGAGGTCGACGGCGAGCCCGGCCAGCGCCGCCGCGCAGGTCTCGTGCAGCTGCAGATTGCCCAGGTACTCGCTCAGCAGGCGGCCGATCAGGAACTCGAGCGAGAGATAGTAGACCCGCTTCTGGTGGCGCGCGTAGACGTCCCGGGTCGTGGTGATCCAGCGGTCGACGACCTGATCGCGGATCGCGAGCGCGGTCGCGACGTACCAGTCGTGGGGCTGCGCATGCGCCACGTCCTTGGCGACCGCGTAGGTCAGCTTGGACAGGATCGCGGCGCGCAGCGCTTCCGGAGAGATGATCGTCATACTTTGCCTGTCGTCTCAGGCGCCGGCCCGCAGCGCCTTCATGTGGTTGATCAAGCCGTTCGTCGAGGCGTCGTGGCCCGCGACCGGCGCCGCGCCTGCCAGCTCGGGCAGGATCGCCGTGGCCAGCTGCTTGCCCAGCTCGACCCCCCATTGATCGAACGAGTTGACATTCCAGAGCACACCCTGGGTGAAGATTTTGTGCTCGTAGAGCGCGATCAGCTTGCCAAGCGTGGCGGGATCCAATCGGCGATAGAGAATGGCGTTGCTCGGCCGGTTGCCCGCGAACAGCTTGTGCGGCAGGAGCGCCTCGAGCGCGGCGCCCGCGAGCCCGGCCCGCTCGAGCTCGGCGCGCGCCTCGGCCGCGGTCTTGCCGAACGCCAGCGCCTGGGGCTGGGCGAAGAAGTTGGCGAGCAACTTCTCCTGATGGTCGCCGAGCGGGGTCTGGCTGAGCGCGGCCGCCAGGAAGTCCGCCGGGATCAGCTCGGTGCCCTGATGGATCAGCTGGTAGAAGGCGTGCTGGCCGTTGGTCCCGGGCTCGCCCCACAGGATCGGGCCGGTGGCGTAGTCGACCGCGTGGCCGTCGCGGCCGGTCGACTTGCCGTTGCTCTCCATGTCGGCCTGCTGGAGGTAGGCCGGCAGGCGGTGGAGGTGCTGGTCGTAGGGCAGCACGGCGTAGCTGCAGGCGCCCATGAAGTTGCGGTACCAGGCCCCGACCAGGCCCAGGATCACCGGCAGATTGCGCTCGGGCGGCGCGGTCCGGAAATGCTCGTCCACGGCGTGGCCGCCGGCCAGCAGCTCCTCGAAGCGCTCGAACCCGACCGCGAGCGTGATCGAAAGGCCGATCGCCGACCAGAGGCTGTAGCGGCCGCCGACCCAGTCCCAGAACTCGAACATGTTGGCCGGATCGATGCCGAAGGCGGCGACCGCCTTGGCGTTGGTCGAGACCGCGACGAAGTGCCTCGCGACCTCGGCATCGGGGCCGAGCTTCTCGAGCAGCCAGCTGCGCGCCGAGCCGGCGTTGGTCATGGTCTCCTGGGTCGTGAAGGTCTTGGAGGCGACGATGAACAGCGTGCGCGCCGGGTCGAGCCCTTCGAGCGTGTGCACCAGATGCGCGCCGTCGACGTTGGACACGAAGTGCGGTCTGAGGTCCGGACGCTGATAGGGCTTCAAGGCCTCGCAGACCATCAGCGGGCCGAGGTCGGAGCCGCCGATCCCGATGTTGACGATGTCGGTGATGGTCTGGCCGGTATGACCCCGCCAGGCGCCGCTCCGTACCCGCTCGCTGAACGCCCGCATGCGCGCGAGCACGCCGTTGACCGCCGGCATGACGTCCTCGCCGTCGACCCGGATCGGCCGGTTCGAGCGGTTGCGGAGCGCAATGTGCAGGACCGGCCGGTTCTCGGTGATGTTGATCCGCTCGCCCCGGAACATCCGCTCGCGCCAGCCCTCGAGGTCGGCCGCCCGGGCGAGGTCCTGGAGCAGGCGCATGGTCTCGGCGGTGATGCGGTTCTTCGAATAGTCGAGCAGCAGGTCGTCCAGCTGCAGCGAGAACGTCTCGAACCGGCCGGGGTCGGCCGCGAACAGCTCGCGCAGGTGGACCCCCGCCATCGCTTCGGCGTGGCGCTCGAGCGCCCGCCAGGCGGCCGAGCTGGTCAGGGCCGACATGGGCGTCTCCCTCTATGTGGCCGAGCCCTTCAGCGCCGCGGCGGCGCGGGCGAGCTCGACAATTCGCGGCCAGTCGCCGGCAGCCACGGCATCGCCGGGCGCGACCCAGGAGCCGCCGACGCAGACCACGTTTGCCAGCTTGAGATACTGCACCGCGCGCCCGGCGTCGATGCCGCCGGTCGGGCAGAAGCGCGCCTCGGGCAGGGGCGAGGCGAGCGCCTTGAGATAGGCGATGCCGCCCGCGGGCTCGGCCGGAAAGAACTTGAGATGGCGACAGCCGTGCTCCAGAAGGCGCATGACCTCGCTCGCGGTCGCGGTGCCGGGCAGGAAGGGCACCGGGCTCGCGGCCGCCGCCTCGAGCAGGGCGGACGTGGCGCCGGGGCTGACCACGAAGCGGGCGCCGGCGCGCTCGGCATCCCGGTATTGGGCGGGCGTCAGCACGGTGCCGGCACCGACGATCGCGCCCTCGAGCTCGCCCGCGAGCATCCGGATCACCTCGAGCGCGGCCGGCGTCCGCAGCGTGATCTCGAGCACCGGCAGGCCGCCCGCGAGCAGGGCGCGCGCGAGCGGCAGGGCGACCTCGGGCGCCTCGATCACCAGCACCGGCACCACCGGCGCCGCGCTCAGGATGTCATGCAGGCCGGCTTGTCGATCGACCATGGCCTTCGCTCCCGAGACTGGGCTCTCCGCATGGGGGCGGCCGGGCGCCGCGACCGGCGTCCTCACCCCGTTTCCTCATGCCAGGTGCGGCCGTCGCGCTCGATCAGGGCGATCGCCGCCGAGGGGCCCCAGCTGCCCGCGGAATAGGCCTTGGGCGGCTCGCCGCGCTCGCGCCAGGCGTCCAGGATCGGCTCGATCCAGGCCCAGGCCGCCTCGACCTCGTCGCGGCGCATGAACAGGGTCGGATTGCCGCGCACGACGTCCATCAGCAGACGCTCGTAGGCATCCGGATAGCGCACCTGGAAGGTCTCGGCGAAGCTGAGGTTCAAGGGCGTCGCCCGCAGCCGCATGCCGCCCGGCCCGGGCTGCTTGCTCATCAGGGTCAGCTGCACGCCTTCGTCCGGCTGCAGCCGGACCACGAGCTGATTGGGCCGGATGGCCCCGGTGCCGGCGCCGAACATCGAGTACGGAATCTGCTGGAACTGGATCACGATCTCGGACGTGCGCACCGGCAGGCGCTTGCCGGTCCGCAGGTAGAACGGCACGCCGGCCCAGCGCCAGTTGCCGATCTCGGCCTTGAGGACGACGAAGGTCTCGGTGTGGCTGCTTTGATTGAGGCCGATCTCCTCGGCATAGCCCGGCACCACGCCGCCGTCGCTGGCGCCGGCCCGGTACTGGCCGCGCACGGTCTTGAGGTCGACATCGGCGCCTGCGATCGGCCGCAGCGCGCGCAGCACCTTGAGCTTCTCGTCACGCACGGCGTCGGCCTGCAGTTCGGTCGGCGGCTCCAGCGCGACCATGCAGAGGAGCTGCAGGATGTGGTTCTGGACCATGTCGCGGAGCGCGCCCGCGGTGTCATAGTAGGCGCCGCGGCCCTCGACCCCGATGGTCTCGGCGACCGTGATCTGGACGTGGTCGACGTGAGCACTTTTCCAGAGCGGCTCGAACAGCGAGTTGGCAAAGCGCAGGACCATCAGGTTCTGGACGGTCTCCTTGCCGAGATAGTGGTCGATCCGGAAGATCGCCTCCTCGGGGAACACAGCACCCACCTGGTCGTTGATCGCCCGGGCGGAGGCGAGGTCGTGGCCGATCGGCTTCTCGAGCACGACCCGGGCGGCGCTGCTGTTGAGCCCGGCCGCGCCGATGTTGCGACAGATCCGGCCGAACAGGTCGGGCGCGGTCGCCAGATAGAAGACCCGCACCCGGTCCTTCTCGCCGAGCAGCCGGTCCGCGAGCTCGGGCCAGCCGCGCTCGCCCGTCGCATCGAGGGCGACGTGGTCGAGCCGCTCGAGGAAGCGGGCGAGACAGTGCGGGTCGATCTCGTCCTCGGGCAGGTGCTCGCGGAGTGCTGCCTCGATCTCGCGGGCGTAGCCGTCGCGGCCGAGGTCGCCGCGCGAGACGCCGATGATCCGGCTCCCGGGCGGGATCTGCTCGTCCCGGTCGCGGTAGTAGAGGGCTGGCATCAGCTTGCGCCGCGCGAGGTCGCCGGTGCCCCCGAACACGACCAGATCGAACAGCGGCACGGCCGTGATCTGCGCGCTCATCGTCGCGATCCCTGCCACGGCATCTCAGGCTGCAGGTCAGGTTGCATATCGGGCTCCGGGGGCTGGCGATGGCGGCAGCTGCGAACCCGCCCGCGGGTCGGCAGTGGGGCGATCGCGGCGCGCGCGGTCGTGGTCCGTGCGCCGGCCGCGTCGGCAGGCCGGCAGAGCGTGCGCCGCCGTGGCTCGGCCGCCGGCAACCCCTGCAAAAGACCGGCCACGAAGCCGCGACCGGCGCCCTTCGGGGTCGATCGCCTCAACCCTGAAGCCGGGAGCCGCGCCGGCCAGGGCCCGCGTCAGATGGACGCAGCCCCCCGACCCGCGGGCGGTCACGATCGGCTCAGGCGCCTTGTGCCAGGCCTCCGCGCGCGCCGGGCGGGGATCGTCGGTGCCGGCCGGGAAGCCGGGCTCCGTCGCCGCTGAAGCGGATGGCCCGATGGCCAGTCGAAGGTCGGCGCGCGCCGGCGCGTCCGGCCCGAGGGCAAGGCGCGGGTCGGGGTCGGCGGCGATCCGCAAGCCAGTGCCGGGGCCGGCGCGACCGAGCGCGCCGCAGGCCCGCGCCGCGGCGGGCGCTGTCCGCAACGCCGGGGCTCCGGTCAGGCTGGGTCCGCTGTCGGCAGATACGGAGTCGACCAGCGGGTCGCCGAGACGGACGACATCGGCCATCGGGCATCGCTCATGCTGCCGCCCCGCGGCCCGCAGCGGGCGCGGCGGCGGCAGCGGCCAGAACCTACGCCCGACCCAGTAAACCTCACCTGAACCGCCGTCCAGCCCCCGCGGCCGTCGGCCTCATTCGGCGGCGATGGCCGAGTCGAGCCGGCCGCGCTCCCAGTCGGTGATGTAATCCCGGGTCAGCGGCACCGCGTCCTGGCGCCTGGCCAGCTGCATCTGGAACACCATGTGGCCCAGGCGCCGGAAGGCGAGCTCGGAGGCGACCAGATAGAATTCCCACATCCGGCAGAAGCGCTCGTCGTAGAGGGCGGCGATCTGGGCCCGGTTGGCGGTGAAGCGCTGCCGCCAGAGGCGCAGGGTCTCGGCATAGTGCAGGCGCAGGATCTCGATGTCGGTGACCCAGAGGCCCTGGCGCTCGACCACCGGCAGGACCTCCGAGAGGGCCGGCGAATAGCCGCCCGGGAAGATGTACTTGCGGATCCAGGGGTTGGTGGCGCCCGGCCCGTCCATGCGGCCGATCGCATGCAGCAGCGCGACCCCGTCCTCGGCCAGAAGGTCGCCTATCACCCGGAAGAACTCCGGGTAATGCCCGACGCCGACGTGCTCGAACATGCCGACCGAGACGATCCGGTCGAAGGTGCCGGTCTGCTTGCGATAGTCGCAAAGCTCGAACCGGACCCGGTCGGCGAGGCCGCAGCGCCGGGCGCGCTCGCGGCTGACCGCGAGCTGGTGCTCGGAGAGCGTGATGCCGACCACCTCGGCCGCGCCGGCTTCGGCCAGCGACAGCGCGAGCCCGCCCCAGCCGGAGCCGATGTCGAGCACGCGCACGCCCGGCCGCAGCAGAAGCTTGGCCGCGAGATGGCGCTTCTTGTCCGCCTGCGCCTGCTCGAGGTCGGCGTGCGGATGGGTGAAATAGGCGCAGCTGTATTGCCGGTCGCGATCCAGGAACAGATCGTACAGGCGATCCGACAGGTCGTAGTGGTGGGCGACGTTGGCCTGCGCCCGCGGCACGGGATTGTACTGATGCAGGTGGCGCAGCAGCGTCTGCCCGAACGTCAGCGCCCGGCCGAGCGGGCTGCGGAAGACGTGCAGGCTGTTGGCGGCGCAGATGTCCATGAACTCATAGAGCGAGCCCTGCTCGACCGTGAGCGTCCCGGCCATGTAGGCTTCGCCCAGAGACAGGAACGGATTGAAGGTGAGGCGCCGGTGCAGCGCCCGGTCGTGCAGGCGGATGCTCACCTCGGGGCCGTCCCGCCCGGCCTCGTGACGCCGGCCATCGGCGTCGATGATCGACAGTCGGCCCCACTGCACGACCCGTCTGGCCATGTCCCCGAA
Source organism: uncultured Alphaproteobacteria bacterium (assembly GCA_963756905.1). Lineage (GTDB taxonomy): Bacteria > Pseudomonadota > Alphaproteobacteria > Geminicoccales > Geminicoccaceae > DATAOG01. Next base: position 114,687 of record CAVWPO010000006.1, read on the forward strand.
CAGCATCGCGACCATGTCCTCCACCCACGGTGCCTAAGACACGGCAGATCCGGTCCTTTTGCTGACCTTGAATGCAGAATTAAGCGAATCCAGTCGGCGCCGTCAAATCCCTAATGCCGGCGCTCCGGATCGCGTATTGATTGATGTATACGCGATATTAGAACCAGATGGTTGAGAGATGCCTCCGCTTCTGCCGCCTGGCACGATTGGCGGCGCTGGCATCCGCCGGCGCGCGCACCTCGATCGGGCGGGGCTCAGCGCGCCCACCCCGGTCAACGATTGGGTCGCAGCTTGGTTCCCCGGGCCCGGAGGGCGGCGGCTCGAGCGGGGCCGCGAGGCGCCTTAACGGTTGCTTCAGCGCTCGGTGGAACGGTGGCCGAGAACGTCGGCCTCGAAATACCCCTTCGTGGTCCAGGGTTCGGGGTATAGGCTTCCTGTGATCCCCTTCGCGAAGGGCCAGAGGCGCCATGCGCTGGTCGAAGATGATCACGGTCGTGGGTGCCCATGCCGAGGGCGAGGTCGGCCGGGTGATCACCGGCGGCGTCGTTGATCTGCCGGGCAAGACCATGCTCGACAAGATGCGCCACCTCAACGGCACCGATGACCGGCTGCGCCAATTCGCCCTGTTCGAGCCGCGCGGCAGCGCCCAGATGTCGGTCAACCTCCTGCTGCCGCCCTGCCGCCAGGGCGCCGATGCCGGCTTCATCGTCATGCAGGCCGACGGCTGTCACGCGATGTCGGGCTCGAACGCGATGTGCGTGACCACGGTCTTGCTCGAGACCGGCATGCTGCCGATGGTCGAGCCGGTGACCCGGGTCACCCTCGACACCCCGGCCGGGCTGGTGATCGCCGAGGCCGCGTGCCGGGACGGCAAGTGCGAGCGGGTGACGCTCGAGCTGGTGCCGAGCTTCGTCGAGCACCTGGGCCAGCCGATCGAGGTCGAGGGCGTCGGGACGCTGCGGGTCGATGTCGCCTACGGCGGCGACTATTTCTGCCTGGTCGACGCCGGGCCCTGCGGCTTCAAGGTGGCGCCCGACGAGGTCCGCGACATGGTGGCGCTCGCGCGCCGGATCAAACGCGCGGCGCGCCGGCAGATCCAGGTGCGCCATCCCGAGATCCCGGACCTGCGCGAGATCAGCTTCGTCATGTTCTGCGCCGGCGGCGGCGGCGAGCCGCTGCGCAACGGCACCGTGATCCATCCCGGGCGCATGGACCGCTCGCCCTGCGGCACCGGGACGGCTGCGCGGCTCGCGGTGATGCACGCCAAAGGCGAGCTCGCGCTCGGGCGGTCGGTCGAGATGCGCTCGGTGATCGACAGCCATTTCCAGGCCGAGATCGTGCGCACGGCCACGGTCGGCGGCCGGACCGCGGTCGTGCCGCGGATTGCCGGGCGGGCCTGGATCTATGCCGTGGGCCAGCTGGGCCTCGATCCGAGCGACCCCTATCCCCTGGGCTACACCTTGTCCGACACCTGGGGACCCGACGCGGGCTGACCGCCGTCAGCCCGCGCGCGCGAGGGGCGATCGCCACCCCCCGAGCGCCCTGTCCGGCCCGCCACGAGGAAGCGGGTCAGTAGACTCGGCACGCATCGGGCATCCTGATCATCACCCCGCGCCAGTTCCTCGATCTCATGGCACCCGGCGCGCCGGAAGTCGCTTGATCTGAAATTATAGGATCACTTGGTTTATGCGACGATTTGTGACAATAGTCTGGGCAAATGGTAATGTTGTTGATCGATCAGGACTCGGCAGTGGTAGAATGCCGGGAGTGGCAGGTGCCACAATTGGATCTGCGCAGTAGAGGGTGGCGCCTTGCCTCTCTTGCTATTCCCCGCGGATCGGCCGCTTCGGCTTGCGCCGCGGCCCGAGGAAATGCGGAAAAATCGGCGGGGACGCAGGCGCTGATGAAGGCGAAGATCGCGGCTGCCGCGAATCAGAGGGCGTATCGGAGTCCCCTGAAGATGACCGGCATACCGTGGGCGGCGCGTTCCCCGTGCGCGCCCCTGGGAGAAGGTGAAAGCGGCAAAAAGAGCAAAACTTGAGCCGGTTCCCGGGCGAGGTTGGCCGGCGTTACTTATGGCGGCAGAGACCTGCAAAAACGCGACGGCGGGGGTTGCCGAGCCTGCCCGTCCACCCCATATCCGTTATGTCCCCGGAAAAGTCGAACCAATGCGTGGACCTGGACGCCTGCCGAGACGCCGGAAGCGGTGCTCGGTGGCGGGTGCGCGCGGTCGACGGGACGATGCAGCCAGAGGTTTTGGAACCACCGCCATCATGAGCTCGAACCTTCTCACCGCCCAACTGGGCTCCGACCTCGAACGCTATCTCAAGGAGGTGGCGCGTCACCCGTTGCTCGACGTCGACGCCGAGCGCGAGCTGGCCGAGCGCTGGCGCGATCACAAGGACGAGGACGCGGCGCGCCAGCTGGTCGGCAGCCATCTGCGCCTGGTGGTCAAGATCGCCCGCGGCTTCCGCGGCTACGGCCTGCCGTTCGCCGATCTGATCGCCGAGGGCAACGTCGGCCTCGTGCAGGCGCTCGCCAAGTTCGACCCGGAGCGCGGCTTCCGGTTCGCGACCTATGCCATGTGGTGGATCCGGGCGGCGATCCAGGAGTTCGTCCTGCACAACCGCTCGCTGGTCAAGATGGGCACCACGGCGGCGCAGAAGAAGCTGTTCTTCAATTTGCGCCGCCTGAAGAGCCGGCTCGGCGAGGTCGGCGATGGCGACCTGCCGCCGGAAGCGGTGGTCAAGATCGCGAAGGAGCTGGGGGTCGCCGAGGACGACGTGGTGCAGATGAACCGGCGCCTCGCGACGGCCGACCATTCGCTGGCCGCACCGGTGTCGAGCGAGGGCGACCGGGAGTGGCAGGACACGCTGGTCTCCGAGGACGAGGGCCAGGAGAGCCTGATCGCCGAGGCGAGCGAGCTCGCCTGGCGGCGCGGCCTGCTGGCCGAGAGCATGCAGGTGCTGAACGAGCGCGAGCGGCACATCCTGGCCGAGCGCCGGCTCAAGGACCAGCCCAAGACGCTCGAGGACCTGAGCCAGATCTACGGCGTGTCGCGCGAGCGCGTGCGCCAGATCGAGGCGCGCGCGTTCGAGAAGCTGCGCCACGCCATGCTCGAGGTCGCGGCCAACAAGAGCCGCGCCGCGCTCGCCGCTTGAGCCCAGCGCGGCAGGGGCCGGTGGCCAGGCGCATCAAGGCCTGACTTCTGGCGGCTTGGCCAAGCGCGTCAGGCCTGCTCTGGCGCCTGGTCCAGGCGCGTCAAGGCTCGCATTGGCGCTTGGTCCAGGCGCGTCAGGCTTGGTCTGCCGCCTGGTTCAGGCGTGTCAGGCTTGTTTTTGGCACCTGGTCCAGGCCCTAAGGCAGACTCTGGCGCCGGCGGCCGGCGGCGGGGTCGTTGATCTCGGCCCGGACGCGGCCATATCATCGGTCAGCACAAAGCTGCGGGGAGCATGATGGAGCAGGCGGCGACCATCGCCGACGAGCAGGCGCTGATCGCGGACGACTTCGAGCTGTTCGACGACTGGCGGGAGCGGATCGAGTACGTGCTCGACCTCGGCCGAAGGCTTCAGCCGCTGCCGGCCGCGGACTACGCCGAGGCGAACAAGGTCAGGGGCTGCCAGTCGCAGGTCTGGATGGTCGCCGAGTTCGATCCGGCGAGCGGGCGGGTGCGCCTGCGCGCCGATTCCGACGCCTTCATCGTCAAGGGGCTGATCGCGCTCCTGCTGCGGCTGTACGCGAACCGGACGCCGGCGGAGATCCTGGCCAACCCGCCCGCGGTGTTCGAGCAGATCGGGCTCGGCGCGCATCTGAGCCCGACCCGGGCCAACGGCCTGCACGCGATGATCACGCGCATCCGCCAGCTGGCGACCGGCTTTGCCCACGGCGCCCCGGTCGCGAGCGCCGCGGGTTAGCCCCGGCGGCGCGCGCGGCAGGTCGCACCAGGCCGGGCGGGATCTGACCGGCTCGGTTCGGCGCCCGCACCCGCGCCCGATCCGGGGGCCGGGCATCGACCAGGGAGGTCGACCCGACCCGGACCGCTCCCCCATTGACCGGGGAGGGGCCGATCGGCCGGCCGCGGCTTCCTATCCGTTGCGGGGAGAGTATCCGGGCGCGGATATCAGCGTGCCGGGCAGCCCGGGTCGGGGAGCTGCGGGCCGGGCAGGGCGAGCTTGGGGTCGGGTCCGGCCGGGGCCGCCGGGACCCCGGCGACCTGGAACGCGGCGCCGCGAACCGCCTGGGCCTGGGTCGCCTCGGTGGTCAGCTCCCGGATCTGGTCGTGGGCGAGCGCCAGCTCGTGGCGGAGCTCCTCGGCCTCGCCGGCGCGCGCGTCGGCCAGCGTCAGCGCCCGTTCGCGGGCGGCCTTGGCATCCGCGAGCTCGGCCACCAGATCGGGCACCGCCGCGGCCTTCGGGGCGGCTTCCTCGACGGTCCGGGATTCCTCGACCGTGGTCCGCAGCGTCTTGGCGACGCTCTCCAGGCGGGCGAGCTCGCGGCCCTGCTCGACGGTCTCGATGTGCTTGGCGACCGCCGCGTAGGAAGCGAGCGCCAGCCACAGCACGACGACCCCGAGGGCGACCGCGACCGAGATCTGCAGCGAGCGCGAGAGCGCCACGTAGCGGCTGGTCAGGCCGCTGCGGACGTACACCTGGCGGTCCGCGAACAGCTCCTGCAGCACAGGCGTGGAACGACGGTCCTGAGGCATGGGCGGGCTCCGGCCACGAGCATGATGCCGGCGACGACGGGGTCGCGGGCGGGGTGTTGGTCAGACGACGCTCGGTTGATGCCGAAGACGACATCGCAGTGGCCTTGGTTGGCCTTGCTTGAGCCACCGATTGCAGAGGATCGGCGCGGCCGTCAACTGTAAAGTTGCTGGGACCGACCGGCCCGCAACCATGATGATCCTATACATTGATTATCATGCTGAGATAAATCTATTTACAGTTCTGATCGCCGGGAGCCGGTCCGCGGCCGACCATCGAGCTTGCGGTTGAGGCCGACCGGTGCTCGGATGCAAAAGATCGGAGAGCCTCGGCGGGGTGGGGCGGCCATGCCTGGACATCTGCTCGACGAAGGCACCAAGGGCGTGTTCGCGATCGCCGCGACGCCGTTTGCCGACAATGGCGCCCTCGATCCGAAGAGCCTGGAGCGGCTGATCGGCTTCTACATCGACGCGGGCGTCCACGGCATCACCATCCTCGGCATGATGGGCGAGGCGCCCAAGCTCACCTACGACGAGGCGCGCCTCGTGATCCGCTCGACGCTCCGCCAGGTCGCGGGCGAGGTGCCGGTCGTGGTCGGCGTCAGCAGCCCCGGGCTCGCGACGCTCGCCGCGCTGACCGGCGATGCCATGTCGCTGGGCGCGGCCGCGGTCATGGTGGCGCCGCCCGCGGGCCTGGCCACCGACGAGCAGCTCGAGGGCTACGTCCACCAGCTCGCCGAGGCGATCGGCGCGGAGGTGCCGCTGGTCCTCCAGGACTACCCGCAGGCGACCGGCGTCCAGCTCTCGGTCGCCGTCCTCAACCGCCTGATCGACGACCTGCCGCAGCTCAAGGTCCTCAAGCACGAGGACTGCCCGGGCCTCGGCAAGCTCACCCGGATCCGCGCCAACGCCTTGCGCGACGGCCGCCGCCGGATCGCGATCCTGGTCGGCAACGGCGCGCTTTACTACCCGCTCGAGCTCGCGCGCGGCGCCGATGGCGCCATGACCGGCTTTGCCTACCCCGAGCTCCTGGTCGAGGTCTACGAGCGCTTCACGGCCGGGCGCGCCGACGACGCCTTCGACCTCTACGACGCCTATCTCCCACTCATCCGCTACGAGCAGCAGCCCGGCATCGGCCTCGCGATCCGCAAGCAGATCCTGCACCGCCGCGGCATCATCGCGAGCCCAGCCCTCCGCCCCCCCGGCGCCCGCCTCGACGCCACCGACCACGCCGAACTCGACCACCTCCTCACCCGCCTCGAACGCCGCGTCGCGCGCGGGCTGTGAGCCGAGCGACCGGTCCCGCGGGGCGGGCATCAGACCGCTCTGCCGGTGACAGCCGGCCCGTCCCTCAATGCATGGCACGGAGAAGGTCGGTCGATACGGGCTGCCCGCCGTTATCATGGTCGCGCCTCCGGACCCGGTACCGGACTTCTCTTGACTGCTCATGTCAACGAGGCACTATCGTCTTTTCGTCTCGATCGGTTCGGCTCGACGCATCGCCTGTTCGAGCTGCCCGATTGCCCCTCTGATATCGTTAAGCTTGCTAGGAATTTGTCTGTAGCTCGTAGTGAGTTCGTACTCGTTCTTGATCGTAGGAAAGCGTGCCACGCATACTGTCGTGGATCAATAATGAATTTTCGTCTATATCGCTTTCCGCGAGAATCGTCAAATTGTAAGTCGGCCATCGAAACATCTTATCTATGTACTCTCGCAAGATTCGTGCTGTACATTTATTGATTTTGAGAGCATTTCGTTCGGATGCAGACCTGAAACCGGGTTACCTTCTCCACCAAAGTTCATAGTGATGCCTTTGTGATTGTGCATTCGCTTGTTCGCCAATGGTCGCATATATGAAAAGCCGAGCTTTTGCCAACTTTTTCATTCTGAGTTGTACCAATTGATATCGATCTGATCCGGCGTCAATAAAAATTGACCACCTCCGGCTCGCAACTGATCTTCTTGAATTTCAACATTTAGCTGAGATGAACCACGCCGAGAACAAACGATGTCGGACCGCGAGTGAAGCGGCCGTCACAAGCCAGCTTTCATTCGTCGTCATAGCCTTTCAAATAAAATCACCAGTGACAATGAGTGAAACGGCAGCAAGGCCACATAAGAGCAAGTATGCAGCGCACGGCACAAGCCGCTTGACTGATAGCACTGCGATCTTTGACTCTGCATCTTGCTCGTAGTAGCGGCACCTGATTCGCTGGATCAGGCCTCAAGTAAGCGGGTCCCCTCACAGTATGGCACCGCGGCGTCGCTCACGGCAACCGAATGCCCTTCCGCGCAAGTTCGTCGAGCGCGTCCGCGCTCTTAAGGGGAGTTAAGGGGACACAATATGCATTCCATAACCCCCGCGGACCTCGTTGCGCGGCTAATCGCGTATTGTGTCCCCATAACCCCCGGCGCGGCGTCGGGCCGCGTTCCCTCAAGAACGGCCAGCGCGTGCTCTACCATACCGCGAGCGTGATCCAGTGGGCCGAGGACCGGCTGCGGAGCAGCACCTCGAAGCGGTGGCGCGCCCGGAGGGGATTCGAACCCCCGACCCCCGGATTAGGAATCCGATGCTCTATCCTGCTGAGCTACGGGCGCCGCCAGCCTGGACTAACCCGTCCTGACCCGGTTCGGCAAGTCTGCTCGGGGCGGTGCCGCCACCGGCTCAGCCGCCATCGCCGGCGCCGTCGGTGTTGCGGCCGAGCCAGGCGCGCAGGCGGGCGGCGGTCGCGTCGCCGACGTGCAGGCCGAGCTTGGAGCGGCGGAACAGGATGTCCTCGGCGGTGCGCGCCCACTCCGCGCGGACCAGGTAGTCGACCTCGGCCTCGTACAGGCCGTCGCCCAGCGGCTCGCCCAGATCGGCGAGGCCCTGGGCGCCGTCCAGGAAAGACGCGACCCGGGTGCCGTAGGCGCGGGCGTAGCGGCGCACCAGCTCCGGCGGCAGCCAGGGGCGCTTGAGCTGGAGCGCGACCAGGAAGGCTTCGAAGTCGGCCTCCGGCAGATCGCCGCCCGGCAACGGCGCGGACGCCGTCCAGGGGCTCCCCTCGAACCGCAAGGCCGGCCGCAGCTGCTCGAGCGCGGCTTCCGCAAGCTTGCGGTAGGTCGTGATCTTGCCGCCGAACACCGAGAGCAGCGGCGCGTCGTCCTCGGGCTCGTCGAGGTCGAGCACGTAGTCGCGGGTGATCGCCGAGACGTCGCTGTTGGCATCGTCGTAGAGCGGCCGCACGCCCGCATAGGTCCATGCGACCTGGTCCGGGGTCAGCGGCCGCTGGAAGTAGCGGCTGACCGCCTGGCACAGATACTCGATCTCGTCATCGCCGATGTCGACCAGGCTCGGCTCGTCCGGGTAGTCGACGTCGGTGGTGCCGATCAGCGAGAACTTCTGCTCGTAGGGGATCACGAACACCACCCGGCGATCGGTGTTCTGCAGGATGTAGGGGCAGGGGTGGTCGTAGAGCCTGGGCACGATGATGTGGCCGCCCTTGACCAGGCGAAGGTCGCTCGGCGCCGCCATCTGCAGCTGCTCGGCGAGGAAGCGCGACACCCAGGGGCCGGTCGCATTGACCAGGGCGCGGGCCCGGACCTGCCGCTGCGGCCCGGCCCCGCCCGCATCGAGGGATGCATACCAGAGGCCGTTCGCGCGCCGCGCCGCCGTGCACCGGGTCCGGGGCAGGATCTCGGCGCCGCGCTCGCTGGCGTCGAGCGCGTTCAGCACCACGAGCCTGGCATCGTCGACGAAGCAGTCGGCGTAGGCGAAGCCCTTCCTCAGCTCCGGCTTGAGCGGCCGGCCGACCGGATCGGTCCTGAGATCGACCGCCTGCGAGCCCGGCAGCAGCTGCCGCCCGCCCAGGTGATCGTAGAGCAACAGGCCAAGCCGGATCAGCCAGGCCGGGCGCTGCTGGCGATCGTAGGGCAGGATGAAGCGCAGCGGCCAGATGATGTGCGGGGCGGCGCGCAGCAGCACCTCGCGCTCGATCAGGGCCTCGCGCACCAGCCGGAACTCGTAGTGCTCGAGATAGCGCAAGCCCCCATGGATCAGCTTGCTGCTCGCCGAGGAGGTGTGGCGGGCGAAATCGTCCTGCTCGCAGAGGATGACCTTGAGCCCGCGCCCGGCGGCATCGCGGGCGATCCCGGTGCCGTTGATGCCGCCGCCGACGATCAGCAGGTCGACAGGCTCGTTCGGGCTCACCCCTCGCTCCCGGCTGCACGGACTCCGGCCGGCGGACGCACCGGCGCCGTTCAAGGGCCACGCGCGCGGCCGCGAAGACGGTCCCTCGGCAGATCGGGTGCTTTCTGGCATAGGATCGCGCCCGCCAGCAATCGGCTTTGCGCATCGCGGTCCCGGGATCTGGGGCCGACCGGGTTGCCCTGGACGACGAACGCACTAGCCTTGCGGGTTCGGCGGTGATCGCATCGAGGAAGCGCGCGCATGGACCACGACCCCGTGCCCCCCATGAAGTTCGGCGTCGGCCAGCCGGTCGCGCGCAAGGAAGACCCGTATCTGGTCGCGGGCCATGGCCGCTACACCGACGACATCGACCTGCCGGGGCAGGCGTTCGCCGTGGTGCTCCGCTCGCCCTACGCCCATGGCGTGCTGCGCGCGATCGATACCGCTGCCGCCGGTCGCGCACCTGGCGTGCTCGGGGTGTACACCGCCGCCGACCTCAAAGACTACGGTCCCATCCTCTGCAAGCTGCCGCTCAAGAACCAGGACGGCAGCCCGCTGTTCGCGCCGCCGCGGTCGGTGTTCGCGACCGACCGGGTCCGCTACGTCGGCGAGCCGCTGGCGCTGGTGGTCGCCGAGAGCGCGCACGCTGCCCAGGACGCGGCCGAGCTGATCGCGCTCGACATCGAGCCGCTGCCGGCGGTCGCGGACGTCCTGCAGGCGCTCGCGGCCGACGCCCCGAAACTGCACGGCGACCATGCCAACCTCTGCCTCGACTGGCGCTTCGGCGATGCCGCGGCCGCGGAGCGGGCCTTTGCCGAGGCGGCGCACGTCACCCGGCTCAGGCTGGTCAACAACCGGGTCGTGGTCGCGCCCATGGAGCCGCGCGCCGCGGTCGCCGATTACGATGCCGAGACTCAACGCTTCACGCTTTACGCTGGTTGCCAGGGGGTGTTCGGCCTGCGCCGGGCGCTCGCCGAGGATCTCTTGAAGATCGAGCCGCAGCGGCTCCGGGTGCAGACCTTCAACGTCGGCGGCTCGTTCGGCATGAAGTCGGCGGCCTATCCGGAGTACGTCGGGATCCTGCACGCGGCCCGGGCGCTCGGCCGTCCGGTCAAGTGGTGTGATGTGCGCAGCGGCAGTTTTCTCTCGGATCAGCAGGGCCGCGCGACCGTGGTCGAAGCCGAGCTGGCGCTGGATGCCGAGGGTGATTTCCTGGCCGTCCGGGTGCGCACCCTCGCCGACATGGGCGCCTATCTCACCGCCTTCGGCCCGGCGATGCCCTGCGTCAACATGCAAAAGAACCTGCCGAGCCTCTACCGGACGAAGGTGATCGCGATCCGACCCGGTGCGCCTTCACCAACACCGTGCCGATCGGCCCCTACCGGGGCGCCGGGCGCCCGGAGGCGAACTACGTCATGGAGCGGCTGGTCGATGCCGCGGCCCGCGAGACCGGGCGCGACCCGGCGGCGCTGCGGCGCCGGAACCTGATCCCGGCCGCCGCCATCCCCTGGACCGCCGCCTCGGGGCTGCAGTACGACAGCGGCGACTTCGCCGCCGTGCTCGAGGATGGCCTCGCCAAGGCCGACTGGGCGGGCTTTTCCGAACGTCGCCAGCAATCCAGGGCGCGCGGCCGGCTACGCGGGCGCGGCCTCGCCTGCTATCTCGAGGTCACGGCGCCCTCCAACCCCGAGATGGGCGGCATCCGCTTCGAGGAGGATGGCCGCGTGACCCTGATCACCGGCACCCTCGACTACGGCCAGGGCCACGCCTCGGCCTTCGCCCAGGTGCTGGCGGACCGGCTCGGCCTGCCGTTCGAGCGGATCGATCTGCTCCAGGGCGACAGCGACCAGCTGCTGGCCGGCGGCGGCACCGGCGGCTCGCGCTCGATCATGTCGAGCGGCAAGGCGATCGTCGAGGCGTCGGCCGCGGTGATCGAGAAGGGCCGCGAGCTCGCCGGCCATTTTCTCGAAGCCGCCGCGGCCGACATCACGTTCGAGGCGGGCGAGTTCCGGATCGCCGGCACCGATCGCTCGATCCCGCTGCTCGAGCTCGCGGCCCGGGCGCGCTCGGCGACCGACCTGCCGGCGGACCTGCCCGAGAGCCTCGATACCGCGCTCATCGCGGAAGGCCCGCCGTCGGCTTTTCCCAACGGCTGCCACATCGCCGAGGTCGAGATCGACCCCGAGACCGGGATCATCGAGCTCATGCGCTATACCGCCCTCGACGACTTCGGCACGCTGGTCAACCCGATGCTGGCCGAGGGCCAGGTCCATGGCGGCGTCGCCCAGGGCATCGGCCAGGCGCTGATGGAGCAGGCGGTCTACGACCCCGCGGGCCAGCTGTTGACCGGCTCCTTCATGGACTACGCGCTGCCCCGCGCCGACCGCGTCCCTGCGATCGACGTGGGCTTCCACCCGGTCCCCGCGACCAGCAACCCGCTCGGCGTCAAAGGCTGCGGCGAGGCGGGCGTCACGGGCGCCCTGCCCGCGGTCATGAACGCGGTCGTCGACGCGCTTGCCGAGCGCGGCGTCACCCACATCGACATGCCCGCCACCCCTGAAAAGATCTGGTCCGCCCTACAGGCCGCGCGATGACCCGCCGGCAGCTACGCTCGCGACCGCCTCGAGCGCCCTCGTCATCGCATCGAGCACCGGTTGAACCTCGACGCCGACGCCGTGGCGGTGCGCGAGCCAGCGCGGCTCGTTGTAGGAGAGCCAGGTCTTCTGGCGCTCGTCCTGCCAGACCAGGATTCGGAGCGGCAGATCGATCCCGATCGTCTGGGCCGCCTGCATCAGCGGCGTTCCCGCCTTGGCATGGCCGAAGATCAGGACCTCGGTCGGCCTGAGCACAAGCCCCGCGGCCGCGGCCCCGGCGGCATGATCGATCCGCGCGAACGCGGTCATGCCGCGCGCCTGAACCTCCGCCACCAGCCGGTCCATCGTCGCCCGTGGTCCGGCGCTGCAGAGGATCGTCGTCAGTCCGTCAATGGCGATTGTCGGCTCCATGCTTGGTTCTGAGGAAACGGGGGCCGGATTCTTTACCCTCTGTACGGTCAACAAACCGGCCTGCGCTCTCCGGTTATTCTGCATCACACGCACCTGGCTGTCGCTTGAGGTGATGCTTCGCTGACCACCATCCGCACCTGTGGGTCCAGCCGGTTCACGATGCGCATCAGCCGGTCGATGGTGAACCTGTCGAGATTAGCGTTGCGGATGCGCGCGAACTCGCTCTGGTCGATGCCGACCAGTTCTCCGGCCTGGCGGGTCGACAGCTTACGGTCGTCCAGAATGCCAATAATCCGGGCGGCCAGCATCGCCTTCGCCTGCTTGACGTCGGCATCGGGCTCGCCGAAATCGCGGAAGACGTTGCCGCTGCCGCGTACCATCTCGAAATCATCTTCCGCTTTGGTCATCGCAATTGCTCCCGCAGGCGTCTGAGCCGTTGCCGGATCAAATCGATCTCCTGCTTCGGCGCTTTGACTCCGGTCGACGATTTCTTCTGGAAGGCGTGGATCACCCAGATATCCGCATCGATTCGGACCCGTACACCACGCGGTAGGCGTCGGTCCGGTAGCGCAGAGCGACCTCAAAAACTCCGGCTCCGAGGCCTTTCATGGGCTTGGCGATGTCCGCCATGCGCCCCTCGGCGGCGATGGTGAGCGCGGTCTCGAGATCGGTTCGCGCGCCTTGCGGAAACGTTTCGAAAGCCTTCCGGGCGCCCTTCACCCATGAAATGGCCCGGGTATGTCTGCCCATCTGCGAACGATGACATATTTGCCATCAGCGCGTCAATATCGGACTCCTCGATTGCTCATGCAACGGACCTGAACCTGGCCCGCTGCCAGGTCCTCGATCGGAATGCCCCGCGGCTCTACGCCCGGCGGAGCGGGACCTGGAGCAGGCTGTTGAACTCCTTGGTGAAATCGCAGCTGATGCGGGCGTGGACTTTGCCCTGCTTGTCGAAGAAGCGGCCCTCGTCGTCGGCGAGGAAGACCGCCTCGTGCCAGACGCCGGGGTGGATGTAGAGGCCCTTGGTGCCGTCGAACCAGAAGGCCCGGAAGTGATCCGGGCGGAGGTCATCGCCGGGGGGCGCCAGCGGCACGACGAACGGGCGGCGCTCGAGTGGGAAGAACAGCTGGCCGCCGTCGGGGTGGTAGTTGGCGTGCCAGAGCAGCACCTGGTCGTGGGCGATGTCCTGGAGGCCGGGGCGCGCCGTGAGTGGTGGCACGGACCAGCCGAGCAGATAGGCGTCGGCGACCGCCTCGTTGGCGCCGCGATAGACCTCGCCGTCCCACCAGAAGCGGAAAATGCCCTCGGTCGTGCCGGCCTCGTTGCCGGTGCCGGGATCGACCGGCCGCCAGCCCTGCGCCGGCCAGGTCACGATCTCGACCGGGTGGCGCTCCGGGTCGCTCACCAGCTGGCCGAGGCCGGCCAGCGTGGCCGCGCTCGCCTCGACCAGGGGCACAGGCTGGCTCTCCAGTCGATCGTGCAGCGTCGGTGACAGGTTCATCGGGCCGCCTTCTTCAGGATCGGAGCGGGTTCAGGATCGGGGTCGACGGGTGCGCACGGCGAGGCTCGAGCGCGCGACCTCTTCCTGCGCGGGAAACGTATCCTCGGTGGCCTATTCCGGCAAGCGCGCGTCGCATCCCAGCGTTGACCCGCGCCGTGCTGCCGAGCACTCTCGCCGGTGTTGGAGCGAAGGCGGGGGAGCGAGGGTCATGGCGAACGGTGGGGGTGCGGCGCGCGGCCCGGGGCTGCTCGAGCGGCTGGCCGCGGGCCCGGTGATCTGCGCCGAGGGCTATCTGTTCGAGCTCGAGCGGCGCGGCTGGCTCCAGGCGGGGCCTTATGTGCCCGAGGTCGTGCTCGATGCGCCCGACGCCGTCCGCCAGCTGCATCGCGAGTTCGTGCGCGCGGGCTCGGACGTGGTCGAGGCGTTCACCTACTACGGCCACCGCGAGAAGCTGAAGGTGATCGGCAAGGAGGAGATCCTCGAGCCGCTCAACCGCCAGGCCCTCCAGATCGCCAAAGAGGTCGCGGACGAGAGCGGCGCTTTGCTCGCGGGCGACCTCTCCAACACCAACGTCTATGATCCGGACGATCCCGAATCGCTCCGCTTCGTGCGCCAGGCCTTCGAGGAGCAGGTCCTCTGGGCGGTCGAGGCGGGCGTCGACTTCATCATCGGCGAGACCTACAGCTGGCTCGGCGAGACCCTGATGGCGCTGGAGGCGATCAAGGCGACGGGCCTGCCCGCGGTGATCACGCTCGCCATGCACCAGGACGGCATCATGCGCGAGGGCATGCCGATGGCGGACGCCTGCAAGCGGCTCGAGGACGCCGGCGCCGACGTCGTCGGCCTGAACTGCTCGCGCGGGCCCGTGACCATGCTGCCGGCGCTGCAGCGGATCCGCGCCGCCGTGTCCTGCCAGGTCGCCGCCCTGCCCGTGCCCTACCGGACCACGCCTGCGCAACCGACCTTCCAGTCGCTGCGCGATCCCGCCTGCCACTGCCTGCCCGACGACCGGCCGTTCCCGGTGGCGCTCGATCCCTTCACCTGCAACCGCTACGAGATCGCCGAGTTCGCCAAGTCCGCCTACGCCATGAACGTGCGCTACCTCGGCGTCTGCTGCGGCGCCGGCCCGCATCACATCCGGGCCATGGCCGAGGCGCTCGGGCGCCAGCCGCCCGCCAGCCGCTATTCGCCCGACATGACGCGCCACTCCTTCTTCGGCACCGACCCCAAGCTCAAGGCGCGCAACCAGGAGTACGCGGCCAAGCTCTGAACGGCAATGCGGGAGGGCAATCCGATGGACTGGCTGGCGAGCCTGGCGGCGGCGAAGGCAGCGCCGATCCCCGAAGGCGCCCGCTCGGCGCTGCTGATGCGTCACGGCACCATGACCCTTCGCTACTACGCCCCCAAGGGTCGCGACCCGCAGACCCCGCACGAGCAGGACGAGATCTACATCGTCGCCGCCGGCCGCGGCACCTTCGCGCTGGGCCGCGACGAGAGTGCCCTCGAACGCCGCTCGTTCGGCCCGGGCGACGCGATCTTCGCGCCCGCGGGCTGGGTCCACCGCTTCGAGGACTTTTCCGCCGACTTCGCGACCTGGGTGGTCTTCTGGGGCCCCAAGGGCGGCGAGGGTGACTGAGCCAATCGCGTTGGACGAGAGGCCGAAAGCCGATATCATGACCCCGCATGCGAGGCCGCTCGTTCTGACTAAGCACGTCTTGGATTCGGGCTACCGAGCGCACGATAGCTCTTGCTTGGGTCGAGCGGGTCGCATTGACGCCCGATTGGACCGAGATCGATCCACGTGCTGCTGAGATCACGCGGGCATTCGGGCAAATCAAAGAAGCTGGAGGTAAGGTGTTGCGCGTAGCATACCTTGATCGGCCTGAAGGGCGCTATGTCCTCTCCTGCCATTTCGACGCGAGACAGACGCGGAGGCGCAGTCGATGCGCATGACCTACGATCCGGCCGCCGATGCCGCCTATCTCTATGTCACCGAGCGCGGCCCCGAGGCACCCGGAGTCGCGCACGGACCGAGGAGGTCGTCCCAGGCCTGATGCTTCGATTTCGACCCGGAAAGCCGTGTCATCGGAGGGTCGAAGATCCTGGGCGTTTCCAAACTCCCAGGCGCCAGGCCGATGCAGATGGCGTTCGAGGTTCTCACGCCGCTCCGACGCCGCCGCCGCTTAGGCGGCGAGCGCTGAGTCCCAGCCCTCCCGGATAGGGCCGGCGCGCCGGGATCTTCGAGCCCGGCTTGAGCGAGCAGGTGCGCACCCGCTTGCCCTCGGCTATTCCGGAGGACGCCTGACCACGAAGGGGGACGCGATGCCGGATGCGGTGGCGCGGCGCACTGTGCTGCGCCCGAGGCGCGGCCACGAAGACAGCCGGGTGACGTTCGTCGAGCTGTTCTTCGACCTGGTCTTCGTGTTCGCCGTGACCCAGCTCTCGCATCTCCTGCTGGCGCACCTGTCCCTGCTCGGCGCGCTCCAGACGACGCTGCTGCTGATGGCCGTCTGGTGGGTCTGGATCTTCACCTCCTGGGTCACCAACTGGCTCGACCCGGACCAGTCGCCGGTCCGGCTCATGCTGTTCGTCCTGATGCTCGCGGGGCTGGTGCTCTCGACCTCGCTGCCGCAGGCCTTCGAATCGCAGGGGCTCGCGTTTGCCGCCGCCTACGTGTTCATGCAGGTCGGGCGCAGCCTGTTCGTGCTCTGGGCGCTCGGCCGCCACCACCCCGGCAACCGGCGCAACTTCCAGCGCATCACCGCCTGGCTGGCCTTCGCGGGTGTGCTCTGGATCGCCGGCGGGCTCGCCGGCCACGACGCTCGCCTCGGCCTCTGGGCCGCAGCGCTGTTCGTCGAATATCTCTCGCCCTCGGTCGGCTTCTGGCTCCCTCGCCTCGGCCGCTCGACGACCGCCGACTGGGACATCGAGGGCGGCCACATCGCCGAGCGCTGCGGCCTGTTCATCATCATCGCGCTTGGCGAGTCGATCCTGGTCACCGGCGCGACCTTCAGCACGCTGGCCTGGACCGCCGCGACCGCCCTGGCTTTCCTTACCGCCTTCATCGGCAGCGTCGCCATGTGGTGGATCTACTTCAACATCGGCGCCGAGCGCGGCTCGCGCCTGATCGCGAGCTCGGCCGACCCCGGACGGCTTGCGCGCCTCGCCTACACCTACATCCACCTCCTGATGGTCGCCGGCATCATCGTCAGCGCCGTGGCCGACGAGCTGGTGCTGGCGCACCCCGGCGGCCATACCGGGCCCGCGACCACGCTCACGGTGCTGGGCGGCCCGGCGCTCTATCTCGCCGGCAACCTTCTGTTCAAGCGGGCGACCGCGGACCGGGTGCCGCTCTCGCATCTGGTAGCCCTCCTGCTCCTGGTCCTGCTGGTCCCGCTGCCAATGGTCGGTGCGGCGCCGGGCCTATGCGCGGCGGCCGCGACCCTGGTGCTGGTCCTGGTCGCGATCTGGGAGAACTGTTCGCTCGGAACCGGCCGGGCCGGGGTGCCCGGCGCGTGAGGTGGCCCCTCGAACGGTAACCGCAGACCTGGCGCGCTGGTCGTGCTACCTAGCTACGCGTTGAAGGGGACCGCCATGCGCCGACTGCTGACTTTGCTCGCCACGCTCGCCGGGCTGCTACTCGTGACCCCCGCTCTCGCGCAAACCGCGGAACCGACTCCCGAGCAGCTGCGCACGCTGGCCGGGCTGTTGCAGGATCCGGCGATCCAGTCCTGGCTCAAGGCCCAGGCCGACCAGCCGCAGCCGGCCGCCGCGGGTGCGCCCGGCCAGCCGGCGGGGGCGCAGGCGATGATGGTCAGCCAGCTCGATGCCATGCGCGCCTTCCTGCGCGAGCTCGCGGCGGCGGTGCCGACCCTGCCCGACGAGCTCGGCCGGGCCTGGGCCACCTTCGCCGCCGAACGGGCGGCGTGGGGCGGCCAGCGACCGATCGTCCTGATCGCCATGTTCGCGGCGCTCGGCTTCGGCCTCGAATGGCTGTTGTGGTGGGCGTCGGCCGGCGTCCGCCAGCGCCTGATCGCGAGCTCGCTCGAGACGGCGAAGGATCGCCTGCGCGCGATCGGAGTGCGCGGGACCTATGGCCTGCTCGTGCTGCTCGCCTTTGCGGTCGGCAGCATCGGCGCCTTCCTGCTGTTCGACTGGCCGCCGCTGCTCAAGCAGATCGTGCTCGGCTATCTCCTGGTGTTCCTGATCGTCCGGCTGGTGCTCGTGCTCGGGCGGTTCCTGCTGGCGCCCGGCGCCGAGCGCTTCCGTCTGGTGCCGATGGCGACCGCGACCGCGCGCTTCTGGTTCGTCTGGTCGGCGATCCTGGTCGGCTGGTTCTTCTTCGTCAAGTTCACCCTCAGCGGGCTCGCCGTCCTCGGGATCAGCCGGCCTGCCGGCTACCTGGTCGGGCTCGCCTGCGGCGTCCTCCTGGTCGGACTGGCGCTCTACGTGGTCTGGCGCCATCCGGCGCGGGAGACCGGGGTTCCCGCCAGCCGGCAGCATCGGCTCGGCGCCTGGCTGCTCTCGCTCTATCTGGTGGTCGTCTGGCTGCTGCTGTTCACCGGCTCGCCGACGCCGTTTTACGTGGGCGTGGTCCTCCTGCTGCTGCCGATCGCGATCCGGGGCGCCAATCTCGCGGTCAACCACGTGCGGCGCCCGGCGGGCAGCGCTGCCGCCGACGCCTCCGTTCCATCGCTGACCGCCGTCACGATCGAGCGCGGGCTCAGCGCGGTGCTGCTGATCGGCGGCGCCTATCTGATCGCCTGGCTGCTCGGCCTCGATGTCGCCGCCATGACCATGCAGGACACCATGGCGAACCGGTTTCTGCGGGGCGTGATCAATGCCGTGGTCATCCTGTTGCTCGCCGATTTCGCCTGGCATCTCGCCCGCGCCTGGATCGACCATCGGCTCGCCGAGGCCAGCACCGCGGGTCCGACAGAGGGCGACGAGGCGCGTCGCAGGGCGCGGCTGCGCACGCTGTTGCCGATCTTCAAGAACCTGCTGTGGGTGGTCCTGGTCGTCATGGCCGGGCTGATGGCGCTCTCGGCGCTCGGCGTCGAGGTCGGGCCGCTGATCGCCGGCGCCGGCGTGGTCGGCGTCGCGATCGGCTTCGGCGCCCAGACGCTCGTCAAGGACGTCATCTCGGGCATGTTCTACCTGCTCGACGACGCCTTCCGGGTCGGCGAATACATCATCAGCGGCAGCTACAAAGGCACGGTCGAATCGTTCTCGCTACGCTCGATCAAGCTCCGCCACCATCGCGGCTATCTCTACACCGTGCCGTTCGGCACGCTCGGCGCGATCGAGAACATGAGCCGCGACTGGGTGATCGACAAATTGAGCATCGGGGTCACCTATGACACCGACCTCGAGCTGGCCAAGCGGATCATCAAGCAGATCGGCAAGGAGCTGGCGGAGAACGAGGAGTTCAAGCCGCACATCATCGAGACGCTGAAGATGCAGGGCGTCGAGCAGTTCGGCGACTTCGCGATCCAGATCCGGATGAAGATGATGACCAAACCGGGCGAGCAGTTCGTGATCCGGCGGCGGGCGTACGGCATGATCAAGAAGGCGTTCGACGCCAACGGCATCAGGTTCGCCTTCCCGACCGTCACGGTCGCGGGCGGCGGCGAGGCGACCCCCGCGATCGCCCAGACCGCGCTCGATCTGGTGAAGCCGCCCACCGCCGTCGCTGCTCAGTGAGTTGGCGGCGCGCCCCAGAGCTGGGTCAGGCGCTGGTCGCGGCCGCAGTTCCATCGGTAGAATTTGTACCGGACGGGGTTCTTCTTATAGTATTCCTGGTGGTAGTCCTCCGCCGGGTAGAACGGGCCGGCCGCCACGATCTCGGTCGCGATCGGCTGATCGAAGCGCTTGCTGTCGATCAACGCCTGCTTCGAGGCTTCGGCCAGCTTCTGCTGCTCCTCGCCATGATAGAAGATCGCGGTCCGGTACTGGTTGCCGCGATCGCAGAACTGGCCACCGGTATCGAGCGGATCGACGTTGTGCCAGTAGATGTCGAGCAGCTGCTGGTAGGTCACCTTGCTGGGATCGTAGGTGATCTGGACCAACTCGGCATGACCGGTGCCGCCGTCCGAGACTTCCTCGTAGGTCGGGTTGATCTTGGTGCCGCCGGTGTAGCCCGCGGTCGTGCTGATCACGCCCGGCGTCTTGTCGAACGGTGGCTGCATGCACCAGAAGCAGCCGCCCGCGAAGGTCGCGACCGCCGGCTGATCGGTGCCCGGCGCCACGGCCTTGTCCTGGGCCATGGCGATCGAGGCGAGCGCGATCGTGGCGGCCGCCGCCAGCGTCGGAATCAGGCGCCGGTGCATCACGCGTTCCCCGGCGTCTTGGTCCCGGCCGGCTCGAACTTCATCGCCACCCCGTTCATGCAGTAGCGCAGGCCCGTGGGCGGCGGGCCGTCCTCGAACACATGGCCGAGATGGCCGCCGCAGCGCCGGCAGTGGACCTCGGTCCGGGTGGCGAACCAGCTCTTGTCCTCCGAGGTCCCGATCGCGTTGTCGAGCGGCTGCCAGAAGCTCGGCCAGCCGGTGCCGCTGTCGAACTTGGTGTCCGAGGCGTAGAGCGGCAGGTCGCAGCCGGCGCAGATGAAGGTGCCAACGCGCGTCTCGTGCTCCAAGGGGCTGCTGCCGGCGCGCTCGGTGCCGTGCTCGCGCAGCACGTAGTACTGCTCGGGGGTCAGCAGCTTGCGCCACTCCTCGTCGGTGTGGGTGACCTCGAATTGGCCCTGAACTTCGGCATGGGCATCTTGTCCAAACCAACGCATGAGACCTGCTCCCGTGAAGGCGGTCGCCGCCGCCGCGATCGCGAACTGACGTCGTGCAAGCATCTTCTGGCTCCCGTCATCTTGCCGGGCCGCCGGTCCGGCGTCGCCCGCGACCCCGAACTTGGGGACACCCGCCCGCCAATGCGAGCACACCGCCGTTCACCATCGCGTGGACGGATCGTGAGGGCATCGGCCACGACGAGACTAGACCAAATCGACGATGCCATCACGCGCCTTGGACGAGGGACGGGTCGCGACAGGCGCAGATTTGATGTCCGGTCACAAGGCGTCGGCCGCCCGGCGATGGTCGGCGCGCTCGAGCGCGACCTTGGCCGGGCGGTGCAGGCCGCCTGGCAGCTGTCCTCGACCGGGTGGCAGAACAGCAGCGGGACGCGCATCGCGCGGGCGGCGGCCTCAGGCGCTGCGCCAGTGCTCCATGAGGGGCCCGTGCTCGCCGTAGACCGGATCGGCCGCGGGCAGCGGCACCTTGGCAATGTTCTCGAGCACGCGCGGCCGCTCCTCCGGCCGGCCCCGGCAGAGATCCCATTCGGCCCCGCCCGGATAGGCGCCGACCACGAGCAGGTCCGCGCTCGAGCCGAGATTCTGATGGCCGACGCCTGCCGGGATGACGACGACATCGCCGGGCCTGACCGTCAGCACCCGCCCGCGGGCGCCGCCGAAGCGCACTTTGGCCTCGCCACGGGCGATCCCCAGCGCCTCGTGGGCGATGCTGTGGAAATGGGGAAAAGAGTAAATGCCGTTGCGCCAGGATCCCCGCCAGCCGTTGGCGGCGAACCGGGTCTCGAAGGCCGCGGCCGGGTCGGCGCCGCCAACGTCGACCGCACCCGGATAGACCAGGAACGGCAGCCGGTTGTTCGGAATCGCGCCGTCGTCCTCGAAGCGGATCGCCTCGGCCTCAACTTCGCCTTCCGCTGCCGCCATCGCTGGTCCTCCTCTTTGCGCATCTCTCGCAGAGATTAGGCCGGCCGATGCCCAAACGACATCCCTCGGGGCCGCAACGGTTCAGGCGGCGTCGTGGAAGATGATGCCGAGCGTGTAGCGCTCGCCCGCGCGGATGCGGCTGACCCCGTGGCGCATGGTCACCCGGTAGACGCCGCGGGTACCGCGGGCAGGGCGGACGTTGACCGCGAAGATCACCGCCTCGCCCTGCTCGAGCGGCACGACCTCGACCCGCGACTGGGCGCGCGGCCGCTGCTCGGTCAGCACGAACTCGCCGCCCTCGAAATCATGCCCGGGCGCGCTCAGGAGGACCGTCATCTGGAGCGGGAAATTCAGCTCGCCATAGAGGTCCTGGTGCAGCCGGTTGTAGTCGCCCGGGCCATACTTGAGCAGCAGAGGGGTCGGGCGCGTCTGGCCGGCGGCGTGACAGGCCGCGAGATAGGCGTCGAGCTCGAAGGGATAGGGGCGGCCCTGCCCGAGCGCCTCCCGCCAGCGATTGGCGAGCGGCACCAGGCGCTGGTAGACCCGCCGGCGCAGCTCGGCCACGATCTCCGGCAGCGGCCGGGCGAAATACTGATATTCGCCCTCGCCGAAGGCATGCCGGCGCATCACGATCCGGCTGCGGAAATGCCCGGGCTCCCCGTACAGACCGGCGAGCGCGTGGCATTCCGCGGGTGTCAGCAGCGGACCGGTGGTCGCGTGGCCCAGCTCGTCGAGCGCCGACTCGACCTCGGGCCAGGCGATCCGTTCGACCCGCTGCCCGAGCGTCGCGATCTCTCCGGCCTCCGCAACCGCCGCCATGCTCGACCTCCGATCCCCGACGAGCCGCCACGCGCCGCCCGATCTGACCGTGGGCGAGGCTAGCCAGGGCGGGGCCACATCGCAGCCCGAAATCTTGCGCGCCGATGACGCCGCTCGCGGGTCGACGACCCGGCCTTCAAAACCTGCGCCGGAGCGTCCAAGATGTCACGCTGCTGGGATCGATGGTGAAACAAGGAGAGCGCGGATGACGACGATCCGGGTCGGCATGGTCGGCGGCGGCTTCATGGCGCGCACCTACTCCTTCGCGCTCAGCGCCCTGCACGGGCTGGCGCCGGACCTGCCGGCGGTCGAGCGGCGGCGCATGGCCGACCTCGACCCCCGGCTCGGGCAGCGGACCGCGCAGGCCTGGGGCTGGGGCGAGCTCAGCCGGGACTGGCGGGACGTGACCCGCGCCGCGGACGTCGATCTCGTGCTGGTGCTGACGCCCAACGATACCCATGCCGAGATCAGCCAGGACGCCTTCGCGCAGGGCAAGCACGTGCTCTGCGAGAAGCCGCTCGCCCACACCCTCGAGGCGGCGCAGGCCATGTACCGGGCGGCGGCCGCGAGCGGGCGCCGCGCACCAGGTGGGCTTCGTCTACCGCAAATGGCCCGGGCCCGCCTTCGCCCGGCAGCTGATCGCGGCCGGCGAGCTCGGCGAGATCGTCCACTACCGCGGCCATTTCTTCCACGACTACGGGCTCGACCCGGCGATGCCGGTGACCTGGCGGCTGCAGAAGGCGGTCTCGGGCGGCGGCAGCGGCACCGACATCGGCAGCCACGTGATCGACATGGCCCGCCATCTGGTCGGCGAGATCGCGGGCGTGTTCGCCACTTCGCGCACCCATTTCACCCGCCGGCCGCTGCCCGGACGGCCGGGCGAGAGCGCCCCGGTCGACGTCGACGAGATCACCGACATGCTGGTCGCGTTCGAGAGCGGCGCGAGCGGCACGCTCCAGACCAGCTGGCTCGCCGGCGGCCACAAGATGGACATCGGTTTCGCGGTCCATGGCACCAGGGGCTCGCTCGAGTATACGTCCGAACGCCCGACCGAGATCCGCCTCTACAAGACCAGCGACCCGGCCCGCGTCAGCGGCTTCCGGACCATTCCGATCGGCCCGGCGCACCCGGGCGGCGAGCTGTTCTGGCCGGTCGCCGGGATGCCGATCAGCTTCGGCGAAGGCTTCGTGATCGCGCTCCGCGACCTGCTTTCGAGCATCGCCGGCAACCGGCCGGCCGAGCCCAGCTTCCTCGATGGCCTGCGCGCCGCCGAGGTGGTCGCGGCGGCGCAGGCCTCGGCCGCCGGCCGCACCTGGCAGAAGGTCGAGCGCCTGGACGACCCGGCGATGGCCTAGCCTGCGTCGGGGTTGGCTGCAAACGACTGCAGAATAAGCTTCTTGCTACTGATCGTGCGCGCCGTGTGGACAGAAGACATGGCAGTGCTTAGCATCGGGGCCGACCGGGCAGGAGGGTCCCGATGCAGGATTTCACCGCCGCCTTCGGGCTCGCCTTCGGGCTGATCGGCGCGGGCGATCCGGCGCTGGCCGAGATCGTGCTGCTGTCGCTGCAGGTGAGCCTGACCGCGGTCGCGATCGCCGCGGCGCTCGGCCTGCCGGTGGGCGCCGGCCTCGCGGTCCTCCGCTTTCCGGGCCGCGGCGCGGCGATCCTCGCGCTCAATGCCCTGATGGGCCTGCCGCCGGTCGTGGTCGGCCTCCTGATCTATCTGCTGCTGTCCGGGGCCGGCCCGCTCGGCGTGCTCGGCCTGCTCTACACGCCGACCGCCATGATCGTCGCCCAGACCGTGCTCGTGATGCCGATCATCGCGGCCTTGACCCGCCAGGTGATCGAGGACCTGCAGGGCGAGTACGACGAGCAGCTGCGCTCGCTCGGCCTCAGCCCGTTCGCGACCATCGGGACCCTGCTCTGGGACGCGCGCTACAGCCTGCTCACCGTGGCGCTCGCCGGCTTCGGCCGGGCGATCGCCGAGGTCGGGGCGGTCCTGATCGTCGGCGGCAACATCAACCACGTCACCCGCGTGATGACCACCACGATCGCGCTCGAGACCTCGAAGGGCAATCTCGCGCTGGCGCTGGCGCTTGGGCCTGATCCTGATCACCATCGCGGTGGCGGTCAACGGCGCGGTCATGGCGATGCGCCAGACCCGCGCCCGGACCGCCTATGCTTGAGCGGGCGCTGGCGTTCGAGATCGCCGCGGCGGCCAGACCGGCGCCGCCGATCCTGCCGCTCGAGGCGCGCGGGCTGGTCTTCGAGGCCGGCGGCCGGCGGTTGATCGACGGCCTCGACCTCGTGCTCCGGCCAGGCCTGCGGACCGTGATCCTGGGCCCGAACGGCGCCGGCAAGAGCCTCCTGCTCCGATTGCTGCATGGCCTGCTGCGACCGGATGCCGGCACGGTGTCCTGGGCCGGCCGACCCACCGACCGCACGATCCGGCGGCGCCAGGCGATGGTCTTCCAGCGGCCCGTGCTGCTCCGCCGCTCGGCGACCGGCAATCTGCGTCACGCGCTGGCCGCGCGCGGCGTGCCGTTCGGTCTGCGCGGCGCCCGGGCGCGCGAGATGCTCGCGATCGCGGAGCTCACGGCGCTCGCGCGCACCCCGGCGCGGCGGCTCTCGGGCGGCGAGCAGCAACGCCTGGCGCTGGCCCGCGCGCTCAGCCTCGAGCCCGAGGTCCTGTTCCTCGACGAGCCGGCCGCCAACCTCGATCCGGCCTCGACGCTCGCGATCGAGGGCCTGATCCAGCGCGCCCACGACGACGGGGTCAAGATCGTGCTGGTGACGCATGATCTGGGGCAGGCCCGGCGCCTCGCCGACGAGGTCCTGTTCCTGCACCGGGGGCGGATCGAGGAGCAGGCGGCCGCTGCCCGCTTCTTCACCGCCCCCGCCTCGGCCAGGGCGGAAGCCTTTCTGGCCGGGCGGATCGTGCTGTGAGCCACAAAGCTACCAAGGGGAGGCTTGTGATGGATCGACGGACCCTTTTGGCGCTCGGCGCCGCCGCGGCCTGCGCGGCCCTGGTCGCGGCCGGCCCGGTCGGCGCCGCCGATCAGTTCATCGTCGTGCAGTCGACCACCTCGACCCAGAACTCCGGCCTGTTCGACGAGCTGCTGCCGAAGTTCCAGGCCGACACCGGCATCGAGGTCCGGGTGGTCGCGGTCGGCACCGGCCAGGCGCTCAAGAATGCCCAGAACTGCGACGGCGACGTCCTGTTCGTGCACGCCAAGCCCGACGAGGAGAAGTTCGTCGCTGCCGGCTACGGGGTGGAGCGCTTCGACGTCATGTACAACGACTTCGTGATCGTCGGGCCCAAGGACGACCCGGCGAAAGTCGGCGGCACGAAGGACGCGCCGGCGGCGCTCAAGATGATCGCAGACGCCAAGGCGCCGTTCGCCTCCCGCGGTGACGATTCCGGCACCTACAAGAAGGAGATGAGCCTCTGGCAGGCGGCGGGCGTCGATCCCTCCGGGGCGAGCGGCAAGTGGTACCGCGAGACCGGCTCGGGCATGGGGGCGACGCTCAACGCCGCGGTCGGCATGAACGCCTATACGCTGACCGACCGGGGCACCTGGATCAGCTTCAAGAACAAGGACGGCCTCGAGATCCTGGTCGAAGGCGATCCAGCCTTATTCAACCAGTACGGCGTGATGCGGGTGAATCCGGAGCATTGCCCGAACGTCAAGGTCGAGGCCGGCCAGAAGTTCGTCGACTGGGTGCTGAGCCCCAAGGGCCAGGCGGCGATCGCGAGCTACCAGATCGACGGCCAGCAGCTGTTCTTCCCGAACGCCAAGCGGGCGAGCTGAGGGCCTCCGAGGCGATGCCGACAGGCCGTCAGAGGCACGGCCGCGGTTGGCCCGATGGGAGCGTTGCCGGATAGGGCGGTCGCCGGGACGGCGGCGTTGGGCCGAAGGGAGCGTTGCCCGGACAGGGTCGTTGCCGGGATGGCGGCGTTGGCGGGGCGGCAGCGTAGGCCGGAGAGGGACGTTGACGGCATCCACGGGCATTCCTGCTTGGGTGCCTTCGATCGCGCGCTGAATGACCAAGCGATCAGCGCCTCCCGACGCGCCCAGCTCTGACACACCTCCCCACAACTCCACTTCGTCAACGGGCTGTTAAAACGGAAACGGGCTTGACCCGACGCTCCAGGTGACCTGGACTCCAGGGGATGAGGTCCGACCGGCCACGAGTTCGGCGCCGCGAAGAGACGCCCGACGATCGGGGCGGCGCGCACTGACCCCAGATTCGAGATGGCCGGTTCAGGGACCGGCGATAGAGGGAGGCAAGAATGACCGGGACATTCAGGAGCAGGCCGGCGCGGGCGACCCGCCGGCGGGTGCTGCAGACGGCTGCGGCCGGCGGCGCGATCGCCGCGACCTCGCCGTTCTGGCTCAATCTCGCGCGCGCCGCCGACGCGCCGATCAAGATCGGCTTCAGCATGGCGCTGACCGGGGCGCTCGCCGGCGCCGGCAAGCCCGCCCTGATCGCCATGGAGATCTGGCGCGCCGACATCAACGCCAAGGGCGGCCTGCTCGGCCGTCAGGTCCAGTTCGTCTACTACGACGACCAGACCCAGCCGGCCAACGTGCCCAAGATCTATACCAAGCTCCTGGACCTCGACGGCGTCGACCTGGTCGTCTCGGGCTACGGCACCAACACGATCGCGCCGGCCATGCCGGTCGTCATGCGCAAGAAGATGACCTTCATGACCCTGTTTGGCCTGGCCGCCAACGAGCAGTACAACTACGACCGATACTTTCAGATCATGCCGGCCGGACCGAACCCCCGGGTCGACTGGTCGCGCGGCTTCATCGAGCTCGCCAAGCAAAAGCAGCTCGCGAGCATCGCGCTGGTCGGAGCCGATGCCGAATACCCCAAGAACGCGCTGGCCGGCGCGCGCGCCAACGCCCAGGACGCCGGCTTCAAGATCGTCTACGACGAATCCTATCCGCCGAGCACGACCGACTTCACGCCGATCATCCGCGCCATCCAGGCGACCCGTCCCGACGTCGTGTTCGTCGGCTCCTATCCGCCCGATTCCGCGGGCATGGTGCGCGCCGCCCACGAGCTCGATCTCCAGACCCAGATGTTCGGCGGCGGCATGGTCGGCCTGCAGTACGCGAGCCTTTTGACCGGCCTCGGCCCGCTCCTGGACGGCATCGTCAACTACGACTTCTGGGTCCCCGAGCCGACCCTCGATTTCCCGGGCATCCAGGACTTCCTGGCCAAGTACCAGGCGCGCGCGCAGGGCCAGGGCGTCGATCCGCTCGGCCACTATCTGACGCCGTTCGCCTACGCTTACCTGCAGATCCTGGGCGATGCGGTGACCGCGGTCGGCAGCCTCGATCAGCAGGAGCTGGCCGACCACATCCACAAGACCACCTTCGAGACCGTGGTCGGCCCGGTCCAGTTCGGCGCCAACGGCGAGTGGGCGAAGTCGCGTGTATTGATGGTCCAGTACCAGAACATCACCACGACCGATCTCGAGCAGTTCAAGCACCCCGGCAAGCGCATCGTCCTCTATCCAAGAGAATGGGTGTCCGGCGGGTTCAGGTTCCCCTACACGGAGGCGAAGAAAACCTAGGACGACACGCGCCGACCACGTCACGCCGAGCCGGCCCGGGACGGGTCATGGATCTGTTCCTGAACGCGATCGTCTCGGGCCTGCTGCTCGGCGGCTTCTACGCCGCGGTGACGCTCGGGCTGTCGATCAGCTTCGGCCAGCTCGACATCGTCAACATCGCCCATCCGGCCTTCATCATCGCCGGCGCCTATGTCACCTACATGGTCAACAGCGCGCTCGGCCTCGATCCGGTCCTGATCGGCCTGCTCTTTTCTCCACTTTTCTTTGCTGTCGGCGCCGTCGTCTATTATGTTTACTACGTAAGTTTCGAAAAAACCGGGCAGGAGGCGTTGAGCGGCCTGGTGTTCTTCTTCGGCCTGATGTTCATCATCGAGATCTCGCTGATCATGGTCTATGGCGTCGACTACCGGCTGGTGGCGGCGCCCTACATCGGCACGACCTGGCGGCTCGGGCCGGTCGACCTGCCGCTGCGGATGCTGGTGCCGTTCGCAACGGCCCTCGCCATGACCGCGGCGGTGCAGCTGTTCCTGGCCCGGACCTTCGCCGGCCGGGCGGTGCTCGCGGTCGCCCAGGACCGCCTGGCGCTGCGCCTGATGGGCGCCGATCCGGTCCGGATCAAGCAACTGGCCTTCGGGCTCTCGATCGCGACCGCGGCGGTCGCGGGCGCGCTCCTGATCATCATCGGCCCGGTCGAGCCCTCGGTCGACCGGCTCTACATCGGCCGGGTGTTCGCGATCGTCGTGCTCGGCGGCATGGGCAGCATCGGCGGCACCCTGGTCGCCGCCCTGATCCTGGGCGTCGCCGAGAGCCTGGTCGCGACCTTCTACGGCCCTTCCTGGGCGCCCGCCGTCTCGTTCGGCATCCTCCTGATCACGCTGGCGCTCCGGCCGCAAGGCATCTTCGGCCGATATTGATGCGGAGCCTGGTCTTCTGGACGGTCGCGGCCCTGATCTTCGGCCTCGGCCTGCTCGCGACCCGGCTGCTCGCCAACGAGTTCTTCTTCTTCGCCGGCTACGCGATCCTGCAGGCGATCGTGATGGCGGTCGCCTGGAACATCCTGGGCGGCCTCACGGGCTACGTGAACTTCGGCAGCGCCGGCTTCTTCGCCGTCGGCGTCTATACCGCGGTCGCGCTCAACAAGGCATTCGCTCCGCCGCTTCTCGTCATGATGCTGGCGGCCGGCCTGATCGGCGGCCTGATCGGGCTCGGGACGGGCTATCTGACCTTGCGCCTGCGCGGGGTCTACTTCGCGATCGCGACCCTTGCCATGGCGATCGTGCTCGAGACCGTCGCCAACAACTGGTCCTACGTCGGCGGCGCCAGCGGCGCCTACCTCCTGACGCCGGAGGCGGTGCCGTTCTTCGACGACTACATCGAGTTCCTGTTCGCGCTGATGCTGCTGCTCGCGCTCGGCGCGGTCGGGCTCGCGCGCCATCTCCAGCTCTCGCGGATCGGCCGGGGCCTCACGGCCATCCGGGACGACGAGATCGCGGCCGAATGCACGGGCGTGCCGACGCTGCGCCTGAAGCTCGTCTCGACCACGATCATGGGCGCGCTGATGGCGCTGGCCGGCGTGCCTTACCCCTTCTTCGTGACCTACGTCGACCCCTCGTCCGCCTTCGACCTCTCGATCGCGGTCAACGCGATCGCCATGCCGATGATCGGCGGCACCGCGACCTGGTTCGGCCCGGTGATCGGCGCGCTCCTGCTCGGCTCGGTCCAGCAGATCGTCACGGTCACCGTCTCCTCGGCCGCCAACGTGCTGATCGTGGGCGTGCTGCTGGTGATCTTCATCATGGTGGCGCCCCAGGGCATCGTCGGCCTGATCCAGGGCCGGCGGCGAAAGCGGCCGGGCCATGGGTGAGCCGCTCCTCGAGGTCCAGACCCTCACCAAGCGGTTCGGCGGCTTCACCGCGCTCGAGGCCGTGAGCCTGCATCTGGGTGCCTGCGAGCGGCTCGCGCTGATCGGCCCGAACGGCTCCGGCAAGACGACGCTGATCAACTGCATGTCGGGGGTGCTGCGCGCCGATGGCGGCCGGATCATCTTCAAGGGCCAGGACATCACGCGGCTGCCCGCGCACCGGCGGGTCCGGCTCGGGATGATGCGGAGCTTCCAGATCCCGCGCCCGTTCCGCAGCCTGAGCGTGCTCGAGAACCTCTGCGTGCCGCTCGAGTTCGCGCCCGGTGCCCGCACCCAGGGCCGGGATCTGCGGGCCGAATCGATCGCGATCCTGGAGAGGGTCGGGCTGCCGTCCCGGGCGGACGCGCGGCCCGCCGATCTGACCCAGGTCGATCTGCGGAAGCTCGAGCTCGCCCGCGCGCTCGCCGCGCGGCCCGCCCTCCTGGTCGCCGACGAGGTCATGGCCGGCCTGTCCAGCGCCGAGGTCGACGACATCCTGAGCGTCCTGTTCAGGCTCAACGCCGAGGGCGTCGCGGTGATCATGATCGAGCACATCATGCGCGCGGTCATGCGCTTTGCCGAGCGCATCGTCGTGCTCGATGCCGGCCACAAGATCGCCGACGGCACGCCCGAGCAGGTGGTCAACGATCCCGCGGTCGAGAGGGCCTATCTTGGCGCATAGCCTCACCCTCAGCCACCTCGATGCCGGCTATGGCGCCGTGCGGGTGCTGCACGACGTCTCGATCCGGGTCGCGGACGGCGAGACGGTCGTGCTGCTGGGCGCCAACGGCAACGGCAAGAGCACGCTCTTGAAGTGTATCGCCGGGCTGGTCACGCCGGACCGGGGCGCGATCGCCCTCGAGACATCCGGGGAAAAAATCGACCTGGTCGGCCGGACGCCGGAGGCGATCGTCGACCTCGGGGTCGCGCTGGTGCCCGAGGGCCGGCATCTGTTCCCGGCGCTCTCGGTCGAGGAGAACCTGACGCTCGGCGCCTACCGGCAGGCGGCCCGCCGGCAGCTTCGCGCCAACCTCGAGCTGGTCTACGGCGTTTTCCCGGTCCTCAAAGAGCGCAAGCGGCAACCCGCGGGCTCGATGAGCGGCGGCGAGCAGCAGATGGTGGCGCTCGGGCGCGCGCTGATGTCGGCGCCGGGCCTGCTCCTGATCGACGAGCCCTCGGTCGGCCTGGCCCCCATTCTGGTCAGCCGCGTGATCGCCAAGATCCAGGAGCTGAAGGCCCGCACGCGCCTGACCGTCCTGATGGCCGAGCAGAACTTCAACCAGGCGATCAAGATCGCCGATCGCGCCTACGTCATGGTCCACGGCCGCATCGAGTTCGAAGGCGCCACCGCCGAGCTCAAGGACAACCCGATGATCAAGCGTTACTACCTGGGAGCGTAGCGCAAGAGCTCGCGAGGCGGGGAGCGGCATGCGTGCCATTTTGGCTGCGCTACTAAATGATCTGTGGATAGTGAGAATCATGTGGACTAGCTAGCCATAACACTCAGGCGCTGCCGTGGGTGATGGCACGGTAGGTGGTCGGTTGGGTGAGGACGGCCTGCTCGATGAGGCGGGCGAAGCGGTGGGCGATGCTCTTGGCGGTGCGGCGGTTGAAGCGGAAGACGTACTCGTCGAGATAGGCTTGCAGATGCTTGGCGCTGACCGCGCCATGGTGGGTGCCGAGCAACCAGCGCTTGGCGAGCCCGAAGACCAGATGGATGGTCGGCAGGCGGAGCGCGGCATCGCCCCAGGAGTCGGCGAGCGGGATCGGTTCGTGGGCGTAGCCCTTGGCCTCGAGCCCGCGATAGCCCGCCCAACCGTCGGTGGCGACTTGGGCAGGGCTCAGAACGTTCCGGCCGAGAAAGCCGACCAGGCTGCTGGCCGAGGCGTCGCGCACCGCCTGCAGCCGCAGCCGGCCGAGCCGGCGACCGTGCGCGTGGCCGCGCCGGCTCTCGACCGCGCCGGCGACCACCGTCTTGCCCGCAGCGCCGCGGCCGGGCGTGCCGGGCCGCGGGCCGCCGACCAGGGTCTCATCGGCCTCGATCCGGTCGCTGAGCGGCCTGCGGCCCGGCACGACCATCGCGCGCCGGATCTTGTGCAGCCACGCCCAGGCGGTCCCATAGCTGCCCGAAGCCCATCTGCCGCTGCAGCTCCATGGCCGAGATCCCGCCCTTGCTCGAGGTGACGAGGTAGATCGCGAGAAACCAGCGCGCCAAGCGGGTCTTGGTCTGCTCGAAGATGGTGCCGGCGAGGATCGAGTGCTGCCTGCCGCACGCCGTGCACTCCTCGATCAGCCGCTTCTTGTGGCTGTAAGCCTGGTCGTGGCCGCAGCCGCTACAGCGAAAACCCTCGGGCCAACGCGTCCGCACCAGACAGGCCCGGCAGGCTTCATCGGTGCCGAACCGCTCGAGAAAGGTCGGCAGATCCCGCGGCAGATCCTGGAGCCATCCGTCAGCCATGGCGCCCTCTGGAGAATGTTCTTGCTTCGTTCTCTATCGCCCCTAACGCCATTCCAAGTCAACCCCCTGAGCCTTGCGGAGAGCTAGTTCATGTGGATAACTGGCTATTGGACGGACGACACCTCTTGTGGGAGTTCCAAATCTAACGTACCTGGGCGGGACACCTCCACGCTGGGGCACCGTCATGGCGGTCGACGACAGCTTCAAGAACATCTTCGATGAGTTGGCCGCTCTAAAAGCGTACGCCGACGATTCCTATCGACGAGGTTACCGCGATGGTATTGCTAAAGCCGTCCAAACTCTCTCCATTCAACTTGAGGATATCGAGACCTCACCCGGGGAGCCGCCGACGCGATATCAAGCAGGCCGCATGAAGGCGCGGCGGGGATCGGTCCCAAACCGGATCTTGGATGCTCTTCAGGAGCGCGATGGCGCGACATACCAGGAAATCGTGCAGACGCTTGAACGTCAGGGAACACCGACCTCGATTTCAGTCGATCCGCTCAGCCATGCGCCGCCTGCTTCAAGGCAAGATGGTGCAAGGCCGTGGCAATCGCTGGTTCTTGGTTGGGTTCTCACAAGGGAATGGGCAAGAGGAACAGGGCCCCGTTGTGGCATCTGCAAAGGAAGTGAGTATCGGGGCTCGCAATTCCGCGGCCACACCGGGTACGATTT
Organism: uncultured Alphaproteobacteria bacterium; assembly: GCA_963756905.1. Taxonomy (GTDB): domain Bacteria; phylum Pseudomonadota; class Alphaproteobacteria; order Geminicoccales; family Geminicoccaceae; genus DATAOG01. The sequence continues at coordinate 147,234 of CAVWPO010000006.1, forward strand.
CGCCAAGGTGAGGGAGTAGTTCGTAGATGGCGATGCGGATCTACACGCCGGAGGAATTCGCGTCAGAGCTCTTCCGGCGTGAGTGCGACAAGGTGCGGGACAACGACGATGGGAGCCAGTTGTGGCATCGGGCTGATGGCCGCCATTTTCTCGTGCCGGCACCGGAAGGCGGCGGCTATCCTGACTGGATGCTCGATGACCTGATCCGGCAGCACGATCTGCCGGTGATTTCGAAGAAACCGAATTAGGCCGCTGGCCGCAGCACGAACTGACGCGGGCCAAGCTGTGCGGGCGATGCCGAGCCAGGCTTCCTCAGCGCTTCGACAAATTGCGATAGAGGCACCGTCGCCTCGACGCTGCACGACACCCCTTCGTTCACGTTCAGCAGCTGCTTGATAGCTGGCGCGACCGCATCATAGGCCTTGCGCGGGTCTCTGCTGGCCACATACAGGCCGTACACGTCACGCGACGTGAAGACATGATAGCCGTCGATAAAGCGATATTCGACCGCGACCGTCGCCTGGGCAACGTTGGACATTACTCATTCCACCACGACGCAACCGTCATCGACGTGTGCCGGAAAATGGAGGAAATTCCAGCCACTCGCCTATGAGAATGTGCGCCGGAATGCACATTTTTTCAAGCTGGTTTCGGAACCCTGAGGTACTGCCGAATCACACGCCGCTGCCCTCGTAGATGCCGCCGAGCGGGATCGGGTCGGGGGCGGTGTCCAAACGGAGTTCGGCCTCGCCGATCAGGTCCTCGACGATCCAGCGGCGGCCGTCGCGGCGCCAGGTGCGGACCCGGCGCTCCTCGCTCGAGACCAGCAGGATCTCCTGGACCGAGGGCAGCCGCGAATAGTCCTCGACCTTACGGCCGCGGTCGTGGTCCGCGGTCGAGGGCGAGAGCACCTCGACGATCAGGACCGGGTCGACGGGATGCCGGCGGCCCCGTTCCGGCGGCGCGCAGGTCACGAGCAGGTCGGCCTGATAGTAGCTGTCATCCCGATCGGCGGGGACGACGCCCGCTTCGCCGACGACGCGGCAGGGAGGCTGGAGCTGGCTGCCGATCCGAATCGTGAGATTGGCGACGATCGTGCCGTGGGCCTCGGCCGGGGGCGCCATGGCGACGACCTGGCCGTCGACCAGTTCGTAGCGGCGGTCGGTGCCGTCGTCCCAGGCCAGGAACTCGTCCATCGTCCAGCGCTTCCCGGCGGGCTCCGCCATCTTCGCCTCACCACGGACCACCAATCGTCCATCCAAACATATCACAGCCCAAAGCGTTCGTTGAGCGGTCGCTCACGCCGAATGTGGCGCCAGTCATTTGCCGGGATCGCCGGCGCCGCCGCCGATCGCCGCCCTGAGCGCACGCGGCCTTACGGCTTGCCGAAGGTCGCGATGCGGTCGATCCGGCAGATGAACAGCACCCGTTTCTCGTCGATCGCCGGGTCGCGCAGGCCGTAGGGCGGCGGGTTGCCGGTGTACTTCGTCCAGATCCGGTCGAGCTGCCTGGTGACGTAGTCGCCGCCGGCCTCCCACTCCCGCATCTCCTTCTCCACCGTGCACTTCATCTGCATCCAGTGGTAGGGGTTGTCGGGATTGACCAGCAGGACCGTGAGCCGCGGGTGCCTGCGGATCCATGCGCATTTCGGCCGGTGGGAGGCGGTGTTCACCAGCACCTTGTCGTCCTCGTAGTCGAACCACATCGGCGTCAGGCTGGGCCGGCCGTCGGGCCCGGTCAGGCCGAGGATCATGGTGACCGGCCGGTCCATCAACTGCCGGTAGATCGGGTCGAGATCGCTCAAGCCGCTGGCTTGCCTGCGCTCGCCGACGTCGAACTGACCTTCCTGCAGGCCGTCCGCGACATGGCGGAAGTTCGCCACGGTGAACCCTTGCGCCATTGCTTGCTCCCTGATCAGGCGTCCAAAGCTTCTCGGCTGGCTCCGCCATCATGGCCTCGCGATGCACGGTCAGCCGCTGGTCACGCCACAGCCTATCACGATGCTGTGTGCTCGTGGAGCACCACGGTGGTTGCTCGCGCGGCGGGCGGTGCTAGGCTCGCCGGCGGCATCGCCGGGCGGCAATCCGCGCTGGCGCGAAGCGAGGCAGAGGGAGGCAGCCATGCGCAAGATCGTCGATACCATCCTGCCGACCACGATGGTCGGCTCCTACCCGCGGCCGCACTGGTTCAACTATCAGCTGCTCGGGCGCGATCCCCGGGTCGCGTTCAAGCACGAGCCGCACGAGGAGGCCTACGCCGATGCCACCCGGGTGATCATCCAGGACCAGGAGGAGGCCGGCCTCGACATCGTCTGCGACGGCCAGATGTACTTCGACGACTACATCGGCTCGATCGGCTCGTTCTGCTGGTACATGTACGAGCGGATCCCGGGCTTCGACCCCGCCAAGGAGGAGCACCCGGCGGCGGTCGACGCCGCCACCATGACCAAGGAGATCATGCTGCTCTCGGACTGGGGCGGCGTCGTCAACAGCGGCCCGATCGAGGGCAAGGCGGCGCTCCGGCTGGTCGACTTCTACAAGCTCGCCAAGCGCTATGCGACCCGGCCGCTCAAGGTCTCGGTCGGCGCCGGCCCGGTCAATCTCGCCTGGCACGTCTACTTCAAGCACTACAAGGACCCGCGCGAATTGTCCTATGCGCTGGCGCCGGTCTTCAATGCCGAGATGCAGGCGCTCGCGACGGCCGGCGCCAATTTCCTCCAGTACGAAGATCTCGGCGCCTGGCTGCCCCTGTTCACCAAGAACACCGACGACTTCAAGTGGATCGGCGACGTCGTGCGCCAATGCATCGAAGGCGTCGATGCCAAGATCGCCTGGCATTTCTGCTACGGCAACGCCTGGGGCAATCGCTTGTCCGGGCTGTTCCCGTCGGGCTACGAATCGGTTCTGCCGTATTTCTACGACCTGCCGATCGACCAGTTCGTGCTCGACTTCGCCAACCGGGACATGGTCGACATCGCAGCGCTCAAGGACCTGCCCAAGGACAAGGAGGTCGCGATCGGCGTGATCGACGTGCGCACCAGCATGATCGAGACGCCCGACGAGGTCGCGGCCCGGATCCGCAAGGTCATCGAGGTGGTGCCGCCCGAGCGCGTCTACCTGACCACCGACTGCGGCATGAAGCCGCTCGCGCGCATCGTCGCCCGCATGAAGCTCAAGGCGCTGGCCGACGGCGCCGCGATCGTGCGCAAGGAGCTCGGCCACGGCTGACGGCATGGGCGCGCGGCCCGCTCCACGCTGATCGGGCCGCGCCGCTCACTGGGTCGGCGCGCGGTCCCCGCCGGCCCGGCACCCGTCCGGGCGGGCCTTCGGGCCGCGCAGCGCGACCGGCACCTTGCAGTTGTTGACCCGCTGGTCATCGCTCGCCTTGTTCACGAGCCGCTCCTTGGCGGTCCGGGGCGGCGGCGCCGGGAGCGCGCTCGCCACGCGCGGGCCGGGCAGGGCATCGGCCGTCGGAGCGATCCCCGCCGGCGCCGCGGGCGTGAGCGTCAGGACCATTGCGACGAGGGCCGGCATCATCCTGGCATGTCCCACAGTTCGGATGGATCGTCGCTATTCCTCGCCCGAGACCCGCTCGCGCCGCCACCCGAAACTTGCGCCCGGCATGGCCGCGGCCTGGCCGGACATCCTCTGCCCCGCGGCAGGCGGCCCCGGCCTCACTTGATCGCGAGCGGGGTGAGGGGCGAGCCGGTGCCGTGGGTGATGTTGAGGGGCGCGGCGGTGAAGAAGAACTCGAAGGTCTGGTCGGCGGCGCAGTCGGCGGCGAGCTCCTTGAGGTAGAACATCTCGCCGTGGACCACGCCCATCGCCGGGATCGTGACCCAGTGCAGCGGCTGGCTCAGGCCCTCGACCTCGTTGGGCCGGACCTCGATGCCCCAGGTGTCGCTGCAGATCATGGCGATCTCCTTCTCGTGCAGCCATTCGCAGGTCTCGAAGGCGAGGCCCGGCGCCTCGCCGCCGGCGTAGCGGCCCCAGGCACCCCTGGCCAGGCGGTCCTCCATCTGGCCGGTGCGGATGATCAGGAAGTCGCCGCGCCGGACCTCGACCCGCCCGGCCGCGGCGGTCCGCTCGAGGTCCTCGGTCGTGATCGGAGTGCCGTCCTCGAGGAAGTCGACGCCCTTCTGGCGCGCGACGTCGAGCAGGACGCCGCGCCCGACCATCTTGCCGATCACGTGCTCGATGCCGCACTTCCTGGCGCCCCGGCAGTCGACCAGGCGGACGTCGTAGCCGTTCCACATCTGCTCGCCGATGAAGATGTGGGCGAGCGCATCGCAATGGGTCGCGCACTGCGCCGGCATGTGGACCGCGTCGTCGGCGTAGCGCAGCCCCGGCACCTCGTCATGCTTGCCGGCGACCGCGTCGGTGCCGGTCGCGAGCATGGTGTGGATCGGGTTCCAGCGGCCGCCCCAGAGCCCCGCCTGCGGCCCGTTCTGGTCGAGCGGCAGGCCGAGCGGAAAGACCCGGCCGCGCCGCACCAGCCGGGCTGCGTTGACGATATCCTCGGGCGTGACGAAGTTGAGCGCGCCCACCTCGTCGTCCGGCCCCCAGCGGCCCCAGTTCTTGAGCCGCTCGGCGGTCTCGAGCACGTCCTGCCGGCTGTACCGCTTCGCCACCGCCATCCCTCCCCCTGCTGGGCGCGCCGGGTCCAAAGCCCGGCATTGCCTGCCTCGTCACCCTCGCCCGGACTATAGGTGCCTCGTCTACCCCATCACCTCGCCAACCCCATCACCTCGCCAACCCGTCACCTCGCCAACCCCGTCACCTCGCCAACCCCGTCAGCTCGCCCAACCCCGTCACCTCGCCCAACCCCGTCACCTCGCCCAACCCCGTCACCTCGCCCAACCTCGCCAATCGCGTCACCTCGTCCGTCGTCGACCCGGCATCTCGTTACCCCGGAACCAGGGGTCGTCCCGGTCGGACGGAAACGATGCTGCGCGGTTAACCATTCGTCAACCATCGGCCCCTATCCGTCGCCTCCTGGTCCATCCATGGACGCCTCCCGCTCTGCAAGGGCTTTCTTCGAGTTTCTGAGGGGCGGTCTTGGCTGCTGCCATCCATTCGGCCTTTGGGTGCGGCGGGTCTAGCCGCTGGCCTTGATGAGATCCGCGGACTGGCTCCCGATCATGCGAACGAGCTCGAAGCTCGTGGACCAGCACGGGTTCTGCCAGTCTCGGTCTGACCGATCCTGTCATCACGTCGAAAATTGCCCGCGCAGCTCGTGGAAACTCCCCAGTCGTCGCGGCTCAGGCTGCGGCCCGATAGGCTTCGCCGCGGCTCAGCATCGCCCAGAGGATCCGGGCCAGCTTGTTGGCCACGGCCGCGACCACGACGTTGAACGGTCGGCGTGCCAGCAGGCCGCCGATCCAGGACCACAGTTTGCCAGTACGACCCCGGCTCACCCTGACCAGGGCGCGCGCCCCGTGGATCAGCTGGCGCCGGAGGTAGCCGTCGCCGCGCTTGCTGATCCCGAGCCGGCGTTCCTTGCCGGCGGTGGCGTGCTGTCTGCGGACCCTCGCCGGACCGGACCGACCACTGAGGTCGGTCCTGGGTCCCAGGCGAGCCAGCCAGGCGGCGAGATGGCGCCCCGAGTGAAAGACACGCGCGTCGGGCACAGTCGCGGCGAACGCCGTCGCGATCACGGGGCCCTCGCCGGACCGGACCGACCACCGAGGTCGGTCCTGGGTCCCAGGCGAGCCGGGCACCGCGACCAGCGACTTGCAGGTCCGTCCGTGCGGGTCATCGCGATCAGCCGCCGGTCGAGGCCGGCGATCTTGGCCTCGAGTTCCCGGATCTGGGCCACCAGCAGCTGCAGCACCTCGCGGGCGGGCGGCGGGATGCGCTCGTCCTCGACCTCGCCCAAGGCCTCCAGCAGCTGCCGCAAGCCCGCCTGGCGCTGCGCCGCGACGATCCCGAGCTCGGCCAAGTGGCCACGCAAGGCGTTGATGGTCGCCGTCCGCTGACCGATCAGCTGGTCGCGGACTCGATGCAGCATCAGCGTCGCCTGCTGGGCCCCGGTCTTGACCGGCACGAAGCGCATGCTCGGCCGCTGCACCGCCTCGCAGCAGGCCTCGGCGTCGGCGGCGTCGTGCTTGTTGGTCTTGACGCGCGCCTGGCTCCCAGCGCCGACCACCGAGGTCGGCGCGGAGCGGCGCGCCTTGACGTACTGGGGCGGCATCAGGCGCGCGTCGTGGCCGAGCCGGATCAGCTCGCGCGCCCAGTGATGCGCGCCGCCGCAGGCCTCGAGGCCGATTACGCAGCGCGGCAGGTTGGCGAAAAACTCCAGCACCTTGGCGCGTGCCAGCCGCTTCCTCAGCACCACCCGGCCCCGCTCATCGACGCCGTGCACCTGAAACACGCTCTTGGCGATGTCCAGCCCGATCGTGGTAGCCTGCATCTCGGACGTCTCCCGCGTTCGTGGTTGTTTCACAACTCCACCTTGGCACTTCGATGCCGTCAGCGGGAGGCGTCCATCTCATTATGCGACCCTGGGACTCCGTTCGCCCGCCGCGAAGCCGAGGCCTGGAGTCCCACGGTCGCATGGACCACCCTAAGGAATAGTTGACCATTCCCAAGGTTAACTTGTGGTTAAGAGGCGGCCTCTTCGGGATGCCTGGCGGAATCGTCATCCCACCAGCCCGCGCCGTCGCAACCGACGCCGCGCTGGCGAGATGATGGGATTGGCCTATGATTGGACGCTCGGGATTTTGAGGAGGAATGATTGTGCGCAGCCCAACCGTCGTCCTTGCTGCGGCGCTGGTCCTGGCGGCGCCGGCCCGCGCCGCCGACCTCGTCGTCTGGTGGGAGAAAGGGTTCTACCCTCAGGAAGACGAGGCGGTTCACGAGATCATCGCCGCCTTCGCGAAGGAGACCGGCAAGCAGGTCGAGCTCACCCTCTATTCCCAGGACGAGCTTCCGGACCAGCTCGAGGCGGCGATCGAGGCCGGCCGCCCGCCCGACTTTACCTTCGGTATCCTCTTGCAGGACTACCTCGGCCAGTGGGCGGGCGAGGACCGGCTGGCCGATCTCTCCGACGCAATGGGAGCCTTCTCGAACCTGTTCGATCCGGATGCGCTCGCCGGGGTCACCTGGCGCAATGCGCAGACCGGGCAAAAAGCGCTGTACGGGCTGCCGTTCGGTCGCGAGATGAACCACGTCCACGTCTGGACGAGCCTCCTGAAGCAGGCGGGCTTCACGCGTCGCCGACATTCCGCGCGAATGGGAGGCGTTCTGGTCGTTCTGGTGCGACCAGGTGCAGCCCGCCGTGCGCAAGGCGCTGGGCCGGGACGACATCTGGGGCGTCGCCCTGCCGATGTCGGCGCAGGATAACGATACCGACCTCGAGTTCTTCCAGTTCGTGGCAGCCAACGACGCCAGCTACGTCACCCCGGACGGCCGGCTGGTCATCGACGATCCGGAGATCCGGCGCCAGCTCGTCAAGGCCATCGACAGCTACACGGCGATCTATCGCAAGGGCTGCACCCCGCCGGATTCCGTCACCTGGAACGGTTACGGCAACAATGAGAAATTCCTGGCCCAGGCGGTCGTCATGACCGCCAACGTGTCGCTCTCGATCCCGAACGAGCTGAAGCGCGAGCGGCCCGAGGACTACTACAAGAACACCGCGACCATCGAATGGCCGCTCGGCCCCCATGGCGAGCCCTTTCCGATCGTGGGCACCGTCGTCTCCGCCATGGTCTTCAAGGGCGGCAGCAACGCCGCCCTCGCCAAGGAGTTCGTCCGCTTCCTCGTCGCCGAGGGCTGGCTCGCCCACTATCTCGACTTCTCCGGCGGAACGCTTCCTGCCGGCGATGTCGAAGCTGCTCGAGCAGCCGTTCTGGCTCGACCCGGGCGACCCGCACCAGATGGCATCGGTGATGCAGATGAGCTCGCGCCCGCTGGCGCGCGAGTACGCCTACGCCGCGATCTCGGGCAACTGGCGGCACCAGCTGGTCAACCAGGAGCACGTCTGGGCGAAGGCGATCCACCGCGTCGTCGACCGAAGGCATCAGCCCCGAGCAGGCGGTCGACGACGCGATCGCCCGCATCAAGCAGATTCTGGCGGAGTGAGGGCTATGGCAGCGGCTGGTCCCGGCTGTATTCGCCTCGATACTGGCTACTGGCGCCGCCCGCCGCCCGGGCCGCCGACCTCGTGGTGTGGTGGGACAAGGGCTTCTACCCCCAGGAGGACGCGGCGGTCAGGGAGATCATCGCCGCCTTCGAGCAGGAGACCGGCAAGCAGGTCGAGCTCGTCTTCTGATCCAGCGGAGAGCTTCCGGACAAGCTCCTGGCGGCGCTCGAGGCCGGCCAGCCGCCCGACTTCGCCTTCGGCACCTCGGACTGCGGGACTACTGTCGCGCAATGGGCGTTCGACGATCGGCTGGTGGATCTCTCGGACACCGTCGGGGCCTTCTCGAACCTGTTCGATCCGGATGCGCTCGCCCGGGTGCGCGTGCGCGACGCGCAGACCGGGCAGAAGGCGCTGTACGGGCTGCCGATCGGTCGCTCGAGCAACCACGTCCACGTCTGGAAGAGCCTCCTGGAGCAGGCGGGCTTCACGCTCGCCGACATCCCCGCGCGAGTGGGACGCGTTCTGGTCGTTCTGGTGCGACCGGGTGCAGCCGGCCGTGCGCAAGGCCACTGGGCCGCGACGACATCTGGGGCATCGGCCTCGTCATGTCGGTCGAGGCGCCAGCGACACCGATGTCCAGTTCCTCCAGTTCGTGGCTGCCTACGAGGCGGACTACGTGACCCGCGACGGCCGGCTCGTGATCGACGATCCGGAGATCAGGCAGAGGCTGATCAAGGCCATGGACAGCTATACGGCGATCTACCGCAAGGGCTGCACCCCGCCCGATTCGGTGTCACTGGGACGATAGCGGCAACAACAAGCTGTTCCTGGCCCAGACGGTCGTCATGACGCCGAACGGGACGCTCTCGATCCCGAACGCGCTCAAGCGCGAGCGGCCCGACGACTACTACAAGAACACCGCGACGATCGAATGGCCGCTCGGCCCGCATGGCGAGCCCTTTCCGATCGGCGGCGACCGTCTTTCCTGCCGTGGTCTTCAAGGACGGCGGCAACGTCGCCACCGCGAAGGAGTTCGTTCGCTTCCTCGTGGCCGAGGGCTGGCTCGCGCACTATCTCGACTTCTCCGGCGAGCGCTTCCTGCCGCCGATGTCGAAGCTGCTCGAGCAGCCGTTCTGGCTCGACCCGAGCGACCCGCATCACATGGCCGCGGTGATGCAGATCAGCTCGCGCCCGCTGGATTCACGATTACGCCGTGGCTCTCGGGCAACTGGCGGCACCAGCTGGTCACGCAGGAGCGCGTCTGGGCCGAAGGCGATCCATCGCGTCGCCGCCGAAGGCATCAGCCCCGAGCAGGCGGTCGACGAGGCGATCGCCCGGATCAAGCAGATCCTGAGCGAATAGCCGCCCGCATCTGGCGGTCCCATGTCGGCAAACACCGATCACGCTTGTGGACGCACGATCTCGCCTTCTTGCCTGCTGTCGGCTCAGGTGTCATGCCATAGGGAATATGACCCACCGGCGCGAATATGACCCATGCAGGCCAAGGCCAAACTGAATGCGAATGGCCGGGTCGTGATCCCGGCCGCGGTGCGCAGGGCGCTCGACCTCCGACCCGGGGACGAGCTGATCATGCGCGTCGACGACGGTGAGCTGCGGCTGTCGACGCGGCGCCAGGCGCTCGCCCGCGCCCGCCGGATGATCCGCCGCTACATCCCGGGCGACGAGGATCTCACCCAGAGCCTGATCGACGACCGGCGCAAGGAAGCCGGACGTGAGTGAGGTCGTGCTCGACGCCTCGGCGCTGATGGCGGTGCTGCGCGCGGAGCCCGGCGCGGCAGCGGTCGAGGCGGTGCTCGACGACGCCGCGGTCAGCACGGTCAACCTGTCGGAGGTCCAGGCGAAGCTGGTCGAGCGCGGCACGCCCGCCGAGATCGCCTGGTCCTGGCTCGTCGACCTCGACCTCGACGTGGTCGATTTCGATGCGCCGCAGGCCAAGGTCGCGGGCGACCTTCGGGCGCTGACCCGCGCCCACGGCCTCTCGCTCGGCGACCGCGCCTGCCTTGCCCTCGCCCAGGTCCGGAGCCTGCCCGTGATGACCGCCGATCGCGCCTGGGCCGGCCTGGAGATCGGGATCGAGATTCGGGCCGTCCGCTGAGCGCGCCTGGCCGTTGCGCAGGCCGCTGCCCCACGCCTCCGGTCAGCGCCGGACCAGCGCTGGCGGAGGTTCCCACAGGCCGACCTCACCCAAGCTCCGCGCGCACGATCGCGGCACCCCGGGCCAGCGCCTGCAGCTTGCCGAAGGCGGTCGCGCGCGGCAGGTACTTCATGCCGCAGTCGGGCGCCGGGATCAGCCGCTCGGCCGGCACGTGCGCCAGACCCGCCCGGATGCGGGCCGCCACCTGCTCTGCGGTCTCGATCGCCGGATCGCCGAGGTCGAGGACGCCGAGGATGATGGTCTGGCGCCCGATCGCCCGCAGCACGCCGAGATCGAGCTTCGGCTGCGCCGCCTCGATCGAGATCTGGTCGGCCGTGCTGTCGGCGAGCGGCTCGAGGAAGGCGTAGCGGCCCCGGCTCTTGTCCTTGACCAGCTGGGCGTAGCCGAAGCAGAGGTGGAGCGCGGTCGGTCCCGGCACGCCTTCGAGCGCGCGCGCGATCGCCTTCAGCGCATAGCGGGCGGCGATCTCGGGCGCGGTCTCGAGCCAGGGCTCATCGAGCTGGACGACATCGGCGCCCGCCTCCTTGACCGCCTTCGCCTCGGCGTTGACCGCGGCGGCGAAGTCCAGCGCGAGCTCCTCCTCGTCGGCGTAGAACTCGTTCTTCGCCTGGCGCGACAGGGTGAACGGGCCGGGCAGCGTGACCTTGATCGTCCGCTCGGTGTTGGCCCGCAGGAATTCGACCGCGCGGGTCTCGACCGCCCGCGTCCGCCGGATCCGGCCGGTGATCCGCGGCACCTTGACCGGCTGGCCGGCGCGCCCGGTGATGGTCGCCGGGTTCGCGAGATCGATGCCGTCGAGCGCGGTCGCGAAGTGGTTCGAGTAGCTCTCGCGGCGGATCTCGCCGTCGGTGACGATGTCGATCCCGGCCCGCTCCATCGTCGCGGATCGCGAGCAGGCTCGCATCGTCCTGCGCCTGCTCGAGCCAGGCCTCCTGCACCCGCCAGATCTCCGGCGCGCGCACCCGCGGCACCATCGTCTTGAGCCGCTCGCGGTCGACCAGCCAGTCGGGCTGCGGATAGCTGCCGACGACCGTGGTCGGCAGCAGGTGCAGTGCCATCAGGCGGCCCGGGCGCCCTCGACCGCCGCGCCGTCGGCGGGCGCCAGGCGAAAGTCGTACTCGGCCGTGTAGAAGGGCCGGTCCATGACCTGGCCGTCCGGCGCGACGCCCTGCCTCGTGGCGCTCGAAGTCGACGATCAGCGACTCCTTGACCGCGAACACCGCGTCCGAATCGAGATAGGGCGCGCCGGCCACGAACAGATGGGTCGCGACCGTCTCGTAGCCCGGCGCCGAGACGATCATGTGGATGTGCCCCGGGCGGTAGGGATGGCGCCCCATCTTCGTTCAGCATGCGGCCGACCGGGCCGTCGGTCGGCACCGGGTAGAAGGTCGGCCGGATCGAGCGGAACCGGTAGCGCCCCTCGGCATCGGTCCGGAACTTGCCGCGGCAGAGCATCTCGGTCTGGCCCGGGATCTGCATATCGTAAGTGCCCTCGCCGTCGCCCGACCAGACATCCAGCAGGCCGCCCGCGATCGGCGCGCCCTCCAGCGTCAGCAGGCGCCCGGAGTAGAAGGCGGGCTCGCCCGCGACCCCGTTCGCGATGTCGGCGCCGAGCGGCAGCTCGGGCGCGCCCTCCTGGTAGAAGGGCCCGAGCACGGTCGGCTCGACCGCCCCGGTCGGCGTCCGATGGTTGATCGCATCGACCAGGATCGAGACGCCCGAGCGTGTCCGAGAGCAGGATGAACTCCTGGCGCTTGTCGGTGCACGCCTGGCCGACCTCGGTCAGGAACCGGATCGCGGTCAGCCACTCGGCCTCGCTCAGCTCGACGTCGCGCACGAAGCCGTGCAGATGCCGGATCAGCGAGCTCATGACCCGCTTGAAGCGCGGGTCCTCGCACTCGGCCAGCCGCTCGATCACCGCCTCCGTCAGGGTCGCTTCGCTGAACTGCCGCATGCTGCCTCTCCCCGCCAGGATGGGCCATCCCTGCCGACCGCGGACGGCGGCCCCTGGATCCGGTCCCGACTATACCGGGCCTGCGGCCGGAGACCAACCCTGCCTCGCCGGGACCGGCGCGGAACGGAACCCGCAGGGCCGCGGTTTCCAGATCGCCAATCCGCCCTTATGCTGGCTGCGATGGCGGACCGGCAGGGGCGCGAGCGCGCGGGCGCCGCGGCGCGGGCGCCAGGCGGAGGATGCATGACCGGAGCCGCAGCAGCATGAGCGACCTCGCGCCCGCGACCGCCCTCGACCCGCGCGAGCTCCGCCACGCGCTCGGCCGCTTCGCGACCGGCATCACCGTGGTCACGACGCTGACCGCCGAGAAGAAGCGCGAGGGCCTGACCGCGAACTCGTTCACCGCCGTCTCGCTCGACCCGCCGCTCGTGCTCTGGAGCCTGAACCGGGCCGCGCTCTCGCTCGCGAGCTTCGAGCGCTGCCACGCACTTCGCGGTCAACGTGCTGGCCGCCCACCAGCGCCACGTCGCCAACCACTTCGCGCGCCCCGCCCCCGACAAGTTCGCCGGCATCCCCTGGCAGCCCGGCCTCGGCGGCTGCCCGGTCCTCAAGGATTGCCTGGCGCTGTTCGAATGCCGCCTCGAGCGCACCGTCCCGGGCGGCGACCACCTGCTGTTCATCGGCCACGTCGAGCGCTTCCGCTGGCGCGCGGGCGACCCCTTGCTCTTCAGCTGCGGCCGCTACTCGATCGCCGCCCCGCTCCCCGACGACCTCCAGGCCGACGGCGCCCCCACCGACTTCTCCGACCTCTGGATCTAAGTCGAAAAAAATGGACCTCGGCTTCTTCACGATGCCCATCCACCCGCCCGGCCGCCCGCTCGGGCAGACGCTGGAGGAGGACCGCGAGCTGGTCCTGCTCGCCGACCGCCTGGGCCTCGTCGAAGGCTACATCGGCGAGCACGTGACGGATGCCGCCGAGACCATCACGTCCGCCCTCATCTTCATCGCCTGGCTGCTCCGCGAGACCCGCACGATCAAGCTCGGCACCGGCACCCTCAACCTCCCGAACCGCCACCCGGCCACGGTCGCAGCCGAGGTCGCCATGCTCGACCACATGGCCCGCGGCCGCTTCATCCTCGGCATCAGCCCGGGCGGCCTGCTCTCGGATGCCGAGGTCTTCGGCAACCTGGACGCCGACCGGACCGCGATGTTCGTCGAGGCGATCGACCAGATCCTGGCCCTCTGGGCGGGCTCACCCCCCTACGACCTCGAGGGCCGCTTCTGGACCATCTCGACCGCCCGCACGCTGATCCCCGAGCTCGGCCAGGGCACCATCGCCAAGCCCTACCAGAAGCCGCACCCCCCGATCGTCGTGACCGCGGTCGCCCCCTTCTCCAAGGGCGTGACCGCCGCCGCCGCCCGCGGCTTCGACCCGATCTCCGCCAACTTCCTCCAACCCAAGTGGGTCAAGACCCACTGGCCGAACTACGTGGAAGGCTGCCGCCAGGCCGGCCGCGAGGCCGACCCTGCGAACTGGCGGGTCGCCAAAAGCATCTTCGTCGCCGACGACGCCGCGACCGCCCGCCGCTACGCGACCGACCCCGCCGGCCCCTATTTTTTCTACTACCACTCCCTCTTCACCAAGCTCAAACGCGGCGGCCGCGCCAACGTCTTCAAGACCGACCCCGCCCAACCCGATTCTTCCCTGACGGTGGAAAACATCGTCGACCAGCTCGTGATCCACGGCACCCCCGACTCGGTCACCGACCAGCTCCTCGCCTTTCGCGACGAAGTGGGGAACTTCGGCACCCTCCTCTACGCCGGCCACGACTGGCAGGACGAAAAGCTCGCCCGCCGCTCCCTCGAGCTGATGGCCGAACAGGTCATGCCCGCGGTCAACAAGGCGATCGCGCCGCGCGAGGCGGTGGCGTGAGCCGTCAGGAGGTAGATGCTTTGACCCGGCGGACGCTCGCCGCGATCTCGGGCAGGCGCGCCCGGGCGCGCGCCATCTGGTAGTCCGTCTGCACGCCCATCATCACATCCGCCTTCGGCCCGAACGCGACCTCGATCCGAAGCGCCATCTCCGGCGACAGGTCGCTGCGCTCGTTCAAAAACGCCGACAACGCCTGCCGGGTCACCCCCAGCGCCTCGGCCGCCGCCGTCACGCTGAGCCCGAGCGGCCGGATCACCTCCTCGCGGATGATCTCGCCCGGGTGGGGCGGATGCTTCATCGGGACCGCCCACGTCAGTGGTAGTCGACGAGATCGACATCGAAGGCATTTCCCTGCTCGAAGCGGAAGATGATCCGCCGGTTGCCGGTCACGGTGACGCTCCAGAACCCCGCCAGATCGCCGGTCAGCGGGTGCAGCCGCCAGCCCGGATAGAGCGCCATCTCGCCGGGCTCCCTGATCCGGTTCAGGACCGCCAGGATGCGCCGGATCTTGTCGGCGCTCTGCCCCGGCACCCCGCGCCGGTCACCATCCTGCCACAGCCGCCGCAGACCCTTGTGCCGGAAGCTGCCGATCGCCATGGCCTCATGTAAACCGTCACGTGCCGCTTGACAACGGCCAGAACCCCCAGGTCGACCCCTTCGGCCCCCTCCTCTACGCCGGCCACGACTGGCAGGACGAAAACCTCGCCCGCCGTTCTCTGGAGCTGATGGCCGAACAGGTCATGCCCGCGGTCAACAAGGCGATCGCGCCGCGCGAAGCGGTCGCCTGACACAGGCGCGACACTTCGATCCAGTGGCCGGTCGCGGCGATCTCTCGCCAAACTGTATGGCAAAATGCGCTACCAGCGCTTATGTAATCCCCCAGCCGAGGAGACCCGACATGCGCGCCGCCGGACGGAAAGAGCACCCCCTCTCGATGCGGTTGGCCGAGGCCGACATCGCCATCATCGACCGCGCCGCCGGCCTGCGCGGCCGCTCGCGCACCGACTTCGTACGCGAGGCGGCGGTGCGGGCGGCCGAGGAGGTGCTCATCGAGCGGACGCTGATCCGCATGAGCCCCGAAGGCTTTGCCGCCTTCCGCGACGCCATCGAGGCGCCGGCGGCCCCCGTTCTGGAGATGGTCGAGCTGCTGCGACGCCCGGCACCCTGGGCGCCGGCGACCGAGGGCTGATGAGCGCGGGTGGCGATCTCCGCGCCGGAGCTCCTCGCCGCCCGCCACGATGTCGCGCCCTTCTCTTGCGGCCAGCCGGCACTCGACCACTGGCTGAAGACCAGGGCGCTCGCCAACCAGGAGAAGGGTTTCACGGTCGTGATGGTGGTCCACGACGCGGGCCGGGTGGTCGGTTACTACGGCCTCGCCCAACCGTTGTGGTCGCCGCCGTCATGCCGCGCAGGGTCCGCACCGGGCAACCACCGGACCCGATCCCCTGCCTGCTGCTCGGCCAACTCGCGACCGATCTTGCCTACGCAGGCCGCGGTATCGGGACCGGCCCGCTCAGGCACGCGCTGTCGCGCTGCGTCGCCGGTGCGCGACTGATCGGCGGTCGGGCGCTCGTCGTGCACACGCTCAACGACCAGGCGGCCGCCTTCTGGCGCCGCCGCGGCTTCCTGCCATCCAGAGAGACGACCCGCTCACCCTGTTCCGCTCGCTCCCGGACATCGCCGCGTCGCTCCAGTCCGCGACCGAGTAAGAAGACAACGCGGCGGCCGCACCGACCCTCTTCAAGACCAACCCCACCCAGCCCGATTCTTCTCTGACGGTGGAAAACACCGTGGAGTAGCTCGTGATCCATGGCCCCCCATGTCTTCGCCATTAACGCCAGCCTTCTCGAGCTCCAAACTCCAATTAAGGATCAACTTTCTTACCTGATCAATGACATTCCAACACGAGATATGGGTCAAATGGATACGGACATCTGTGTGAAACTCGAGTGACTTCATCAAACGATTTTTGACATCGGCAGGATGTGAAAATATATAGTATCCTTTATCGTCCTGTCCCAGACCCTGCTCCAAAGCGCCTAGCCCGGATTTCTCAAACCAGGGCGTGCATCGGGGCTCAAGATCGGCGATAACTCTTCTGCGACAAAGGTTTAAGCCGATCCGGAGGAGTTCCCCGATGCCGACAGAGTGTAGCCGCGATCTGTTCGGATTTGAAGCCGTCGAAGGGCGCCAGGTGGTGGCGGCGTTCGACGGTGGCCAGGTGACCTCGGACGCGGGTGCGCTGCTGCTGGGGGCCGCGAACCGGGCGATCGGCTTGGTCCAACGGCTGGCGCGGTGCTTCGCCGACGGGCGCTGTCAGGAGCTCGTCGAGCACACCGTCGAGACCCTGCTGATGCAGCGCATCTGCGGCCTCGCGCTGGGCTACGAGGACCTCGTCGACCACGACGAGCTGCGCCACGATCCGGTGCTGGCGACCCTGGTCGGCAAGCTCGAGGCGCACCGCGCCGACTGCGCGCCGCTGGCCGGCAAGAGCACGTTGAACCGGCTCGAGCATGCACCGACCTCGGCGCTCGACCGCTATCACAAGATCGGGCACGAGCCCCGGGCGATCGAGGGGCTGTTCGTCGAACTCTTCCTGGAGGCTCACAAGCAACCACCGGAGCGGATCGTCCTCGATCTCGACGCCACCGATGATCCGCTCCACGGCCACCAGGAAGGGCGCTTCTTCCACGGCTACTATGACGGCTACTGCTACCTGCCGCTGTACGTGTTCTGCGGCCGGCATCTGCTGGCGGCCAAGCTCCGGCGTTCGAACATCGACGCGTCAGCGGGTGCCCTCGATGAGGTCGAACGCATCGCGGCCCAGATCCGCGCCCGCTGGCCACGGGTGAAGATCGTGCTCCGGGCCGATTCGGGTTTTGCCCGGGACGAGTTGATGAGCTGGTGCGAAGCCAACGGCGTCGATTACCTCTTCGGCCTCGCCCGCAACGGCCGCCTGCTGGCTGCGATCGAGGACAGGCTGGCCGCGGCCGAAGCCGAGCATGGCGCCACCGGCCAGCCCGCCCGCCGGTTCGACGACTTCACTTACGCCACGCTCGACAGCTGGAGCCGCGAACGCCGGGTGGTGGGCAAGGCCGAGCACCTGGCCAAGGGTCCGAACCCGCGCTGCTCCGTCGTGACCTCGCTCGGTGCTGCTGAGATCGACGCGCGCACCCTTTACGAGGACATCTACTGCGCCCGCGGCGAGATGGAGAACCGGATCAAGGACTTGCCTGGCTCCCAGGGGCGACCACCGGAGGTCGCCCCGGAGCGGCAAGCAGCTCGATCTGTTCGCCGACCGCACGTCGGCGGCCACCATGCGCGCCAACCAGCTCCGGCTGTGGTTCGCCTCCTTCGCCTACGTGCTCGTCGAAGCGCTGCGCCGCATCGGCCTGCGCCACACTCAGTTCGCCACCGCCACCTGCGGCACCATCCGCCTCAAGCTCTTGAAGATCGGCGCTCAGGTGCGCCGCAGCGTGCGCCGGATCAAGGTGGCCATGGCTTCCGCCTGCCCCTACCGGGACGAGTATCACCTCGCCTATCTCTACCTGAAGCGCGCCGCCTTCTGACCGCCCGGCATATCCAGCTACGCACCCCGTGCCGGGTGCTCGCTTCCGCTCGCCCGAAAATTCGTCCTGAACGGCATCCACGCTCCCCATCCGTCACGCGACCAGCTCGCCGATCTCACCCAGCTCAAAGCACCCACCCCGCCTCCGGGTTTGAGAAATCCGGGTTAGCGCCTGCCCGATCGGCGCCTGTGAGTAATCGCGCGCGTGCTCCGGGTCTTCGAAGTGGACCGGTTCCAGGCTTTTGGCTCGCCCGGGAGCCGACGATACGGCGGAAGATCCTCCACCTTCAGATCCATATAGCCCGTCGGCTCGCGGTCAATACACACTAGTTCATCTGTAAACTCGAGCTTGGTCGCGACGATCTTTGCCGTGCGCAGCAGATGCACGACCGGAATGTCGGCGTTCAGTGCATCGGATTGCAGCTTGCTGATCAGATTCTGGTGGCGATGCTTCGTGGGCGCTAGAGAGCGGTTGCGCCCCTCGCACACATTCTCCATTCTGGGTGGATGGGATCGGAAACTGAGACGCCGACGCCTGAGTGTGTCGTCCACGAGCACCCGCTACCGCCTGAAGAGGTCGGGCGCTACAGCGTGGAGCGCGACCCCGCCGCTGAGCAAGACATCGCTGACTACGTCCACGGCCAAGCCCGGGAAGAATTTGTTCGGCATATCGAGCGGGTTAAGATCGAATATGTCATCGGTGATTCCTATGAGATTTGGGACGTAACAACTGACAAATCGATGGTGGGTAATCACTAACTTTACCAACCTGTACTTGCAAAGACATTTTCCTAGCCTCGACTATACCATTTCGTTCCATGTCGGCTTGATGATGCGCCTTAAAACACGGTCGGGCGCAGACAACTCCGATCCTAGCCCATTCGACGAGGTATTTCGGCGACAAGAGCAGGCAAAGCGACGACACGAACGCGCAATTGAGGCAGAGGACTATCAAGCCGTAGGAATGCAACTTCGCGAATGCCTCATCTCACTGGTCGGAGTGATGCGTCGCCGTCTCGAACTTCGGGCAAACATCGATAAGCCTCAAGATGCGAACTTCGTCGGATGGGCTCGGATCCTAATAGACCATCTATGCGTCAGCAGAAGCAACAAGCAACTCAGGAAGTATATGAAAACCCTGTCGGAAAAAACGTGGCAATTAGTCAACTGGCTCACTCATGATCGAAATGCAGACAGGACTGTATCATCAATAGCCATCGAAAGTTGCGATATGATAGTTGGTCCATTACGTTCAATTGCTGATGAGAGCGCGCGCGGATAGTATGGAAGCCTGTCCGCACTGTTTGTCGCGCAACATCCGAACACACTTCGACATCACGATAGAACCGGATGGCGCGTACTTCGATACCTGCGGTGCTTGCGGTTGGACCAATCACCCCGACTACCGTCACGACGATGGCGAGCCGAACGATCGCGCACCTGCTAGCTGACAAGAAAACTGGCAGCCACGCGGCGCTAGGGGTCCATCAGGCATCGTCATAGGGCTACGGGCGCTGCTCGTTGCTTGTGCCCTCGGTGGCTAGTACGAGTCGTCGAGCTTGCCGAACCTCGACGCTGCCTGCTGACCGACCGACAGCTGGCAGAGGGCGAGGGCGACCTGGCGAGCGTTGACGATAGAGGCCGTGCCGTCGGGGGCGACACAGTGCCGAAAAGAAAACCGGTCAGCGCTGAGGGGACGGCGGTCGGTGGGTGTCATGGTAGGGCGTGGTCCGTGCTCGTTGCCTCGTGCGGGGTTTCGCCGTTGTGGAAATGAAAGCCCGCGTGTTCCGGCGTCGCCACTCTAGTAGCAAAGGGCACGGCATCTTGACTGAAATCAAAAAGCCCCTGCGCAGGTATGACACAGGGGCACACTGTTCTCGGAAGCTATCTATCGTTTCATTTGGAGAGACAGTGGCTCTTCTTTATTGACCTGATGTTGTAGTGTTACTTGTCGGAACCATTGTCTTGCTTGTCGGCATTCTCCCAGCCCTGGTTATAGGCGTCGCGCTGGTCCTGTTCGTGCGGTCGAATGTCGATCTGGTAAGGCCAGCCGCTGTTCGGTGGGTTGTACCCCTCACCATGGGCGCGATCCTGCTCGCCCTTATCGTGATAGTGCTGAAGGTCGTTGGGATCTTCCTTCGACATCTCTCACTCCTATGACGGGCCAATAGCGACCCAGCTCGTATGTGGTGGTCCACCACGGATAGGTCAAGGGGTACCCGGATCAGTACCAATTTTCGAGGTGGCCGACCTAGATCCGCCCAGACGGGCCGGCCAACCGCCGACCAGGGCGCCAGCCCGAATACACGTGGAACCTTCTCATACCCTCATTCGGCGTCCCGGGTTCTGCGGGTTCTGGGGGGTTCTGGGGACACAATACGGTGGGATCTGGGGACACAATACGCGATTGACGCAGCTCGCCTCGGGGGTCGCAGCGCCGGACCGTCATCCATGTGCACGGGTGGCGCGATCAATGCGACAGAAGTGTGCTTCGGGTGCTCACGGGCAGATTCGGCGGTAAATCAAGCGGTTGCGCGGCAGAGGCGCCCGGGCGGGGCGGTAACGGCGGGTTTTGGCGAAAAGGCGGGCGAAGGGTGGAATCCAGCGATCTCAAAGGGTTGCGCGAGGATCTTGAGGGCTCCATCAGGCATCCATCGTCTCCAGATTTGTTTCAGCTTCCAAAGAGGCGTACACTTTTGCATCAAGGAAAATCCAACTGATACACATGTGACGCAGCCTCGCGACACTTGTGATCCATGCCCAGTCATCGCAAGGTCGACCGACGACCGGCCATTTGGCGCGCGACTTATCTGGCGCGGACATAGATTGGCTATCATGAGCGGGGTAGCGCTGTCATCCTGGAATTTGAAGAGAGGCGGGATCTTCGACGGCCAGGATCTGGTCGTCATGACTGGTACGCGACCGCGCCCGACGGGCGGCCGGTGCTGGCGCGTCGTCGGCGGGAGCCGGGAGGTGGAGGCCATTCCGGCCGCTTGGCTGGAGGGCCTGGAGGCCTCGGCCTCGGGCATGGCCGGCCCGCGGGTCGGGGCGATGGTGAGCGTCGGGCAGGCGGGCGCGGCGCCCTTAGGGGGTCGGGCCGGTGATCAGGCGGGCGCCGCGCTGGAAGGTCAGGTAGGACCAGAGCCAGTCGAGCAGGACCGCGAGCCGGTTGCGAAAGCCGATCAGGAAGAAGATGTGGACCGCACCCCACAGCAGCCAGGCGAGCCGCCCCGAGAGCCGGAGCCAGCCGAAGTCGGCGACCGCCGCCCTGCGGCCGATGGTGGCGAGGTTGCCGAGGTGGCGGTAGCGGAACGGCGGCGGGGCGGGGCGGCCGAGGGCCCGGGCGCGGATCACGCGCGCGACGTAGTGCCCGGCCTGCTTGGCGGCCGGCGCGATCCCGGGCAGCGGCCGGCCCTCGGCGTCGGTCGCAAGGGCGGTGTCGCCGATCACGAAGATCTCGGGATGGCCCGGCAGCGTGAGATCGGGCGCGACCTTGACCCGGCCGGCGCGGTCCTTCTCGGCGTCGAGCCAGCCGGCCGCGGGCGACGCCGCGACGCCCGCCGCCCAAAGGATCGTGCGCACCGCCAGCCGCTCGTCGCCGAGCATCGCGCCCTCGGCATCGCAGCCGGTGAGCGGCTGGCCGAGCCGGACCTCGACGCCCAGCCGCTCCAGCGACCGCCTGGCGACCGCCGACAGCCGCTCGGGGAACGCCGGCAGCAGGCGCGGGCCCGCCTCGACCAGGATGACCCGCGTCTGGCGCGGATCGATGTGGCGGAAATCGGCCGCCAGCGCCATGCGCGCGAGCTCGGCGATGGCACCCGCGAGCTCGACCCCGGTCGGCCCGCCGCCGACCACGAGAAAGGTCAAAAGCGCCGCCCGCTCGTCCGGGTCGGACGCCGCCTCGGCCTGCTCGAAGGCCAGCAGCAGGCGCCTCCGGATGTCGGTCGCATCCTCGATCTGCTTGAGCCCGGGCGCGATCGCCTCCCACTCGTCATGGCCGAAATAGGCATGGCGGGCGCCGGTCGCGACGATCAGCTGGTCGTAGGCGACCCGCCGCTCGATCGCGGGATCGTGCCCGACGAACCGCACCGCGCGCGCGCCGGCATCGATGCCGGTGACCCGGCCGAGGATCACGCTCGCGTTGCGTTGATGGCGCAGGATGGCGCGGATCGGCTGCGCGATGTCGGCGGGCGAGAGCGCGGCGGTCGCGACCTGATAGAGCAGCGGCTGGAACAGGTGATAGTTGCGCCGGTCGATCACCGTGACCTCGACCGCCGCCTTGCGCAGGGCGGTCGCGGCCGCGAGCCCGCCGAAGCCCGCACCGATGATCACGACCTTGGGCCGCGGGTCTCGGATCGCGGTCGCCGCCGCCGCCGGGCGCGGGCTGGCGGCCGCCTCGGGCGGGGACTGGAGGTCGCGCACAGAGGTCGACATCGTCGCTCGCCTTCCAGAGCCGGCGGCGGCCGGGCCGGGGCCCGGCGCGCCAGCCGCGATCCAGAGCGGTCACTCGCCGGCACCCACGTGGCGCAGGGACTCGCCCAGCGACCAGATGGCGGCGCCGAGCAGCACGGCATCCTTCAGGATGAACTGGCCAGGCGCCACCGAGAGCGCCGGAAAGCCGCCGAGGCTCGGCTCCCAGCCGGGGGTCGAGACCAAGAAGGTAAGCGTGATGACGAAGGTGGCAACCGCCATCAGGCTGCCGACCACCCCGGCCGAGGCCGACCAGGGCCGGATCGCGATCAGGACGCCGGCCACGATCTCGGCGGCGCCGATCAGGTTCGAGGTCGCCTGGACGCTGAACAGGCCGTACAGCCAGAACATCAGCGGGCTGCCCGCGACCAGCGGCTGGATCGCGCCGGCCTCGTAGGCGGTGAACTTCATCAGGCCGATCCAGACCAGGACCAGGACCAGCGCATAGCGGGCGACGTCGAGGCCCACCGCCTCGAGCCTGGCGCCGGTGGCGGCGGCCGCCTCCGGCCGGACGCCCAAGGACTGCAGCGGGGTTGCGCGTTCAGCGATCATCGTGGCTTTCCTCGTTCGGCGGCCGCCAGGCGGGAGAGCCTCGCGGTCCGCGATTGCACGGGCCTTGGCAGTCGGAAGGCCGCGGGGCTGGCCGGCGACCGGCTCGACTGCCGACGCCGGGAGCTTGGCAAAGCCTGGGCCAGGGCGGAAATGCCGTGCTCTTATGATTTCGATAGCCGGCCCTCATGACTGCCGACCAGGACGCCATCCCGGCGGACCCACGGCGATAGGCGGCGACTGCGGCGCCCTTTTTTGCGGTCGTTCCCAGTGAAATCGTCTGTTGCAGATTTGCCATCGACTTGCGGAGATTTGACGAGGAAGATGAACTAGCTATCCGTAACATTCAGGCGCTGCCGTGGGTGATGGCGGGTAGGTGGTGGTTGGGTGAGGACGGCTGCTCGATCAGGCGGGCGAAGCGGTGGGGATGCTTTGGCGGTGGCGGTTGAAGCGGAAGACGTACTCGTCGAGATAGGCTTGCAGGTGCTTGGCGCTGACGCACCATGGTGGGTGCAGCAGCAGCGCTTGGCGAGCCGAAGACCAGGTGGATGGCAGGCAGGCGGAGCGCGGCGTCGCCCAGGACCGGGCGAGCGGGATCGGCTGGTGGGCGTAGCCGCGGCCTCGAGCCCGCGATAGCCCGACCAGCCGTCGGTGGCGACTTGGGCGGGGCTTGCGACGTTCCGCCCGAGAAAGCCAACCAGGCTGCTGGCCGAAGCATCGGCCACCGCCTGCAGGCGCAGGCGGCCGAGCCGGCGGCCGCGCAGCTGGCCGCGCCGGCTCTCGACCGCACCCGCGACCACGGTCTTGCCGAGGCGCCGCGGCCGGGCTTGCCAGGCCGGGCGCCGCCGACCAGGGTCTCATCGGCCTCGACCGCTCGCTGAGCGGCTTGCGGTCCGGCACAACCATGGCGCGCCAATCTTGTGCAGCCACGCCCAAGCCGTGCCGTAGCTGCCAAAGCCCATCTGCCGCTGCAGCTCCATGGCCGAGATCCCGCCCTTGCTCGCCGTGACCAGATAGATCGCGAGAAACCAGCGCGCCAGGCCGGTCTTGGTCTGCTCGAAGATGGTGCCGGCGAGGATCGAGTGCTGCTTGCCGCAAGCCCTGCACTCCTCAATCAGCCGCTTCTTGTGACTGTAGGCCTGGTCGTGGCCGCAGGCCGTGCAGCAAAGCCCGCGGGCCAACGCGCCTGTACCAGATAGGCCCGACAGTCCTCATCGGTGCCGAAACGCTCGAGAAAGGTTGGCAGATCCCGCGGCAGGTCGTGGAGCAATCCGTCAGCCATGGCGCTCTCCGGGCAATGTTCTTGCTTCGTTCTCTATCGCCGTTCACGCGCTCCAAGTCAAGCCCCCTGAGCCTTCCGGAGAGCTAGTTCGATTGATTTGGATGCGGGCCGCTTGTCCGCGATGTCGAGAATTCTAACGTTCAATGCTGTTCAGATTTTGATCGTGTGCTCCTAGGAGTTCGACACCAACGTACGGTTGACCGGACGGTCCTCAGCTGAGGCATTCTACGCAAAGCAGGCAGTGGATTACCCGAAGACTTGGCACGATGACCAACGAAGACTTGGCACGATCACCGACGAGGTACGCCTATCGCAACAGTCGACGGTCCTGACGAAGGCCGCATCCCAGGCGGAGGGAAACTCATGAGGGCACTCCTGATCGGCGTTTCGGCGCTGGTGCTGATGTCGTCGGCGGCGTACGCGCAGCAACCTGCCGAACGCATGTCGGCCACGGCGACGCAGCCGGCCAAATTCCTGGTCTTCTTTAACCTGGATGACGCGACGCTGACCCCCGAAGGCGCGCAGGTGGTGAGCCGCGCGGCAGATGAGTACAAAAGAACGGGCGCGGCCAAAGTCGCCGTCACCGGCTATACTGACCTGTCGGGCTCACCATCCTACAATCTGGCGCTCTCGCAGCGCCGAGCGGAGGCCGTGGAGCGCGAACTGGTCCGGCTGGGAGTTCCGGAATCAGTCGTCACGATCAACGCGGAAGGGGAGAACGATCCGCTGGTGCCGACCGCTGACGGCGTGCGCGAGCCGCAGAATCGTCGGGTCGCGATCGAGATCCCGCGCCCGGCACCGGCGCCGGTAGCCGCCGTCCCGGCGCCGGTCGCAGTCGCGCCGCAGGCCGGACCGCCGCCAGCTCCGAAGTGGGCGGCCAGCCTCGGCGGCGTCTACGGCCACAACTTCCGGGAGACCAATGACGGCAACACGAGCGAGCTCGCGGGCCTCGCCGCCCGTGGCGAATACCTTCTGACCCCGAATGTGCCGATCTCCCTCGAGCAGGACTTCCTCTACGGCTTTCAAAGCCAGGACGACGGCCCGGCCGGTCGGTCGACCGTCGGTATCAATGCGCAGGCCAATCTGGGCGCGGCGCATCCCTATCTCGGAGCGAACTTCGGCGGCGTGTACGGCAAAGCGGTTCAGGATGGCATGGTGGCGGGGCCCGAGCTCGGCGTGAAGTTCGACCTTTCCAGGAGCCTCTTCATGTATGGCAAGGCGGCCTACGACATCCAGTTCCGCAACAGCGACCTGGATCACGGGATCCTCTTTGCCGGGCTTGGCGTGGGCTCGCGCTTTTGAGGCGGGCCCATGCGCGGTCCCCCATGCGAAGTCCTCTGAATCGCATCGAGCTGACATGCTGACGACGCCGCGAGTTCGCAGATCAGCGCGTTCGGCGGTCGCTCCCCGGCCGCCGCCGGCGTCGACGGCGCAGGACGGCCGGGCGGGCGTCGGCTTCGCGGCTCCCGAGGTGCCGGGCTGGAGGGCGTGCCTCCGGAATTGACTTGGCGGCATCAGCCGAAGGCCCGGGGCGGCCAAAGGCTGCTTGACAGGGACGGGCGTGCCGTGGATTGGCTGGCCGACCTATCTTCAGAGAAAAAGGTCCGCCCATGTCGCTCCAACTCTGGCTCGCTTTCGTGCTGGCGAGCACGATTCTGCTCACGATCCCGGGCCCGACCGTGACGCTTGTGGTCGGCCATGCGCTGGCCGGCGGCCGCCGGACCGGCGTGGCGACCGTGCCGGGGGTGGCGCTCGGCGACCTCACCGCCATGACCATCTCGCTGCTCGGCGCAGGCGCCGTGCTGGCGGCCTCGGCGTCGCTGTTCACGATCCTCAAGCTGGTCGGGGCCGTCTACCTGGTGTGGCTCGGGGTCCGGCTCTGGCGGGCCGATCCCGCCGCCGACGCCTTCGAAGGCCGGGCGCAGCCCGCGAGCCAGGGCGCCATGTTCTGGCACGCCTACGTGGTCACGGCGCTCAACCCCAAGAGCATCGTCTTCTTCATCGCCTTCGTGCCGCAGTTCGTCGCCGCCGGGCGGCCGCTGCTGCCGCAGTTCCTGATCCTCGAGGCGACGTTCGTCCTGCTGGCAGCGGTCAACGCCGCGCTCTGGGCCCTGCTCGCGGGCCAGCTGCGGGCCCGCTTCCGGACGCCCCGGATGCAGCGGCTGGTCAACCGGACTGGCGGCGGCCTCTTGATCGCGGCCGGGGCGGTGACGGCGCTCGCGCGGCGGGCCTGATCAGCCGGCGAGCGCCGTCGCCCGGCGCGCCGGGCTCTGCAACGCGCCGGCGCAGAGCGCCATCAGGCCGACCACCGCGGCGACCAGACCGAGGGCTGCCGCAAGGCCGCTCGCCTCGGCGACCAGGCCGATCAGGGGTGGCCCGCGAGAGGAAGCCCAAGCAGCCCGCGGTCGAGACCCCGGCGATGCCGATCCCGGGTGCGAGGCCTGCGGGACGGCCGGCGGCGCTGACCACGATCGGGACGACGTTGGCGAGCCCGAGGCCCATCCCGGCGAAGCCCGCCATCGCCACGGTCGGATGGCCGACGAGCAGCGCGCCGCCGAGGGTGCCGGCGCCGATCAGGGCGCCAGCGGCGAGCCCGCCCGCGGCTCCGAAGCGGCCGACCACGCGATCCCCGGTCAGGCGGCCGACCGCCATCGCGAGCGAGAAGGCGGCAAACCCCAACGCCGCGGTGCCGGCGGTGGCACCGAGGTCCATCCGGAGGTAGACTGCCGACCAGTCGCCCATCGCGCCCGCGGCCATGAGCCCGATCACCGCGACCAGACCGAGCCCGATCAGCGGGCCGCGCGGCAGCGCGAACGCGGGGCCGTCCGCGACCGCGGGCGCGGTCGGCAACAGCGCCGGCCAGGCCGCCAGCACCGTCATGCCGAGGACCGCCGCCGTGATCGCCAGGTGCGCCCGCGGCGGCAGGCCGCCTTGCATGGCGCCGCCCGCGCGCGCCGCGCCGGCGAGCCCGCCGAGGCTGAACATGCCGTGGAACGACGACATGATCGGCCGGCCGTACGCGCCTCGACAGCACCGGCCGCGATTGCCAGGAGCGCCGGCCCGAGCACCGCATCGGACAGACCGTGCCAGAGCTTGACGTCGGGGATTCGGGACCCAGCTGCCAAGCCCGCAGCCGCTGGCGAAGAAGACCGTACCGGCCGCGAGACGGGCGCGCCGCAGGGCCAAAGCGCACGGGTCATCGGAAGGGGCTCGGGCAGGCATGGTCGTCTGGTCCTTCTCGGAGTTTCCCACTCAATCCCGCGTAGCTCACGTCCGTCGGTGCTGCCCGGACCTCACCACCCAGCCGCTCATCGGGAAGGGAACCGGACAGCAGCAGCCGCTGCGGGCCGCCCGGCGGCGGAAAGCCAAGATGGGCCGCAGGCCGGCACACCGTCGGGCGGGCATCCTTCTGCGCCGTTCGCCTGCCCGGATGCTCCGCCCCGACTGGGCATCCGCTATCGCCTTAACCGAACCTTAACCTTGGCGGCGTCAGCTTCCTCGGATGGTCCATGAGACCCTGGGAATCCGTGCCAGGCTTTTGGCCCGCCGAGCGGACTCCCAGGGTCGCATGGACCCGTCAGCACCTTAGGTGACCAGGGTTAACGACGGGTTAACCAGATCAGCGATCGCCGAGACCGGCAGCGATTGAGTGGCAGTGCCGTCTCGATCCTGCCTTCAGGGGCTCCTCACTTAGGAGTTGCAGCTTCTCGCTTCAGGGGGCGCAGCTCTCCCCACTTCAGGTGCTCATTTCGGGGTTGCAGCTCCTCGCTTCAGGGGGGCGCAGCTCTCCCCACTTCGGGTGCTCACTTCAGGGTTGCGCCTCCTCACTTCAGGCACTGCAGCTCCTCACTTCGGGGCTACGGGCTCCTCACTGCAGCGGCTGCAGCTCCTCGAACATGCCGGGGATCATCTCGTAGACTGTGGGGTGAATGTGCATCGCCCGCTGGACCACGGTGTAGGGGGCCTTGGCGTACATCAGGTCGAGCAGCCCCTGGACGACCTCGTCGCCCTCGATGCCGAGCAGAGCCGCACCCAGGATCTGCTTGCTCTTCGCATCCACGATGATCTTGATGAAGCCCTTGGTCTCGCTCCTCTCGTAGGCGCGCCCGACGTCCTCCATCGGCATCCTGGTGATCAGCGCCTTGATGCCTTTGCGCCGCACCTCGCGCTCGGTCATGCCACAGCGGCCGAGCGGCGGGTCGATGAACAGGCCGTAGGTCGGGATCCGGTCCTCGACCCGGCGCGGATCGCCCTCGAACAGGTTGGCGGCCACGATCTCGTAGTCGTTGTAGGAGGTATGGGTGAAGGCGCCCCGGCCGTTGCAGTCGCCCAGCGCGAAGATGCCGGGGACGTTGGTCCGGAGCGCGCCGTCGACCTTGATGTAGCCGCGCTCGTCGGTCGCGACGCCCGCCCGGTCGAGGCCGAGATCGTCGGTGTTGGGCCGCCTGCCGGTCGCGACCAGAAGATGCGAGCCCGCGACGCTCATGGCCTTGCCGCCGGCGGTGACCGCGACCGCGATCCCGTCCGCGCGCGGCTCGACGCGCGTGGCGTCGGCATCGGTCAGGATCCTGATGCCTTCGTCCTCGAGGATCTCGCGGATCGCGGCGCAGACGTCCTCGTCCTCGCGTGGGATGACCTGATCGTTGCGCTGGATGATCGTCACCTCGCTGCCGAAGCGCCGGTACATCTGGCCGAACTCGAGGCCGATGTAGCTGCCGCCAAGGATGACCAGGTGCTCGGGCAGGAAGTCGACCGCCATGATCGAGGAGTTGGTGTAGTAGGGCACCGTCTCGATGCCAGGGACCCTCGGCACGTCGGCGCGGCCGCCGACGTTGATGAAGATCTGCCCGGCCTCGAGCCGGTCGGTGCCGACCTCGACCGCGTGGGGTCCGACGAAGCGGGCATGGCCGACGTAGACCGTGACGCCCGGGTTCTCGCGCAGGCTCTCCTCGACGCCCTCGTTGGAGACCCGGACGACCCTGTCCTTCCGCGCCTTGACCGCCTTCATGTCGACCCGGACCGGGCCCTCGATCACCACCCCGAACTCGGCCGCCCGGCGCGCGACGTGCGCCGCCCGGGCGCTCGCGATCAGGGTCTTGGTCGGGATGCAGCCGTTGTTGACGCAGGTGCCGCCGAAGCGCTTGCGCTCGACGATCGCGACCTTGCGGCCCTCCCGGACAAGGCGGCCGGCCAGCGACGGCCCCGACTGTCCGGTGCCGATGATGATCGCATCATACCGCGTGGTCATCGTCCTGCTCCCTTCCGCGCGCATGGTTCACATCCGACCCCGACCGGCAGCCTGCGCCCCTTGCCCGGTCCCTCCCTGAGAAAAGTGGCCGGCGCGGGGCCGGCCATGAAGGGAGGGAGGCACGGACATCATCCCGAATCGGCCGGCCATGGGGAAATGCCGATTCCGTATTGACTTGATGCTCGCCCCTCATGACCATCGCCTCGACATGTGAGCGCCGCCAGCGGCCCACCCGGCTCCCGCAAGCGGCCATGAGCGGTCCGGACGGCCGCAGCCGTCGCTCGGCGGTGCGCCTCGGTCGAGGCGATCGCTCCTGCCGGGACGCAGAATTCGCCTGGCTTCGCCCGTGAATTGATGCCGCTTGGGCCGCGAAATCGGGCAGCATCAAGCGGTGCGCGCCGTTCGGGAGGAGAGCGCCTTTGGAAATGCATCAGATTCGCTACTTTCTTGCGGTTTGCGAGACCTTGAACTTTACCCGCGCGGCCGAGCAGTGCAACGTCACCCAGCCCGCCCTGACGCGCGCGGTCCAGAAGCTCGAGGAGGAACTGGGCGGCCTCCTGTTCCGGCGCGAGCGTCACCTCAGCCACCTGACCGACCTCGGCCGCCTGATGCGCCCCCAGCTCGAGCAGGTCTGGAAGCAGACCGAGGCCGCCAAGACCACGGCCAAGAGCTTCCTCAAGCTCGAGAACGCGCCGCTCAACGTCGGTCTCATGTGCACGATCGGGCCCTTGCGCGGCATCGGCTTCCTCAACGACTTCCAGCGCAATCACCCGGGCGTCGAGGTGACGTTGCTCGAGGGCGTGCCGAGCCGGCTCTGCAGCCTGCTCCACGACGGCGAGCTCGACGTCGCGGTCATGGCCCAGCCCGAGTCCCTCGACGAGCGTTTCGTCGTGCAGCCGCTCTATCAGGAGAACTTCCTGCTCGCCTTTCCGACCGGCCACCGCTTCGAGACTCAAGAACGCGATCGAGATCACCGATGTCGCCGATGAGACCTACCTGGTGCGGATCAATTGCGAGTACCGGGGCCACATCGCCGCCCTCCTGCGCGAGCGCGAGGTGAAGATGCGGGTCGGCTACCGCAGCGAGCGCGAGGACTGGATCCAGGTCATGGTCATGGCCGGCATGGGGATCTGCTTCATCCCCGAGTTCTCGCCGGTCCTGTCCGGCCTGCACACCCGGCGGGTGATCAACCCGGAGGTGACCCGCGACGTCTCGCTGGTGACGGTCGCCGGCCGCCGCTACTCGCCCGCCGTGGCCGCCTTCGTGCGCGCGATCAAGGCCTACCCCTGGCCGGCTCCCGCGGGCGACGGCATCGTCGTCTGACCGCGCCCGGACATGCCGCCCGGCCATCGGGTCAGGCATCCAGGCGCGCCTCGATCCAGGCCGACCAGGCGAGCAGGCGGGCGTCGTCGTTGCGGGCGCCGACCGTCTGCACGCCGACCGGCAGCCCGTTCGGGCCGGTGCCGGCCGGGAGATTGAGGCAGGGCACGAGCAGCCCGGTCCAGAGGCGGTTGAAGGTCGCATCGCCGGTGCTCTCCAGCCCGCGCGGCGCCTCACCCGGCGCGCTTGGCGCGAGCAGCAGGTCGGCTGCATCGAAGACCTGGGCCGCCAGCCGCCGGCACTCGGCGATCCGGGCCTTGGCCGCAAGATAATCGCGCCTTCGGATCCGGCTGCCTGTCTCGAGCTCCTCGAGGGTATCGGGGGCGAGCCGGTCGGCGTGGACCCTGCGCTCGTGGGCGAGCGCGCGGAATGCCTCGAACCGCAGGATGACGCCCTGGGCCTCGTTGAAGCCGTCGAACGCGGCCGGCAGCGCCACGTCCTCGATCCGGACGCCCGCCCGGCCGAGCCGATCGGCGCTCGCCTCGAGGACGCTGCGCGTCGCGGGCTCGGCGCGGGGCCAGGATGGCGTGCGGCAGACGCCGATCCGCGCGGGCCTGACCGGCTCGAGCGGGTGACGCGCGGTCTCGTCGCCCGCGAGCACCGCCGTGACCAGGGCGACATCCGCGACGCTGCGCGCGAACAGGCCGACGGTATCGAAGCTCTCGGCCAGCGGCTTGACCCCGGCGCGGTTGATCGTGCCGAAGCTCGGCTTGTAGCCGACCACGCCGCAGAACGAGGCCGGGCGGATGATCGAGCCGCCGGTCTGGGTCCCGAGCGCGACCGGCAGCATGCAGTCCGCGACCGCCGCGGCCGAGCCGCTCGAGGAGCCGCCCGGCGTGTGCGCCGGAGCGTGCGGATGGGTGGTCGGGCCAGGGGCGCGGAAGGCGAACTCGGCGGTCACGGTCTTGCCGAGGACCACGGCGCCGGCCGCCCGCGCCAGCGCGACGCAGGCGGCATCCTGGGCCGGCCGGTTGCCGGGGTAGACCCCGGAGCCGTAGGCGGTCGGGAGGTCGGCCGTGTCGATGATGTCCTTGACCCCGAGCGGCAGGCCCTGCAGCGGGCCGCGCGCGCTGCCGGCATCCCGCCTGCGCGCCTCGGCGAGCGCCAGTTCAGGGTCGAGATGGGCGAACGCCCGCACGACGGGCTCGCGCCGCGCGACGCGCTCGAGGCAGGCCCGCATCAGGGCTTCGGCCGTGAGACGGCCCGCCCTCAGCTCCTCGAGCGCCGCGCAGGCGGTCAGCTCGTTCGGTCTCGGGGCCATCGGATGATTCTCGGGATAGGACGATCCCTGGGAGGTTGATCCTGGTCAGTGCGCCCGCCGGCGCGCTGATTTGGCGTCTCGAACCTAGCCGATCGCCCGACGATCGCAATCCAGCAGGGTGAGCCAGCGATGAATGGCCGGCATCGTGGAACTTTCAAGTGCGGGCCGGCGTTGGTGCGTCATGTCGAAGCTTGCCCGAAGCGCAACGCATGGCTGACCGACGCCTCGAAGCCTATCGCGAGCGGCGCGATCCGGGGCAGACGCCCGAGCCCGGGGCACGGCGCGGCCGGCCCGGCAAGCGGCCGCGCTTCGTCATTCAGGAGCACCAGGCGCGCGCGCACCACTTCGATTTCCGGCTCGAGGTCGATGGCGTGCTCAAGTCCTGGGCCGTGCCCAAGGGGCCGTCGACCGATCCGCGCGAGAAGCGCCTCGCCATGGCGGTCGAGGACCACCCGCTCGACTATGCCGATTTCGAAGGCGTGATCCCTGAGGGCCAGTACGGCGCCGGGGCGGTGATCGTCTGGGATCGCGGCAGCTTACGACAACCTGACCGAGACGGATGGTGCGCAAAAGCCGGTGGTGCAGGCGCTCGCGGACGGTCATCTTCGTGATCGAGCTGCATGGCAAGAAGCTGAAGGGCGGCTATGCGCTCCAGCGCCTCGGGCCTGCCGACGACCCCAAGTGGCTTCTGATCAAGCTCAAGGATCAGGCGGCCGACGCCCGGCGCCGGCCGACCTCGAGCCAGCGCCGATCGGTCGCGAGCGGCCGGACGGTGTCACAGCTCGCCAAGGCCGCGGCCCCCGGGGACGCCGATGGCTGATCTGCTCGATCAGCTGGATGCCGAGGATCGCGCCCGGATCGTGGCAGCGCCCCAGCCCGACTGGTATCCGCCGATGCTGGCCAGGCTCACCGACCGGCGGTTCTCGGATCCGGACTGGCTGTTCGAGCGCAAGTTCGACGGCGAGCGCGTGCTCGCCTTTCGCGACCGCGGCCGGGTGCGGCTCCTGAGCCGCAACCGTGCGGCGCTCGAGGGCAGCTATCCCGAGCTGGTCGATGCGCTCGGCCGGCAGCCCTGCCCCGACTTCGTGGTCGACGGCGAGGTCGTCGCCTTCGAGGGGCCGCGCACCAGCTTTGCCCGCCTGCAGCAGCGGATGCAGATCGAGGATCCCGAGCGGGCGCGCTCGAGCGGCGTGAAGGTCCTCTACTGCCTGTTCGACCTGATCCATCTCGAAGCCCATGATCTCCGGCCGCTGCCGCTCCGGCGGCGCAAGGCTTTGCTGCGGGACGCGCTCGCGTTCGAGGCGCCGCTGCGCTTCACGCCGCATCGCAACGCGGCCGGCGAGGCGCTGTTCGGCGAGGCCTGCTCGAAGGGCTGGGAGGGCCTGATCGCCAAGCGCGCGGGCGCGCCCTACCAGGCCGGCCGGACCACCGACTGGCTGAAGCTCAAGTGCAGCCAGGGCCAGGAGCTGGTGATCGGCGGCTTCAGCGCGGCGCGCGGCAGCCGCCGTGGCTTTGGCGCGCTCTTGCTCGGCTACTACGAGGGCGCGGGCTTCCACTATGCGGGCAAGGTCGGCACCGGCTTCGACGACCGCACGCTGGTCGACCTGCGCCGGCGGCTCGACCGGCTGGCGCGCCCGGGCTCGCCGTTCGCGGAGGACGTCGGCGAGGCGGCGGTCACCTTCGTGCAGCCGAAGCTCGTGGCCGAGATCGGCTTCACCGAATGGACGGAGGACGGGCGGCTGCGCCATCCTCGTTTCCTCGGCCTGCGGCGCGACAAGCCGCCCGAGGAGGTCGGCCGCGAGAAGATCGAGCCCTGATGGCGAGCCCCAAAGCCAGCCCCAAAGCGAGTGACGTGCTGGAGGTCGATGGCCGCCGGATCGAGCTGTCGAACACCGCCAAGGTCCTGTTTCCGAAGTCCGGGCTGACCAAGGGCGACCTGATCGATTACTACCATCGGGTCGCGCCGGTCATGCTGCCCCACATCGAGGGCCGGCCGATCTCGTTCCAGCGCTACCCGGACGGGATCGAGGCGGAAGGCTTCATGCAGAAGAACGCGTCGGCCTATTTCCCGCCCTGGATCCGGAGGGCGCATCTGGCCAAGGAGGGCGGCGCGGTCGACTACGTCCTGGCCGGCGATGCCGCGACCCTGGTCTACCTCGCCAACCAGGCCGCCGTGACCCTGCACATCGGCCTTGCGCGTGCGGACCGGATCGACCACCCCGACCGGCTGGTGATCGACCTCGATCCCTCGGACGACGATTTCGCCAAGGTCAGGCGCGCCGCCAAAGCCGCCCGCGCGCTGCTCGAGGCGGTGAACCTCGTGCCGTTCGTCCAGACCACGGGCTCGCGCGGCCTGCATGTCTGGGTGCCGCTCGACCGCGCCGCCAGCTTCGACGAGGTGCGCGCCTTTGCGGGCGATGTGGCCGAGCGGCTGGCCGCGCGCGCCCCCGACGAGCTCACGACCGCGCAGCGCAAGGCCGCGCGAGGCACGCGCGTCTTCCTGGACGTGGGCCGCAACGCCTACGGCCAGACCGCGGTCGCCCCCTACAGCGTCCGCGCGCGGCCGGAGGCATCGGTCGCCACGCCCCTGGACTGGGCGGAGGTCGACGACTCCGGCCTCGACCCGAGGCGCTATACGATCGCGAACCTGTTCCGCCGGCTTGGCCGGAAACCCGACCCCTGGGCCGCGATCGGACGTCACGCGCGCCCGCTCGCGGCGGCCGCCGCGCGGCTGGCGGCGCTTCCGGACTGAGCGGCCGCCGCCCGTTCGGTCCTCCCTCGAGCCATCAATCCTTGAGCTTCGGCTTGTCCGAGTAGACCTTCAGCCCCGGATGCGGGTCGGCGGCCGCCTCGCCGCCGGACGCCTCGCCGAATCGCGCCGTCGCGGCGCCCTCGGGCGGTGGCAGATCGTCCCTGGCGACGACGCCGATCAGCTTGTGCTCGGCATCGAGCACCGGCAGGTATTCCACTCGCAGCGCCGCCATCGCCGCCGCGACCTCGGCGGCATCCTGCTCCGCGCTGCAGTGGAACACGCCAGGCCCCATGACGTCGCCGATCGCCACCGCGCCGAGATCCATGTGGTCGTCGTATTCGTGCCGGGCGATGTCGTGATCGCTGATCATGCCCAGCAGCTCGTCGCCGTCGACCACGGGCAGAGCGCCCGTGCCCGCGAGCAAGATGCGGTCGGCCGCCGCTGCCAGGGTCTCCTGGACATGCGCGACCTCCACGGTCCGGACCATCCGGTCCGCGACCCGTGGCCGTGCGTCCTCGTTCATCGCCAACTCCTCTGACCGGTCCGCGATCGCCCGCGGGCTCGAACCTGGCGCTCGCCGGTCCGAATCCAACGGGTCGGGATCGGGCCGGGTTCCAGCCGGAACCTTCGCCCCGCAGCACCCGTTTCCCAGGCGTCCCCGGTCGTTGAGCCGGGCCCGTCTGGTGAGGAGAGGCGAGGCATGCTGGTCAGCTTCGAGGACATCCGCGGTTACGGCATTCGCGCCGTCGACGGCGACATCGGCGCCCTCCGCGACGTCCTGTTCGAGGACGCGGACTCCGCGATCCGCTATCTGGTGGTCGAGACCGGCGGCTGGCTGCTCGGCCGCGAGGTCCTGCTGGCGCCGGCGGCCGTGGGCGCGGTCGAGCCGCAGCGGCGCGTGATCGCGACCGCGTTGACCACACGCCAGGTCAAGGACAGCCCGGTCCTGGACGACCAGCAGGCGCTCTCGCGCGAGCATGAGGAGCTGCTGCATCGCCACTACGACTGGGCACCCTACTGGCAGGGCACGACCGCGGCCGGGCTCGCGCCCCAGTGGGGCCTGCTCGGGCTGCCGCCGGCGCCGGCGCAGGACGATCCGATCCTTCGCGAGCTCGCCGCCGCCGAGCTCGAGCGGGGCGAGCCCACGCTGCGCAGCGCGCGCGAGGTGGTCGGCTACTACGTCGCGGCGACCGACGGCGACATTGGCCATGTCGAGGATCTGCTCATCGAGGATGCCAGCTGGACGATCCGCCATCTGGTCATCGACACGCGCAACTGGCTGCCCGGCAGAAAGGTGCTGATCGGTCCCGACCGGCTACGCTCGGTCGACTGGGGCGGCCGCCAGATCCTGCTCGATCTGTCCCGGCGCGAGGTCGAGGCCAGTCCCGAGTACGACCCGGCGAGCGCCGCCGCGCCCGCCTGAGCCCGCCCCCCGGCCCACGAAGGAGGCGACCGCCCGTGAACCGCAAGGACTACGAGAAGGCTGCGATCAATCCGGCCAAGGCGTTCGCCTCACCCGAAGCGCTTCTGGCGCGCGCCGATCTCAGCCGGTCGGAGAAGCTGGACCTGCTGCGTCGCTGGCACGACGACGCCTGCGAGCTTGCGGTCGCCGAGGAGGAAGGCATGGGTGGCGGCGAGCCATCCCTGCTCGAGCGCGTGAGCGCGGCCCTGGCCAGGCTCGAGGACACGCCGCCGCGCTGAGCCTGCAGCTCTCAGGGCGCGATGTCGTGGGCGTGGATCTCCCCCTGGGTGTGGCGCGCCAGCACGCGACGCGCCTCGGCCTCCTGCGCCGGCGAGCGCAACGAGACCCAGAGCAGAATGCCGCCGTGCTCGACCTGGGCCTGCAGATCGGCGGCCACGTGGTCGTTGTATCGCTTGGCCAGAAACGCCCCCAGCGCGCCGACGCCGCCGCCCGCGGCGAGTGCTGCGATCGCGATTCCGGCGGCCCCGCCGGTCAGCGCGGCGGCGACCCCGGCCGCCGAGAGCGCCGCGAACGCCGCCGGCCCACCGACCGCGACCCCGGCGACGTTGCCGACATCGGTGCGATCGAGCGGCTCGCTCCGCGGCGCATCGCGGTCGGCCTGCAGCTGCCGCGTATCGCGGAGCGGATGCTGCAGCTGGTCCTCGACGGTGCTCTGGCTCGCGAGCAGGCTGAGCTGCGAGCGATCGAAGCCGTGGCTCTGCAGATCCTCGATCGCGTTCTCGAGCGCCTCGCGGCTGTCGAAGGCCGCCACCACCTCGCGGATCGCCGTCGCTTGGGTCATGTCTGAGCTGCCTTTCCTGGGAGCCCGCCCCCTGCTCGGTGTCGAACGGCGCCGGACCCGTCCTGGGAACGCTGCCCGCCGGAGTGGGTTCCCGAGAGAAAGCCCGACCGCGGAGGATGTCTTGAGATGATGCACGACTGGTTCGCGGGGCTCGGCGCCGGCGGCTGGCTCGGCCCGGGCACGATTGCCGTGCGCCTTGGCGCCGCGGTCCTGCTGAGTTGCCTGATCGGCCTCGACCGCGAGCTCAAGGACAAGCCGTTCGGCCTGCGCACCAACATGCTGATGGGCCTCGGGGCCGCGAGCTTCTGCGTGATCGTGACCGAGCTCCTGCACGACCCGGCGCCGGGTGCCAACGCGCGGCCGATCGATGCCGGCCGGGTGGTCGCGGGCGTCATCGGCGCGATCGGGTTCCTGGGCGCGGGCGCGATCATCCAGGACCGCCAGCGGGTGCTCGGCGCCACCACCGGCGCCGGCATCTGGGTGGTCGGGGCGATCGGCATGGCCTGCGGCTTCGGCCTCTACCTCGAGGCGGTCGCGGTCACCCTGCTGGCGCTGTTCGTGCTGACCGTCCTCGGCTTCCTCGAGCGCCACCGGCGCCCGCCCGATCGATCGGGCTAGGACCGGATCGAACCGCGCGCTCATCGGCGTCTCCTCTATGCATAGAGCGGCGCGCCTTCCAGCGATCTTGACCGCGCGGGCGGCGCCAGCTGACGCTTGATCGACACGCATCCCCAAGCCAAACCATTGTTCGAGCAAGCTTTCTCGGGTTCGTTTGATTCAAGCGAGGGCGTCATCGCGCTGCCGGCGCAAGGTTGCGCTGGGAGCTCGGCTGCGATCGGCCGTACTCGCCGCCGCCTGCCCCTGCTGTCTGAGCGCTTCTCGGGTTCGTTTGGTTTTTTGGGCGGCAAGCAGCCTTGCGCGCCCTGCGAACGGACGCCGTCCTGCCCGCGGGCGGGCGCGCACCATGACGCCCGGTCGGTGGTCATGCTTCGTGATCTCCCCTCGCAGGATCGACTGCGCGGCGGCCAATCCCGCGCACCGCGGAGCGTGAAGTCGGCGCTCCACATGTGCCTCTTAGCCGTACCAAATTATAGGAAAATATGCAAGGATCGCCGCATCTCGACGCCGCTTGCTTCGAAGAAGCGAGCGGCAGACGCATCGCAGGCCCGGTTGGCAGGAAATTCCGAAATTTCCTTCGATTTCCGCAGGCGGCCGCGAATTTCCGCGCGGCCCGCCGGTGCACGCCGACGCGACACTTCTGTAGCACCATGCGACAGATGTGCGCTCTGGGTAAGTCTTTACTGCGACATGGTTTTTCGGCATACTGGCGACTTGATCGCTGATTTCAGTCTCAAAACCGCTGATTTCGGGCACACAAGTGACGCAGATCTGCGTCATGCGGCGCATCGCCCCCTGGACGACTATTTTCTGCTTCCCCGCATGTTCACCCGAAATGCCTCGCGGCGATTGGTCGGAACCGCGGGATACGGCGGGGAGGCAAGCGACCTGCCAGCGGTCGGCAGACCGGCGGACGGCGGACCAGGTCGCCAGCGGCGCGCTGGCGTTCACGATCCGGTGCAGGTCGACCATGGATGGCGCTTGGTCGGCCTTGCGCACGGTCTTCGGGATGTTATGGATCTTGTGCCTGTTTGCGCCTGCGCCTGCGCCTGCGCCTGCGCCTGCGCCTGCGCCTGCGCCTGCGCCTGCGCCTCCTAAGGGGCGACCTCCGGTGGTCGCCCCGGGGCGTTGCGCGCCGTACCGAGACCTCGGGGAAGGCGTGAGTAAGGCAGCGAGCAGGCCCAAGCTGCCGTCGAGGCGCAGCATCTCCAGACGCTCGCCGGCGAGGCCACGCCGGATCAGATCGCCCAAAAAGACCTTCCATTGGGCGACGCTCTCGGCGGTCGCGAGGCGCTCGTCGATGACCTCCTTCTTGCCGTCGGGGCGCATTCCAAGCGTCGCCGCACGGGGCCAGCGAGCGCACCCGCATCGCTCTGCGCTTGAGCATGACGCCATCGAGCGCCAGCACCCGGTCTGATCACCGCTCCGGCGAATAAGCCCTCACGCCTCTGCCACAAACTCCCATTCGTCACCGGTCGACGAACGAAGATGTGCGATTTCTGTCAAAAGCGTATAAAACATTGCGGTCCATGACGCGTTCAAGGGCTCGAACTTCCTTTGACCATGCTCGTCGAACCCGCCACCGCTCCCCGCCGGCAGCTGTCGGCGATCCTGTTCGCCGACGTGCACGGCTACAGCGGCCTCATGAGCCGGAACGAGGAGCGCACGTACCAGCGGGTCAACCAGGCGATCCGGCTGATCAAGTCGTTGATCGGCGACTACGGCGGCCGCGTGGAGCACGTCGCCGGCGACGGCGTGCTCGCTTTATTCGAAAGCGCGGCTCGGGCCCTGCAATTCGCGGTCGCGATCCAGCGCGAGTTCCGCAACGACGTGGTGTGGCACGCCGAGGACGCGCCGATCGCCTTCCGGATCGGGATCAACGTCGGCGAGGTGCTGGTCGGCGACGAAGCCAACGTCCAGGGTCATAGCATCAACGTCGCGGCCCGGATTCAGGCGCTCGCCCGGCCGGGCGGCATCTGCATCACCGAGGCCGTCCAGCGCGCGGTCCATGACACGCTGGGCCTGGAGATCCGTCCGCTCGGGCCGCAGACCCTGAAGAACATCAGCGACCCGGTCGAGGTCTTCGCGATCGAGGTCAACGGCGCGCAGGCGCCGGTCTCGGTCGAGCTGCCGGGCCGGCGGAGCGCGATCATCGATCCGTTTACCGAGGCGTCGGTCGCGGTCCTGCCGGTGGCCAACCAGTCCCACGATCCCCGCGACAGCCATCTCTGCGATGGCTTCACGGGCGACCTGATCACCAACCTGTCCCGCTTTCGCGATCTCCGGGTGATCGCGCGGCATTCGGCATTTCTGTTCAAGGACCGAGAGCTCGAGTCCTCGCAGGTCGCGGGCCGGCTGGGGGTCCGCTACCTCGTCACGGGCGGTCTGCAACGT
This sequence comes from uncultured Alphaproteobacteria bacterium, assembly GCA_963756905.1. Classification (GTDB taxonomy): domain Bacteria; phylum Pseudomonadota; class Alphaproteobacteria; order Geminicoccales; family Geminicoccaceae; genus DATAOG01. Next base: position 187,168 of record CAVWPO010000006.1, read on the forward strand.
TCCGGACGCAAGCTTCGCCTCCGGGTCCAGCTCACCGAGGCGGCGACCGATCGCGTGATCTGGTCGGATCGGTACGACGGCAACCTGGGTGATCTGTTCGCATTCCAGGATGACGTCACCGCGATGGTCTCAGCTCGCCTGGCGGTCCAGATCAGCGCCGTGGAGCAACGCCGCCTGCTCGCGGACCAACCGCCGGAACTGCACGCCTACGGGCTGATGCTGCGTGGCCAGGATCTGAGCCTTTGCTATCGCAAGGACAGCAATCTCCACGCGCGGCGTCTGTTCGAGCAGGCGGCGGAGATCGACCCCGACTACGGCCGCTGCTATGCCGGCATGTCGCGCACCTTCAATCTTGCCTGGCGCTATCAGTGGACGCCGAAGCCAGAGATCGCCCTCGACAAGGCGGTCGATCTGGCAAATGCGGCGATCCGCTACGACAGCCTGGACGCACGCGGCTTCGGCGAGCTCGGGTTCGCCCAGCTCTACAAGAAACATCATGACGAATCCCTGGCCGCCTATCGTCGCGCGGTCCAGCTCAATCCCAATGATGCTGACCTGCTGGCGGAAATGGGTGACGCCATGACCTACTGCAGCCAGACAGGCCAAGCCATCGACCTGCTGCAGCGGGCGATGCGCCTGAACCCGTATCATCCCGACTGGTATTTTTGGTATCTCGGCGAAGCGTATTTTTATGCTTGCGATTACGCGAAAGCGATCAAGACATTGCACCTGATGCGGGATAAATCGGAGGCGCACCGTCTGCTGGCATCAAGCTATGCCCACCTCGGTGCCATGGACGAAGCGAGCCATCACGCCCAACAGGTCATGCGCATCCACCCGAACTTCTCTTTGGAACACTGGCGCAACGTGCCGCCCAACCAGGACCCGCACGAGAACGAGATGTTCATCGAAGGCCTTCGCAGGGCCGGGTTGAAATAGAAGGCGGCTGGACAACCCCTCGCCGCCAAGGGCTAGCTGTCGTTACCACGAAGGTTGGTCAGGGTGAGCCGGATTCTGCGGCATTGCCTCTTGCTGGTGAAGTGTGCCGGGCGGGCGCGGCCGGTCAAGGCTGCAACCGGCGTAGCCGGCAGCTACGCTGGCCTTGACCGACCGCGACCCGATCCGGCCAGAATGGTCCCCCAGAAGGCAATACCGGACCAGGGCCTGCCAGACATGGACAACGTTCAGAGCAATGAACAGCTAGTCACCCCATTCGCCGCGGTTGCCCTTGAGGCGCGCACTGGCTCCGCTGAGACGCGCGCTCGCCCCCGTGACCCGCGCGCTTGCGCCACTGATGCGCGCGCTCGCGCCGGTATAGCTGCCCTCGAGCTTGTTGAGCCGCGTCTCGGCGTCGAGCAGGATCTGCTCTAACGGTCCGGTCTCGACGTCCAGACGAATCGAGTAATCCCCGGTGTCGTAGGACCAGACCCTGATGTCCTCGGAGAATGAGTAGCCCTGCGCGGCCACGCCCGTTCGATCGGCCTCTTCTGGGGCCCGCGCTTGCCGGGCATTGCCAGGCGCGCCGACCACCCGATCAGCCACTTCGCCCTCCCCGTGGACCAGGAAGAGCGCCGGCTTCATCAGGTCATAGTACTGACCCTCAAAACTGAAGCCGTAGATCCGCGCCAGCCCGGACTCTGGATCCTTAAGTTGCTCTTGCAGAAAGTTGTTCCTGCCGCCCCGGCCAACGACAAATGGCTGGTGTATTTCTTCTTCAGCCCTGCCGTCAGCCTCTGGGTCGTCCTCGTGAACAATTTGCAAATCCGTGACCAGTCGTCCATAGAGCAAAATATTGGATGGGCTAAGTAGTGACTCTGGCATTTTCGTCTCCACTCAAGTTAGCCGCGCCGATGATACAGCGGCCGGCGCCCCACGCGATTCCTCGACGTATTTTAGTCGGATTTGGCGAGAATGCAACCCTCACCATGGCACCGGGGCCGGTCAGGGCAACCCCTTGTCACTGTTCTCGACCGAGAGAGCGCCCGCCAGCTGGTCGCACCTCGCACCGGGCGATCTCCCAGCGCTCCCGATAGGACAGGCGGGGCAGCTCGTGCCGGTGCTCGGGCACCAGCGTGCGCGCCGAGAACGCGTGGCTGTCGGCGCCAGGGCGCGCCAGCCGCGGGCCGACCACGGCGCTGCCGATGTCACGCCAGCGCAGACTGTTGAGGATCGCCCGCCGGTGGCGGCCCCCGCTCAACTCGCGATCCACCTCGATCAGGATCTTGCCCACATGAGCGTAGCGCAGATGATCCGGCGACAGCCGCGTCCAGGTCTCCGCCAGGGCAACGCCGAGGTAGTCGCGCGCCTCCACGAGCGCCTCGCGGAACCCTGCGTCCCTGCCCGGGTACGCTTCGTCGAACAGCGCCTGGATGGCGCTTTCGTATTCCGGGAACCGCTCGAACCGGTCGAACAGGTCCTCGACCTGCGGGCTGATCAGGCCGCGCTCGAGCAGGTTCTCATCGAAGATATCGACCAGGATGTCGAAAATCGCGCCGGTCAGCGGTTGCGACAGCTCGTGCTCGTCGCGCCAGCCGATCGCGAAGTCGGAGAGTTTGCGATCGTTGCTGGCGATCCGGATCTGCGTGTGGGGCGACAGCTCGGCGAACCGGTTGAGCTCGTTGAAGGTATAGAGATTGCCGTGCGTCGTCTCGAGCAGGTGATCGAGCACCGCGTCGAAATGCATGGTCGCGACCAGCGCCGAGAGGTCGGCCGCCGCTTCGTGGAAGCCGAAGTACTCGCCGTCGATCGCGTCGTCGGCGGGCAGGCCGACCTCGGCGTAGATGATCAGATGGCCGAGCTCGTGGCCGACGACGTCGAAATTGAGGCTGAAGGGGTCTGCTTGACCCGCGGGCGTAATATCCGAGCCGATCTCCATGAAACCAAAGCCGGATGTGGCGTTGTTCAGCTGCCGCAGCAGGACCACCTCGAGGAACTCGTAGCGCGGCCAGAAATGCCAACGGATGCGCCGCCCGAAGTAGCGCTCCCAGATGTCGAGGGCGAAGCGGATCGAGCCATAGGCATGGGCGGCCTCGAATTCCGGCGTGCCGATCTGGAGGTGGTCGAAATGGCCGTCGGCGTCCGGCATGGCCGGCGCGCGGATCGGCCCGCCCCAGGGGGGGAGGAACAGGTAAGGCGTACCGTAGGCGGTAAGGCTGACACCGTAGGGGCGCTGCTTGCCCACCGGGTCGATCACGTGCATCCGTCCGTCGGACGGACCGGCGCCGACGGTGCCGGCAGGCGGCGACAGCCACATCGTCTCGGGCTCGTGCTCGGCACTGCCGTAGGGCGCCTGCGGGTACAATCGAAACCGGGTCCCGCTCAGGCGGCGCTGGGAAGACCAATGCGACCACTTCATCGAAATGCCGTTTCCCGTTCTCTGCCAACCGAGGGTGCACGCACCCCGCTCAATGCTCGCGGCCCCGCCCGGCCGCACGCTCACAACCGGAGCAGTATAGATACTCGCGCAGGAGAGCGCGATAGAATTCGCCGCGGTCCGCGAAGCCGACCTCGCGCGCCGCGGCTTCGATGTCGTCGGGCAACGGTCGACCGAGCTGGCGCTCGAAATACCAGGCCAGGACCTGCGCCGCGACCACGCCTGCGTCCTCGGGCCGAGGGTGGTCCAGCCCCCGCGCTTTGAGCTGGTCCTGCTTGTCCTTGGCGCGCCGCGCGAAACGTTCATGGTCGCCGCACAGGCGCAGCTCGTCGAGCAGGCGCTTGCGCAGGGACGGCCCGGCCAGTCGGCCGACCGCCTCCAGTTGCGCTTGGTCCTCGAGCAGGGAGTCCAGCCGTCGGGGGTCGAGATCGTTGGCCGCGAGCCAGCGCTCGAGGTCGGCGCGCGCGAACAGGCCATGCCGGGCGCGCAGGCGGCCGAGCGCCTGGCGGAGGGCGGCAGGGTCGACCCGCTCGCGGCGCCGGTCGGCCTCGCGCCTGGCCAGCAGGCTCAGGAGCGCGCGCTCGCAGGCGCCGCGATAGGCACCCGGGTCGAGCCGCAGCTCCTCCAGCACGCGCTCCTCCGCGACCCAGTCCCCGGTGGCATCGATCGGCCGGGACGCCGGGGCCGTCGCCGTCACGTCGTCCCACATCTCCGTCCATTCGAAGACGTAGTCGACCCGCATCGGCTCGGGGTCGTCGGCCATGAACGCCCGCATCGCCGCCAGCATGGCGAGCGCGTCCGCCCGCTTCTGATCGATGCGACCCGTCGGCAGCCAGGCGCGAAACGCCTCGAACTGGTCGGCCGGCAGCGCCTGCGCGGCCGCGCGCTCGAGAACGCGCCGGTAGCTGCGATCCTGGTAGAACAGGCCCTTGGCGATCCCGACCAGCGCCTCCCGAGTGGGGTGGTCGATGACTTCGGCAGCCGCCGCGGCCGCGACGGTCGCGCGCACGTTGACCATCGCCTCCGAAAGGGCGACGTACCCGGTTTCGAGTGGTCCGTGCAGGACCGCGACTTCGTCGTCGTCTTCGAGCCGCTGATCGCGATAGTCCTCGAAGATCCTGCCGACCCCCTGCATGCCGAAGGGGTGCAGCTCGGCGGCGCGCAAGGCGCCCATGCTGGCGCTGCCGAACACATGGATGCCCTCCGCCATCGCCCAGAGGATCTCCTTGTGCCAGACCGACGGCACGCCCTCGAAGTAGCCGTCGATGATGCCGATCGCCCGCGGCCGGGCTTGGGCGACCCGGTAGACGTCCCCCTGCGTTACCGGTGGCAGCACCGCGATCGCGTCAGCGACCGGGAGGTCATCCCGGGCCAGGGTGGGACCGACGAACACGCAGGCTTTCATGCGCCCCGCTCGCGCGCTCCGGACACCCGCGCGCCGGGGACGTAATCCTCGTGGTCGTCGGGGCCTTCGAGCCCCGGAATCACCACGCGGGTGACCGCGATGCCGAACTCGGGGCGGGTCAGGTCGAGCGCCAGGACCTCGGCGATGCCTACCGACCGAAGACGCTCCAGCATCCAGGTGAGATCCTCGCCGCAGGTCTCGGATTCGAAGGTCGGTACATGGCGGAAATCTCGCCGCTGCCCGAGCCCCCGCGTGAGCGCGCGCGCCCGGTGCAGCTTCTGCTCGATCGCGGGCGGTGTGAACTCGTCGGGTCGCAGATCGTCGCGGGAGCCGGTGATGTAGGTCGTGCGCACCTGAACCGCCTCGGTCAGCGCGCGTAGGAGCGCCACCGCGCGTGACGGGTGGGCACCGGCGCCCGCGCCGGAATGAGCATCCCGGTGACGCTGATCGGTGATCAGGCAGTAGAAGGACGGGATGCCGATGTCGGTAGTCGTCTCCCAGGCGGCGACCGCGAACCCCGCAAGGTCGAGCCTCGCGAGGATGTCGGCGCAGGCGTCGTCGTCGACCGTGCAGAGGTCCAGACGGGTACGCGCGCGGCTGGCCGGGGCGAGCCGGTTCCACATCGTGGTCGAAATCGCGCTCGACCACCTCGGCGATGGCATGATTGATCGCTTCGACAAGGTGATTGCCGGACGCCAGGCCGTTGGTGCTGGCCGGGAAGCAGCCGCTGCCAGGTGGCTGCGGCAAGGTGTAGTTGGCGTGGACCAGCTCGAAGGGGAGCCAAGTCAGTCCGCCAGCGAGCAGGTCGCGGGCCTCGATCCAAAGCAGCGGCAGGTCGGGATGGTAACGGCTGGCGGCCATGCGGGGCAGAGCGTCAAGATCGACCAGACGATGGCGCCCGGCGAGGTCGCGGGTACTGCCCAGCTTGAGCGGCAGACCGATCCGCTCGGCGTGGTAGAGCTCGATCGCCTCCATGACTCCGGAGGCCTTGGCAGCTTCGAGGGTCAGGCCCTTGCCCTGGGAGACCGCGAGCGAGCGGGCGTTCGGCCGGCAGACCATGACCACCGGAACGCCAATCCGGTCGAGGCCGCTCACGTTGGCGATCCGGGTGATGCCCATGCCCTGCAGGTAGGGGCCGACACGGGCAAGCGTCACGGCAGGATCGATTGTCCGGTGGGTGCCGCGCCGATACGCCTTGAAGCCCTCGCCGGCCGGACAGGGGCCCGCGCTTGGTGTTCGTTCGAGGACAGCCGACCGGGTCACCAAAATCATATCATCGCTATCGGGTTCCTATCAGGGTTCGCAACTTACACGTCTCCTGATCTGCCGGCAAGCCGGACCAGGGGATGCTAAGTGCTCGGCCTCCTCCGTGCGGACGTGGGAACAGGTGTTTCGTCGGACGGTCGTGCCAGCACGGCGTCCTCGGCCGCCTTGTCTTTCTGGCGCAACGCGGTGATGGCGCGCGACCAACCTACGGTGAGGCGAGCAGCCGCCGGACCTGCCCGAGCACCAAGCGATCGACCTCCGCCGCCGAGATCGAGCGCACCGGGTAGGTGTCTGACCCCTCCGGCTGGCGCCGAGGCAGACGTAGTACCAATACACACGACCGCGCCGCGGGGTGTGGGTCGGCGTCATGGCCGAGCTGCAGTGCGTCCAGCGCATCGGGGTCTGAGTATGGACCTCGTTTTCTCGGCGGTGTCGTAGCCGGCGCGCATTCCTCCACTCGGGCCGAGAAATCGCTGGTTGAATCAATCGTCACTGCGTGCTAGACAGCCACAACCGATCTCTCAAACTGCAGAGATGATGGCTGAGGCGTGATCACGGCCGGGCAGATCCGGGCGGCGCGGGCGCTGCTCGGCATGGATCAGCGGGCGCTCGCCGAGGCCGCCGGCCTGTCGGTGCCGACCATCCAGCGCATGGAGGCGAGCGAGGGCGTGGTCCGCGGCAACGTCGATTCGCTGATGAAGCTGATCGGCGCCCTCGAGGCCGCCGGCCTCGAGCTGATCGCAGAAGGCGCGGTCAGCCAGGGCGGCGGGCGCGGCGTGCGGCTGAAGACATGACCCGGGACTTGGCATGACCATGCGCGCGGTCGGGTCGGCGGGCTGAGGCGGCATGGCGCTCGCGCTGATCCTCGTCTGCCTCGCCCTGCTGCTCGTGACCGGCATCGGCGCCGTGGCGCTGCGCAACGACGCCACCCGCCTGGTCTATGGCGCGAGCTGCGCGCTCACCACGGTCATCCTGCTCCTCGCGCTCGGGCGGCTGCTCGCGGGCGGGGCCGAAGTCACGACGCTCGTCCTGCCGCTCGGCCTGCCCTGGATCGGCGCCCATCTCCGGCTCGACGCGCTGGCCGCGTTCTTCCTGGTGGTGGTCAACCTCGGGGGCGCCGCAGCTTCGGTCTACGGGCTCGGCCATGGCGCCCACGAGCAGGCACCCGCCCGCGTCCTGCCGTTCTTCCCGGCGTTCCTCGCCGGCATGAACCTCGTGGTCCTGGCGGATGACGCCTTCACCTTCCTGCTCGCCTGGGAATTCATGTCGCTGACCTCCTGGGCGCTGGTCATGGCGCACCACCGTGAGCGCGACAACGCCCACGCCGGCTACGTCTACCTGGTCATGGCGAGCTTCGGCACGCTCGCCCTGCTGCTGGCCTTCGGCCTGCTCGCGGGGCCGGGCGGCGGCTACGGGTTCGAGGCGATCCGGAGCGCCTATCTGCCGCCCGGCCTGTCGGCCCTGGTGCTGGCGCTGGTCCTGCTCGGCGCCGGCTCCAAGGCCGGCCTCGTGCCGCTCCACGTCTGGCTGCCGCTCGCCCATCCGGCCGCGCCGAGCCATGTCTCCGCCCTGATGAGCGGGGTCATGACCAAGGTCGCGGTCTACGCCTTCGTGCGCATCGTGCTCGACCTTTTGGGCCCGCCTGTCTGGTGGTGGAGCGTGGTCGTCCTGGCGCTGGGCGGCATCACCGCGGTGCTGGGCGTGCTCTACGCGCTCATGCAGCACGACCTGAAGCGCCTGCTCGCCTACCACACGGTCGAGAACATCGGCATCATCTTCATCGGCCTTGGCCTGGCGCTCGCCTTCGAGGCCAATGCGATGGGCTTCGCGGCGGCGCTCGCGCTGACCGCGGCGCTGTTCCACGTGCTCAACCATTCGCTGTTCAAGAGCCTCCTGTTCTTCGGCGCGGGCGCCGTGCTGAGCGCCACCGGCGAGCGCGACATGGAGCACCTGGGCGGGCTGATCCACCGCATGCCGCTCACGGCCTTCGTCTTCCTGGTCGGCTCGGCGGCGATCTCGGCGCTGCCGCCCTTGAACGGCTTCGTCTCCGAATGGCTGACCTTCCAGGCGATCCTTTTGAGCCCCGACGTGCCGCAGTGGAGCCTGAAGTTCCTGGTGCCCGCGGTCGGCGCCGGCCTCGCGCTCTCGGCGGCGCTGGCGGCCGCCTGCTTCGTCAAGGCGTTCGGGATCACCTTCCTCGGCCGCCCTCGCAGCGAAGCCGCCGCGCAGGCCCACGAGGTCGACCGTCTCTCGCTCGCCGCGATGTTCGTCTTCGCCGCGCTCTGCGTGCTCGCCGGCGTGTTCCCGGGCCTGGTCATCGACGCGCTCGCCCCGGTGGTCATGGCGCTCGCCGACGGCGCCCGCATGCCGGTCCAGACCACGATCGCCTGGTTGACCGTCGTGCCGGTCAGCGAGAGCCGGAGCTCGTACAACGGCCTGCTCGTCCTTCTCTTCATCGCCCTCTCGGCGAGCCTCGCCGCCTGGGCGATCCATCGCTTCGCCTCGAAGGCCATCCGGCGCGCTCCGGCCTGGGACTGCGGCTTCCCCGATCCGAGCCCGATCACCCAATACACGGCCGGCAGCTTCGCCCAGCCGATCCGGCGGGTGTTCGGCACGCTCGCGTTTCGGGCCCGGGAGACGGTCGACATGCCGGCGCCCGGCGATCTCCGGCCGGCGCAGTTCCGCCTCCGCCTCCAGGACCTCGCGTGGGATGGCATCTACGCGCCGGTCGCGGGCGCGGTCGGGCTCGCCGCCGACCGCCTGAACCACCTCCAGTTCCTGACCATCCGCAGCTATCTGACGCTCGTGTTCCTGGCCCTGATCCTGCTCCTCCTGGTGCTCGCGATATGGCGCTGACCCTCGCGCTGATCTCCGGGCTCCTGGTCCAGGGGGCGCAGATGGCGCTGGTCCTGCTGCTGGCGCCGCTGCTGATCGGCTTCGTGCGCAAGGTCAAGGCGCGCCTGTTGCGCCGGCAGGGGCCGCCGCTGGTCCAGCCCTACCGCGATCTCTTGCGCCTCCTGCGCAAGGAGGTCGTGCTCGCCGACAGCGCGTCCTGGCTGTTCCGGGCAGCCCCCTATCTGATCTTCGCCGCGATCTGGGTCGCGGCCGCCCTGGTGCCGACCTTCGCGACCGGGCTTCTGTTCAGCTGGTCGGCCGATCTGATCGCGATCGTGGCGCTGCTCGGCAGCGCCCGCTTCTTCCTGGCGCTGGCCGGGCTCGACGTCGGCACCAGCTTCGGCGGCATCGGCTCGAGCCGCGAGGTCATGATCGCCTCGCTGGCCGAGCCCGCGATGATCATGATCATCTTCACCCTCGCCCTGATCGCCGGCACCACCGAGCTGTCCAAGGTCGCGGGCTTCATGCTCGAGACCAACGTCAGCCTGCGGGTATCGCTCGGCCTCGCCCTGGTCGCGCTGATCATGGTCGCGATCGCCGAGAACGCCCGCATCCCGGTCGACAACCCGGCGACCCACCTGGAGCTCACCATGGTCCACGAGGCGATGGTGCTCGAGTACTCCGGCCGCCATCTGGCGATGATCGAGCTGGCGGCGGCGCTCAAGCTCCTGCTCTACGTCTCGCTGCTGGGGTGCGTGTTTGTGCCCTGGGGCATGGCGGCGGCGGACGGTGGCCTCGCGGCCTATGCCGTCGGCGTCGCGGCCTACCTGGCAAAACTCGCGGCCGGCGGCTTCCTGCTCGCGGTGTTCGAGACCGCGATCGCCAAGATGCGGGTCTTTCGGGTGCCGCAGTTCCTCGGCGCCGCCCTGATGCTCGGCCTGCTCGGCACGCTCCTTCTGTTCGTCTCGCGCGGGCTCTGATGGCGACCGGCTTCGCGTTCGACGTCGCACACCTGCTGGCAGGCGGCCTGGTGCTGCTGAGCTTCATGCTGCTCTACCAGGACCGGATGTTCGGCCTGCTCAACATCTTCGCGCTGCACGCCTGCGTGCTGGCGCTCTCGGTGGCCTGGCAGGCCTACATCCAGGACGCGCCGCATCTCTACGTCACCGCCGCGATCGCGCTCCTGTTCAAGGGCATCGCGATTCCGATGGCGCTGCACCGGATCGTGGTCCGGCTCGGGATCCACCGGACGATCGAGACCGTGGTCGGGGTCGGCCTCACCATGCTCGCCGGGATCGGCCTCGTGGCGCTCGCGATCGTGGTCATGCTGCCGGCCTCGGCCGACGCCGACCCGCTCGCCCGCGAGGACCTCGCGTTTGCGCTCTCGGTCGTCCTGCTCGGGCTCTTGATGATGGTCAGCCGGCGCAATGCGGTCGGCCAGGTGGTGGGCTTCATGTCGCTCGAGAACGGCCTGGTCCTGGCGGCGACCGGCGCCAAGGGCATGCCGCTCGTGGTCGAGATCAGCGTCGCGTTCTCGGTCCTGATCGCGTTCATCGTGATCGGTATTTTCCTGTTCCGGATCCGCGAGCGCTTCGACACCGTGGATGTGCAGGCGCTCGAGTTCGTTCCGGGGCGAGCAGCCATGAACGGGCTCGGCACGGTCGCGGTCGCGGCGGTCCTGGTCGTGCCGGCGACCGCGGCCGCGGTCCTGGCGCTGCTGCCGGACTATCGCTTGGGCGCAAGGCTCAACATCGGCGCCGCGCTGATCACCTTCCTCGCGGCGCTCACCCTGTTCGTCGCGCGCCCGGCCGTGGGCCAGTTGCTGCTGGTCGACGACCTGAACGTCGTGTTCATCGCGCTCAACACCTTCATAGCCTTCACCACCAGCGTGTTCAGCGCCACCTACATCGGCCACGAGCTCGAGATCGGCCGCCTGACGCCCGCCTATCTCCGCTTCTACCACGCCATGTACCAGGTGCTGATGTTCGCGATGAACCTCGCCCTGGTCTCGAACAACATCGGCCTGATGTGGGTCGCGATCGAGGTCGCGACGCTGACCACCGTGCTGATGGTCGGCATCTATCGCACCGAGGCGGCGCTCGAGGCCGCCTGGAAATACTTCATCCTGGGCTCGGTCGGGATCGCGCTCGCGCTGTTCGGCACGATCCTCGTCTATCTGGCGGCGCGCGCCGTGGTCGGCGAGGGCATGGACGCCATGGCCTGGAACGTGCTCGCGAGCCGGGCTGCCGCCTTCGACCCGGGCCTGCTTAACCTTGCCTTCGTCTTTCTGCTGCTTGGCTACGGCACCAAAGTGGGGCTCGCACCTTTGCACGCCTGGCTGCCGGATGCCCATGCCGAGGGGCCGACGCCGATCTCGGCGGTGCTCTCGGGCCTCTTGCTCAACGTCGCGCTGTTCGCGCTGCTGCGCTTCAAGCTCTTGCTCGCGGCCAACGCCGGCGCGCTGGCCCCGGGCCCCTTGATGGTGACCATGGGCCTGGTCTCGCTGATCTTCGCCGCCTTCATGCTCTACCGGCGGCGCGACATCAAACGGATGTTCGCCTACTCCTCGATCGAGCACATGGGCATCATCACCTTCGCCTTCGGCATGGGCGGCCCGCTCGCCAACTTCGCCGGCCTGTTGCACATGACCATGCACAGCCTGACCAAGTCCGCGATCTTCTTCGGCGTCGGCCACATCGCGCAGGCGACCGGCACCCAGCGGATCGAGGGCATCCGGGGGCTGACCGAGAGCCATCCGAAGCTCGGCTGGGGCCTCGCCCTGGGCGTGATCGCGATCGCCGGCATGCCGCCGCTCGGCATCTTCATGAGCGAGTTCCTGGTCGTGAGCTCGACGATCGCGCGCCAGCCGCTGCTCGCGCTGCCGCTGGTCGCGGGCCTGCTGATCGGCTTCGGCGCCCTGATGCTCCGGCTGCAGGGCCTCGTGTTCGGCGCGCCGGTCGCCGGCAGCCAGCCGGTCCAGGCCTCCTACGCGCCGATGTTCGCCCACCTGGCCCTGGTGCTGACCGCCGGTATCTACCTGCCGGCGCCGCTGGTCGCCTGGTTCCAGCACGTCGCTCTCCGGCTGGGCTAGGGCTGCGGACGTGGGCGCGCTCGCCGATCTGCTGGCCGGGGGCGATGCCGTCGCGGCGCATCGGCCCTGGCCGCGGGCTTCCGTATCGGCCGCGACCTGGCACGCCGCCGGTCGCGAGCTTGCCGAGGGCAGGCTCGCCCTGCTCGGCCTGTTCGGCGAGGCCGCCACCGTCCATATGGCGCTGCTCGAGGAGCCGACGGGCGCGATCGGGGTGCTCAGCCTCGCCTGCCCGGATGGCCGGTTCCCATCGATCGCACGCCTGCATCCGCCGGCGATCCGGCTCGAGCGGGCGATCGGCGATCTGTTCGGCCTGGTCGCGGCCGACGCGCCCGACCCGCGCCCCTGGCTCGACCATGGCGTCTGGGCGATCCGGCAGCCGCTCGGCGCCCAGCCTCTCGAGGCCGCGCCCGCCGCGCCCTACGCGTTTCTCGCCAGCGAGGGCGAGAGCCTGCACCAGATCCCGGTCGGGCCGGTGCACGCCGGGATCATCGAGCCCGGGCATTTCCGCTTCACGGCCAGCGGCGAGACCGTGGTCCGCCTGGAGCAGCGCCTGGGTTACGTGCACAAAGGGATCGAGGCGCTGATCGCGGGCGCCGATCTGGAGCGCGCCGCCAGGCTCGCGGGGCGGACCTCCGGCGACAGCACGGTCGCCTACGCGCTCGCCTTCGCGCGCGCCATCGAGGCGGCGCTCGGGATCGAGCCGCCGGCGCGGGCGGTGTGGCTGAGAGCGCTCATGGCCGAGCTGGAGCGGATCGCCAATCACCTCGGCGACATCGGCGCGATCTGCAACGATGCCGCGTTTGCGCTCATGCACGCCCACTGCGGCGTGCTGCGCGAGCGCGTGCTGCGCGCGGCCGATGCCGCCTTCGGTCACCGGCTGATGATGGACCGGATCCGGCCGGGCGGGGTCGCCGTGGACCTCGCGCCGGACGGCGCGGCGGAGCTGCGCGCGCTGATGGGCGAGATCGGCCGCCGCTTTCCGGCGCTGGTCGAGCTCTACGACAATACCGCCTCGCTCCAGGACCGGACGGTCGCCACGGGTCGGGTGGCACCCGAGCTGGTGCAAAGCTTCGGCGCCGGCGGCTACGTCGGCCGCGCCGCCGGCCGCGCCTTCGATGCCCGCCGGACGCCGGGCTATCCGCCCTACGGCGAGCTCGATTTCGAGGTCCCGGTGCTCGAAGAGAGCGACGTCAACGCCCGGGTCTGGGTCCGCATCCGCGAGGTCCGGCAGTCTCTGGCGCTGATCGAGCAGATCGTCCTGCGGCTGCCCGAGGGCGCGATCCGTGCGGAGATCCCGGTCGGCGGGGGCGAAGGCATGGCGCTGGTCGAGGCGTTCCGCGGCGACCTCCTGGTCTGGCTTCGCCTCGGCGCCGATGGCCGCATCGAGCGCTGCCATCTGCGCGACGCCTCCTGGTTCCAGTGGCCATTGCTCGAGGCCGCGATCGAGGGCAACATCGTGGCCGACTTCCCGCTCTGCAACAAATCCTTCAACTGCTCCTACTCGGGCCACGACCTCTAGCCATGCGCCGCACGCTGCCCCGGAGCCTGTCCCGCCCCCGCTTGAGCGGGCGCCCGTCGGCCCGCGAGGCGCCGTTGGCCGGACGCGCCGGCGAGGTTGAGCGGGCCGCGCGCTGCCGCCCCGGCCTGCGCGCCGGCAGCAACGCCGTGGGCGCTGCGGCGTCCGAGGCCCTGCCGGTCGGTCCGCGTCGCCGCGGCTGCCCGCCCGGCCCCGCGCGGCTGGCAGCGCGGCCGCGGCCGGGCCGGCCGTCGGGACCCTTGACGGGCAGGACTGGAGCTGATCGACGTGACTCTGACGGTTCGTGGCGCCTCGACCCTGATGAGGAACCGGGCTCTGCGCGTCTTCCTGGCGATCGCGATCCTGGCTGCCTACCCGCTCGCCTCGCTCTCGCCGTTCCATCCCTTGCGCTGGGGATTCCCGAGGAAGGTCGATAACGGTGCCGAGCTGCCTGCGCAGGGCGGCATCCGGTTTCCCACACCTGGGATCGTCCGCTCGGTCGGCCCTCCGGACTGGGTGGCGGCCGCGATGCGCTCGCAGCGCCTGGAGCTCAGGTTGCGGGTGCGGCCCTTCAGCGCGGATCAGACCGGGCCGGCGCGCATCTTCACCCTCTCGGCCGACCCGTACCTGCGCAACCTCACGATCGGGCAGGAGGGCGAGAACCTGATCCTTCGCCTGCGCACTCCCGATACCGACCGCAACGGCACCCGCGCCGACGATGGGCCCTTCGCCGAGCTGCCGGGCGTCTTCCGGCCGCCTGCGGCCTGGGTCGAGATCCACCTCGCGATCGAGCCCGGCCGGCTGCGGTTCTCGGCCGCGGCCCCGGGGAGCGCTCACCCGGTCGGGCTCGAGACGGCGCTCCCGGCGCAGCCGTTTCGCGACTGGGACCCCTCCTATCAGTTGGCCCTGGGCGGCGAGTTGACCAACGAGCGATCGTGGCTCGGGGAGATCGGGCAGGCGCTCGTGCGCACGGACGGCACCGCCATCGATTACGCCGCACCGGATGGCCGTGGCACGCTGGAGGCTTCACCCGCGCGGTTCTGGTACGCCCACCAATTTTTCACGCTCGTGCCGTTTAGCGACTTCAACCTGCACGACGCCGTGGTCAACGTGATCGGCTACGTGCCACTTGGTCTCCTGTTCGGCGTTTGGGGGTGGCTGTGGGGAGGGCCGAGACGCGGCTGGCGGCGCCCCCTTGCCTTGGTGCTGGCGGTTGCTGCCGTGAGCGCGAGCCTCGAGCTGCTGCAGTTCGCCATTCCCGTCCGCCACCCCTCGACCACCGACCTGGTGCTCAACACGCTCGGCGGCGGGATCGGCGTGTTGCTGGTCGAATGGGCGCGCGTGGCCGGTCTCGAGATCTGAGGCGATGAGAGCGAGCGTGTCCTGGCCTTCAGCGACCGCCCTCGATGCCCGGGTCTGGTCCGCGTCAACGAGGCCCTGCCGTTCCGATTCGGGCCAGGATCTCTAGCCATGCGCCGCACCCTGCTCCAGAGCCTGTTCCGCCCGCCCCTGACCGAGCGCGCGCCGGCGCCTGGCGATGCCGCGCTGGCCGAGCTTGCCGCCAACGTCGTCGGCGCGGCGCGCCGCCGCCTCGGCCGCTCGCTCGCGATCCGCGAGGTCGACGCCGGGTCCTGCAACGGCTGCGAGCTCGAGATCCATGCGCTCGGCAACGCCTTTTACGACCTCGAGCGGTTCGGCCTGCGCTTCGTCGCCTCGCCGCGCCACGCCGACGTGCTGCTGGTGACCGGGCCGGTGACCCGGAACATGGCCGCGGCCCTCCGGCGGACCTGGCAGGCGACGCCCGATCCCAAGTGGGTCGTGGCGGTCGGCGACTGCGCCGTCGACGGCGGCCTGTTCGCCGGCAGCTATGCGGTGGCTGGCGGGGTCGCCGAGGTCGTGCCGGTCGATCTGCACATCCGCGGTTGTCCGCCACGGCCCGAGGATCTACTTTCGGGGCTGCTCGCCCTGCTCGAGGCCGGCGCCGATGCGCGCCTCGGTTAGGCTTCCTGCGGTACGCCCGAATGCGTCCGAGCCCGGAATGTGGCCCGGCACCGGTGGCAGTCGCCGATCATTTTCTGCTAATAGACGGCGGTGAACTCATTGGCCAGGGAACCCGGGTTGGCAACGATGCGCGATCTTTCGGTCCTTAGTCGGGCAACGCTCGGTGTCCTGGTGTTCCTGGGCGCCTGCGCGAGCGACCCGCGGCCGCCGGCGACGCCGGCACCGGCACCGGTCGCCGCGGTCGTCGCCGGCGCCGGCGATCCCGCCGTCGTCGCGCCCGCGGCCGGCGTCACGGCGGCCGCGATCGGGGCGAGGCCGGCCCAGACCCAGCTCGACGATCCGTCGCCCGGCATCCAGAGCGCGCCGGTCGACGCCAGGCTCGAGACCATCGCGGCCGAACCCGACGCCCCGGTCGCCATCGACTCAGCCCCGAGGGGCACCCAGATCGGCTATCTGCTGGTCGACCTGGCGAGCGGCCGCCAGCTCGCCGCGCTCCATCCGGATGTCGCCCTGATCCCGGCCTCGACCACCAAGCTCGCGACCGCGATCGTGGCGCTCGACGTGCTCGGCCCGGAGTACCGCTACCGCACCGAGCTGCGCGCGCGTGGCCCGGTCCGCAGCGGCGTGCTCGAGGGCGACCTGATCCTGAAGGGCGGCGGCGATTCCGAGCTCGATGTGGCCGATCTGCTCGAGCTGGCCGTGCACCTGTCGACCAGCGGCATCCGCCAGGTCGCGGGCCGCTTCCTGATCGACGACACGGCGCTGCCGCGCTCGTCGGAGATCGCGCCGGACCAGCCGCCCGAGGCGGCCTACAACCCCGGCATCGGTGCCTTGTCGGTGGCGTTCAGCCGCGTCCACGTCGCCTGGCGCGGCGGTGGCAACGCGGTCGACGCGGTGACCCTGCCGCCGCTCGACGAGGCGCGCTTCGAGCCGGCTTCGCCCGACGATCTGCCGCCGGGCGGCGTCGAGTTCGAGAGCCGGCACGGCGATACGGTCGTGTGGCGGGTCGCCGACCGCGGCCGGCGGCGCCAGGCGACCGATCTCCCGGTCAAGGATCCGGGGCTGCACGCCGGCAACATCTTTCGCCGCCTGGCGCTGGCTTTGAACATCGTCCTCGGCCCGCCGGAGCGCGGGACGACCCCGCCCGAGGCCGCCCTGATCGCCGCCCACGAGAGCGCGCCCTTGCGCCAGCTCGTGCACGACATGCTGCTCTACAGCAACAACATGATGGCCGAGACCATCGGTCTGTCGGTGGCGCAGCGGCTCGACCGCGCCCATGGCGCCGACCCGGCCGGGGCGCCGCTGGTCCGCCAGCTCGCCCGCATGATGCCCGAGGTCGACTGGCGGGGTGCCGTCCTGCCCAACAGCTCCGGCCTCGACGGCCGGGCCCGGTTGACCCCCCGCCAGCTGGCGGCGATCGTCCGCTACGGCTGGCGTACCGACGCCTTGGCCGCCCTGCTGCCGGCCAGCGGCTGGTCCGGCACGCTGGCCGAGCGCTTCGACGACCCGGCGGCGGCGCTTCGGGTCTGGGCCAAGACCGGCGCGGTCAACTACGGCGGCGCGCTGGCGGGCTACCTGCTGCCGGCCAGCGACCGGCCGGCGGTGTTCGTGACCATGGCCTCGGACCTCGGCGCGCGCGCCGCCTACGATGCGCTCGCCCGGCCGGGCGCGATGGCCAATGCCGAGGCCTCGGCCTGGAACGCGCGCGCCCGCGGCCTGCTCGACGACCTGGTCGAGGGCTGGCTCGAGCCGGCGCCGACCAGCTGACCCGGCGGTCCGATCGGGCTGACTGGTGGGACTCCGGCCAGACCGCAAGCTCGGGCTGGCGAGCGGCCATCAGGCGCCAGCGGGCGTGACGAACACCGCCTCATCGGCGCCGGGCGGGACCGGCTCCGGGCGTTCGCAGATGGTCTCGATCCGGATCCTCTGGCCCTCGATCGAGGATCGTTCCAGCGCCGTCAGCACCTCGAGCACGTGGAGTGCCAGATCGCCGTTCGCGCGGTGCGGCCGGCCCTCGGCGATCGCCTGCGCCATGTCGAGCACGCCGACGATCCGGTAGTCGGCGACCATGGCCCCGGTCCGCAGCTCGCGGTTGGGAGCGCCGAACGGCTGCGCCTCGATCGCGAGGTCCTGCCAGTCGCCGTTCCGCTCCGAGACGCGTGGCGTGCCGCCGAAGAAGTTCGGGTCCGGGTTGAGCAGCGTGCCTTCGGTGCCATAGAGCTCGATCGGCTCGCGCGCGTGCTTCCAGACGTCCCAGCTGACCGTGAGCCCGACATTGGCGCCGGTGGCAAAGGCGAGCGCGCCGTTGACCGTGGTCGGCACCTCGACCTCGATGACCTCGCCGCGCCTGGGCTCGCTGGTCACGGTCCGGGTCGCAAAGCCGCGCGAGGTCTGCGCCATGACGCTCTCGACCGGGCCCAGAAGGTTGATCAGCTGGGTCACCGGATAGGGGCCGAGGTCGAGGATCGGCCCGCCGCCCCGCTGGTAGAAGAAGGCGGGGTTGGGGTGCCAGGTCTCCATGCCGTGGCTCGCGAAGCACGCGCTCCCGGCGACCACCCGGCCGATCCGGCCGGCGTCGACCGCCCGGCGGGCCGCCTGGTGGCCGGCGCCGAGGAAGGTGTCGGGCGCCGCGCCGAGGCGGACACCCTTGGCACGCGCGGCCACGGTCAACGCCCGCCCCTCGGCCAGCGTCGTGGCGATCGGTTTTTCCGAGTAGACGTGCTTGCCCATCTCGACCGCGCGCAGACTGACCTCGGCGTGGGCGAGCGGCACGGTCAGGTTGATCACGATCTCGATCTCGGGGTCGGCGAGCAGCTCTTCGATGCTGGTCGCCGCGATGCCATAGGCGGCAGCCTTGGCTTCGGCGGCTGCCGGCAGGAGGTCGGCGCAGGCTTTGACCGCGATCAGCTGCGAGCGGCTCGCGCCCTTGAGATAGGCGTCGCTGATGACGCCACAGCCGATGATCCCGAGCTTGACGGGCGGCATGAGGACTCCATCCGTGGGGGTTGTGGTTCAGGCGCAGTGCGCGAGCAGGAAAGCGCGGCTCGCCCTGGCGAACCGGACCGGGTCGCCGGGCTTGTCGTGCTCGAGCACCATCCAGCGGGCGCCGCGCGCCAGCCCTTCGCGCCAGAGGGTCGGCCAGTCGAGCACGCCCTGGCCGACGTCCGCCCAGCCGTCCTCATCTAGGTTCTTACCTTTAGCCGCTATGTCTTTGACATGAAGAGAAACCAGCCGGTCGCGATAGCGCTCCAGCCAGGCCACCGGCTCGACCTCGCCGCGCACCAGCCAGGCGACGTCGGCCTGCCAGCGGAGCTTCGAGCCGGCCGCGGCCTCGAACAGATGCTCGAGCGGCCGGCTGCCGTCCGGGTAAGGCTTCAGCTCCCAGTGATGGTTGTGATAGCCGAGCCCGAGGCCCTTCGTGGCCAGATGCTCGGCCATGTCCGCGAGCTCGGCGCCGACCTTCCGCCAGTGTCCGCCCGGCCGGTCGCGCTCCTCGACCGGCACGGCCGGCATGAACAGCTGCACGATGCCGAGCGCCTTCGCCTGGTCGGCGACCCACTCCAGGCGCGTGCGCAGATCGGGGAGCGGCACGTGGCCGGTCGGTGCCGCAAGGCCGTGGGCATCGAGCCTGGCGCGGGTCGCGCGGGCGTCGGCGATGTGCCCGGCGACCGTCTCGACCCGGCGGTAGCCGAGCCCGGCCAGCGCCGAGAGCTGGCGGTCGAGATCGCCATAGTTGCGCATCGAGTACAGCTGGATCGAGAGCTCGTCGGCGATGTTCATCGGGGTCTCCCTGGCGATCAGAGGCGGGTGCCACCCTGGTCCGCGAACAGCGACAGCTGCTGCGGCGACAGGCCGAGCTGGAGGGCTGTGCCGAGCGCCACCGGCCGCTCGCCCGGCATGCGGACGCCGAGCGACAGCCGGCCGTCGCCGCACCAGACCAGGCTGTCGGCGCCCATCGGCTCGACCAGCTCGACGGCCAGGCCCTCCAGACGGCACCGGCCGTCGCCCTCAGGCGCGAGATGCTCGGGCCGCACGCCTAGCGTGACCGGCGCGCCGGCCTCCGGCCTCTGCCTGAAGTCGTAGCCGTCGAGCGGCAGCCGGCGGTCGCCGACCACGAAGGCAAAGCTGCCGCCTGCGGGCTCGATGCGGCCCTCGATGAAGTTCATCCGCGGCGAGCCGACGAAGCCCGCGACGAACAGATTGGCCGGGCGGTTGTAGATCTCGGCCGGGCTGCCGAGCTGCTGGATCTCGAGCTTCTGCATGACCGCGATCCGGTCGGCGAGCGTCAGCGCCTCGATCTGGTCGTGGGTGACGTAGATCATCGTGGTCGAGCCGAGCCGCTGGTGCAGGCGCTTGATCTCGACCCGGAGCTCGTTGCGGAGCTGGGCGTCGAGGTTCGAGAGCGGCTCGTCGAACAGGAAGACGGCCGCATCCCGCACGAGCGCACGGCCGATCGCGACCCGCTGGCGCTGCCCGCCCGAGAGCTGCTCGGGCCGGCGCTCGAGCAGGGGATCGATCTGCAAGAGCGCGGCCGCCTCCCCGACCCGGCGCTCGATCTCGGCCTTGGGCGTTTTGGCCATCCTCAGCCCGAACGACAGGTTCTGGCGCACGTTCATGCGCGGGTAGAGCGCGTAGGACTGGAACACCATGGCGATGCCGCGGTCCTTGGGCTCCTCCCAGGTGACGTTGCGCCCGCCGATCCAGATCTCGCCGCGATCGACCTCGAGCAGGCCCGCGATCGCGTTCAGGAGCGTGGACTTGCCGCAGCCCGACGGCCCGAGCAGGACCAGGAACTCGCCGGGCTCGACCTCGAGGTTCAGCCGGTCGAAGACGCGGATGCCGCCGAAGGCGATGCTGATCTCGCGCACCGAGACGCGGGCCACCCTGTGTCAGCCCTTGATCGCGCCGGCGGCGATGCCGCGCACGAACCAGCGCCCGGAGACGAAGTAGACGACCAGGGGCACGAGCCCGGTCAGCACGGTCGCCGCCATGTCGACGTTGTAGGCGCGCTCGCCCTGGGTCGAGTTGACGATGTTGTTGAGCTGCACGGTCATCGGCAGGTTGTCGCGGCCGGCGAAGGTCAGGCCCAGGATGAAGTCGTTCCAGATGCCGGTCACCTGCAGGATCGTGGCCACGATCAGGATCGGGGTCGACATCGGCAGCATGACGCGCAGGAAGATCGCCATGAAGCCGCCGCCGTCGATCCGCGCGGCATGGAACAATTCCGGCGGCAGCGACGAATAGTAGTTGCGGAACAACAGCGTCATGATCGGCAGGCCGAAGACGATGTGGACGATCACGATCCCGGCCAGGGAATTGTAGACGCCGAGCACCGAGAACAGGCGGACCAGGGGGTAGAGAAAGACCTGGTAGGGGATGAAGGCGCCGATCAGGAGGATCGCGAACAGCAGATCGGCGCCGCGCACCCGCCAGAACGCGAGCGCATAGCCGTTGAGGGCGCCGGCCAGGATCGAGAGGATCACGGATGGGATCAGGATCCGGACCGAGTTCCAGAAGCCGACGCTGATGCCGTCGCACTGCAGCCCGGTGCAGGCCTCGGCCCAGGCGGCGATCCAGGGCTGGAGCGTGACGTGGGCCGGCCAGGCGAGGATGTTGCCGAGCCGGATCTCGTCCATGGTCTTCACGGACGTCAGCAGCATGATCCAGAGCGGCAGCAGGAAGAACAGGGCCGAGCCGACGAGGAAAGCATAGACGCCAAGGCGGCCCCAGGTGACGTGCCGCGGCCGGCGGCCGGAGGGCCGGGCAGGGGTCATGCCGCCCGCCGCTTCGCCCCAGGCCCGTACTGGGCGTAGAGCCAGGGCGCCAGGACGGCGATCACGGTCACCAGCATGACGGTAGCACAGGCGGTCGCGAGGCCGACGTTGCCGCGCTGGAACAGATGGTCCATGACGAACTTGGCCGGCACCTCCGAGGCGATGCCCGGGCCGCCGCCGGTCATCGCGACCACGAGGTCGTAGACCTTGACGACCGCGATCGCGAGCAGGACGGTCGCCGTGATCAGCATCGGCCGCAGAAGTGGCAGCACGATCGAGAGGTAGACCCGCCAGGTCGGGATGCCGTCGACCCGGGTCGCCTTCCAGATGTCGTCGTCGACCCCGCGCAGGCCGGCCAGCAGGATCGCCATGACCAGCCCCGAGGACTGCCAGATGCCGGCGATCACGAGCGTGTAGACGACCATCTCCCGGTTGACCAGCCAGTCGAAGGTAAAGCTCGGAAAACCGGCGTCGCGCACGAGCTTCTGAAGGCCGAGGGTCGGGTTCAGAAACCACTGCCAGACGAGGCCTGTGACGATGAACGACATCGCGTGGGGGTACAGAAAAACGGTGCGGAAGATGCCCTCGGCGCGGACCTGCTGGTCGATGAACACCGCGAGCAGGAAGCCGAGCGCGAGGCAGCCCGCGAGGAACAGGACGCCGAAGATCAGGAGGTTCTCGGCCGAGATCAGGAAGCGGGCGTTGCTGAACAGGCGCTGGTACTGCTCGAAGCCGACGAAGTCGAGGGTCGGCAGCAGCTTCGAGCTCGTGAGCGAGAGCCGGACCGTCCAGAGCATGCAGCCGAGGTAGACGACGATCACGACCGCGGCCGCCGGCACGAGCGCCAGCATGGCGGGGATCCGGGCGGCGCGGAACCGGCGGCGCGCCGGCAGTCGGATCGCGATCGCCATCGGCTCGGGCCCGGCGGGAGGCCGGGGGGCTCAGGCGGCCCGCGACCCTGCGACGGTCAGCCGGCGGTCTCGACCGCGGACGCGTAGTTGTCGATGAACGTGTCGACCTTCATCGACGGGTTGTGCCAGAACTGGGTGACCGCGTCCTGCACCGCACCCACGAGATCGGGCGTCGAGAGGAAGTTGTCGCTCGGGATCTGCAGCGCCGGCTCCTTGAGCTCGGCCATGCCCTTCTGGGCGCAGGCGTCCATGCCCGAGACGTCGACGTCGAGGCGGACCGGCACCGAGCCCTTCTTCATGTTGAACGCGATCTGGGTCGCGGGCGCGAACATCACCTCCGCGAGCTTGTCCTGGGCCGCCTTCTGCGCCGGATCGTCGATCTTGGGGAAGACGAAGATGTCGCCGCCCATGACGTAGCCGCCGGGGAGCACGGTGCAGCCGTACTGCTGGTCCGGCGTCTGGCCGGCGGCGATGAACTCGCCCTTGGCCCAGTCGCCCATCATCTGGACCGCGGCCTTGCCGGTGATCACGAGGCTGGTCGCATCGTTCCAGTTGCGGCCGGGGCTGCCTTCGTCGACCAGCGTGCGCAGCTGACCGAAGGTCTCGGCGGCCTTGCGGAAGCCCTCGCTCTTGACCGCGTCCGGATCCTCGCCGGTCAGCACCTTGCGGTAGACGTCGGGTCCGGCCTCTTCCAGGAGGACCGCGTTGAACAGCAGCCGCTCCTGCCAGGGCTGGCCGCCCTGGGCGAGCGGGATCGCGCCGGCGGCCTTGAGCTTGGGCGCCGCCGCGATCAGATCGGCGAAGGTCTTGGGCGGCGCGACACCGGCGTCCTTGAAGACCTTGGTGTTGTACCAGAGCCAGTTCTGGCCATGGATGTTGACCGGCACCGCGTAGATCTTGCCGTCGCGGGTGATCGCTTTGAGGATCGCCGGGGGCAGGACCTTTTGCCACTTGCCGGTGGCGGCGAGGTCGTCGAGGTCGCGCAGGAGGCCGTTCGCGGCCAGCTCGTCGAACTGCTTGCCGGTGTTGAACTGCATCGCGGTCGGCGGATTGCCGCCGACGATCCGGTTGATGCCGGCCGTGCGCGCTTGCTCGCCGCCGGCGATCGCGGTGTCGACCCAGGTGCCGCCGGCCTCGGTGAACTTATCGGCGAACACCTTGACCGCGGCCGACTCGCCCCCCGAGGTCCACCAGTGGATCACCTCGGCCTTCATCTCCTGCGCGCTCGCCTGGGCGGCGCCGAGCGCGATCACCGCGGTCGCGAGACAGATTTGTCGGATCATCCCCATGATCGAGCCCCCCTGTGTGGCTGATCTGGTGGTAAACCTTTGCCGGCCGCTTGACGAGCGGCTTGTCGTCGTGGGGCGATGCTCGCCCGGCGCTTCGTCGGTCATGCGACCGCGTTCGGAGCGGCCGTCGGACTCAGGCGGTGTTCGCGTGCAGGCGCGCCTCGGCGACCGTCGGCGCGGGCTCGACCTGGTAGACCGGCACGGGCTCGCGCTTGCCCTTGACCGCGATCGGCGTCAGCGCCTCGGCGGCGAATTCGGGACAGTCGGCGATCGCCTGGTAGGCGGTCTCGGTCACCAGCGTCTGGCCCGGCGCGGCGTACGAGCACAGGCGGGCCGCGAGGTTCACGTGGTCGCCGAGGACCGTGTAGTCCATCCGGTCCTTGCTGCCCATGGCGCCGACGATCACCTCGCCGGTGTTGATGCCGATGCCGACGTCCAGGTCCCAGTCCGGGTGCTCGCGGCCGAGCTCGTCGGTCTTGGCCTGGATCGCGAGCGCGCAGCGGACGGCATGGCGCACCATGTCGTCGCCCTGGAACACCGCGACCAGCTGGTCGCCCACGAACTTGTCGACGTCGCCGTGGTGCTGCGGCGACGAAGTCGGCCTGGTGCTGGAAGTAGAGGTTGAGGACCTCGACCACGGTCTCCGGGTCGTGGCGCTCGGCGAACGAGGTGTAGCCCCGGATGTCGCAGAACAGCATGGTCGCGAGGCGCTTCTCGCCGCCCAGCCGGACGCCTTGTTTGTCGGCGACCTTGATCGCGGCGATGGTGCCGCCGGAGACGAACTTGGCGAGGTGGAAGCGCTCGTTGAGCCCGACCACCATCTCGTTCATGCGCTGGGCGAGGTCGCCGACCTCGTCGCGCGAGCGCACGCCCTGCACCCGGGCCTCGAAGTTGCCCTCGGCGACCTCGGCGGCGACCCGCTCGATCTTGAGGATCGGGCGGCTGATCCGCAGCGCCAGCAGGATCGCGCCCAAGCCGGCCACGGCGAGGCCGATCAGCGACCAGAAGCCCAGGCTCTTGAGCATCTTCTCGACCGCGAGATAGGCGTCGCGCTGGCGCTTCTCGACCAGGATCGCCCAGTGGAACGGCCGCGGGAACACGAACGCCCCGAGCATGACCTCGCCGTCCGGCCGCTTGTAGGGCTCGACGCTGATGATCGGGGTGCCCGCGGCCAGCATCCGGGTCGCCTCCGCCACGATCTCGTAGCTGCTGAGGTCGGTCCGCTGCGGGTCGAACACCTTGTGGCCGTCGGCGTCGACGATGGTCAGGATGCCGGTCCGGTTGAACGGGTGGCTCTGGACGAACTGGCGCAGGCGCTCGAGATCGATGCGCGCCGAGAGCGACGCCCGGCCGCCGCCGAAGTCGGTCTTCAGCGGCAGCACCACGGTTGCCAGCCAGTCGTCGGTCTGGGGGATGTGCCGGACCTCGCTCACGGTGCCGCTGTCGCTCTCGCGCAGCGCCCCGATCAGGCTGGCCGGGACGCGCAGGACCTCGAGCGGGTCGAGGCCGGCGGCCTTGAGGTGGGCCGAGAAGTCGTCCTTGGACACGACCAGCGGCAAGGCCGCGCCCTCGACCGTGAGCTGCAGGGCCACGATGTCCGGGATGTCGGCGATCCCGAGCGTCAGCAGCGAGATCTTCTCCTGCACGCCCAGGCGCTCGTCGTCGACCGCGTTGCGGATCAGGACCAGGGGCGCCAGCCAGGTCCGCTCGTAGAGGTCGTCGATCTCGGCGCCCAGCTGCTGGGCGGTGTTGACCAGCTGCTCGTTGGCCGAGCTCTTGAGCTCGTCCTGAGCGATCCGGATCATGGTCCGGCCGGCGACCAGCAGCGGCACGATCGCGATCGCGATCGCAAACAGCAGGAGCTTGGTGCGAAGGTTGAGCCGCATGCGCCGCTGTCCCGGGTCCTTGCCCCTTACTTCTGCGCCTGCTTCGCCGGGGTCTTCGCCGGGGTCTTCGCCGGCGGCTTCGGAGTCGTGCTGCCCTCCAGCTGATCGCGGCTCCGGGCGTCGACCTTGATCTCGGCGAACGACTGGCCGCAGGCGAGGCCGGTGCCGTCGGAGACCCCGAGCCGGACCTTGTACTCGCCGGGCTTGCTGTAGGCGTGCAGCACCTTCTCGCCGGTCCGGGTGACGCCATCGCCCAGATCCCAGACGTAGCTCAGCGGCTGGCCGTCGGCATCGCTCGAGCCCGAAGCGTCGAACAGCAGCTGATCGTAGGCGCCGCCGACCAGGCCCTGGCGATCCGGGCCGGCGACCGCGACCGGCGGCGCGTCGACCTGGACCTCGGCGAGATCGGTGGCGCTGGCGCAGCTCGAGCCGGAGTCGTCGGTGACCGTCAGCCGGGCGTGGTACGCGCCGGGCTGCTCGTAGCTGTGGGTCACCTTGGCGCCCTCGGCCGTGCCGCCGTCGCCGAAGTCCCAGTGATAGCCGACCAGCTTGCCGTCCCAGTCGACCGAGCTGCTGCCGTCGAAGGCGACCGCCTCGCCCGGGCAGACCAGCCGGTCGGGGCCGGCCATCGGCCGCGGCGGCCGGTTGACGTGCAGGTCCAGGATCGTCTGCTGCTGGCTGTTGTTGAGACCGCGGCCGTCGTCGGCGATCAGCGCCAGCGGATAGTGGCCGGGTGCCGCGTAGCTGTGGGTCACCTCGGCGCCCTCGGCGCTGGCGCCGTCGCCGAAGTGCCACAGGAAGCGCGCGATCTCGCCGTCGGCGTCCGTCGACGAGCGGCCGTTGAAGGCCACGGGCTCGCCCGGGCAGGCGGCGCTCGGGCCGGCGATCACCGGCTCGGGCGGCGCGTTGACCGTGGCCGTGATCGTGGCGGTCGTGGTGTTGTTCGGCAGCTGGGTATCGTCGGTCACGGTCAGCGTGACCGGGTACCGGCCGCTCGCGCGGTAGCGGTGGCGGACGTTGACGCCCGACGCCTGGCTGCCGTCGCCGAAGTCCCAGGACCAGGAGGTGACCGTGCCGTCGGGATCGCTCGAGCCGGAGCCGTCGAACAGCACCTCCTGATTGACCCCGACCAGGCGGTCGCCGCCGGCGTTGGCGACCGGCGGCGCGTTGGCGACCACGGCGTGCTGGACCGTGCTGGCGTTGCACTCGCTGGCCTTGGCATCGGTCCCGATCGCGAGCTTGACGAAATAGGCGCCGGCCTTCTGGTAGACGTGCTCGACCGTCGCTCCCTCGGCCATGGCGCCGTCGCCGAAGTCCCAGCGCCAGCTCTGGATCTGGCCGGTGGCGCCGGACGACTGGCTGGCGTCGAAGCGCGCCACCGCCCCGACCGGGACCGCGCTCGGGCCGGCGATCTTGGCGACCGGCGCCTCGACCACCTTGACGTGCATCTCGTCGGTGTTGGTGTTGTCGCACTGCCCGGCCTGGTCGCCCTCGATGGTCAGCAGCACGCGGTAGTCGCCGGGCTGGGGGTAGACGTGCACCGGCTTGTCGCCGCCGCCGGTCGTGTTGTCGCCGAAGTCCCAGGTGAAGCGGTTGACCACGCCGTCGGAGTCGTGCGAGCCCGAGCCGTCGAAATGGACCTCGGTGCCGGCGCAGACTTCCTGATCGGGCCCGGCCTTGGCGAGCGGCAATTCGTCGACCTTGACCACGATCCGGGAGGTGTCGTGGTCGTTGGGGAAGCCGGACTCGTCCTGCACGCTCAGGGTCACCGGATAGAGCGCGCCCTTGGTGAAGGTCCGGGTCGGGTTGACGATGTCGGCGGTGCCGCCGTCGCCGAAGTCCCAGTGATAGCGGAGCAGGCCGCCGTCCGGGTCCTTGGAGCCGCTGCCGTCGAACACCACGATGTCGCCGGCGCAGACCTGCTTGTTGGCGCCGGCGACCGCGACCGGCGGCCGGTTGATGGCGACCGTGATCACCGCGCTCGCGCTCGCGTTCGAGAGACCGGTGCCGTCGTCGACGGTGAGCTGGACCGGGTAGCTGCCGCCCTCGGCATAGGTGTGGCTGACCCGCGCCCCTTCGCCGGCGGGCGTGCCGTCGCCGAAATCCCAGCGGTAGGTCAAGGCGTCGCCGTCGGCATCGGCGGACGCGCTGCCGTCGAAGGCGATCGTGGTCTGCCAGGTGGTGATGTCCGGGCCGGCCGAGGCGACCGGCTGGTGGTTGATCCGGATCTCGACCTGGTCGCGGTCGACCGCGTTGATCGCCCCGCTGTCGTCGGTCACGGTCAGCTGGGCGGTGTAGACGCCGGGCTGGCTGTAGGCCCGGACCACCTGCTGGGCGAAGGTCGGCTCGGACTGGTCGCTGAAGTCCCAGCGATAGGTGAGCTTGCCGCCGTCGGGGTCGAACGAGTTGCCGGCATCGAAGGTGACCGCATCGCCGGGCGCCGCCCGCCGGTCCGGGCCGGCCCGGGCGACCGGGGGCGCGTTGATCACGACCTTGGCCTCGTCGTAGTCGACCGCCTTGGCCTGGTCGGTGTTGTCCTTGACGCTCAGGCGCACATGATAGACGCCCGGCCGGTCGAACTTGTGGCTGACCCGCGCCCCGTCGGCCTCGGCGCCGTCCTTGAACGACCACACGTATTTGGCGACGTCGCCGTCGGGGTCGAGCGAGCCGGCGGCGACGAAGTTCAGCTCCTGGCCCGGCGCGCCGACCTGGTCCGGCCCGGCGTCGGCGATCGGCGGGGCGTTGACCACGACGTGCATCTCGTCGCTGGCCGTGCTCCGCAGCGTGCCGGAATCGTCGGTCACGGTGAGCTTCACCCGGTAGCTGCCGGGGCTCTTGTAGACGTGCACCGGGGTCGCCCCGCTGCCGCTGCCGCCGTCGCCGAAGTCCCAGGCGTAGGCGGCGACCTTGCCGTCGGGGTCGTGCGAGCCGGTGCCGTCGAAATGGACCTCGCTCGAGCTCACGGTCTGGTCGGGGCCGGCGTTGGCGACCGGCGGCTCGTTGACCACGACCGTCAGGCTGTCGCTCGCGGTGTTGGTGTCGGTCGCGGAATCGTCGCGCACCGTCAGCCCGACCCGATAGACGCCCGAGTGGTGGTAGGCGTACTGCACCGTCTTGCCGTCGCCGCGCGCGCCGTCGCCGAAGTCCCAGGCGTAGGCGATCAGGTTGCCGTCCGGATCGTGCGAGGCGCCGGCATCGAAGCTGATCACCTCGCCGATCGCGACGTGGCGATCCGGGCCGGCCTCGGCGACCGGCGGCGCGTTGACCACGATCTGGGCGGAATCCGAGCTGCGGCTGTTGCTGACCCCGGCGTCGTCCTGCACGGTCAGGGTCGCGGTGTAGGTGCCGGGCGCGGCGTAGGCATGATCGACCTTGGCCGTGGTCGCGCTGGTGCCGTCGCCGAGATCCCACTCGAAGGCCGTGATCTTGCCGTCGACGTCGTAGCTGCGCTGGCCGTCGAGGGTCACGGTCTGGCCCACCGACGGCCGCTGGTCCTCGCCCGCGACCGCGACGGGCCGCGCATTGACCTGCACGACCTGCTGCGCGGTCGTGAAGTTGCAGGGCGGGCTGCTGGCGTCCTCGACCCGCAGGGTCACGATGTAGCGGCCGGGCTTGGCGAAGCTGTGGCTGACGCTCTGACCCTCGCCGCCGCTGCCGTCGTAAAAGTCCCAGAGCCAGCGCGAGATCGGCTGCTCGCCGGGGCGCGAGCCGGCGCCGTCGAACGCGACCGGCTCGCCCGGCGCCACGACCAGGTCCGGGCCGGTCACCGCGGTCGGCGGCCGCTTGACGAACACCTCGAGCGGCCGCACGGCGCCGGCGCCGACCTGACCCGAGCCATCGAGCAGGCGGAGCGCCGCGTGATAGGTGCCGGGGCCCGGATACTGGTGGACCAGCGCCCGGCCGCTGCCGGTCGCGCCGTCGCCGAACTGCCACTGGTAGCTCAGCGGGTCGCCGTCCGGATCGCTCGAGCGGGACGCATCGAAGGCGACCGAGACGCAGTTCGCGAGCAGCTCGACATCGGCCTGCGGCACCGGCCGCTGGTTCGGCTTCCAGAGCCGCGGCGGCAGCTCGATCGGCAGCGCCTGGCCGGCCTGGTCGAGGATCTGGAAGGTGATGTCGTTCGGCATCTCCTCGCCGCCGCCGAACACCAGGGCCGCGATCTGGCCACGCTCGTCCGGCTGGACCTCGACCTCGCTCTCGCGCCACGCGTTCTGGCCGGACGCGGCCACCGGCACCGAGCGATAGGCGGTGACGAACGAGATCTGGGCGTTGGCGGCATCGAAGTTGCGCACCTTCAGGTGCAGGGCGTCCGCCGGCACCTGGAAGCGCAGCTCGGTCACGTGCTGGGGGTCCGGCACCCGCACGGTCGGTGCCAGATCGACCATCTCGAGCCCGTCCGGGGCGAGGTTGCGGCGGTCGCGCAGGCTGAGGGTGACCGAGTAGAGGTTGGCGTCGTCGCCGGCCACGCCCTCGACCTGCAGGCGGAAGACCCGCCGGCCATTGACCAGCTCGCCCTGCCCGGGCATGGCCGTGAACAGCGTCTGCCAGCGGTCGTCGAGGGCGGGGCTGGCGCCGATCACGCGCTCGTCGAGCATCGTGCCGGCGGCCAGCTGGTCGGGCCCGGGCTCCGGGCCGCCGCTCACCGCGCCGGTGTAGGCGCCATCGCCGCCGAACAGCCGGTAGCGGGTCTGGGTGTCGTCGGGGGTGCCGTAGATCAGGTCGTGGTCGCCGCCGGTATCGGCGTCGAACACGCGCAGGTACAGCCGGTCCTGGACGCTGTCCGGGACGCTCAGGAAGATCACCTCGCGGTAGTCGGGGTCGCCCTCGGCGGTCGAGGCCTTGGGGCCATAGGTCACCGAGAGCGGCGTCTCCTGAGCCAGGGCGATCCCGCTCCAGCCGAGCATGGCCAAAGCCATCCAGCCCGGCACGGTCAGAGCGATCCAGCCTGGCACAACCCGAGTGGCACGCGGTGCAGCCCGCATGGACGATCTCCTGGCCGCTTGTCTTCGCGGCTTGGTTACCTGAACGTATATCGTTTCCGATTGCCAGCGTAGTCTTCGAGCTCAACGTCTTTCAAGACAATCGCTCCGGTCGCGTCTTTGGGCAAGACGATGGTCGAGCGATAGCTTTGACTGGTCTTGTTGAAACGGAGGAAGTCGGACAACAGCCGGTCACCGACCTGGAGGGTGAACGGCGCCGCCTGCTTCATGCCGGAAGCGTCGGTCGCGACCACGTTCACGGTCACCGTGTCGCCGCCGGTCGCGCGGTCCTTGGAGACCGAAGACTTGACCAGCTGCGGCGGCTCCTGGTCGAGCACGATCTCCAGCTTCTCGACGCCGACGTTGCCGACCAGGTCGCTCGCCACCAGCTCGATCCGATTGGTGCCCTGCCGCAGGGTCACGGTCCGGTCGAAGGACTCGTCGACCAGCTGGGTCGGCTGGCCGTCGATCCGAAGCTCGACGCCGCCTTCGACCTTGCCCCGGAGCGGCAGCCATTCGACCGCCGTGACAGTGGGCGGCGGCGTCTCGAACTGGATCTTGGGCGGGGTCTGGTCGACCGTGATCTCGAACTTGTCCTGGCTCGCGAAGCCCGAAGGGGCGATCACCTTCATCTCGAAGGTCTCGTCCTGCGCCCGCATCGGCACGTTGACCCCGAACCGGCCCTTGGCGTCGGCGTAGGCGGAGGCGCGCTCGCCGCCGTCGGCCGCGTCGATCTCGATCTGGGCGCTGGCGCTGGTCTGGCCGGTGATCGACATCACCTCGCGCGCGGTCACGAAATGGCGCACGCCGAGCTTGGGCAGGCTGTCGTCGAAGATCACCGCGGCGCGCTCGTCGGGCATGAAGACGAAGGCGCGCGAGCGCTCGGTCGTGTTGCCGGCGGCATCGGTCGCCTTGATGGTGAGCTGGTTGGGCCCGGGCTGCGGCCGATACTCGGTCTCGAAGCTGCCGTCGGGGGCGATCTGGAGCGGCCGGCCGTCGAGCTCGAGCTTGGCCCCGGGCTCGCTCTGGCCGCGCAGCTCGAGCGGGCTCTGGCGCAGGATCGCGCCCTCGGCCGGCGCGCCGATCGAGATGTAGGGCGGCGTCGTGTCGGTCTGGACGTGAAAGCGCCAGACGTCGCTGCGCGCGCCGGGCAGGCCGAACTTGTCGAGGGCGGCGACCCGCCAGTAATAGGCGCCGACGTTCAGCGGCTCGCTCTGGAAGCTCGATTGCGCGAGTCCCCAGCGGCTGAAGGCCATGCGCGCGAAGCCCGGGTCGTAAGCGACCTCGAGCCAGTAGCCGGCGGCGTCCGGCACGGCCGACCAGCCGAGCTTGACCTTGGCGTCGAACGCGACCTGGTCGTCCTGGGGCCCGGTCAGCGCCGGCGGCGGCAGCACGTCGATCTTCGGGCTCGGCGCCTCGCCGCTGCGCACCAGCGTCGCCTGGTCGCGGCCGAGCGTGACGCTCTCGCCCTTGGCCGACACCTGGAGCGCCCGGTCGTCGTAGTTGGCGAACTTCGAGCCGCTGTCGTCGTGGCGGACCCAGAAGTTGGTCGATTCGATCTTGGTCTGGACCTGCGGCACCTGCAGCTCGAAGTTCTTGCGCTGGCTCTTGCCGGCGAGCAGGGCATAGAAGTCGCCCTCGACCAGGCTGACCTTGGCCTCCTCCTCGCGGCTCAAGGGGTCGGTCCGCATGCGCTGGATCACCGCCTGGGAGTTGGCATTGAGCCGCAGCCGGCTGTCGTCCCGGAAGGTGATCTGCGCGGTCGAGCGTGAGAGGGTGCGGACCTTCTCGTCCTCGATCAGGACCGCGTTGAGCGCCCGGTCGGCCCACGTCAGGTCCTGGGGCCGCTGGCCCTCGACCCAGCCCTGGCGATCGCTGAGCAGCGCGTCGGCCGCCGAGTCCCGCTGCGAGAGCGCTGCCGCCAGAGCCTCGCCGGCGGCGACCTTGGCGTCGCCCGCGAGCTTGGCGGCCGCCACCCAGTCGCCGGCCTTGTGCTTGGCCAGCGCCGCGTCGCGCAGGCTGATCGCCTGGGCGATCTGGTCGGCCGCGAACAGGCGGGCGCCCTGCTCGGTCGCCTTCTGGATCAGCGCCAGGGCCTCGCTCAGCGCCTTCCTGGACGCGGTGATCTGGCCGACCGGGATCTTGAGCTCGACCCCGGGGTGCACGTCGGACACCTCGAGCCCGTTGGCGCGCAGGATGTCCGTCCAGAGGTCGGGGTTGCCCAGATGCTCCTGGGCGATGTCGCGCAGGCTCTGCCCTTCTTTCACGCGGACCGTCAGTAATTCGTCGCCGGCCGCAATTGCGGCGGCCGCATGCAGCCCGAGCAGCGCCGCCAGGATCAGTCCGGCACCGAACGTTCGCCGCCTGCGGCGGTAGAGGGCGCGCTCGTTGATTTGATCGGCCATGCGACTCAGGGGGTCAGTTCGAGCCTCCGCTCCGCCCTTTACCAGATCGGCCGCGCCGAAGCTAAGTGAATTCGGTGACAGGCAGCGGCCGCGGGTATGCTGAACTTGCGTCTCCGGGGCGCCGCGGCCGGCCGGCGCCGGCGACCGTCAGAACCAATACAACCATATCAGGAAGATCAGGACCAGAAGGATCGCGTCCCAGAAGATCAGCTCGCCGATCCGAAACCAGCCGCGCCCGCGGTTGAGGCGGTGCAGCGAGGCCCAGGCGAGGCTCGCGATCCCGAGCGGCACGATGTGGATCAGCGGGCTCACGGCAGGCGCTTGCCGGTCCGGGGATCGAAGAAATGCCGCTCGGCCGGCGGCAGCTCGAGGTGGACGGGCGCCCCGGGTCTGCGCTCGCCGACCTCGCGCATGACCCGCGCGACCATCGCGACGGCGCCGGCCTTGACGAACAGCAGCGTGTCCGGCTCGACCGGCTCGATGACATCGAGCTCGAAGGCGATGCTGTCCGCCGTCGGCTGCTCGCAGAGCGCCAGGGCCTCGGGGCGGATGCCGAGCACGGCCGGCCCGTCGGGTCGGTCGCCGACCGGCAGCTGGATGCCGCCGGCGCGAAAGATGCCCGCCTCGATCACGCCATCGACGGTGTTCATCGCCGGCCGGCCGATGAATTCGGCGACGAAGCGGGTCGCGGGCTCGCGGTAGATCCGCCGGGGCGTGTCGAGCTGCACCAGCCGGCCCTCGTTCAGGACCGCGATCCGGGTCCCGAGCGTCATCGCCTCCTCCTGGTCGTGGGTGACGAAGACGAAGGTCCGGCCGAGCTCGCCGTGCAGGCGCTTGAGCTCGGTCCGGGTCTGCAGCCGGAGCAGCGCATCGAGGTTGGAGAGCGGCTCGTCCATCAGGCAGATCAGCGGCTGCCAGACCAGGGCGCGCGCGACCGCGACCCTTTGCGCCTGGCCGCCCGAGAGCTGGGCCGGGCGCCGGCCGAGCTGGGTCTCGATCTGCAGCATGGCCGCGATATTGCGCACCGTGCGGTCGATCTCGGCGCGGGCGAGCTTCCGGATGCGCAGCGGATAGGCGATGTTCTCGTAGACCGTCTTGTGGGCGTAGAGGGCGTAGTTCTGGAACACCATGCTCATGCCCCGGGCGCGCGGCGGCAGGCCTGTGATGTCGCGGCCGTCGACCCAGAGGCTGCCGGCGCTCGGGACCTCGAGCCCGGCGAGCAGCCGGCAGGCGGTGGTCTTGCCGCTGCCCGAGGGCCCGAGCAGGACCAGGAACTCGCCGGTCTCGAAAGCAAGATCGAGCCCCTCGAGCGCGACCGTGCCATCGGCAAACACCTTGCGGACCGCCTTGAACTCGACCCCCATCCCGGCTCAGCCCTCGATGCCGGGAATGAGACCGCGCGCCAGCCCCTCGCGGACCCGTCCCATGGCTCAGGCCTTGATCGCGCCGAAGGTGAGGCCGCGCACGAGGTGCTTTTGGACCAGGAAGGTGAAGACCACGATCGGCAGGGTCGCGACCACGGCGACCGCCGCGACCTGGCCCCAGAGCGTGCCGTGCGGGGTCACGAGGCCGGGGATGCCGACCGTGAGCGTCCGGCCTTCGAAGGCAACCAGAACAAAGGCATAGAGGAACTCGTTCCAGCTCAAGATGAAGCATAAGATGGCGGTCGCGGCGAGCCCGGGTGCGGCCAGCGGGACCAGGAGGCGGAGGAAGGTCCCGGCCCGGGTCAGGCCGTCCATCATGCCGGCCTCGTCGATCTCCTTCGGGATCTCGGCGAAGAAGCCGCGCATCACCCAGACCACGAGCGAGAGGTTGAAGGTCGAATGGGCGAGGATCACGGCGAGCGGCGTGTCGGTGATGCCGAGCATGGTGAACAAAAGGAACATCGGCACCACCACCGAGATCGGCGGCGCCATGCGCGTGGTCAGGAAGAAGAAGAAGAGGTCCTCCTTGCCGGCGAAGTCCTGGCGCGCGAACAGATAGGCGGCCGGCACGCCGACCAGGAGCGAGAGCGTCGTGCTCGAGACCGCGACCAGGACGCTGTTGAGGGCCAGCGGCAGATAATGCTTGCCGAGGAACACCGCGGGATAGTGCTCGAAGGTCGGCTTGAAGATCCAGACCGGCACCGAGGCCAGCGCATCGAGGCGGCTCTTGAACGAGGTCAGGACGATCCAGAGGTAGGGCGTCAGGGCGACCACCAGCACCGCGAGGATCACGGCCCAGGCGAGGCCGCGCCAGGCGCGGCTCACCGGGACACTCCGGCGGCCGCTCCGGGGGACGCCATCGCAGCGGCCGGCCGCGGCGCGCGGCCCTCGGTCCAGGTGATCGCCTTGTAGAACACCGAGCACATGATCAGCACGACCAGATAGACCATGAAGGCGCAGGCCGCGCCATAGCCCAGGTCCCAGTCCTTGAAGTTGACCCGGTAGGTGTAGATCGAGAGCAGCTCGGTCTCGATGCCGGGGCCGCCGCCGGTCAGGATGAAGACCTTGTCGAACTCCTTGAAGGCGTCGATCGCGCGCAAGAGGACCACGAGCGCGATGATCGGCCGGAGCATCGGCAGGGTGACGTCGCGGAAGATCTGCCAGGGGCGGGCGCCGTCCATGACCGCGGCCTCGAACGGCTCGCGCGGCAGGCTGAGCAGGCCCGCGAGCAGCACAAGCGTCACGAACGGGGTCCATTGCCAGACGTCGATCAGCATGAGGGTCGGCAGCACGAGGCCGGGATCGGAGAGCAGGGCGGTGCGCAGGCCGATGATCCCGACCGCCCGCAGGTAGTGGGTCAGCATGCCGAAGTCGCCCTGCAGCAGGAGCTTCCAGATCAGCCCGATGGCGACCGGCGCCAGCATCATCGGGATCAGGAACAGGGTCAGGACGAGGCCCTGGCGCTGCAGCTGGTGACGGAACAGCAGCGCGAGCGCGAAGCCGAGCAGGAGCTCCATGACGACCGCCCCGAGCACGAACCAGAGGGTCAAAAGAAAGCTGTGCCAGAAGATCGGGTCGTGCATCAGCCGTCGGAAGTTGTCGAAGCCGACGAAGTGGCCGCCCCGGTCGGGCAGCGCGAAGCTGAGGTCGGTGAGGCTGGTCCAGACCATGTAGCCGAACGGCCCGACCAGGATCAGGAGCAAAAGGATCAGGGCCGGCGCCAGGAACAACGGCCCGACGGCATCGTCGAGCAGCCGGTGCCCGAGCCCGGCCGGCGGGAGCCCCACGCCCCGACCGCCGGTCCGCGCGCGCCCGGAGCGCCGGCTCCCGATCATCGCCGCCGCCGGCCCGGGGCGGTCACCCGTGAGCCGGCCGGGCGCCGGTGCTCGGCGGGGCTGCGCCGCCAAGCCCCGACCCGGCGCCTCGCGCCGCCGACGACTGCGGGGCTCCGGTAACGGTTGCCGCCCGGCTTAACCCTTTGTTCACCAAGAGTCCTCAGATTGTCCGTGCTCGATGGTCCATGCGACCGTGGGAGTCCGCGTCGCCAGCTTGGTTCTCCGCTCGCGGGACGGATTCCCACGGTCTCATGGACCATCCGAAGAAAGAGTTGACGATCAAAAGGTTAACCTTTGGTTAAGGTCTTAGCCAAGACGCCGACCTGCGCCCGGGGGCTTCAGGAAGCCGACGGGTCCGGCCGTCACGACCACATCCGACGACGTGCGTGGGCATGGCCCCGGAAACATCCTCGCGAGATCGTCGCGCCCGTGCCGCCCGCGCTACTGCGCCGGGTAGCGGAGCGGGGCGCAGTCGCCCAGCAGCTCGTGCATCTCGACCGCCGCCGCGTCCAGCGCGGGCTTCGCCTCCTTGTCGCCGGCCAGGTACGAGCTCAGCTCGCGCACCAGGATGTCGGTGATCTGGGGCGACGCCGGGATCGTCGGCTTCGGGATCGCGACCTCGTTGGTCTGCATCGAGGCCTTGGCATAGGGCAGCTTCTGGACCTCCGGATCGGCGTACACGTCCGGGCGCGCCGAGGCGCCGCCGTTCAGGTGCTGCTGCAGCTGCTGCGGGAACTCCATCATCCATTGGATGAACAGGAACGCCGCCTCCTGGTTCTTGGCATAGGCCGGGATCAGATAGGTCCAGCCCTCGACCTGGCCGACCTTGCCGCCCGCGCCTTGCGGCACGAGATCGAAGCCCATCTTGCCGACCACCTGGCTCACCGCGGTGTCCTGGGCGACCGCATAGGTCGCATCGTTCCACATGATCAGCTCGAACACCTTGCTCTGCTGCATCAGCGCCATGACGTCGTCCCAGAAGTAGTTGAGCGTGTCCGGCGGCGAATACTTCATCAGGCTCTTATAGTACTCGAGCGACGCGATCGCCTGCGGGCTGTTGACGATGATCGGGCCGCACTCGCTGCCGGTCTTGACCTCCATCATGTCGCCGCCGAAGCTGTAGAGAAAGTTGAGCCATTCGTACCACAGCGCCTCGTGGCGCTTGCCCTGGAGCGCCGTGCCATAGAACCCGGCCTCGGGGCGGGTGAACCACTCGGCGAGGTCGCGGTACTGGTCCCAGGTCTTCGCCGGCTGCAGCTCGTAGCCGTATTTGGCCTTGAAGCCCTCCTGCTCCTTGGGATCTTCGGCGAGATCTTTGCGGTACCACATGTACATGGTGAGCGCGGTGAACGGAAAGCCGTACATCTGGCCGTCGTACCAGGAGATCTCGTGCCAGAGGCGGCCGTAGAGCACGTCCTCGGGCTTGAAGTCCGGGTTGCGCAGCTTGGGGTCGTCCATGAACTTCGCCAGCGGCACCAGATGGCCGTTCTCGACGAACCGGCCAAGCTCGCGGTGCGGCTGCAGGATGAAGTCGTAGCGGCCGCGCTTGGAATTGAGGTCGAGCATGACCTTGTTGACGGCCTCGGAGTGCTCGTACATCTCGATCACGACGTTGATGCCGGTACGCTCCTCGAAGGTGTGCTTCATGGCATCCATCGCCTCGAGCGGCGGCAGGGCCTCG
The DNA here is from genome assembly GCA_963756905.1 of uncultured Alphaproteobacteria bacterium. Lineage (GTDB taxonomy): Bacteria > Pseudomonadota > Alphaproteobacteria > Geminicoccales > Geminicoccaceae > DATAOG01. The sequence continues at coordinate 224,839 of CAVWPO010000006.1, forward strand.
CCGATGGCGCGGATCGTGACGCCCTTGTAGGGCGCGGCGGCCTCCTCGAGGGTCCAGGCCGCGGCCGGCGTGGCGCCGCCCAGGCCGAGCAGGGCGCTCCCGATCAGAGCGCCGCCGAGCAGGGGGCCCGCGATCCGAGCGCCCCCGATCCGAGCGCCCCCGATCCGAGCGCCGACGCCGAGCGCTGATCCGCGTCCACTGGTTGCATCCCTCGACATCGCTGCCTCCCCGTTCCGGCCGCCGATCTGGTCGATCGCCAGTGCTACCATGCAGGCTTGGGGAATGCCAAGATTCTTGTGGTACTTGCCACATATTTGTTGGCATACTCCAACCGCAAAACGTCGGGAGTGCGGCGCCCTGCCGATGGACTTCATCTTCATGCTGACCCGCGACGACCGGACGGTCGAGGATGCGCTCGAGGTGCTCGACGCGATCCGGCCGCTCGGCCTTCGCCACATCGGCTTCAAGGACGTGGGCGCCGATCCCGCGCGGCTGCGCGAGCTGAACCGGCGGATCAAGGCGCAGGGCGCGATCAGCTATCTCGAGGTGGTCAGCACCACGCCCGAGGCCGGTCTCGCCTCGGCCGGGGCCGCGGTCGAAATCGGCGTCGACCGGCTGCTCGGCGGCACCGACGTGGACGCCGTGCTGGCGCTGCTCGAGGGCACTGGTATCCGCTACTACCCGTTTCCCGGCTTGCCGCGCGGCCATCCGACCGTGCTCGCCGGAGGCCCTGAGGAGATCGCGGCCGACTGCGCGGCCTTCATGGCCAAGGGCTGCGCCGGGGTCGACCTGCTCGCCTACCGGGCGACCGAGGCGGAGCCGCTCGCGCTGGTGCGCGCGGCCAGGCGCGCGCTGGGCGAGGGGCTCCTGATCGTCGCCGGCAGCGTCGACCAGCCGGGCCGCATCCGGGCGCTGGCCGAGGCCGGCGCCGATGCCTTCACGATCGGCTCGGCGGTCTTCAGCGGCGCGTTCTCGCCGCGCAAGGGCGCGCTCCTGTCGCAATTGCGCGACGTCCTCGCGGTCTGCGGGGATCCGGTCTGCGGTGGGGCGGCATGATCGTCGGCGTCGACATCGGGACCCAGAGCCTGAAGGCGGTCGTCACCGACGACGCGCTCCGGCCGCGGGGCCAGGCCGCGGTCGCCTACCGGCCATCGTTCCCGCGCCCGGGCTGGGCCGAGCAGGATGCGAAGCTCTGGGAGCAGGCGCTGCGCCCGGCGATCGCGGGCGCGCTCGAGGCCGGGGCTTGCGCGCCCGGATCGGTCCGGGCGCTCGGCATCTGCGGCCAGCTCGACGGCTGCGTCGCGGTCGATCGGGACGGGCGCGCGCTGGCGCCCTGCCTGATCTGGATGGACCGCCGCGCCGCGGCCGAGATCGAGGATCTGTCGGCCGAGCACGTCCGGCTCGCGACCGGGGTCGTGCTCGATGCCACCCACATGGCGGCCAAGGCCCGCTGGCAGAAGCGCCATCTGCCCGGGCGGGCCCGTATCCGCCGCTTCCACCAGCCGGTCTCCCACCTGGTCGCGCGCCTGACCGGGGAGCCGGTCTTCGACCATGGCCTCGCCTCGACCACCATGGTCTACGACCTCGCGCGGCGCGGCTTCGATGCCGGGCTGCTCGAACGGTTCGAGCTGAGCGCGGACGAGCTGCCGGCGATCGCCGAGGCGTCCGATCGGGCCGGAGAGCTGCACCGGGAGGGCGCCGCGCTCACGGGCCTGGCCGAGGGGCTGCCGGTCGCGGTCGGCACCGGCGACGATTTCTCCAACCCGCTCGGCGCCGGGCTGATCGAACCCGGGAGCCTCGCCTGCGCGCTCGGCACCGCCGAGGTCGTGGGCGCCCTCCATGACCGGCCGGCGATCGACCGCGGCGGTCTGGTCGAGACCCACGGCTATCCGGGCGGTCGCTTCTTCATCGAGAATCCCGGCTGGTTCTCGGGCGGCGCGCTCGCCTGGTTCGTCGAGGCCTTTCGCCTGCGCGACGTGCAGGAGCTCGACGCGCTGGCGGCGGGCATCCCGGCCGGTTGCGAGGGGATCACCTTTCTGCCCGCGCTCTCGGGGGCCATGGCGCCCGAATGGATCGCTTCGGCGCGCGGCTGCTTTTACGGCCTGAGCGCTGGCCACGGCACGGCGCATCTGGCGCGGGCGGTGCTGGAAGGCTGCGCGTTCGCGATGCGCGACGTGCTCGAGCGGCTCCTGGAGATGGGGGTCCCGATCGGCGCCGTCCTGCTCCTGGGCGGCGGCGCCAGGAGCGCGCTCTGGGCCCGGATTCGTGCCGACCTGACCGGCCTGCCGGTGGCCCTGCCGCCGATCGTCGACACCTCGCCGATCGGGGCCGCGATGCTGGCCGCGGTCGCCGCGGGCCTGCAGCCCTCGCTTCCGGCGGCAGCCCGGCTGGTCGCCGGCAAGGCCCGGACCATCGAGCCGGACCCGGCCCGGAAGGCCGCCTACGACGACGCCTATGGCGCTTACCGCAAGCTCTTCTCGAGCCTGCGGCCGATGTTCCAGGAGCGATGATGGCGCTGGACACGCTGGGCCGGCTCCTGGCCGGCGAGTTTCGCGATCCGGATGATGGCCGGCCGCTGGTCGCGCCGATCCCAACGGTCGTGATCGAGGACAGCCTCGAGGGCCGCGAGGCCGATCTGGTCGGCGCGCTCGAGCTCGGCAGCCAGCTCGCGGTGGTCAGCGACCCGACCACGCGCCGCGTGCTCGGGCGGCGGGTCGAGCAGGCGCTCGGCCGCGTCGGCCTGGTCCAGAGCGTCGTCCTGCCCGAGCACCCCGAGCCGGACCTCGAGACCGTCGACCGGCTGCGCAAGGCCACGGCCGAGGCGAGCGCCCTGATCGCGGTCGGCTCCGGCACGATCAACGACCTCTGCAAATACGCGTCCGCCCAGGCGGGCCAGCCGTTTGCGGTGTTCGCGACCGCGCCCTCGATGAACGGCTACACCTCGGTCAATGCCGCGATCACGATCGAGGGCCACAAGAGCTCGCTCGCCGCCCAGTCCGCCGCGGCCGCCTTCCTCGACCTCGAGGTCCTGGCCGCGGCGCCCGTCCGCATGATCCGGGCCGGGCTCGGCGATTCGGTCTGCCGCACGACCGCGCAGGCCGACTGGCTGCTGGCCCACCTCCTGCTCGGGCGGCCCTACCGGCAGGCGCCGTTCGCGCTCCTGGCCGAGGACGAGGGCCCGCTGCTGGCGGCATCCGCGGGGCTGGTATCGGGGGACCTGGAGGCGATCCGGCGCCTGGTCCGGACCCTCGTGCTGTCGGGCTTCGGCATGACCCTTTGCGGCGGCAGCGACCCGGCGAGCCAGGGCGAGCACCTGATCAGCCACTACGTCGACATGCTGGGCGATTGCGCCTGGCCCAGGGCGTTCCACGGCGAGCAGATCGGGGTCACGACGCTCACCATGGCGCGCCTCCAGGCGCAGACGCTGGCGGGCCCGGCACCCCGCATCGAGCCCTCACGGGTCGACCTCTCCACCTTGACCCACCATTTCGGCCCCGAGCTCGCCCACTCCTGCTGGCAGGAATTCCGCCGGAAGCGCGTCGACCACGGCGCCGCCATCCAGCTCAACCGCCGCCTTGCCGAGCGCTGGGACGAGATCCGCGCGCAGATCAGGGCCATCCACAGGCCACCCGATGAGCTGCGCGCGATCCTGGAGCGGGCCGGGGCGCCGACCACCCCGCAAGAGCTCGGCTGGCCGGACGACTTCTACCGCGAGGCCGTGCGCCACGCCCGCCTGATCCGCAACCGCTACACCTTCCTCGATCTCGCCGCTGACAGCGGTTTTCTTTAATTAATCTAGCTTATTAAACACAATTCCTCATGCGACCGATCAGTGAATTTCCGGCGGCGACGCTGCGCCAGATCCGTGCCGTGCTGTGCGACATCGACGACACGCTGACCGACGACGGGCGGCTGACCGCGCGCGCCTACGCCGCGCTCGAGCGCCTGCAGACCGGCGGCCTCAAGGTCGTGCCGGTGACCGGCCGGCCGGCCGGCTGGTGCGACCTGATCGCCCGCTTGTGGCCGGCCGACGGCGTGGTCGGCGAGAACGGCGCCTTCTATTTCGCGTACCGGCGCGCCGAGCGGCGCATGCTGCGCTGCTTCTGGAAGACGCCCCGCGAGCGCGCGGAGGACCGCCGGCGTCTGGACGCCCTCGGAGCGGCCATCCTGGCCGCGGTGCCGGGTGCTGCGATCGCTGCCGACCAGGCCTACCGGGAGGCCGACCTCGCCATCGACTGGCGCGAGGACGTGGCGCCCTTGCCGGCCGAGGCCGTCGCCCGGATCGTCCTGCTGTTCGAGGCCGCGGGCGCCAGGGCCAGGGTCAGCTCGATCCACGTCAACGGCTGGTTCGGCGACTACGACAAGCTCGCGATGAGCCTGCGCCTGCTGCGCGAGCACTTGGGCCTCGATGCCGATGCGGCTGCGGGGCAGGTCCTGTTCGTCGGCGACTCGCCCAACGATGCGCCGATGTTCGCGCATTTCCCGCACTCGGTCGGGGTCGCCAACGTCCGCGACTTCGAGGGCCAGCTCGCCTGTGCGCCGGCCTGGGTGACCGAGGCGCGCGGCGGGGCGGGCTTCGCCGAGCTGGCGGAGCGGCTCCTGGAGGCCCGGTGAGCGGCGAGGTGCGCTTCGGCAAGCTCGCGCGCCGCGAGCGGATCATCGCCGAGCTGCGCGCCAATCCGACCGTGCGGGTCGTGGCCCTGGCCCGCGCCTTCGGGGTCTCGACCGAGACCGTGCGCCGCGACCTCGATGCCTTGAGCGAGGGCGGCCTGGTCAGCCGCACCTATGGCGGCGCCGCGTTGCCCGCGATCGGGGTCGAGCCGTCGCTCGCCGAGCGCGAGCGCGAGCTGACGGTGGAGCGCGAGCGGATCGCGCGCCGGGCGGTCGAGCTGGTGGCCGTGCGCGATGTCCTGATGATCGACTGCGGCTCGACCACCTGGCAGTTCGCGCGCCGGCTGGCCGCGCTGCCCATGGCGCTCACGGTGATCACCAACAGCCTCGGCATCGCCAGCACGCTCGCCGCCAACCCGGCGATCCGGGTCGTGGTCTGCCCGGGCGACTACGCCGCCGGCGAAGGCGGCACCTTCGGGCCCGACACGCTGACCTTCCTGCGCCGCTTTCATGCCGACAAAGCGGTGATCGGCGCGGGCGGCCTGACCGCGGAGGGGCCGACCGAGGTCCAGCCCGGGGCCGCCTGGGTCAAACGGGCGATGCTCGAGCGGGCGCGCCGGCGGATCCTCCTGGTCGACCACAGCAAGCTGGAGCAGGCGCGCTACGAGCTCGTCTGCCCGCTCGCCGACCTCGACGATCTGGTCACCGACGCGCCGCCGCCGCCGGCGCTGGCGACCGCCCTCGGCGCCGCGGGCGTAGCCCTCCATCTGGCCGCGGCCGACCCCTTGCCCGGACTGCCGGGCGCAGCCGGGCGCCACCCGCTGCACCCCGCCGGTTGAGCGCGGCCGAGCGGCCGCCGCTGCTGACGGCGCCCACCTCGGAGGCCTTGTGCGGCGGCCCCCATGAGCTATCTTGCGCGCTCAGTGACGGGGTGGACAGCAGGCCCATCCATGGGCTCGCTGGAAGGGGCTGCTGCTTGATCAACCGGATCCCTGCGTCAGCCGATGGCCCGCCAGGGCTCGACTTCGCCGCCGGCGGCGGCGCGATGGGCGCCCTGATCGCCGCCCACGACTGGTCGGCAACGCCGCTCGGGCCGATCGCGGGCTGGCCGCAGAGCCTGAAGACGGTCATCCGGATCATGCTGACCTCGCGCTACGCCATGTGGATGGCGTGGGGCAGCGAGCTCACCTTCTTCTGCAACGACGCCTACCGGCCGACGCTCGGGGTCAAGCAGGCCTGGGCGCTCGGCGCCTGCGCCCGCGACGTCTGGGCGGAGATCTGGAAGGACATCGGCCCGCGCATCCAGACGGTCCTCGACACCGGCGAGGCGACCTGGGACGAGGCGCTGCTCCTGTTCCTGGAACGCAGCGGCTACCCCGAGGAGACCTACCACACCTTCTCCTACAGCCCGCTGCCCGACGACGACGGCCGGGTCGCGGGCATGCTGTGCGTCGTCACCGAGGAGACCGAGCGGGTGATCGGCGAGCGCCGGCTCGCCTCGCTGCGCGAGCTCGCCTCCGAGCTCGCCGGCACCAACGCCCGCGCCGAGGTGCTGGCCGCGATCGAGCGCCGCCTCGGCGCCAACCTCAGGGACCTGCCGTTCACGCTCACCTATCTGTTCGAGGACGACGGCAGCGCCCGGCTCGCCTGCGCGACCGGCATCGGGCCCGGGCATCCGGCGGCGCCGGCGCTGATCGATGGCACCGACGCTGCCGCCTGGCCCGCCCGCGAGCTGCGCGCCCGGGCGGCGCCCCTGCCGCAAGGCGACCTGGAAGCCCGCTTCGGTCGCCTGCCGACCGGGGCCTGGGACAAGCCGCCCCGGCAGGCGATCGTGGTCCCGATCGCGCGCCAGGGCCAGGACCGGCCGGCGGGCTTCCTGGTCGCGGGCGTCAATCCCTACCGGCAGTTCGACGCCGGCTACGCGGGCTTCGTCGACCTGGTCGCGGGCCAGATCGCGGCCGGCCTCGCCAACGCCAGCGCCTACGAGGAGGAGCGCCGGCGCGCCGAGGCCCTGGCCGAGATCGACCGCGCCAAGACCGCATTCTTCTCGAACGTCAGCCACGAGTTCCGCACGCCCCTGACCCTGATGCTGGGGCCGCTCGAGGAGGTGCTGGCCAAGCCTGCATCCGGCGTTGCCGTCGACAATCGGGCGCTGGTCGACACCGCGCATCGCAATGGCCTGCGGCTGCTCAAGCTGGTCAACTCGCTGCTCGACTTCTCGCGCATCGAGGCCGGGCGCGTCCAGGCGAGCTACCAGCCGACCGACCTCGCGGCGTTCACCGCCGAGCTCGCCTCGAGCTTCCGCTCGGCGATCGATCGGGCGGGCTTGAGCCTGATCGTCGACTGCGCGCCCTTGCCCGAGCCGGTCCACGTCGACCGCGAGATGTGGGAGAAGGTGGTCCTCAATCTGCTCTCGAACGCCTTCAAGTTCACCTTCGAGGGCGAGATCGGGGTGGTGGTCGGGCGGTCGGCCGACGGCCGGGCGGCGGAGCTCACCGTCCGCGACACCGGCACCGGCATCCCGGCCGCCGAGCTGCCCCGCCTGTTCGAGCGCTTCCACCGGGTCGAGGGCGCCCGCGGCCGGACCTTCGAGGGCAGCGGCATCGGCCTCGCCCTGGTCCAGGAGCTGGTCAAGCTGCACGGCGGCGCGATCCGGGTCGAGAGCGTGCCCGACCGGGGCAGCAGCTTCACCGTGACCCTGCCGTTCGGGACCGGGCATCTGCCCGCGGACCAGCTGGGCGGCCCGCCCGCCGACGACGTCCACGGGCGTGCGCGCGGAGGCCTACGTCGAGGAGGCGCTGCGCTGGCTGCCGAACGGCGATGCCGGCGCGATCGCGGCGGACGCCCCGTCGCGCTCGGCGCCCGACGATCTCGACGTGCTCGGCTCATCCGCGACCCGCGGCGAACGGGTGCTGCTGGCCGACGACAACGCCGACATGCGCCGCTACGTCCAGCGGCTGCTGACCGCCGAGGGTTACCGGGTCGAGGCGGTGGCCGACGGCGAGGCGGCGCTGGCCGCGGCGCGGCGCGAGGCCCCCGATCTGGTGCTCTCGGACGTGATGATGCCGGGCCTCGACGGCTTCGAGCTTTTGAGCGCGCTCCGGGCCGAGCCTTCGCTGCGCGACGTGCCGGTGCTCCTGCTGTCGGCGCGCGCGGGCGAGGAGGCGCGCGTCGAAGGCCTGGGCGAGGGGGCCGACGACTACCTGACCAAGCCGTTCTCGACCCGCGAGCTGCTCGCCCGGGTCGCCGGCAACCTCAAGCTCGCGCGGATCCGCCATGAGACCGCACGCGCCCTCGGGGACGAGGCGCGCACCCTCGAGACGCTCAACCGGTTCGGCACGGCGGTCGCCGCCGAGCTCGACCTCGAGCGCGCGGTGCAGCTGGTGACCGATGCCGCGACCGAGCTCTCCGGCGCCGCGTTCGGCTCCTTCTTCTACAACGTGCTCGACGAGCGCGGCGAGTGGTACACGCTCTACGCGCTGTCGGGCGCGCCGCGCGAGGCGTTCGCGAGGTTCCCCATGCCGCGCAACACGGCGGTGTTCGGGCCGACCTTCGCGGGCGAGGGCGCGGTCCGCGCCGACGACATCACCAAGGACCCGCGCTACGGCCAAAGCGCGCCCCACCACGGCATGCCCGAGGGCCACCTGCCGGTGCGCAGCTATCTGGCGGTGCCCGTGGTCTCGCGCTCGGGCGAGGTCCTGGGCGGCCTGTTCTTCGGCCACCCGGAGCCCGGTCGGTTCAGCGCGCGCGCCGAGCGCCTGGTCACCGGCATCGCCGCCCAGGCGGCGACCGCGATCGACAACGCCAGGCTCTATCAGGCCGCTCAGGCCGAGATCGCCGAGCGCCGCCAGACCGAGGCCGCCCTGCGCGAGAGCGAGGCCCGCTTCCGGACCATGGCCGACGGCGCGCCGGTGATGATCTGGGTCACCGATGCGGACGGCGCGTGCACCTACCTCGGGCGCCCCTGGTACGAGTTCAGCGGCCAGACCGAGGCGACCGGCCTCGGCTTCGGCTGGCTCGACGTCGTCCATCCGGACGACCGGGCGCGCACGCGCGCGACCTTCCTCGCGGCCCATGCCGACCGGCTGCCGTTCCGGCTCGAGTACCGGCTGCGGCGCGCGGATGGCGTCTATCGCTGGGCGCTCGATGCGGCCCTGCCGCGCTTCGCCGCCGGCGGCGCCTTCCTCGGCTACGTCGGCTCGGTGCTCGACATCACCGAGCGCAAGGAGATCGAGGACGAGCGCGAGCGGCTGGTCGTGGCGCTGCGCGACCTGACCGACACGCTCGAGCTCCGGGTCGCCGAGCGCACCGGCGAGCTCGCCGCCGCCAACCGCGAGCTGCGCGCCCAGATCGAGGAGCGCGAGCGCATGGCGGCGGCGCTGCGCCAGGCGCAGAAGATGGAGACCATCGGCCAGCTGACCGGCGGCGTCGCGCATGATTTCAACAATCTCCTGACCATCATCATGGGCAACCTCGAGACCCTGCACCGGCAGCTCGAGCGGCCGGCGGTCGATCGCGCCCGCCTGCAGCGCTCGGCCGGCAACGCCACCCGCGGCGCCCAGCGCGCCGCCGCGCTCACCCAGCGGCTGCTCGCCTTCTCCCGCCGCCAGCCGCTCGAGCCGGCGCCGATCGACGTCAACAAGCTGGTCTCGACCATGTCGGACCTGCTGCGCCGGACGCTCGGCGAGCGGATCGCGATCGAGACCGTGCTCGGCGGCGGCCTGTGGGGCACCCACGCCGATCCCAATCAGCTCGAGAGCGCGATCCTGAACCTCGCCCTCAACGGCCGCGACGCCATGCCCGAGGGCGGCAAGCTCACGATCGAGACCGCCAATGCCGACCTCGACGAGAGCTACGCGGTGCGCCAGGCCGAGGTGGCGCCCGGACACTACGTCGTCGTGGCGGTCACCGATACCGGCGTCGGCATGAGCCGGGCGGTGATGGATCAGGCGTTCGAGCCGTTCTTCACGACCAAGGACGCCGGCCACGGCACCGGCCTCGGCCTCTCCCAGGTCTACGGCTTCGTCAAGCAGTCCGGCGGTCACGTCAGCCTCTACAGCGAGCCCGGCCTGGGCACCACGGTCAAGCTCTATCTGCCCCGCCGGCTGGCCGAAGGCGATGACCCGACGGCGCCCGCCGACCGCGCCCGGATCGCGCCCGACGAAGAGCCCAGCCAGACCATCCTCGTGGTCGAGGACGACGACGACGTCCGGGCGCATTCGGCGGAGATCCTGGAGGAGCTCGGCTACCGCGTGCTCGAGGCGCCGAACGGCCCGTCGGCGCTCGAGATCCTGGAGCGCCAGCCGGACGTCGCCTTGCTGTTCACCGATGTGGGCTTGCCGGGCGGCATGAACGGCCGCCAGCTCGCCGAGGAGGCCTGCCGCCGCCGGCCCGGGCTCGAGGTCCTGTTCACGACCGGCTACGCCAGGAACGCGATCGTCCATGATGGCCGCCTCGACCCGGGCGTGCAGCTGATCACCAAGCCCTTCAGCTTCGCCGGGCTCGCGGCCAAGGTCCACGACCTGCTCGAGCGCGATGGGGGGCCGCCCCGCGTCCTGGTGGTCGAGGACGAGGCGCTGGTCCGCCTGCTCGCGGTCGATGCGCTGCGCGAGCTGGGCTTCCGGGTCGAGGAGGCGGCCTCGGCCACCGAGGCGATCAGCAAGATGCGGGTCCTGAACGGTCGGATCGCGGCCGCGGTCATCGACCTCGGCCTGCCCGACCGGCGCGGCGACGCGCTCGCGGCCGAACTGCGCGCGCTCCATGCGAGCCTGCCGATCGTGGTCGCGAGCGGCTATCCGGAGGCGAGCCTGCGCGAGCGCTTCCCCGACGACCCCTACCTCGGCTTCGTCGGCAAGCCGTACGATGGCGCGGGCCTCGCGGCCGCGCTGGGCGCGCTCGGGGTCGCCGCGCCGGGCGCGGCCTGAGCTCGCGCGGCGGGGCCCAAGGGATGAGCCGGCGGGCGGGACCCAAGCGATGAGCCGGATCCTCTGGCAGCCCTCGGCCGCGGCGGCGGCCGCGACCCAGATCGGCCGCCTGGCGCGCGAGCGCGGCTTCGCGGGCGCGGACGCGATCGAGCGCCTGCGCCAATGGTCGGTCGAGCATCCGGCCGAATTCTGGCAGGCGGTCTGGGAGCTCGGCGGGGTCAAGGCGAGCCGGGCGGCCGATCGGGTGCTGGCTGACGGCGACCGGATGCCGGGCGCCCGCTGGTTCGAGGGGGCGCGGCTGAACTTCGCCCAGAACCTGCTCCGGCGCGATGACGCGAGCCCGGCGCTGGTCTTCACCGGCGAGGACGGCCGCCGGCGCGAGCTGTCCTGGGCCAAGCTGCAGACCGAGGTGAGGGGGCTCGCCGCCGCGCTCGCCGCCGATGGCGTCGGGGTCGGCGACCGGGTCGCGGGCTATCTGCCCAACATCCCGGAGACCATCATCGCGATGCTGGCGACCACCGCGCTCGGCGCGATCTGGTCGTCCGCCTCGCCCGACTTCGGGATCGAGGGCGTGCTCGACCGGTTCGGCCAGATCGAGCCCAAGGTGCTGATCGCGGTCGACGGCTATCCCTACGCCGGCAAGCGCCTCGACATCCGCGCCAAGGTCGCGGCGGTGGCCGCCGGCATCCCGGGCCTGAAGCGGACCGTGCTCGTGCCATTCCTCGACCCGGCCGCCGATCCGGGGCCGGTGGCGGGCGCCGTCCTGTACGCCGATTACAGGTGGGAACAAGGCGCCGCCGCTCGAGTTCGCGCAGCTGCCGTTCGACCACCCGGTCTACATTCTCTACTCCTCGGGCACGACCGGGAAACCCAAGGCGATCGTCCACGGCGCCGGCGGCACACTTTTGCAGCACATCAAGGAGCACCGGCTGCACTGCGACGCGCGCCCGGGCGACCGGGTCTTCTACTTCACGACCTGCGGCTGGATGATGTGGAACTGGCTGGTCGGCGGCCTCGCCGTCGAGGAGACCCTGATCCTGTTCGACGGCTCGCCGTTCCAGCCCGACGGCAACGTGCTCTGGGACCTGGCCGCGCGCGAGCGCGTCACCGTGTTCGGGACCAGCGCCAAATACATCGACGCCTGCAAGAAGGCGGGGATCGAGCCGGCCAGGACCCACGATCTGCAACCGCTGCGCGCGATCCTCTCGACCGGCTCGCCGCTGGTCCCGGAAAGCTTCGACTACGTCTATGAGAGGGTCAAGGCGGACGTGCAGCTGGCCTCCATCTCGGGCGGCACCGACATCGTCTCCTGCTTCGTGCTCGGCAACCCCGCGGGCCCGGTCCGGCGCGGCGAGATCCAGATGCGCGGCCTCGGGCTCGCGGTCGACGTCTTCGACGACCAGGGACGACCGGTCCGGGGCGAGAAGGGCGAGCTGGTCTGCACCCGGCCGTTCCCCTGCATGCCGGTCCGGTTCTGGAACGACCCGGACGGCCGGCGCTACCACGACAGCTACTTCGCGCGCTTCCCGGGCGTCTGGTGCCACGGCGACTTCGCCGAGCTGACCGAAAGCGGCGGCGTGATCATCTACGGCCGCTCGGATGCCGTCCTGAATCCGGGCGGGGTGCGGATCGGCACCGCCGAGATCTACCGCCAGGTCGAGCAGATCCCCGAGGTGCTGGAGGCGATCTGCGTCGGCCAGGAATGGCAGGGCGACGTGCGGGTCGTGCTGTTCGTGCGCCTGGCCGAGGGCAGCACCCTGGACAGCGCGCTCGAGCAGCGGCTCCGCCGGCAGATCCGCGAGCACTGCACGCCGCGGCACGTGCCGGCCCGGATCGTCCAGGTCGCCGACATTCCGCGCACCCGCTCAGGCAAGATCACCGAGCTTGCGGTCCGCGACGTGATCCATGGGCGGCCGGTGAAGAACACCGAGGCGCTCGCCAATCCGGACGCGCTCGATCTGTACCGGGATCTGGCCGCGCTGCGGGCCTGAGAGCGCGCTGGAGCTCCGGGCGCAGCCGCTGGCCCTGCGTCCAGGGCTCGCTCGAGGCGGCCAGGGATTCGATGTCGAGGGAGCAAGGCATGGCACGGGACGGCAAGCTGGCGGGGCGGAAGGCGCTGGTGACCGGCGGCAGCCGCGGGATCGGGGCGGCGATCGTGCGGGCGTTCGCGGCCGAAGCTGCGGACGTCGCTTTGCTGCATCTGGGCGACCCCGACAACGCCAGGGCGGCTCGCAGGGCAGCTGGAGCAGCAGGGCCGGACCACGCTTGCCGTCGAGTGCGACGTTGCCGATCCCGGCGCGGTCGCGGGCGCGGTCGGCAAGGTCGAGGCCGCGCTCGGGCGGGTCGACATCCTGGTCAACTGCGCGGGCGTGGTCGATCAGACGCCGTTCGAGCAGATCACCGTCGAGCATTGGGACCGGATGATCGCGGTCCACCTGCGCGGCACGTTCCTCATGGCGCACGCCGTCTGGCCGGGCATGACCGGGCGCGGCTTCGGCCGGATCATCAACTTCGCCTCCCAGGTCGCCTACAAGGGCATGGTCGGCCTCACCCACTACTGCGCGGCCAAGGCCGGGATCATCGGCCTGACGCGGGCGCTGGCGCTCGAGGGCGCACGGCAGGGCGTGACCGTCAACGCGATCGCGCCCGGCCCGACCGACACCGACATCCTGCTCGCCATGCCGCCCGACTGGCGGGCGAGGAAGATGGCCGAGCTGCCGATCGGCCGCTTCGCGACCCCCGAGGAGATCGCCCCGACCGCGCTCCTTCTGGCCTCCGACGACGGCGCCTTCTACCTCGGCCAGACCCTGTCGCCCAACGGCGGCGACGTCATGCTGTAGGGCCAAGAGCGTCAGCTTGGGCCGCCCGGGTCGAAGCGTAGATCTCGGCCACGGCCAGCTCGACGCCCAGAGCCTCGAGAACCAGGGATTCATCGGGACGGTCGAGGAAGAGGCTCCACCAGCGGCCATCCGGCGCCCGGGTGGCAATCTCGATGCCGACGCGCCCGGCATCGACGTAGACCAGATGCGCGAGGCTCTGGATCGCCTGATAGCCCCAGCGCTTGCGGACCAGATCCTCGCTCCGGGTGCTGGGCGAGAGCACCTCGAACACCACGACCGGATCGTGGCACTCGACCGCCTCGTCGGCGAGCGGACCGCAACGGACGAACACGTCGGGATAGGTGACCATGCCCGCCGGCGAGACGATCTTGAGGTTCGAGCCGTGGACGTCGCAGCCCTGGCCGCGCAACAGCCCATGCAACGCCGCCAGAATGTTGCCGGCGACCAGGTCGTGCGCCCGGCTGCCGCCGGCCATCAGACGGACCTCGCCGGCGATCAGCTCGTAGCGGGCCCGGCGCCGGTTTTCCCACGCGATGAAGGCCTGGGGCTCGGTCGGAACATTGGCGAGTCGCGTGGTCATGAGCCGATCCTAGCCGACGCTGCCGGGTGGCGAAACGCCCGGTGAGACGAGCGCTCGCTGCACTTCGGTCCGGAGCGCCGGGAGAACGTCGTCCTCGAACCAGGGATGGCGATGGAACCAGGGACGGTTGCGCGGGGAGGGGTGGGGCAACGGGAAATGGCTCGGCAGATAGTCGCGAAATGCCAGCACCGTCCGGGTCAGGCTGGGCTCGCACCGGGCGCCCAGATGATGGCGCTGGGCGTGGCGGCCGAGCAGGAGGGTCAGGCGGATCGCCGGCATCCGGGCCAAAAGGCGCGCCTGCCAGAGCGGCGCGCATTCCGGGCGCGGCGGCCGGTCGCCGCCCCGGCCCCGGCCCGGGTAGCAGAAGCCGAGCGGCAGGATCGCGACCCGCTCCGGGTCGTAGAAGGTCGCGCGGTCGATGCCGAGCCACGCGCGCAAGGCATCGCCGGTCCGATCGTCGAACGGGACCCCGCGCCGATGCACGACCCGCCCCGGCGCCTGGCCCGCGATCAAGAGGCGCGCGCCCGCTCCGACCTGCAGGACCGGGCGCGGCCCGAGCGGCAGATGCGGGGCGCAGACCGCGCAGGCGGCAACCTCGGCGCGCAGGCTCGCGAGGTCAGTCCCGCTCATGCGTCGGGATCGGGCTCGAGCCCCGGCACCAGCTCGTAGCTCGCCTCGACCAGATGCTGCGCGCCGTCCCGCTTGAGCCAGCTCGAGTACAGATGGAAGTCGCTGACCGGGAAGGCCTCGCTCCGGTACAGGCTGTGACGCATCAGCCAGGTGGCGAGACGCTCGCGCGAGAGCGGGCCGCGGGCGCGGCCGAGGGTCACGTGCGGCGCGAACCGGCGGCTGTCCGGCGGCAGTCCGACCGCCGCCAGCACGCGGTCGACCCGCCGCTTGAGGCTGGCGAGCGCGTCGCTCTTCTCGACCCCGACCCAGAGCACCTGCGGCTCGCCGCGCGGCGGAAAGTGGCCGAGCCCGGCCAGGCGGAGCTCGAACGGCCAGCCCTCGACCAGGGCCAGCGCCTGGGCGACCTCCTCCAGGCGGCCGTTGTCGACCTCGCCGATGAAGCGCAGGGTCACGTGCTCCTGGTCCGGGGCCAGCCAGCGCAGGTCGCCCAGCCCGCGCTGCAGCGGCTCGAGCGAGCGCTTGACCGGAGCGGGCAGCGGCAGGGCGACGAACAGACGGGCCATGGCAGGAGCGCCTCGCGCGAAACCGCCTCTCTATAGAGCGCCTCGCCGGCCTTGCCAAACCGCGAGCCCTCCCATACCTACGGGGCGGGCGCCGACCGGCCGGCCATCCAAGCTCTCGCGCGCGCCGGCGCGGCGACCCCGGTAACCAAGGGGCGCGGTCAGTCATGCGTGGGCGTGGGGCGGTCAACAGCGACGAGTTCATCCGCGAGGTCGACGAGGCGGTCCGCCAGGACCGCTGGCTGCAGCTGGCCAAGGAGTACGGCGTCTACCTGGTCGCCGGCGCGCTCGCGATCGTGCTCGGCACCGCCGCGGGGGTCGGCTGGCGGACCTATCAGCACAATCAGCGCCTGGACGAAGCCCGCCGCTACGCCGCGGCCGAGCAGCTGTTGCGCGACAATCATCCCGCCGAGGCCGCCGCCGCGTTCGAGGCGCTCGCCAAGGAGGCCGATCGCGGCTACGGCATCGTCGCCCGCCTGCGGGCCGCCGAGGCGCAGGCCAAGGCGGGCGACCCGAAGGCCACGACACAGGCCCTGAACAGCCTGGCCGAAGATGCGCAGGCGGCGCCGGAATACCGGCAGCTCGGCGATCTTCTGGAGGTCCAGCGCGATCTCGACGCCGCCGATCCGGCCGACCTCAGCCGCCGGCTGGCGGGCCTGACCGGGCCGGCCGGACCCTGGCGCCACAGCGCGCTCGAGCTCGAGGCGCTGGCCCAGCTGCGCGCCGGTCAGACCGACGCCGCGCGCCAGACCCTCCAGGACCTGCTCGACGACCCGGGCACGCCCCCCGACCTCGGCCGGCGCGCGAGCGAGCTCCTGGCCTCGCTCGGCGGCCCGCTCAAGCCCAAGGACCAGCCGGCCGGGGCTCAGGCCAAGCCGTAATGGCGTGGCGGCCGGTCCTTCTCCTGGCAGCCCTCCTGCTCGCAGCCTGCTCGGACGGCGACTCCTGGTTCGGCGGCAAGGACAAGCCGCCGTTGCCGGGCAAGCGGGTCCCGGTGATGCTGCTCGAGCATCAGCTGGCGGCAGACCCGCGCCTTGCCGATCTGCCCATCCGGCTGCCGCCGCCGGTGCTCAATCCCGACTGGCCGCAGGCCGGGGGCGTGCCCAGCCACGCGATGCACCATCTCGCCGCCAACGATGATCTGAAGCTCGCCTGGCAGGTCGACATCGGCACCGGCACGGCCGGCTCCAGCCAGCTCCTGGCGCAGCCCGTGGTCGCCGCCGGCCTGGTCTACACCATGGACGCCGACGGTCTGATCAGCGCCTACGCGGTCGCCGATGGCAACCGGCGCTGGCAGTACGAGCCCGATGGCGTGCATGCCGGCCGCGGCCTGCTGGCGGGCGGCCTCGCCTACGACGGCGGCTGGCTGTTCGTGACCATGAGCTCGGGCATGGTCCTGGCCCTGAACGCGACCAATGGCACCGAGATCTGGCGCCAGCGTCTCGATCTGCCGCTGCGCGCCGCGCCGACCGTCGCCCAGGGCCAGGTGCTGGTGGTCTCGGCCGACAATCAGCTCTATGCGCTCGATGGCCAGACCGGCCGCCCGACCTGGCGCCACGCGGGCTTCTTCGAGGGCACGAGCCTGCTCGGGGGCCCGAGCCCGGCGGTCGACGGCGGGATCGTGGTCGTCCCCTACTCCTCGGCCGAGGTGTTCGGGCTGCGGCTCGACAACGGCCGCCCGCTTGTGGAGCGACACCGTCCAGCGGCCGCGCCGGACCGAGGCGCTGGCCCAGATCAACGACATCGACGGCCAGCCGGTGATCGCCGACGATCAGGTCTACGTCGCGGGTTACGGCGGCGAGATGGCGGCGATTCAGCTGCGCCGCGGCGTGCGCACCTGGGACCTCGATGTCGGCAGCACCCAGGCGCCCTGGCTGGCCGGCGACTTCATCTATGTGCTGACGACGCGCAGCGAGGTCGTCTGTCTGGTGCGCGAGAACGGCGGCATCCGCTGGGTGAGCCCGCTGCCCCGGGTCACCGATCCCAAGGATCCGAGCTCGACGGCGATCGACTGGAGCGGCCCGATCCTGGTCGGCGATCGCCTGCTGATCGCGGGCTCGAACCACGAGGCGATCTCGGTATCGCCCTACAACGGCGAGATCCTCGGCCGCCTCCAGTTGCCGGGCGCGGTGCTGGTCGCGCCGATCGTCGCCGGCGGCACGGTGTACATCCTGACCGAGGACGCCGAGCTCCTCGCCTACCGCTGACCGGCCCGGCCCCTCGGGCGCTCGCCCCGTTGCCCGCCATGTCGCCTCCCATGTCGCCTGGTCATGTCGCCCACCCTCACGGTCGCGATCGTCGGCCGGCCCAACGTCGGCAAGTCGACCCTGTTCAATCGCCTGGCCGGCCGCCGTCAGGCGCTGGTCGATCCGACCCCCGGCGTGACCCGGGACCGGATCCAGGGCGCCGGCCGGATCGGCCCGATCGAGTTCCGGACGATCGACACCGCCGGCCTTGCCGAAGGCCCGGAGGACAGCCTCGAGGGCCGCCTGCGCCAGCAGACCGAGGCTGCGCTCGCCGAGGCCGATCTCGCCCTGATGCTGATCGACGCCAAGGCCGGCCTGACGGCGCTCGATCGCCACTTCGCGAGCTGGCTGCGGCGCCAGGGCCGGCCCGTGGTGCTGGTCGCCAACAAATGCGAAGGGCTGGCGGCGGCGAGCTTTGCGAGCGAGGCCTGGGCGCTCGGCCTCGGCGCGCCGGTCCCGATCTCGGCGCAGAACGGCGAGGGCCTGGCCGATCTCGCCGCGGCGATCGCGGCGGTCGCCCAGACCGTGGTCGGTGAGGCCGTGGTCGGTGAGCCTGTGACCGGTGAGGCTGCGGCTCGGGAGGCTGCCGTTGAGGAGGCTGTGGCCGGCGAGCCTGCGGCTGGTGAGGCTGCGGCCGCCGCCGAGGCCGGGGCCGAGGCGACCGCGGAGCCGCCGCTCCGGCTGGTGGTCGCGGGCCGGCCGAACGTCGGCAAGTCGTCGCTGATCAACCGCCTGCTCGCGGACGAGCGCCTGCTGACCGGCCCCGAGCCCGGCCTCACCCGGGATGCGATCGCGGTCGGCTGGCAATGGCGGGGGCGGGCGATCGAGCTGGTCGATACCGCGGGTCTCAGGCGTCGGGCGCGGATCGACCGGGGCGGCCTGGAGGAGCTCTCGAGCCGGGCGGCGCTGGCCGCGCTGCGGCGCGCCGAGGTGGTCCTGCTCCTGGTCGACGGCACGGCACCACTCGAGAAGCAGGACCTCGCGATCGCCAACCGGGCGCTCGAGGCGGGCCGCGCGCTGGTGGTCGCGGCCAACAAGTGGGATCTGGTCGCCGAGCCCGACGCGGCGCTCGCCCGCCTGCGCGACCGCATCGAGGCCCGCCTGCCGCAGATCAAGGGCGTCGCCTGCCTGCCGATCTCGGTGCTGACCGGCCGGAACGTCGCGCGCCTGCTGCCGGCCGTGGTGCAGGCGCACGAGCGCTGGTCGCGGCGGGTCCCGACCGCGGCCCTCAATCGCTGGCTCGAGGATGCGCTGGCCGCCCACGCGCCGCCGCTCGCCAAGGGGCGCCGGATCAAGATCCGCTACGCGACCCAGGCGAGCACGCGCCCGCCGACCGTCGTCCTGTTCGTCAGCCAGGCGGACGCGTTGCCCGAATCCTATCTCCGCTACCTCGCGAACAGCCTGCGGGAGACCTTCGATCTCGCCGGCGTGCCCCTCAGGCTGCGGCCGCGGAGCGGCGACAATCCCTACGTATGAAGCACGTCCCCTACGTGTGAAGACGTCAGGGGCAGCGGCTACGCGGCGGCATCCAGATCGGCGGCGCCGACCAGACAAAGCTTCGCTCGCCACTGGCGAGGCGCCATCCGGAGCTCGCCTACGGGCGCCTCATCCGGACCCCTGGCGGCGAGCTGCTCGAACGGCACGCCGCCGTAGACGGCCGCCTGGAGGTCGGCCGGCCGGACGCCGATGTCGGCGAGGACGCGCGGATGGATCGCCATCCAGCTCGCAAGCTGCGGCCGCGCGCGCCGCCGCCGCCGTTCGGCGAGCCTGGCCGCGAGCCGCCGGACATGGTCCGCAGCCCGCGCCGCCAACCGGACTGCCGGCGAGCGTTGCGCCGCCCCTTCCGGCTTGGCCGACGCGACCGCGCCGACCAGTCTCGGCAGCGCGCGCCGCTCGGCGCCGGGTTCTTCGAACATGAACATCTCTTGCTCCTTTCCGGACATAGAGGCCAAGCCTCCCGGTCCCGGAACTCCTGGCGAGCTGCGGTCTTGTCGACCCCTTGTGGCTGAAGCCGCTCCCTGCAACCTGGGAGCGGTCGTTTTCCGCTTGATGTCAGAAAGCCGGGTTTCGGGTTTCTTTTGTTTCTGAGCCGATTGCACGGCTCAGGCGGTGGCACCCCAGGCCTCGGGCTGCGGCCGATCGCCGGCTGCTGCCCGCTCGCGGGCCGCGAGCCGAGCCTCGGTTCGACCAGCCTGTCCTCGCAGGGTCAGCTGGCTGAGCGGGACCTGACCGCTCGCGACCGCCGTGAGCTCGGCGCGTCGGACCCCGATGTCGGCAAGGATGCGATCATCGAGGCTCAAAAGCGCGTGCAGACTGCCCCGCTGCCCCCGCATCGGCGGCCGGCCGCTGCCCGATCGGCTGAGAAATTGTCGGATCCACGTCATCATGAAAGGCAACCTCGGCAATGCCCAGGTGGTGCTGCGGCGCAGCAACCAGCGCTCGCATTTGCTCACATCGATCATCGAGAGCGCCTGGTCTCTAAGCCTGACCACGCAGGGCGGCCATGCTGCATTGCAAACAACATATAGCGCGCCGGCCCTCTTCCAGATCCCCTGGAATTGCATGGCTTGGTTGCAGGCATGAGCCAGGCGGGCTTGCCGACGACCGCCTCGAAGGGCTCGCATGGTCGGTCGCACAAGGCGCGCGGCGCGGCTCCGGCCGGCGTGCCCGGTCACATGTCCCGATGGCTCGGGATGGGCTGAGGGCACGGTTGGGCGCGGATCAGCTCGCCGTGACGGGGGCAATCCGGCGCGGCCAGGGCGAGGAAGGGCTCGACCGCGGTCTCGGGCGCGGGCTGCCTGTCCGGGTCCTCGCCGGGGTAGGCGTGCGCGCGCAGGCGCGTGCGCATGGGTCCGGGATCGACGAGATTGACCCGCAGGCGCGTCTTTGGGACCTCGGCCGCGTAGCTCAGCACGAGCGCCTCGAGCGCGGCCTTGCTCGCGCCATAGGCGCCCCAATAGGCCCGCGCATCGCGCGCCTGGCGGCAGGTGACGAAGATCGCCCGGCCGGCCGGGGCGGCGCGCAGGAGGGCGTCGAACGAGCGGATCAGGCGGTAGTTGGCGCCGGCGTTGAGCGCCATCACCCGCTCGAAGACCTTCGGCTCGACGTGCCCGACCGGCGACAGGGTGCCGAGCTCGGCGGCGTTGCCGATCAGCACGTCCAGCCGGCCATAGCGCTGGGCGAGCACGCCGCCCAGCTGGTCGATGCCGGCGCTCTGGAGCAGGTCGAGGGGCACGAGCGTCGCCCGGCCGCCGCGGGCGCGCACCCGGTCGTCGACCTCCTCGAGCGCGCCCGGCGTGCGCCCGATCAGGATCAGCTGCGTGTCCGCGCCGGCGAACGCCTCGGCGAGCGCCGCGCCGAGGCCGCGGCTCGCCCCGGTGATCAGGACGATGCGTCCGGGCGGATCGGCCAGCTCAGGCGCCCTCGAGCATCAGCGACAGCTGGTCCGCCGAGCCGCCCTGGCCCAGATCCTCGAGCAGGGTCGGGTAGTCGCCGCTGAAGCAGGCATCGCAATAGTGCGGCTGCACCGGGTCGCGCCGCAGCCCGCCGACCGCGCGGTAGAGGCCGCCGATCGACAGGAAGCCCAGGCTGTCGACGCCGATGATCCGCGCCATCGCCTCGAGATTGTTCTGGGCCGCCAGCAGCTCGGCCCGGTCGGGGGTGTCGACGCCATAGAAGCAGGAGTGGGTGGTCGGCGGGCTCGCGACCCGCATGTGGACCTCGGTGGCGCCCGCCTGCCGGATCATGGCGACGATCTTGGTCGAGGTCGTGCCGCGCACGATCGAATCGTCGACCAGCACCACCCGCTTGCCGGCGACCGTGGCGCGATTGGCGTTGTGCTTGAGCTTGACGCCCAGGTGGCGGATCCGGTCCGAGGGCTCGATGAAGGTGCGGCCGACGTAGTGGTTGCGGACCAGGCCGAGCTCGAACGGCAGCCCCGCCGCCTGGGCGTAGCCGATCGCCGCCGGCACGCCCGAATCGGGCACCGGGATCACGAGGTCGGCGGGCGAGGGATGCTCCTTGGCCAGCTCGGCGCCGATCCGCTTGCGGGTCTCGTAGACGCTCTGGCCCTCGACCGCGCTGTCGGGGCGCGCGAAATAGACGTATTCGAAGATGCAGAAGCGCTTGGGCGGCCGCGGGAACGGCGTGATGCTCTCGATCCCGTCCGCGGTCGCGGTCACGACCTCGCCCGGCGCGACGTCGCGGACGAAGCGGGCGCCCATGATGTCGAGCGCGCAGGTCTCCGAGGCGAAGACCGGCGCGCCGTCGAGCTCGCCCAGGACCAGCGGCCGCACGCCCAGCGGATCGCGCACGCCGTAGAGCGCGTTGCCCGAGAGCGCCACCAGCGCGTAGGCGCCCTCGACCTGGGCGAGCGCGTCGACCAGACGCTCGATCACGCGTCGGCTGGCGCGAGCGGGCGATCAGATGAATGATCACCTCGGTGTCCGAGGTCGACTGGAACAGGCAGCCCTGGTCGACCAGCTCGCGCCGCAGCGTCAGCGCGTTGGTGAGGTTGCCGTTGTGGCCGAGCGCCAGGCCGCCGAAGGCGAAGTCGGCGAACAGCGGCTGGACGTTGCGGAGCAGCGGCGCGCCCTGGGTCGAGTAGCGGACGTGACCGATCGCGGCGTGGCCGGGCAGGGCGCCGATCACCGCCTCGCTGCTGAAGTGGTCGCCGACCAGGCCGAGGACGCGGTGGCTGTGGAACAGGCGGCCGTCGAAGCTGACCACGCCGGCCGCCTCCTGGCCGCGGTGCTGGAGCGCGTGCAGGCCGAGCACGGTATGGGCGGCCGCGGCGTCGTGGCCGAAGATGCCGAACACGCCGCACTCCTCGCGCAGCTTGTCGTCGACCGGCGGGTGCCGAGGTCGGGTCATCGCCTGGCCCGTCATTGCCTGGCCAGCTCGCGGGCGGTGCGGCCGAGCTGCTCGCCCCCTCGCCGGGCCGCCTCGGCGGCGGCCTTGCCGTTGCTGGCGACGTTCGCCGGCACGAACCGCCGCAGCAGACCGGCGCCCTCCTGGACGTAGGGCAGGACCAGCGCCTGCCTGACCCAGGCCGGCTGCTCGTCGGGCGCGATCGCCATGGAGAGACACAGATAAGCCGCGCACACGATCACTGCCCCCCGCGCCGCGCCGAACGCCATGCCGCCGAGCCGGTCGATGAGCCCGAGGCGGCCGCCCGGAAGATGCTCCACAAGGATCGCGGCGACCACCTTGAAGGCGATCAAAGGCACGATGAACACGACGCAGAACGCCGCGACATCGGCCAGCCACGCGGTCGCGATGGTCTTTGCGGCCAGCTCGCGCGCATAGCCGAAGCCGTACCATGCGACCAGCCCGGCGCCGAGCCAGCAGGCGATCGCGAGCGCCTCGCGGGCTGCGCCGCGCGCCATCGAGACCAGCACCGACAGGCCGACCACGGCCAGCACGGCGATGTCGAAGGCGGTCAGCGGCAGATGGGCCATGGGCTCAATCGGCGAGGGTGACGCGGCGCACGCTCGCGGGCTCGCAAGGCTCGCCGCCGGCCAGGACGTCGACCAGCTCGCCGACCCTCCGCAGGGTCCCGAGCCGGAGCCCGGCCGCGGCCCCCGGCAGGCGCGCCGGCTCGGCGCTCGCGGCCGGCAGGATGGCCTGGTCGAAGCCGAGCTTGGAGGCCTCGCGCAGACGCGCCTCGGGCTGGCTCACCGCCCGCACCTCACCCGCGAGCCCGATCTCGCCGAAGATCACCGCAGATGCGGGCACCGGTCGACCGAGCAACGAAGAGACCAGGGCGGCCGCCACCGCGAGATCGGCAGCCGGCTCGCCGATCCGCAAGCCCCCGGCGACGTTCAGATAGACGTCACGGGCGCCGATGGCAAGCCCGCAGCGGGCCTCCAGCACCGCCAGCAGCATGGCCAGGCGAGCGCCGTCCCAACCGACGACGGTGCGCCTGGGCGTGCCGAGCGGGCTCGGCCCGACCAGGGCCTGGATCTCGACCAGGAGCGGCCGCGAGCCCTCCATGCCAGCGAACACCGCGGCGCCGGACACGCCCGCCTCGCGCTCGGCCAGGAACAGCGCCGAGGGGTTCGCGACCTCGACCAGGCCGCGCTCGGCCATCTCGAACACGCCGATCTCGTTGGCGGCGCCGAACCGGTTCTTGACCGCGCGCAGGATCCGGAACTGATGGCCGCGGTCGCCCTCGAAGTAGAGCACCGCGTCGACCATGTGCTCGAGCACCCGCGGGCCTGCGATCTGGCCGTCCTTGGTGACGTGGCCGACCAGGAACAGCGCGGTGCCGCGGCGCTTGGCGAAGCGGATCAGCTCGTGCGCGCTGGTGCGCAGCTGGGTGACCGTGCCGGGCGCGGATTCGACGCTGTCGACGTACATGGTCTGGATCGAATCGATCACCAGAAGATCGGGCGCCTGCGGCTGGTCGAAGGTGCCGAGGATGTCGCGCACCGAGGTCGCGGTGGTGACCTGGAGCGGCGCGCCCGCGACCCCGAGGCGGGCCGCGCGCAGGCGGATCTGATCGATCAATTCCTCGCCGCTGACGTAGGCGACCGAAGCGCCGCCCCTTGCGAGCGCGGCGCCGGCCTGGAGCACGAGCGTCGACTTGCCGATCCCGGGATCGCCGCCGATCAGGACCGCCGAGCCCTCGACCAGGCCGCCGCCCAGCACCCGGTCGAGCTCCGCGATCCCGCTCGAGAGGCGGTCCGGCCCCTTGGACGCGCCGGCCAGGCCCACCAGCTCGAGGCGCTGGCCCGCGCCGGCGCGCAGGCCCTTGGGCAGCGGCGCCGGCGCCGTCTCCTCGGCCAGCGTGTTCCATTCGCCGCAGGCCTCGCAGCGCCCGGCCCACTTGGGCTGGACCGCGCCGCAGCTCTGGCAGACGTAGCGGATCTCGGATCGAGCCATCGGTGCTTCGAACGCCCTCAAAGCTGGTAATACGCTTGACGTCCAGCGTCAAAGACGCTGTCTTGGCATAGGCTCCGAAGCTTCAAGGACAAGCGCGCGGAGCGGCTGTTCGATGGCGAGCGGGTGTTCGAGTTCCAGGGATTTGCCCGGCAAGCCGAGAAGCGGCTGCGGCTCCTCGATGCCGCCGACAGTCTGAGAGCTTTGAGGATGTTGCCGAGCAACCGATTTGAGGCCCTGAAGGGTGACCGGGCCGGACAATATAGCATTCGGATCAACCGGCAATGGCGGATCTGCTTCGAATGGGATGACGACGGCGCCTCTATGGTCGAGATCGTGGACTATCACTGATGGAGCGAGCGATGGCGCGGACGCCGATTCACCCTGGTGAGTTCCTGCAGGACGAGCTGGAGGAGCTGGGACTGAGCGCCGCCGAGCTTGCCCGGCGCATCCACGTGCCGGCCAATCGGGTGTCCCAGATTCTCGCCGGCAAGCGCAACCTCTCGGCCGACACCGCGCTCAGGCTCGGCCGCTGGTTCGGCACCGGACCCGACCTCTGGCTGAACCTGCAGAAGGCCTACGAGCTCGATCTCGCGCGCCAGGAGCACGGCGCCGCGATCGAAGCGATCGAGCCGCGCGTCGCTGCCTAGCTCTGGTCCCTGAGCGCCGCCCGTTCGACCTCAGGACCCTGCGCCTGGCCGGGGTTCCTCGGCCAGATCGCTTTGGCGCGCCCAGGGCCAGGTCGTCGAGGATCGGGCATTCCGGGCGGTCGTCGCCGTGGCAGCTGTGCGCGAGCCGCACGAGCGTCGAGCGCATGCCGGCGAGCTCCGCGAGCTTGCGGTCGATCGCCTCGATCCGTTGCTCGGCCAGGGCCTTGACCTCGGCGCTCGCCCGGTGAGGATTGCGATAAAGATCAATCAGTTGTCGGCATTCCTTGACGCTGAACCCGAGCGAGCGGGCGCGCTGCAGGAAGCGCAGGACGTGCAGGTCGGTGGCGCCATAGGCGCGGTAGCCGTTGCCGGTCCTTCGCGCCGGCGCGACCAGGCCGATGTCCTCGTAGTAGCGGATGGTCTTGGCCGGCACGCCCGAGCGCGCCGCGGCCTCGCCGATGTTCATCCCGACCTCCGTGGACGCCCTGGGCGCCGGCCCGAAACGACGCGCGATGCTAGACGATCCTTCCGGCGACGGGAAGCTTGGGACCGGGAAGGCCGAGCGGCGGGCGCGGGCCGGCCTGACCTTCCAGCGGCCTCAGCGACGGCCGGCTCCGTGCCGGAAGCAGTCGACCAGGTGGTCGTCGACCATGCCGGTCGCCTGCATGAAGGCGTAGCAGATGGTCGGGCCGCAGAACTTGAAGCCGCGGCCTTTGAGCGCCTTCGACATGGCCCGCGCCTCGGCGGTCTCGGTCGGGATCTCGCTCATGGCGCGCCGCCGGTTGACGATCGGCTCGCCGTCCACGAACTGCCAGAGAAAGCCTGAAAAGCCGCCGGGCTCCCGCATCAGCTGGAGATAGCCGCGGGCGGAGAGGATCGCGCCCTCGATCTTGGCGCGGTTGCGCACGATGCCGGGGTCCGCGAGCAGCGCCGCGATCTTGTCCGGGCCATAGGCGGCGATCGTCGCCGGCTCGAACTGATCGAACGCTCTTCTGAAATTGTCGCGCTTCCTCAGGATCGTGATCCAGGCGAGGCCGGCCTGGAAGCCCTCCAGCACCAGCATCTCGAACAGGCGCCGGTCGTCGCGCAGCGGCACGCCCCACTCCTGGTCGTGATAGGCGAGATTGAGCGGGTCGCTTCCCGCCCAGCCGCAGCGAATCCTGCCGTCGTCGATCATTCAGTCGGGTTCCTCTGGTCCAGGGCGCAGCGAGCCTAGAGCGCTCGCCTTCGAGGCGCGAGCGAAGATGCGTGCGTGAGTGGGAGGCATCCTCTGGGCTGCGGACGACACCGTCGAGAACCGACCACCCTTGTCCCGCTGGCACCCGGACTACGCCGAAGCATTCGATGCCTTCAGCCGGAACCGCAGACGAGCTATCGCAGCTACGGCCATCGACGGGCGGTGTGGATCACGCTCTCGATCTCGACGACCTGGTCCGTGACGCCGTAGATCACGATGAAGGGGGTGCGCGCGATGATCAGCTCGCGTGAGCCCCGCAGCCGGCCGACGCGCCCGAGCTCGGGAAAGATCGCCAGGTTGTCGACCGCCTGAAGGATTCGCCGCACGATGCTGCCGGCTGCCGCCGGATTGCTCCGGGCGATGTAGCGCCTGATATCCTGGAGGTCGCGCCGTGCGGTCGGCGACCAGACGAGCTTCACCCAGGCGGGCCGGGCTCGTCATCATCGCCCGTTCCCCAGCTCTCGACCCAGCGCACGACCTCCTCATGCGGGATGCCCTTGCCCGCGCGGAGCTCTCGCCGGCCCTGCTCGATGTGGGCAATGTGCCAAGCTTGGACGTCCAGATAAGCGTTCAGCGCCTGCTGCAATAGCCACGACTTCGGCCGGTCCATGGCGCCCGCGAGCTGATCCAGCTGCTCGGCTTTCGCTTTGGCAACCCGAAAGGAGAGAGAGATCGTCTCAGACATCGGAATCGTCCGTCTTCGCTGCACACATTGCATACAGGAGACTGCGGCGAAGACGCAAGGGATCACTCCCATTCGATCGTGCCGGGGGGCTTGGAGGTGACATCGTAGACCACCCGGTTGATGCCGCGCACCTGGTTGACGATCCGGTTCGCGACCCGGCCCAGGAACTCCATGTCGAAATGGAAGAAATCGGCGGTCATGCCGTCCTGCGAGGTGACCGCGCGGAGCGCGCAGACGTTCTCGTAGGTGCGGGCATCGCCCATCACGCCGACCGTCCGGACCGGCAGGAGCACGGCGAACGCCTGCCAGATGGCGTCGTACAGGCCGGCAGTGCGGATCTCCTCGAGGAAGATCAGGTCGGCCTGGCGCAGCACCTCGAGGCGTTCTCTGGTGACCTCGCCGAGGATGCGCACGGCAAGGCCGGGGCCGGGGAAGGGGTGGCGGCCGACGAACGCCTCGGGCAGGCCGAGCTCGCGCCCGAGCGCTCTGACCTCGTCCTTGAACAGCTCGCGCAGGGGCTCGATCAGGCCGAGCTGCATGCGCGCCGGCAGGCCGCCGACGTTGTGGTGGGACTTGATGGTGACGCTCGGGCCCTTGAACGAGACCAATTCGATGACGTCCGGGTAGAGCGTCCCCTGCGCCAGAAAATCGGTTTTCCCCAGTCGCTTGGCTTCCTTCTCGAAGACATCGATGAAGGTCCCGCCGATGATCTTCCGCTTCTGCTCGGGGTCGCTGACCCCGGCCAGGCGCTCGAGAAACAGATCCGCCGCGTCGGCAAGATCGAGCGGGATGTTGAAGCGGCCGCGGAAGAGGTCGAGCACCTCCAGGGCTTCGCCCGCGCGCAACAGCCCGGTGTCGACCAGGATGCAGGTCAGCTGGTCGCCGATCGCCTCGTGCACGAGCAGCGCCGTGACCGCCGAATCGACCCCGCCGGAGAGGCCGCAGATCACCCGTCCGGACCCCACCTGCTCGCGCACCCGGGCGATCGCCGTCTCGCGAAAGCGCGCCATGGTCCAGTCGCCGCGGCAGCCGGCGACGCGATGGGTGAAATTGCGCAGCAGCGCGCCGCCCTCGGGCGTATGCACGACCTCGGGATGGAACTGGACCCCGTAGATCTGCCGGGCGTCGTCGGCGATCGCCGCGAACGGCGAGGCCTCCGACGTGGCGACCACGCGAAAGCCCGGCGGCAGCTCCACGACCTTGTCGCCGTGGCTCATCCAGACCTGGGCGCGGGCGCCGGGCTCGAACAGGCCCTCGAACAGGGCGCAGCGGCCCACGACGTCGATGAAGGCGCGGCCGAACTCGCGATGCTGGCCGATCTCGACCTTGCCGCCGAGCTGGGCGCAGATCGTCTGCTCGCCGTAGCAGATGCCAAGGATCGGCACGCCCAGCTCGAATACCACATCAGGGGCGCGTGGCGCTGCCACCTCGGTGGTCGAGGCCGGGCCGCCCGAGAGGATGACGGCTTTCGGCGCGAAGGCGCGGATGGTCGCGGCATCGGCGGTACACGGCAGGATCTCGGAATAGACGCCGTTCTCGCGCACCCGCCGCGCGATCAGCTGGGTGTACTGGGCGCCGAAGTCGAGGATCAGGACGCGCTCGGTCATTTGCTGAGCTCGCTGTGGCTCTGGACGGGTATCCATGCTGCCGCTACAGCTGAACCGGAGCCAAGAACCATCGCCCTCGGGCCCGCGCTGATGACGACAAGCGTCCTGGCATCCTCCGCCCTGGTAGGGGCTGGCTTCCTTGCGCCCGGGCGGCGGCCTTGCTGACCTGGTCGATCAGGACCCGCCGCCGGCGCCGGGAGCAGCTCTACGAAAGGTTGTACTCGCTCAAATGGGGCGAGACGACCACCAACAATTACGGCTTCGCGCCCGCCGAAAGCGACGATCCCGAGCGCTTCCAGCTGCAGCTCTACCGCGAGCTCCTGAAGCTCTTGGCGAGCACGGGCGGTGCGGGCGGCATCGATCGGGTGCTCGAGATCAGCTGCGGCCGCGGCGGCGGGCTCCAGCAGGTGGCGTCGTGGCTGCCCGGGCGGACCCAGGTGATCGGCCTCGATTTCTCGATGCACGCGCTCAGATTCTGCCGGACCCGCTATGCGGCTCTGGCCAACGTCGCCTTCGTACGCGGGCATGCGCTGAGGCTGCCCTTCGCCGACGGCGCTTTCGATCTCGTGATCAACGTCGAGGCGTCCCATGCTTATCGCGAGGATCCCGGCTTCCTGCGAGAGGTGAGACGCGTCCTCGGCGCGCGCGGCCGCTTCCTGTACGCCGATCACCGGACCCGGCGCAAGGTGGACCGGCTGGAGCAGCATGCCCGCGCCGCCGGGCTCGCCGGCAGGCTCCGCGACATCACGGCGAACGTGGTGCAGGCCTGCGAGCTGGACAGCGAGCGGCGCCGGGCGCTGATCCGGTCCGGGGTGCCCTGGTGGTACCGCCTCCTCGGCCGCCGGCAGGTCGAACGCTACGCCGCGCTCCCCGGAACCCAGTCCTTCGAGCGGTTCCGCAATCGCGACCGGATCTATTTCATCGCCTGCCTGACAGCGGCGCTGGACGAACCGTCGGGCGAGCGGGCTGGTCCGCCCGCCGGTCAGGCCGCCTGATCCGCTTTGCCCTGCCACATGCCCGCTTGTCACGCCAGGCCGGGCCGCTCATAAGCGGCCGGAAGCGCGCTACGGCAAGGACCCCGGGCATGGCGATGATCGACCCTCGAACCCTGCGCGGCGACTGGAGCTATCCGACCCGGGTGCGCTTCGGGCCGGGGCGGATCGTGGAGCTGCCGGACGCCTGCCGGGCGGTCGGGATCTCCCGGCCGCTCCTGATCACCGACCCCGGCCTGGCCGAGCACGCGCTCGGCCAGCGCGTGCTCAAGATCGCCCGCGATGCCGGGCTTGGCTGCGGCCTGTTTGCACAGATCCGGCCGAACCCGACCGGGGCCGACGTCGAGCGCGGCGTCGAGGCGCTGCGCGCAGGCGGCCACGACGGCGTGATCGCGCTCGGCGGCGGCAGCGGCCTCGATGCCGCCAAGGCGGTCGCCTTCATGGCCGGCCAGACCCGCCCGCTCTGGGACTTCGAGGACATCGGCGACAACTGGCTGCGCGCGAGCACCGAGGGCATCCTGCCGGTGGTCGCGGTCCCGACCACCGCCGGCACCGGCTCCGAGGTCGGCCGGGCGGCGGTGATCACCAACGCGGACAGCCATCTCAAATGCATCGTCTTCCACCCGAGGATGCTGCCGGGCCAGGTGATCGCCGATCCCGAGCTGACCCTCGGCCTGCCGCGCAACCTCACCGCCTGGACCGGCTTCGATGCCCTGTCGCACAACCTCGAAGCGCTGTGCGCGCCGGGCTTCCATCCGCTGGCCGACGGCATCGCGACCGAGGGCATCCGCCTGATCCATCAATGGCTCAAGGCCGCGGCCCGGGATGGCGCCAATCTCGCCGCCCGCGCCTACATGCTGGCGGCCGCGAGCATGGGCGCGATCGCCTTCCAGAAGGGGCTGGGCGCGATGCACGCGCTCGCCCACCCGATCGGCGGCCTGCTCGACAGCCACCACGGGCTCACGATCGCGATCGTCATGCCCTATGTGCTCGCGCGCAATCGCCAGGCGATCGAGGCCCGGCTCGGGCAGCTCGAGCGCACGCTCGGGCTCGAGCGCGGCGGCTTTCCCGTCTGGGTCGCCGCGATGCGCGAGGAGCTCGAGATCCCGCCGACCCTCGAGGCGCTCGGCATGCGCGCGGAGCACGTCGCCGTGCTGGCGCCGCGCGCCGCGGCCGACCCGAGCGCCGCCGGCAATCCGATCGCCCTCGACGAGGCCGGCTACGCGGCGCTCTATCGCCGGGCGCTGGCCGGCTGAATCTCCCGCTTCCTGCCGCTCGAACGGGGGCTCCTGTTGGCAGTCGCTTGATTCGTGCTATACGGGCGCCCACATCTGCGCCCGGCGTCCGGCGAGGGTTGCCGGCGGCGCGGTGCGCAGGGCGGCGGCGGGCGTGGCGGAACTGGTAGACGCGCGAGATTTAGGTTCTCGTGGCCGAGGCCGTGGGGGTTCGAGTCCCTTCGCCCGCACCATCTTCGGCAGCTGAGCGAGCAGCGGGGCGAGGCATGCAGGTCACCGAAACAGCGGCCGAAGGCTTGAGGCGGGAATACAAGGTCGTGGTCCCGGCCGACGAGATCGAGGGCCGGGTCGCCAAGCGCCTGGACGAATTGCGCCAGACCATCCGCATGCCGGGCTTCCGGCCGGGCAAGGTGCCGGTCTCGCTGCTGCGCAAGCAATACGGCCGCTCGGTCATGGGCGAGGTGCTCGAGCAGGCGGTCAACCAGGGCTCGCAGAAGGCGATCAGCGATCACGAGCTGCGCCCGGCGCTGCAGCCCAAGGTCGAGGTGACCTCGTTCGACGAGGGCGCCAACCTCGAGTTCACCATGGCGGTCGAGGTCCTGCCGGCGGTGCCGCAGGTCGACCTCAAGGCGCTCGCCCTGACCCGGCTGACCGCCGAGGTCACCGACGAGGCGGTGAGCCGCCGGCTCGAGAGCGTCGCCCGCCGCTTTCAGGAATTCGTGCCGCCCGCCGAGCCGCGGCCGAGCCGGGAGGGCGATCGGCTGATCATCAGCTTCGAGGGCCGGGTCGACGGTCAGCCCTTCGAGGGCGGCACGGCCGAGGACCTGCCGCTGGTGCTGGGGTCGGGCTTCATGATCCCGGGCTTCGAGGCCCAGCTGACCGGCGTGAATGCCGGCGCCGAGGTCACGGTCGAGGTGACCTTCCCGGCGGAATTCCCGAAGGCCGAGCTCGCCGGCAAGGCCGCGAGCTTCGCCGTCCAGGTCAAGGACCTCCAGGAGCCGAAGCCGGTGGCGCTCGACGATCTGGCCCGCAGTCAGGGGCTCGAGGACCAGAAGGCGCTCGAGGCGGCGATCCGCGAGAGCATCGAGCGCGAGTACGCCCAGCTTGGCCGCCTGCGTCTCAAGCGCGCGCTGCTCGACCGGCTGGCCGAGCACTACCGGTTCGAGGTGCCGGCCGGCATGATCGAGCTCGAGTTCGACGCCATCTGGAAGCAGCTGCAGGAGGAGCTCGAGCGCACCGCCAGCGCCGACGACGCCAAGCCCGAGGACGAGCTGAAGGCGGAATACCGCGCCATCGCCGAGCGCCGGGTGCGGCTGGGCCTGATCCTTTCGGACATCGGTCAGGCGAACGAGCTCAAGGTCGAGCAGAGCGAGGTCAATTCCGCCGTGATGGCCCAGGCGCGGCGCTATCCCGGCCAGGAGCAGAAGGTGGTCGAGTATTTTCGCGGCAATCCCCAGGCGGTCGAGCAGCTGCGGGCGCCGCTTTACGAGGACAAGGTGGTCGACTTCATCCTGCAGATGGCGACGGTCACCGAGCAGAGCGTGCCGGTCGAGGAGCTGCTGCGCGATCCCGACGACGACGCCGCGCCGACGACCGCGGCCGCCGAGGCTTAGGGCCGCCGCCCCGATGGCGGCGCGCCAGCAAGAGGTCACTTGAGAGCCATGAGCCACTCGTTCAGCCAGTTGGTGCCGATGGTGGTCGAGCAGACCAGCCGCGGCGAGCGCGCCTACGACATCTTCTCGCGCATGCTCAAGGAGCGGATCGTGTTCCTGACCGGGCCGGTCGACGACAACGTCGCGGCCCTGATCACCGCCCAGCTGCTGTTCCTCGAAGCCGAGAATCCGGAGAAGGACGTCTCGTTCTACATCAACTCGCCGGGCGGCATGGTCAGCTCGGGGCTCGCGATCTACGACACCATGCAGTACATCCGGCCCGATGTCTCGACCTTGTGCATCGGCCAGGCGGCCTCGATGGGGTCGCTGCTGCTCGCCGCCGGCGCCCATGGCAAGCGCTTCTGCCTGCCCCACGCCCGGATCATGATCCACCAGCCGTCCGGCGGCTTCCGCGGCCAGGCCTCCGACATCGAGATCCACGCCCGCGAGATCCTGGCGCTGCGGGCCCGCCTGAACGAGATCTACGCCCGCCACACCGGCCAGGACCTCGCGGTGATCGAGGCCAACATGGAGCGCGACACCTTCCTCTCCGGCGAGCAGGCCAAGGAGTTCGGCCTGGTCGATGACGTCGTGTCCCAGCGCACGCGGCCGGCGCCCGACTGAGCCCCGGCTCCGGCAGCCGGGAGCTGCGATCTTGCAAGGTTTTTACAGAATCGTGACGCTTGCGGCGGCATGCTCGATCACGCGCGCCGACCGTGGCGCTGCGGGCGGAGGGGGGCGAGGATTTCGATGGTTGTTCGGCTGGAGGACGCCCGTTAACATGCCGGTCTGTTCGCTCGTCGGAACGAGGTGCCGATGACCAAGCCGAGCGGCGACTCGAAGAACACGCTCTACTGCTCGTTCTGCGGCAAGAGCCAGCACGAGGTCCGGAAGCTGATCGCCGGCCCGACCGTGTTCATCTGCGACGAGTGCGTCGAGCTCTGCACCGACATCATCCGCGAGGAGCACAAGAGCGCCCTGGTCAAGAGCCGGGCCGGCGTCCCGACTCCGATGGAGATCAAGGGGGTCCTGGACGATTACGTGATCGGGCAGGAGACGGCCAAGCGGGTGCTGTCGGTGGCGGTGCACAACCACTACAAGCGCCTGGCGCACGGCTCCAAGGGCGGCGAGGTCGAGCTCGCGAAGTCGAACATCCTGCTGATCGGGCCCACGGGCTGCGGCAAGACCCTGCTCGCGCAGACGCTCGCGCGCACGCTGGACGTGCCGTTCACCATGGCGGATGCGACCACGCTTGACCGAGGCGGGCTACGTCGGCGAGGACGTCGAGAACATCATCCTGAAGCTGTTGCAGGCGGCCGACTACAACGTCGAGCGGGCGCAGCGCGGCATCGTCTACATCGACGAGGTCGACAAGATCACGCCGCAAGTCCGAGAACCCCTCGATCACCCGCGACGTCTCGGGCGAGGGGGTGCAGCAGGCGCTGCTTGAAGATCGTCGAGGGCACGATCGCCTCGGTGCCGCCGCAGGGCGGGCGCAAGCATCCGCAGCAGGAGTTCCTGCAGGTCGACACGACCAACATCCTGTTCATCTGCGGCGGCGCGTTCAACGGCCTGGAGCGGATCATCAGCGCGCGCGGGCGGCAGCGCTCGATGGGCTTCGGGGCCGAGGTCCAGGGCCCGGACGAGCGCAAGACCGGGGAGCTTCTGGGCGAGGTCGAGCCGGACGATCTCTTGAAGTTCGGCCTCATTCCGGAGTTCGTGGGCCGGCTGCCGGTGGTCGCGACCTTGACCGACCTGGACGAGAAGGCGCTGGTGCAGATCCTGATCGAGCCCAAGAACGCGCTGGTCAAGCAGTACCAGAAGCTGTTCGAGATGGAGGACGTGCGCCTGACCTTGACCGAGGACGCGCTGAAGGCGATCGCGAAGAAGGCGATCCTGCGCAAGACCGGGGCGCGCGGCCTCAGGTCGATCATGGAGACGATCCTGCTCGAGACGATGTTCGAGCTGCCGTCCCTGCACGGGGTCGAGGAGGTGGTGATCAACAAGGAGGTCGCCAACGCCAACGCCAAGCCGCTGATGATCTACGCCGATCGGCCCGGGGGCATGGGCTCGGCATCCTAGTCGTCGGGCCGCGCGCGGTGCCGAAAAGGCGGCGTGCGGGACGCGCAGGGTGGTGCCCCGGCCGGCCGGGCGCCCTTGAATTGGGGGCGTCCTTGGGCCATGTCCTGAGCAAGCGTTAGGTAACCAAGGGCAACCGGGCGGCCGGGTTGTGCGGCGCCGGTCGCCAGGTGTCAACCGGTAAGGTGTCATGATCGAAACGCCCAAGGCCTCCCTGTTCCCCGTGCTGCCGCTGCGCGACATCGTGGTCTTCCCGCACATGATCGTGCCCCTGTTCGTCGGCCGCGAGAAGTCGATCCGGGCGCTCGAAGAGGTGATGCGCGACGACAAGCAGATCCTGCTGGTGGCGCAGAAGAATGCCGGCCAGGACGACCCCGGCACCGACGACATCTACCGCGTCGGCACGGTCTCCAGCGTGCTCCAGCTCTTGAAGCTGCCCGATGGCACGGTGAAGGTGCTGGTCGAAGGCAACGCGCGCGCCGAGATCGGCAGCTTCATCGACAATCCGAAGTTCTTCCAGGCCCACGCCCAGGTCCTGACCGACCTCGCCTCGGACCCGCGCGAGCTCGAGGCGCTGGCGCGCGCCGTGGTCAGCCAGTTCGAGCAGTACGTCAAGCTCAACAAGAAGGTGCCGCCGGAGGTCCTGGTCTCGCTCAGCCAGATCGACGACCCGAGCAAGCTGTCGGACACCGTGGCCGCCCATCTCTCGCTCAAGATCTCGGACAAGCAGGAGCTGCTCGAGACCCATTCGCTGGTCGAGCGCCTGGAGCGCCTGTACGGCTTCATGGAGAGCGAGATCAGCGTCCTCCAGGTCGAGAAGCGGATCCGCTCGCGGGTCAAGCGCCAGATGGAGAAGACCCAGCGCGAGTACTACCTGAACGAGCAGATGAAGGCGATCCAGAAGGAGCTGGGCGAGCTCGAGGATGGCCGCGACGAGGTCTCCGAGCTCGAGGAGCGGATCCGCAAGACCAGGCTCAGCAAGGAGGCCCGCGACAAGGCGACCGCCGAGGTCAAGAAGCTCCGCAGCATGAGCCCGATGTCGGCCGAGGCCACCGTGGTCCGCAACTACCTCGACTGGATGCTCGCCATCCCCTGGAAGAAGCGCTCCAAGATCAGCAAGGACATCCGGCGCGCGCAGCAGATCCTGGACGAGGACCATTTCGGCCTGGAGAAGGTCAAGGAGCGGATCCTCGAGTACCTCGCGGTCCAGCAGCGGGTCGAGAAGATGAGAGGCCCGATCCTCTGCCTGATCGGGCCGCCCGGCGTCGGCAAGACCTCGCTCGGCAAGTCGCTGGCGCGGGCCACCGGCCGCAACTTCGTGCGGGTCAGCCTCGGCGGCATCCGCGACGAGGCCGAGATCCGCGGCCACCGGCGGACCTACATCGGCTCGATGCCCGGCAAGATCGTCCAGTCGATGAAGAAGGCCAAGACCTCGAACCCGCTTGTTCATGCTGGACGAGCTCGACAAGCTCGGCGCCGACTTCCGCGGCGACCCGTCCTCGGCCCTGCTGGAGGTTTTGGACCCGGAGCAGAACAGCAACTTCAACGACCACTATCTCGAGGTCGACTACGATCTGTCGGACGTGATGTTCGTGTGCACGGCCAACACGCTGCGCATGCCGCAGCCGCTGCTCGACCGGCTCGAGGTGATCCGGATCCCGGGCTACACCGAGGACGAGAAGGTCGAGATCGCCAAGCGCCACCTGATCCCCAAGCAGCTCGAGGCGAACGGGCTGAAGCTCGAGGAGTGGTCGATCTCGGACGACGCCCTGCTCGACCTTCTGCGCTACTACACGCGCGAGGCCGGGGTGCGCAATCTCGAGCGCGAGCTCGCCAACCTGATCCGCAAGGCGACCAAAGAGATCCTCATGGAGGACAAGCGCCAGATCCGGGTCAGCCGGCGCAACCTCGGCCGCTTCGCAGGCGTCCGCAAGTTCCGCTACGGCGAGGCCGAGCACGAGGATCTGATCGGGGTCTCGACCGGTCTCGCCTGGACCGAGGTCGGCGGCGAGCTGCTCTCGATCGAGGCGGTGACTTTGCCCGGCAAGGGCAGGATGACGATCACCGGCAAGCTCGGCGACGTCATGCAGGAGTCGATCCAGGCCGCCAAGAGCTACGTGCGCTCGCGCTCGATCGAGATCGGCATCATCCCGCCGGTGTTCGAGAAGACCGACATCCACATCCACGTGCCGGAGGGCGCCACGCCCAAGGACGGGCCGTCGGCCGGGCGTCGCCATGGTGACCTCGATCGTCTCGGTGCTGACCAAGATCCCGGTCAAGGCGAGCCTGGCGATGACCGGCGAGATCACCTTGCGCGGCCGGGTGCTGCCGATCGGCGGGCTCAAGGAGAAGCTGCTCGCGGCGTTGCGCGGCGGCATCAAGACCGTGCTGATCCCCAAGGAGAACGAGAAGGACCTGGCCGAGATCCCCGACAACGTCAAGAAGGGATTGACCATTCTCGGCATGACCACGGTCGACGACGTGCTGCGCCGGGCCCTGGTGCGGCAGCCGCAGCCGGTCGAATGGGCCGAGGTCGAGGCCCAGCCCGTGCCGGCGCCGGCCGTCGAGGCGACCAAGGAACCGTCGGCCCGCCTGCCGAACTAACGTCATTAGGGAAGAAAAAGCACCTCGAGGCCGCCGAATCGGCAAAAAAACCCGGATTCGGCGGCCTCGGACGTTGACGACTTGGTTGCGCTCGCTTTACTTTACGCCGACTTGCTGGAGATTGCTCCGGCAGGATGGGTCATTGTCAAGGGGGTTGCACGGTGAACAAGAACGATCTGGTCGTCGAGGTCGCCAGAAAATCCGGCATGTCGAAGGCCGACGTGACGAAGGTGGTCGATGCGACGCTCGAAGCTATTACCGACGCGTTGAAGAAGAACGACGACGTCCGGTTCGTCGGCTTCGGCACCTACACGGTGACCGAACGGAGCGCCACCGAGGGGCGCAATCCGCGCACCGGCGCGCCGATCAAGATCCCGGCATCGAAGCGGGCAAAGTTCAAGCCCGGCAAGGGGTTGAACGACGCCCTTAACTAGTTGATGCCAGTCGCCGGATGACCGGGCCGACGGCCGGCGCCCGCGCCGCCCGGGCGTTGCGGCGCCCGGTCGCCGGCGAGGTCGGGGATGGTGCGGGCGGAAGGCTTCGAACCTCCGACACCGGCGGTGTAAACGCCGTGCTCTACCCCTGAGCTACG
Source organism: uncultured Alphaproteobacteria bacterium (assembly GCA_963756905.1). GTDB lineage: Bacteria > Pseudomonadota > Alphaproteobacteria > Geminicoccales > Geminicoccaceae > DATAOG01. Next base: position 262,445 of record CAVWPO010000006.1, read on the forward strand.
CCCGCCCGGCGGCCCCGACAGAGTAGGCGGTGCGCTCGCCCGGAGCAAGGCGGCCGGAGAGCAAGGCGGCGCAGGCTGGGGCAGGCTTGACTCCGCCTCCGCCCTTGATTACCTCCAGGCGGCGATCGATCCGGGGGGTGTAGCTCAGTCGGTTAGAGCGCTGGCCTGTCACGCCAGAGGCCGCGGGTTCAAGTCCCGTCACTCCCGCCAGCTTCCCTTCGGCCCCGCGCGCCGCACGGCCTGCCACAGCGCCGGCATCGATCCCGGCGGGCAATCTTGCTCGGGGGCCGGCGCGGGTGCTAGGTAGGCGCGGGCCTCCCCTGGACTCTGCCCCGCTGCGATCTATGGTTCCGTTGGCGGGCAAAGCAGCCGGTTGACCGAGCAAGGGCGCCGCGATGAACGCGTTGTTGGCAAACTATCTGCCGATCCTGATGTTCCTCGGCATCGCCGTCGGCCTCGCCGGGCTGATCCTGGCGGCCTCGTTCGTGATCGCCCGCCAGCGCCCGGATGCCGAGAAGCTCTCGCCCTACGAATGCGGCTTCGCGCCGTTCGAGGACGCGCGCGCGCGCTTCGACGTCCGCTTCTACCTGGTCGCGATCCTGTTCATCATCTTCGATCTCGAGGTCGCCTTCCTGTTTCCGTGGGCGGTCTCGCTCGGCAACATCGGCCTGCTCGGCTTCTGGTCGATGATGATCTTCCTCGCCGTGCTGACCATCGGCTTCGTCTACGAGTGGAAGAAAGGGGCGCTCGAATGGGAGTAGCAACACCGGCGACCGCCCTGGAGCGGGCGCCTGGCGCCGACCCCCGCCTGTTCGAGCGGGTCAGCCAGGGCGTCCAGGACAAGGGCTTCTTCGTCACCCACCTCGACAGCCTGGTGAGCTGGGCGCGCGCGGGCTCGATGTGGCCGATGACCTTCGGCCTCGCCTGCTGCGCCGTCGAGATGATGCACGCCGCCGCCTCGCGCTACGATCTCGACCGGTTCGGGGTCGTGTTCCGGCCGAGCCCGCGCCAGTCGGACGTCATGATCGTCGCCGGCACGCTCTGCAACAAGATGGCGCCCGCCTTGCGCAAGGTCTACGACCAGATGGCCGAGCCGCGCTACGTCCTCTCGATGGGCTCCTGCGCCAACGGCGGCGGCTACTACCACTACTCCTACTCGGTCGTGCGCGGCTGCGACCGGATCGTGCCGGTCGACGTCTACGTGCCCGGCTGCCCGCCGACCGCGGAGGCGCTGGTGTACGGGATTCTCTTGCTGCAGCGCAAAATCCAGCGTACCGGTACGATCGAGCGCTGAGGCCGCCGGTCGCCGCCCAACCCGAGCGCAGGGAAGCCATGGCCGTCCCGACCCTCGCCGAGCGCGAAGAAGCCCTGCGCGAGCTCCTGGACGAGATCGCGCCGGCGCTCGGCGACGCCCTTTTGCTGGAGACCGCCGTCGCCCGCGGCGAGCTGACGCTGCGCGTGCAGACCCATGCGATCACGCGCGTGCTCGACCTATCTGCGCGACGCGCCCCAGTGCCAGTTCAAGATGCTGGTCGACCTCTGCGGCGCCGACTATCCGGAGCGCGAGCAGCGCTTCGAGGTCGTCTATCACCTGCTCTCGCTCAGGCACAATCAGCGCATCCGGGTCAAGGTCGCGACCGACGAGGCGACCCCGGTGCCCTCGGCGGTCGAGGTGTTCGGCTCGGCGATCTGGTACGAGCGCGAGACCTGGGACATGTACGGCATCTTCTTCGCCGACCATCCGGACCTGCGCCGGCTGCTGACCGACTACGGCTTCGAGGGCCATCCGCTGCGCAAGGACTTCCCGCAGACCGGCTACGTCGAGGTCCGCTACGACGACGAGCAGAAGCGCGTGGTCTACGAGCCGGTGAGCCTGCGCCAGGACTGGCGGAGCTTCGACTTCCTCAGCCCCTGGGAGGGCGGCGGCGTGCTGCCGGGCGACGAGAAGGCGGCCGATGGCGCGGGCGGCGCCGGCTGATCGGAGCGAAGCGATGCCCGACCTCACCCTCCAGAACTACACCTTGAACTTCGGGCCGCAGCATCCGGCCGCGCACGGCGTGCTGCGCCTCGTGCTCGAGCTCGACGGCGAGGTCGTCGAGCGCACCGACCCGCACATCGGCCTGCTGCACCGCGGCACCGAGAAGCTGATCGAGTACCGGCCCTACATCCAGAGCGTCGGCTACTTCGACCGCCTCGACTACGTCTCGCCGCTGTCCCAGGAGCACGCCTACGTGCTCGCGATCGAGAACCTGCTCGGGATCGAGATCCCGGAGCGGGCCAAATGGATCCGGGTGCTGTACGACGAGATCACCCGCATCCTCAACCATCTCCTCAACATCACCACGCTGGCGCTCGACATCGGGGCCATGACGCCGCTGCTCTGGGGCTTCGAGGAGCGCGAGAAGCTGATGGAGTTCTACGAGCGGGTGTCGGGCGCGCGCCTGCACGCCAACTACTACCGCCCGGGCGGGGTCGCGCGCGACCTGCCGGACGGGCTCGAGGACGACATCCGGGCCTGGATGGCGACCTTCCCGGCGCTGCTCGACGACATCGAGCGGCTGATCACCGACAACCGGATCTTCCGCCAGCGCCTGGTCGACATCGGCGTGATCACCGCCGACGAGGCGCAGGACCTGGGCTTCACCGGGCCCATGCTGCGCGCCTCCGGCCTCGCCTGGGACCTGCGCAAGAGCCAGCCCTACGAGGTCTACGAGCAGCTCGACTTCGACATCCCGGTCGGCCGCCACGGCGACTGCTTCGATCGCTACATGGTGCGCATGGCCGAGATGCGCGAATCGCTCAAGATCATGGCCCAGTGCCTCGACCAGATGCCCAAGGGACCGATCAAGCTCCAGGATCAGAAGATCACCCCGCCCAAGCGGGCCGAGCTCAAGCGGTCGATGGAAGCGCTCATCCATCACTTCAAGCTTTACACCGAAGGCTTTCATGTGCCGGCCGGCGAGACCTACGCCGCGGTCGAGGCGCCGAAGGGCGAGTTCGGCGTCTATCTGGTCGCCGACGGCACCAACCGGCCCTATCGCTGCAAGATCCGGGCGAGCAGCTATCCCCATCTCGCGGCGCTCGAGAAGATGGCCAAGGGCCACATGCTGGCCGACATCCCGGCGATCATCGGCTCGCTCGACATCGTGTTCGGGGAGATCGACCGGTGAGCGCGCCCAACCGTCGAGTCCGCCGGGCGACCGCCGAGAACCCGGAGAGCCGTTCGCCTTCACGGCCGAGCACGAGGCCCAGGCCAAGGCCGCGATCGCGCGCTATCCCGACGGGCCGCCAGGCGAGCGCCGTGCTGGCCCTGCTCACGCTCGCCCAGAAGCAGTGCGGCGGCTGGCTGCCGCAGCCGGCGCTCGACCACGTCGCCGCTCCGCCTCCAGATGCCGACCATCCGGGTCTACGAGGTCGCCTCGTTCTACGACATGCTCAACACGCGGCCGGTCGGCCGGATCCAGGTCCGCGTCTGCACGACCACGCCCTGCTGGCTGTGCGGCTCGGACGACGTGGTCAGGGCCTGTCGCGACGTGCTCGGCATCGAGATCGGCCAGTCGACCGCGGATGGCCGCTTCTTTCTGCGCGAGTTCGAGTGCCTCGGCGCCTGCGCCAACGCCCCGGTGCTCTGGGTCGACGACGACTACTACGAGGACCTGACCTACGAGAGCACCAGGGCGATCGTCGAGGCCCTGATGCGCGGCGAGCGGCCCAGGCCCGGCTCGCAGACCGGCCGCCAGGGCTCGATGCCGGCGGGCGGCCGCAAGACCCTGCTCGAGTTTGGAAAGACCGATGCTGGCCGATAAGGACCGGATTTTCACCAACCTCTACGGCGACCAGCCCTGGCAGCTGGATGCCGCCCGCGAGCGTGGCGACTGGGACGGGACCAAAGAGCTGATCCTCAAGGGCCGCGACTGGATCGTCGCCCAGGTCAAGGAATCGGGCCTGCGCGGGCGCGGCGGCGCCGGCTTCCCGACCGGCCTCAAGATGTCGTTCATGCCCAAGAAGTCGGACGGCGGCCCGGCCTATCTGGTGGTCAACGCCGACGAGAGCGAGCCCGGCACCTGCAAGGACCGGGAGATCATGCGCCACGATCCGCACAAGCTGGTCGAGGGCTGCCTGATCGCGGGCGTCGGCATGGGGGCGACCGCCTGCTACATCTATATCCGCGGCGAGTACATCTACGAGGCGAACGTCCTCCAGGCCGCGATCGACGAGGCCTACGCCGAAGGTCTGATCGGCAAGGACGCCTGCGGCTCGGGCTACGACTACGAGATCTACCTGCACCGGGGGGCCGGCGCCTACATCTGCGGCGAGGAGACCGGGCTGCTCGAGAGCCTCGAGGGCAAGAAGGGCCAGCCGCGCCTCAAGCCGCCGTTCCCGGCCGCGGTCGGCCTCTACGGCCGGCCGAGCACGGTCAGCAACGTCGAGACGCTGGCGGTCATCCCGACCATCCTGCGGCGCGGCGCCGCCTGGTTCGCGGGCTTCGGCCGGCCCAACAACACCGGCACCAAGATCTACTGCATCTCGGGCCACGTGAACCAGCCGTGCACGGTCGAGGAGGAGATGAGCATCCCCTTGCGCGAGCTGATCGACAAGCACGCGGGCGGGGTGCGCGGCGGCTGGAACAACCTGCTCGCGGTGATCCCGGGCGGCGCCTCGGTGCCCCTGATCCCGAAGTCGGTCTGCGCGGACGTGCTGATGGACTTCGATGCGCTCCGCGACGTCCAGAGCGGGCTCGGCACCGCGGCCGTGATCGTGATGGACAAGTCGACCGACATCGTGGCCGCGATCGCAAGGCTGTCGAAATTCTACATGCACGAGTCCTGCGGCCAGTGCACGCCCTGCCGCGAGGGCACCGGCTGGCTCTGGCGGATGCTGATCCGGATCGGCGAGGGCCGCGCCGAGCTCAACGAGATCGACCTCTTGCAGGACGTGACCAAGGAGATCGAGGGCCACACCATCTGCGCGCTCGGCGATGCCGCCGCCTGGCCGGTGCAGGGCCTGATCCGCCATTTCCGGCCCGAGCTCGAGCGCCGGATCAAGGACTACCAGCCGGCCGGCGCGCGGCGCAGGCGGCGTAGGACGATGATGCCGTCGCGGTCCGCTCACGAGATGCCGGGCATGCCGCCCGCTGGATGTCTGAGCATGGCCATCGGTAACATGGACCTCTACAAGGCGCTCAAGGAAGCCGGTGCATCGGATGAAGCCGCGGCCGAGGCGGCCAAGTCGGTGGCGAGCCAGCTGCCGCGTTTCTGGGCGCTGACCGGCACGCTGGCGACGCTCGCGGCCTTGAACCTCGGGGTCCTGGCTGCAGTTCCACTCGGCGAGCGCCTCCTCTAAGTCGCCTGACGGTCGAGCAGCTGAGCGGCATCGAGCAGCGCCTGACGGTGCTCGAGGAGCGTGGCGCCCAGTAGCATACGACATCATGCAGCAGTTCGAAGCGCTGCGGCGCGAGCGGGGCGGCGGCCAACCCTGATGGCTCGCCGCGCACCGGACGCAGGAAAAACGATGCCGAAACTGACCGTCGACGGCCTGGAGGTCGAGGTTCCGCCCGGCTCGACCGTGCTGCAGGCCTGCGAGGCGGCCGGCCGCGAGATCCCGGTGTTCTGCTTCCATCCGCGGCTCAACATCGCCGGCAACTGCCGCATGTGCCTGGTGGAGATGGAGAAATCGCCAAAGCCGATCGCGTCCTGCGCCATGCCGGCGGGCGAGGGCATGGTGATCAAGACCGACACCGCGCTGGTCCACAAGGCCCGCAAGGGCGTGCTCGAGATGCTGCTGATCAACCACCCGCTCGACTGCCCGATCTGCGATCAGGGCGGCGAGTGCGATCTGCAGGACCTGACGCTCTTCTACGGACCCGACCATTCGCGCTTCAAGGAGAACAAGCGGACCGTCACCGACAAGGAGCTCGGGCCCCTGATCTCGACCCACATGACCCGCTGCATCCATTGCACGCGCTGCATCCGCTTCCTGACCGAAGTCGCCGGCCTCGAGGAGCTGGGGGCGACCGGCCGCGGCGAGCACATGGAGATCGGCACCTGGATCGAGCGCGCGGTCATGTCCGAGCTGCAGGGCAACACCATCGACATCTGCCCGGTCGGCGCGCTCAACTCCAAGCCCTACGAATACCGGGCCCGCTCGTGGGAATTGCGCAAGACCGAATCGATCGACGTGCTGGACGCGGTCGGCTGCAACATCCGGGTCGACGCGCGCGGCCCCGAGGTCATGCGGATCGTGCCGCGCCTGCACGAGGACATCAACGAGGAGTGGATCTCCGACAAGACCCGCTTTGCCTATGACGGCCTCAAGAAGCGCCGGCTCGACGTGCCGATGGTCAGGCGCGACGGCAAGCTGCAGCCCGCGACCTGGCGCGAGGCCTTCGGCGCCATCCGCGAGCGCCTCGAGGGCATGCGGCGGCGACCAGATCGGGGCGATCGTGGGCGACCTCGTCGACTGCGAGGCGATGGTCGTCCTCAAGGACCTCATGACCGCGCTGGAATCGCCGCACCTCGACTGCCGCCAGAGCGGCGCCAGGCTCGATCCCCGGGCGCGCTGCGGCTATCTCTTCAACACCACGATCGCCGGCATCGAGCAGGCCGACCTGTGCCTCCTGATCGGCAGCAACCCGCGCTTCGAGGCCTCCCTGATCAACGCCCGCCTGCGCAAGCGCTGGCGCCAGGGCGGCT
>CAVWPO010000007.1:0-62552 GCA_963756905.1 uncultured Alphaproteobacteria bacterium
ATCAGCAATGTGCCGGTTTGGCCTTAGGCCTCCGTTAAGGTGCCCGCGCCGCTTTCCCTTGGCGACCGTCGCTGATAGCTTTGCCGGTTCGGAAACACGAAAGCGGCGGCGGTAAGAACGGGGAGGGGCGACATGGCCGAGCTGCGCGAGATCACGACCGGGTTGCGGTTTCCCGAGGGGCCGGTGGCGATGCCGGACGGCTCGCTGCTGGTGGTCGAGATCGAGCGTCGTTGCCTGACGCGCGTCCTGCCCGATGGCCGCAAGGAGGTGGTCGCGACCCCGGGCGGCGGCCCGAACGGCGCCGCGCTCGGCCCCGACGGCAAGTGCTACATCTGCAACAACGGCGGCTTCGAGTTCGTCCAGACCGAGCATGGCCTGCGGCCGGTCGTCCAGGCCTGGGACTATTCGGGCGGCCGGATCGAGCGGATCGACCTCGCGACCGGAGCGGTCGAGGTGCTCTACCGGGGCACGCCCGAGGTCCAGCTGCGCGGGCCCAACGACATCGTGTTCGACGCGCAGGGCGGCTTCTACTTCACCGACCTCGGCAAACGGCGCCAGCGCGACCTGGACTATGGTGCTGTCTTCTATGCCAAGGCGGACGGCTCGCTGATCCGCGAGGTCGCGTTCCCGATGGTGACCCCGAACGGCATCGGCCTGTCGCCCGACGGCAACACGCTCTATGTTGCCGAGACCGAGGCCGCGCGGCTCTGGGCGTTCGACATCGTCGAGCCCGGCGTGCTCGCGCGCCAGCCCTGGCCCTCGCCCCACGGCGGCCGCCTGGTCGCCCAGCCGGGCGGCGCCTACCAGCGCTTCGACTCGCTGGCCGTGGAGGCGGGCGGCAACATCTGCGTCGCGACGCTCGCCCACGGCGGCATCACAATCATCTCGCCCGACGGCCGCTCGATCGAGCACGTCCCGATGCCGGACATGCACACGACCAACATCTGCTTCGGCGGCCAGGACCTCAGGACCGCCTACGTCACCCTCTCCGGCTCCGGCCGCCTGGTCGCCCTTCCCTGGCCCCGTCCCGGCCTCGCCCTGAACTACCTGAACGTCTGAAGACGGCGCCCGCTTGCGCCCAAGGTTCGCCGTCGGCATATCCAGGAGATGGCAACCGTTCTCTTCGATACGCTGGCGCTGGCGCGCAAGTTGGAGGCGGCGGGCTTTCCCTCCCGGCAGGCGCAGGACACTGCCGCCGCGCTGGCCGAAAGCCTGGGCCAGGACATGCTCACGCAGCGCGATCTGGGCGAGGCGACCGCCGCGCTGCGTGCCGAAATTCGGGAATTCGACACCAACCTGCGCGCCGAGATCGGAGAGTTGGCGACCAACCTCCGTGCCGAGATTCGCGAGGTCGATACCAACCTGCGCGCCGAGATCGGAGAGTTGGCCACCAATCTGCGCGCGGAGATCGGAGAGTTGGCCACCAACCTGCGCGCCGAGATGAAGGAACTCGAGGCGAGGCTAAGAGCTGAGATCAAGGATTCGGAGCACCGCATGACGGTTCGCCTCGGCACCATGATGGCCGCGGCGATCGCCCTGGTGGCGGCGCTCGTGAAGCTGCTCTGAGATCAGTGAGAGCCGTGTCAGGCTGAACGCCTTTCACGACCGGCCCTCGAAGCCGTGGTTCCCGAGGCTGCCAAGGGGCCACGCGCGGCGGGCATCGGCGGGACGCGAGGTCAGCGCAGCTCACCCGCGGTGACCGTGACCTCGACCTGCATGTCGAGGAAGTCCGAGGCGGCGCCGTTGTAGCTGCCCTCGATCGGGATCGCCTGGCGGGGATCGCGCGCGACGCCGACCCGGATCAGGTTGGGGCCGCCGACCAGGCCGTTGGTCGGATCGAACTCGACCCAGCCGGCGCCCGGCAGGTAGATCTGGACCCAGGCGTGGGTCGAGCCCGCCCCGGACAGGCCGGGACCGGCGCCATCGAGCGCCGGATCGTACAGGTAGCCGGACACGAAGCGGGCCGCGAGGCCGAGCGAGCGCACCGCCTCGATCATGAACAGCGCGAAATCGCGGCAGGTGCCGCTGCCGAGCCGGAGCGTCTCGGTCGGCGTCTGGGTCCCGCGCATGACCCGCTCCTCATAGCGGAACTGCCGTTGGATCGCGCGCGTGATCCGGACCAGCAGCGCCTCGGTGTTGGTGGTCTCGCCGGCATCGAGGAACTGGCGCGCCCAGGCCGCGACCGCGCCGCCCGGGTCGGGATAATGGCCCTGCACGGTCGGCAGCAGGTCGACGATCTGATCGTTGTCGTAGCGGAACGGATAGCTGGTGGCATACTCGCGCAGCATCTTCTCGGGATCGCTCAGGCCATAGTGCTCGATCTCGACCAGGCTCTCGAAACGCAGCTCGGTCGAGGGCTCCGCGAAGGTGATCAGCGTGATCGAGTTCGAGAAGACGTCGTGGATCCAGCGCACCTCGCCGGGCGGGCTCAGCACCAGCTGGGCGTTCAGGACCCGCAGGTCGTGGCTGTCGCGCGGCCGGAACATGGCGCGATGCTCGTTGAAGGTCACCGGGCGGCGGTAGCGGTAGACCGTCGTGTGGCGGATGCTGAGGCGCTGCGACACGGGGTTCGGCGGATCTAGTAGCGGTGGCCGAACAGGCCATCGCCGAGCTCGTCGGTGAAGACGATCAGGTGGCGCTGGATCTGGTCCAGAAACTCGTGCAGGCCGGTCGCCATCACGTCCTCGATCGTGGTGTCGCGGGCGACCGCGCGCAGGGTCGCGAGCGCCCCCATCGCCCAGGGCGGGTCGTCCTGGCCGATCCGGGCGGCGAAGGCCAGGGCCAGTTCGTCGATCGCGCGGATGCAGAGCGCGACCGAGCGCGGAAATGCCAGGTCGAACAGCAGGAACTCGGCGACCTTGGCCGGCTGCATCCCGCGCGGATGGACCCGGCGGAAGGCGTGGTAGCCGGCGACCGAGCGGAGCAGCGCGTTCCACTGGCTGGCGTCGATCGGCGAGCCCGCCTCGTCGACCGCCGGCAGCAGGCGGTGGTAGTTGATGTCGAGCAGGCGCGTGGCCTGATCCATGCGCTCGATCTGCTTGCCGATCTGGTAGGCGTACCAGCTCTGGGTGCGATAGCCGGTGCCCTCCATGATCCCGGTGTGCAGCTGGCAGTCCTCCTTGATCCGGGCGCAGACCCGCGACAGGTTGGACAGCTCGAGGTCGGCCTGGCGCAGCTCGAGCAGGCGGTTGTAGAAGACGTTGAGATGGGTCCAGGTCTCGGTGCTGATCACGTGCCGCAGCGAGCGGGCGTTCTCGCGCGCCATCTGGACGGTCGCGGCGATCGAGGTCGGATTGCCGCGGTCGAGCACGTAGAAGTGCAGCACGGCGTCGGCGGTCGCCGCTTCATGGTCTTCGAAGAAGCGCTCGGCGTCGTAATACAGCTGGACGATCGGCAGCCACTCCTTCACGCCGTCGCTGTTCTGGGCGAAGGTCTCGTTGACGTCGAGGATGCGGGCGAGGTTTTCGACCCGCTCCATGTAGCGGGCCATCCAGAAGCTGTTCTCGGCGAAGCGGGCGAGCAGGCTATCCAAGGACCCAGGTATCCTTCGAGCCCCCGCCCTGCGAGGAGTTGACGATCAGCGAGCCCTCGCGGAGCGCGACCCGGGTCAGGCCGCCCGGCAGCACCCAGGTATCGGTGCCGGTGACCGCGAACGGCCTGAGGTCGACGTGGCGCGGCGCGATCCCCGACGGCGTGAGCGTCGGGGCGACCGAGAGCCCGATCATCGGCTGGCTGATGTAGTTGGCGGGCTCGGCCTCGAGCCGCGCGCGGCAGACCTCGAGCTCGGCGCGCGAGGCGCGCGGCCCGACCGTGATGCCGTAGCCGCCGAACTCGCCGACCGGCTTGACCACCAGCTCGGCCAGGTGATCGAGGGTGTAGCGCAAGCCCGCGGGCTCGCGGCAGATGTGGGTGTCGACGTTGGCCAGGATCGCTTCCTCGCCGAGGTAGTACCGGATGATCCGCGGCATGTAGGCGTAGATCGCCTTGTCGTCGGCGACGCCGGTGCCGATCGCGTTGGCGAGCGCGACCTTGCCGGCGCGATAGGCGCGCATCAGCCCCGGCACCCCCAGCAGGCTGTCGGGGCGGAACGCCTCCGGATCCAGAAAATCGTCGTCGATCCGGCGGTAGATCACGTCGACCGGCGCCAGGCCCGCGGTGGTCTTCATGAACACGCGACCGTCGTCCTCGACGATCAAATCGCGACCCTCGACCAGGGCGACGCCGAGCTCGCGGGCCAGGAACACGTGCTCGAAATAGGCGGAGTTGAAGACCCCGGGCGACAACAGCACGATCTGCGGCTCGGCGACGCCTTTGGGTGCGATCGCCCACAACGCCTCGTTCAGCTTGGGCCCGTAGCCGTCGACCTTGCGCAGGCGCAGGCCCGCGAGCAGATCGGCAAAGCTGCGCAGCATCAGGTAGCGGTTCTCGATCACGTAGGAGACGCCGGACGGCGTGCGCGCGTTGTCCTCGAGCACCAGGAACCGGCCGTCCTGGTCGCGCACGATGTCGATGCCGCAGATCTGGACGTAGCAGTCGTGCGGCAGGTCGAGGCCGATCATCTGGCGCCGGTAGTTGGGGTTGCCAAGCACCAGATCGGCCGGCACGACGCCGTCCTTCAGGATCTTCTGGTCGTGATAGACGTCGGCGAGGAAGCGGTTGATCGCCGCGACCCGCTGCTTGACGCCGGTCTCGATCGTGCGCCAGTCGGCGGCGGTGAGCACGCGCGGGATGACGTCGAACGGCAGGATGCGGTCGATCGCGTCGCGTTCGGAGTAGACGGTGAAGGTGATCCCGAGGTTGAACAGCTCGCGCTCGGCGAGCTCGGCGCGACGGCGCAGCTCGGCCATGCTCATGCGCCCGATCCGGTCGCGGATCAGGGCGATCCCCGGCTCGGCGCCCTGGTCGCGGCCCAGCATCTCGCAATAGAAGCCGTCGGGATCGTAGGCTTCCCAGCGCACCTGATCCTGCGTCTGCGTCTGCTGCATTCCCTGCCGCCCCGGGCCGTGCCCTGCAGATTAACGCAATTTCGGTGCCAGACCAGCCGATTCGGGTGGTCGTCCAGCCTCGGCGCGGCAGCAGGCCTGATCCGCGGCTAGCTCTCGGCCAGCAGCGCCTGGACCCGTCGGCTGAGCTCGGCGGGCTCGAGCGGCTTTTCGAGCACCCGCGCGCCGATTTCGCCGAGGAAGCCCGTGAGGTCGGCGGCCAGCGTGTCGCCGGTGACGAACACCATGCGCGCCGCGAGCTCGGGCCGGGCGCTGGCGAGGGCGCGGTAGAGCGAAGGGCCGTCCATGTCCGGCATGCGCAGGTCGCTGATGATCAGATCGACCGCGCCCCCGGCGAGCCGCGCCAGCGCCTCGCGGCCGCTGCGCGCGCACGCGACCTGATGGCCATCGCGCTCCAGGACGTCGGCCAGCAGCTGCGCGATGTCCGGCTCGTCATCGACCACCAGGATCCGGCCGCAGCGCTTCGCGCCCCCCGCCACCTCCCCGGCGGCGACCGGCCGCAGGTCGCCCTCGGAGCGGGGCAGGCGCACGACGAAGCGGGCGCCGCCGCCCGGCTGGCTCACGAGCCTGATCTCGCCGTCGTGGGCGCCGACGATGCCGTGGCAGACCGAGAGACCGATCCCGGTGCCGACGCCCCGCGGCTTGGTGGTGAAGAACGGGTCGAAGATCCGCGGTGCGATCTCGGCCGGGATGCCCGGCCCGTTGTCCGCGACCTCGACGCTCACCCGCCGCGCGTCATGGCTCGTGGTGACCCGCAGCCAGCGCGGTCCGGCGATCCCCTGCAGCGCCTGCTGGGCGTTGACGAACAGGTTCGCGAACACCTGATGCAGCTGATCGCCGTCGCCCCAGACCATCGGCAGATCCGGGTCGAGCTCCCGGACGACCTCGATGTCGGCGGTGCGCAGACCATAGGCCACGATCTCGAGCGCCGCCTCGATCGTGGCATTGAGCTGCACCGGGCCGCGCTGCCTGGGCTGGCTGCGGGCCATCGCGAGGAAGGTTCGGACGATCCGCGCGCAGCGGTCCGCGGCCGTCCGGATCTTGACCGCGCGCTCGCGGGTCGGCTCGTCCGGCGCCAGCTCGTCCAGCAGGCCGGCGTGCCCGACGACGACCGAGAGCGGGTTGTTCAGCTCGTGCGCGACCCCGGCCAGCAGCGAGCCCAGCGCGCTGATCTTCTCGTTCTGGTGCAGGATCTGGCGCTGGCGCTCGAGCTCGGCCTGGATCCGCTTCGCGTCGGTGAGATCGACGAGCGCGGTGACGACCGCCTCGTTGCCCTCGAAGACCATCATCTTCGAGGTGTAGGCTGCCCAGAACTCGGAGCCGTCGGGCCGGCGCAGGCGGACCTCGGCGCCGTTCAGGAAGCCCTCGCGCTTGAGCTGGTCGGCCAGGCGCGCCCGGTCGCCCGGCTCGGCGTAGATGCGCAACGTCGTGCCGTCGAGCAGCTCCGGCAGCGGGATCTCCAGGAGCTCGGCGCAGGGCGGGCTCGCGAAGATCACGCGGCCGGTATCCAGGTCGGTGATGAACAGCGGCACCGGATGCGCCTCGACGAGCGCCCGGAACCGCTGCTCGCTGGCCCGGAGGCGCTGCTCGGTCTCCTTGAGCGGGGTGATGTCGACGTCGAAGCCGCCGATGTGGGTGATCCGGTCACCGCCGTCGCGGATCGGAAAGCGGATGACCAGGCTCCAGCTGTAGGCATCGAGACCGGTGGTGTACTCCTCGATGACCTGGGCGCGGCCGGTCTCGAGCACGGTCCGGTCGCGCTCGGCGATCAGCTCGGGATCGTGCTCCGTCTCGATATCGAAGGCGGTCAGGCCCAGCATGCCCTCGGCGGGACGCGCAAAGACCTTGCTCATCTCCGGATTGGCAAGAACGTAGCGGCCCTCGAGGTCCTTGAAGAACATCCCCACCGGAGCGTTGTCCATGAACGCCGCGAGCCGCGCCTCGCTCGCCCGCAACGCCTCCTCGATCGCCTTGCGCTCGCTGATGTCGGTGACCGCGGTCAGCACCGCCGGCTGGCCGCCGAAGGTCACCGTCCGCCCCGACACCAGCGCCCACATCGAACGGCCGTCGACCCGCTTCAGCTCGACCTCGAAGCCATCGACCCGGCCCTCGACCGCCAGCCGCTCGATCAGGGTCGCGCGATCGGCCGGGCGGACGTAGACCGCGCGCACCGCCTCGCCCTCGAGCCCGGCGCGCAGCCCGAAGGTTTCCTCGGCGCGGGCGTTGGCGAACAGGATGCACGGCGGATCGATGCGCGCGATCGCGACGCTGAGCGGCACGCCCTCGGCGATCGCCCGCAGGCGGTGCTCGCCTTCCTCGAGCTCGATCTGCTGCGCCTTGCGCTCGCTGACGTCGGTGACCGTGGTCAGCATCGCGAGCTGGCCGCCGATCACGATCCCGCGCGCCGAGAGCAGCGCCCACATGGGGGTGCCGTCGGTGCGCCGCAGGCGCACCTCCAGGCCGTCGACCCGCCCCTCGGAGCAGAGCCGCTCGACCAGCAGCCGGCGATCCGCCGGATCGACGTAGGCGTCGCGGATGGCGTCCGGCTGCGGCCCGAGCTGCAGCCCGAAGGTGATGCTCGCCAGCTCATTGACGAACAGGACCTCGGGCTGGTTGATACGCGTGATCACGATCGGCAAGGGGATGGCGTCGGCGATCCGGCGCAGCAGCTGCTCGCGCTCCTCGAGCTCGGCCTGCGCCTGCTTGCGCTCGGTGATGTCGCTGGTCAGCAGCACCCGGCCGCCGCTCGGCAAGGCACTCTCGCGCACCCGCACCCAGCGGCCGTCGGCGATCCGGAACTCCTGGTCCTGGGTCGGGGCGGCACGATCGGTGAGCCGGCGGGCGACGAAGTCTGCGCCCATGTCCGGATGGTACATGCCGCCGTCGGCCGCGGCCGCCCGCACCATGTCCTCGAAGCGGGCGCCGATCCGGAGCCCGGCCCGAAGTCCCGGCGGCGCGTGCTCCGGGTAGCGGCTGTTGTGATAGACGAGGCGATCGTCGGCGTCATAGATCGCGAGCCCGTCCATCAGGCTCTCGGCGGCCGCCAGGAACTGCTCGTGGCTGGCGCTGGCGCCCCGCTCGGCGGCGACCGCGGCCGCGCGCGCGGCCTTAAGCTCGGCGTGGAGTTCGGCGACCCGGCGCTCGAGCCGCGCATTGGCTGCCTCGAGCGCCGCCCGCTCGGGCGGCAGCGCGGAGTCGGGCATCCATCGATCCTTCAGCGGTCGCGGGGACACCGCCCCGCGCCGCTCGCGAATCTACCCCCGCCCGCACCGCCGGTCGAGGCCGGGCAACGGCTCAGCGGCCGATCGCATAGTTCTGCATGTGCCGCGGGTTGGCCGCGGCCTTGAGCAGCCGGCCGTCCCTGGCGGCCGCGGTCACCCGCCCGAGCGACCAGTCGTCCCGGACCTCGACCTGATGCCCGCGCCGCTGCAGCGCCTCGACGGTCGCGCGCGGGAAGCGGCCCTCGAGCGCCACGTGGCCCGGCCGGCCCTCGCGCGGATAGAAGGAGCTCGGCGCGTGCTCGGTGTGGAACGCCGGCGCGTCGATCGCCTCCTGCAGGTTCATGCCGAAGTGGACGTGGCGCAGGAACACGTGCAGCGACCACTGGTCCTGCTGGTCGCCGCCGGGCGTGCCGAACGCCAGCCAGGGCTCGCCGTCGCGCAGCGCGAGCGCGGGCGAGAGCGTGGTCCGCGGCCGCTTGCCGGGCGCGAGGCTGGCCGGCCGGCCCTCCTCCAGCCAGAACATCTGGCCGCGGGTGCCGAGGCAGAAGCCGAGCTCCGGGATCACGGGCGAGCTCTGCAGCCAGCCGCCGGACGGGGTCGCCGAGACCATGTTGCCGTGGCGGTCGATGACGTCGAGGTGGCAGGTGTCGCCGCGCCCGGCGAGCGCCGGCTCGTCGACCCGGGCGACGGTCGGCTCGCCGATGCCGTGAGCGCCGGCATGGGCGATGTCGGCCGCGTCGGTCCGCGCGCGCAACGCGACGGCGCCGCCGTAGCCCTCGATCCGGCCCGGGCGCAGCTCGAGCGAGGCGCGCTCGCCGACCAGCTGGCGGCGGCCGGCGTTGTAGCGCTCCGACAGCAGCTCGGCCATCGGCACCTCGACGAAGGCGGGATCGCCATAGAAGGCCTCGCGATCGGCGAACGCGAGCTTGGCGCATTCGACCGCCGTGTGGACGAACTCGGGATCCTCCGCGCTCAGCCCGGAGAGATCAAAGCCTGCGAGCAGCGCCAGCTGCTGGAGCGCCACCGGCGCCTGGCTCCAGGGCCCGGCCTTGAGGAGCGTGTAGCCCCGATAGTCGTAGCGGAGCGGCGCCTCGACGGTCGCCTGCCAGCCGGCGAGATCGGCGCCGGTGAGCAGGCCCCGGTGGCGGCGGCCGGAGCTGTCCATGACCTCGTGGCTGCGGCAGAAGCGGTCGATCGCCTCGGCGACGAAGCCCTGGTACCACGCCCGGCGCGCCGCCTCGATCTGCGCCTCGCGCTCGCCCCCCGCGCTCTCCGCCTCTTCGAGGACGCGCCGATAGGCGGCAGCGAGCGTGGGGTTGCGGAACAGCGTGCCCGGCTCCGGCACGTCGCCGCCGGGCAGGTAGACCGCCGCCGAGCTCGGCCATTCGGCGAGGAACAGCTCGCGCACGCGCTCGATCGTGGCGCTGATCAGCGGCACCAGCGGATAGCCCTCGCGGGCGAAGGCGATCGCCGGCGCCAGCACGTCCCGAAGCGGCAGCGTGCCGTGGTCGCGGAGCATCAGGAGCCAGGCGTCGAAGGCGCCGGGCACGGTCGCGGCGAGCAGCCCGGTGCCGGGCACGAGGTCGAGCCCGAGCCCGCGGTAAGCCTCGATGGTCGCGGCCGCCGGGGCCGTGCCCTGGCCGCAGATCACCTGCAGCTCGTCGCGCGCGGCGCTGTAGAGGAGGATCGGCAGGTCGCCGCCCGGGCCGTTCAGATGCGGCTCGACCACCTGCAGCGCGAAGCCCGCGGCGACCGCGGCATCGAAGGCGTTGCCGCCCTTCTCGAGGATCGCCATGCCGGTGGCGGAAGCCAGCCAATGGGTCGAGGTGACGACGCCGAAGGTGCCGAGAATCTCGGGCCGGGTGGTGAAGGTGGGCATCAGCGGTCTCCTCAGCTGCCGATCCGGAGGGTCGCGGTCAGACTTTGCAGCGCGGTGATCACACTCAGCGGCGTGATCTTGCCGGTGCGCGGGTTCTCCGCGGTCGGGATGTTTTCGATCTGCATCTCGAAGCGGGCGCTGTCCGCCTCCACCAGGATCCGGTGGACGTTGCGCTGAAGCCTGGGATCGGCCCAGATCTCGAGCCGGGTCCGATCGGGGCCGATGCCGGCCAGGCTGAGCGCGGCGGCGACGTTGACGTTGGCCGGAAAGCCGCGGGCACCGTCGCGGGCGCTGCCCTCAAACAGCTTGTGCGGCGCATCGAGGCGATCGAGCGCGATGCCACGCTCGGCGAGATAGGGCGCCCCCTCGAGCCCGCCCGGTGGCTTCCGAGTGATCATCCGGACGCTCCGGATCTCGCCCAGGGCGGCGGCACGGACCGCATCGAGGCCGAGCAGCCCGCCGGTCGGGACGATGATCCGGGCACCGCTCGCGCGCGCCAGCTCGATCAGGTCGTCCTGCTCCAACAGCTGGCCGGCGCTGACCGCAAAAAAAATCCGGCCGGCCCGGATCGCCGGCTCGGCGACCTGCCGGAAAACCGTCGGCGGCGCGCATTCGATCACGATCTCGGCCAGCTCGGCCAGCGCCTCGAGGGCGACCACCGGCACCGGCTGGGCGAAGCCCGCCATCTTCGCCTCGGCTCTCGCGACGTCCCGCGCGCTGACCGCGACCAGGCGCAGCCCGCGCAGCCCCTGATCGAGCCGGCGCGCGACCACGCCGCCGATCGCGCCGAAGCCGCCAAGCGCGACCCGTAGCGGCTCGTTCCGACTTTGGTCCGAGGTCTGCGTCATGATTCAGGGCCCTATCTCATACGGTGCTGCGGGTGCGGCGGACCGCGTCCTGCCAGCCGGCATAGAGGCGCTGGCGCTCGGACGAGCTCATCCTGGGCTCGAAGCGCCGCTCCAGACGCCAGGCGCCGGCGATCGCGTCGAGCGAGGGATAGAGCCCGACCGCGAGCCCGGCAAGGCAGGCGGCACCCAGGGCCGTGGTCTCGGTCACCGCCGGGCGCTCGACCGGCCGGTCCAGGATGTCGGCCAGGAACTGGCAGAGCCAGTCGTTGGCGACCATGCCGCCGTCGACCCGCACCGCACCGTCGGCCTCAGCGCCGAGGTCGGCGCTCATCGCCGCCAGCAGGTCCTGGGTCTGGTAGCCGACCGATTCGAGCGCCGCGCGCACGATCTGCGGGATGCCGGCATCCCGCGTCAGGCCGAAGATCGCGCCGCGCGCATCGGGATCCCAGTGCGGCGCGCCCAGCCCGACGAAGGCGGGCACGAGATAAACCCCGCCGGTGCCCTCGAGTCCGGCCGCGAGCGCCTCGGTCTCGCCGGCGTAGCCGATCAGCTTCAGGCCGTCGCGCAGCCACTGCACCGCCGCGCCGGCGACGAAGATGCTGCCTTCCAGCGCGTAGGTGGCCCGTCCCCCCAGGCGATACGCGATGGTCGTGAGCAGGCGGTTGTTGGACACGACCGCCACCTCGCCGGTGTTGAGCAGGGCAAAGCAGCCGGTGCCGTAGGTGCTCTTCAGCATGCCAGGCGTGAAACAGGCCTGGCCGACGGTCGCCGCCTGCTGGTCGCCGGCGATCCCGGTGATCGGCAGCGGCGCGCCGAACAGGTCCTTTCGCGTGCTGCCGAACAGCGTGCTGCAGTCCCTGACCTCGGGCAACAGCGAGCGCGGGATGTCGAGCAGGCGGAGCAGGTCCTCGTCCCAATCCTGCCGGTGGATGTCGTAGAGCATGGTCCGCGACGCGTTGGTCGCATCGGTCGCGTGCACCCGGCCGCCGGTCAGGCGCCAGAGCAGGAAGCTGTCGATCGTGCCGAAGGCGAGCTCGCCGCGTTCGGCCGCAGTGCGGGCGCCCGCGACCTCGTCGAGCAGCCAGGCGAGCTTGGTCGCCGAGAAGTACGGATCGATCAGCAGGCCCGTGCGCGCCTGGACCAGCGGATCGTGGCCGGCCGCCCGCAGCTCGCGGCAGCGCGCGGCGGTCCGCCGGTCCTGCCAGACGATCGCGGCATGGACCGGCCGCCCGCTCGCCCGCTCCCACAGGACCGCGGTCTCGCGCTGGTTGGTGATCCCGATCGCCGCGATCTCGACAGCCGTCAGGCCCGCCCGCTCGAGCGCGCTCCGGCCGGCGGCGAGCGTATCGCGCCAGATCTGCTCGGGATCGTGCTCGACCCAGCCGGGCTTTGGATAGTGCTGAGCGAGCTCGTGCTGACAGGTCGCGCACGGCCGGCCGGAGCGGTCGAACACCATCGCCCGGCTGCTGGTCGTGCCCTGATCGATCGCCAGGACGTAGCGCGCGCCGGCCACCTCCGCCTCCCCGGTTGGCCCACCCGATCCCGCATCGTCGTCTCTTATCGCCTCGGGGTGCTCGCGACAATGTCGGGCTGGCGCACTACGAGGCGTTGGCGAATGCCCGGCCGGCGCCGGCGGGCTCGATCGCCGCTCAGGTCCGCTTCGTCACCGCCGCCCAGAACGCGTCCCGGGCCATGAACCGCTCCGCGGTGTCGTTGGGGCTGGCCGCGAGCAGCACCAGCGCATGCCCCGGCATCTCGCGCAACGCCTGCTCGACCGACGCCATGCCATGGTCGGCGGTCCAGAGCGCGGCCGCCTTGGCAAGGCGCAGGTCGCAGGTGATCAGATAGGTCAGCGCCTGATGCGGGTTGCTGATCTCGAGCGGCTCCGCCAGATCGAGCAGCACCGCGGTGACGATCGCCCGGCTCCAGCCGGCAAAGCGGGCCGCCCGCTCCTCGATCTCGGACGCCGGCGAAGGGTCGCCCTCGGCCCGCACCGGGCCGCTGATCAGCTCGGTCAGCCCTTTCGGGCGCAGCATGGCCTCGGCCTGGCGGAGGAAGTAGGTATCGAAGGTCTCGGCCCGGCCGACCCAGGCCAGATACTCGACCTGACGCGCCAGATCGACCGCCATCTGCTGGGCGAAGCGCCAGCTGTCCGGCAACGCGCGCTGCAGCAGGCGGCGGGAGTGGCTCGGCCCGGCAACGTTGCTGCGGACCAGCGTGAGGTGGCGTCGTGGATCGAAGGGCAACGACAATTCCGATAGAAGTTCATCCACGGCTATTCGACTATAAGTAGAACGCAATTGCAACCTCGGCGTTGCCGTGCCGCTCAGCGCGTGATCACCTCGACCAGCGGGTCGGCGGCGATCATCGAGGTCAGCACCACCCGCTCGAACCGGTCGGTGGCGGCCAGCGCCAGCCTGGCCACCTCGCGCGCGCCGGCGAGCCCGGCCTGGTCGTCGACCATGTTGACGACCGGCACCACGACCGCGCTGCCCGCCCGCTGCAGCGAGCCCTGCCCGCTGGTCAGCAGGCGGGCGAGGTGGACCGGGCTCAAAGGCTCGCCGACCATGGCGCCGGTCACCGCCGCCACGCGCTCGATCCGATGGCCGATCGCCTGGTCGAGGGGCCGGCCGAGCGCCCTGGCCGAGACCACCGGCAGGAGGGTCGCCATGCCCTCCGGCAGCACCGGCTCGTCCTCATGCGGCGCCTTGATCCAGCGCATGCGGGCGCCGTCCGCCTTGATCAGGGTCACCGTGAAGCCGCCCTCGGCATGCAGTCGCGTGATCAGGTCGACCGGCAGCCCACCGACCCGGCCGGGCTTGGCCGAGGGCTGGGCATAGGCGAGCAGAGCGTGGCGTGCGGCGAGCCCCGGCACCGCGGCCGCCAGCGCTTCCGGCAAAGCGACCAGGCGGTGCTCGAACAGCCGCCGGGGCGGCGGCCCCATGGTCACCGTGCAGGTCAGGCCGACGCGCGCCGTGCCGGCCAGCCGGTGCGCCTCCGCGAGACGATAGAGGGTCGACTTCTTGCCGCCGGCGCCGACCGCGCAGACCAGCCCGGTCCGCGCCGCCAGCAGGTCGAGCAGCCGGCCGGCGCTCTCGGGCGTCATGCGCGGCTCGAGGGTGGTGGGCTCAGGCGGCGCTCGCGCGCTGCGCGGGCTGGCTGGAAGCATCGGCGAGGGAGGCCAGCGCCTCGGCGACGCCGCTCGCACCGACCGGGAAACCGGCCAGCCTGAGGCCCATCTCGATGCCGGCCAGGGTGCCGGCCAACATCAGATCGTTGAAATCGCCGAGATGGCCGATCCGGAACACCCGGCCCGCGAGCCGGCCGAGGCCGTTGCCGAGCGCCAGATCGAAGCGCTCCAGGATCAGCCGGCGAAGCGCGTCGGCGTCCCGGCCGTCCGGCAGCCGGACCGCGGTCAGCGAGCTCGAATACTCGCGCGGGTCCTGGCAGAGCACCTCGAGGCCCCAGGTGCGGACCGCGCGCCGGGTCGCCTCGGCATGCCGGTCGTGGCGCGCGAACACCCGCTCGAGCCCCTCCTCCTGGAGCATCAGGATCGCCTCGCGCAGGCCGTACAGCAGATTGGTCGCCGGCGTGTAGGGGAAGACGCCTTTGGCGTTGGCCGCCAGCATCGGCTCCCACTCCCAATAGGATCTCGGCAGCCGCGCCGTCCTGGAGGCCGCCAGCGCCTTCTCGCTCAACGCATTGAAGCTCAAGCCCGGCGGCAGCATCAGCCCCTTCTGGGAGCCCGCGACCGTGACGTCGACCCGCCACTCGTCGTGGCGATAGTCGATCGAGGCGAGCGAGGAGATGGTGTCGACCATGAACAGGGCCGGATGTCCAGCGCGGTCGAGCGCGCGGCGCACGTCCGCGACCCGCGAGGTGACCCCGGTCGAGGTCTCGTTGTGAACGATGCAGACCGCCTTGATCTGCTGCCCGCGGTCCGCGGCGAGGGTCGCCTCGACCTGCTCCGGATCGACCCCGTGGCGCCAGTCGCCCGGCAGCAGCTCGATCTCGAGCCCGAGCCGCCTGGCCATGGCGCACCAGAGGCTCGCAAAGTGCCCGGTCTCGACCATCAGCACGAGGTCGCCCGGCGAGAGCGTGTTGACCAGGGCCGCCTCCCAGGCGCCGGTGCCCGAGGCGGGGTAGATCACGACCGGACCGGCGGTCTTGAAGATCGGCCTGATCCCTTCCAGGATCTCGCCCGCCAGGCGCACGAAGTCGGGCCCGCGATGGTCGATCGTCGGGCGGTCGATCGCGCGCAGGATGCGGTCGGGGACGTTGGTCGGCCCCGGGATCTGCAGGAAATGCCGCCCGCTTCGATGGCTCGTGGTCATGCGCAACTCC
Organism: uncultured Alphaproteobacteria bacterium; assembly: GCA_963756905.1. GTDB lineage: Bacteria > Pseudomonadota > Alphaproteobacteria > Geminicoccales > Geminicoccaceae > DATAOG01. The sequence continues at coordinate 15,296 of CAVWPO010000007.1, forward strand.
GTGGTCGGCCAGTGGCGCATTATGCACCCGGTCGGATGGCGGACAAGCTGGACGCGCAGCCCACGGCCCCGGCGGGCTGGCTGGCGAGGGATCGCTCAGGGCGCGTCGGTCGCCGGCACCCGCCACCGGCCGACCAGGCTCCGGCCTCGGTCGCGGGCGGCGGTGGCGCTCGCGCGCGCCACCTCCATCACGAACGGCAACGGATCGCGCCAGTCGAGATAGGCCTCCGCCCTGACGTTCGGGCAGTTCCGCGCGAGGCTCATGAGTTCGCGCCGCACGGCCCGGTTGCCGCGGTTGCGCCACAGGGTCCGGACGTACGGAACCAGCCAGATCCATGCGCGATGATCGGGGTAGCCGTCGGGATGCGCGCCCGCCCGCCCGAGGGCGACCCGGTAGAGCGCCTGCGGCACGTCGAGCCCGAGCGCGGTCGACAGGGCGGTCGCGCGCACGACCCGGGGGTCCGCCTTGATGAAGGTCAGACGGCCGTTGATCGAGTTGCGCCGGAACTCGACCGTGATCGGGCCGGTGTAGCGCGCCGCCCTGACGAACCGGGTGGCAGCGTCCCTTGCCTCGGCGTCGTGAACGCTCTCACAATAGACATTGGCGCCGAGCTCGTACGGGTGCACAAAGCCGCCGCCGCGCGAATAGGTGAACAGCTTGAGCCGCCGGACGCAGTAGGACAGCACCGGTTCGTGATCATGGCCCACGACCATCGCGACCCCGATGCAGCGGTCGGCCTCGGCCGGCACGACCTCCTCGATGGTCGGGAACTCGCCGGATCGGCCGAAGATCTCGAGACAGCTGCGCTCGACCGCGCCGGCATCGGGACCGGCGACCTTCGTGTACCGCCTGGTCTCGAGATCCGCCGGGTGGCCACGGTCGACCCGGGTCTTGAGCAGGTAGTGCCGGTTGGCGAGGTCGAGCCCGGCAATCACGGGCCGCAGGTCCTCGACCCCGCCGATCTCGAACGACACCGGGACCGCGATCTGGACGCTGCGCGCGATGTCATAGGCCTGCGATCTGGCCATGATCGCTTCCAGGATCGGCCAGCGCGGCGTCGTCAGGACGAAGCTGCGCGCCAGTCGATCGTAGTTCTGCGCCACCAGGACCAGGTAATGGTCGTTGGTCGCGATCAGGACCCCGCCGCCCTCCTGACCCAATCGGTCCAGCAGGGCGAGCTGGTCCGCCGGATCGGCGCCGACCCGGAGCGATCGGCCAGGATAGCGGGAATAAAATCCTTGCGGCCGCTTGACGTGATCGACCGCAACGATCGCGACCCGGGCGCGGGCGAGCGAGCGGACGACGGCCACGCCGCGCGGATGTTCGACGCCCAGCACGACCGCCCGCGGGTTCGACCCGCCGCGCTCGTCGCCAGGTCCGACCTGGATCACGGCCTCCTCCCTGCGTCCCCGGGGGACCGAGGAACCAAATCGTACCGCTGGCAGCGAGTCAAGCCGGACCAGGCATGGCTGCCGCTCCCTTGATCCGGACCGATCTCGGGCGCGACCCCGGCGCACCGGACCTCGCCGCCCGGCTCGCGCGCGCGATCGAGGGTGAGGTCCGCTTCTCCGCGTTCGATCGCGCCCGCTACAGCACCGACGCCTCGATCTACCAGATCGAGCCCGTGGGCGTGGTGCTGCCCAAGACCGACGCCGACGTCCAGGCGGCGCTCGGGATCGCGCGCGAGGCGGGGGTCTCGGTCGTGGCGCGCGGCGGCGGCACCTCGCAGGCCGGCCAGACCATCGGCGCCGGCCTGGTGATCGATTTTTCCAAATATCTGGGCCGCATGCTCGAGCTGGACGCCGAGGCCAGGACGGTGTGGGTCGAGCCCGGGCTCGTGCTCGACCGGCTGAACCGACAGCTGCGGCCGCACGGCCTGTTCTTCCCGGTCGACATCTCGACCAGCTCGCGCGCGACGCTGGGCGGCATGGCCGCCAACAACGCCTGCGGCGCGCGCTCGATCCGCTACGGCATCATGGTCGACAACCTGCTCGCGATCGATGCGCTCATGGCCGACGGCGAGCCGGTCCGGTTCGCCGAGGTGCCGGGCAATCTCGAGGGCGTCGCCGGCAGCGAGCGCTACCTGCAGCTGATCCAGGACCTGCGGGCGCTGGCCCTGCGCGAGGCCGACGCCATCGCCGCCGGCTTCCCCAAGGTCCAGCGCCGGGTCGGCGGCTACAACCTCGACCGGGTCGGCGCCGCCGGCCACAACATGGCCGGTCTGCTGGTCGGCTCCGAGGGCACGCTCGCCCTGTTCCAGAGGCTCAAGCTCAAGCTGCAGCCCCTGCCGGCGCACAAGGTCCTGGGCGTCTGCCATTTTCCGAACTTTTACCAGGCGATGGCGTCGGCCCAGGCGATCGTCGGGCTCGGGCCGTCGGCGGTCGAGCTGGTCGACCGCTCGATCATCGAGCTCGGCCGCCAGATCCCGGCCTACCGGCCGCTGATCGACCGCTTCGTGCGCGGCACTCCGGACGCGCTGCTGCTGGTCGAGTTCGCCGGCGACGAGCTCGCGAGCCAGCTCGCGGATCTCGCCCGCCTCAAGGAGCTGATGGCCGACCTCGGCCTGCCGGGCGGCGTGGTCGAGGCGATCGAGCCGGCCGCCCAGGCCCGGATCTGGGAGGTGCGCACCGCCGGGCTCAACATCGTCATGTCGATGAAAAGCGCCGGCAAGCCGGTCTCGTTCATCGAGGACTGCGCCGTGCCGCTCGAGCATCTGGCCGACTACACGGCGCGCCTGACCGAGATCTTCGCCCGCCATGGCACCAGCGGCACCTGGTACGCCCACGCCTCGGTCGGCTGCCTGCACGTCCGCCCGATCCTCAACCTCAAGCAGGAGCAGGACGTCCGCGCCATGCGCCAGATCGCCGAGGAGGCGATGGCCATGGTCCGCGCCTATAAGGGCAGCCACTCCGGCGAGCACGGCGACGGCCTGGTGCGCTCGGAGTTCCACGCGGCGATGTTCGGGGAGCGGCTGGTGCGCGCGTTCGAGGCGGTCAAGGACGCGTTCGACCCCGGGGCCGTGCTCAATCCGGGCAAGATCGTGCGCCCGCCGCGCATGGATGACCGCACTCTGCTACGCTTTCGTCCCGACTATGCGCCACTTCCGATCGCAGGCGGGCTCGACTGGGCCGCCTGGGGCGGCTTCCTTGGCGCCGCCGAGATGTGCAACAACAACGGCGCCTGCCGCAAGGCCGAGCCGGGCGTCATGTGCCCGTCCTACCGGGTCACCCGCGACGAGAAGGACGTGACCCGCGGTCGCGCCAACAGCCTTCGCCTCGCGCTCTCGGGCCAGCTTGGGCCGGATGCGCTCTTCTCGGACGAGATGACGACGACCCTCGACCTCTGCGTCGGCTGCAAGGCCTGCCGGCGGGAATGCCCGACCGGGGTCGACATGGCGCGCATGAAGATCGAGGTCCTGCACCAGCGGCGGCAGCGCCGCGGGCTCGACCTCAAGGACCGGCTGATCGCCTATCTCCCACGCTATGCGCCTTACGCGAGCCGCGCCCGCGCGCTGCTGCACCTGCGCGACCGGCTGCCGGGCGCGGCGGCGCTCTCCGAGCGCCTGTTCGGGTTCAGCGCCAGGCGCTCGCTGCCGCGCTGGCACGGCCGGCCCTATCGGCCGCGCGCCGGCGATGCCTTCCCGGCGAGGGCGGCGAGGGCGGCAAACGGCGAGGCGGGCACCGGGCGCGACGTCGTCCTCCTGGCCGACACCTTCACGACCTGGTTCGAGCCCGGGATCGCGCGCGCGGCCGAGGCCGTGCTGGCGGCCGCCGGCTATTGGGTCCAAACGCCCCCGACCGACGGCTCGCGGCCGCTCTGCTGCGGCCGGACCTTTCTCGCCACCGGCCTGATCGAGGAGGCGCGCCGCGAGGCGAGGCGCACGCTCGCGGCGTTACGGCCCCTGGTCGAGCGGGGCCTGCCGGTGATCGGACTCGAGCCCTCGTGCCTGCTGACGCTTCGCGACGAGTACGAGGCCCTCCTGCCGGGCCCCGGGACCGCCGCCCTGGCCGGGCGCGCCCTGCTGCTCGAGGAGTTTCTGTGGGCGGAGCAGGCCGCGGGCCGGCTCGAGCTCCGGCTGCAGCCGCTGCCCTGGCGGCGCGCGCTGCTGCACGGCCACTGCCATCAGAAGGCGTTCGCCGCGATGGCCGCGATCGAGGGCTGCCTCAAGCTGGTCCCGGAGCTCGAGGTCAGGACCATCGAGTCCAGCTGCTGCGGCATGGCGGGCGCGTTCGGCTACGAGGCCAGCCACCACGCCCTGTCGCTGCAGATGGCGGAGCTCTCTTTGCTGCCGGCGGTGCGCGCGGCCGGCCCCGATGTGGTCCTGGTCGCCGACGGCACCAGCTGCCGGCATCAGATCAAGGACGGCACCGGCCGCCAGGCGCTCCACGTCGCCGAGCTGCTGCAGGCCGCGCTCGTCCGACCCTGAGATCGCGCGTCCGGGCCGGCCGCCCCGGCGGCCCTGCCCGCGTCTCCGCGGTCAGGCGGTCAGGCGGTCAGCCGGGCGGTCGTAGGGCAGGGCATGGACCGGCGGGAAGGCGCCCGCCGCGGTCTGCGGGGTCTCGGCGAGCAGCTCCAGAATCCGGTCCTTGAGCACCCGGATCTCGCGATGCGCGGGCGAGCCCGGCGCGTGCACGCCGATCCAGGCGCCGGCGTCGAAGGCCTCGGCATGCGCCGAGCGCTGCCGGATCGCCGGCCCGACCCTGAGCCCGAAGCGCTCCAGCGTGCCATGGATCCGCCGGCCGATGGCGGTGCGCCGGTCGACCCGGCTCGGCACCAGCATGCAGGCGGGCCGGGCGGCGCTGCGGATCGCGCGCGCGCGCCGCAACAGGTCGAGCGCCTTGCCGGTCGCCCGCAGATCGACCCCGGACGGCGTCACCGGGATCACGAACAGATCCGCGATCAGGAGCGCGGAGGCGATGCAGGAGCCGACCTGGGGCGGCAGGTCGACCACGACGTGATCGGCCGCGGCCTTGAGGCTGATCGCGCGCGCGACCCAGCGCTGGGCGTCGCGCTCGCCGCCCAGCGGCAGGGGCTCGACCGGCACCGGCAGCCGCTGCCCGGCGTGCCAGTCGGTGGCCGTGCCCTGACCGTCGGCGTCGACCAGGATCACGGTCTCGCCGCCGTCGGCGAGCGCGCAGGCCAGGTTGACCGCGATCGTGCTCTTGCCGGTGCCGCCCTTGAGATTGCCAACCGCTATCAGAGTACCCATGGGACCGCTCGCTCTGCTGTGCCGGGCCGATGCCGGCAGCGCGCCGCGGCCCGCCACCGAAACCCAGCCTGGCACCCTAGCAAGGCAAGGTTAATGAACCCCTTATGGGCAGATGCGGCCGCCGTCGGGCGGCACCGGTCAGCCGCGCCCGACGGCGGCCAACCCGCTGCTGCAGCGGGCCGCAGACTCCCCTGAGCCGGCCTATCGAGATTCGGCCGTGGCCGAGAGCCGCTCGTACACGGCGAGGGTCGCCTCGACCACGTGCTCGAGCGAGAATTCGGCCGTCGCCCGCGTGCGGCCGCGACAGCCCATCGCGACCCGGCGGCCGGGATCGCCGGCGAGCGTCCGCAACGCCTCGACGAGCGCCGCCGGCGAGCGGGGCGGCACCAGCAGGCCGTTGTCGCCGTCGTGGACCACCTCGCGGCAGCCGGGGGTGTCGGTCGTGACGATCGGCCGCGCGCAGGCGGCGGCCTCGATCAGCGCCCGCGGCACGCCCTCGCCGTAGAACGATGGCAGGCAGACGATGTGGCAGTCGGCATAGACCTGCGGCATGTCGGACCGATAGCCCCACCACTCGACGTCGCCCTGCTCGACCCAGGCCCGGATCTTGGCCTCCGGGACGCTCGCGCGGTTGTGGGTCGGCGGCTCGCCGACCAGGGCCATCCGGACGCCGACCCCGAGCCGCCGCAGGAGGCGCGCGGCCTCGACGAACTCATGGATGCCCTTGTACCAGAGCAGCCGCGCCGGCAGGATCACCAGCGGCACCCCGGCCGGCTCGGGGCTGGGATGGAAGATCGCGGTGTCGACGCCCGAGCCGCGGATCAGGACCGTCCGTTCTGGCGCCGCCAGCTTCGCCTTGATCATCTGGTCGCGATCCTCCGGGTTCTGGAAGATCGCACAGCTGTTGCGGTGCGCCAGCGCCAGACCATAGAGGCCGTGCGCGATAGCGCGGACCAGCGCCGCTTTCTTGTCGGAGTCGACGAACACCGAGCCCAACCCGCTGACCGCGCTGACGAGGCTCGGCACGCCCAGCAGCCGGGCCGCGATGCCGCCATAGATCACCGGCTTGATCGTCACCGTATGCATCAGCGTCGGGCGCAGGCGGCGAATCAGGGCCAGGAGCTGGCAGAACAGGAACACGTCCCGCAACGGGTTGAGGCCGGTGCGGTCGACCGCCAGCGGATGGAACGTGATGCCGTGCGCCCGGACCTCCTCGAGGCCACCCGAGTCCAAGGCCGCGAGGTGGATCTCGAATCCGGCCGCGCGCGCGGCGATGGCGATCGGCAACCGGTGCGACACGAAAAAGGTCGTGTCATTGACGATGAAAAGCAGGCGACCGCTGGCCATTCCTACCCGCCGTGGCAAGGTTCGGGAGAGTTGTTCGGCGGCGGCCGGGCGGTCTGCAAGCCCGCCGGCCTGCGCGGTGTCGTGGACGATTCTCATCCGAGCCTTCTACCTCATCTTGTAGCCCTGGTCTCGGATTTGTGGCCGCCCTTGGAAGGGGCGCCCGTCGACGGGCGGCATGACCTCGCCCGGCCCCCCGCACGCGGGCGCCGCCCCGACCTTCTGGCATCGACCCCCCGTCCCCGACCAAAGCTCCGCTGGCCGGTCGTGTTTCCCGAGCCATCCCGGGCGGTGCGAGGACGGGCGGCGAGCCGGCGCGCGCCGCCGATCAGCCGGCGCGCACGAACTTCTGGAAGGCGTGGCAGGTGAGCGGCGCGAAATGGTCGATCGCGCCCGACGCCTTGACCACCTCGCCGACGTAGAAATCGCCGCGCGAGTCCGCCCAGATCCCGTGCGGCACGATGAAGTTGCCCGGCAGCAACGGATTGTTGCCGCCGATCTGGGTCTGGATGTTGCCATCGAGGTCGCAGATCGTGACCCGCGCGATCGGCGCATGGCCGACCGGCGCGTGCTTGCTCCACGGGAAATGCGGCCGGTCGGGAACCGGCACGGTCCAGCCGAGCTCGGCGATGTAGAGGTTCTCCTGCTCGTCGATGAACAGATCGTCCGGCCGGTTGACCCAGTCCCAGCTGGTCAGGAAGTCGCCGTTCGAGCTGAAGATCTGGATCCGCGAGTTCTCGCGGTCGGCGACGAACACCCGGCCGCCGCGGTCGACCGCGATGCTGTGGGGCAGGTTGAACTGGCCGGGGCCGGTGCCGGGCTCGCCCCAGGACGCGAGCAGCTCGCCGGTCGGGGAGAACCGGTGGACGCGGGCGTTGCCGTAGCCGTCCGAGATGAACATCTCGCCGCTGCCCGTCACCGCGACGTTGGTCACCATGTTGAATGGCCCGGCCGCGCGTCGGACCGGCAATTCCCCGATCTTGAAGCCGGTGTCGGCCGGTCGCTTGGGGTCGCCGAGCGTCATCAGCAGCTCGCCGTCGGTCGTGAACTTCCTGACCGTGTGGTCGAAGTTGTCGGCGCAGTACACGTGGTCGTGCTGGTCGATGAAGATCCCGTGCGCGCTCGAGAAGATGCCCTCGCCCCAGGCATCGAGGAAGCGGCCTTCCTTGTCGAACACGATCATCGGATGGGCGCCGCGGTTGAAGACGTAGACCCGGTCCCTGGAATCCACCGCCACGCCCGCGACCTCGACGAACGACCAGCCCTCGGGCAGCTGCTCCCAGCCTTCCAGGACCTCGTACTCCAGCCGGTGGGGACCGATCGCCATGACGTGCTCCTCAACCTGATGTTCGGGGTTTTGTGCGACCTGGCCAGGCTAGCACAAACCGCGATCTTGCCCAGCGGCTCCGCCGCTGCAGGCGGCACTTCGAGGCCCGGACGGGCGCCCAAGCAGCTCGGATGGCCGCCCGCGACAGCCCGCTCGTGCGCGCCTGGGCCTTTAGCCGGCTTCCTTGCTGCCGCGGTGGCAGAGCGCCAGGCCGTGGCGGGCGAGCCGGCTCCACTCGCTGTCCGGATCGAGGACCAGGTAGCGTTGCCAGAGCCGGCCGGCGGCCGCGAGCTCGCCCGCCTCGAAATGCAGCCGGGCGAGGTTGTACAAGGGATCGGCGTAGTCGGGATCGGCGGCGCTTGCCCGCTCGAAGTAGGCGCGCGCCAGGGTCTTGCGGCCCTCGGCCTCGACCATCAGGCCCAGATTGTACCAGGCGTCGGCGAACTTCGGATCGATCGCGAGCGAGAGCTGCAGGTAGGATTTGGCCTCGCTGCCGCGGCCCTGCTCGCGGAGCACGTTGGCGAGGTTGAAGGGCGCGATCGGGTCCGAGCGGTCGAGCCCGACGCAGCGCCGGTAGAGCGCCTCGGCGGCGGCGAGATCGCCCGCCTGCTCGGCGTCCTCGGCGCCCTCGAACACTTCGTCGACCGAGGGGTTGCCGGGGTTGGCGAGCGGCAGGCGCATCTGGCCGTCGAGCTCGGCGAGGTGGCCCTCGATCCGGCGCGCGAGCTGGCCCCGCTCGTCGCAGACCAGCTTGAGCCGGGCGAGCGGATGGTCGTCGGCCGCGGGGCGCCGGCGACCGGCCGTGGCCGTGCCCTGGATGATCGCCGCCAGGCCCAGGCCGTCCGCGAGCAGGCGGCCGACCTCGCGGGCGGCGACCAGATCCCGAAAGCCCAAGGCGCCGTGATCGTCCGGCTGGACGACGTCGAACAGCACCAGGAGCCGGACCAGGGCCGGATCGAGGCCGGCCTTCTCGGCGAGCTCCTCGAGCCGGAGCGCGGCCGCGACCGGCGCCGCCGGCGGCAGGAGGTCGAGGGCGCGCAGCAGCGCGTTCTCGCTGAGACAGCGGGCGCCCTGCTGATCGGCCCGGGCGAGCTTCGCCTGCAGACGGCCGTCGTCAAGCTGCGGCGCCACCTGCCGGCCGATCCCGACCAGGGTCGTCTGCCGGGCAAGCGCGCGCCGCGCCACGCCGCCGCGCCGGGCGATCTCGCCCGCGACGACCCGGTTGGGCAGCGTCGCGAGCCGGCCGAGGATGGTGACGGTCTGGCCGGCGACGTCGATCATCGGCTCGCGGCCCCGGCCCTAACCCGCCTTCCGCCGCTTCTTGCCTTCGTCCGCCGCGGCCGGCCTCTTGCTCTCGTCCGCGGCCGGCTTCTTGTCCTCGGCCGCCGGCTTCTTGCCACCGCCGGCGGCAGCCGCGGCCTTGCCGTCCGCCGCCCGGCGCGGCTTGCTCTCGGCCGGCGGCTTGGCGTCTTCGAGCGAGCGCCGGAGCGCATCCATCAGGTTGATCACCTTGCCGCGCTCGGGCGCCTTGGCGAGCACCGGCTCCTGCCCCTTGATCTTGGCCTTGACCATCTCGATCACGGCGTCCTGATAGCGGTCCTTGAACTCGCTGGAATCGAACTTTCCGGACTTCTGCTCGATCAGCTTTTCGGCCAGATCCAGCATTTCCTGCTCGGGCTCTTCGTCCTTGATGTCGGTGAAGTAGTCCTTGGAGTCGCGCACCTCGTCGGCGGTCCTGAGCGTCATCATCAGGAAGCCCTGGTCGCGGCAGGTCAGCGCGATCAGGCGCTCGCGGTTGGCGAGCACGATCCGCGACAGTGCCACCTTGTGCTTGTCGCGCATCGCGTGCTGGATCACCCGGTAGGTCTCCTCGGCGACCGCCCCGTCGGGCGCCAGATAGTAGGGCGTATCGAAGTAGATCGGGTCGACCTCCTGGGCGTCGACGAACTTCTCGATCACGATCGCCTTGGTCGTTTCGATCTGGACCTTGTCGAAGTCCTCGTCGCTGAACACGACGTACTGGTCCTTCTCGTACTCGTAGCCCTTGACCAGGTCCGAGCGCTCGACCGGCCCGAGCTCCGGGTCGTGCGGCTTCATCTGGATGCGGTTGTGGGTGTCCTTCTGCAGCAGGTGGAAGGCCACCTTCTCGCTGCGCGAGGTCGCGTTGAACAGGCGGACCGGGCAGGACACCAGGGACAGCTTGAGATGCCCCTTCCAGCTCGAGCGTGGCGCCATGATCAGGGTCCCCTTCCGTCGTTGTCGCGATTGAAGCACATTTTGTCGGCGCGCGCTGCATTTACTTGGCTGAACGGACTCCCTGGGTCAACGTGCGGGCGGAGCGATCGATCCACCGCGCCGGCTCAGGCGCCGAAGCTCACGGCCGTGGTATTGCCGCCGCTCACCACCACGCCGACGCGCTCGCCCGGCGCCGGTTGGTAGCGGCGGGACAGGAGCGCGGCGAGCGCCGCGACGCCGCCCGGCTCGGCCACGATCCGAAGCGACTGCCAGAGCGCGTTCTGGGCGCTCACGATCGCGTCGTCAGTCACCAGAACCACCCGTTCAACATAGAGCTGGGCGATCGGGAACATGAGTTCGCCGACCCGGCGCGGCGCCAGCAAATCGGCAGCGATCCCGCCCGCCTCGGCGTCGACCGGGCGGCCGGCCGCGAGCGCCCGGGTGAGCGTCGGCGCGGCTTCCGGCTCGACGCCCACGACCCGGACCCGGCCGGCATACCAGGCGGCGATGCCGCCGATCAGGCCGCCGCCGCCGACCGCGACCAGGAGCGTATCGAGCGCCGGCGCCTGCTGCTCGAGCTCGAGCGCGAGCGTGCCCTGGCCGAGCAGGGTCTCGGCCTGATCGAAGGCGTGCACCGGCAAAGCACCCGAGGTCGCCGCCCAGGCCTCGGCCGCGGCCAGGGCATCGGCATAGCGCTCGCCGCCGACCGTGAGCTCGGCGCCATAGTCCCGGATCCGCGCGATCTTGGCCGGCGACGAGATGCCAGGGACGAAGATCCTGGCCGGCACGCGAAGGCGCTTCGCGGCATAAGCGACCGCAGCGCCATGATTGCCGCCCGAGGCGGCCACCACGCCGGCCGCCGGCAGCTCGCGCAGCAAAAGGTTCGCAAAGGCGCCGCGTGCCTTGAACGAGCCCGCGTGCTGCATGAGCTCGAGCTTCAGGGTCAGGCGAACGCCGCCCAGGCCAAGCTCCGCGCCATCGATCTCGATCACCGGCGTCCGGCGGATGTGGGGCCGGATCGCGGGCTCGACGGCTTCGATGCCGGCGGGCGAAATCATCGGCTGCGTCCGCGCGCGGGCTTCGGCAGGGCGCGGGCCGAAGCATCGATCTCCGCCCAGGGATCGGAGAAATCGCTCCGCCCGACCCGCTCGGGCACGCTCGCCCAGTTCAGATCGGCCGGGTCGTCCAGTCGCGCGAGCTCCTCCCACGCGAGCGGGGTCGAGGCCGGGACGCCCGGCCGCGCCCGCAGCGAGTAGGCGGCAACCGCGGTCGCGCTCCGCTGATTGCGCAGATAGTCGAGGTAGATCCGCCCGCGCCTATGCGCCTTGGCCATGTTGGCGGTGAAGCGGCGAGGTGCCGCTGCCGCCATCTCGCGCGCGAACCCCTCGCAGAACGCCGCGACCTCGGCCCAGCTCCGTCGCCTCTGGATCGGCACCACCACATGCAGCCCCTTGCCGCCGGTGGTCTTGAGGAACGGCACCAGCCCCTTGGCCGCGAGCGCATCCTTGACCTCGACGGCGGCGCCCGCGACCTCGCGCCAGGGCAGGCTCTCGTCGGGGTCGAGGTCGAGCACCAGGCGGTCGGGCCGCTCCGGCTGATCGACCCGGCAGCCCCAGCTGTGGAACTCGACCGCGCCGAACTGGGCGAGCGACAAAAGGCCGCGCGCGTCCTCGATGTAGAGGTAGTCGGCCTTCTCGTCCGAGCCCTGCTCGGCGAGCGGGATCGTCCTCACCGCCTCCGGCATGCCGCTCAGCGCGTGGCGCTGGAAGAAGCAGTCCTTGACCTGCCCGAGCGGGCAGCGGACCAGCGAGACCGGCCGGCGGGTCAGCTCGGGCAGCATCCAGTCGCCGACCCTGGCATAGTAGAGCGCCAGCTCGAGCTTGGTCGGGCCGCCCGCACCGAACATCACGCGATCGGGGTTGGTGACCCAGATCTGGGCGAGGTCGGCGTCGGTGACGTAGCGTTTTCTTTCCACCTTTGGCGCCGGCGCGGGCGCTGGCGCGGCCGGCTCGTCCTCGACCTTGTCGGCGCGCAGCCCTTTGTAGACGGCATGGCGCAAAATGCCGTCCGCGGTCCGGTTGCCGTACTCGACCTCGGCGACCAGCGCCGGCCGCACCCAGACGATGCCCTTGCGCTTCTCCTCGGCCGGCAGCGCGACCGGAGCGTTCCGTGTCCTGAGGGCCTCGAGGCGGGCGTGCAGGCGCTTCATCTCGCCCATGGAAAACCCGGTGCCGACCCGGCCGACGTAGCGCAGCCCGCCGTCCTCGGCCGCGGCCAGCAGCAGGGCGCCGATCCCGCCCGCGGCCTCGGACGGGCTGTAGCCGACGATCGGAAACTCCTCCGACAGCCGGCATTTGACCTTGAGCCAGCTGCGCGTGCGCGCCTGCTGGTAGGGGGCATCCGCCCGCTTGCTGATCACGCCCTCGAGGCCGAGCCTGGCCGCCTGCGCGAAGAAGGCGGGGCCGCCGCCTCGCACGTGCTCGCTGAGCTGGAGCGCCGAGGTCGGCGAGACCGCCGGCTCGAGCAGGGCTGTCAGCGCCCGCTTGCGCTCCTCGAGCGGCACCGCGGTGAGGTCAAAGCCGTCGAGATGGAGCAGATCGAAGGCAAAGCAGGTGAGCTCGTGGCTCCGGCCTTCGGCGAGCGCGTCCTGCAGGGCGGCGAAGCTCGCGATGCCGTGCTCGTTCTGGACCACGATCTCGCCGTCGATCAGAGCCTGCTTGCAAGGCAGCGCCTCGAACGCCCTGGCGAGCAGGCCGTAGCGGTCGGTCCAGTCCTGGCCGGTCCGGGTCAGGAGGCGCACCGCGCCGGCCTCGATCCGCGCGAGCGTCCGGTAGCCGTCGAGCTTGATCTCGTGCAGCCACTCGTCGCCCTCGGGCACGCGCGCGGCGGGCGTCGCGAGCTGCGGCCGGGCCTGGTCGGGCAGGGCCGCCTTGACCGCGCCCGCCAGCGCCGAGGGCCGGATCCGCGGGGCCTGGCGGGGCGCGGCCGGCGCCGGCGCCGCCGGCGAGCCCGGTGCCTCGTCCTCGAGCAGCTGCTCGACCCGGCGGCCGGTCAGCACGCTCTCCGGCCGCTGCTCGAGCAGCTCGTCGCCGTGACCCGGGCGCGCGTAAGGGTCGCGCTCCTTGATCAGGAGCCAGTTGTCGCCGCGCTCGCCTTCCTTGGGCTTGAGCCGGACCAGCATCCAGCCGCCGCCGAGTTTTTCGCCGCTGAGCCGGAACTTGAGCGTGCCCTTTTGATACTCCGCCTCGGGATCGCCCATCGGGGTCCAGCTGCCGCGGTCCCAGACGATCATGGCGCCGGCGCCGTACTGGCCCTTGGGGATCGGCTGCTCGAAGTCGGCGTACTCCAGCGGGTGATCCTCGACGTGCACGGCGAGCCGCCGGACCTTGGGGTCGAGCGAGGGCCCCTGCGGCACCGCCCAGCTCCTGAGCGTATCGCCGAACTGCAGCCGCAGGTCGTAGTGCAGGCGCCGCGCGGCATGCTTTTGGACCACGAACACGCTGGTCCCGGGCGCGATCTCGCCGCCCGGCGGCTCCGCCGTCTTGGCAAAATCGCGTTTTGCCCGATAGCGCTCGAGCGCATCCGCCGTCCGGCCTCCGGCCACCGCACCCCCCGACCCAGGACGTTCCGCCGGCCCAGTCTAGCGCAAACTTCAATGGCCGGGACCAGATCCCGGAGATCGGACAGGGATCGGACCTCCCTGGTGCACCGGCACGGACACCAGATGCGGCCGATCGGGTCGTATCCTGGACGTGACTGGCGATTGCCCTGCACGCCGTGGCCGAAGGCGGTGTCGACAGCTCGACTGGCTGGATCGCCGCAGGGCGTGCACCGACGGAGACAGACGAGACCGTCTGCTGCGTCATGCCCGGACCTGATCCGAGCCACCCTTCGCCGGCCGGCGTGCGCGAGCTTGCGTAGGGTTCCCGCGTCGACTCCGGCAACGACAGGAGGACCCCTCCCTATGCGCCTCCACACCCGCTTGCCTGTTTGCGCGCCGCCGTTCGCCGGGCACGGATTCCCACGGTCGCATGGACCCTCCGAAGACAAGGTTAACGGGCATCCGCTAACGTCTGGTTAACGCCCCCGCGCCGACGCCGCGAGCCGTCCAAGCGCGCCCTTGGCCCGATCCGGCCCCGCCGCCACGAGCGCGGCCAGCGACCGCAGCCGATCCCGATCAGAACACACACCAGGATTCGCTCTGTTCAGTTGACGCAAAGTATTGTGTGACTTATATCTGATGCGTTCCCGTCACGGCATTGATGTACGAAGGATCAACATCACAACAGCTCTTGTTCTATTCATGTCTTCATGTGAACAGCTGTTCAGACGTTGTTTTGATGGCCGGAGGCGCAAGCGAGGCTCCGGTCGACGGATGGTGACCGGTCGGCGGTGACGACAGGTGCGGGTGGCGCGCGGGCGCCGGATCGGCAGGGGGTACGGGGTGGACGCAGAGAGCGGCATCGTCGAGCGACAGCTGGGCTGGCGGCGCCCGGTCGGCCGCGCGAGCCTCGCCGAGGTCTATCGCAGCGTGCCGGTCCGCGCCGGCTGGGGCCCGCTGCGCAAGCTGCTCGCGTTCGCCGGACCCGGCTACCTGGTCGCGGTCGGCTACATGGACCCCGGCAACTGGGCGACCTCGCTCGCCGGCGGCTCGGCGTTCGGCTACACGCTCCTGTCGGTGGTCGTGCTCTCGAGCCTGATGGCGATGCTGCTGCAGGCGCTGAGCCTCAGGCTCGGCATCGCCACCGGGCGCGATCTCGCCCAGGCCTGCCGCGACCACTACAGCCGGCCGGCCGGGATCGCGCTGTGGGGGCTGTGCGAGATCGCGATCGTCGCGACCGACCTCGCCGAAGTGATCGGCACGGCGATCGCGCTCAACCTTTTGTTCGGCCTGCCGATCCTGCTCGGCGTCATCCTGACCGCCGCCGACGTGCTCCTGATCCTGATCCTGCAGGGGCGCGGCTTTCGCTGGCTGGAGGCGTTCATCATCGCCCTGGTCGCGGTGATTTTCCTCTGCTTCGCCTTCGAGATGGTGGCATCGGCGCCGGCGCTGAGCGGCGTGCTCGGTGGCCTGCTGCCAAGCCCACAGATCGTCACGACCCCGGCGATGCTCTACATCGCGATCGGGATCCTCGGCGCCACCGTGATGCCGCACAACCTCTACCTGCACTCGGCGATCGTGCAGACCCGGGGCTACGACCAGGGTGAGACCGGCAAGCGCGAGGCGATCCGGCTCGCGACCATCGACAGCACGCTGGCGCTGTCCATAGCGCTCCTGATCAACAGCGCGATCCTGATCCTCGCCGCCGCCGCCTTCCACGCGGCCGGGCGCGCCGACGTCGCCGAGATCCAGGACGCCTATCACCTGCTGGCGCCACTGCTGGGCGTGCCGCTCGCCAGCACGGTGTTCGCGATCGCGCTCCTCGCCTCAGGCCAGAACTCGACCATCACCGCCACGCTCGCCGGCCAGATCGTGATGGAGGGCTTCCTCGACATCCGCCTGCCGCCCTGGCTGCGGCGGCTCGCGACCCGGCTGCTGGCGATCGTGCCGGCGATCGTGGTGACCGCGCTCTACGGCGAGAGCGGCACCGCGCAGCTCCTGATCCTGAGCCAGGTGATCCTGTCCTTGCAGCTGCCGTTCGCGGTCGTGCCGCTGGTCCGGTTCACCAGCGACCGGACCAAGATGGGCGCGTTCGCCAGCCGTCGCTCGACGGCCGTGCTCGCCTGGGTCGTGGCGCTGCTGATCATCGCGCTCAACATCAAGCTCCTGTTCGACGTCGCCGCCAGCTTCGTCGCCTAGCGCCGGTCATGCCGGGCTTTGGATGGCGGCGTCGCCAGCAAAGTGACGACGTCGCCGAACCCCATCAGTCCACCAGCGCAGCCGCGGCCGCCCGGTCGTAGCCCTCGCTGCTCCTGAGCAATTGCCGGGAGTAGGGCTGGCTGAGCGCGCCGGTCCGGAGCGCTGTGGTCGGCACCTGCTCGACGATCCGCCCGGCCTGCATGATCGCGACCTCCTGGCACATGTGCGCGATCACGGCCAGATTGTGCGACACGAACAGATAGGTGAGGCCGCGCTCCGCCCTCAGCGCCGCGAGCAGGTTGAGTATCTCGGCCTGGACCGAGACGTCGAGCGAGGAGGTCGGCTCGTCGAGCAGCAAAACCTTGGGCTCCAGCATCAGCGCGCGCGCGATCGCAACCCTTTGCCGCTGGCCGCCCGAGAGCTGATGCGGGAACCGATAGCGGAAGGCGGGCCCGAGCCCGACCGCCTGCAACGCCCGCTCGACCCGCGCCCCGGCCTCGCCGAGCCCATGAATCGCGACCGGCTCCGCCAGCGTCCGGTCGACCGTATGCCTTGGATGCAGCGATCCATACGGGTCCTGGAACACCATCTGGACCTTCCGGCAGAAGCCCCGCGAGCGCCGCTCCCCCTGCGCCTCGCCATCGACCAAGATCCGCCCCTGCCAGCCGCGCAGAAGGCCCGCGATCGCCTTCAGCACGGTGGTCTTGCCCGATCCCGATTCGCCGACCAGCCCGAACGCCTCGCCCTCCCCGACCCGGAACGAGACGTCGTCGACCGCCGCAAAGCCGCCGAACCGGACGCCCAGGCTCTCGATCTCGATCATGGGAACCGCGCCGACCTCCCGCGTCAGCAAGACCGCAAGCCCGCCCCATGGTCAAGCGCTGCGCACCTCGCGGGCGGATCGCCGTAGATCGCTCCCCTCAGGTGATCATGCGGACGGCCGCGCGGGAGGTGATTCGCGCGAGCAAGCAGCTGCGAGATGGCCATGACCGACCGGTTCTGGCCGGAGCAGGCCCCGGCCGCGGTCCCGCGCGGCCCCGGCTACACTAGGTGCGCGCGCGGCTCGGGCCGCCGAGCCAGGCCGGATCGCGCTCCAGCACCGGCAGCGGGCCGGGGGGGCGGTCGACGTGGGGGAGGGCTGCCAGCAGGCCGCGGGTGTAGGGATGCTGCGCCTGATGCAGCTCGCTCGCGCGGCAGGTCTCGACCACGCGGCCCGCGTACATGATCAGGACGCGGTCGCAGAACGAGGCGACCAGGTTGAGGTCGTGGCTGATGAAGATCAGGCCGAGGCCGCGCTGGCTGACGAGATCGTCGAGGATCGCCAGGACCTGCATCTGCACGGTCACGTCCAGGGCCGAGGTCGGCTCGTCGGCGATCAGGATGTCCGGGTCGGCGACCAGCATCATCGCGATCATGACCCGCTGGCCCATGCCGCCCGAGACCTCGTGCGGATAGCACTCGTAGACCCGCTCGGGATCGCGGATCTTGACCGCCGCCAGCATCGCCAGCGCCCGGCGCCTGGCCTCGGCGCGCGAGGCCCGGCTGTGGGCGCGGTAGGCCTCGCGGATCTGCCGGCCGACGGTCATCACCGGGTTGAGCGAGAACTTCGGGTCCTGCATGACCATGGTGATGCGCTGGCCGCGCACCGCGCGCAGGGTCGCGTCGTCGGCGGACAGGAGGTGGATGCCATCGAAGATCAGGCGCTCGGCGGTGACCACGCCGGGTGCCGGCACCAGGCGCAGGATCGCGCGCCCGACGGTCGACTTGCCGGAGCCGGATTCGCCGACGATGCCGAGCTTCTCGCGGCCGAGGGTGAACGACACCCCGCGCACCGCCTCGATCACCCGCGCGGGCGTCGGATAGCGGACCCAGAGGTCCTGCACGATCAGCCGGGCCGACATGGGCCCGAGCTTAGCCGCGCCGGTCGGCCGCCGGCCAGAGCCTGGCGGCGCGCCGGTGGCGACGGCCGGGGCTCACCTCAGAAATCGTGCTCGGGCCCGCTCGGAGGGGCGAGCGCCGCCTCCGGGCTCGGATGGAGCCCGCCGGGTCGCGACTGGCCCGTGAGCGCGGCTCCGGCCGCGGGCGCCGCCGCCTGCTCGCCCCAGGGGACGGGCAGATCGCGCCGTTGGGCGTCGAGCGCCGCCAGCCCCAGCACGGACACCACGACCGCCGCGGCGGCCGCGAGCGCCAGGAGGGAGATCCCGCGGCCGCGGCGACCTGCCGCGGCGACCCGCTTCGGCGAGAAGGCGAGCGCGGCCGCCTGGTCCGCAGGCCGCTCCGGCGCCCGCGACCGACCCGAGGCCGCCACAGGCCCCTTCGCCACCAACGAGCCCGGCGCCCGCTCCGGCGTGCGCAAGCGGCCCTCCGGCGCGGCGGACGGGGCCGCCACGGTGCTGGCCCGCGGGCGCGGGGGCGCCCCGGCGGCGGGTTCGGCCGGCGCCGCCACCCGGCGGGTCACCCGCCAGCCCGGCGCGCCCGCGACCGGCTCCGCCGCGACCGGCCGACCCTCGGCTGGAGCCCGCGACGCCGTCAGGGGCGGCGCCGACCGCACGCCGACGGCGCGCGGCGGTAGCCGACGATCCTCGGTGCCTCGCAAGAGCTCGTCCTCCATCGCGACACGGCCCGTATCACGGCCATGCCCATTCGCATCCCGTGACCTTCTAAGTGAGGTCGATGGCTGCCCGATCAAGCCGGCGGCGATCGCTGACAGGCCACGGAGCGTGCCGTCAGAAGGCACAGCGTGGCGATTGGGCCACGGTCCGGCGCAGCGCTCGTCAGCCTGCGCCGCCTGAGGAATACCTGGAACTCGGGGCGCGCTTCGACTAGACCCCGAAGGGAGCAGAAGCGAGGGGTAGCTCATGGTGCAGCAGGCGGCCCGCCAGCCGGGGCGGCGGACCGGCCCGACCGCCGCGGGCGCGGCGCCGGCGGCGCCGGACCGTAAGCACGCCTGGCTCGCCGCCCTGGTCGACTCGTCGTTCGATGCGATCCTGAGCAAGGATCTCGATGGCACGATCACGAGCTGGAACGCCGCCGCCGAGCGCATGTACGGCTACCCGGCCGGGGAGGTGATCGGCCGCTCGATCGAGCTGATCGTGCCCGCGGACCGGTTCGACGAGCTGCGGGCGATGGACGCGCAGCTGGCGCGCGGCGAGCGCGTCCTGCCGTTCGAGACGGTCCGCCTGACCCGCGACGGCCGGCGGATCGAGATCCAGCTCACCATGTCGCCGATCATCGACCGGCGCGGCGTGGTGGTCGGCGCGTCCGGCATCGGCCGCGACATCTCCGAGCGGCGGCGCGCCGAGCAGCAGCAGCGGCGGCTGATCGAGGAGCTGAACCACCGGGTCAAGAACACGCTCGCGATCGCCCAGTCGCTGGCGACCCAGACCCTGCAGCACAGCCCCTCGCCCGAGCATTTCACGGCCGCCTTCCGGGGCCGGCTGGCAGCGCTCGCCCAGGCGCACACGCTGCTCGCCGAGGCCGGCTGGGAGGGCGCCGGCCTGCACGAGCTGCTCCGGGTCCAGCTCGCGCCGTACCGGTCGCCGGCGGACGGCCAGGTGACGATCCGGGGCGAGGACCTGGCGCTCGAGCCGAACGCCGTGCTCGCCCTCGGTCTCGCCCTGCATGAGCTCGCCACCAACGCCGCCACCCACGGGGCGCTCGCCAGCGCCTCGGGACGGATCGACATCCGCACCAGCGTCCTGATCGATGGCCACGGCCGGCGCCTGGTGCTGACCTGGCGCGAGCAGGGCGGGCCGCGGGTCCCGGAGGCGCGCCGGTCCGGCCTCGGCGAAATCATGATCGGGCGTGGCCTGACCTACCAGCTCAAGGGCACCGTAGCGCTCGAGTTCAAGCCCGCAGGGGTGCACTGCAGGATCGAAGTGCCGCTCGCCGATGCCGCGCTGCGGTCGCCCGGCGGCGGCCGGTCGGGGAGTCCGGGGCTTGACGAAGGCGGCTGAGCTGCAGGGGCTGCGGGTGCTGGTGGTCGAGGACGAGTTCCTGGTCTCGATGGACATCGAGCTCATGCTGCGGGAGCTCGGCTGCGAGGTGGTGGGGCCGATCGGCGATCTCGACACCGCGCTGCGCGCCGCCAGCGAGCAGCTGCTCGACCTCGCGCTGCTCGACATCAACCTCGGCGGCCAGCCGGTCACCGCGGTCGCGGACGCCCTGGCCGCGCGCGCCGTGCCGTTCGCGCTCTGCACCGGCTATCGGCACGACCAGCTGTCCGGCCGCTATCCGGCGGCGCCCAAGCTGATGAAGCCGTTCCAGATCGCCGACCTCTGCGACGCGCTGCGCGCCGCCAGGGCCGCCGCCCCGCCCCGATCCACGCCCCGATCCACGCCTAGCCCTAGCGCGGGCTCGCCTGCTTCGGGTCGAGGACGTCGCGCAGCCCGTCACCCAAAAGGTTGAAGCCGAGCGCGACCACGAAGATCGCGATCCCGGGCATGGTCGCGACCCACCATTGATCGAGCAGGTACTGCCGGCCCGTAGAGACCATGGCGCCCCATTCGGGCAAGGGCGGCTGGGCGCCAAGCCCGAGAAAGCCGAGCCCGGCCGCGGTCAGGATGATCCCGGCCATGTCGAGCGTCAGGCGCACGATCAGGGACGACAGGCAAAGGGGCATGACGTGGCCCCAGATGATCCGACCGCTGGACGCGCCCTGCAGCCGGATCGCGGCGATGAAGTCGGAGTTGCGCACGGTCAGCGTCTCGGCGCGGGCGATCCGGGCGTAGGGCGGCCAGGCGGTGATCGCGATCGCGGTGATCGCGTTGCCGATCCCGGGACCGAGCGCGGCGACGAAGGCGAGCGCCAGGATCAGGCGCGGAAAGGCGAGAAAGATGTCGGTGATCCGCATCAGCACCGTGTCGAGCCAGCCGCCGACGTAGCCCGCGACCGTGCCCACCACGAGGCCGACCGGGCCGACCATGATCACCACGAGGCCCACGATGTAGAGGGTCAGGCGGGCGCCGTAGAGGACCCGGGAATAGATGTCGCGACCGAGCTCGTCGGTGCCGAGCCAGTGGGCCGCCGACGGCGGCTGCAGGCGGTTGGCCAGGACCTGCTGGATCGGCGAGCCGGTCGCGAGCCAGGGCGCGAGGGCAGCGACCAGGAGGAGGCTCAGGACGATGCCGAGGCCGACCATCGCGAGCGGATTGCGGGCGAAGACGTGCCAGGCAAGATACGCCCGCCCGAGTCGCGCCTGCAGCGCCGAGGCCGGCGTCTCCGACAGCAGCCAGACGCGCGGCCGAATTCGGTTGGACAGAATGACCGCCATCGCAGGCTGTCCGCCGCTTACCCCTGCGGGACCTCGCCGCGCACCGCGAACGCGCGGGCGCTCAGCGCGATCCGGCCGTCGGGGGCGATCGGCAAGGTTGACCGGAGCCGATCGCAGAGCGCCGTCCGGTGCTCCTCCGGCAGGCTCATGCAATAGCCGGGCGCCGGACCCTGACCGCCGAGAAACGGCGACCAATAGTCGTCGAAGTCGGCGAACACGGTCGGCACGTCGATCGCGGTCGTCGCGACCGCCCTCCAGGCCGGCCGTCGGTCAACAGCTCGCTGAGCGGCCCGGGCTGACAGATCGGAAAGCGCACGGCCTCGTCCAGCGCCTGCGCCGCCGGGTCGAGGGCGACCGCCGCGTCCCAGAAGTAGCGCATGAGCTGCATCTGCGCGACGTAATCCCAGACGTACAGGGCCACCGTGCCGCCCGGCCTGACCGCGCGACGCATCTCGCCGACCGCCCGCGCGGGCGCCCTCACGAAGTTGATCACCAGCCCGGAGACCGCGACATCGACCGCGGCGTCGGCGAGCGGCAGAGCCTCCGCCTCGCCCTGCTCGAAGCGGGCGCGACGGTCGGGGAGGAGCGCACGCGCCGAGTCGAGAAAACCGTCGGACGGATCGACGCCGATCACGGCCCTGGGCTCGGCGGCGGCCAGGATGCCGGCGCTCAGCGCGCCGGTGCCGCAGCCGACATCGAGCCAGTCGAGGCCGGCCGGCTGGTCGAGCCAGGCGACAAAGTCGCGCGCCACCAGCCGGCTCCAGCGGCCGACGTAACGCTCGTAGGAATCGCCCGCCGCCCAGGTGTCGATGCTCATCTCATCCAGCCTGGGAATCGCGATCCTCATGGTCCGAGCCGGTCGCACCATCCTCGCGCGACTGATCGAGGTCAGCCAGGACCTCCTCCAAACTCATCACCCCGTGAGGCGGCGCAGGCGGCGGCGCTTCGGGCGGCAAGGCCGCCGGCGTGATCCAGCCCTCACGGACGGCCTGGGCGAGCGCCGCGTCCGACACCGTGTCCCCCCGCGGCGGGCGTTGGCGGGCCAAGCTCTGTTCACGATCAGGCATTTGCCGGCAGGCCTCCCTCAAGTTCTTCAGCGGGCACGGGGGTCGAGGACGCGGTAGAGGAGGTCGGAGAGCAGGTTGAGGCCGATGAACACGCTGCCGACCACGATCGTGCCGCCGAGCACCGCATTCATGTCAGCGTTCAAGAGCGAGTTGGTGATGTAGAAGCCGAGCCCCGGCCAGGCGAACACGGTCTCGGTCAGCACCGAGCCCTCGAGCAGGTTGGCGTAGGAGAGCGCGATCACGGTGACCAGCGGCACCGCCGTGTTGCCGAGCGCGTGCCGCCAGATCACCCGGGTCTCGGACAGGCCCTTGACGCGCGCGGTCGTGATGTACTCCTGGCCCAGCTGCTCGATCATGAAGCTCCGGGTCATGCGCGCGACGTAGGCGAGCGAATAATAGCCAAGCAGCGAGGCCGGCAGGATCAGGTGCGAGACCGCGTTCCAGAACACGTCCCACTCGCCCGCGAGCGCGGAATCGATCAGGATCACCCCGGTCGTCGGCTCGACCAGACCGTCGTAGAACACGTCCAGCCGGCCCGGCCCCGCGACCCAGTCGAGCTTGGCGTAGAACACCAGGAGGCCGACCAGCCCCAGCCAGAAGATCGGCACCGAATAGCCGACCAGGCCGATCAGCCGGATCGCGTGGTCGACCAGGCGGCCCTGGCGGACCGCCGCCGCGATGCCCATGGGCACGCCCAGGAGCACGCCCAGCAGGGTCGCGAGGGTCGCGAGCTCGAGGGTCGCCGGAAAGACCCGCCGGATGTCGGCCAGCACCGGGTTGGCGGTCAGCACGGATTTGCCGAAATCGCCGCGCAAAACGGCGCCGACGTAGATCAGGAACTGCTCCCAGAGCGGCTTGTCGAGGCCGAGCTGGATCTTGACCTGCTCGTAGACGTCCTGCGGCGCCCGGTCGCCGACCGCGGCCAGCACCGGGTCGATCGGCACCACCCGCCCGATCAGGAAGGTGACCAGCAGCAGGCCGAGAAAGGTGAAGGCGAGCGTCAGGAGCAGCTTCAGCCCTGTCGCCAGCGGGCGCCTGGTCATCGGCCAAGGTCCGGCATCACGTCCTGCGGCGCGCGCGCTTGGTTCCTGCGAGGCCGGCTCGCGGGGCCCCGGTCGGAGTTGTATCAGCGCCGGGCCCGGTTCGCCAAGACCGCGCGCCGAGGCGAGATCGCCTGAAGGCGATGCCGTTGCCAGCTCACCAAAAGTTGATCGCATTCGCGAACCCCCGCAACCCGCGCGAGCGGCCTCGGGATTCACCGCGCCGCGCTGCGGGCGGGTCCCGCGCGGCCGGGGTCGAATTTCGCGGAGGAAGCGGATTTTTCGTATGGTGATCACCGCGCGTCGTGCCTAGAATGATTCTCATCCGTGCGGCGCGCGGGCGGAGCGCGTCCTGAGCACAGGGAGGACAGTCCGATCATGGTCAAGGTCAAGGTCAACGGCGCCGATCACGAATACGACGGCGACCCCAACATGCCGCTGCTCTGGTTCGTTCGCGACGAACTCGGGCTCCCCGGCACGAAATTCGGCTGCGGCGCCGGTCTGTGCGGCGCCTGCACGGTTCACGTCAATGGCGAGGCGGTACGCTCCTGCATGACCACGCTCGCCGATGCCAACGGCAAGGAGGTGGTCACGATCGAGGGCCTCAGCCCCGACGGCAATCATCCGGTCCAGATCGCCTGGCGCGAGTTGAGCGTGCCGCAGTGTGGTTTCTGCCAGGCCGGTCAGATCATGCAGGCATCGGGCCTGCTTGCCAGCAACAAGTCGCCGTCGGACGCCGATATCCTCAGCGCGATGGCTGGGAACATCTGCCGGTGCGGATGCTACCAGCGGATCGTCGCGGCGGTCCAGCAAGCGGCCACGGGAGCGTGATGCGATGTTGCACAATCTGAATAAGCACCTCGCGTCGGCCATCCCACCCGCGGCCGAGCGCGTCCTGATCGAGAATGTCAGCCGCCGCAGTTTCCTCAAGGGGACGGCATCGGGGGCGGGCCTGATCGTCGCCATGCAGTTCGTGCCCTTCAACGCGGCCGAGGCGTTCGAGCCCTACCACACCGGCGGCTCCGACATGCCGAACGGCCTGGTCACCGACCCGCACGTGTTCATCTCGATCGCGCCTGACGGCACGGTGACCCTGGTCGCCCACCGCTCCGAGATGGGCACCGGCTCGCGCACCAGCCTGCCGATGGTGATCGCCGACGAGATGGAGGCCGACTGGAGCCGGGTGAAGATCGTCCAGGCGCCCGGCGACGAGCCCAAGTACGGCAACCAGGACACCGACGGCTCGCGCAGCATGCGCCATCACATCCAGCCGATGCGCCAGATGGGTTGCGCCGTGCGCCAGATGCTCGAGCAGGCGGCGGCCGCGAAGTGGGGCGTCAAGGTCGGCCAGGTCAAGGCAGTCCTCCACGAGGTCGTCGATCAGTCGTCGGGCAAGAAGCTCGGCTACGGCGAGCTCGCCGAGGCCGCGATGGCCCTGCCGGTGCCGCCGTTCGAGCAGCTCAGGTTCAAGGACGAGAGCCAGTTCCGCTACATCGGCAAGGGCGAGGTGCAGATCTACGACCTGCACGACATCACCACCGGCAAGGCGGTCTATGCGGCCGACCACCGGCTGCCGGACCAGCTGTACGCGGTGGTCGCGCGGCCGCCGGTGGTCGGCGGCAAGGTCAAGTCGGTCGACAGCTCGGCCGCCGAGAAGATGCCGGGGGTGGTCAAGATCGTCCAGATCGACGGCATCACCCTGCCGGCCAAGTTCGCGCCGCTCGGCGGCGTCGCGGTCATCGCCAAGAACACCTGGCAGGCGATCCAGGCGCGCGACGCGCTCAAGATCGAATGGGACGACGGGCCGCACGCGGTCTACAACACCGAGCAGTATCACAAGGAGATGTCGGCGACCGCGGCCCAGCCCGGCAAGGTGATCCGCAACCAGGGCGACGTCGATGCCGCCTTCGCCAGCGCGGCCAAGACGTTCACCCAGGAGTACTATCAGCCGCACATGGCGCACGTCGCCATGGAGCCGCCGGCGGCGCTGGTCAGCGTCAGCGCCGACAAGTGCGACATCTGGGCCTGCGTCCAGAGCCCCTGGGGCACGCGCAACGATGTCGCCAAGCTGCTCGGCATGCCGGTCGAGAAGGTGACGGTCAACGTCACCCTGCTGGGCGGCGGCTTCGGCCGCAAGTCGCAGTGCGACTTCGTGCAGGAGGCGGCGATCCTCTCCAAGGCGGTCGGCAAGCCGGTCCGGGTGCAGTGGACCCGCGAGGACGACATCCAGCACGCCTTCTACCACACGACCTCGGTGGAGCGGATCGAGGCGGCGATCGACGGCAGCGGCAAGGTCACCGGCTGGCGTCATCGCAGCGTCGCACCCTCGATCATCTCGACCTTCAAGCCGGACGATGGCTACCAGTTCCCGATCGAGTACGGCATGGGCTTGGCCGACATGCCGTTCGAGATCCCGAACGTGCGCTGCGAAAACGGCAAGGCGATGGCGCACACCCGGATCGGCTGGTTCCGCTCGGTCTCGAACATCCCGCGGGCGTTCGCGATCCAGTCGTTCGCGGCGGAGCTCGCCAATGAGCTCGGCCGGGATCAGAAGGAGTTCCTGCTCGAGCTGATCGGGACGCCGCGGATCATCGATCCCAAGGCCGTCGGCATGCCCGCCGACCTCTGGGATTACGGCGAGGAGTACTCCGTCTACCCGATCGACACCGGCCGGCTGCGGAACGTGGTCGAGGTCGCGGCCGGGAGCGCCGGCTGGGGCATGAAGCTGCCCAAGGGCGAGGGGCTCGGCATCGCCGTGCACCGCAGCTTCGTGAGCTACATCGCGCAGTGCGTGCATGTGCCGGGTCGACAAGGACGGCAATGTCCGCGTGCCCGAGGTGCATACCGCGATCGACTGCGGCTTCGCCGCCAATCCGGAGCGGATCCGCTCGCAGATCGAGGGCGCGGCCGTGATGGGCATGACGCTCGCGATGAAGAGTGCCATCACCTACGACAAGGGGCGGGTGCAGCAGAGCAACTACAACGACTACGACGTCGTGCGCTGCGACAACTTCCCGGAGCTGGTGGTCACGCACATCATCCCGCATCCGTTCTCGGTGCACGCGTCGGGTGTCGGCGAGCCGGGCGTGCCGCCCTTCGCGCCGGCCCTCTACAACGCGATCTTCAACGCCACCGGCAAGCGCGTCCGCGCGCTGCCGCTCGGCGATCAGCTGACGAAGGCCTGATCAGCCTCTCCACGGCAATCCAGCGGGCCGACCTTCGGGTCGGCCCTTTTTTTCGGCCGTTCCGATTTCGAGCCGGGCGTCGCGCTTCGGGCCCGGGCCGCGGCCGTCTGCCCAGATTCAGTGCTGACCGACGTCTGTCTGAACAAAAACTAAGCAGGCAAGCGCCGGCAGCGTCCGCCAGGCGAACTCACAGCACTGGCATGAAAATTGAAAGATGGGCGCGACGCCAAGCGTGACAGCTTGAAGTCGAACCCGGGTAAGACAAAGCGAGCGAGGGGCGAGGATGACACACGCCATGGCAGTCGCCCAACCTGTCGGGTTGGGGGCCATTCACTCAACACCGGATCGTGCGGTCGGCAGGCCGACGGCCGGCCGGATCGGACGATCGCTGCGCGTCGTCAACGGGCTGGCTCTGAGCCTGGTCGCCGGCCTGGCGACGCTGCTGGCATCGATCTCGGGCGCGCTCGCGCAGGCCCAGACACCGCCGCCGACCCTGAATTCCGGCGACACCGCCTGGATGCTCTCGTCGACCGCGCTGGTGTTGATGATGACCGTGCCGGGGGTGGCGATGTTCTATGGCGGCATGGTGCGCCAGAAGAATGTGCTCACCATGTGCATGCAGACCTTCGCGACCTGCTGCCTGACGACCGTGGTCTGGATGATCATCAGCTACAGCCTCGCGTTCAAGGGCGACGGCCCGTATCTGGGCGACCTGTCCCGCCTGTTCCTCCGCGGGATGGAAAAGGACACGCTGACCGGCACGATCCCGGAGAGCGTGTTCATGTGCTTCCAGATGACCTTCGCGATCATCACGCCGGCGCTGATCACGGGCGCGTTCGCGGACCGCATGAAGTTCTCCGCCCTGCTCTGGTTCATGGGCCTCTGGGGCATCTTCGTCTACGCCCCGATCGCGCATTGGGTCTGGGGCCCGGGCGGCTGGGTCGGAGGCATGGGCGCGCTCGACTTCGCCGGCGGCACGGTCGTCCACATCAACTCGGGCGTCGCCGGCCTGGTCGCCGCGCTGGTGCTCGGCAAGCGGCTCGGCTACGGCAGCGAGAACATGGCGCCGCACAATCTGACGCTGACCACGATCGGCGCGTCCTTGCTCTGGGTCGGCTGGTTCGGGTTCAACGCCGGCTCTGCGGTCGCCGCCGACGGCCGCGCCGGCATGGCCATGGCGGTCACCCAGATCGCGACCGCGACCGCGGCGCTCGCCTGGATGTTCGCGGAATGGCCGACCCACGGCAAGCCGAGCGTGCTCGGCATCCTGTCCGGCGCGGTCGCGGGCCTGGTCGCGATCACCCCGGCCTCGGGCTTCGTCGGCCCGGTCGGGGCGCTGGTGATCGGGGTCGCGGCCGGCGTGATCTGCTTCTGGGCGTCGACCAGCCTGAAGCGCTCGCTCGGCTACGACGACGCGCTCGACGCCTTCGGCGTCCACGGTGTCGGCGGCATGGTCGGCGCGGTGCTGACCGGCGTGTTCGCCGTCCAGGCCATCGGCGGCACCCCGGGCCTGATCGAGGGCAATCCCGGTCAGGTGCTGACCCAGATCTACGCGGTGATCTCGACGGTGGTCTGGAGCGGCGTGGTGTCGTTCATCCTGCTCAAGGCGATCGACGGCACGATCGGGCTGCGGGTCAGCGCCGAGGTCGAGCGCGACAGCCTCGACCTCCAGCTGCACGGCGAGATGGTGCAATAGCCGTCGGACGGGCTGGGCGTTCCGGGCCCGGGGGGACGCTGCCTCCCGGGCCCTTCTTCCTGGCTTAGGGCTCGATCGACCGACGGGTCACACTGCTCAGGCGCTCGCCGCCTCGGCGTGCGCCGCCTCCCAGGCGAGCAGCGCGCGGCGGCGAACCTGGCCCCAGCGATAGTCGCCGAGCGCCCCGGTCGCCCGGATCACCCGGTGGCAGGGCACGAGGTAGCCGAGCGGGTTGTGGGCCAGCGCGTTGCCGACCGCCCGCACCGCCCGCGGCTGGCCGATCGCGCTCGCGAGGTCGAGGTAGGAGACCACCCGGCCGGGCGGCACCCGCAACAGCGCCGACCAGACCTTGACCTGGAAGTTGGTGCCGCGCAGCAGCAGCCGGGCAGACGCGTCGCCCGTGCCCTCGAACAGCCTCTCGGTCAAGCCCTTGGTCGCCAGCCGGTCCTCGACCAGACGACTGAGCGGCCAGGCCGCGCGGGCATCCTCGATCGCGACCTTTGGATCGCCGTCGACGAAGCTCAGGCCCGCGATGCCGCGCTCGGTCAGCAGCAATAGCGCGTCGCCGAACGGCGTCGGGTGGATGCCGTAGCGGATGATCAGGCCGGCGCCCTGCTGCTTGTACTCGCCGGGCGTCATGGCCTCGTAGCCGACGAACAGGTCGTGCAGCCGCGACGGCCCCGACAGGCCGACCTCGTAGGTCGCATCGAGCACGCTCTCGCCGGCCTGCAGCGCGGCCTTGGCATGGCCGACGGTGAGCAGGCCGAGAAAGCGCTTGGGGCTGATCCCGGCCCAGCGGGTGAACAGGCGCTGGGCATGGAACGGGCTGAGCCCGATCTCGCCGGCCACGTCCTCGAGGCTCGGCTGATCGACGACATGGGCGTCGAGGTAGCGGATCGCGCGCTCGATGCGCCGATAGTCCTGCGCCACCTCGAGGCCGGCCGCGGCCCCGTTCACCGCCAGATCTGCCATGATTGGCTCCCCTCGTCCCAGAATGGCCGCTCGGCCTCGCGCAGGGCGTCGACGCGCGAAATGCCGATGTCCTTGAGCATGGCGTCGTCCAGGCGCATCAGCGCCCGGCGCTGCCGGCCCAGCTCGTGCCAGCGCAGCAGAGTCGTGACCACCCGCTCCGCCTGCCGCGCAAGTTGGCGGACGAAGCTGCGCCCCCGCCCAAGGTGCGGTCGGCCCGTGACCACAAGACGCAGGTCGGTCGACATCGAAGGTCTCCTCTTGCCTCGTCCACAGAAGCTAGGCGGCGGCGCGCCCCCAACCCACCCGATTCTTGCGCAAAACCGCACAGGAACGTCGGGCTGAGCGCCTGGGCGGCGGGCGACGGCAAGGCAGGGGCGATCTCGGCGCTCACCGGCACCCTCGGCGGCGAGGCGCAGATCTGGACCGAGCCCTGGGGCCCGGTGCAGGATCACGAGGGACCACGAGCCGCTTCCGGGTCGGGCATCCGGCCCGCCGCGGCCGGCTCAGCTTCTGAGGCCAGGCGGCGGCCGCCGCCGCCGCAAAGGAGGAAACCATGACGCGCGCCGACGATCTGCAGCAGCTGCCCCCGGACCTGCCGCGCCCGGTCGACGATGGCGCCTGCGAGCACCTGCCCGGCCGGGCGTTGCCGCCGATCGCGCTGCCATCGACCGCCGGCGGCGCTGTCGAGCTCTCGACCCGGACCGGGCGCCTGGTGGTCTACTGCTTCCCGCGCGCCGGCCAGCCGGACGTGCCGAGCCCAAAAGACTGGGACCAGATCCCGGGGGCGCGCGGCTGCACGCCGCAGTCGCTCGCCTTTCGCGCCCACCACCAGGAGATCCGGGCGCTGGACGCGGAGCTGTTCGGGCTCAGCACCCAGACGCCGGCCGCCCAGGCCGAGATCGCGGCCCGCCTCGGCCTGCCATTCCCGCTCTTGAGCGACGCCGGGCTCGCCTTCGCGCGCGCCCTACGACTCCCGACCTTTGAGGTCGAAGGCCAGATCCTGATCCGGCGCCTGACCCTGATCGCGACCGACGGCCGCATCGAGCAGGCCTTCTACCCGGTGTTCCCGCCCGATGCGAACGCGGCCGAGGTGATCGCCTGGCTCCAGGCCCACCCGCGGCGGCCGGGCACCCGCAGCTGAGCACCCGACCGCCCGAGTGCCGTCAACCCTGCATCACCAGCTCCTGCCCGCGCAGGCGCCGCCGATCCAACCGCTCGCCTGAGGTCAAGGCAGGGTCAGATCAAAGCCGCCATTGAAGAGGTAGGATTTCGGCCAGGCGGTCTTGGCCGACTTGTACCAACCGGTGCCCTTGGCCCCGTCATATTGGCCCGAGCCACCGAGCACGGTGTATTTGCCGTCGGTCACCCCGTCCGCGCCCGTCGCATCGTCGAAGCGGGCCGTGATCGACGAACCGTCCTCGAACGTATAGGTGCTGTAGCCGATGTACTGCGACCCAACGTTCGTCTCTTCGAAGCTGAACACGAAGTATTTCGCGGCGATTCGGCCGTCGTCGAACATGGCAGTCCCATATTGACTGCCGGAACCAAGTCGATGGCCGTCGGCGTCGGGCGCCTCGACCACCTTCATTGCCGCGTCATCGTGAACCACCAGGCGGAACTTGAGGCTTTGCTCGCTCGCCTGCGCGTTGGGCAGCGCCATGCCGGCCAGGAACGCCGAGCAGATGGCAATTTTTCGAATGTCGAACATGATTATCCCCTCCAAATGTAAGACGGCTGACGGTAGCCAACGCCGGGGTAGCGCGCAAGACATTTAACACCACAGAGCGGGACCAGCCGCAGCGGTTGTCGGCTGATCGGGGCGCGCGCATGATGGCCGGACGGATGCAAGGAGCACCGGCGCCGGCGATCGGGTGGTCGAAAGAATCGAGGCGGGACGATGGATCTGGAGCTGGACGGCAAGGTGGCGCTGATCACGGGCGGCAGCGACGGGCTCGGGCGGGCGACCGCGGCGCGGCTCGCAGCCGCCGGCGCCAGGGTCGCGATCTGCGCCCGCCGCGCGCCGCACCTGGAGCAGGCTGCGGCCGAGCTTCGCCAGGCGACCGGCGGCGATGTCCGGGGCATCGTCGCCGACGTCAGCCGGGCCGAGGACTGCCGGCGCTTCGTCGACCAGGCCGTGGCTGCCTTCGGCGGCGTCGACATTCTGGTCAACAACGCCGGCACCTCGGCCGCGCGCGGCCTCGAGGAGGTGGGCGACGACGCCTGGTACGCCGACCTCGAGCTGAAGCTGATGGCCGCGGTCCGGCTCTGCCGGGCGGTGGTGCCGATCATGCGCGAGCGCGGCGGCGGGGCGATCGTCAACGCCACGATCGTCGGCGGCAAGGCGCCGGCGGCAAGGGCGCTGCCGACCTCGGTCACGCGCGCGGCCGGCATCAACCTCACCAAGTCGCTCGCCAACGAGTACGCGGCCGTGAACATCCGCGTGAACACGATCTGCATCGGCCTGATCAAGAGCGCGCAGTGGCAGCGCCGGGCGGGCAACCGGCCGGTCGAGGAACTCTACGCCGAGATGGGCAAGCGGGTGCCGCTCGGCCGCATGGGCGAGGCCGAGGACTACGCCGACCTGGTGGCCTTCCTGGTCTCGGCGCGCGCCGCCTTCATCACCGGCACCGCGATCAACCTGGATGGCGGCATGGGCGCGACCGTATAGCGGCGGCAATCCCGCCCCGGTCCGCGAGCGAGCCCTCGCACCCGGCGTGCGCGCGGGCGGCTCAGGCCTGCTCGAAGAAGGTCTCGATCTGGCGCAGGTGCCAGACGCCGGACAGATCGTGGAAGCCGAGGTGGCCGCCGCTCTTGGGCAAGAGCGGCGTCAGGTTGGCCTCGCCCGACCAGTGCCGTTGGAGATAGGGGTCCGCCGGCACGAAGGGGTCGTCCTGGGCGTGGATCAGGAGCGTCCGGACGCGGATCCCGCCCAGGAAGTTCTGGCACGAGTTGGCGCCGTAAAAGTCCAGGGCGCCGGCGTAGCCGTTGCGTGGCGCGGTGAAGTCGTCGTCGAGCTGCCAGAGCGACTCGGCGCTGAGGATCGCCTTGCGTTCGAGGTCGCTGAGCTGGGCCCCCTGGCCGGTGCAGTTGCGCTTCAGATGGGTCAGGATGTAGCGGTGATAGAGATAGTTGCGCCAGCGCATCAGCGAGCGGCAGCTGTGCGCCAGATCGAGCGGCGCCGAGACCGTCGCGGCGCGGCGCACGGGCCCATTGCGGCCGGTCTCGCCCAGATATTTGAGCAAGAGGTTGCCGCCCAGCGAAAAGCCGATCGGCAGCACGCCGTGGCGGACGAGGTTCGGGTCCAGCCGGTCGAGCAGGCCCGTCAGGTCCTGGGTGCGGCCGGCGTGATACTGCTCGCGGCAGAAGCGGCGCGACGGGCCGGCCCCGCGCTGGTTGACCCGGAGCACGGGATAGCCGCGGGCCAGGAAGTAGGCCGCGGCCAGGATCACGTAGCAGCTGCTCTCCGAGCCGGAGATGCCGTGGATCAGCACCACCAGCGGCCGCGCGCGGGTCTGTTCGGGCAGATGCAGGGACGCGACCAGGCGGTCGCCGCTGCCGTCCTTGAGCCGCAGCATCAGCCGCCGCGCCGCCCGGCTGGGCAGAGCGTGGTCGACGCTCCATGCGTAATTGCGGATGGTCTGCAGGTCACCGCCCCACCAGGGCAGGCGCGGATTGAACTCGGACAGGGTTCCACCAGCCACGCTCAAGGCATTTCCTCCGTCCATCGACCACGCCGGGTCGGTGTAGCGGTCTCCTTGTCCCCCCGCCTGTTAGCTAGCCCACAGTTTTGCTGCAATTCCTGGACAGAACAAGGCAAGTTTAGCGACAGGTTGCGGGATATGTTCGACAACCATCCTTGAGTACGGCGGCGAGCGGGCTCCATCCTAACCAGTAGCTGAGCTCGGCCGGCCGCTGAATCCGCCAGAGCGCAAGGTCGGCACGCAGGCCGACGGCAAGCCGGCCGCGGTCGGCAAGCCCGAGGGCGCGCGCCGCGTTGCGGGTCACGCCGGCGAGCGCCTCCTCCGGCGTCAGGCCGAACAGCGTGCACGCCATGTTGAGCACCGCGAGCAGCGAGACGACCGGCGAGGAGCCGGGATTGCAGTCGGTCGCGAGCGCGATCGGCACGCCGTGCCGGCGCAGCAGCTCGACGGGCGGCTGCCTGGTCTCGCGCAGGGTATAGAAGGCGCCCGGCAGCAGCACCGCCACGGTGCCGGCCGCGGCCATCGCCTGCACGCCCGCCTCGCTCGTGTACTCCAGGTGATCGGCCGACAGCGCGCCGAAGCGGGCGGCGAGCGCGGCGCCGCCCAGATCCGAGAGCTGATCGGCGTGCAGCTTGACCGGCAGGCCATGGCGCCGCGCCGCCTCGAAGACGCGCGCGACCTCGGCCGGGCTGAAGGCGATGCCCTCGCAGAAGGCATCGACCGCATCGGCAAGGCCCGAGGCCGCGACCGCGGGCAGCATCCGCTCGCAGACCAGGTCCAGATAGCCGGCCCGATCGGCCGCGTGCTCGTGCGGCAGGGCGTGGGCGCCGAGAAAGCTCGTGCGCACCTCGATCCCCGGCCGGCGCCCGAGCCGGCGCGCGACCTCGAGCATCCGCACCTCGGTCTCGAGGTCGAGCCCATAGCCGGACTTGATCTCGACCGTGGTCACGCCGCTCGCGCGCAGGGCTTCCAGCCGCTCCCCGGCGCTCTCCGCCAGCGACTCGGCGCTCGCCGCGCGGGTCGCCGCCACCGTGCTCGCGATGCCGCCGCCCGCGCGTGCGATCGCCTCGTACGACACCCCCTGCAGGCGCTGCTCGAACTCGCCCGAGCGGTCGCCCGCGAACACCAGATGGGTGTGACAGTCGATCAGGCCCGGCGTCAGCCAGCCGCCGCGGCCGTCGATCAGCGCCCGGGCGTCGCGGTGCGGCAGGTCCGTCTCGGTGCCGACCCAGGCGATCCGCCCGTCCAGGACTGCCAGCGCCCCCTGCGGGATCGCGCCATAGGGGCCGCGCTCCCCGGTCATGGTGGCGAGATGGACGTTGGTCCATAGGCTGTCCCAGCTCGGCATGGTACGACTCCGCAGGCTCAGGGCTCGGCGCGATGGCAGCCGAGGCCCGCGCGCCCGTCAAGCCGGTTGAC
This sequence comes from uncultured Alphaproteobacteria bacterium, assembly GCA_963756905.1. Taxonomy (GTDB): domain Bacteria; phylum Pseudomonadota; class Alphaproteobacteria; order Geminicoccales; family Geminicoccaceae; genus DATAOG01. The sequence goes on from CAVWPO010000007.1 coordinate 49,563, forward strand.
CTGGGGGTACTGCCCGTGAGTAACGCGCGCCGGTCGGGAGCGTTCCGGGACGCCACTGTTCGGGCGGTCGCCGACCGGCGCCGATGACCGCGCTGTGGGCCGAGACCGCCTTGCTGCCCGAGGGCTTTGCGCCCGGCGTGCGGCTCGACATCGACGGCCGCGGCGATCTGCTTGCGGTCGAGCCCGGTGCCGGCGCGGCGGGCGCGGAGCGGCTCGCGGGGATCGTGGTCCCGGGGATGCCGAACCTGCACAGCCACGCCTTCCAGCGCGCCATGGCCGGGCTCGCCGAGCGCCAGGGACCGGGCGAGGCCTCGTTCTGGACCTGGCGCGCGGTGATGTACCGCTTCCTCGAGCGGATCGGGCCGGACGAGCTGACCGCGATCGCGGCCCAGCTCTACGTCGAGATGCTGGAGGCGGGCTACACCGCGGTCGGCGAGTTCCACTATCTCCATCACCAGCCGGACGGCAGCGCCTATGCCGACCCGGGCGAGCTGTCGCAGGCGATCCTCGCGGCGCAGCAGCAGACCGGCATCGGCCTCACCCATCTGCCGGTGCTCTACATGAGCGGCGGCTTCGGCGGCGCGCCGCCGGACCCGGGCCAGCGCCGTTTTCTCCACGATCCCGAAGGTTTCGGCAGGCTTTTGGAGCGTCTGCGGCCCGCGCTGGCTGGCGATCCGAACCTTCGGCTCGGGGTCGCGCCGCATTCGCTGCGCGCCGTGCCCGACCGCGCCCTGCTGCAGACGATCTCGGTCATCGAGCGCATCGATCCGGAGGCGCCGGTCCACATCCACGTCGCCGAGCAGGTCCGCGAGGTCCGCGACTGCCTTGCCTGGTGCGGCCAACGGCCGGTCGCGCACCTGCTCGAGACCGCGCCGGTCGGGTCGCGCTGGTGTCTGATCCATGCCACACACATGGACGACGACGAGACGGAAGCGCTCGCCCGCAGCGGCGCGGTCGCGGGCCTGTGCCCGACCACCGAGGCCAATCTCGGCGACGGCCTGTTCAACCTCGCGGCCTTCCTCGGGGCGGGCGGCCGGATCGGGATCGGCTCGGACAGCCACGTCTCGATCAGCCCGATCGAGGAGCTGCGCTGGCTGGACTACGGCCAGCGACTGAACCAGCTGCGGCGTCTGGTCGCCGCGAGCACGGCCGAGCCCCATTGCGGCGCCCGGCTCTGGCACGCGAGCCCTCGCGGGCGGCGCCCAGGCGCTGGGCCGCAGGATCGGCCGCCTGGCGCCCGGCCATCGGGCCGATCTGATCCGGCTCGATGCCGACCACCCGACCCTTGCCGGCCGCGCCGGCGGGGCCTTGCTCGACAGCCTGGTGTTCGCCGGCAACGCCAGCCCGATCCAGGACGTCATGGTCGGCGGCCGCTGGCTGGTCCGGGACGGCCGCCACCACGCGCGGGGTGCCATCGCCTCCCGCTATCGCGCCGCGCTCCTGCGCCTCGCGGCGTGAGGCCGCCATGTTCGATGCCTGCGTGATCGGCCCGGTCGCGCGCGACATCAACGCCATCGGGACGACCGAATATCCGCCGCAGCCGGGCGGTGCCGCCTACTACGCGACCATGGTCTACGTGGCGCTCGGGCTGAGCGCGGCGGTCGTCACAAGGGTCGCTCCCGGTGACGAGGCGGCGCTGCTCGGCGAGCTACGGGCCAACGGGGTCGCGGTCTTCAACCTGCCGAGCCGGACGACCACCAGCTTTCGCAACATCTACGATCCCGCTCAGCCCGATGCGCGTCGGCAGCGGGTGGATGCGGTCAGCGCACCGATCGGGGTCGCGGACCTGCCCGCGCTCACCGCCCGGCTCTGGCAGATCGGGCCGCTCACCAGCGGCGACGTGGTGCCCGGCGTGATCGACCACTGCGCGGCCTCGGGCGGGCTGGTCGGGCTGGACGTCCAGGGCCTCACCCGGCGGATCGTCGCAGGGGCGGTCGAGGCCGCGCGGCCCGCGCGCCGGCTCGACCACCTCCGCCGCCTCGACGTCCTCAAGGCGGACGAGGCGGAGCTCCTGATCCACACCGGCGCCCGCGACCTCGCGGCGGCGGTTGCCCGGGTCCGGGGCGCGGGCGCGCGCGAGGTGCTGGTGACCCGGGCGAGCCGGGGCTCGACGATCTTCGGACCGGACGGCCCGATCGCGATCGACGCCGTGCCGCCCCGGCGCCAGGTCGACCCGACCGGCTGCGGCGACACCTATCTCGCGGCCTATCTCGCGGGCCGGCTGGCAAGCGCCGATCTCAAGGCCTGCGGCGCCTTCGCCTCGGCGGCCGCAGCGCTCAAGCTGGAGGGCCTGGGACCGCTGCGCGCCGGCCGCGCCGCGATCCAGGCGCGCCTCGAGACCATGCGTCCGTCTACTGGACCTGCTTGACGTCGAGCCGCAGCACCGGGCGCCGGCCGACCCAGTCGAAGTCCTCGATCGAGCCGGTGAACCTGACCTCGCTGCCGGCGATCAGGCCGTTGGCGAGCGACGCCGAGACCGGGAACACGACGTCCGGATCGGTCGTGCCGCCGTTCAGGCCGTCCAGATCGACCGCCAGCATCGTCAGCTCGACGAACTCCTCGCCGTGCTCCTTCCTGACCTCGACCACGCGACCGCTCCAGGCCACGCGTTGCCCCTTGATGTCCTGGAACCAGCTGCGGAAGGCCGCCTCGTCCCTGCCCTTGGCGGCGGCGCTGACCGTGGCGTAGCTGAGGTTCGAGACCTTCGGCTGGCCACAGGCCGCGGCCAGGGCCAAGGCCAGGCCGATCGCGCCCAGCTGGCGCAGGTTCATGGGTCGCCTCACATCCGCTCGGAACCAACCGGCGCTCGGAACCCACCGGCGCTCGGAACCAACCGGCGCTCGGGACCAACCGGCATTCGCGGGGGGCCCGGCCGGCGGTTGCTTACGCGCGGCGCCGGCCGGCGGTCAAGCGGGCCTCGCGTCCTCCTCCGAGGCTGCCGGCTGCGGCGTCCGCCGGCGCCCGCCGCGGAGCGCAGCGAGACCCCGGCAGAAGACGTAGAAGACCGGCGTGAAGATCAGGCCGAACACGGTCACGCCGAGCATGCCGAAGACCACCGCCGTGCCGAGCGACTGGCGCATCTCGGCGCCGGCGCCGGTCGCGATCGCGAGCGGGATGACGCCGAAGATGAAGGCGAACGAGGTCATCAGGATCGGCCGCAGGCGGGTGCGCGCGGCCGCGGTCGCCGCCTCGCGCCGGTCGAGCCCCTGCTCCTCGCCCTGGCGCGCGAACTCGACGATCAGGATCGCGTTCTTGGCGGCGAGGCCCACCAGGACCACGAAGCCGATCTGGGCCAGGATGTTGACGTCCATGCCGCGCGCGAGCAACCCGCTGACCGCGGCCAGGAGGCACATCGGCACGATCAGGATCACCGCCAGCGGCAACAGCCAGCTCTCGTACTGGGCCGCGAGCAGCAGGAAGACGAACACGACCGAGGCGGCGAAGATCAAGATCGTGCCGCCGCCCGCGAGCTTCTGCTGCAGGGCGAGCTCGGTCCACTCGTAGCCGAAGCCGTCGGGCAGGACCTGGGCGGCCAGCTGCTCCATCTTGGCGAGCGCCTCGCCGGTCGACGTGCCGGGCGCCGCGCTGCCCTGGACCTCGGCCGCGGGATAGAGGTTGTAGCGCGGCACCCGGTAGGGCCCGCTGATGTCGCGGAAGGTCGCGACCGAGCCGAGCGGCACCATCGCGCCCGAGGAGCTGCGGGTCTTCAGCTGCTCGACGTCGCGCAATTCCTTCCGGAACGGGCCGTCGGCCTGGGCCGTGACCCGGAAGGTCCGGCCGAGCAGATTGAAGTCGTTGACGTAGCTCGAGCCGATGTAGACCTCGAGCGCCTCGAACACCTGTTCGGGCGTGACCCCCAGCATCTCGGCCTTGACCCGGTCGATGTCGGCGAAGATCTTCGGGGTCCCGGTGTTGAACAGGGAGAACACGCGGCTGAGGCCGGGGGTCTGATTGGCCGCGGCCACGAGCTCGTGGGTCGCCGCCTCGAGCGCCCGGAGGCCGCGTCCGCGCTGGTCCTGGACCATCATCTTGAAGCCGCCGGCGCTGCCGATGCCGCGCACCGGCGGCGGCTGGATGACGACGATGAAGGCCTCCTCGATGGCCGCATAGCGCTTGGAGAGGTCGGCCAGGATGTGGTCTACGGTGAGCCCCTTGGCGGCGCGCTCGGCGAACGGGGCGAGCGGCGTGAAGATCGCGCCGGCGTTGGGCGCGTTGGTGAAGGTGGCGCCATCGAAGCCCGCGAACGGCACGGCGTGCACGACCCCCGGCGTGTCGAGCGCGATCTCGGTCGGCATGGCGCACCACCGCATCGGTCCGGGCGAGCGAGGACCCTGGCGGGAGCTGGATCACCGTGATCAGATAGCCAACGTCCTGGGTCGGAATGAAGCCCGTGGGCGCGCGCTGGAACTGCCAGCCGGTGAGCACGATCAGGCCGGCGTAGACCACGAGCACGACCGCGACCCGCCGCACCAGCCGCCGGGTCAGGCCGCCGTAGCCGAGCGCCAGCCGGTCGAACAGCCAGTTGAAGCCCCGGAACAAGCCGTGCACCGGGCGCAACAGCAAAGGCCTTGGCCCGGTCTCGTCCCTGGGCGGCTTGAGCAGGAGCGCGCAGAGCGCCGGGCTGAGGCTCAGCGAGATCAGGCAGGAGATCGCGGTCGCGGCCGCGATCGTGACCGCGAACTGGCGGAAGAATTGGCCGGAGATCCCGCTGATGAAGGCGGCGGGGATGAACACGGCGCCGAGCACGAGCGCGATCGCGACCAGCGCATTGCCGACCTCGTCGATCGTGCGGTGCGCCGCCTCCTTCGGCGCCATGCCCTGCTCGAGGTTGCGCTGGACATTCTCGACCACCACGATCGCGTCGTCGACCACGATGCCGATCGCCAGCACCAGGCCGAACAGCGACAGGTTGTTGAGCGAGAAGCCGAACGCCGCCATCACCGCGAAGGTGCCGATCAGCGAGATCGGGATGGCCACGATCGGGATGATCGAGGCGCGCCAGGTCTGCAGGAACAGGATCACCACGAGCACGACCAGGATCGCCGCCTCGTAGATCGTATGGATCACGGCCTCGACCGACTGGGCGATGAACTCGGTCGGGTTGTAGACGACGTCGTAGCGCAGGCCCGAAGGAAACCTCTTGGCCAGCTGGGCCATGGTCGCGAACAGGCGATCCGCGGTCGCGAGCGCGTTCGAGCCCGGCTGCTGGAAGATCAGGAGCGGCACCGCGGAGCGCCGGTCGAGGTAGCCGTTGGCGGTGTAGTCCTGGGCGCCGAGCTCGACCCGTGCGATGTCGCGCAGGCGGGTGACCCGCCCGCCCGGCTCGGTCTTGACCACGATGTTCTCGAACTCCTTGGCGTCCTTCAGGCGGCCGAGGGTCTCGACGTTGAGCTGGAAGGCGCCCTGGTTCTGGCAATCGGCGGCTGGTCGAGCGCGCCCGATGCGACCTGGACGTTCTGGCCGCGCAGCGCGTTGACCACGTCGCCCGCGGTCAGGTCGCGCGCCGCGACCTTGTTCGGGTCGAGCCAGATGCGCATCGAATAATTGCGCGCGCCGAACACGCGCACGTCGCCGACTCCATTGAGCCGGGACAGCACGTCCCGGATCTGCAGGTTCGCGTAGTTCGAGATATAGAGCTGGTCGCGCGAGCCGTCGGGCGAGCTGAGGTGGATCACCATCAGCAGGTCGGGCGAGTTCTTGCGCACCGTGACGCCGATCTGGCGGGCCTGGTCGGGCAGCCTCGGCAAGGCGATCGCGACCCGGTTCTGGACCAGCACCTGGGCGATGTCGAGATCGGTGCCGAGCGCGAAGGTGACCGACAAGGACAGCTGGCCGTCGGCGGTCGCCTGGCTCACCATGTAGAGCATGTTCTCGACGCCGTTGATCTCCTGCTCGAGCGGGGTCGCCACGGTGTCGCTGACTACCTCGGCCGAGGCGCCCGGATAGCTCGCGGTCACCTGGATGGTCGGCGGCGCGATCTCCGGATACTGGGCGACCGGCAGGCCGAAGTAGGCGCTGGCGCCCAGCAGGGTGATCAGGATCGAGACGACCGCCGCGAAGATCGGCCGGTCGACGAAGAAATGCCCGAAGCGCATGGCGGGCGGGCCCGCTCAGCCCTGGGCCGGCGCCGCGGGCGGCACCGGTTCGATCTTGCCCTCCTTGGGTGTCACCTCGATGCCCGGGCGGACCCGCAACAGGCCATTGATCACGATCCGGTCGTCGGCCGTGAGGCCGCTGCGCACGATCCGCAGGCCAAGCTCGTGCGGCCCCGGGCGGATCACCTTGGGCACGACCTTGTTGTCCGCGGTCACGGTCATCACCAGCTTTTGCGACTGATCGGTGACGATTGCCGCCTCCGGGATCAGGAGCGCCGGATATTCCGGCGAGCCCGGGATCCGGATCGTGCCGAACTGGCCGGGCTGGATCAGATTGTCGGGGTTGAGGAACTCGGCGCGCGCGCGCACCGTGCCCGAGTTCGGGTCGACCACGTTGTCGACGAAGTTCATGTGGCCCTGCCGGTTCCAGTTGTCCTCGTCGACCAGCTTGACGTTGACCAGGGTCGAGCGCTCGCGGGTCGAGGGCAGCTCGCCCGCCAGCACCGCCCGCTGATAGCCGAGGAAATCGGCCTCGCTCATGTCGAACACGAAATAGATCGGGCTCTGTGACACGATCGTGGTCAAAACGGTCGTATCGGTCACCAGGTTGCCGATGTCGACCCGGCGATCGGAGATCCGCCCGGCGATCGGGGCCGAGATCCGCGTGTAGTCGAGGTTGAGCTGGGCCTGCTGCACGGCCGCCTGCGCGGCGGCCACGCTCGCCTCGGCGCCCTGGCGCTCCTGCAGCCGCTGATCGTAGTTGGTCTGGGCGAAGGCCGGGCTGCCGATCAGCTTGGCGACCCGCTGGAACTCGAGCTTGGCGAGCTCGAGCTGCGCCTGGGCGCTCGCGAGGTCGGCGCGGGCCCGCTCCAGGCCGACCTCGAACGGTCGCGGGTCGATCAGGAACAGGCTCTGCCCCTTCTCGACGACCTGGCCGTCGCGGAAATCGATGGTCGCGAGATAGCCCGAGACCCGGGCCCGGATGTCGACCTCCTGGACCGCCTCGAAGCGGCCGGTGAACTCGGTCCACTCGACCAGCTTCTCGACCCGCGGATGGGCGACGGTGACCTCGGGCGGCGGCGGTGCCGCAGCGGCCTTGTTGTCGGCGCCGCCATCGCAGCCCGCGAGCGCCAGCGCGCCGAGCGCCATCAGGGCCAGCACCGGCCGTCGGACCGGCACCGCCGCGTCGCGCGCCAGGGCTCGTCGCATCCCGTCACTCCTTTGCCCGGCCGCCGACGATCGTCGAACGGCGAGGCCCCCCGCTCCATCAGCCGGGTCGCGGCAGCTTAGATAGGCGCGAGCCTGGCCGGCGGCACCTCGGCCGCCTGGGCCGTCGGCGCGCGGCACTTATGCGCGCGCAGCATAGCGCGACCGGCCGGGCGCGTCACCGCCGGTCCGATCCAAGCAAGGACCGGACCAGGGGCGGCGCGGCACCGGCGCTCAGAAGTAGGGGTGGGCCGGCGCGTCGACCGGTCGCAGAAGGAAGCGGCGGAGGACTTCGCGATAGCCCCGGTAGAGCAGGCCGCCGTTCTCCTCGAGCAGCTCCCCGCGCCGGGCCCGGTAGTAGGCCGGCAGCGCGTGCCAGGGCAGGTCCGGGCGCTTGTGGTGGGCGAAATGCAGGTTGTTGTTGAAGAACAGCAGCCCGAAGAAGCGCCCGGCCTCGACCACCGCGGTCCGCTCGTAGGGCGTCCGGGCCGCCTTGTGCTCGGCGAACGAGCGCACCAGCGTCAGGCTGGCGCCAGGGAGCACGAAGCAGAGCCGATACTGCCAGAGCGGCAGGCCGCAGATCAGGGCCACCCAGAGCGCGACGAGAGTCGCGGCCGGCAGATGCCAGAGCCAGATCCCGAGGTTGGCCCGGTCGCCCCGCCGCAGCGCCTGGCCCTCGGCGTACAGGAACTGGCCGATCACCAGGAACGGCCCGAGCAGGAGCCGTCCGAGCAGCGTGTTGTGCGCCCGCAGCACGCCGCGCACCGGCGCCGGCAGCCGCCGCCAGGTCGCCTGATCGACATAGAACGATTCGGGATCGCGCCAGGGTTCGGTCAGGATCTCGAAATCGTGATGCGCCTCGTGGGTCGCCCGGTAGACCGGGAACGGCAGCCAGAGGGCAAGCGGCGGCAGCGCCGGCAGATCGTTCAGCCAGCGCCAGGCGGCGAGCTGGCCATGCACGGCCTCATGCTGCAGCGACCCGTGCCAGGCGATCAGCACGCCGCCCAGCACCGCCAAAAGCCACCACGGCAGATCGGCGTGGAACCAGGTGGTCAGAATCCAGCCGCTGTAGATCAGGACGGCCACGGTCCAGGACGGACCGGCCCGTCTCAACCAGGTCAGTCGACCTGGGGCGCCATCAGTTGTCGACACGCCACGAACACCTCCAAGAACACGCCGAAACGCATTCCTTCGAACGCTCGCGACTACGCGAAGGACGTCAGGCCAAGGCTGGTTCCCCGTACCGAAACAGCCGCGCTCCGGGAACACGCCCTTCTTGGTGCCTGCTTTGATGATGGAGCTTAGTGGATCGGACGCGGTTCGGCCATCGGAAATTTGAAGGAGACCGCCGGAGCCGGCGACTCACCAGGGGTTGAGAACGCGGCCGGCGCTGCCTGGACCGGCCCGGCCCGCGGGTGGCGCCGCGGGGAGCGGCGGTTGACAGTCCGGGGTGATGGACTACTGTCGAGCGTAGAGGCGGATTTCGGCGGACGTGGCGGCTTTTCGGCGAGCCCGGCCGGTCCGGCGTCGGAATTCGACGGAGGCAAATCAACAGGGCGGAGAGCGACCGTGGCCGACCATCGCAAGATCCATCCCTACATCCCCAAGCTGGTCGAGCAACTCGAGGCCAGACGCATCGACCGGCGCGACTTCCTGCGCACCGCGACCCTGCTCGGCCTGTCGGCGACCACCGCCTACGGCATCGTCGGCCGGGTGTTCGGCGAGAGCGCGATCCCGCGCGCCTATGCCCAGGCCAAGCCCAAGCCGGGCGGCACCTTCAAGGTCGGGATGCAGGTCCAGAAGATGGAGGACCCGGCGACCTACTCCTGGACCCAGATGTCCAACCAGAGCCGCCACACGGTCGAGTATCTGGCGATCACCGGTCCCGACAACATCACGCGGCCGATGCTCGCCCAGAGCTGGGAAGCCTCCGACGACCTCAAGACCTGGACCCTGAGGTTGCGCCAGGACGTGGTCTGGCACAACGGCGACCCGTTCGTGGCCGAGCACGTGGCCTGGAACTTCAAGCGCTGGCTCGACCCGGACCTCGGCTCGTCCAACAGCGGGCTGTCGACCTTCTCGTCGATGGCCGAGGACAAGGACGGCAAGAAGACCATGCTGCCGGGCGCGGTCGAGGTGGTGGACGACCACACGATCCGCCTGCACCTGACCAAGCCGGTGCTGTCGGTGCCGGAGGACTGCTACAACTATCCGACCGCGATCCTGCACCCGTCGTTCAAGGCGCCGTTCTCCGACAACCCGATCGGCACCGGACCGTTCACGCTCACCGAGCTCGCGGTCGGCGACAAGTGCCTGCTCAAGCGGATCACCAAGACTACCAACGGCAAGGACTTGAAGTACTGGGGCGGCGAGGTCTATCTCGACGAGATCCACTACTATCACTATGATGCCGACAATCAACTGACGGCGTTCGCGTCGGGCGACGTCGATGCGATCTACGAGTTCGGCATCGAGCAGTACGAGTTCGCCAAGGCGCTCGAAGGCCAGATCGTCCAGGCGCGGACCGCCCAGACGCTCTGCTGCCGCTTCCAGATCAGCCAGAAACCGTTCGACAACGCCAAGCTGCGCCAGGCCCTGGTCATGGCGGCCGACAACACCGTCTATCGCGACCTGGTGTTCCAGGGCGGCGGCGACGTCGGCGAGAACCATCACGTGGCGCCGGTCCACCCCGAGTACTTCAAGCTGCCGCCCCTGGTGCGCGACGTCGACGGCGCCAAGAAGCTGCTGGCCGATGCCGGCTATGCCAACGGCATCGAGCTCACGATCGATGTCGGCAACACCGACGGGCCCTGGCACCAGACGGTCTGCGAGATCTGGCGCGACCAGCTCAAGGACATCGGCGTCACCCTCAACATCAACGTCATGCCGGCATCCAAATACTGGGAGATCTGGGACAAGACCGCGTTCGGGGCGACCTCGTGGACCCATCGCCCGCTCGGCACCATGGTGCTCTCGCTCGGCTATCGCACCGGGGTGCCGTGGAACGAGACCCACTACGCCAACCCGGAGTTCGATGCCGCCCTCAACGACGCCGAGGCGACCCTCGACGTCGAGGCGCGCCGGGCCAAGATGGAGAAGGTCGAGAAGCTGCTGCAGGATTCCGCCGTCATGCTGCAGCCGGTCTGGCGGCCGGTGTTCACCATGGTCAGCAACAAGGTGCACGACTATCCGGCCCACCCGACCCAATACCACCAGTTCAACAAGGTCTGGCTGGACACCTGATGCTCACGGCGCGCGCTCCGGCCCCCCGCCCGGAGCGCGCGGCCCTCCTGCCCGGCCCGGGCAGCCGGCGCCGGCTCCACCGCCAGGCGCCGGCCCCGCACTAAGGCTTAAAGAGCGCAAAGGCCCGCCATGCTGCCGCTGATCCTCCGCCGCCTCGTCCAGATGGTGCTGATCATGGCGGTGGCCTCGTTCATCCTGTTCGTGATCTTCGACACCGACCAGTTCAAGAAGAAGATCGCGGTCGCCGAGCTTGGCGGCTTTGCGGTCTCGGCGCTGAGCGAGGAGTCCTACCACAACTGGCTGGCCGAGAAGGGCCTCGATGAGCCCTTCTACAAGCGCTACGTCCACTGGATCGGCGACGTCCTGACCGGACACCTCGGCAAGTCCTTCGAGAAGAACACCGCGGTCGGCCCGCTGCTCGCGACCCGGCTGCTCAACACCGGCATCCTGGCGTTCTGGGTGTTCGCCCTGATGATCCCGCTCTCGCTGATCACGGGCGTGCTCGCGGGCATGAAGGAGGGCTCGGCGCAGGACCGGGTGATCACCGTCCTCTCGGTGATCACGACCTCGATCCCCGAAATCGCCACGGCGATCATCCTGACCGTCATCTTCGCGCTCGGGCTCGGCTGGCTGCCGGCCAAGGCGGCGATGATCAACGGCTTCGACTGGCGGCAGCTGGTCCTGCCGGTCATGACGCTGGTGCTCTACGACTTCGGCTATGTCGCGCGCATGACCCGCGCCTCGATGGCCGAGGTCATGACCGCGCAGTACATCCGGACCGCGGTGCTGAAGGGCATCCCCTACCAGCGCGTGATCATGAAGCACGCGCTCCGCAACGCCCTGATCGCGCCGTTCACGGTGATCGTGCTCCAGCTCAACTGGCTGCTCTCGGGCGTGGTCGTGGTCGAGGTGTTCTTCGAGTACGACGGCTTCGGCAAGCTGCTCCTGCAGGCGGCGCTGTTCGGCGACGTCTATGTCGTCCAGGCCTGCACCCTGGTGGCGGTGATCGTGGCGGTGCTCTCGCAGATCATCTCGGATGTCGGCTACACCTTCCTCAACCCGCGCATCCGGTTCGCCTGAGGAGGCAGAGCGCCATGGCCACGGCCGTCGCTGTCGCCCCGCCCGCCCCCGCCCTGATGGACCGGCTGACCACGCCGCGCGCGCTGATCCTGCTCGTGCTCCTGATGTGGGTGCCGCTCACCCTCCACGTCATGTTCGGCCACCTGCTCGGCGGCGCCCGCGACTACGTGCTGCTGCCGGCGATCCCCGCGACCCTGCTGCTCTACGTGATCGCGATCCGCGCCTGGCGCGAATCCTGGATCGCCGTGATCGGCATCACGCTCGTCATGTTCTGGCTGCTGATGGCGGTCACCGCCCCCTTCCTGCCGCTGATCGATCCCAACAAGCCGATCGCGCCGTTCGTCCCGCCGTTCACCGCGAAGAAGGACCTGTTCTTCTGGCTCGGCACCGACTTCAAGGGCCGCGACATGCTCTCGCGGGACATCTGGGGCTGCCAGCGGGTGCTGGTCTGGGGGGTGACCGCGACGCTGGTCGCCTACGTCGTCGGCACCCTGTTCGGCCTGCTCGCGGGCTACCTCGCCGGCTGGTGGGACGAGGCCATCTCGTTCTTCGCCAACGTGCTGCTGTCGTTCCCGGTCATGGTGCTGTTCATCGTCATCCTGAACTATCTGGGTCCGTCGGGCTTCAACATCGTGATCGCCGTGACCTTCGCCTCGGCGCCGGCGATCATGCGGATCGTGCGCGGCCTGACCCTGGACATCAAGACCAGGGACTACGTGTTCGCGGCCCAGACCCGGGGCGAGAGCCCGCTCTACATCATGATCGTCGAGCTGCTGCCGAACGCGCGCGGGCCGATCATCGTCGATGCCTGCCTGCGCCTCGGCTACACGACGGTCGCGATCACGACGCTCACCTTCCTCGGCCTCGGCCTGCAGCCGCCCGATCCGGACTGGGGCCTGATGATCAAGGAATCCGCCAAGACCGCGATGCTGTTCAAGTTCTCGTACATGCTGATCGTGCCGGCGCTGTCGGTCTCGAGCCTGATCCTGGGCTTCAACCTGCTGGCCGACGGCCTGCGCGAGATGAGCCTGCGCGACTGACGGGAGATCCTCGAGGATGACCGAGCCGACCCCGGTCCTGGAGTGCAAAGACCTCTGCATCTCCTATTTCACGCGCGCGGGCGAGATTCCGGCGGTGGTCGACTTCAACCTCACGGTGATGCCGGGCGAGGCGGTCGGGGTCGTCGGCGAGTTCCGGCTGCGGCAAGTCGACCGTGGCCCTCGCGATCATGCAGTACATGGGCAAGAACGGTCGCGTCATGTCCGGCGAGATCAAGTTCAAGGGCCGCGACATGACCGCGATGAGCGAGCAGGAGCTGCGCCAGTTGCGCGGCTCCCAGATCGCGATGGTCTACCAGGAGCCGATG
>CAVWPO010000008.1:0-111321 GCA_963756905.1 uncultured Alphaproteobacteria bacterium
CCATCAGCCCGCTACGCAGGACGGCTCCGGAAGCCGATGACGCGACCAGCATGGACGCGATTTTCCCCACTCCGACGCCAATTTGCCGCGCCGCTGCGCTGTGCTCGCGCGCGCTCACCGCGTCGATCACCTCCAAACGCCAACGCGACCTCTATCCGCGTCTTGCGCGGGGCACCTCAGGCCGCGATCGCGATGTCGGTCCTGGCGAAATCGTCGCCCTTGAAGAGCAAGGGCTCGCCGGTGGTCCAGGCCAGCGCGTAGGCGAACACGTCGCCCAGGTTCAGGTCGGCGGGGTGCCGACCCTTGCCGTAGCGGCGGAAGGCGGCGCAGGCGATCTCGACCTGCTCGAGCGTGACCGGGATGATCTCGACCTCGGCCTCAGACAGGAAGAGGTCGAGGTCGGCCCGACCGGCAGCGCGCTTGCGTCCTTCGATCACAAATGTCGTCTCCACCCGGCTCGCGGCTGAGAGTCGCCGGACGGGAGCTGCCTCGATCAGCCGGATGAAGCGATGCCGCTCGGGCTCGTTCAGCAGGATCGCGACAATCGCAGAGGTGTCGAGCACCATCAGCGCGGCACGCCGTACTCGTCGTAACCGATGATCTCATCCGGCGTTCGCGTGTCGTAATCTGGCAAGGAGGCGCAATGCAGCGCGATCTCGTCGAGTCGCTGGGCGAGGCTCTTGGCGCGGCCGCGCTTGCGCCGCTCGCGCTCGAGGCGCTCGGCGAGCGCCTTGCGCACCGCCTCGGTCAGGCTCTCGCCAGTGAGCTTCGCGACCTCCCGCGCCAGGCGGTCGGTCTCGGCATCCTTGAGGCTCAGCGCCATCGAGCGTCCTTTCTAGAACGAGCACCACAGTTCTAGACGGCCGAGTGCGGGCCATCAATGGGGTCGCGGGCGATACCAAGCAGCTCGCCGAGGCGGAGCGTCCGACCGATCTCCCCGAGCCCACCTCGTCAGACTCACAGCTGGAGATGTAGCGGGGCGTCCCGGCCGTGCAACCGGATCGGCGACCGCGGACCGCGCGGCGACCCGGCAAATCCTGAGCCGACCGGCGCAGGACGGCGCCGCAGCGCCGGCCGCCGGGCCTCGACCACCCTTGACGGTCGAAGGCGCGCCGCCGTAGCCTGCCGGTTGCCAGGAATTGCTCGGGTGGAACCGCACCAGAGCGGAACAATAACAGGGAGGCTAAGGCTCATGGCGCGGCAACGCGAACTGCTCGTCGTGCTCGCCGTGGCGGCGCTGGCCGTCACGACCCGGGCGACCGGAGCGGCCGACTTCGAGTTGGCCATGGTCATCAAGGAGACCACCAACCCCTACTACAACGCGACGCTGGCGGGCGCGGAGATCGCCGCCAAGGAGATCGGCGGCACCGCCAAGAACTACGGGCCCACCCAGTCGAGCGCCGAGGCCCAGATCGCGATCATCAACAACCTCGCCGACCGCCACGTGGCCGCGATCGCGATCGCGCCGAGCGACCCGAACGCCGTCGTGCCGGCGATGAAGCGCGCCCAGAAGCTCGGCGCCAAGGTCATCACCTTCGATGCCGATTTCGGGCAAGGACGGCCGGCCGTTCTTCGTCAACCAGGCAACCACCGAATTGGTCGGCAAGTTCGGCGCCGACGGGCTCGCGAAGCTCCTGGACGGCAAGGGCAAGGTCGCGATCGTCTCGGCGCAGCCGACCGCCGCCAACCAGAACGCCTGGATCGCGGCCTTCCGCGAGGAAATGAAGGCGAAGTATCCGGGCGTCCAGATCGTCGACGAGGTCTATGGCGAGGACAACGAGCAGAAGGCGTTCGACCTGACGGTGGCGCTGACGACCAAATATCCGGATCTGGCCGGCCTGTACGCGCCGACCTGCCCCGGCCTGCCCGCGGTCGCGCGCGCGCTCGAATCGGTCAACAAAGGCAAGGGCGAGATCAAGCTCGCCGGCATGTGCGTGCCCAGCATCACCTCCAAGTACATGCTGGATGGCACGATCGGGTTCTTCTACCTCTGGGACCCGATCAGGCTCGGCTACGTGACCTACTATGCCGCGAAGTACTTCGCCGAAGGCAAGATCAAGGGCGAGCCCGGCGACAGCTTCACGATCGACGAGGGCAAGGGCAAGTGGCCCGGCACCTACACGATCGGCGACAACCACGAGATCGTGACCGGCGGGCCGCTGCAGTACACCGAGGCGAACTACAAAGAGCACAACTACTAGAGACGGACGGGGTGCGGGGGCGGCGCGACACGATGGCCGAGCCGGCCCCGCGCCGCGCGCCGCGCGCCGGTCCCGCGGGGCGTCGCGAGCGCTCGTCATGACGCCGCTCGTCGAGCTGCGGGGCATCACCAAGCGGTTCGGGCCGGTCGAGGTGCTCTCCGACGTCGACCTCAGCCTGCACGCCGGCCGGGTGCACTCGCTGGCCGGCGAGAACGGCGCCGGCAAGAGCACGCTGGTCAAGATCCTGGGCGGCATCCACCAGCCCGACCGCGGCCGGATCCTGTTCGAGGGCCACGAGATCGCGCTCCGAGGTGCTGCCGACGCCCAGCGCCACGGGGTCGCGGTGATCCACCAGCACCCGACGGTTTTTCCCGACCTGTCGGTTGCGGAGAACATCTTCATCGGCCGCCAGCCGGAGCGCGGCGGCCGGATCGACTGGGCCGCGATGCGCAGCCGGGCCGAGGAGATGCTCGCGCGACTCCGGCTCGAGATCGATGTCGACCTGCCGGTCAAGCTGCTCGGCATCGCCGAGCGCCAGGCGATCGAGATCGTCCGCGCGCTCTCGCTCGATGCGCGCGTCCTGGTCATGGACGAGCCGACCTCGACCATCTCGAGCAGCGAGGTCGACCGCCTGTTCGAGATCGTGCTGCGGCTGAAGCAGCAAGGCGTCGCGATCCTGTTCATCAGCCATTTCATCGACGAGCTGCTGCGGATGGGCGATGACATCACCATCCTGCGCTCGGGCCGGCGGGTCATCACCTGCGAGGCCAAGGAGCTGACCCCCGAGCAGACGGTCCGGCACATGGTCGGCACCGACCTTGCCGCCTTCTTCCCCAAGGAGGCGGCGACGATCGGCAAGGCCGTGGTCGATGTGCGCGGCCTGTCCGGCGCGGGCTTCGTCGAGGACGTGAGCTTCGAGTTGCGCGCCGGCGAGATCCTGGGCTTCTTCGGGCTGGTCGGCGCCGGCCGCTCCGAGGTCGCCGAGATGCTGTTCGGCATCGCGCGGCCGACCCGGGGCGAGATCCGGGTCGACGGCCGCGCCGTGCGCCCCGCCTCGCCGCAGGATGCCCTGCCGCTCGGGATCTCGCTCCTGCCCGAGGACCGCCACCAGCAGGGGCTGGTGCTGCCGTTCCCGATCCGCGCGAACGCGACCCTGCCGGTGCTCCGGCGGCTCGCGAACCGGCTGGGCCTGGTCGATCGCGCGGCCGAGGCCAAGGTCGCAAGCGAGTTCGCGAGCCGCACGCGGGTGGTCGCGACCGGCATCGAGCAGCCGACCAACACGCTCTCCGGCGGCAATCAGCAGAAGGTGCTGCTGGCCAAGTGGCTGATCCCGGCGCCCAGGGTCCTGATCCTCGACCAGCCGACCCGCGGCATCGACGTCGGCGCCAAGGCCGAGATCCACCGGATCATCTCGCACCTCGCCGCGGAGGGGATCGCGATCATCCTGATCAGCGACGATGCCGCCGAGGTGATCGCGATGGCCGACCGCATCCTGGTCTTCCGGAGCGGCCGGATCGTGCGCGAGTTCGCGCGCGCGGCCTTCGACCAGGAAGCGATGCTGCTGGCCGCCGCCCATACCGTGCGCGAGCAGGCGCCGATCGCCGCGGCGGCCGGGCCATGACCGATCCCGGCGCCGCCAGGGGGCGGGGCTGGCGGGACGGCGCCCGCGCCCTGGTCGACCGCAGCCTGCGCGTGCGCGAGGTCGGCCTGCTGCTGGCGCTGGCCCTGATCTGCGCGCTCGTGACGCTGCGCGAGCCGCGCTTCCTCGGGGCCGCCAACCTCGAGCAGGTGGCGCTGTCGGCGACGCTCGTCTGCATCGTGGCGCTCGGCGAGGCGCTGGTCATCATCACCCGCCAGATCGATCTCTCGGTCGGCGCGATCGTCGCGATGAGCGCGTTCCTGGCCGCCGACTGGCTCGAGGATCATCAGGGCGGCAGCCTGGTGATCGTGTTCCTGATCGGGCTCGGGGTCGGCGGCGGGCTCGGCATCGTCAACGCGCTGCTGGTCGCCCTCGCGCGCATCCCGGCGATCGTCGCGACGCTCGGCACGCTCGCGGTCTACCGGGGCGGCGTGATCGTGCTCGCAGGCGGCCGCCAGATCTCGGCGACCGTGCTGCCCGACAGCTACGCGCACATCGCCCAGATCCACGTCCTGGGCGTGCCGCTGCTGGTCTGGCTGGCGCTGCTGCTGACCGCGCTGTTCGGCTTCGCGGCGAGCTACACGCGGACCGGGCGCAATCTCTATGCGCTGGGCTCGAGCCCGGAGAGCGCGCGCCTGGTCGGCATCAACGAGCCCGGCCATCTCGCCTTCGTGTTCATCCTCTCCGGGCTCCTGTGCGGTCTCGTCGGCGTGCTCTGGGGGGCCCGCTTCGGCACCGTCGATGCCGTGATCGCCCCGGACCTGCACCTCCAGGCGATCTCGGCGGTCGTGATCGGCGGGGTCAGCATCTTCGGCGGCAGCGGCTCGGTCTATGGCGCCGCGATCGGCGCGGTGATCTTCGCCGTGCTCCAGAACGGCGTCCAGCTGCTCGGGCATCAACCAGTTCTGGCTCGAGGCGGTGATCGGGGTCGCGATCCTCGGCACGGTCATGTTCTACAGTCTGCTCGCCCGCGGCGCCGACCGCAGCGCGCGCCAGCCGGCGGGGGTGCGGCTCACGATGCCGCCGGAGGACCGGGCGATGACGCGGCTGGGTAGCCTCGTCGCCCGGTGGGAAGTGTTCCTGGTCCTGGTGCTGATCGGCGCCTTCGTCTATGGCAGCTGGTGCTCCGAATATTTCCTGACCGCGTCCAACATCTCGATCGCGATCGCCGGCGCCACCCCGATCGCGATCGTGGCGCTCGGCATGACGCTGATCATCGTGACCGGCGAGATCGACGTCTCGGTCGGCTCGAACGTGGGCCTGTGCGCGGCGACGCTCGCGGTCGCGATGGAGCAGGGCCTGCCGATCGAGGCGGCGATGGTGCTCTGCATCCTGGCCGGCACGCTCGCGGGGCTGATCAACGGCCTGATCGTCGCCTACGCCGGCCTGCCGTCGCTGGTCGTGACGCTCGGCACGCTCGCACTCTATCGCGGCACCGCCCTGATCATCCTCAAGGAGCGGGGCGTGTTCGGCTTCCCCGACTGGTACACCAACCTCGGCTTCGGCACGATCGGCGACACGCCGGTGCCCTGGAGCTCGATCATCTTCGTGGTCCTGTTCGTCGGCTTTGCCATCTTCCTGCACGCGACCCACTGGGGCCGCGGCCTGTTCGCGATCGGCAACAACCGCGAGGCGGCGCGCTTCTCGGGCATCGACGTCCGGCGCTCGATCTGCGCCGTGTTCCTGATCTCGGGCACCATGTGCGCGATCGCGGCGATCGTGCTCACGGCCTATCTGGCGAGCGCGCGGGCCGATACCGCAACCGGGCTGGAATTGCCGGTGATCACCGCGGTCGTGCTGGGCGGGGTCAGCATCTTCGGCGGCAGCGGCACGCTTGCGGGCGTGCTGATCGCGCTCCTGGTGCTGGCGTTCACGCAGAATGCGCTGGGCCTTGCCGGCGTGACGCCCGAGGAGCAGCAGATCGTGACCGGCGCGGTCCTGATCCTGACGCTCACGGTGTTCGGCGCCGCGGGCGTGGCCCGGCAGCGGCTGGGCACGCTCTGGCGCCTGCGCCGGCCGCCGCCTGCGCCCCAGCGCGAGGCCGCCGGCACGCAACCGGGGCCGGCCGCCGATTCTCGACTGGCGGCGCGCCGGTGAAGCCTGGCAATATGGTGCCCCGGATCGAACGCTCCGCGTGGCTGCCGGCCACCGGCCCGGCGCGCAGGCGCGAGTTCAGCGAGGGAGGCGAAGGATGAGACTGGGCCTGTTCATGATGCCGCTGCACCCGCCGACGCGGGACTACCACCAGATGCTCGAGGAGGATCTGGAGGCGATCGTGGTCGCCGATCAGCTGGGGTTCGACGAGGTCTGGATCGGCGAGCATTTCAGCTCGATGACCGAGCCCGTGACCTCGCCGCTCACCTTCATGGCCAAGGCGATCCCCTTGACCAAGAAGATCCAGCTGTGCACCGGCGTGCTCAATCTGCCGCAGCAGCACCCGGCGGTGATCGCGGGCTTCTGCGCGATGTTCGATCACCTCGCCAACGGCCGCTTCACCATGGGCATCGGCCCGGGCGGCCTGCCGTCCGACTTCGAGCTGTTCCACCTCGAGGACCCGATGGCGCGCGGCAAGATGACGCTGGAATTGATCGACATCATCCTCAAGATCTGGGCCGGCGAGCCGCCCTATCGGATCGAGGGCCAGTACTGGCAGATCCGCCAGGACGAGTGGCACTGGCCCGAGCTCGGCCTCGGCCGCATGCCCAAGCCCTACCAGCAGCCGCACCCGCCGATCGCGGTCGCCGGCATGAGCCCCTACCCGTTCTTCGTCAAGGAGGCGGCCAAGCGCGGCTGGAGCGCGGTCAGCGCCAACTTCATCCCGGCGGCGAGCGTCGCGACCCACTGGCAGAAGTTCTCCGAGGGCTGCGCCGAGGCGGGCGTGGCCCCGGACGGCGACCGCTGGCACGTCGCGCGCACGGTGCTGGTGACCGAGACCGACGCCGAGGCCAAGGCCTATCTGGCCAAGCCGAACTGCGCGGTCCGCTATTACTTCTACTACCTGAGCTCGCTGATGAAGAAGGCGGGCTTCTCCCAGATCATGAAGGGCCTGGAGCAGTTCGACGACGACAAGCTCACGGTCGACTGGGCGATCGACAACATCGTGATCGCGGGCAGCCCCAAGACCGTGACCGAGAAGCTGCTGGCGGTGCGCGAGCAGATCGGCCCGTTCGGCACGATCGTCTTGACCGGCCTCGACTGGGACGACAAGGCGCTCTGGCAGCGCTCGATGGCGCTGATGGCGAACGAGGTCATGCCGGGCCTGCGCCAGGCGACCGGCGCCGCGATCGCCGCCAAGTAGCCAGGGCCGGCCATCCCTTCCCTCCCCCCTTGCGGGGGAGGGTCAGGGTGGGGGTCACGACCGCCTCGACATCGACGGGAGGAAAGGCCATGAGCACTGCGGACCCCAACCAGGTCATCCTGACCGGCGAGAACCCCTTCATCCGGCTGAGCGCGAAGGACGGCGACCCGAACTCGACCGATGCCAGCTTCTGGCGGATTCTCTTCTGCCCGGCCGGCCCGGGCCACGTCCTCTACCTCAAGAGCGAGCTGACCGAGAACCGCTGGCGCATCTGGTCCGACAACATCGCGATGGCGCGCTGGCTGCAGACGACCGTCCAGGGCATGCTCAACGCCGAGACCGCGGACACCACGATCCCGGTCACCGAAGCCGAGTTCACCAAGTCGGGCGACGCCCGCGACTTCTGGACCGAACGGCTGATCTCGCTCGACGACGAGATTTCCCTGACCTGGTACCAGCTGGGCGAGCCGCTCCTGATCCACACCCAGCCGCACGAGATCCCGGACCGCCGCTACGGCGTCTGCACGATCCTGATCCCGGCCCTCGCCGCCCGCCTGACCCGCAACGGCAAAGAGGCCAAGGGCCAACCCTGGCCCCGCGACCGCGAGAACCGCCCCTTCAGCACCTGCGCGCTGGCCTTCTCCGAAAGCTGGACCGAGGCGCGTTAAGTGCCTATGCCGACAGAAGAACTCTGAAGATTCACAAGTGAGGGTGAAGCATGGAGATCCATCCAGTTTCAAGCTAACCTGGCCCAATCAGTCTGAGAATTGTCGCTATACTAGAGCCTGCGCTCTACGAAGTCACGGATCGCCGATTCTGAGGGGTGCGGATATCATCTCTGACCGCTAGCGATAGGTAGATGTTTCCGCCTATGATCTGCGGGCATCTGTTGCACGCCTCTTCCCGGATAATTAGAACACGATCGCGGCCCTTGGCAGCTGCGAAGTATCCCGCTTCAAAGACTACGTTGTCACGTGGAGCCGCGCGCATCTCGCTTCCTTCTAGGGCGTCATCCTTCGTAAAGAGAAAAATTCCGCCACTGCACAGTCGCGCAGCTGTTTCGATCTGAACGTCCAAAATGGATTCCAGCGGCGGCGAAATCGATTTCCCAGTTTCGTACGCGCAGCTCAAGCCGCTCCTTGAGAAACAGATGGACTGCTTGTGCTGTGCTTCGAGCTTTACTGCTGTAGCCGAGAAATACGTCTGAACGTTCAGCAATTCTGGTCTGACCATACTCCAAACCGCTGACGAAATGCATCACTCTCGAGCCACGCCGTCGTCGCGTCTGGCGGCATGTACAGAATTGGGTGGCCAGCGCCCGTCCATGTTATCCCTCGATCTACTAGCCCGCGTTCGGCAACGACTGAGAAGCGGTAGCCGCAGCGCGGTGGCAACCGCGCCCTCAATCTGAGCGTATTCGCTTGCGAACCGGTAGGGATCGCCGTCCGCTTTGGCGATCTCCCACCTGGGAAACGCTACGACGACTGCACCCACGCACCTTCGCATGATGTCTACAGCGTTTGGTAGCGACCATGCCAGCGCAGCAGCAGTCCCGGCTCGAAAACTAGATCAGCCGGCTTGTTCGTTGAGTTGCTCGCCTATACTGAATCGTCTTCGATCTGCACTGCAAGGTCTTGTCGGCCACGAGCAGTTCCGGCGATTGCGAAATCTGATCGACCGTATGCTTTTCAAAGCCATGAGTGCGCCTTGCCTTATCGGCTCAACCCCAAAGGATCGATGCGTGATACACCATATCGGACAGTAGTCTACCGCTGTATGGGATTAGACCGGTGCACGTACTTCAAGCGACCGCATCCGAGGAGAGGACGCCCTGAGCCAGGAGCTGTTTGAAGGCGTCGTAGGTGGCGCGGATGCCGGCCTCGAGCGGGACCGGGCCGTAGTCGCCGAGGTAGGATTGGACCGCGGCGTCGGAGAGGTCGGCCGGGAAGGGGAGCTCGGCGCCGGTCATCGAGAGCTGGGCGTCGGGGGCGATGTCGCGCAGGAGATCGAGCCATTCGGCGACCGAGGTGGGGCGGCCGTTGAGGTCGAAGACGCGGGCTTCGTTGCGCTCCTTCGAGACGGCTTTGATGAAGGCCGAGGCGACTTCGCCGGCGTGCAGGGCGGAGACCGCGCCGGTGAAGGGGATGGTGTAGGGCTTGTTCGCGGCGGCGGCGAGGATCGCGATCGTGGTCTTGGAGGTCAGGCCCTGGTCGCGCGCGACGCCGTAGACCACGCCCGGGCGGATGCCGACGCTGGGGACGCCCCAGTCCTGGAAATAGACGCTGGCCGTCATCTCGTTGCAGAGCTTGTAGGCGCCGTAGAGGGTGTCGAGCCAGGGGGCGTCCGGGAAGAAGCTCAAGGCCGCGATCGAGCTGGCGTAGGCGACCCGCTTCAGGCCCTGGTGCCTTGCGGCTTCCAGGACGTTGACCGTGCCGACCACGTTGGCGCGCGCGCCAAGGGCCGGGTCGGCCTTGCAGAACGGCACCTGGAGCGCGGCCAGGTGGATGATCGCGCGCACGCGGTGGTCCGCCACGACCTTCGCGACCGCGGCGGTATCGGCGATGTCGCCCTTGACCCAGGTGACCTTGGCGAGCTCGGTCCTCGGTCATCAGGAGGCGCGGCCGGCGCTTATCGTCGGTGAGGTCATAGACCACGACCGGCACGCCCGCGCGCACCAGCAGCGCGCTCGCCCAGCTGCCGATGCAGCCGCCGGCGCCGGTGATCAGCACCGGGCCGTCGAAGTCCGCCTTGTCGACCGGAAAACGCTCGAGCATTTCTTCCTCCCTGAAGACGCGCAAAGCTTAGTCGGGAGGCGGCGTCCGGAAAAGGCGCGAAACGGCCGCGGTTCGTGCTAAGGGCTGCCCCGACCAGCGACCCTTTGGGAGAGACAAATGGTCGGGGAGACCCGGATCCGCTGCTTCGTCGACTTCGAGAAGGACGGCAGGCAGATCAGCCATCTGCAGCTGCCGCATTCCAGCAACACGTCTGCCTATGGCTGGATCGGCATCCCGATCTGTGTGATCCGGAACGGCCGGGGACCCACGCTCTATCTCGAAGCCGGCAACCACGGCGACGAGTACGAAGGACAGATCGTGCTCGCCCGCCTGATCCGGGAGCTCGATCCGGGCGCGATCCAGGGCCGGCTGATCATCCTGCCGGCGGCCAACCTGCCGGCGGCGCTGGCCGGCCAGCGCTGCTCGCCGATCGACGGCGGCAACCTCAACCGCAGCTTCCCCGGCGACCCCGACGGCGGCCCGACCGCAGCGATCGCCCACTTCATCGAGAGCGTGCTCCTGCCGATGTGCGATGCGGCGCTCGATCTCCATTCCGGCGGCAAGACGCTCGAGTACATCCCGAGCGCCATGATCCGCGAGCGCGCGGGCGACCCGCTGGCCGGCGGCCAAGCTCGAGGCGCTGAAGGCGTTCGGGGCGCCGATCGGCTATCTGGTGAGCGAGGGGCGCGAGGACCGGACGCTGCTCGCGGCCGCCGACCGGGCGGGCGTGGTCGGGGTCGGGACCGAGCTCGGCGGCGCCGGCACCGTGACCCGCGAGACCCTGAATGTCGCCCGCCGCGGCGTCCGCAACATGCTCGGCCACCTTGGTCTGATGGAGCCGGCGCCGCCCGCGGACGCGAGCACCACGTCGCGGCTGATGAGGGTGGGCGGGCCGGAATACTACCTGCACGCACCGGGCCGCGGCCTGTTCGAGCCCGTCTTCGAGCTCGGCGACGAGGTCCACCCGGGCCAGACCGCGGGCTACATCCATGCCGTCGACGATCCGGCCGCGCTGCCGGTCGAGGTGGCGTTTCGGGGCGGCGGCACGGTGATCTGCAAGCGCCCGATCCTCCAGGTCGAGCGCGGCGACTGCCTTGCCCATCTCGCGACCGATGTTCCGGCGTGAGGGCCGCCCGGCGGCTCGGGGCTCGTGGATCACGGGATGACGTAGATCGGGCTCGACCAGGCCTGGTGGCCGTCCTCCTGGGTGAGGCGAACGTAGAGCGGGTTATCGACGGCGGGGCGCAAGGGGATCTGGCGCGCAAAGCGCATCTGCCAGGCCGGGTTGACCTCGGGCAGTCGAAACAGACGCAGGCGCCGGCCGAGCCCGCCGGCCTCGAACACCAGGTCCTCCAGGCCAACCTCGGCGATCCCGACGGTCCGCTCGAGGATCGAGGTCGAGAAGGTGAGCTCGCCCGCGTCGCGGTCCTCGAGCCAGAGGTCGAAGCCCGCGAAGTTGCCCGTGGTGACCGAGCGGAAGTCGACCTGCGTGCCGTCCGCCGCCGCCTGGAGCGGCTGGTCGACGTTGAAGAAGTTGATCGAGCGCGCGCGCGTGAACCGGTTGCCCCGCAGGCGCGCATGGCCGTGCCAGAAGACCTCGCGGCCGCGGCCGCGATCCTCCGCACCCTCGAACAGCACCCGGATGCGGGCGCCGAGCCCGGTCTCGGTAAAGGGGCGGACGGTCGCGATCGGCGATGGGCCATTGAAGAGCACGATCCGCTCGATCGGCGCCGAGCCCAGCGCCTCGACCTCGAGGATCGCTTCGGTATCCGGCGTGCGCAGGATGTCGCCCATCATGACCCGCTCGACCAACGTGCGCTCGGTCGGGCCAAGCTTCGGATCGTCGGAGAAGCGCTCCGCCCCGCCCGCAAAGCGCGCCTGGACGTCGAGGTGCAGGCGGGCACCGGTCGTGCCGTAGCAGTGGCGTCTGCGGAGCGTCTCGAACAGGGTCGGGCGGTCGAGCCGCGGCATCAGATAGCAGGTGAGGCCGCCGATCGCGCCGAAGGTCGAGGCGCCCGGATGGGCGAGCCCCGGCCGGCCCTTGTGGTCGTCGCTGTGGCAGACGAGGCCCACCCTGTGGCCGAGGCGGAAGGCGTCGTGGAGCAGCCACTCGAAGGTGCCCCAGCAGGAATGGACCTCGACCGCGCGCTCGA
This sequence comes from uncultured Alphaproteobacteria bacterium, assembly GCA_963756905.1. Lineage (GTDB taxonomy): Bacteria > Pseudomonadota > Alphaproteobacteria > Geminicoccales > Geminicoccaceae > DATAOG01. Next base: position 12,066 of record CAVWPO010000008.1, read on the forward strand.
GCTTGCCGTCGTGGGCGGCCGCGAGGTCGGCGTAGCGGCCGCCGACGTGGGCGATCACGACCGCGTCCTCGCCCTCGAGCGCCTCGAACAGCTCGCGGGCGGTATGGACGTCGGTGCCCGAATCGCGCGCCAGCAGCACGCTGGAGGAGCGTCGGATCGGGCGGCCCTGGCGCGCGAAAAAGACGTTCCGGTCACCGCCCATGCCGGTGTTGCCGGACCACTCGTAGCCCGGCACGGCGACGAACTCGCCGGGGCGATCGAACTCCTCGGCGAGCCGGTTGATCTCCGCCCAGAAGCTGTCCTCGATCTGGAAGTCGTTGCCCTGGTGGCCGAGGATGTCGACGAACGCCCGGTCGCGCGCGAAGGCGAAGTAGTCGGCGGCGCTGTTGGTGCCGACCGTCTCGTGACTCTGGCCGTGCAGATCGCCCCACCAGGGCAGGAGGTCGGCGCGCTCGACGATCCGGAGCGGGTTCGAGCGCGTGAGCGGCGCGCCGTCGGCGGAGCGGAGCTCGATCCAGAGGTCGCCCGGCGCCGCGACCCGCAGGTCGTTCAGACACGTCGGGCCGTCGCCCGGCGCGAAGGTCACGCGACCCGGCAAGCCCGCGACCGGCAGACTGGCCTCAAGACGAAGCGTCGCGGCCGCGCGATCGGTCGGATTGCCCCAGCGGTCGAGGGCGACCAGCGCCAGACGAAAGGGCTCGCCCGCCCGCCGCAGGGTCGGCAGGATCGCGCGCCAGGTCGCGAGCGGCCCCGGCACGAGGCGGATCTTCGGGGACTGCGGCAACTCGACGAAGTCGTAGGTCGCAAATGCGTCGACGAAGACCTTGAACGTGAACTCCCGCTCGCAGGCCGTCTGCAGGCGAAGGCCGGGCGCGCCCTGGCTCTGGTCGCCGAGCCGGACCACGATCCGCTCGCCGGCGCGCAAGAAGCCGCGCGCGACCCGGATCAGCAAGGTGTTGACCCAGGGCCGGATGTTGTTGCGGTTGACCTCGAGGGCGAGCTTGGCGCCATTGCTGGCTTCGGCGGTGCTGTAGTTGGCCGCGCCCGGCTGGTCGAACTGGGGCTTCGCGGCATCTGAGAGCGTGCGCCAGCTGATCTTGATCGCGCCCGAATCGTCGATCCCGAAGTCGCCCGCGGTGTAGGTGAGCGTCAGCGAGGCATGAGCGCCCGCCTCGTGATCGCCCCCGGGTTCGATCTCCGCCCGGCCGAGGCGCGCCTGCAGGTAGGACGAGAACGGCATCTTTCCTCCGCGAAGCCGAAGTCTGCGCGTCATAGCACCCGCCGCACCGATCGTCAGGCGCGGCGCGCGGCACAACGGCGCGCGACCGGTAGCAGGTTGGGCTGGCAAGTCGGATCGAATTCGGCGAATCTGGCCTCGCCGGGCCGCTCGCCGCGGCCGGAGCGCGGCATCCGATGCAGCTGGCCCGCGGTCCCTGGCCCCTGGCGGCGGCTCCGAGGAGGGCGACGACGATGAGCATGGGCACGATTCTGGTTCACCTCGAGGAGCACGCGGGGCTGCAGTCGGTCCTGACCACGGCGCTGCTCGCCGCGACCCGCTTTGGCGCCTACATCTCCGGGCTGCACGTGCGGCCGGGCATGCCGCGCCTGGTGCCGGTCGCGCCCGAGGGCGCGTTCATCCCGGCGACCGAGATCGTCGAGGACCTGGAGCGCGCCGATCGCGAGCTGAGCCGGCGGCTGCGCGAGGCCTTCGATCTCTTCATGCGCGAGCATGAGGTTCCGGTCGGGCGCGACGTCCTGGTCGGCGACCGTCCGGTCGCCGACTGGCAGGAGGAGGTGTCGCCCGGCACCGAATTGCTGGGCAGCCTCGGTCGGGTGTTCGACCTGATCGTGGTCGGGCGACCGGTCGCCGGCAGCGCCGCGCCGTCCATGAGCGCGCTCGAGACCGCGCTGTTCGAGAGCGGACGACCGGTCCTGATCGCCCCGCCGGGCACGCCCCAGAGCCTCGGCCGGAACGTCGTGATCGCCTGGAACGGGAGCACCGAGACCGCGCGCACGATCGCCATGACGATGCCGTTCCTCGCCCAGGCCGAGCAGGTCCTGGTGCTGAGCGTCGAGGAGGGCATGGTGCCGGGCCCGAGCGGGGCGGAGGTCGCGCAGAACCTGGTCCGCAACCGCATCCAGGCGCGCAGCCGGCATGCCCAGGCGGGCGGCCGCGCGGTCGGCGCCGCGATCCTCCAGGAAGCCGCCGCCGCGGGCGCCGACCTCCTGCTCAAGGGCGCCTATACGCACAGCCGGCTGCGTCAGATGATCTTCGGCGGCGCCACCAGCCACATCCTGGGTGCCGCGGAGATCCCGGTGATCATGGCGAACTGACGGCCGGCGCTCAGGCGCCTGGGCCGGGCTCGAGGAGCGGAACGAGGCGGGCGGATCGTTGCGCCGTCGCCGCCGGCGTGTGGGCGAAGGCATGTTCACCATTCGTTAACCCGGATCACCTAGCGTCGGGCGGGTGGACCACGCGGACCACCTCCGGTTGATAGGTGCCATGCCAGCTGCCCCGCCAGGCTCGCTCGATCCCGCCGACTGGGACGCGTTCGCAAAGCTCGGCCATCGGCTGCTCGACCAGGCGCTCGACTATCTGCGCACGGTCGGCGAGCGGCCGGTCTGGCAGCCGGTGCCGGAGGCGGTCAAGGAAGCCTTCCGTGCACCGCTCCCGGTCGCGGGCCAGGGCGCCGAAGCCACCGCCGCGGAGGCGGTGCGCTCGATCCTCCCCTACGCGACCGGCAACATCCACCCCCGCTTCTTCGGCTGGGTGCACGGCTCGGGCACCGCGGGCGGCCTGCTGGCCGAGCTTCTGGCCGCGACCATGAACGCCAATCTCGGCGGCCGCGATCATGGTGCGATCTACGTCGAGCGCCAGGTGGTCGACTGGTGCCGGCAGCTGTTCGAGTTTCCCGAGAGCGCCGGCGGCCTTCTGGTCAGCGGCACCTCGATCGCGACCCTGATCGGGCTCGCGGTCGCGCGTCATCATCATGCCGGCTGCGACGTTCGGGCCGACGGCCTGGCCGCAGCGCCCAGGCGTCTGGTCGGCTACGCCTCACGAGAGGCGCACAGCAGCGTCGCGCGGGCGTTCGAAGTCCTGGGCCTCGGACGCCACGCGCTGCGCTCGATCCCGGCCGGCGCGGACTACCGCATCGACCTGGAACAGCTCGAGCTCGCGATCGCGGCCGACCAGCGCCTGGGCTTCAAGCCGTTCTGCGTGATCGGCACCGCCGGCAACGCGACCACTGGCGCGATCGACGATCTCGGGGCGCTCGCCGACCTTGCCGCGGGACACGATCTCTGGCTGCACGTCGACGGTGCGTTCGGTGCGCTCGCGGCGCTGAGCCCCGAGCTGAGGCCGAGGCTCGCCGGCATCGAGCGGGCGGATTCGCTGGCCTTCGACTTCCACAAATGGCTGCACGTCCCCTACGACGCCGGCTGCATTCTGGTCCGCAGGGGGGATCTGCAGCGCGCAGCGTTCACCTTCCAGGCCGACTATCTGCAGCGCGCCCCCCGCGGCCTTGCCGGCGGCGAGCCCTGGTTCTGCGAGCTGGGCCCCGAGCTGTCGCGCGGCTTTCGCGCGCTCAAGGTCTGGTTCACGCTCAAGGAGCACGGCACCCGTCGCCTCGGCGAGGCGATCGGTGCCAACTGCCGCCAGGCAGAGTATCTGGCGAACCGGGTGCTGGAGCAGCCGCGGCTCCAGCTGATGGCGCCGGTCGCGCTCAACATCGTCTGCTTCCGGGTGCGGGGGGGCGCTCTCTCGGCCGCCGAGACCGATCGCCTGAACGCCGAGATCGTGGCCGACCTGCAGGAGAGCGGCATTGCTGCGCCCTCGACCGCGAGCCTGCCCAAGGGCATCGCGATCCGCGTCAACCTCACCAATCATCGGACCACCGAGGCCGACCTCGACCACATGCTGGGGGCGGTGATCGAGATCGGCGAGCGGCGCCTCGCGCAGCTGCCCTGCCCCGGCGCGAGCGCCGCCTGATGGCGAAGGGCGACCAGGGCGCGCTGCGGCAACCGGGCACGCCTGGCCCGGATACCGGACCGGACGCGCTGTTCCGCATCCCCGCGGCGGCGGCCGTCGAGAAGGGAACGGCCGACCCTTTGCGCCTCGCGATCAGGCTGACCACCGCCCGGCCCGAGCTGCGCCCGCTGTGCGCCGGGGTCCGCTTCGCGGTCGATCCGGCGCTGAACCTGCCGTTCTGCGCGGTGCGCGGCGAGCGGATCGTCCTCCACCCGGACACTCTCGCCGATCCGCTGGGCGCCGCGCTGATCCTCCGTCACGCCCTGGAGCTGGCGCTCTGGCAGCGCCTCAGCCGGCCGGAACTCTTGAAGGAGCAGCGCCGGGCGCGAGCCTGCCTGACCGCCCTGGTCGCCGCCCGCTACGGCGCCGTTCTGCCGGCCCGCGCGCGCGCCCAGGGTCTCGCGGCGTTGCCGGCATGGCTCGCGGCCGCCCATGAGATGCTCGCGGCCGACGATGCCGACTGGGCCCGGCTGCCCGCCGAGCTGCTGCGCCTTGAAGGCGAAGCCCCCGAGGCCGGACCGAGCCCGGCCAGCGACCAGCTGATGGGACGATTGCAGGCGCTGGCCGCACCCAGCGAGCATCTCCTGCTCAGCGGCGGCGGCAGCCGGCTGCGCCTCGACCCGGAGACCGGCCGCAACCCTTATGGCTGCAGCCCCCTGCCCGAGCCGGACAGCCTGGCGTTCGCGTCGTCGACGGCCTCGACCATCTCCGCCCCCGCCCACCGGGCCGTCGAGCGCCTCCGCCAGGAGCTGATCGAAGCGGGCCTCGCCGACAGGCTGCCCCAGGCGCTCGATCGGACGATCGCCGGGATCAGGCGCGGCATCCTGGAGGCCGCCGGCGCCCTGGATCTGGCCGGCGTCGAGGTGGTGCTGACGCCATCCGGCACCGATGGCGAGTACGCGGCGTTGCATCTGGCGCGCCGCCTCGGGACCGAGCGCCTGGTCAACCTCGTGATCGCGCCCGACGAGACCGGGCGGGGGGTGCGGGACGCGGCTCAGGGCCGGCATTTCGCAAGCGCGACGCCGGCCGGCGAGGCGGTCGCTCCGGGCGAGCCGCTCGCGGGCGTGCGACCGGAGGCGGTCACGCTCGAGACGGTCGAGATCCGGGCGCCGGACGGCACGCCCCGCCGGCCCGCAGCGATCGATGCCGAGGTCAAGGCGCGCGCGCTTCGGGCGGTGGCTCGCGGCGCCCGCTGCCTCGTTCACCTCCTCGAGGTGTCGAAGAGCGGCCTCTGCGCGCCTGGCCTCGAGGCGGTCCAGGACCTGATCGCGCGCCATGGCGAGCGGATCGACGTGGTGGTCGACGCCTGTCAGATGCGCGAGGGCAGAGCCTCGCTTCGAAGCTGTCTCGAGGCCGGCTGGATGGTCCTGCTCACGGGCTCCAAGTTCGCCATGGGGCCGCCGTTCTCAGGTGCTTTGCTGGTCCCGGCGCAGCTCGCCCGGCAGGCGGCGGGGCTCGAGCCGCTCCCGGCCGGGTACGGTCACTATTTCACCCGGCCGGACTGGCCGGACGCCTGGCAGGCCCTGACCGCCGCCCTGCCGGCATCCCCGAACCTCGGCCTCCTGTGCCGCTGGCACGCCGCGCTGTTCGAGATGCAGGCCTGCCGCGCGGTGCCCGAGGCGTCGCGCCGGCGGATCGTCGAGCGGCTGGGAGCTGCGATCCGGCAGGCGATCGACGCCTCGCCATCGAGCGAGGCGGTCGGGCACGCGGCGGTCGGGGTCGAGCCGGCCGGGCGCAAGGTGGTCGGGTGCGAGGCGGTCGGGTGCGAGGCGACCGGGTGCGCGCCGACGGGGTCCGAGCCGAGGGAGTGCGAGGCGACTGGGCGCGAGGCGGCCGCGCGCGGGGGCCAGGGGCCGCCCAGCATCTTCTCGTTCCGGCTCCTGCGGCGCGATGGCGCGGGCGGGAGCCGGCCCCTCGAGGTCGAGGCCGCCCGAGAGGTCTGGCGATGGCTTCGGGAGGATCTCTCGGAGCGCCTGCCGGCGGGGTCGGCGAAGCCCGAGCGGCGGCTCGCCGCGTTGGTCTGCCAGGTCGGTCAGCCGGTCCGCCTCGGCACCATCGCCAGCGCGCCGCTTGGTGCCACGCTTGGTGTGCGGCCAGCCAAGCCAGGCGCGCCGCCCGGCGCCGCGCTCGGTGCGCGGCCAGCGGAGCCAGGCGCGCCGCCCGGCGCCGCGCTTGGTGCGCGGTCAGCAGAGCCACACGCGCCGCCCGTCTCCGCCCTCGGTGTGCGGCCAGCCGAGTCGGGCGCCCCGATCGGCGCGCTCCGGATCTGCATCGGCGCGCGTCAGGTCACCGAAGTCGCCTTCGATCCGGCGCTCGGCAAGACCGAGGAGCAGCGGCTCGCGCGGCAGATCGGCCGCGTCCGGATGGTGCTCGAAAAGGCGGACCTGATCGCCCGCCACTACGCTCACCTGAGTGCCTCCGCCCCGACCTCGACCGGCTAGTCGGAGTCGAGCTGGCGTTACGACGAACGTTGTTGAGGGCGAGCCGGATTCGGCGGCCTTGCCTGTTGCTGCCGGGCGAGCCGGGCGGGCCAGGGCCGGTCAAGGCGGCAACCGGCGGAGCCGGCAGCCGCGGCGCCCTCGACCGGTCGTGGCCCGACCCGGCGAGGAGGCGTCCCCAGAAGCCAGGAGGCGACCCGGGACTGCCAGGCATAATACCGGTCCCGCGAAGTCTTTACCTTCGCGGGGCGCGCCTGCCGCCCGCCAACCCAGGCGCGCAGACCAAGCGCGCAAGTGGAGACGTTCTGCGCTTGGTATAGCATCAGTGAATTTCACAACCCAGGTGAGTCAAAACATCGCCGAGCGGGTGATCGCCGAATTGCACCAGGCGGGCGGGGTCGACATACCCCGCGAGTTCGTGATCATGGACCGCGCCGCGATCGGCCTCTCGGCGGTCTTCCTCCGCCTCCAGGCCAGGGTCAACTGGCACCGCCTGTTCGAGGCGCTGATCGCGGACTTCGACCTGGCCGCGCTCGAGCGCCGCCAGACCGAGGCGCTGACGCGGCACCTGGTGCCGCTGCCGGAGTGAGGCGGCTCGACCCAGGGCGGCGATCAGCTTCATCAGCGAGTCGACGTGGCCGCGCACCGCGCCTCGCTCGTCTCCATGCGCTGAATGGTCGACAGCGACAGGGACAGGGACACAGCCTCGGCGAACGCCCACTGATTCATGCCTAACAACGCCCGCGCCGCCTGGATCTGCCCGGCGGTGATCACGTCTTAGTCATCATCTCTGATGTTGGAGATATCGGTAATGAGCGTCTAGCGCCGAGTCATGATTTGTTCATCGGCGATTTTTCAGCCGGACGCCGCAGAATGCGCGGCGGCGACGCGGTCCCCAAGTTCCGTGGGCGCGAGCTGGCGTGCGGCGCACCGTCCGATCCGCTGCCCGGCCTGAGCGTATTCCCATCAACCGCTCGCCTGCAGGAACTGTAGCTCCAGGAAGCCCAGTACCAGCAGGGCGTTGATCGCCCACGTCACGGTCAGCGCCCGGGCCATGTGGCCATACACCGGATTCTCTACGTTGAATGCACAGCGCCACACGGAAATGACGATCCAGACCGTGTAGGCCACAAGAACGAGCAGTACGAGCTGCAACCATCCGCCGGCCGGCGCACTTCGCTGCATCAGGAGCAGCAGGATCCCGGCGAGAACGTTGCTGCCGAGGACACCGTACAGCCAATACGCCTTCCAGAGCGGCCCCTGCCCCCGCCAGTAGTAGCTCGCGACGTTCTCGCTCATGCCGAGCCTCCGACAAGCGTGTTCGCGGACCGTCGGCTGGGAGCGCGGCCGCTCATGCCCGCGCCCCGTGCCCGCAGCCGCACGCTCCGCCATCGAGCCTCGGCTGGACGGCCATCGCGACCAGGGTGACCCCCGGCTCGGCGCCATCCCGCAGCCGGCTCATGAGGGTTGCCCACTCCTCCTCGCCGGCGCGGTCCAGAAACGCCCGGCAGGCCTCGAGCACATATTGGTTCAGGGGCAGACCGGCCGCCGCCGCGGCGGCCTGGGTGCGGCCAAGGAGCACGAGATCGGGCAGCAGTTCCAGGGCCACCGATTCATCCGAGGTGCGCGCCAGCTCCTTGAGCGTGCGTCCCAGCATCATGACCGCCGGCTCCGCCTTCTGCGAGCGCCTGCCCAAGCGTGCGGGCAAGCTCACTGCACCAGGGGCGTGCTCGCCCCGTTCAGCTCGATCCCTTGGATCTCCGCCTGCCCGACCAGCAACTGCAGATACTGGCTGACCGCGCGCCGCCAGACGTGCTCGCGCAGGTAATCGGCGACCCGTTCCTTGACCGCCTCGAACGGCAGCTGGCGGCCATCAACCCGCCGGTCCAGACGCAAAACGTGGTAGCCGAACCGCGTCTTGACCGGCACCGGGCAGATCTGGCCCGGCTCGAGATTATAGAGGAAGGTCTCGAATTCCGGCACCGTCTGGCCGCGGCTGATCTGGCCGAGGTGGCCGCCCTGTGCCGCCGACGGGCAGGCCGACAGCTCGCGCGCCAGATCGGCGAAGCGCGCCGGCGTCGCCAGCACCTCCTGGAGCGCGGCGGTCGCTTGGCGCTTGGCCCGGGCGCTGGCCTCGGGGTCCGCGGTGGCGGCCGGGAACAGGATGTGCGCCGCCTCGAACAGGTCGGGGCTGCGAAAGCGCTTCAGGTTCTGCTCGTAAAAGCGCCGGCAGCTCGCCTCGTCGGGCGAGGGCGTCCTGACCTCGCGCGCGATCAGGGTCCGGATCAGGGCCTCGTCGTCGGTCTCGCGCGCGTCCGTCTGCCCCGGCGGAGGGGGGTCCGGCCGATCGATCCCACGCCGTGCTGCTGTCTGCAGCAGCAGCTCGCGCACCACCAACGCCCGCGCCGCCTTCGCGGCCGCCGCCTCGACCGAGCCCGCCGGGTGATACTGGAGCTCGGAATTGATGGCGTGCTCGCTGATCTCGACGCCATTCACGAGGATCGCCAAGGCTAGATGCCCCCCTTGGACAGGTTGGCGTGCCTGCGCACGATCTGATAGCCGGGCCGCAACAGGTACCAGATGGGTGCGCTCCACACGTGCACGAGGCGCGTGAAGGGCGTGAGCAGGAACAGCGTCATGCCGGCCGCGATGTGGAGCTTGTAGATCCAGGGCACGCCCGCGAGCAGCTCCGGCGAGCCCGGCTGGAAGGTGAGGATGTTGCGCGCCCATTCGGCCATCACCAGCATGTAGGTGCCATCGCCGTTGGCGAGCGAGACCGGGATGCCGACGATGCCGAGGATCAGCTGGGCATAGATGAACAGCAGGATGAAGATGTCGGTCGGCTTGCTGGTCAGACGGATGCGCGGGTCGAACAATCGGCGGTGGATCAGCATCGTCATGCCGACGAAGCAGGTGACGCCGAGGACGCCGCCGACCACGATCGCCATCAGCTGCTTGGCTTTCGAGCTCAGCCCGAGCGCGTGGTAGACCTCGGGCGGCGTCAGGAGGCCGAAGAAGTGGCCGAAGAACAGGCCGAGGATGCCGACGTGGAACAGGATGCTGCCCCAGAGGAGCTGCTTGCGCCGCAAGAGCTGGCTCGACTGCGCCCGCCAGGTGTACTGGCTGCGGTCGAAGCGCGCCCAGCTGCCGAGGAAGAACGACACCATGCAGAGATAGGGGTAAAAGCCGAACAGGAACTGATCCAGATAAGTCATCTCGTGCCACTCCGCTCAGCGGTCGTCCTGGAGCCGGGCCGCGGCGCGAAGCGCGCGACCATGGCGGACGCGGCGCTACAGCCCGAGGCGGCGGTAGCGCTCGGATCGTTGCCGAAGGTGACGGGGGCCTCGGCCCAGGCGCGATCGAGCGCTTCGGGGGTGTCGTCCGGCACCTCGCCTTCCACGGTCTCGCGGATCGCCCCCTCGTCGGCTCGCTGCCCCGCGAGCGCCTCGATCGCCCGGAACACCGCTGCATAGGGCGAGCCGCGCCGCTCCAGCCGCGCCCGCAGCAGAGCCACGACCGGGATCGCCTGGGCGAGCAGGGCGCGCGCCTCGTCCGCCGGCTGCAGCGAGAGGAACTCGAGGAACAGCGGCAGGAAGTCTGGCAGCTCGGAGGTGCCGAGCTCGAGCCCCTTGTTGCGGTAGTGGCTCAAGAGATTGACCATCGCCTGGCCACGGTCACGCAACTCGCCGTGACTGTGCTCGTAGAGGTGCAGCGAGAGCGAGCGCGCGTGGTCGAACAGGGCCGCATAGCGCGCCTGCGCATCCATCAGATCGGAGGTGCCAAGATCGGCGATCAGCTCCTCGAGCCCGCGTCGCTCGGCCTCGGGCAGCGCGCCCTCGGCCGCCAGGACCGCCCCCATCTCGCCCAGGCTCTCGATCAGCTGCTCCTCCGGATAGACCAGGAGCGCGCTCGCGACCTTGAAGGTCAGCATCGACGGCCGCTCGGTACCGCGCCTCATGAAGCGCGCTCGCCACGGGTCTTGCGGGTGTCCTGGCCGAACAGGCTGAAGGTGCTGTTGCCCTCGCTGCAGCCCGAGCCGAAGGAAAAGCCGCAGGTGCCGCGCTGGTCGTAGGCCTGCTCGCCGATCTCCTTGTGGCTGGTCGGGATGACGAAGCGATCCTCGTAGTCGGCGATCGCCATGTAGCGGTACATCTCCTCGACCTGGCGCTCGGACAGCCCGACCCGTCCGACGATCCCCGCATCGAGCACGCCGTCGACGTGCTTGCGGCGCATGTAGGCGCGCATCGCGAGCATCCTCTCGAGGGCGAGCGCGACCGGCGCCTCGTCGCCCGCGGTCAAGAGGTTGGCGAGGTACTTGAGCGGGATTCGGAGCGAGCGCACGTCCGGCATGCGGTCGTCGTCGACGTCGATCCCGCCGTTCTCGGCCGCCGACTGGATCGGGCTGAGCGGCGGCACGTACCAGACCATGGGCAGGGTCCGGTACTCGGGGTGCAGGGGAAAAGCGACCTTCCAGTCCATCGCCATCTTCCAGACCGGGGAGATCTTGGCCGCCTCGATCCAGTTGTCCGCCACGCCGTCCTTGCGCGCCTGCCGCGCGACCTCCGGATCGTTCGGATCGAGGAACAGGCCGAGCTGCGCCTCATACAGGTCCTGCTCGTTGGGGACGCTCGCCGCCGCCTCGATCCGGTCGGCATCGTACAGCAGCACGCCGAGGTAACGGATCCGCCCGACGCAGGTCTCGGAGCAGACCGTCGGTTGGCCCGCCTCGATCCGCGGGTAACAGAAGATGCACTTCTCCGATTTTCCGGACTGCCAGTTGTAGTAGATCTTCTTGTACGGGCAGCCGGAGACGCACATCCGCCAGCCGCGGCACTTCTCCTGGTCGATCAGGACGATGCCGTCCTCCTCGCGCTTGTAGATCGCGCCCGATGGGCAGACCGCGGCGCAGGACGGGTTGAGGCAGTGCTCGCACAGCCGCGGCAGGTAGAACATGAAGGTCTGCTCGAACTGCCCGTAGATCTCCTTCTCGACGTTCTCGAAGTTCTGGTCACGCGAGCGCTTGGCGAACTCGCCGCCCAGGATCTCCTCCCAGTTCGGTCCCCACTCGATCTTCTGCATGCGCTCGCCGGTGATCTGTGAGATCGCGCGCGCGGTCGGCGCCGCCTCGGATTCCGGCGCGCTGTGCAGGTAGCTGTACTCGAAGTCGAACGGCTCGTAGTAGTCGTCGATCTCCGGCATGTTCGGGTTGGCGAAGATGTTAGCGAGAATCCGCCATTTGCCGCCCATGCGCGGTTCGATCCTGCCGTTGGCTTTGCGGCGCCAGCCGCCCTTCCACTTGTCCTGGTTCTCCCAGTCCTTGGGATAGCCGATGCCCGGCTTGCTCTCGACGTTGTTGAACCAGTGGTATTCGGCCCCCTCGCGCGACGTCCACACCTGCTTGCAAGTCACCGAGCAGGTGTGGCAGCCGATGCACTTGTCGAGGTTGAGCACCTTGCCGATCTGCGCCCGGATCTTCATTCGGCTGCCTCCACCTGCTCCATGAACTTTCGCTTCTCCGAGAGGGGCCGGTCGCGCCAGTCGACCTCCTTCATCTTGCGCATGATGACGAACTCGTCGCGGTTCGAGCCGACCGTGCCGTAGTAGTTGAAGCCGTAGCTGAGCTGGGCGTAGCCGCCGATCATGTGCGTCGGCTTCAGCACCGTCCGGGTCACCGAGTTGTGGATGCCGCCGCGTGCGCCGGTGACCTCGCTGCCCGGCACGTTTGTCATCTTCTCCTGGGCGTGATACATGAAGGTCGTGCCGGGCTGGATGCGCTGGCTGACCACGGCGCGCGCCACCAGCGAGCCGTTGCGATTGTAGGCTTCGACCCAGTCGTTGTCCTCGATCGCCGCCCGCTTGGCGTCGGCCTCGCTGATCCAGATGATCGGGCCGCCGCGCGACAGAGTGAGCATCAACAGATTATCGGTATAAGTGCTGTGGATGCCCCACTTCTGATGCGGGGTAATGAAGTTGAGAACGATCTGGGGATTGCCGTTGTCCTTGTCTTTGAGGATCGTGCCGATCGTCTTGGTGTCGATCGGCGGCTTGTAGAGCGTGAAGCCCTCGCCGAAGGCCAGCATCCACGGGTGGTCCTGGTAGAACTGCTGGCGCCCGGTCAGGGTCCGCCACGGGATCAGCTCGTGCACGTTGGTCCAGCCGGCGTTGTAGGTGACGTCTTCCAACTCGATGCCGCTCCAGGTCGGCGAGCTGATGATCTTGCGCGGCTGGGCGACCAGATCACGAAAGCGGATCTTCTCGTCCTCGCGATGCAGCGCAAGGTGGGCGTGCTCGCGGCCGGTGTTCTTGCCGAGCGCCTGCCACGCCTTGACCGCGACCTTGCCGTTGGTCTCGGGCGCCAGCGTCAGCACGGTCTCGATCGCATGCAGGTCGGTGACGAGCTGCGGCATCCCCTTGGTGATGCCCTCCTCGGTGACCTCGCGATTGAGATGGCGCAGATACTCGACCTCCGCCTCGGTGTTCCAGCTGATGCCCTTGCCGCCGTTGCCGAGCTTGGCGAGCAGCGGTCCGAGGGCCGTAAACTTCCTGTAGGTGTTCGGGTAGTCGCGCTCGACCACGGTCATCGCGGGCATGGTCTGGCCCGGGAGCGGCTCGCATTGGCCGCGCTTCCAGTCCCTGACCTGCGGCTGGGCGAGCTCGCCCGGAGTGTCGTGCAGGAGGGGCGTCAGGACCAGGTCCTTCTCGATCCCGAGATGGCCGACTGCCGCCTGCGAGAAGGCCTCGGCGATGCCGCGGAAGATGTTCCAGTCGCTGCGCGCCTCCCACACCGGATCGATCGCTGCGGTCAGCGGATGGATGAACGGGTGCATGTCGGTGGTGTTGAGATCGTTCTTCTCGTACCAGGTCGCGGTCGGCAGCACGATGTCGGAGAACAGGCCGGTCGTGTTCATCCGGAAGTCGATCGTGACCATGAGGTCGAGCTTGCCGTCCGGCGCGCTCTCGCGCCAGGTGACCTCTTCGGGCCGGACCTCGCCCAGGGCGCCCAGATCCTCGCCGAGCACGCCGTTCTTGGCGCCGAGCAGGTACTTGAGGAAGTACTCGTGACCCTTGCCGCTCGCGCCCAGCAGGTTCGAGCGCCAGACGAACAGATTACGCGGGAAGTTCTTGGGGTTGTCCGGGTCCTCACACGCCATCCGAAGCGCGCCCGACTTCAGCCCCTCGAGCGCGAAGGCGGCCGGCTCTTTGCCTGCCCTGGCGGCCGCCTGGCAGACCTCGAGCGGGTTGGTCTCGAGCTGCGGCGAGGTCGGCAGCCAGCCCATGCGCTCGGCGCGCACGTTGCAGTCGATCAGGCTGCCGCTCCACTGCGCCGGATCGGCGAGCGGCGACAGGATCTCGCCGAGCGTGACCTTCTCGTACTTCCACTGGCTGCTGTGGGCATAGAAATAGGACGTGCTGTTCATGTGCCGCGGCGGGCGGTGCCAGTCGAGGGCGAAGGCGAGCGGCAGCCAGCCGGTCTGCGGCCGCAGCTTCTCCTGGCCGACGTAATGCGACCAACCGCCGCCAGGCTTGCCGATACAGCCGCACAGCAGCAGCATGTTGATGATGCCGCGGTAGGCCATGTCCATGTGGTACCAGTGATTGAGCCCGGCGCCGAGAATGACCATGGATCGACCTTCGGTCTTCTCCGCCGTCTTGGCGAACAGGCGTGCTGTGCTGATCGCCTGCTTGCGCGGCACGCCCGTCACTGCCTCCTGCCAGGCGGGCGTGTAGGGCATCAGGTCGTCGTAGGACGATGCGACCTCGCCGCCGAGGCCACGGTCGATGCCGTAGTGTGCGACCATCAGGTCGAAGACCGTGGCCACGTAGACGCGTTCGCCCGCGAGCTCGAGCTCGCGGACCGGCACGTTGCGCGTCAGGATCGGCGGGTGGTCGGTGCTCTTGAAGTATTCGCGGGCGTGGCCGCCGAAGTAGGGGAACTGCACGGCCACCGCGGCATCCTTGTGCTCCAGGTTCGAGAGCCGCAGCCGGATCTCGGCGCCATCGGCGGCATTCTTGTGGTCGATGTTCCACTTGCCGGCCTCGCCCCAGCGGAAGCCGATCGAGCCGGTCGGCACGACGACCTCGCCGCTCAGCTCGTCGATGCCAACCGTCTTCCATTCCGGATTGTTCTGTTGGCCGAGCCCACCCATCAAGTCTGCGGCGCGGACGAAGGCGCCCGGAACGTAGGCATCGCCACGCTGCTCGAGCCGGACCAGGAATGGCATGTCGGTGTAGCGTCGGCAGTAGTCCTCGAAGTAAGGGACCTGCCGCTCGACGTGGAACTCTTTCAGGATGACGTGGCCGAGCGCCATCGCGAGCGCGGCATCGGTGCCGGCCTGCGGGTGCAGCCAGAGGTCGGAGAACTTGGCGGCCTCGCTGTAGTCGGGCGAGATGACGACGCTCTTGGCACCCTTGTAGCGGACCTCGGTGTAGAAATGCGCGTCGGGCGTCCGCGTCTGCGGCACGTTCGAGCCCCACAGGATCAGGCAGTGCGCGTTGTACCAGTCGGCGCTCTCGGGCACGTCGGTCTGCTCGCCGAAGGTCTGCGGCGAGGACGGCGGCAGGTCGCAGTACCAGTCGTAAAAGCTCATGCAGGTGCCGCCGATCAGCGACAGGTAGCGTGTGCCGGCGGCGTAGGAGACCATCGACATGGCCGGGATCGGCGAGAACCCGACCACCCGGTCGGGACCGTAGGTCTTGACGGTGTAGACGTTGGCGGCACCGATGATCTCGTTGACCTCGGGCCAGGTCGAGCGCACGAAGCCGCCCATGCCGCGGATCGATTTGTAGTGCCTGGACTTGTCCGGGTCCTCGACGATCGAGGCCCAGGCCTCGACCGGTCCGAGCGTCTTGCGCGCTTCGCGCCAGAGCTTGAGCAGGCGGGCGCGGATCATCGGATATTTCAGCCGGTTGCCGCTGTAGAGATACCAGGAGTAGCTGGCGCCGCGCGAGCAGCCGCGCGGCTCGTGGTTGGGCATCTCGGGCCGGGTGCGCGGGTAGTCCGTCTGCTGGGTCTCCCAGGTGACCAGCCCGTTCTTGACGTAGATCTTCCAGCTGCAGGAGCCCGTGCAGTTGGTGCCGTGGGTCGAGCGCACGATCTTGTCGTGCTGCCAGCGCTGCCGATAGCCGTCCTCCCAGGCGCGGCTCTCGTTGGTGACGACGCCGTGTCCGCCCGAGAACCGTTCCTCGTACTTCCTGAAGAACATCAGACGATCGACAAACTGGCTCATGATCGGCTCCGCCGAACGACGACTGCGTTCAGGACGCGTGCAGTCGACCTTGCTGACCGGTCAGCATCTGATCTCCGCATGGCGGCCCGAATACTCCATCCAGGTGATCACGATGCAGGCGATGTAGAACAGGAGAAAGCCGTACAGCGCCATCTCCGGGCCGCCGGTCAGCGCGATCGAGCTGCCGTAGCTCTTGGGGATGAAGAAGGCGCCGTAGGCGGCGATCGCCGAGGTGAAGCCGATCACGGCGGCCGCCTCGCGCTCCGCCTCCCGATGGATGATCGCCCGGTTGACCGCCGAGCCCTCGCGCTCGGCATAGGCGCGCTCGCGCTCGACCCGGAAGATCACCGGGATCATCTGGAAGGTCGAGGCGTTGCCGACCCCGGTCGCGGCGAACAGCAGCATGAAGGTGAGGAAGAAGCCCCAGAACCCGAGGCCAGTGTTGCCGAGCCCGAGGAAGACCAGCAGCAGGGCGACGCCCAGGGCCAGCACGACGAACACCCAGAAGGTCACGCGGCCGCCGCCGATCCGGTCGGAGATCCCGCCGCTGAAGGAGCGCGCGAGCGAGCCGACCAGCGGCCCGAGAAACGCGAACTGGAGCGGGTTGACCTCAGGATATTGCTGCTTGATCAGCAGAGGAAAGCCGGCCGAATAGCCGATGAACGAGCCGAAGGTGCCGGTGTAGAGCAGGCACATGATCCAGTTGTGCTTGCGCTGGAAGATCACGCTCTGCTCGGCGAACGACGCCTTGGCGCTGGCGATGTCGTTCATGCCGACCCAGGCGGCGAGCGCTGAGAGCGCGATGAACGGCACCCAGACGAAGCCGGCGTTCTGCAGCCAGAGCCGGCCGCCGCCGCCCAGAACCTGCGGCGCGCCGCCGAGCGCGCCGAACATGCCGACGCTGATCACCAGCGGCACCGCCAGCTGGACCACGCTGACGCCGAGATTGCCGAGCCCGGCGTTGAGCGCGAGCGCATGCCCCTTCTTCGCCCTGGGGTAGAAGAAGCTGATGTTGGCCATCGACGAGGCGAAGTTGCCGCCGCCAAAGCCGCAGAGCAGCGCCAGCAGGAGCAACAGCCAGTAGGGCGTATGCGGGTTCTGGACCGCGCCGCCGATGCCCGCGGCCGGGATCAGGAGCAAGGCGGTCGAGATCGCGGTCCAGCGGCGGCCGCCGAAGATCGGGACCATGAAGCTGTAGAAGATGCGCAGCGTCGCGCCCGAGAGGCCGGGCAGGGCCGCGAGCCAGAACAACTGATCGGCGCTGTAGGCGAAGCCAACCCGTGGCAGGTTGACGACCACCGCGCTCCACACCATCCAGACGGCGAACGCCAGCAACAGGGCCGGGATGGAGATCCACAAGTTGCGGCGCGCAATCGCCGCGCCGCGACTGCTCCAGAAGCCCTCATCTTCCGGGCGCCAGTCGACCAGGACGCGCCCGGCCGCCGGCATGATCTGGACCGTCATGGCCTCCCTCCGCGTCTGGGCTCAGCTTTAGCGCCGAAGGATCGGAGTGACAACCCGGCAACCGTGATGCGACGGACCGGCCGCGCGGCATGGCCGCTCCCAATCCGTCAGCGCGCGCTTGCCCGGCCCGCATGCCAGCGCGGGCTGCTCTCCGGTGTCCCGATTCCAGGCCAGCGCGTGCGGCGCGATCATCTCCGGGCGTGTGCTTGTACGCCGCGGGCGGCGCGAGTTGAGACTGGTACCCGTCGTCGGGCCTTATCGCGCGCCGAGCGGCGAGATCCACGGCCGCGCCACCGCCGAGCGGGTGATCGCCGAGCTGCACCAGGCGGGCGGGGTCGACATACCCCGCGAGTTCGTGATCATGGACCGCGCCGCGATCGGCCTCTCGGCGGTCTTCCTCCGCCTCCAGGCCAGGGTCAACTGGCACCGCCTGTTCGAGCAGCTGATCGCGGACTTCGATATGGCCGCGCTGGCGCGCCGCCAGAGCGAGGCGCTGAGCGCGGCACCAGGTGCCGCTGCCGGGGTGAGCGCATCAATCATGCAGATGCTTGGCAGCTGTGAGCCTCTGGGTCGGGGTGAGGGCCGGCAGCGACGGCTGCGCTTCGCGCTCTGCTGATCGAGTGGATCGATGTGGCGCCTGACGGGATCTCCGTGCACGCTGGATGCCGCCGGGATTCGGCAGCCTCGTGGCCGAGCTGGCGAACGAGCGTAGCGGCGGAGGGCGCGCATGCTGGAGGCTGCTGAGCGAGGGCAGAGCAAGCCCGCTTGGAGGTCGACACCCTGACCATCCGCATCCCGATGCGGCTGCAACGCCGCGGTGGCCGGAAACTGATCGTCACGCCGGAGGGCGTCGGCGGTGCCGATGCCGAAGCCGAGGCGCGACGAGACGCTGATCAAGGCGCTCTTGCGCGCGCATCGCTGGCGGCGCCGGATCGAGAGTGGTCAGGCGAAGTCCATCACCGACCTGGCCGAACAGGAGAACGTGACGGTCGCCTATGTCTGCAGGCTCCTGCCGCTGACTTGCCTGGCGCCCGACATTGTCGAGGCAATTCTGGACGGGCGCCAGCCGAAGGGGCTGAGGTTGGCTGAGATGCTCGGAAATGGGCCACTCGCGTGGGAGGAGCAGCGGGTCAGTTTGGGGCCTGGCGTGTGTTGCCACGCACCCAGCCAGCCCGTCGCGCCGGATGGCACGTGATGGCCGCGGCCGGTTGGCCCTTGGTGCCGGCTGAATACGGTGACACCTTGCATGGATGGCGGCGGGGCGTTCGCCCTGCCGGGAACCGACAGGTCCTCGCCCCGCCCCCTGCCCTGTGCGCCCGGGAGGCTTAGGCAATGCCCTACATTGTCTCGGAAATGGCCGAGTTGGTCGGCACCATCACCCTCGATCACGAGCGGCGACGCAACGCTCTGAGCCGCGCCATGGTCGAGGAGGTCATCGCTGCCTTGCGCGCCTTCGGCGAGGCGAAGGTGCGGGTGGCGATTCTGCGGGCCAAGCCCGGCAGCCGCGTGTGGTCGGCCGGTCACGAGGTCGACGAGCTCCCGACCACGCGGCGCGACCCGCTGGGCTGGGACGATCCGCTGCGCCAGCTCGTGCGCGAGATCGAAGCCTTCCCGGCGCCCGTGATCGCGATGGTCGAGGGCAGCGTCTGGGGCGGCGCCACCGAGACGGTGTTGGCCTGCGACCTCATCCTGGCCGCTGACACCGCCACCTTTGCCGTCACACCGGCCAAGCTCGGGGTTCCGTACAACGTGAGCGGCATGCTCACCTTCCTCAATGCGGCGCCGCTGCCCATCATCAAGGAGATGATCTTCACCGCCCGGCCGGTCGATGCCGTTCGGGCCGAGCGGTTCGGCCTGATCAACTATGCGCTGCCGGCCGCCGAACTCGAAGCCTTCACGCTCGGTCTGGCCCGCCAGATCGCCACCAACGCGCCGCTCAGCGTCGCCGTCATGAAGGAGCAGCTGCGCATCCTCTGCGGCGCGCACCCGATGTCGCCGCAGGGCTTCGAGCGCGTCCAGGGCCTTCGTCGCGTGGTCTACGACAGCCGCGACTACCAGGAGGGCATCCGCGCCTTCAAGGAAAAGCGCCGGCCGATGTTCACTGGCGAGTAGCCGCGTCGCGAAGGGAGCGATGCTGGGGCTGCTGGGTGATTGCGAGTGCACCGACCTGGAGCTCGAGACCCTGACCATCCGGATTCCGATGCGGCTGCAGCGCCGCGGCGGCCGCAAGCTGATCATGACGCCGGAGGGCGCGGCGGCGCCGGCACGGAAGCCGAGCCGCGACGAGACGCTGGTCAAGGCGCTCGTGCGCGCGCACCGGTGGCGGCGGCGGATCGAGAGCGGCCGCGCGAAGTCGATCACCGACCTCGCCGAGCAGGAGGGCGTGACGGCGCCTACGTCTGCCGGCTCCTGCCGCTCACCTGCCTGGCGCCGGACATCGTCGAGGCGATCCTCGAGGGGCGGCAGCCGAAGGGGCTGAGGCTTACGGAGTTGCTGGGGAATGGGCAGCTCGGCTGGGAGGAGCAGCGGAGGCAGTTATCGGGCACGGCCGCTATTGACCGACTTGCGGAAGCCCCAGCCCCGGCCGATTGCGGGCGGATCACCGTCACTTTTGGCCAGCGGCGGACATCAGCCGAGCTCATCGGGCAGGGCCTCGGCGTCCTTCAGGCCAGCGGGTCCCAGCAACCGAGATGGCCCGCCTGCTCGAGAAGATCGAGCGCCTGCTCGGCGTCGGGTACGCCATGAGCCCCGGCGCAGGGCAACGGCCGTTACCGAGCCCGCCGCCGAGCGCGCTGGGAAGCGCCGACAAATCCATTTACACCGAAAACTGGACGCTATACCCTATTCGTGGGAAGTATGTTCCTTTCGATGAAGGGGCTGAAGTTATGAAGACGACACAGTATAAGTGGTCGCAAAGTGAGGGCTGGAGGCCGGAGATGAGCTGCGCGGTCACTTCAAAGGAGCGGCGATCATTGGGTGCTCGACTTCCGGCGAGATTGTCGGCGAGCTTTTCAAAAAGCGACAGGGATGCTTAGCCAGACAGTGATGAGAAAAGTCCAGGCGCTCGTGTTCGGGCTCGCCGCGAGCGTGGCCATGACGTGCGCCGCGCACGCGGAACCAGGCGTGTACAACGACAAGATCGTGTTCGGCGAGTCGGCCGCTTTCGCGGGACCCACCGCAGCGCTGGGTCTCGGCATGCGTGCGGGGATCCTCGCGGCCTTCAAGGAGGCCAACGCCGCAGGCGGGATCAATGGCCGCCGGCTGGAGCTGATCTCCTACGACGACGGCTATGAGCCCGAGAAGGCGATCCAGAATACCAACCGTCTGATCAAGGAGGACAAGGTCTTCGCCCTGATGGGCGAGGTCGGGACCCCGACGTCGATGGCTGTGCAGCCGGTCGCGACCGAGGCGAAGGTGCCGTTCATCGGGCCGTTCACGGGCGCCGCCTTCCTGCGCAATCCGGACTTCGACAACGTGATCAACGTTCGCGCCTCCTACAACCAGGAGACCGAGGCGTGGATCGAGCACCTGACGAGCGACCTCAAGCTGACGCGGATCGCGATCCTTTACCAGGACGATTCCTACGGTCGCGCGGGCCTCTCGGGAGTCGAGCAAGCCCTGCAGAAGCGGGCCATGAAGCTGGTCGCCGAGGGCACCTACCGGCGCAACACGACCGCGATCAAGACCGCGCTGCTCGCGATTCGCAAGGGCGATCCCCAGGCCGTGGTCATGGTCGGCGCCTACGCGCCTTGTGCCGAGTTCATCAAGCTGGCGAAGCAAATCAAGCTGGACGCGGTGTTCGTCAACATCTCGTTCGTCGGCAGCAACGCTCTCGCCAAGGAGCTCGGGAAAGAGGGCGCAGGGGTCGTTGTGACCCAGGTCGTCCCGCTCCCCTGGGACACCAGCCTGCCGCTCGTGGCGCAGTATCAAGCGGCGCTCAAGGCGGCCAGTCCGGACGAGGAGCCGGGCTTCGTTTCGCTCGAAGGTTACATGGTCGGGCGGCTGGTGATTGCGGCATTGGACAAGTTGGGCCCGGATGTCACCCGTACCGGCCTGTTAGAGACCATCTACAAGGCCGGCACGTTCGATCTCGGTGGGATCAAGCTGCACTATGGGCCTAAGGATAACCAGGGGATGGATCAGGTGTTCCTCACCGTGATCCAACCGGATGGCAGCTTCAAGGCGGTCGACCGCCTTGGAGGTTGAGGGTGTTGGCGGGTCCGGTCGCGTGGGTCGCAGAGGGCAAGCGGTGACGACCCAGGTCGACCAGGAGCCCGAACGCCGCGCCGCGGCGCAGCGCCCGGAGTCTGAGGGTACAGGGGGCGCCGCGGCGCGCCTCGGGATCAAGGCAAGGTTGTTCCTGGCTTTTTGCGCCATGGCCGCGATGACCGCCATCGCCAGCGCGGTCGCCTGGTATGGCTTCACCGGAATCGACCGTGCGGTGACGCAGATCACCACCAACAGCATTCCCGGCATGGCCACCTCGCTGCGTCTGGCGGAGAGCAGCGCCGAGATTGCGGCGACCGCTCCGGCCCTCATGGTGAGCAACAGCCAGGAGGAGCGAGATCGGGTCCAGGCCGGGCTCGAACAGCGGACCAAGGAGCTGATCGCCCTGACCGGGGGCCTCCAGGCGGCGGGGGTCCCCCAGGATCGGGTCGCCGATCTGGCCGACATCGAGGCGCAGATCACCTTGCGGCTGCAGCAGCTCGATACCGCGGTGAAGCGACGTCTTGAATTCAAAGCGCGGCGAGAGGCGGCGGTCAGCGATCTCGCAGCTGTGGACGCCGAGTTTCTGAACATCCTGGAACCCTTGGTGGACGATGCCGTCTTCAACCTGATCACCAACGGCGAACAGGTGACGAAGGACAGTACCAAAGCAATCAACGATCTGGTCGAGGGCGGGGTCAGCACCCTCCAGCAGCTCCTGACCATCAATGCCGAGGGCAATTTGATCGCGGGCCTGCTGGTCGAAGCGGCGCAAGTCCCAGATCCGAACCTGATCCAACCGATTCGGGAACGCTTCAAGGCCGCTGCGGCCTCGGTCGACCGCAATCTTCGCCAACTGCCGGAGTCCCCAAACAAGGACAAGCTGCAGCAGGCGAGCACGGCGCTGCTGGCCGTCGGCGCCGGCGCCGACAACCTGTTCGACGCGCGCCAGCGGGAGCTGCAGGCGGTCGGGCAAGCCCGCGGTTCGCTTCAGGCCAAGCGGGAGCAGCTGGCCGCCGCGGTCAAGACCACCCAGGAGGCGCTGCTCAACATCCTGACCCCGATGGTCGACGACGCCGAGTTCGCGTTGGTGATGACCAGCGAGGACGTGACCACCCGCAGCACCAAGGCGATCACCGGTCTGATCGAAGGTGGCGTGAACACCCTCCAGGTTCTGCTCGGCCTGCGTGCCGAGGGCAACCTGGCGGCGGGCCTGTTGAACGAGGCGGCCGGCGTCGCCGACCCGAGCCTGCTGGAACCGGTTCGAGAGCGCTTCGTCGCGGCCACGGGCCACATCCAGAACATGCTCGCACAGCTGCCCGCTGAGGCCTCCGACGATACCCTCAAGAACGTGACGCTCAAGCTGACCGCGTTCGGCAGCGGCAATGACAGCATCTTCGACTTACGCCACGATGAGCTCCGCCAATCCGCGGCCGCCCAGGCCTCGCTCGAGGCCAGTCGCCTAGCGGCAGTCGCCCTCGGCGACGAGGTCGCCAAGCTGGTCGCCGCGGCGCGGAGCCAACAGCGACCAGGCCGCCGCCCGCTCGGCCGACGCCATCCGCCACGGTAAGCTTTTGCTCCTGGTGATCACCGCATTCAGCGCCGCCGGCGCGATCATGATCCTGCTCAGCTACGTGGTGCCACGGGTTGTCCGGCCGCTGGAGAGAATCACCGCCGCCATGAGCGGCCTCGCCGGTGGCGACACGTCGATCGAGATTCCCGGGCCGGGCAGCGGAGCGACGAGATCGGCCGAATGGCTCAGGCGCTCGCCGTGTTCCGAGACACCGCGGTCGAAATCGAGGCGAACAACCTCCGCGAGATCGCGCGGACTCGCCAGCAATTGACCGACGCGCTGGAGAGCATCTCGGAGGGCTTCTTTCTGTTCGATGCCGAGGATCGGCTGGTGGTGTGCAACGACCGCTTCCGGCAGCTTTACCCCGGTCTGGCCGATGTCGTGGTGCCGGGGGTGACGTTCGAGCAGATCATTCGGGCCGTGGCGGAGCGTGGCATCGTCGCCGGTATGGCCGGCCACGACGAACAATGGATACGGGAGCGGCTCGAGCTGCATCACAACCCGAAGGGATCGCTCCTGCACCGTCAGAGCGACGGCCGTTGGATCCAGATCAACGAGCGCAAGACCGAGGATGGCGGCACGGTCGGCGTCTACACCGACGTGACCGAGCTCAAGCTGGCGGAGGAGCTGCTGCGCATCGCCAAGGACGCGGCCGAGGCCGGAACCCAGGCCAAGAGCCAGTTTTTGGCGAGCATGAGCCATGAGCTGCAGGACGCCGCTCAACGCGATCATCGGCTACAGCGAGATGCTGCATGAGGAGGCCGAGGATCTCGGCCAGGACGCATTCCTGCCCGACCTCGAGAAGATCCAAGGCGCCGGCCGGCACCTGCTCAGCCTGATCAACAACATCCTCGATCTGTCCAAGATCGAGGCGGGCAAGATGGACGTCCTGAACGAGGACTTCGACGTCCCCGCCCTGCTCGCCGAGGTGCAGTCGGTGATCCAGCCGCTGATGGCCAAGAACGCGAACACGCTGGTGGTCGACTGCGCGCCGGATCTGGGCGGGATGCGCTCCGATCAGACCAAGCTGCGCCAGAACCTGTTCAACCTGTTGAGCAACGCCGCCAAGTTCACCAAGCAGGGCACGATCACGCTCGCCGCCAGACGGATCACCAGGGACGAGCGCGACTGGCTCGAGTTCAAGGTCACAGATACCGGCATCGGCATGACCGAGGCGCAGCTCGGCAAGCTGTTTCAGGCCTTCGCCCAGGCCGAAGCCTCGACCTCGCGCGATTACGGCGGCACCGGACTCGGCCTGGCGATCACCAGGCATTTCTGCAAGATGCTGGGCGGCGACGTCACGGTCGAGAGCACCCTCGGTCAGGGCTCGACCTTCACGATCATGCTGCCGGCCACCGGCCCGGAGGCCAACGCCGAGGTCGTCGAGAGCGCATCGCGAGCGGCCCCGGCGGCGGCGACCCGAGGCACCGTCCTGATCATCGACGATGACCAGGCCACCCACGACCTGCTGGGACGGGACTTTGCGGACCAGGGCTACCAGGTCCTGCATGCCATGGGCGGCCGCGAGGGGCTCAAGGTCGCCAAGGCGGCGCGGCCCGACCTGATCACCCTCGACATCATCATGCCGGACCTCGACGGCTGGTCGGTGCTCAAGGCGCTCAAGGACGACCCGGAGCTGCGCGAGATCCCGGTGGTGCTGGCGACGATCATGGCCGACCGGGACATGGGGTTCGCGCTCGGCGCCGCCGACTTCGTGACCAAGCCGTTCGAGCGTGAATTGCTCATTCAGACCGTCAACCGGCATCGTCGCGGCGACGGGTCGGCGCAGGTCCTGGTCGTCGACGACGACCCGCGATCGCGGGACATGTTGCGGCGCACGCTGCAGAAGGAGGGCTGGACGGTGGCCGAGGCCGTCAATGGCCGCGAGGCGCTCGGCCAGCTCGAGCGCTCCCGGCCGGCGCTGGTCCTGCTCGATCTGACGATGCCGGAGATGGATGGCTTCGAGGTGCTCGAGCGGATGCGGCGCGAGGACGCCTGGCGCGACATCCCGGTGATCATCGTGACCGCCAAGGACCTCACGCGCGCGGAGGTCGACCGCCTGAACGGCCGCGTGGTCAAGGTGCTGCAGAAGGGAACCTACCAGCGCCGGGACCTGCTCGACGACGTCCGGGCCCTGCTGGCGCGGAGGGTAAGCGCCGACGCGGCGCCGGCGCCTGCCGAGCCGGTTGGCGACTGATTGCAGGGGGAAGTGCGAGTGCCCAAGCTCCTGTATGTCGAGGACAACGAGATGAACCGCGACATGCTCTCGCGCCGGCTGCAGCGGCGCGGCTACGAGGTGCTGATGGCGGTCGACGGCGAGCAGGGGATCGCCCAGGCAACGGCCGAGCGGCCGGACCTGATCCTGATGGACATGAGCCTGCCGGTGGTCGACGGCTGGGAGGCGACGCGGCGGCTGAAGGCGGCGCCCGAGACCGCGAGCATCCCGATCATCGGCCTGACCGCGCACGCGATGTCGACTGACCGGGACAAATGCCTGGCGGCGGGCTGCGACGACTACGACACCAAGCCGGTCGAGATCGCGCGCCTGCTCGAGAAGATCGAGCGCCTGCTCGGCGCGGCCGCCCCATGAGCCGCGGCGCAGGACAACGGGCGTGACCGAGCCGGCCGCCGATCGCGAGCGCCGGGCGCGGCTGGCCAACATGCGCCAGGAGCTGCTGGCGCCGGTGACCGGGCTGGTCGGCTACGGCGAGCTGTTGACCGAGGAGGCAGGCCGCCTGGAGCTCGGGGAGCTCGCCCCCGATCTCGAGCGCATCCTGAGCGCCGCGAAGGACCTGCTCGAGCTGGTCAACCGCCTGCTCGACGAGGCGGCCGCCTCCGATCGGCCGTCGCCCGCCGATCTCGAGGTGATCCAGGTCAGGATCCGGCACGATCTGCGCAATCCCCTGAACGCGATCAAGGGCTACACCGAGCTGTTGCTGGAGGAGCTGGACGAGCAGGGCGACGCTCCGCTGCGCGCAGATCTCGAGGCGCTGCTCAATGAATCCGAGAGCCTGCTCGCGCGCATCGACGTGATCGTCGACTTCTCGCGCGGCGCGGGCGGCGCCGAGCTTGCCGCCCAGGACCAGGGCGCGCTCGCCAGCATGGTCGCCAATCTGGTCCGGACCGTGAAGCCGATCGCGGCGCGCGAGGCGCGGCCCGAGGAGACCGGCCGGATCCTGGTGGTCGACGACAACGCCAGCAACCGCGACCTCTTGTTTCGTCGCCTGTCGCGCGACGGCCACGACGTGACCCGCGCCGAGTCCGGCCAGCGCGCGCTCGAGCTCCTCGCGGTCGAGGAGTTCGACCTGGTCCTGCTCGATCTGATGATGCCCGACCTCAACGGCTTCCAGGTGCTCGAGCGGCTCAAGGCGGACGAGCGCCTGCACGACGTCCCGGTGATCATGATCTCGGGCCTGCAGGAGACCGACAGCGTGATCCGCTGCATCGAGGCGGGCGCCGAGGACTACCTGACCAAGCCGTTCAACCCCGTCCTGCTGCGCGCCCGGATCAGCGCCTGCCTCGAGCGCAAGCGCTGGCGCGAGCGCGAGCGCCGCTATCTGGAGCGGATCGAGCTCGAGCGCGAGAAATACGAGGCCCTGCTGCGCAACATCCTGCCCGGCCAGATCGTCACCCGGCTGAACGACGGCGAGGTCGTGATCGCCGATCGGGTCGAGGAGGTGACCATCCTGTTCGCCGATCTGGTCGGGTTCACGGAGATCGCGTCACGCTTGAGCCCGGCCGCTCTGGTCGACCATCTCAACCGGATCTTCTCGGCGTTCGACGGTCTCTGCCGCAAGATGGGGATCGAGAAGATCAAGACCATCGGCGACGCTTATATGGCGGCCGCCGGTTTGCCCCAGCCTCAGCCCGGCCAGACTGCGGCGATGGCCGAGTTCGCCTTCGCCATGCTCGCCACGCTCGAACAGATCAACCAGACCCTCGAGATCCCGTTCCAGATCCGAATCGGCATCCACACCGGGCCGGTGATCGCCGGCGTGATCGGCGTCAACAAGTTCATCTACGACGTCTGGGGCGACACCGTGAACCTCGCGAGCCGGCTCGAGGCGCATGGCCTGCCCGGTCGCATCCACATCTCCGAGGCGACCCGCCGGGCGCTCGCGGCCGACTACGACTGCGAGCCCCGCGGCCTGATCGACGTCAAGGGCATGGGCAAGATCGCGACCGCGTTTCTCGGCGGCCGCAAGACCGCCGTCGCCGCTACTTCGGGCACCGACGATCGCCCCCAGCAAGGCGCGGCGCCACCGGGCGGGGAACTTGACCTGCGAGGCATGAAGGGGCCAATACAAGACATTCCGGCTGATAAGCGATTGGTTGAATCGTGACGGCGCGCGAATTGCCTGCCGCGAACCAGGTCTACACAGGTCGACGGGATTCCGGAATCGTCGGCTTTGGGTCAAGGGCTTGCTGTCGTGGCCGTAGCGCTGGCGCCGGTCAGCTACGCCGGCTCAGCCTCGATGAGCGGACATGCCTACCAAGCCCAGCGTGGGTCGGCCCGGCTGATGCCAACAGCCCGTGCGAGGCGGAGGTGTAGGACCAGGGCGAGTCCGCCATCCGGGCGAGCGCGTGGCCACGGTCGTAGCGCCAGATTCGAGCTCCATTGCCAGACCCGAACCGAAGGGTTCGAGCCAGGTTCACTCCGCCCGAGCGGAGGAAGTTCGAAACGCGTGCTGGTTTCGCTCTCCCTAACATGTTGAATTTCCTAACTTCGCACAACTTAACCAAAATGGCCGTGGTTCAGTTGCGACAGAGAAAGTCGCCGGAGAGAGACCGAAAACTACCCAAAGTGGCCGCTCACACCGAACGCCGTGCTTCGGACAACTCACCGGGAATGGCCGCATTCCGCGGGCTTCAGGGCCCGATCCACACGCTGAAAAGAATGTCCCGAAGGGGCGTGTTGGCGGAGCGGACGGGATTCGGAGACCCGGTACCGCAGCATGGCCGCGGGGCTGGCCTGGGCGCGTGAGGACCTGGGAATTTCGGGTGAAAATTCGGGGCTGCAAGAAACGGTCGATCAGCGGTCGATGCGTCACATGGCGCATTCATGCGTCACTTTGCGGCCGAAATCAGCGGTTTTGCGGCCGAAATCAGACGCATCGCGGCCCCGGAAATTCGCTGGAAAATCTGAAAACCTCCGGAAATTAACGAAACCCGCAGACGCGCCACATGGCACACCTCTGCGTCACTTGTGTAACCCAAGATCAGCGGATTTGCTGCCACAATCGTCAGTTTTGCTGTTGAAATCAGCGGTTTGCGGCCGGGATCACCAGCCAAGTCGCCACTCCGGCTAAAAAACCGTGCCACCGCAAAGGCTTAAGGCATGGTACACATCTGTACCATGGTGCTACAGAAGTGTCGCATGGGTGTGCCCTCGCCGGCGCGCGAAAATTCGATCCGGTGCTCGGAAAATCGGCGGAAAATCGGAAAATGGCCGGAAAATTCCTGGGCGCGCAGGGCCCGTCGCGCCGCTCGGAACCTTTCGGGGGATGCCGCAGCGCGCGGCACGCTTGGGCGAACCCGCTGGCGCCTGGGGCGTCGCGCCGGGGCGAGACCTGCGCCAGGGTGCGGCCGTTCGTGCGCCCGAGCGAGAGCGACGACGGTCCCGACACGACCGATGCCAGCTTCTGGCGCATCGTCTTCGGGGCAGTCGCGCGATCAACGCGCAACGCGGGAGTGACCTTGTGATCGCGGAGACCGGACCATTCGAGCGCATCACCTTCGAGCCCGGCAAGATGGGCGGACGCGCCTGCATCCGCGGCCTGCGGATCACGGTCGGTACGATCGTGGGCCTGGTCGCCGAGGGCGAGACCACCGAGGCGATCCTCGCCGCCGTTCCCGATCTCGAGCCGGAAGACAGCCGACAGGCGCGCGCCTGCAACGGCCTCGTGGTCGCCTGGCCGGCGCCGGTCAACATCGCCGGCACGCTCCCCGACCAGACCACCGCCGGCACCGCCCAGCCGGCTGAAAAATTCGCGGAGATTCCGGAAATTCGCCCGCCCGGGCCGAAATGCCCGCATTTTCTGTACAGGCCCCAGGACACGTCAACCAGCCTTCCTCTCCCGGCCCTCCCGACCAGCTCCCCCTTGCCACCCTTCGGCCCGCCCCTGCCCACCACCCGCCCCTCCCCCCGCTGCCGCCGATTCCCGGGCATGGAGTCCCAGGGTCGCATGGACCATCCGAAGGTATCGTTAACCATCAAAAGGTTACTGTCCGGTTAATGTCTCCTCGCCCAGCGGGACCATCACCGTGGCGGAGGTGCGCTCCCCGTTCGATCAGGGCGAGACGACCCGGCGTATCCCCACGACCTGCCATATCCGAGGCGGCGGCTGCTCGGGTCCATCAGCGGCCGCGCGCTGCCCGTCGTGATCGCCGAAGACGCGGACGATGACGAGCATCGTCGTGACAGAATACGAGCCGGACCCGGCCTTTGTGGCAGTCAGGCCTCCGGCGGGACGGCGCCACCGTGGTGATCAACGACGTGCCGGCGCTGGTGTGCGAGAACTGCGGCGAAGCAGGCGGCCGAGGGCGTCCTGGCTGCCGCCGAGGCGTCCGCCCGCGCCGGCGTCAGGGTCGAGATCCGCGACTCCGCGGCGGCGTGAGCAGCGGCTCTGGGATCGGAAGTGCAAGCGATTTTCCAGAAATTCAGAAAATCGGCGGCCCCGCCCCAGCTTCCGGACTCTCGATCGACGCGCCCCCATCGCACAGGTCTGCATCACTTCTGTGCCAACGATCAGCGGATTTGCCGCCAAAATGGTCAAGTTTTGCGGTTGAAATCAGCGGTTTTGCGGCCGGGATCACTGGCCAAGTCGCCAGTCCGGCTAAAAACCATGTCGCCGCAAAGGTTTATGGTATGGCACACATCTGTACCATGGTGCTACAGAAGTGTCGCATGGGTGTCCACTCGAAGTTGCCCGCAAATTCCCGACAGGACCCGGAAGATCGGAAAATGGCCGGAAAATCCCCGGATGCGCCGGGCCCGTCGCGCCGCCGGCGCCGAATTTCGGGTCGATTGGGAATCTCGGAGATCAGTCGGTGCAGTTCACCAACAATGGCCGTCAGCGCGCCGGTTTTCCTGGCCCAGCCGCCGGGCGACCGGCTTCCGTTCGCGCGCCGCACGGAGACCGTCTCGGAATATAATCCGCCGTAATTCCTGTTGGCAAGGATTTTCCGCCGGAGCTGGTTGCAACCGGTCCCGCGCCGTTCCGTCAAGGGCTAAGTCACTTGTGGGCGGCATCCAAACGTGCATTTGTTCCGATTGCCTGACAGCATATCGGATGGCCATGGCGCCCGACGGGTCGCCGCTCCGACCCAGAGTCCAGTACATTCACCCCCGCTTTTGCGGGCAAAACCATGGCCGATCTGCCGCAGCCAAGCGCCCGAGCGCGCCGGTCCGAGCCCTTCCCTGGTTCCAGGCTTCCCTGGCTCCCAGCGCCGGCCCATCCTTGCATATTTTCCCATTATCTGCTATCAGCAAGGTAGGAAATCTCGACTTTCGCGCTGAACCTTGCCGGCCGCAGGCGATCCTCCGGGGGAGACCGCGAAGCATGGCCACTGACCCCGCGTCGGGTGCGCAGGCGGGCGCGCGCCAGAGCCGGCAGAACAGCGCCCGCTTCGCGGCTGCCCTGGCGCCGCCGCCCCGCTGGCGGCGGAAAAGCCAAACGAACCCGAGGGGCGCGCAAAGACTGGGGTTTGGGCCTGCAGGCATCGCAACGAAGCGCGGAGGTCTCCACTTGCACGCTTGGTCTGCGCGCCTGGGTTGGTGGGCGGCAGGCGCGCCCCGCGAAGGTAAAAGACTTCGCGGGATCGGTATCAGCCGAGCTTTCCAGGCCGTGACCGTGCGGAGGGCCGCGCGGTCACCCTTGGCCGAAAGCCAAACGAACCGGAGAAAGCTCGCCGAGCCATGGGTTTGGCTCGCTCGCCGCGGCCCCGATCGCCTGCGGGCCGGGGCCCGATGTGACGATGCGGATCGGCCGCGACGGCCGCAAGGTCAAAGGGGCGCCGGAAGTGCCGCTCGCTGTCGTCCTCTCGAGCCGGCGCCGCGGGCCTGGTCCCTGCGGCGCCTTTGTGGCTCAGCCCAGGATGCCGTCGAGGCGGTCGAGGTCGTTGATCACCCGCCAGTGGCCGCCGCCGGATTCGACCTTGCGCTGCCAGTCCTCGAGCCGGGTCATGTACCCGCGCGGGTCGACGTTGTCGGAGCGCAGCTTGGTGACGTTGATCGCGATCACCTCGAAGCCGTCGACCGTCAGCGGCAGGTTGCGCACGTAGCCCTTCTTCAGGTCCTCCTTGAGGTCCGAGAAGATCAGGACGGTCTTGCGGCCGGGGTTCTTCTCGTTGAGGTACTCGGACGCCTGGAGCAGGCCGCCCGTGATGTCGGTGTAGGGCGCGGGCTTGACCTGCTTGACGAAGCGGTCGATCGCGTCGCGGAACTGGCGCTTTTGCTGGTTGGCGACGCTCGGCCGGTCATCGAAGGTGACCTTGGCGACGATGTCCTTCTCGGTGAAGCTGCCGGTGTCGATCCGGGCGACCGCGAACGAGTCGCCGGGCTCGAGCTTGGCCAGGAGCGCGCTGATCAGCAGCTCGGCCTTGTCGAGCTCGTGGGTATAGGTGCCCGAGGTGTCGAGCAGCAGATAGACGCCGCGCGAGCTCGGCGCGGCCTCGCCCGAGCAGCCGGCGAGCGCCAGCGCGAGGAGCGCGAGAGCGATCTGGCGCCAGGGCTTCATGGCAGCTGCTCCTTGACCTTGGGGGCGCGCCTTGGGGCCGCGACCGGCATGGCCGCCGCCAGCGCCGCGGGCTCGGTGGCCGGCGGCGCAGGGTGGCCGAGATGGGCCTTGAGCTGCTGCTCGAGCCAGAGCGGCAGGAAGATCATCAGATCGTACAGCTCGACCAGCAGCCGGCCGAGGTAGCGGCAGCCGTCGCCGGCCAGGCGGAGTGCGATCGCGAGCCCGCGCAGGCCGCCCGCCAGCAGCATCCCGAGCACGGTGCGCAGCGCGTGCACGAAGCTCTCGAGCGGGATCGCGACGAAGGTCAGCGCGTAGGGCAGGATGAAGCCCATGCCCATCTGCGCCGCGGTCGTGATCCAGACGAACTGGTTGCCGAAGCCGGCGCCGTGCTCGCCGCGCAGCAGGGCCGTGGTCGCGAGCTCGTCCTGGAGCAGGATCTCGCGCATGTAGGCAAGGCCGGCCTCGACGCTGGCGAGCGCGGTCAGGAGACCGAGCGTGATCCAGATCATGATCACCCGCCACTTGTCGGGCAGGGCGCCGATCACCGGGAACAGCCGGGTGATGCGCAGGCTCTCCATCAGGAACAGGCCCATCGAGACCTCGACCAGGATGATCACCAGCGCCGCGATGTCGGCGATCTTCCAGGTGCCGATGAAGCTGTTGCCGCCGACCATCTCGGCCATCGGCCGGGCGATCAGGTGGAAGTTGATCACCGCACCGCCGACCGCGACGCAGAGCACGAACAGCGCGACGAAGAACTGGACCAGGGACGACGAGGTCAGCATGCGCTCGGCACGGTCGGTCTGGTGCAGGATGTCCTGGTACTCGGCGATGTGGCGGTCGATGATCTGGGTGCGCTGGAGCAGGCGGGTGACCTTGCCCTCGACCTGCGCCAGCAGCTGCTGGGCGCGCCGCCAGTGGCCCATCATCCGCTTGAGGTGCTCGTGCCGGCCGCGGGTCGCGATCCGGTATTCGGCGCGCGCCTGGTCCTGCGCCTTGAGCAGCGAGGCGTGCACCGCCTCGAGGATCTGGCCGACCATCGGATCCTCACGGGGCGTCTCGATCTCGGCCACCGCCTTGACCGCCTTGACCCAGCCCGGCGGCGCCGGGGGCACCTCCTGGGACTGCTGATGGTCCTCCTCGAGTGCGGTCGCCTGCTCGGACAGGCGGCGGTTGAGGGTCGGGCAGCCGGCGAGGTCGCGGCGCACCTGGGCGTCGATGCGCTCGAACTCGCGCTCGATGATCCGCTCCTTGGCCTCGCGGCCGGCCGCCAGCAGGACCTCGCGGTTGCGCGCCTGCAGCCGCTGCTCGGCGAGCACGACCGAGCGCCCGGCAAGGCGCATGGTCCGGTGCAGGGCGCGCGCCAGCGACAGCAGCATCCGGTGCGCCGGCAGGCGGGCGAAATACATCGCGACCGCCAGGACCGCGAACCAGAGCAGCCAGGCCAGCGGCGAGTTCAGGACGTGCAGGTCGGCCAGGGGCATGAGGGCCTCGCTTCGCTGTCGCCGGCGCCCGCCGCGGGGGCAGGCGCGGGCCGGGACTTGCGAGCGACTTTGTGCGCGAGGTCCGGTATCAGAACTGTTAATCGATCAACTTGTCGAGAAACTATGACAATCATAAGAGAGCAAGCTTGGCATGATCCGAAGTCGGAGTTGTCGCTCCCTGCCCTACCTGCCCGGTCCGCCGAAATCCTGGCGGCGGTGTTTGTATTGCAGCGCGATCAGGGTCGCCTTGAACGGGCGCATCAGGCCGAGGACCAGGATCGAGCGCGAGCGGCAGCCAGAGGACGAGATGCAGCCAGATCGGCGGCTGGTACTTGACCTCGGTGAAGAGTGCCAGGCCGACCACGATGCCGCCGGCGATCAGGATGATGAACGCGACCGGCCCGTCGCCGCTGTCCTGGGCGGACAGATCGGCCCCGCACGCCGGGCAGGGATGGCGGACGCTGAGAAAGCCCCGGAACAGCGGCGCCTGGCCGCAGGCCGGGCAGCGGCAGCGGAGCCCGGCCGAGAGCGCCGATGGCGCCGGGGCGCTCAAGCGAGCGGCGCCGCTCGAGCGCCGGCGCCGCCGGTCAGCCCGCGGCGGCGCTGGCGGCCGCCATGTAGCCGCCCCACCAGTAGACCCAGCTGAACAGGAACAGCCAGACCACGTCGACGAAGTGCCAGTACCAGGCGGCCGCCTCGAGCCCGACGTGCTTGTCGGGCCGGAAATGGTCGTACCAGGCGCGCATCGTGCAGACGATCAGGAAGGTCGTGCCGATCATCACGTGGAAGCCGTGGAAGCCGGTCGCCATGTAGAAGGTCGAGCCGAAGATCCCGCTGTGCAGCGAGAAGCCTTCCGGGCTGTAGATCGTGCGCACGTACTCGTAGGCCTGGAAGCTCGTGAAGGTGAGCCCGAGCAGCACGGTCAGCGCCAGAGCCTTGGTCGCGGTCCGGTTGTCGCCCTCGCGCACGCAATGGTGCGCCCAGGTCACGGTGCAGCCCGAGAGCAGGAGGATCATGGTGTTGAGGAACGGGATGTCCCAGGCCTCGACCGGCTCGACGCCCTTGGGCAGCCAGGTGTAGCCCTCGACCGTCATCGGATGGTTCAGCACGCCCCAGAAAAAGGCCCAGAAGAAGGCGTAGAAGAACAGCACCTCCGACGTGATGAAGAGCGCCATCCCGATCCGCAGGCCGCGCGAGACCGGGTCGGTGTGATCGCCGGTGCGGGCCTCGCGGATCACGTCCCGCCACCAGTGCACGAGCGTGTAGGCGAGGCCCAGCACGGCGACCAGCATGACCCAGGGGCCGCCCTTGATCTCATGCATGTACATGAGGCCGCCGCTGACCAGGATCAGCGCCGAGATCGAGCCGGTGATCGGCCACGGGCTCGGCTGCACCAGGTGATAGGGGTGGTGGGCCTCGTGATGCCCGTGGTGGGCGGCGTCAGCGTGCGTGGCCATCCTCAAGTTCTCCTGCCTGCCCTGGCGCTGTTGGGGGGCTCGGCTGCGGTCGATCTGGTCACGACGCGGAGTGCTCGCCGTCGCCGTCCTCGACCATGAAGAAGGTATAGGACAGCGTGATCGTCGTCACCTCGCGCGCGTTCGGGTCGTCGAGGATCGCCGGGTCGACGAAGAACGACACCGGCATGTCGACCTCCTCGCCCGGCTGCAGCACCTGCTCGTTGAAGCAGAAGCAGGCGATCTTGTCGAAGTAGGCGCCGACCTTGTCGGGCGTGACGTTGTACGCGGCCTGGCCGGTGATCGCGTGATCGGACCGGTTCCTGGCGCGGAAATAGGCGAGGTGCTGCTCGCCGAGCTTGACCTCGACCTCGCGCTGCTCGGGCTCGAACTGCCAGGGCAGCTTGGGATCGACGTCGGCGTTGAAGCGGACCTTGATCGTCCGCTCGGCCGCCTTGGCCGGCGCCGCCTCGGCGACCTGGGTGGTGCCGCCATAGCCGGTGGCCGCGCAGAACAGGCGATAGAGCGGCACCGAGGCGGCGGTCAGGCCGAGCATGCCGGCGATCGCGGCGCAGGCGAGCAGCGCGACCAGGGTGTTCGCGCGTCGGGTCGGGCGCCGCGGCCCGCTCATGACACGTTGCCGCTCATCTTGACGATCGTGATCAGGTAGAACAGCAGCGCCAGCGCGCCCAGGATCAGGGCGATGGCGAGGTTCTTGTTGCGCTGGCGACGGTCCATCCGGGCGGCGATCACCACGCACCCCCGGCGCTGCCCGCCATGGCGGCAAAGCCGAGCGCCTTGTCCGCGACCAGGGCGAAGAACAGCGCGAACAGGTAGACGATCGAATAGCGGAAGGTCTGGCTGGCGGTGCGCTGGGTCCGGTCGCGCCAGAGCCGGATCGCGTAGCCGAGGAAAACCCCGCCGAGCCCGAGCGCCGCGAGGCCGTAGAGCGGGCCGGAGAGGCCGAGGCCCCAGGGCAGGAGGCTGACCGGCACCAGCGCCAGCACGTAGCCCAGGATGTGCCGGCGGGTCCGCTCGGGGCCGGCGACCACCGGCAGCATCGGCACGCCGACCCGCGCGTAGTCGCGGCAGCGGTACAGCGCCAGCGCCCAGAAGTGGGGCGGCGTCCAGACGAAGATGATCAGGAACAGGAGGATCGAGGCGAGGCTGACGTCGCCGGTCACCGCCGCCCAGCCGACCATCGGCGGGAAGGCGCCGGCGGCGCCGCCGATCACGATGTTCTGGGGCGTGCGCCGCTTCAGCCAGAGCGTGTAGACGAACACGTAGAAGGCGATGGTCAGGACCAGCAGCGCCGCCGCCACCCAGTTGACCGCGAGCCCCATGACCATGGTCGAGATGACCGCGAGGATCACCCCGAAGGCGAGCGCGTCCTCGCGGCTGATCCGCCCGGTCGCGGTCGGGCGCAGGCGGGTGCGCGCCATGGCGCGGTCGATGTCGACGTCGTAGCCGTTGTTGATCGCGGCCGCCGCCCCGGCCGCGACCGCGATGCACAAGATCGCGACGAACGCCAGCACCGGATGCAGGCGGCCCGGCGCCAGGTACAGCCCGGCCGCCGCCGAGAACACCACCAGCGACATGACGTTGGGCTTCAAGAGCACCCAGTAGTCGCGGACCTCGGAGGTGTCCGCGGCCGCTGGCTGGAGGCCGACGAGTTGCTCGGGCGCCGCCACGCTACTTGACCTGGGGCAGCTCGTTGAAGGTGTGGAACGGCGGCGGCGACGGCAGGGTCCACTCGAGCGTGGTCGCCCCCTCGCCCCACGGATTGTCGGGGCATTTCTCGCCGGCGGTGAAGGTCTTGTACAGAAGATAGAAGAAGACCAGCGTGCCGATCAGCGAGATGTAGGCACCGATCGAGGCCACCATGTTCCAGCCGGCGAACGCGTCCGGATAGTCGGGAATCCGCCGCGGCATCCCGGCCACGCCCAAAAAGTGCATCGGGAAGAAGGTCAGGTTGACGCCGACGAACGTCAGCCAGAAGTGCAGCTGGCCCAGCTTCTCCGGATACTGCCGCCCGGACATCTTGCCGATCCAGTAGTAGAAGCCGGCGAAGATGGTGAACATCGCGCCCAGGCTCAGCACGTAGTGGAAATGGGCGACGACGTAGTAGGTGTCCTGGAGGGAGACGTCGACGCCGGCATTGGCGAGCACCACGCCGGTCACGCCACCGACCGTGAACAGGAAGATGAAGCCGATCGCCCACAGCATCGGCGTCTTGAACTCGAGGGAGCCGCCCCACATGGTGGCGATCCAGCTGAAGATCTTGATGCCGGTCGGCACCGCGATGACCATGGTGGCGGCGACGAAATAGGCCTTGACGTCGACGTTCATGCCGACCGTGAACATGTGGTGCGCCCAGACGATGAAGCCGATGAAGCCGATCGCGACCATGGCGTAGGCCATGCCGAGATAGCCGAACACCGGCTTCTTCGAGAAGGTCGACACGACCTGGCTGACGATGCCGAAGCCCGGCAGGATCAGGATGTAGACCTCGGGATGGCCGAAGAACCAGAACAGGTGCTGGAACAGGATCGGGTCGCCGCCGCCCTCGGGGTCGAAGAAGTGGGTGCCGAAGTTGCGATCGGTCAGCAGCATGGTGATCGCGCCGGCCAGGACCGGGATCGCGAGCAGCAGCAGGAAGGCGGTGACCAGCAGGGCCCAGACGAACAGCGGCATCTTGTGCATGGTCATGCCGGGCGCGCGCATGTTGAAGATCGTGGTGATGAAGTTGATCGCGCCGAGCAGCGACGAGGCGCCGGCCAGATGCAGGCTGAAGATCACCATGTCGACCGCCATGCCCGGATGGCCGATCGCGGACGACAAGCGGCGGGTAGATGGTCCAGCCGGTGCCGGCACCACCGGCCAATGTCGAGCCGAGCAGCAGCAAGAACGCCGGCACCAGCAGCCAGTAGCTGATGTTGTTCATGCGCGGGAACGCCATGTCCGGCGCCCCGATCATCAACGGGATCATCCAGTTGCCGAAGCCGCCGATCATCGCCGGCATGATGAAGAAGAACACCATGATCAGGCCGTGCGCGGTCACCAGCACGTTGAAGACGTGATGGTTGTCGCCGAGGATGCCCGGCCCGGGCGACATCAGCTCCATCCGGAACAGGACCGAGATCAGCATGCCGAGCGTGCCGGCGATGAACGCCGTCACCAGGTACAGCGTGCCGATGTCCTTGTGGTTGGTCGAGTAGACCCACCGGACCAGGAAGTTCTTGGGAGCGCCGCGCTCGTCGACGGCGACTGCACCACCATAAGCCATGATCAGCTCCTCGGTCCTCTGCTCGCTGGCTCAGCGCCTGGCCAGATCGATCGTGCCGTTCTGGGCGTACTGGGCTTTGGCCTGCTTGACCCAGGTCTGGAACTCGTCCTTGGACACCGCCTTGACCATGATCGGCATGAAGCCGTGATAGTCGCCGCACAGCTCCGAGCACTGGCCGTAGTAGGTGCCGGGCTCAAGGATCCGGAACCAGGACTCGTTGAGCCGGCCCGGCACCGCGTCGATCTTCACGCCGAACGGCGGCATCGCCCAGGAATGGATCACGTCGGTCGCGGTGGTCAGCAGCCGGATGTTGGTGTCGACCGGCAGCACCACCTCGTTGTCGGTGGTCAAAAGACGCAGCTGCCCGGGCTTCAGGTCGGCGTCGGCGACCAGGTTGGCGTCGAAGGTGAAGTCGCCGTTGTCGGGATACTCGTAGGTCCAGTACCACTGGTGGCCGATCGCCTTGATCGTGAGCTGCGCGTCCGGCACCACGTCCTCGTAGTACAACAGCTTGAAGGAGGGGATCGCGATCACCACCAGGATCAGCACCGGCACCGTGGTCCAGGCGATCTCGAGCAGGGTGTTGTGGGTCCGGCGCGACGGGGTCGGATGGCGGGTCGCGGCGAAGCGGAGGCAGACGTAGATCAGGAGCACGAGCACGAAGCCCGCGATCAGCACGATGATCCAGGACAGGAAGGTGTTGAACGCCTCCATCCGCTCCATCACCGGTGTCACGGCGGGCTGAAAGCCCATCTGCCACGGTTGCGGGCCGGCGGCCTGCGCCGGACCGGCGGCGATGCCGACCAGCGTCAACAGGCTGAACAGGATCACTGGCATGCGGACCTCTCGCGCGGACGAGACGAAACGGGGTCGGCGCTGTGCGTGAGCGGCGCGACCTTAGGACAACGCGCGCGAAATTTCACGCCATGATTCCGCCTCACATTCCAACCCTTCTAAGTGACAGATTGTCGCAACGCCGGCCCGGCCGCCGCGCGCCGCCCTCCGATCCGGCACCCCGCCGGCCCGGCCGGGTTTCGAGCCCCGCGCGGCCGCGCGCGAGCGCCTTGGGAAAAATATCGCGGACCGCGGCTCATCCTTGCTCCCGAGGGCCTATATCAGGTCTGGCCGGGCGCCGCATCAGCTAAGCGGTGCCGCCAACTGTCGCGCCCCACAACCCGTCCCCTTGAGCGCCAAGCGAGAGATCTTTGCCATGACCAGCCCGCGCAGTCTCGACCCGAGCCCCTTCGCCAGCGCCGATCTCGACCTCGAGCGTCTGCCCGAGCTGGTCGGCCGCGGGCTGGCCGGCGTCGACGACGGCGAGCTGTTCCTCGAGTACCGCGAGACCGAGAGCTTCAGCTTCGACGACGGCCGGCTCAAGAGCGCGGCCTTCGACACCAGCCGCGGCCTGGGCCTGCGCGCGATCGCCGGCGAGGCGATCGGGCTCGCGCACGGTCCCGAGCTCAGCATGGCGGCGCTCGGGCGCGCGATCGACGCGGTCGGCGCGGTCAAGGCCGGCTACCGCGGCCGGCTCGCGCTGCCGCCCCAGGGGACCAATCGCAAGCGCTACGGCGAGGGCAACCCGATCCAGGACCGGCCGCAGGCGGACAAGGTCGGCCTGCTCGAGCAGATCGACGCCTACGCCCGCGCCAAGGATCCGCGGGTCCGGCAGGTCAGCGCCAGCCTCGGCGGCTCCTGGCAGCGGGTCCTGATCCTGCGCGCCGACGGCTCCAGGAGCACCGACATCCGGCCTCTGGTCCGGCTCAACGTCCAGGTCGTGGTCGGCGACGGCCAGCGCATGGAATCCGGCAGCTTCGGCGCCGGCGGCCGGGTCGGCTACGACCAGCTGCTGACGCCTGCGAGGTGGCGCTCGATGGTCGACGAGGCGCTCCGCCAGGCCCTGGTCAACCTCGAATCGGTCGCCGCGCCGGCCGGCGAGATGACCGTGGTGCTGGGCCCCGGCTGGCCCGGCGTCCTGCTCCACGAGGCGATCGGCCACGGCCTCGAGGGCGACTTCAACCGCAAGCGGACCTCGGCGTTCGCGGGTCTTCTGGGCCAACGGGTCGCCGCCAAGGGCGTCACGGTGGTCGACGACGGCACCCTGGACGAGCGCCGCGGCTCGCTCACCATCGACGACGAGGGCACGCCCAGCGCCTGCAACGTCCTGATCGAGGACGGCGTCCTGGTCGGCTACATGCAGGACCGCCAGAACGCCCGCCTGATGGGCATGCAGCCGACCGGCAATGGCCGCCGCCAGAGCTATGCCCATCAGACCATGCCGCGCATGACCAACACCTACATGCGCGCGGGCGAGCGCGATCCCGAGGACATCCTGAAAAGCGTCCGGCGCGGCCTCTACGCCCGCAATTTCGCGGGCGGCCAGGTCGACATCACCTCGGGCAAGTTCGTGTTCACCGCCGCCGAGGCCTATCTGATCGAGGACGGCCGGCTGACCGCGCCGGTCAAGGGCGCGACCCTGATCGGCAACGGCCCCGACTGCCTGACCCGCGTGGGGGCGGTCGGCAACGATCTCGAGCTCGATCAGGGCATCGGCACCTGCGGCAAGGAAGGCCAGTGGGTGCCGGTCGGGGTCGGTCAGCCGACCCTGCTGATCGAGGGCCTGACGGTCGGCGGCACCGCCGCCTGACAGACCCACCTGACCGAGGGCCTCGTCACCTGATCGAAGGCCTGCCCGTCGGCGCCGCCGCCGCCTGCGGCGGCAGCCGCGCACCGCGGCCGGCGCCGGCGATCCCCGCGGGACGGCCGCGATCCGGCGCGACCGCGCCGGTCTCAGCGTCGTGGGCGCGCCTCAGGCAAGCGCGGCGTCGACCGCCTGCCAGCAGGCCAGGGCGGCGAGCGCCGCGGTCTCGGCGCGCAGCAGGCGCGGGCCGAGGCTGACCGCCACCACCTGGTCGAGGCCACGCAGCCCGGCCAGCT
Organism: uncultured Alphaproteobacteria bacterium; assembly: GCA_963756905.1. Taxonomy (GTDB): domain Bacteria; phylum Pseudomonadota; class Alphaproteobacteria; order Geminicoccales; family Geminicoccaceae; genus DATAOG01. The sequence continues at coordinate 52,897 of CAVWPO010000008.1, forward strand.
CCTCGTCGGTGAAGCCGCCCTCGGGCCCGATCAGGAGGTCGCCCGCGCCGCGGGTGCGCAGGCTGTCGAGCAGCGGCTCGCCGGCTCCGGTCTCGTCCCCGAAATAGAGCAGGCGCCCGTCCGGCCAGCTCTCGAGCCGCTGCTCGAGGGTCATCGGCAGCTCGATCAGGGGCACCGTCAGCCGCCCGGACTGCTCGGCCGCCTCGATCGCGATGCTCAGGACCCGCGCCCGGTTGATCCGGTCGACCACCGAGCGATGGGTGAACACCGGCTCGAGCCGGGTCACGCCGAGCTCGGTCGCCTTCTCGATCAGGAACTCCAGACGGATCCGCTTGAGCGGCGCGAACAGCAGCGCCGGGCCGGGCTCCGGCTGCTGCGGGCGCAGCTGCTCGGTGAGCGCGAGCCGGCAGCGCCGGCGCTCGACCGGCTCGATCACCGCCAGCCACTCGCCGTCACGGCCGTTGAACAGCACCGCCCGGTCGCCCGCCTGGCGACGCATCACGGTCAACAGATAGTGGCACTGCGCCGCGCTCGGCTCCAGGAGCCCCCCCTGGGCAAGGGGCACGTCGACGAACAGGCGAAGGTTGTAGGATCGGGGCGCGCGGAGGGGATTGTCATCCATGGGGGGCTCGCTTGTCCTGAGGTGGGGCGAACGCTAGAAGCATGACCATGGCGAAGCAAGGCTTAGACGCGGCGCCGGTGGTCCTCGACCGCGAGCGCGGCTGGGTCGAGCGCCTGCCGGAGCGCATGCGGCCCTATGCCGTGCTGGCGCGCTGGGACCGCCCGATCGGCAGCTGGCTCCTGCTCCTGCCCGGCTGGTGGGCGCTGGCGCTCGCCCCCGGCGGGCCGGACCTGCCGCTGGTCGCCCTGTTCGGGATCGGGGCGGTCGCGATGCGCGGCGCCGGCTGCGTGGTCAACGATCTGATCGACCGGGACCTGGACGTCAAGGTCGAGCGCACCCGCCACCGGCCGCTCGCGAGCGGCCGTCTCGGCGTCGCCCAGGCGCTGGCTTTCCTCGCTCTGCAGCTGCTGGTCGGCCTGCTCGTCCTGACGGCCCTCAACCGCTTCGCGATCCTGGTGGCGCTGGCCTCGGTGCCGCTGATCGTGATCTATCCGCTGATGAAGCGGATCACCTGGTGGCCGCAGGCGTTCCTGGGCATCACCTTCAACTGGGGGGCGCTGGCCGGCTGGGCCGCGGCGACCGGCGGGCTCGCCCCGCCGGCCCTGCTGCTCTATGCCGCGGGCTTCTTCTGGACGCTTGGCTACGACACGATCTACGCCCATCAGGACAAGACCGACGACGCCCTGATCGGGGTCAAGTCGAGCGCGCGCCGGCTCGGCGCCGCAACCCCGCCGCTGGCTCTGGGGCTTCTACGGCATCGCGCTGGCATTGCTCGCCGCGGCCGGCTGGAGCGCCGGGCTGGGACCCGGCTTCTACCTCCTGCTGATCGCGGTCGGCGGCCATTTCGCCTGGCAGATCCGGACCCTCGACATCGACGACCCGATGTCCTGCCTGCGGCGCTTCCGCAGCAATCGCGAGCTCGGGCTCCTGGTCTGCCTGGCGCTGCTCGCCGGCAAGGTCGGGCCTTGATGGCCAGCCGGTCCGCCTGGGCCAGCCTCGGCGATCTCGCCAGCCTGCCGTCGCCTGCCCGGCTGCAGCGCGGCCTCGAGGAGCTCGTCGACCTCGCGCTCGACCGGACGCTCCGGCTCGCGGTCACCGGCCTGCGCGGCGGCGGCAAGACGGTGTTCATCACCATGGCGGTGCACCATCTGCTGCACGCCGGGGAGCTGCCCTTCCTGGCCGCGGTCCAGGAGGGCCGGCTGCTCGGGGTCCGTCTGCTGCCGCCGCAGCCGGGGGACCTGCCGGCCTTCCCGTTCGAGGCGGCGCGCGCCGCGCTGGCCGCGCCCGAGCCCCACTGGCCGGCGCCGACCGAGCGCCTGAGCGCGCTTCGCCTCCAGCTCCGCTTCATCGCCAAGGGCATGCTCCGGCGCCGGCTCGGCGAGCGCCGCCTGCTGACCGTCCAGATCATCGACTACCCGGGCGAATGGCTGCTCGATCTGCCGCTGCTCGACCAGAGCTACGAGGCCTGGTCGGCCGCGACCCTGCGGGCCGCCGAGGCGCCCCCGCGCGCGGCGCTCGCCAGGGACTGGCGAAGCTTCACAGCCGGGCTCGACCTCGAGGCGCCGGCCGCTCCCGGCCAGGCGGCCCAGGCGGCGGCGCTCTACACCGACTATCTGCACCGCTGCCAGCAAGATGCCGGGCTCAGCCTGCTCCAGCCGGGGCGCTTCACCATGCCGGGCGACCTCGCCGGCAGCGAGCTGCTCGAGTTCTGCCCGCTGCCGCCCGCAAGCGGCGCCCGGGGCAGCCTGCCGCACCTGATGCGCGCCCGCTACGAGCGCTACCGGAGCGAGGTCGTCCTGCCCTTCTATCGCGATCATTTCAGCCGCTTCGATCGCCAGATCGTGCTGGTCGACCTGCTCGGCACCCTCAATCGCGGCCCGGCCTGCTTCGCCGACGCCGAGGCGGCGCTGGCGCTGGTGCTGCGCAATTTCCGCTACGGCCCGAGCGGCCTGCTCGCGCGTCTGCTGCGGCCGCGCATCGAGACCCTGCTGTTCGCGGTCAGCAAGGCCGATCACGTCGCCCACAACCAGCATCACAACCTGCGCCTGCTGCTCGAGCGCATGGTGGCCGATGCCGCCGGCGCGGCGCGCTTCGAGGGTGTCAAGCCGGCCTTCGTGGCGCTCGCCGCCCTGCGCTCGACCGACGTCGTGCGCACCGAGCATCACGGCCAGGCGCTGTCCTGCGTGCAGGGCGTGGTCAAGGGCGAGGAGCGCGCCACGGTCCTGTTCCCGGGCGAGATCCCGCCCGACCTGCCGGCCGAGGAGGACTGGCGCGCGGGCCGCTTCCGGTTTCGCGACTTCGCGCCCCGGCGCCTGATCCTGCACGGCGCCGACAAGCCGCAGCACATCCGCCTCGACCAGGCGCTCGAGGTGCTGCTCGGCGACCGCCTGCAATGAGCGCGCGCGACCCGATCGCCCCCTTCGAGCTCGACCCGGCGAGCGTGGCGCCGGGCCGCCTGGAGCTGGTCGAGCCGGAACCCGGCCCGCAGCCGCTGGTGCCGGTGCCGGCGCCGGCCGCGCCCGCCCGCGCGCGGCCCTGGCGGCGGCTGCTGGTCTGGAGCGGCGGGCTGTTCCTGGTCGGGCTGCTCGGCCTCCAGGCCCATGACCTGCTGGTCGAGCTGTTCGATCGCTCGGTCTGGCTGGGCGGCGCCGCCGCGCTCCTGCTGGGCGGCGTCGCGGCGGGCGCGCTCGGGATCGTCGGCCGCGAGACCATCGGGCTCGCCCGCCTGGCCAAGGTCGAGCATTTCCGCCACGACGGCGAGCGCCTGCTGACCTCGGAGGTGCACGGGCAGGCGGACGCCCTGCTCGAGCGGATCGAGCGCCTCTATCGCGATCGCGCCGATACCAAAGCGCCGGTCGAGCGCTTCCACGCCCAGGCGAGCGATGCGCTCAGCGACGGCGAGCGGCTGCGCCTGTTCGCGGCCACGGTGCTCGAGCCGCTCGACCAGCGCGCCTATCAGGTGGTCCGGCGCAGCGCCCGCGACATCGGCGCGCTGACCGCCTTGAGCCGGCTCGGCCTGCTCGACGGCGTCCTGGTGCTCGGCCGCACGCTCGCCATGCTGCGCGCGATCGCCAGGCTCTATGGCGTCCGCCCGGGCACGGCGACGCTCGCGCGCCTGCTGCGTCAGACGCTGATCAACGTGCTCGCGGCCGACGTCGGCGAGCTGATCAGCGACGTCGCGGTCGAGGCGACCGGCGCCACCCTCCTGAGCGTGCTCTCGGCGCGGGCCGGCCAGGGGGCGGTCAACGGTCTGCTCGCGGCCAAGCTCGGCCTCGGCGCGATGCAGCTCTGCCGGCCGTTGCCGTTCACCCAAGGCCAGCTGCCGAGCCTCAGGCAGCTGCGCGCCGAGCTGTTCAAATAGGCGCTGGCGCCGACCGCGGTCCGACATGGCAGACCGCCAGGGCGGACCGGTGTGGCAGACGGGTATCACGCGTCGGACCGCGAAGCGATCGGGCGCGGAATAAACCTTGGGGCGTCCTGTTTGCGTGATTGACTGTCCGAGGGCTGAGTCAGGCGCGACCGCGGTACCACCCGTGAGAAGTCTCGGATGCTCAGCAAGCTGACCGGTGCCAGCGCCACGGTGGTAAGGTTGCCGGCTCAGGACTCGAACGGTTCGGCGTGGCCGAGGTTTAGGCGATCGATCAGGCGCTCGTCGAATTGCCACCCTCGCAGCGTCGTATCGCTGGTCCAGGTGCAGACGCTCGCAAGCGAGTGTCGGGGCCGGCCGGGAGCGGAGAGGACCCGCGAGCGGTCAGCGTCCCGATGAGTCTGGGCTATCTGGACCGAACGGCCGGCGCATCGCCCCACGGTATCGGTGCGCCGGCCATTTTTTTTGGAAGTGAGGATGGCAGGGGAACCCATCACCACGAAGCGAACGCACCAGCGTCGGCGCGCGATCGTCGGGCCCCGCTGGTGGAACAGGAGGTGATCCAATGCGTGCCAACGGGAATCGTCTCTCGACCGGTGCCCTCGGCCTGAGCGCGGCGCTCCTGCTGCTGCTCGCGGCCTGCGGACCATCCGAACAGAAGTCGTCGTCGGATCAAGGGCGCCGTCGCCCCGGCAGCGCCGCCCGCGGCGGCTCCGGCTGCCCCGGCTGCGCCGCCCGCGGCGGCTCCGACCGCGCCGGCGGCCCCGGCGGGGGAGCCCGCCAAACAGTAGTCGCCCGCCAGAAGGCGACCCGCCGCCTCGATCAGGCGGCCAGTTGTAAGAGCCCGCGAACGGGGTGATCGAGCGCGTCACCCCGTCCGGTTATTTCGTGCGCGGTTCGCAGCGCCCGCCGGAGTCTGGCACGGCGGGCCGCACCGTGTCGACTTAGCGGGCGCGGGCGGCAGCCGGGCCACGGCTGCGTGACGCCCGGTCAGGCGGTGAGCGCGGCGATCGCCGCGCGCACCACCGGCACTTCCAGCTTGTCCAGCATTTCCTTGGGCACGATCTGCCAGAAATGGCCGACCTCGCGGTCGAAGTCGGCGACCACCCGCTCGGCGAACCGGCTCTGGGTGTTCTTGGCGTGCAGGGTCAGGAGCGCCTTCAGCTCGTCCTCGTAGTGCTCGACCTCGAGCCGCTGGCAGATCACCATGTCGCGGTTGATGCGCTCGGCCGATCGCTCCTCGGGGTCGTAGACATAGGCCATGCCGCCGCTCATGCCGGCGGCGAAATTGTCGCCGATCGGCCCGAGGATCACCGCCACGCCCCCGGTCATGTACTCGCAGCCGTTGTCGCCGCAGCCCTCGACCACGGCGACCGCGCCCGAGTTGCGGACCGCGAAGCGCTCGCCCGCGCGCCCGGCCGCGAGCAGCCGGCCCGCGGTCGCGCCATAGAGGCAGGTATTGCCGATGATCACGTTCTCGCTCGCGACCATCGGGCTCGAGACCAGCGGCCGGACCACGATCGTGCCGCCCGAGAGCCCCTTGCCGACGTAGTCGTTGGCGTCGCCGAACACCTCGAGCTTGAGGCCCTGGACGGCGAAGGCGCCGAGCGACTGGCCGGCCGAGCCGCGCAGGCGGACCGTGATCTGGCCGGGCGGCAGCTGGTCCATGCCGTAGCGCCGGGTGATGTGGGCCGAGAGCCGGGTGCCGACCGCCCGGTGGACGTTGCGGACATTGTAGGCGAGCTGCATCTTCTCGCCCTCGACGAGCGCCGCCCGCGCGTCCTCGATCATGCGCGCATCGAGCGAATCCGGGACCTCGTTGCGGCCCGAGATGGCGCAGTGGCGCGGATGGCCGCCGGTGTCGATCTGGGCCAGGATCGCGTTGAGGTCGAGATCGTCGAGATCGTCGCTGCCGCGCGAGACCTGGTGCAGAAGATCGCTCCGGCCGATCGCCTGCTCGAGCGAGCGCAGGCCGAGCGAGGCCAGGATCTCGCGCACCTCCTCGGCGATGAAGCTGAACAGGTTGACGACCTTGTCGGGGGTGCCCTCGAACTTCTCGCGCAGGTCCGGCCGCTGGGTGCAGACCCCGACCGGGCAGGTGTTGGAATGGCACTGGCGGACCAGGATGCAGCCCATGGCGACCAGGCCGGCGGTGCCGACGCCGAACTCCTCGGCGCCCAGCATGGCCGCGATCACCACGTCGCGGCCGGTCTTGATGCCGCCGTCGGTGCGCAGCACGACCCGATGCCGCAGCCGGTTGAGGGTCAGCACCTGGTTGACCTCGGACAGGCCCATCTCCCAGGGCGTGCCGGCGTATTTGATCGAGGTCTGCGGGCTCGCCCCGGTGCCGCCCGAGTGCCCGGACACCAGGATGACGTCGGCCTTGGCCTTGGCGACGCCGGCGGCGATCGTGCCGATCCCGGCCTCCGAGACCAGCTTGACGCAGACCTTGGCGTCCGGGTTGATCTGCTTCAGGTCGTAGATCAGCTGGGCCAGGTCCTCGATCGAGTAGATGTCGTGGTGCGGCGGCGGCGAGATCAGGGACACGCCCGGGGTCGCGTGCCGGAGCTTGGCGATCTCGACGGTCACCTTGAAGCCCGGCAGCTGGCCGCCTTCCCCGGGCTTGGCGCCCTGGGCGATCTTGATCTCGAGCTCGCGGCAGGCGTTCAGGTACTCGGCGGTGACCCCGAACCGCCCGGATGCCACCTGCTTGATCGGCGAGTTGGCGTTGTCGCCGTTCGGCCGCGGCAGATAGCGCTCCTTGGCCTCGCCGCCCTCGCCGCTGTCGGACTTGGCGCCGATCCGGTTCATGGCGATGGTCAGCGTCTCGTGGGCCTCGGGCGAGAGGGCGCCGAGCGACATGCCGGGCGTGACGAAGCGCTTGCGGATCTCGGTGATCGATTCGACCTCGTCCATCGGGATCGGCGCCTGCCGGCGGTCGAAGTCGAGCAGCTCGCGGAGCGCGATCGGCTCCTGCTTGTACATGATCTCGGCGTATTTCTTGTAGGCGGCGTAGGAATCGGTCGCGACCGCATACTGCAGCTGGTGGATCGCCGGCCCCTCGAGGGCGTGGCGCTCGCCGCCGCGCCGGTAGCGGTAGAGGCCGCCGATCGCGAGCGGCGGGTTGGGGTCGTCGTAGGCGCGCCGATGCAGCGCCAGGACCTTGTTCTGGATGCCGGCGAGGCCGATGCCGGAGATCCGCGTGACAAGGCCCGGGAAATACTCGGCGCACAGCGAGCGCGAGAGGCCCACCGCCTCGAAGTTGTAGCCGCCGCGGTAGCTGCTGAGGATCGAGATGCCCATCTTCGACATGACCTTCAGCAGCCCCTGGTCGACCGCCTCCTTGTAGCGCGCGACGCACTCCGGCAGGGTCAGGCCCGGGAACAGCCCGCGGGCGTGGCGGTCGGCGATCGCCGCCTCGGCGAGGTAGGGGTTGACCGCGGTGGCACCGACCCCGATCAGCACCGCGACGTAGTGCACGTCCAGGCACTCGCCCGAGCACACCGTGATCGAGCTGAAGCTGCGCAGGCCCTCGCGCACCAGGTGGCTGTGCACGGCGCCGGTGGCGAGGATCATCGGGATCGGCGCGCGCGCCTCCGAGACCGCCTCGTCGCTGAGCACGATCTGCTCGTAGCCCTCGCGCACCGCGTCCTCGGCCTCGGCGCGGATCCGCGCCAGCGCCTCGCGCAGCGCACCGGCGCCGGCGTCGACGTCGAAGGTGCAGTCGATGGTCGTGAGCTTGCGCCCGAAATGGTCGAGCAGCGCCCTGAACTCGGTCGTCAGCAGCAGCGGGCTCTCGAGCTGCAGGATCTTGGTCTGGCTCGGCGCCTGGTCGTAGACGTTGCCGAGATTGCCGTAGCGGGTCTTGAGGCTCATGACCCGGTACTCGCGCAGGCTGTCGATCGGCGGGTTGGTGACCTGGCTGAACTGCTGCCGGAAGAAATGGTGCAGGCCGCGGTAGTGCGCCGACAGCACCGCGATCGGCGTGTCGTCGCCCATCGAGCCCACCGCCTCCTTGGCGTCCTGGACCATCGGCGCCAGCAGCAGCTCGAGCTCCTCGATCGAGATGCCGAACAGGTTCTGGCGCCGGCGCACCTCGGCGCGCTCCATCTGGCGCGGCTCGAACGGCCGCCGGGCGGCCAGGTTGTCGAGATGGGTGATGCTCTTGACCCACTGCCCGAACGGCTTCTGGCCGGCCAGCAGATCCTTGAGCTCGCGGTCGCGGTAGAACTTGCCAGCCTTGAGGTCGACGCCGACCATCTCGCCGGGGCCGACCCGGCCCTTCTCGACGATCTCGCCCTCGACCAGCGGCACCATGCCGGTCTCGGAGCCGACCACCAGCAGGCCGTCCTCGGTCCGGGTGTAGCGCATCGGCCGCAGGCCGTTGCGGTCCATGCCGCCGATCACCCACTGGCCGTCGCAGGCGACCACGCCCGCGGGCCCGTCCCAGGGCTCCATGACGCAGTTGCAGTAGCTGAACAGGTCCTTGTGCGCCTGGGGGATCGCCATCTTCTTGGCCCAGGCGGGCGGGATCAGCAGGGTCTTGGCGAGCGGCAGGGACCGGCCGGCCCGGACCAGGGCCTCGATCACCGCATCCAGCGCCGAGCTGTCGGAGGAGCCGGCCTGGATGATCGGCTTGACGTCCTCGTTGCAGTCGCCGAAGGCCGGCGCGACCATGCGCGTCTCGTGGCTCTTCATCCAGTTCAGATTGCCGCGCAGCGTGTTGATCTCGCCGTTGTGGGCGAGCATCCGGAACGGCTGCGCGAGCTGCCAGGACGGCCAGGTGTTGGTCGAGTAGCGCTGGTGGAAGACCGCGAAGCTCGAGACGAAGCGCTCGTCCTTGAGGTCGGGATAGAACACCGACAGCTGCTCGGCCAGGAACAGGCCCTTGTAGATCACCGAGCGGCAGGACAAGGAGCAGATGTAGAAGCCGTTGATGTGCTCGGCCAGCACCTGGTTCTCGATCCGGCGGCGGATCAGGAACAGCTCGCGCTCGAACTCGTCGTCGCTGACGCCCTTGGGGTTGCCGAGGATGATCTGCTCGATCTCGGGCCGGGTGGCGATCGCCTTGTCGCCGATCACGGTCGTGTCGACCGGCACCTGGCGCCAGCCGAGGATCGAGTAGCCGAAGCCCAGGACCTCGGTCTCGACGACCGTCCGGCAGCGCTCCTGGCCGGCGAAGTCGGTGCGCGGCAGGAACACCATGCCGACCGCGATCCGGCCCCGGGTGAGCTTGCCGCCCCGGATCTGCTCGCGCAGGAAGTCCTGCGGGATCTCGAGATAGATGCCGGCCCCGTCGCCGGTCTTGCCGTCGGCGTCGACCGCGCCCCGATGCCAGACCGCGCGCAGGGCGTCGATCGCCGCCTCGACCACCTGGCGGCGCGGCTGGCCGTCGATCGCGGCCACGAAGCCGACCCCGCAGGCGTCGTGCTCGTCGGCCGGGTCGTACATGCCGTGCTCGGCCAGATGGCGGGCGTTGGCGGGGTACCGCTCGACGAAGCGCTGGCCGGATTCGGCGGTATCGGTCGTCCCCATCCCGATCGTCATGGGTCGCCCCCTTCTCAAGACGCGGCGGCGAGACGCGGCGCGCGCGCCTGCAGCCAGTCGTGCATGCTGTCGGCGGCATCGCGGCCGTCGCGCACCCCCCAGACCACGAGCGAGGCGCCGCGCACGATGTCGCCGCCCGCGAACACGCCCTCGAGCGGCGTCATCATGGTCTGCCAGTCGACCCGGACGGTGCCCCAGCGGGTCACCTGCAGCTCGGGCGCGTCGAACAGCGCCGGCAGGTCCTCCGGATCGAAGCCCAGCGCCTTGATCACCAGATCGGCCTCGATCACGAAGCTCGAATTCCGGGATCGGCTCGGGCCGCTGCCGGCCGGTCGCGTCGGTCGCGCCAAGGCGCATCCGGACCGCGCGCACGGCACTCACCCGGTCATCGCCAAGGCACGCCTCGGGCGCCGCCTGCCAGAGAAACTCGACGCCCTCCTCCTCGGCGTGCTTCACCTCGCGCATCGAGCCCGGCATGTTGGCCCGGTCGCGGCGATAGAGGCACTGGACCGAGATCGCCCCCTGGCGGACCGCGGTGCGCACGCAGTCCATCGCGGTGTCGCCGCCGCCGATCACCACGACCCGCTTGCCGGCGGCATTGAGCGCGCCCGAGTCGAAGGCCGGCACCGGGTCGCCCAGGCCCCGGCGGTTGCTCGCGACCAGAAAGTCGAGCGCCGGCACGACGCCCGCGAGCCCGACGCCTGGCATGGCGATGTCGCGCGCCTGGTACACGCCGCTGCCGATGAACAGGGCGTCGTGGCGCGCCCGCAGCTCGTCGAAGCCGAGATCGGTGCCGACCGCGCAGTTCAGGTGGAAGTCGATGCCGCCTTCGGCCAGCAGGCGCGAGCGCCGCTCGACCACGTTTTTTTCCAGCTTGAAGTTGGGGATGCCGTAGATCAGCAGGCCGCCGACCCGGTCGTAGCGGTCGTAGACGTGGACCTGGTAGCCGCGCTTGCGCAGCTGCTCGGCGACCGCGAGCCCGGCCGGGCCGGCGCCGATCACGCCGATCAATTCGCCGCGCTGGCGGGTCGGCCGCGGCGGCTTGACCCAGCCCTGCTCGAAGGCGGTCTCGGTGATGTACTTCTCGACCGCGCCGATGGTGACCGACTCGAAGCCCTTCTCGATCACGCAGTTGCCCTCGCAGAGCCGGTCCTGAGGGCAGATCCGGCCGCAGATCTCGGGCATGTTGTTGGTCGCCGAGGCGAGCTCGTAGGCCTCCTCGAGGCGGCCCTCGGCGGTCATCCGCAGCCAGTCCGGGATGTTGTTGTGGAGCGGGCAGTGGACCTGGCAGAACGGGATGCCGCATTGCTCGCAGCGGGCCGCCTGCTCGGCCGCCCGTTCCGGCTGGAAGCGGTCGTAGATCTCCCGGAAGTCGCGCCGGCGCTCGACGATCGCCCGCTTGTCGGGCATCGTCTGGGGCACGGACAGGAACTGCATCATCTTGGCGGTCACGAGCACCCCGTCTCCCAGCCACGGCCGACCGGCGCGCGCCGGTCCGCGTTCGCTGCCTGCCCGGAAATGTCCACCGGAGCGAGCTATATAGCCCCGAGAGCGGGAGCGGTCCAGCGATTTTCGCCGATATAGTCCCGCAATGGGACTACTTTTGCGGGCTGCCTAACATTCGGGCAATATGCATCCCGAAGCGGCGGCCCGCGGGCTTCAAATTAGTCGCAAAACGAGACGAGTGCGCGGCGCCGCGGATCGCGCTAAGTAGCGCCGCCCGAGCGGCCCCGCGGGGCCGCCGTCCGACCCACAAACTGCCGCCCGAAACCCACCAAGCCGAAAGGACCTGCGATGGATCTGGAGCTCCTGTTCGGGGCGCTGCTGCTCGGCATCGTCGAGGGCCTGACCGAGTTCCTGCCGGTGTCCTCGACCGGCCATCTGATCCTCGTGGGCGACCTGATCGGCTTCCAGGGCCCGCCCGGCAAGGTCTTCGAGGTGGTGATCCAGCTCGGCGCGATCGGCGCCGTCGTCTGGGTCTACTTCGACCGCTTCGTGCGCGCCGCCACCGGCGTGTTCTCACAGCCGGCCCAGTTCCGCTTCGTGCGCAACATCCTGCTCGCCTTCCTGCCCTCGGCGGTGATCGGCGCGCTCGCCTACCACACCATCAAGACCTACCTGTTCGACCCCTGGGTGGTCGTGGTCAGCCTGATCCTGGGCGGCATCGCGATCTTCGTGATCGAGCGCCACCTGCCCGCCCCCAAGCACCACGCGGTCGAGGAGATGCCGGCCTCGACCGCGCTCTACGTCGGCTTTTGCCAGTGCGTGTCGATGATCCCCGGGGTGTCGCGCGCCGGTGCCACGATCATGGGCGCGCTGCTGCTCGGGGTCGACCGGCGGACCGCGACCGAGTTCTCGTTCTTCCTCGCGGTGCCGACCATGGTCGCCGCTTCGTTCTACGATCTCTACAAGAACCGGGCGGTGCTCAGCGCCGACAACCTCGAGGTGATCGCGCTCGGCTTCGTGGTCGCCTTCTTCGCCGCCCTGATCGTCGTCCGCGGGCTGATCGGCTTCGTCTCGCGCCACGGCTTCGGGCCGTTCGCCTGGTACCGGATCGCGATCGGCCTCTTGATGGCGGGCTTCCTGCTCCTGCGCTGACCGGCGCGCCGACCCGGGAGCAGGCTGCGCGCGCGGGGCCTCAGGGGCGGGCGACGCGCGCGGGGCCTCAGAGGCGCGCGACGCGCGCGGGGCTCGCCCGGTAGCGGCCGAGATATTCCGGCACGACCAGCTCGATCGGCGTCGGCGTGATGCCGAGGTCGGCGAGCGTGCGGGCGTCGGCGCCGACCACGTTGTCGGTCTTCAGCAGCTCGACCTGGTCGCGGGTGAGCGGCGGCACCGGCAGGAGCTCCAGCATGCGCGCCTGCCAGGTCGCCTGCTCGAACGAGACCGGCACCAGCAGCCGGCGGCGCCCGATCACCTGCAGCAGGTAGCGCATCAGCTGGGCGAAGCTGTAGACCTGGGGGCCGCCGAGCTCGAAGGTCTGGCCGCTGGCGTCGTCCCGTTCCAGGGCGGCCACGATCGCGGCCGCGACGTCGCCGACGTAGACCGGCTGGAACCGGGTGCGGCCGCCGCCGATCAGCGGCAGCGCGGGCGAGCAGCCGCGCCATGGCCGCGAAGCGGTTGAAGAAGCCGTCCTCGGGGCCGACCACGATGCTCGGGCGCATGATGGTGGCGCCCGGGAAGGCCTCGCGCACCGCCCGCTCGCCCTCGGCCTTGCTGCGGGCGTAGGCGCTCGCAGACTGCGGGTCGGCGCCGATCGCCGAGAGCTGGACCAGCCGCGCCACCCCGGCCGCGGCGGCCGCGCGCCCGATCCGCCCCGGCAGCTCGCCCTGGACCTCGGCGAAGGTCTGCCGCCCGGTCTCGTACAGGATGCCGATCAGGTTGACGACCGCGAGCGCGCCCTCGACCACGCGCGCCAGCGCCGCCTCGCTGGCGAGATCGGCGCGCTCGATCACGATCTGGCCGACATCGCCCATCGGCTGCAGATGCGTGCCACGGGCCGGGTCGCGACTGATCACGCAGATCCGGGCGCCGCGCGCGGCCAGCCGGCGCACGAGGTGGCGGCCGATGAACCCGGTGCCGCCGAAGACCGTGATCAGTCGGTTGCGCATGCTGCCTCCTGGCGCCCGTCGCGGGCCGGGCATATTGCGGCCAAACTATAGAGCGCACGGTGGAAAAGAAAACGCTTCGCGAGCGTGCTCGAGGCCGGCCGCCGCCGGGTCGTCGCGGCCGGCCGGGATCCAGGTTGACGCTGCCCTCGCGACGGCTTACATCCAGCCTCGCCTCCGGGCCCAGGTGGCGGAATTGGTAGACGCACTAGCTTCAGGTGCTAGCGGTCGCAAGGCCGTGGAGGTTCGAGTCCTCTCCTGGGCACCACCCGCTCGTCAGCTTCCCGCTCTTCGGCCACGTTGAGGCGGGCCGCCGTCAGACCCGATTAAGGCGGGCTTTACCGGCTGCGGGCTAGACCTCGCCGCGCCGGCCGTAGTCTGTTACGGTCACGGCAACTGTGGCGATGCGCCGGGTCGGATGGATCAACCAAGCGATGTCGATGAGCGTCCATGAGCGGGACTTGCCGGCGGCCGTCGACCTGGGTCCGGTGGTGGCCGTCGACACCGAGACCATGGGCCTGCGGCCGGAGCGCGACCGGCTGCGCCTGGTCCAGCTCTCGGCCGGCGACGGCCACGCCCACCTGGTGCGCTTCCGCGGCGACGCCTACGAGGCGCCGAACCTGGTGCGCCTGCTCGGCCGATCCCAAGGTCGAGAAGGTGTTCCATTTCGCGCGCTTCGATCTCGCGGTCCTGCGGCGCTATCTCGGGGTCATGGCGCGCCCGGTCTTTTGCACCAAGATCGCGTCCAAGCTCGCCCGCACCTACACCGACCGGCACGGCCTCAAGGAGCTGTGCCAGGAGCTGCTGGGCATCGACCTCTCGAAGCAGATGCAGAGCTCGGACTGGGGCGCTGCCGATCTGAGCGAGGCCCAGCTGACCTACGCCGCCAACGACGTGCTGCATCTGCATCGTCTGCGCGCGCGCCTGAGCGCCATGCTCGAGCGCGACGGCCGCCAGGCGCTGGCGCGCGCCTGCTTCGACTTCCTGCCGTCCCGGGCCGAGCTCGACCTCGCCGGCTGGCCCGATGTCGACATCTTTGCCTACTGAGCGCCCGGCGCCTGCGTTCGCCGGTCGCGTTGACGCCCGCGGGTCGCCATGACCATATTGCGGTTTCAAGCACCGCGCCGTAAATCCAGGGCGGCACACCTGTCTTGGCGTCCCGGGGCCGCCGGCGGGTCGCGCTCGATTCGAGCGACCGTGACCGGATGGCCTGCCGCGTGAGCCAGGAGCCCAAGATGACCGTTGCCGCAGTCCAAGACGTCGTCGAGCCCACCCCCGAGCCGAGCGCAGCCCTGATGGCGGCGCGCCGGGTGCTCTGGACCGAGGCGGAGGCGCTCTCGGCGCTGGCCGATGCCCTGGATCAGGGCTTCGACCGGTTCGTCGCGCAGCTCGGCGCCGCCCGCGGCCGGGTGGTGGTCACCGGCATGGGCAAGAGCGGCCACGTCGGCCGCAAGGTCGCCGCGACGCTTGCCTCGACCGGCACGCCCGCGCTCTACGTCCATCCCGCCGAGGCGAGCCACGGCGACCTCGGCATGATCACCGCCGACGACGTGGTCCTGGCCTTGTCCAATTCCGGCGAGACGCCCGAGCTCGCCGACATCGTCGCCTACACCCGGCGGTTCGCGATCCCGCTGCTCGCGATCGTCGGCCGCCATCCGAGCAGCCTGGCCGAGACCGCCGACGGCGTCCTGGTCCTGCCCGCGCGCCCCGAGGCCTGCCCGATGGGCCTGACGCCGACCACGTCGACCACGGCGATGCTGGCGCTCGGCGATGCGCTCGCGGTCGCCCTGCTCGAGCGGCGCGGCTTCGGGGCCCACGATTTCAGCCTGCTCCATCCCGGCGGCAAGCTCGGCCGCAAGCTCGTGCGGGTCGAGCAGCTGATGCACGCGGGCGACGCTCTGCCCCTGGTCGGCATGGAGGCGCTCCTGCCCGAGGTGGTGCTCGAGATGACCGCCAAGCGGCTCGGCTGCGTCGGCGTGCGCAACGGTCGCGGCCGGCTGGTCGGGGTCATCACCGACGGCGATCTGCGGCGCCACATGAGCCCCGATCTGCTCGAGCGCCGCGCGGTCGAGGTCATGACCCCGGGGCCCAAGACCATCCGGCCGCAGGCGCTCGCCGCCGAGGCCCTGGCCATGATGAACCGCGCCCGGCACCCGTTCACGGTGATCTTCGTGGTCGAGGACGGGCGCCCGGTCGGCGCGCTGCACATGCACGACTGTCTGCGGGCGGGCATCGCATGAAGGCGGCCGCCATTGTCGCTGGCGACCGGGTGCCGCCCGCTCCCCGCCGCATCTCGGCGCACCACCGCTACAGCCGGATGGTCGAGCTGCTGCGCTATCTGCTGCCCGCGGCCGCGCTCAGCCTGGTCGCGCTGGTCGTGGCCTGGCCGCAGCTGATCAGCGGCGCGGGCGGGCTGATCGTCCCGATCTTCGCCAATGCCGAGGTCGACGGCACCGACGTCATGCGGATGCACAATCCCCGCTACGTCGGCCAGACCAACGATGCCAAGCCCTACGAGCTGACCGCGGCGTCGGCCTATGTCGATCCGAACCTGCCCAACCGGGTGCACCTCGATCACCCGTCCGGCACCCTCGAAGGTCCGCGCGACGTCAACCTGGTCGCGCTCAAAGGTCTCTACGACCGCGCCGCCCGGAAGCTCGAGCTGAACGGCGACGTCGAGCTGACCACCAGCGACGGCTACCATTTCGAGACCGCCAGCACCCGCATCAATCTCCAGGAAGGCTGGGCGGTCGGCGAGCAGCCGATCCAGGGCTCCGGCCCGACCGGCACGCTGTCGGCCGACCGGTTCCAGATCCGTGACAAGGGCGACCTGCTGCGCTTCGAGGGCCGGGTCAAGGTGACCCTGCCGCCCAGCCCGCGCCATGCCCCCCCACCCCAGGACCAGGCGTCCTGATGCTCCGCTGCGATTGCCTGCGGCGCTCCTGGGGCCGGGGCTTGCGGACGCGCTTGCCCCGGGCCTTGCGCTGGCCCCGAAGCCTGGGTTTGTCCCGAGGCGCGCGCTTGGTCTGGGGCTGGGGCCTCGGCGCCGCTCTGATCCTGGCGGCACCCGCGGGCGCGCGCGCTCAGGGCCTCAGCCTGGGGCAGCACGACAGCAGCCTGCCGATCGAGATCACCGCCGATCGCCTCGACGTCATCCAGCCCGACCGGGTCGCGATCTTCACCGGCAAGGTCGATGCGGTCCAGGGCGACCTGGTGCTGAGCGCCGACAAGCTCAAGGTCTTCTATTCCGGCAATCAACCGGGCCAGCAGGGCCAGGACCAGAAGGGCCAGGACCAGAAAGGCCAGGACCAGGGCCAGCAGGATGCGGCGCCGGCCGCCGCCGGCGGCAGCTCGATCCGGCGGATCGAGGCCGAGGGCAACGTGTTCCTGTCGTCGCCGCGCCAGACCGCCCAGGGCAAGACCGGCGTCTATGACGTCGCCAGCAACCAGTTGAACCTCGACGGCTCGGTGGTGCTGACCCAGGGTGACGACGTCATCCGGGGCGATCGCCTGGAGGTCGATCTGACCAGCGGCCAGTCGCGCGTGCTGGCTGCGCTGCCGAGCAACCAGGGCGGCACCCCGCCGCAGCGCGTGCGGGCGCTGTTCACGCCGCAGCCGAAGGCCCCGGCTGCCGGGCCGGCCGCGGCCGCGGCCGCCGCCCAGGCGCAGGCGGCGACCGCCGCCAAGCCCAAGGCGACCGAGTAGTCGCGGCCATGGCAGGGCCGACCCCATCGTCCGAGCCGGTCAAGCCGGCGGCGCAGCCCGGCGAGCGCGGGCGGCCGCAGGTGATCGCCGGCACGGGCGGCCTCGCCGCCCACAATCTCGGCAAGCAGTTCAAGGGCCGCCAGGTGGTGCGCGACGTCAGCCTCGAGGTCCGCCGCGGCGAGGCGGTCGGCCTGCTCGGGCCGAACGGCGCCGGCAAGACCACCTGCTTCTACATCATCACCGGCCTCTTGCGCGCGGACTACGGCACGGTCAGCCTGGACGGCGCCGACATCACGGTGCTGCCGATGTATCGCCGGGCGCGGCTCGGGATCGGCTATCTGCCGCAGGAGGCATCGATCTTTCGCGGCCTGTCGGTCGAGGCCAACATCCGCGCCGTGCTCGAGGTCGCGGAACCGCTGCGCAGTCAGCGCCAGGCCCGCCTCGACGAGCTCCTGGCGGAGTTCTCGCTGACCCATCTGCGCCGCGCCCCGGCGCTCGCTCTCTCGGGCGGCGAGCGGCGCCGGGTCGAGATCGCCCGCGCGCTGGCCTCCGAGCCGAGCTTCATGCTGCTCGACGAGCCCTTGGCCGGGATCGATCCGATCAACGTCGCCGACATCCGGTCCCTGGTCGCCCATCTCAAGGACCGCGGGCTCGGCGTGCTGATCACCGACCACAACGTCCGCGACACCCTCGACATCATCGACCGTGCCTACATCCTGCACGAGGGCCAGGTGCTGATGGAGGGCGCGCCCGACGAGATCGTCGCGCACGAGGGCGTGCGGCGCGTCTATCTCGGAGACCGGTTCAGTCTCTAGGCCCGCCGTCCATGTCATTGTCCCTCCGCCTCGATCTGCGTCAAAGCCAGAGCCTGGTGATGACGCCCCAGTTGCAGCAGGCGATCAAGCTGCTGCAGCTCTCGAACCTCGAGCTGACGACCTATGTCGAGGGCGAGCTGGAGCAGAACCCGCTGCTCGAGCGCCAGGAGGAGACGGACGCGGCTGGCCCCGAGGCCGAGCCCGGCCCGCCGGCGGTCGCGGTCGAGATCCCCGGTCCCGAGCTCAATGGCAGCCTCGAGATGACCGCCGGCAGCGAGCCGGGTGACGGCTGGTCGGGGTCGGCCGACGATGGCTGGTTGGAGCCGGTTCCCGAGCGCGAGCTTGCGGGTCTGGGCGTCGGCGGCCTGACCCCGTTCGGGCGCGGCGGCAGCATCGACTTCGACGACCCGTCGGCCGACCTCGAGGCCCGCCTGAGCCGGCCCAAGACGTTGCGCGAGCATCTGATCGAGCAGCTCCAGGTCGACCTCCCGCCCGGTGCCGAGCGGCTGATCGGGCTGCACCTGATCGACCTGATGGACGACGCCGGCTACCTGCGGGAGGAGCTTGGCCCGATCGCCGGCCGGCTTGGCTGCCCGCTCGCCCAGGTCGAGGCGGTGCTCGCGCGCCTGCAGCTGTTCGACCCGCCGGGCGTGTTCGCGCGCTCGCTCAAGGAATGCCTGGCCCTGCAGCTGCGCGACCGCAACCGCTTCGATCCCGCGATGGCAGCGCTCCTCGACCATCTCGATCTGCTCGCGCAGGTCGACTTCCCGGCGCTGATCAAGGTCTGCGGCGTGCTCCCGGACGACCTGCCCGAGATGATCGCCGAGCTCAAGGCGCTCAATCCGAAACCGGGCCTGGCCTTCGCTCAGGACCCGATCGAGGCGGTGGTGCCCGACATCTTCGTGCTGCCGATGCCGGGCGGCGCCTGGCGGGTCGAGCTCAACGGCGCCACCCTGCCCAAGGTCCTGGTCAACCGCGCCTACCATGCCGAGCTCACGCGCCAGCCCCCCGACAAGCGCGTACGCGAGTATCTCAGCGAGCGGTTCCAGTCGGCCAACTGGCTGGTCAAGGCCCTCGATCAGCGCGCCCGGACCGTGCTGCGGGTGGCCGAGGCGGTGGTCGCCCGCCAGCTGCCGTTCCTGCACCAGGGCGTGCACCATCTGCGGCCCCTGGTGCTGCGCGACATCGCGGCCGCCACCGAGCTGCACGAAAGCACGGTCTCGCGGGCCACCGCCGACAAATATGTCGCGACCCCGCGCGGCAACTATCCGTTCAGATATTTCTTCTCCAATGCGCTCCCGGGCGTCGACGGCGATGCCAGTCACTCGGCGGAGGCGATTCGCCAGCAGATGAAGGTCATGATCGAGCGCGAGGACCCGGACAACGTGCTCTCCGACGACCAGCTGGTCGCCGCCTTGCGGACCGGCGGGGTCGCGATCGCGCGCCGGACGATCGCCAAATATCGCGAGTCGCTGGGCATCCCCTCGTCGGTGCAGCGCCGCCGGGCGAAGGCATTAAGGCTTGCTTAACGGCGCGTTTGGGCTCATCCTCAGCCATGGTCAGGCCGTGACACGTTGGGCGCCAGAAGACGTGCGGGAGAGGCCATTTTCGCCAGCGCGAGATCGCGATCTGGCGACGGCGAAGGTTGCCGAACCGTCTGACCCTCGACAGGACAAAGTTGGCGCCTATGTTGGCAGGATTGGCCGATGGGCACCGGGGCCTTGTCGCTCCGGCCAAGCCGGTCGCCAACCGGACAGCCGCGTCATGCCCTGGTGGCCTCGGGTTCCAGAGGGTTAGTGCCGAGCACTCCGGTCGTCGCATGGTCGAGATCACCGACATCATCACTCCCGACGGGATCATCCTCGATCTCAAGAACTGCAACAGCAAGCGACAGGTGCTCAAAGAGCTGTCGCAGCAGGCGGCAGCCACGCTCGGCATCGACCCGCAGCACCTGCTCGAGGCCTTGATGGAGCGCGAGCGCCTGGGCACGACCGGGATCGGGCACGGCATCGCGATCCCGCACGCCCGCCTGGCCGGGCTCGATCACCTGGTGGGTCTGTTCGCCCGGCTCGAGCAGCCGGTCGATTTCGAATCCCTGGACGATCAGCCGAGCGACCTGATCTTCCTCCTGCTGGCGCCCGATTCGGCCGACGCCGACAGCCTCAAGGCGCTCGCCCGCATCTCGCGCCTGCTCCGCGATCCCGGGCTCCGCCAGCGGCTGCGCCAGGAAGGCGACCGCGACGCGGTGTACCGCATGCTGACCCAGAAGCCGGAGTGTCATGCGGCGTGATGCCGCGGAGAGCGGCTTGGTCGAAGCCCCGGGCCGAGCCACCACCGCCGGCGCCGGCGCGGCTTCGATCCGGCTGCACGCCACCTGCATCGAGCTCGGCGCGACCGGCGTGCTCCTGCTCGGCGCCTCGGGCAGCGGCAAATCCGATCTGGCGCTCCGTCTGATCGATCGTGGGGCGCGGCTGGTCGGCGACGACCGGCTGCTGGTCGAGCGCCGGCAGGGCCAGCTGTTCGGCCGGCCGGTCACCACGCTGGCCGGTCTGCTCGAGGTGCGCGGTTTCGGCATCGTGAAGCTCCCCTGGTGTCCGGAGAGCCGGCTCGGGCTCGCGGTCGCCTTGCAGCCGGGGGCGCCGCCCGAACGCCTGCCGGAGCCCGAGACCTACGACCTGCTGGGCGTCCCGCTGCCCCTTCTGCGGCTCGACCCGGGCGCGCCCTCGGCAGACGCCAAGATCCGCCTCGCGCTGGTCGCCGAGCGCTTGCCGTGACCCGCCGCCGATGAGCCGGATCGTGCTGGTGACCGGCATGTCCGGCGCGGGCCGGACGACTGCCCTGAAGGATCTCGAGGATCTGGGCTTCGAGGCGGTCGACAACCTGCCCGCGACCCTGCTCGGCACCCTGGTCCGCCCGGGCCAGCGGGTCGAGCGCGACGTCGCGATCGGGATCGACTGCCGCACCCGCGCCTTCGATCCGCAGAAGCTCTGCCGGCAGCTCACCGAGCGGACCGGGGCCCGGAGCTCGAACCTGCATCTGATGTTCCTCGACTGCGACGACGAGATCCTGAGGCGGCGGTTCACCGAGACCCGAAGGCGCCATCCGCTCGGACCGGACCGCCCGGTCACCGACGGCATCCGCCGCGAGCGGCAGCTGATGCAGCCGCTGCGTGAGTGCGCGGATCTGGTGATCGACACCTCGCAGCTGTCGCCGAGCGGCCTGCGCCAGCTGATCATCGGCCATTTCGGCCCGCCGGCGGCGGCCCAGCCGACCCTGTCGGTGATCTCGTTCGCCTACCGCAACGGCCTGCCGCGCGAGGCGGATCTGGTGTTCGACGTCCGCTTCCTGGCCAACCCGCACTACGTCGACGAGCTGCGGCCGCTGACCGGCGCCGACCCGGCGGTGCGCGCCTACGTCGAGGCCGATCCCGGCTTCCCGCTGCTGATGGCGCGGCTCGACGACCTCCTGCTGCCGCTGCTGCCTCTCTATCAGAAGGAGGGCAAGAGCTATCTCACGATTGCCTTCGGCTGCACCGGCGGCCGCCACCGCTCGGTGGTCGTCGCCGAGACCTTCGCCGCCCACCTGCGCGCCGCCGGCCGGCTGGTCGCACTCCAGCACCGCGACACCCCGGAGGCCGACCGCGACGCGTTGCAGCCCGGCCGCGAGGTTCCGGCAGCGGTTCCCGAGGCCGCTGCGTCCTGATCCCGCCCCGGCGCCGAGGAGCGAATAGTCCATGATCGGTCTGGTCCTGGTCACGCACGGCCGGCTCGCCGAAGAGTTCATCGCCGCGACCGAGCACGTGGTCGGCAGCCAGCCCAATATGCGCGCGATCTCGATCGGCCCCGACGACGACATCGAGCAGCGCCGCCGCGACATCGTGGCCGCGGTCGAGGCGGTCGACGACGGCGCCGGCGTGATCCTGCTCACCGACATGTTCGGCGGCACGCCCTCGAATCTGGCGATCTCGATCATGGACAAGGGCAGGATCGAGGTCATCGCCGGCGTCAATCTGCCGATGCTGATCAAGCTCGCGAGCGTGCGCGAGGCCGAGTCCCTGGAGACCGCGGTCACCAGCGCCCAGGAGGCCGGCCGCAAATACATCAACGTCGCCAGCACCCTGCTCAACGTCGGCAAAGGCCCCGGACGCAAATGAGCCGGCCGCCCGCAGGCCGCGATCCGGCCGGCGGGCCAGCGCCGGACGGGGTCCTGAGGCTGGAGGTGACGATCGTCAACCGGCGCGGCCTGCACGCCCGGGCGGCCGCGCGCTTCGTCAAGGTCGCCGAGCAGTTCGCGGCCGAGGTCGAGGTCGCCAAGGACGATCTCGTGGTCGGCGGCACCTCGATCCTCGGCCTGATGATGCTGGCCGCGGCCGCCGGCTCGATCCTGGAGCTGCGCGCCCGCGGACGCGAGGCCGAGCCCGCGCTCGAGGCGCTGGCCGCCCTGGTCGCGCGCGGCTTCGACGAGGACTGACCCGCGACCCTGCCCCCCGCGAGGGGCTGGGGAAGCGACCTTCGAAAGGCGGTTCCGTCCTTCCCCGAATTGACAAGGAGGTTGTTCCTTCCCTCCTCCCATCGATGGCGGGACGGAGCGGGTGGGGGCGACCTCCCGGTCGTCAGCCGGCCGGGCAGGCGGCGCCGGTCTCGATCCAGGCCTTGATCAGCTCGCCGAAGCGCGCCTGGGTGCCCGGCACCGGGGTCCGGCCGGCGTCCGGATGCCAGCCCCAGCCGACCAGCGAATCGGTCGCCATGTGCTCGTGGATCTGGGCGAGCGAGCGGCCGCCGTTGCGCGCCGGGTCCTTGATCTGGGCGCAGATCTCGGCGGGCGACTTGCCGTACCAGGCCATCTCGATCGGCGCGAGCCGCCATTCCGGATGCCCGGGCAGGTGCGCGCGGTCGTTGTTCTCGGCCTGATGGCAGGTGTTGCAGTGCAGGCCGGCGGCGCCGAAGTCGGCATCGCCGCGCACCACCGCCGGCACGTGCAGGTGGCTGTCGTCGCCCTGGCGCGGGCGATCGCCCGCCGGGTGGCAGTTGACGCAGCGGGGATGAAGAATGACCTTCTCGGCCTCGGTGAACAAAGCGCGCGACCGCTCCGCCTGGTCCGCGATGCCATCGAAGGCGCTGGCGGGCTTCAGATCCTCCGCCTCCGCGCCCCCGGTCGCGGCGCCCGGCAGCGCCGCGGCCAGGACGGCCAGGACCCCGGCGGATCCGAGGATCGTCCATCTCTGCATGATACGGCTCCCGTTCTCCTGCCGTTGAGCACGCGCCGCGGCCCCGGCTCTTGCAGGACCGCCCGGATCGGTTGGAGGGAGATGGGACCGGGGCCGCCCGCGCCACGGGCGGCCCCGCTCCGGTCAGGCGGTGCCGAACTCGTGGCGGCTGAACGGCAGCACCCGCACCCGCTTGCCGGTCGCCGCGAACACCGCGTTCGCGAGCGCCGGCCCGATCGGCGGCACGCCCGGCTCGCCGACCCCGGTCGGCGCTTCGGTCGAGGGCACGATGTGGACCTCGACCTTGGGCATCTCGGCGATCGTCAGCATCTGATAGCGGTCGAAGTTGGTCTCCTGCACCTGGCCGCCCTCGAGGGTGATCTCGCTCTTGAGGATCGCCCCGAGACCGAAGCCGATGCCGCCCTCGATCTGCGCGCTCACGATGTCCGGATTGACCGCGATGCCGCAGTCGACCGCGCACACGACCCGCTCGACCTTGATCCCGCCGTCGTCCTTGAGCGAGATCTCGGCCACCTGCGCGACGTAGGTCTTGAACGATTCGTGCACCGCGATCCCGCGGAAGCGGCCCTCGGGCAAGGGCGTCCCCCAGCCCGCCTTGTCGGCCACGAGGTCGAGGACGCCCAGATGGCGCGGATGGTCGCGCGAGCAGCGCGCGCCGGAACTCGACCGGGTCGCGCCCGGCCGCCGCCGCCAGCTCGTCCACGAACACCTCGGTCGAATAGGCGGTATGGGTCGAGCCCACCGAGCGCCACCAGAGCACCGGCACCTTGACGTCGGTGGTCACCAGATCGACCAGCAGGTTGGGCACGGCGTAAGGCAGGGTCGCGGCGCCCTCGACCGAGGTCGGATCGACGCTGTCCTTGACCATCATGCGCGCAAACGGCGTGCCGGCCAGGATCGACTGGCCGACGATCCGCTGCCGCCAGGCGATCAGCCGGCCGCCGGCGTCGAGGCCGCCCGAGAGCTTGTGGTAGTACATCGGCCGATAGCGGCCGCCCGCCATGTCGTCCTCGCGGGTCCACTGCACCTTGACCGGGGCCTTGGCGCCGGTCGCCTTGAGGACGCTCACGACCTCGACGATCACGTCCGCATCGGCGACCGCGCGCCGGCCGAAGAAGCCGCCCGGCGTCATCACGTGCAGCTTCACCTTCGCGGGGTCGATGCCCATGATCTGGGCGCCCACCGCCTGATAGAGGTCCGGCATCTGGTGCCCGGCCCAGATCTCGAGCGTGCCGTCCTGGAACCGTGCGACCGCGTCGAGCGGCTCCATCGCGGCATGCGCGAGGTAGGGAAACTCGAACTCGGCCTCGATGACCTTGGCGGCGCCGGCGAGCGCGCCCTTGACGTCGCCGTCCTGGCGCGCGACCGCGGCATCGCCCTGCGCCAGCCGCTTGTACTCGGCCATCAGCTCGGCGGTGCCGCGGGTCTCGGCGGCGCTCTGATCCCACTCGACGGTCAACAGGTCGCGCCCCTTGAGCGCCGACCAGGTGTCCTTGGCCACGACCGCGATCCCGCGCGGCGTCTCGACCACGTCGACCACGCCCTTGACCTGCCTGGTCGCCGAGGCGTCGAACGACGTCGCCCTGGCGCCGAACAGGGGCGGCCGCGCGAGCACCGCGGTCAGCATGCCCGGCAGCCGGACGTCGATCGGAAACTGCTGCCGGCCCGTGGTCTTGGCGACCGAATCCAGCCGGTGCAGCTTGTCGTTGCCGATGTAGACCCAGGCGGAGGGGTCCTTGAGCTTGACCTCCTGAGGCGGCGCCACCTGGGCCGCCCGGTCGGCGAGCGCGCCGAAGCTCGCGGACTGGCCCGAGGCGTGGCTGAGCACGCCTTTGGCGACCCGGACCTCGCCCGCGGGCACCGCCCAGGCCTCGGCGGCGGCCTGGACCAGCATGGCGCGCGCGAGCGCGCCCGCCTGCCGGTAGCGCTGCCATGAGCTGGAGGTGCTCGACGACCCGCCGGTGCCCTGGACCTTGCCGCCCCAGGTGACGTTGCCATAGAGCTTCGGGTTGCCGGCGGCACCCTCGACCTGGAGCTTCGACCAGTCGGCGTCGAGCTCCTCGGCCACGAGCGTCGCGACCCCGGTGTAGATCCCCTGCCCGCCGTCCATGTGCGCCGACAGCACGGTCACCGTGCCGTCGGGCGCGATCCGCAGATAGGCGTTGATCGGGTTGATCACCTCGGCGCCGGCCGCCGCCGCGGCGCGGGCGCCAGGTCCGAGCGGGATGTGAAAGCCGATCGTGAGGCCGGCGCCGGCCGCGGCCGCGCCGATCAGGAACTGCCGCCGGCTCGGGCCCGAGGACCGGCGCTGCCCGTCATTGTTGACCGCCAGCATGGCTCAGGCCTCCATCAGCCGGGCCGCCTCGTGCACGGCGGCGCGGATCCGGTGATAGGTGGCGCAGCGGCAGATGTTGCCCGCGAGCCCGGCGTCGATGTCGGCATCCGAGGGCTTGCCGACCTCGGTCAGCAGCGCGATCGTGGTCATGATCTGGCCCGACTGGCAGTAGCCGCACTGGACCACGTCGAGCTGCTGCCAGGCGGTCTGGACCGCCTCGGCGGCCTTGCCCGACACCCCCTCGATGGTCGTGATCTCGCTGCCCTCGTGATCGGCCGCGCGCGCCACGCAGGAGCGCATCGCCATGCCGTCGACATGCACGGTGCAGGCGCCGCATTGCGCGATCCCGCAGCCGTATTTGGTGCCCGTCAGGCCGAGCGCATCGCGCAGCACCCAAAGCAGCGGCGTGTCCGGCTCGACCTCGACCTCATGGGCTTGACCGTTGACCTGGAGCTTCATGCCGATCCCGTCCTTGGCTGGCTGTTGGCGGGTGGGTCTGCGCCCGACTTTGAAGAAATAATAAGGCGCATCGGCCCGCCGGCGAGGGCCGCCCGGTCAGATCCCCTACCTCGGGCACCGCCACCGACGCATGGCAGCGCCCCACCGGCGTGGCTCGGGCCGGCTTGCCGGGCGCGCCGGCTTGTGGTTAAAGGCGGGCGGCCGCATCGAGGGCAGCCTTCGCCGGCGGACCGTAATTCCGGCTTAACCCTTCGACGCATATGAGTTTTCCTCCCGACGCAAAAGAGCCACGGATGACCAGCTTCACCGACTACAAGGTTGCCGACATCGGCCTCGCCGAGTGGGGGCACAAAGAGATCGCGATCGCCGAGAAGGAGATGCCGGGCCTGATGGCGCTCCGGGAGGAGTATGGCGCCCGCCAGCCGCTCAAGGGCGCGCGCATCGCCGGCTGCCTGCACATGACCGTGCAGACGGCCGTGCTGATCCGGACGCTCCGCCATCTCGGCGCACAGATCCGCTGGAGCTCCTGCAACATCTTCTCGACCCAGGACCACGCCGCCGCGGCGATCGCGGACGAGGGCGTGCCGGTGTTCGCCTGGAAGGGCGAGACCGAGGAGGAGTACGACTGGTGCATCCGGCAGACGATCGAGCCGGAGAACGGCTGGCGTCCCAACATGCTGCTCGACGACGGCGGCGATCTGACCAAGATCATGCACGACGAGTACCCCGAGCTGATGGCCGAGGTGCGCGGCCTCTCGGAGGAGACCACGACCGGCGTGCACCGGCTGCATGAGATGCAGCGGGCCGGGACCCTCAAGGCGCCGGCGTTCAACGTCAACGATTCGGTCACCAAGTCCAAGTTCGACAATCTCTACGGCGTGCGCGAGAGCCTGGTCGACGGCATCAAGCGCGCGACCGACGTCATGATGGCCGGCAAGATCGCGGTGGTCGCGGGCTTCGGCGACGTCGGCAAGGGCTCGGCGGAATCGATGCGCAGCCAGGGCGCCCGGGTCATGGTCACCGAGATCGACCCGATCTGCGCCCTCCAGGCGGCGATGGAAGGCTATCAGGTCGTGACCATGGACGACGCCGCGCCGATCGGCGACATCTTCGTCACCGCGACCGGCAACAAGGGCGTGATCACGCTCGACCACATGCGGGCGATGAAGGATGGCGCGATCGTCTGCAACATCGGCCACTTCGACACCGAGATCGAGATCAGCGCGCTCCGCAACATGAAGTGGGACGAGGTCAAGCCGCAGGTCGATCAGGTCGAGTTCCCCGACGGCAAGAAGATCATCGTGCTGGCCAAGGGCCGCCTCGTGAACCTGGGCTGCGCGACCGGCCATCCGAGCTTCGTCATGAGCGCGTCGTTCACCAACCAGGTCCTGGCCCAGCTCGAGCTCTGGCAGAACGCCGACCAATACGAGAACAAGGTCTACGTGCTGCCCAAGGCGCTCGACGAGAAGGTCGCGCGCCTCCACCTCGACAAGCTCGGCGCCAGGCTCACCAAGCTGACGCCGGAGCAGGCCCGCTACATCGGGGTCGACGGCAGTGGCCCCTTCAAGCCCGAGGCCTACCGCTACTAGGATGACCCTCCGGCGGTGACGGCGCGGGCCGAGATCCAGCTCGCGGATCTCGATGCGACCCACGCGCTCGGCCGGCGGCTCGCGCGCCTGCTCGAGGGCGGCGACGTGGTGGCGCTCAGCGGCCCGCTCGGGGCCGGCAAGAGCGAGCTCGCGCGCGCCCTGATCCGCGCCCGCGCCGGGGCCGCGATCGAGGTCCCGAGCCCGAGCTTCACCCTGATCCAGGACTACCCGCTCGGCGGCCTGGTGATCCGGCACATCGACCTCTACCGCGTGCAGGATCCGGCCGAGCTGGTCGAGCTCGGCCTGGAGGCGCCGGGACCGGACGAGGTCTGGCTGATGGAGTGGCCCGAGCGGGCGCGGGCCCTGCTGCCGGCGGACCGGCTCGATCTCAGCCTGGCGCAGGGACCGCAGCCGGACGCCCGGATCGCCCGCCTGCGCGCCGGACCGGGCTGGGTCGACCGGCTGCGGGCGCTTCGAGAGGCATCGGATGCCTGAGCGGCGCGCCGCGATCGAGGCCTTTCTCGGCGCGCATGGCTTCGCTGGCGCCGGACGGGCGCCGCTCGCGGGCGATGCCTCGGCCCGCCGCTACGACCGGCTGAGCGGCGGACCCCGCCCCGCCGTGCTGATGGACGCGCCGCCGGGCGTCCTCGACGTCCGGCCGTTTCTCGCGGTCGCCGCCTGGCTGCGCGAGCGGGGGCTGAGCGCGCCCGAGGTGATCGCCGCCGACGCTCCGGCGGGCCTCGTCCTGCTCGAGGATCTGGGCGACGATCTGTTCAGCCGGGTGCTCGCGGACCGGCGGCTCGAGCCTCGGCTCTACGAGACCGCGGTCGACCTCCTGGCAACGCTGCACCGGATGCCCCTCGATCTCGCCTTGCCGCGCTACGACGACGCCTGGCTGATCCGGGAGGCGGCGCTGCTGGTCGAGTGGTACGCGCCGGAGCTCGATGCCGCGGGCGCGGCCGACTACCTCGCGATCTGGCGGGGGCTGCTGCCGGCGGCCCGGGTCGGCGCCGAGGGCTTCGTCTACGTCGACTACCACGCCGACAACCTGCTCTGGCTGCCGGCGCGCGCAGGTCTCGCCCGGATCGGCCTGCTCGACTTCCAGGACGCGCGCCTGGGACCGCCCGCCTACGATCTCGTATCGCTCCTGGAGGACGCCCGCCGCGACGTCGAGCCTGGGCTCGCGAGCGCGCTGGTGCAGCGCTATCTGAACGCCCGGCCGGAGCTGGACGGGCATGCGTTTCGCGCCGCCTACGCCCTGCTCGGGGCCCAGCGCAATGCCAAGATTCTGGGCCTCTTCTCGCGCCTCGCGAGGCGCGACGGCAAGCCCCGCTACCTCGACCTGCTGCCGCGCGTGCGGGCCCACCTCGCCCGGGACCTGCGCCATCCCCTGCTGGGGCCGCTGGGTCGCTGGTGCGCAGAGCATCTGCAGCTCGGCCCCGCGCCCTGAATCAGGTCGATTCCGCGCCCATCTGGCGCAGCCCGGGCGCACGGATCTCGGCGCGGGTCTTCGGCAGGTGCTGCGGATAGCGTTCCTGCAGAAAGGCGATCAGCCGCTCGCGCACGTGGCAGCGCAGCTCCCAGGCACGGCTGGAATCGGGCGCGCTCATCAGCGCCCGCAGCTCGACCGTGTGCTCGCCGGCATTCGTGACCTGCAGCGCCCAGGCCTTGCCGTCCCACAGGCCCGACGCGTTCAGGATGCGCAGCAGCTCCTGACGGACCTCGTCGGCCGGGACGGTGTAGTCGACGTAGACCATCACCGTGCCCAGGAGGTTCGTGGTCCGTCGCGTCCAGTTCTGGAACGGCTGCTCGATGAAGTAGGAAAGGGGCACCACCAGCCGGCGCAGGTCCCAGATCCGGACCACGACGTAGGTGGTGCCGATCTCCTCGATCCAGCCGAACTCGTTCTGGACGGTCACGACGTCCTCGATCCGGATCGGCTGGGTGAGCGCGATCTGGATGCCGGCGATCAGGTTGGAGAGGGCCGGCCGGGCGGCCATGCCGGCGACCAGGCCCGCGATGCCGGCGGAGGCGAACAGGCTGACGCCGAGCTGGCGGACGCCCGGAAAGGACATCAGGATGATGCCGAAGGTGATCACCGCCACGACGCCGATCGCGATCCGCCGGAACACCTGGATCTGGGTGCGGACCCGGCGCGCCTCGAGGCGATCGGCGGCATCGCCGCCGAAGCGGATCTCGATCATGTCGGCCGCGACCTCGACGCCGCGGGCGATCAGCCAGCCGACCGAACCGGTGAGGCCAAGGTTGAGGCCGCGGCCGAGCACCGTCCTGACGTCGGGCGGCAGCGGCAGAAGCGGCAGCACCAGAAGGAGCGCCAGCAGGGGGAAGAACAGGCGGCCGGGTGCCCGCAGACGGCGGGCGATCGCCTCATCGGCCGCGCTCCGCGTGCGCCCGGCGACCCGTCGGATCGCGGCGAACAGGACCCCGTTGGTGACCAGGCCGGCCGCGATCGCGAGGGCCGCGATCCCGGTCGTCCACAGCCAGCTGTGCCAGTCCTGGAGGAACCGGAGCCAGATCGGCCCGCTGTCGATCAACTGATCCATGTTCACCCTCCGTGGCGCACAAGTGATCGGAATACGGCGCAGATTCGTACCACGGCGCTACACTTGTGGTAGACTGATGCATCATGAGCGTCGCCACCATTCCCGCCGGGCTGCCGTTCGTCGACGCGCTCGCCGCCGGCCTGCTGGCGGAGGCCGGCGACCATCGTCTGGCGCTCGCCGACATGCTGGTCCTGCTGCCGACCCGGCGCGCCTGCCGGAGCCTGGGCGAGGCGTTTTTGCGCCGGGCGGCCGGCCGCGCCATGCTGCTGCCGCGGATTCAGCCGATCGGCGAGATCGACGCCGACGAGCTGCTCCTCGATGGCACGCTCGAGCTCGCGCTGCCGCCGGCGATCGGGCCGTTGCGCCGCCAGCTGCTGCTCGCCCGCCTGCTGGCTCCCCTCGACTGGCCGCTCGAGCATGCGCTCCGCCTGGCCGGCGAGCTCGCGGCCCTGCTGGACGAGCTCCAGACCGAGCGGGTGCCGCTCGAGGCGCTCGATCGCCTGGTCCCCGAAGCCCTGGCCGAGCACTGGCAAAAGAGCCGACAGCTGCTCCTGATCCTGGCCGGCGCGTGGCCGGACCTGCTCGCCGCGGAGGGCGCGCTCGACCCCGCGGAGCGCCGCCACCGCCTGCTCACCGCCCTGGCCGAGCGCTGGCGCGCGGCCCCGCCCGCAGCGCGGATCGTCGCCGCCGGCTCGACCGGCAGCATCCCGGCGACCCGCGCGCTCCTCCAGGTGATCGCCCGCCTGCCGCGGGGCACGGTCGTCCTGCCCGGCCTCGACCAGGACCTCGACGAGGCGAGCTGGCGATGCGTCGAGGCGGGCCATCCGCAACACGGCCTGAAGCAGCTCCTCGAGGCTCTGGCGACCGACCGCGCCGCCGTCGACGTCTGGGCAGCGCCCGGCGTTGCCGGCAGCGACCCGGGTCGCGCGCGCTTCCTGTCCGAGGTCATGCGGCCGAGCGCCACGGTCGGCGCCTGGCAGACTCTGGCGCCGCCCTCCCCGGCGGCGGTCCGGGAGCTGGTCGTCGAGGAGCATCCGGACCTGCCGGCCGAGGCGCTGGCGCTGGCGCTCCGGATGCGCGCCGCGCTCGAGATCCCGGGTCGGACGGCGGCCCTGGTCACGCCCGATCGCCATCTTGCGCGCCGGGTCGCGGTCGAGCTGCGGCGCTGGGCCATCGAGGTCGACGATTCCGCCGGCACACCGCTCGACCAGACGCCGCCCGGCGCGTTCCTGCTGCTGACGGCGCGCCTGATCGTGGGCGGCGTCAACCCGGTGACCCTGCTCGCGACCCTCAAGCATCCGCTGGCGGCCGCCGGCCTGGAGCGCAGCGAGCTGCGCCGCCTCGCCCGCGCGCTGGAGACGACCTGCCTGCGCGGGCCGCGCCTTGCCGGCGGCTTCGCCGGCATTCAGGTCGAGCTGGAACGGGCCCGCCGGCGCGCCGGAAGCGACGCGGACCGGCGCCAGCACGTCGCCAATCTCGTGACCTTCGTGCGCCGGATCGAGCACGCCGCCCGGCCTTTTGCGGAGCTGGCCGGCGCCCGTCCGGTCGAGCTCGCGGCGCTGGTCCGGGCGCATCTCGCATTTGCCGAGGCGCTGGCAGAGCCGATGGAGCCGTCGGGCGGGCTCTGGGCCCGGGAGGCGGGCGAGGCGGCGGCGTCCCTGTTCGCCGAGCTCCTGGAGGCGGCCGAGGGTGCCCTGCCCATCCTGCCCGCCGCCTATCCCGCAGCGCTCGCCCAGCTGATGGCCGCGCGCCCGGTCCGCCCGCGGGCGCCCAAGCACCCGCGCCTGCACATCTGGGGCCAGCTCGAGGCCCGCCTGCAGCACGCCGACCTGCTCCTGCTCGGCGGCCTGAACGAGGGCGTCTGGCCGCGCTTCGCCGACCCCGGACCCTGGCTCAGCGGCAGCATGCGCGAGGCGCTCGGCCTCGCCCCGATCGAGCGCCGGATCGGGCTCGCCGCGCACGACTTCGTCGCCGCCGCGGCGGCCGGCGCGGTCGTGCTGTCGCGCGCCGAGAAGGACGCCGACGGCAGCCCGACGGTGCCCTCGCGCTGGCTCGTCCGCCTCAAGACCCTGCTGGCCGGCAGCGGCGGGATCGAGCTCGGCGCGCCGGATCGGCGGGGGTGGCTGCCCCTCGACGACGTCCCGGTCCCGCGTCCGACGGCGCGACCGGCGCCGAGCCCGCCCCTCGAGGCCCGGCCGCGCGAGCTTTCGGTCAGCGACGTGGCGCTTTGGATGGGCGACCCTTATGCCCTCTATGCCAGGCGCATCCTCGGGCTCCGGCCGCTCGAGGCGCTCGAGGCCGATCCCGGCGCGCTCGAGCGCGGGATCGTCATCCACCGCGTGCTCGAGCGCTTCGTCAAGGCCTATCCGGGCGATCTGCCGGCCGACGCCCTGCCCCGCCTGCTCGACCTCGGCCGGACGGCGTTCGAGGACTTCAGCCACCGGCCCCAGGTCCGGGCGCTCTGGTGGCCGCGCTTCGAGCAGATCGCCCGCTGGGTCATCGAGCAGGAGCAGGCCCGGCGCACGCCCGGCCTCGAGATCAGGACCGAGGCCGAGGGACGGCTCGAGCTCGAGGGCCTGGACTTTCGCCTCAAGGCGCGCGCCGATCGCCTCGAGCGCCTGCCGGACGGCCGGATCACGGTGATCGACTACAAGACCGGCCGCCTGCCGGAGCGCGCCGAGGTGCTGGCAGGCCTCGCGCCCCAGCTGCCGCTCGAGGCCGCCATGGTCGAGGCCGGCGCGTTCCGGGACCTCGGGCCGGCCGCGGTCGCCGAGCTCCTGTTCTGGCGCCTCAAAGGCGACGAGGGCGGCGGCGAGCAGCAGGCGCCCGCGAAAATTGCGCCGGCCGAGCTCGCGCGCCAGGCGCTGGCCGGGCTGCGCCGGCTGGTCGCCCACTACGACCGGCCCGAGACGACCTATCCCGCCCGGCCCAGGCCCCAGGTCGCCTGGCGGGGCGACTACGATCACCTGGCGCGGCGCGGCGAATGGACCAGCTGAGGCCGGCACCCGCGTCCCGGCCGCCGCCCACGCCCGAGCAGCGGCGCGCGGCCGAGCCCTCCGCCTCGATCTGGGTCACCGCCTCGGCCGGCACCGGCAAGACCCGGGTGCTGGCCGACCGGGTGATGCGCCTTTTGCTCGCCGGCACCGACCCGCGCCAGATCCTCTGCCTCACCTTCACCAAGGCGGCCGCGGCCGAGATGGTCAAGCGGGTCGAGGAGGATCTGTCCCGGTTCGCCGTCCTGCCCGAGGCCGAGCTCGAAGCGGAGCTCCGGCAGCTCGCCGGGCGGGCCCCGGGCGCCGACGAATGCACCCGCGCGCGGACCCTGCTGGCGGCGGTCCTGGACCTGCCCGCCGGCCTCCCGATCATGACCATCCACGGCTTTTGCCAGTCGCTGCTCAAGCGCTTTCCGCTCGAGGCGGGGGTCGTGCCGCATTTCGATGTGCTCGATCCGCGCAGCGCCGCCGACCTTTTGCGCGAGGCGCAGGCGGAGGTGCTGGCCAGCACCAGCGCCGGGATCCAAAGCGCCCTCGGTCGCCTGGCCGTGCTGCTCGGCGAGACCACCCTCGCAGACGGCCTGGCGGCGCTTCGCGAGGACCGGCTGCGGCTCGGTGCGCTGATCACCGATCAAGGCCTCGAGCCGCTGATTGCCAGGATCTACCAGACCTTCGGCCTGGTCGCGGGTGCCGACGCCGGCGAGGTCCGGCGGGCCGCCTGCATCGACCCCAAGATCGACCGGCGGGCACTCCTGGACGCCGCCCGCAGTCTCGCCGCCGGGACCGGCAAAGAGGCAGAGCGCGGCCAGATCATCGGGGATTGGGTGACCGCCGGGGTCGACCAGCGGCAGCGGACCTGGGAACAGTACCGGGCGGTCTTTCTGACCAAGGGCCTGAAGTGCAGGCAGCTCGGCTCGATCGTCACCAAGGCCTGCGCCGCCGCGGCCCCCGCTGCGGAAGTGGCCCTGGTCGCCGAGCAGGCGCGGCTGCTGGCCTGGGTCGAGCTGGAGAAGGCGGCGACGATCGCCGAGCGCACCGCGGCGCTGCTTCGGGTCGGGGCCGCGGTCCTGAACGCCTACGACCGGCGCAAGCGCGAGCTCGCAACCCTCGATTTCGACGACCTGATCGCCGCCAGCCGGCGGCTGCTGGAGCAGCCCGGGATCGCGCCCTGGGTGCACTACAAGCTCGACCAGCAGATCGATCACCTGCTGGTCGACGAGGGCCAGGACACGAGCCCCGAGCAATGGGCGATCATCCTGGCGCTGAGCGCCGAGTTCTTCACCGGCGAAGGCGCGCGGCCGATCCGGCGCACCCTGTTCGTGGTCGGCGACGAGAAGCAGTCGGTCATGAGCGTGCAGGGCGCCGACGTCGCGACCTACCGCGCCTTCCGCGAGGTCCTGGAGGCGCGCGCCCGCGCCGGCGGCCAGCCCTGGCGGGCGGAGCCGCTCGGCCGCTCGTTCCGCTCGGCCAAGCCGATCCTGGACCTGGTCGATGCGGTGTTCGCCGACCCGGACGCCCGCGACGGCGTGGTGAGCGGCGAGGACTGGCCCGCGCACGAGTGCTTCCGGACGAGCGCACCAGGCCTGGTCGAGGTCTGGCCGCTCGTCGAGGGCGAGCCCGCCGCCAAGCCCGAGGACTGGCAGCTGCCCGACCGGCTCGAGGGCAGCCTGCGCGGCGAGACCCGCCTCGCCGGGGCGATCGCGCGGCAGATCTTCGAATGGCGGCTCGATCGCGTGCCGCTCGCCTCGACCGGGCAGCCGATCCGGGCCGGCGACGTCATGGTCCTCTTGCCGCGCCGCGGCATCCTGCAGGAGCTGCTGATCCGCGAGCTGAAGCACCTGCAGGTCCCGGTCGCCGGCGCCGACCGCCTGGTGCTGACCGACGAGATCGCGGTCATGGACCTGATGGCGCTGGGCGACGCGCTGCTGCTGCCCGAGGACGACCTGACGCTCGCAGCGGTCCTCAGGAGCCCGCTGTTCGGGCTGAGCGAGGAGGACCTGTTCGAGCTCGCCCACGGTCGCGGCGAGGCGACGCTGATCGGGCGGCTGCGCGCGCTCCGGCACCAGAACGCGCGCTTTGGCGAGGCTCATGAGCGTTTCTCCGAGCTCCTGCGCCAGGCGGATTTCGCGCCGCCGTTCGAGTTCTATGCTCGCCTTCTGGGTGCTGCCGGCGGCCGCCGGCGCCTGCTCGAGCGGCTTGGCAGGGCGGCGATCGAGCCGATCGAGGCGTTTCTCGCCCAGGCGCTCGCCTACGAGCAGGGCCACCCGCCCTCGCTGCAAGGCTTCCTGCACTGGCTCAGGGCCGATGCGACCGAGCTGATGCGCGACCCCGACCGGCCGCGCGACGAGGTCCGGGTGCTGACCTGCCACG
Source organism: uncultured Alphaproteobacteria bacterium (assembly GCA_963756905.1). Classification (GTDB taxonomy): domain Bacteria; phylum Pseudomonadota; class Alphaproteobacteria; order Geminicoccales; family Geminicoccaceae; genus DATAOG01. Next base: position 88,098 of record CAVWPO010000008.1, read on the forward strand.
GCGCCAAGGGGCTCGAGGCGCCGATCGTCTTCATCGCGGATGCCTGCTTCGTGCCCGACTTCAAGGACCGGCTGCTGTGGCTCGAGTCCGAAGGCCTGCCGCTCTGGCGGATGGGCGCCAAAAGCCGCGATGCCCTCACCGACGCGGCCAACGCCCGCGCCCGCACGCGCCAGCTGCAGGAGCAGCGCCGGCTGCTCTACGTCGCCCTGACGCGGGCGAGGGAGCGCCTGATCGTCACCGGCTGGCAGCGCAAGAACCCGTCGGAGCCCACCTGGTACGATCTGGTCGCCGCGGGCATGAGGCGGCTGGGGGCGGTCCGGGTGCCGGCGAGGCTCGCCCCCGACCTCGCGGGCGAGAGCCTCTGCCATGGCACCCTGCCGGCGCGCGGCCCCGCCCAGCTTCGTCTGGCGCTCGCCCCCAAGGCGCCCGACCCGCCGCCGCCCCCGGCCTGGCTCCGACAGCCGGCGCCGGCCGAGCCGGCGACAGCCGCAGCGCTCAGCCCGTCGCGCGCCTTCGAGGACGAGGCGCCGGCCGCGACCTCGCCGACCCTTGGCGCCGCCTCCGGCCGTTTCCGCCGCGGCCGGCTGATCCATCGCCTGCTGCAGAGCCTGCCGGAGCGGCCGCCCGCCGAGCGCGCGCCGGCGCTCGCGCGCTATCTGGCCGAGCCGTCGCTCGGGCTCGCCGAGGCCGAGCGGGCGGACATCGCGGCCGAGGTTCTCGCCGTGCTCGCGATGCCGGCGATCGCGCCTCTGTTCGGGCCGGACGCGCGCGCCGAGGTGCCGCTCGTCGGGGTGGTCGGCGGGCAGGCGATCCTCGGCCAGGTCGACCGGCTGGCGGTGACCCGGGACGCGGTGCTGCTGCTCGACTACAAGACCAACCGGGCGCCCCCTCTGGCCCCGGCCGACGTGCCGCGCGGCTATCTCCGCCAGATGGCGGCCTACCAGGCCCTGCTCGAGGCGATCTGGCCGGAGCGGCCGGTACGCTGCGCGCTGCTGTGGACCGAGGGGCCGCGGCTGATGGCGCTGGACGACGCGGTCCTGGCCCCCTGGCGGCCGGACCTCGGCCAGGCTTGACAAGGGCTTTCCCCCTCCCCAAGTCCGCTTGACGCTCTCGACGCGATCCCCCTAGTGTCGCAGGCGCACCAAGGGCCGAACCGCTGTCGAGGCAGCCAACTGGGGTTTGACGATGCCGATCATCCAATCTTCCGACGCATCCTTCGAAGCCGACGTGCTGAAGTCGGACGTGCCGGTCGTGGTCGACTTCTGGGCCGAGTGGTGCGGCCCGTGCAAGATGATCGCCCCGTTCCTCGAGGAGCTGGCGACCGACAAGGGCGAGCGGGTCCGGATCGCCAAGGTCAACATCGACGACAACCCGCTGACCCCGACCAAATACGGGGTGCGCGGCATTCCGACCCTGATGCTGTTCAAGAACGGCGAGATCACCGCGACCAAGGTGGGCGCGCTGCCCAAGACCAAGCTGTACGAATGGGTCGAGGAGTCGATCTGACCGGCCGCTCCGCGATCCCGGGCCGGCGCTGATCGTCCGCGACCCGGCCGGCCGCACCCCCAACGCAATGGTTACCGATGCCGCCTGCGCCGAGGCGGCGCAGCACGCCTGGCAGGCGTTTCGCGCGCGTTGCCCGGAGGTCCTGACGGTCGATCTGATCCTGCCGGATCTGGTCGGGATCGCGCGCGGCAAGCGGCTCACGGCAGACGCCTTCGAGGCGGCGCTGGAGGGCGGGCTGGGGTTTCCGAGCTCGCTCTACGGCCTCGACACGACCGGCGCCAACGTCGATGCCTCCGGGCTGATCTGGGAGGTGGGCGACGCCGACCGGCCGTGCCGGATCGATGTGGCGACGCTCGCCCCGGTGCCCTGGCGGCCGGGCGGCGCCCAGGTCCTGGCGGGGCTGGGCGATCCTGACGGGCGGCCGTTCTTCGCCGACCCGCGCGCCGTGCTGGCCGCGGTCGCGGCCCGCTTCGCGCCGCTCGGGCTCACCCCGGTCGCGGCGCTCGAGCTCGAGTTCACCCTGCTCGACGGCCGGGTCGGTCGCGGCGGCCGGCCGCCCATCCGGGTTCGCCCGGGCATGGAATGCGGTGCGGTCTACGGCCTCGAGCCGCTCGATGCCGAGGACGCCCTGCTCGCGCGCCTGCAGGAATACTGCGCGCGCCAGGACCTGCCGGCGAAGAGCGCGGTCTCGGAGTACGCGCCCGGTCAGCTCGAGGTCAATCTCGGCCACGTCGCCGATCCGGTCCGGGCCGCCGACCACGCGTTCCTGCTCAAGCGCGCGATCAAGGCCGCGGCGCGCGCCGAGGGCGGCCAGGCGACCTTCATGGCCAAGCCCTTCGCCGATCAGGCCGCGAACGGGCTGCACGTGCACGTCAGCCTGCTCGATGCCGCCGGCGCCAACCATTTCGCGGCCGAGCCCGCAGCGCTCCGGCATGCGATCGCGGGCCTCCAGGCGACCATGGCCGAGGCGATGCTGCTGTTCGCGCCGAATGCCAACAGCTTCCGGCGCCTCAAGCCCAGGAGCTATGCGCCGACCGCGCCGACCTGGGGCTACGACAACCGGACCGTGGCGCTCCGGGTGCCCTCGGGCCTGCCGGCCGCGCGCCGGATCGAGCACCGGGTCGCGGGCGCCGACGCCAATCCCTACCTCGTGCTGGCGGCGGTGCTGGCCGGGATCCACCATGGCCTCCACCACCGGCCGGAGCCGGACGCGCCGATCAGCGGCAACGCCTATGCCGAGGTCGAGCCGAGCCTGCCGCTCAGCTGGGACCGGGCGATCGACGCGCTCGCGGCGGCGGCGATCCTGCCGGACTACCTCGGGGCCGAGTTCTGCCGCCTCTACCGGGTCTGTCGCGCCGCCGAGCGCGATCGCTTCGCCGATCTGGTCACGCCGGTCGAATACGCCTGGTACCTCGCCACGGTCTGAGGCTCAGAGCTCGATGCCCTGGCGCTGCAGCGCCCGCTGCCATTTCGAATCCTCCTGGTCGCCGAACAGCAGCGCCTGGTCGGCATCGATCACGACCCAGGCGCCCTGGGCAATCTCCGACTCCAGCTGATTGGGCGCCCAGCCGGCATAGCCGAGCGCGAACAGGCTCTGGCGCGGCCCCTTGCCGGCGGCCAGATCCTCCAGGATGTCCGGCGAGCTGGTGAGCGCCACCTGATCGGACAGCACGCGCGTGTCCTTGCCGTGATAGTCGGGGCTGTGCAGGACGAAGCCCTTGCCGCGCTCGACCGGGCCGCCGTAGTGGACCTCGATCTCGCCCGAGGCCTTGGGATTGGCGTCCAGGCCCAGGCCTTCGAGCACCTTCGCGGCCGGCGCTTTGCCGAGCACGCGGTTGACGACCAGGCCCATGGCGCCGGAGCTGTCGTCCTGGATCATGTAGATCACGGTCTCGCGGAAATTGGGATCGTCGAGGCCACGCGTCGCGACCAGCAGGTGGCCGGCCAGGGTCTGCCCGGGGACTGGCTCGGCCGGCGCGCGGGCCGCCTGCGAGGGCGGTGTGAACAGCCACAGGAGCGCGAGCAACCCCGCGCCGCCGCTTCGGATCGAGATGCCCGTCATCGTCCAGCCCCTCTACAGCCGTCGACCACCATCGACCTGTACGGCAATCGCCGGCCGGCTGCCAAGCAAGATCGCGCGACCGGGGTCGCCGCGGCCGGCGCCGCCGCGCCGGCTCAACCGTTGCTGCGCAGGACGTGGCCGGCGAGGTACAGCGAGCCGCAGATCAGGACGCGGGCGGGCGCGGGCTCTGCCTCGACGATGGCGCGAAGCGCGCTCTCGACGTCCTGCGCGGGGATTGCCGACCAGCCGAGCCCGGCCGCCAGCAGGGCCGCCTCGACCGGATCGCGGCTCGCCGGCTCGTCCGGCACGGGCACGGTCGTGATCGAGCGGGCGAGCGGCGCGAGCGGGGCGAGAAAGCCGCGCTCGTCCTTGGTGGTCAGCATGCCGACGATCAGGTGCAGCGGCCCCGCGGGGCCGCTCGGGTCGGCATCCGGGCCGCTCAGGCTCGCCGCCAGCACCTCGGCCGCGGCCGGGTTGTGGCCGCCATCCAGCCAGAGCTGCCAGCCCGCGGGCAGAAGGTCGACCAGCGGCCCGCGCCGCAGCCGCTGGAGGCGCGCCGGCCAGTGCGCCTGGCGCAGCCCGATTGCGATCGCCGCGGCGTCGGGCTGGAGGTCGCCCAGCGCCAGGGCCGCGGTCACGGCGAGGCCGGCGTTGTCGATCTGATGGCAGCCCGGCAGCACCGGCAGGGGCAGATCGAGCCGGCGCTCGCCCACGCGCACCTCGAGCCGGCCGCCGGTCCGCCGGGCCTGCCAGTCGCGGCCGTGGACGGTGAGCGGCGCCCCGACCTCGGCGGCGCGCGCCTCGACCACCGCGAGCGCGTCGGGCGCCTGCGGCCCGACGACGCAGGCAACGCCAGGCTTCAGGATGCCCGCCTTCTCGAACGCGATCTGCTCCAGCCGCTGGCCGAGGTAGTCCTGATGATCGAGCGCGATCGGCGCGATCGCGGTCAGCCGCGGCCGCTCGATCACGTTGGTCGCATCGAGCCGGCCGCCGAGCCCGGTCTCGAGCAGCAGAAGGTCCGCCGGATGGCGCGCGAACGCGAGGAAGGCCGCGGCCGTGGTGATCTCGAACTCGGTGATGGGCAGGCCCTGGTTGACCCGCTCGCAGACGTCCAGGACGTCCGCGAGCTCCGGCTCGCCGATCGGCTGGCCGTCGAACAGGAAGCGCTCGTTGAACTGGACCAGATGCGGCGAGATGTAGCGCTGCACGCGCCGGCCGGCCGCCTGCAGCATGGCGTCCAGCATGGCGAGCGTCGAGCCCTTGCCGTTGGTGCCGGCGATGTGCACGACCGGGGCGAGCCGCCGCTCGGGATGATCGAGGCGTTCGAGCAGCCGCTCCAGCCGCCCGAGCGAGAGGTCGATCGCGCGGGGATGCAGCCCGCGCAGGCGGGCGAGGATCAGGTCACTGCCGTAGCTCGTCACCGCCGTCCCCGTCGCCGTCGGACACGGGTACCGGCTCGGCCGTCTCGCCGTCGTCGCGGGCATCGGTGAGCGCGAGCGGCGCCTCCTCGGGCGCCTTGCGCTGTCGCTCGACCGGCTGCTCGGCATCCGGATCGAGGTTCGGCCGGAGCAGGAAGCGGATGATCCGGGCAATGGTCGACCGTAGCTCGAAGCGGTGCACGACCATGTCGATCATGCCGTGCGCGAGCAGGTACTCCGCCTTCTGGAAGCCTTCGGGCAGGTTCTCGCGGATCGTCTGCTCGATCACCCGGCGGCCGGCGAAGCCGATCTGCGCGCCAGGCTCCGCGATCGCGATGTCGCCGAGCATGGCGAAGGACGCGGTGACGCCGCCGGTGGTGGGGTCGGTCAGGAGCACGAGGTAGGGCAGGCCCGCCTCCTTGACCTCCTCGATCGCGATCGTGGTGCGCGGCATCTGCATGAGCGAGAGCGCGCCCTCCTGCATGCGGGCACCACCGGACGCGGTGACCACGATGAAGGCCGCTTCCTGGAGGACCGCGAGCCGGGCCGCCGCCAGCAGCCCCTCGCCCAGCGCGCAGCCCATCGAGCCCGCCATGAAGTCGAAGTTCATGACCGCGATCACCGCCGGCAGGCCGTCGATCCTGCCGTGCGCCGCCTCGATCGCGTCGGGATTGCCGGTCTTGGTCTGCGCCTCCTTGAGGCGCTCGACGTATTTCCGGCGGTCGCGGAACTTGAGCGGATCGATCTCGACCTTGGGCAGCTCGATCCTGGTCCAGCTGCCCTCGTCGAACAGGGTCTTGAACCGGTAGTCCGGCCCGACCCGGAAATGATGCTGGCAGTGCGAGCAGACGCGCTGGTTGGTCTCGAGGTCGCGATGGAAGATCATGCGCTCGCAGGACGGGCAGTTGACCCAGAGGTTCTCCGGCACCTCGGGCCGGGTGCGCACCAGCGCCTTGATCTTGGGCCGGACGTAGTCGGTGAGCCAGTTCATGCGGCAGTCTTCCTCGCGGCGTGCACGCCATCGGCGAGCTGACGAACCTGGCTGAGCACCGCCTCGACCAGGCCGGGCCCGGCGCGGCCCTCGGCATCGAGCGAGCGCGCGATCCGATCGACCAGCGCCGAGCCGACCACGACCGCGTCGGCGGCCTGCGCGATCTCCCGCGCCTGCTCGGGCGTGCGGATGCCGAAGCCGACCGCGACCGGCAGGTCGGTGTGGCGCCGCAGGCGCTCGGTGGCGCCGCGCACCTGCAGGGCGACCGGGGCGCCGGCGCCGGTGATGCCGGTGATCGAGACGTAGTAGATGAAGCCCTTGGTGTTGGTCAGGACCTTGGGCAGCCTCGCCTCGTCGGTGGTCGGGGTCGCCAGCCGGATGAAGCAGAGGTCGCGCGCCAGCGCCGGCAGGCAGAGCTCGTCATCTTCCTCCGGGGGCAGATCGACGATGATCAGCCCGTCGACGCCGGCGGCCTTGGCGTCGTCGAGGAAGCGCTCCGCGCCGTAGCGGTAGATCGGGTTGTAGTAGCCCATCAGGATCAAGGGCGTCGTGTCGTCCCCGGCCCTGAAGCCGCGCACCAGCTCGAGGGTCCGGGCCAACGTGATGCCCGCCTTCAGCGCCCGCAGGTTGCCCGCCTGGACCGTCGGGCCGTCGGCCATCGGGTCGCTGAACGGCATGCCGATCTCGATCAGGTCGGCGCCCGCCGCCGGCAGGCCCTTGAGGATCGCGGCGCTGGTCAGAGCCTCCGGGTCGCCCGCCGAGACGAAGGTGATCAGGCCCGCCCGGCCGGCCGCCTCGAGCTCGGCAAAACGGCGCTCGATCCGCCCGCTCATAAGGTGACGCCCATCGCGTCGGCCACCGTGAAGATGTCCTTGTCGCCACGCCCGCAGAGATTCATCACGATCAGATGGTCCCCCGGCAGGCCGGGCGCAATCTTGACCACCTGGGCCAGCGCGTGGGCGGGCTCGAGCGCCGGCAGGATGCCCTCGAGCTCGCTGCAGAGGCGAAAGGCGGCCAGCGCCTCGTCGTCCCGGACCGGCACGTAGTGCGACCCGGCCCTGGTCCTTGAGCCAGGAATGCTCCGGGCCGACGCCCGGGTAGTCGAGGCCGGCCGAGATCGAATGCGGCTCGATCACCTGGCCATCGGCGTCCTGGAGCAGGTACGAGCGCGAGCCGTGCAGGATGCCGGGCCGGCCGGCGGTCATCGAGGCGGCATGATGCCCGGTCTCGACCCCCTCGCCCGCCGCCTCGACGCCGATCATGCGCACCTCGGGATCGTCGAGGAAGGGGTAGAACAGGCCGATCGCGTTGGAGCCGCCGCCGACGCAGGCGACGAGGGTGTCCGGCAGGCGGCCCTCCTTGGCCATGATCTGCTCGCGCACCTCCTGGCCGATCACCGACTGGAAGTCGCGCACCATGGCGGGATAGGGATGCGGGCCGGCGGCCGAGCCGATGATGTAGAAGGTGTCCTCGACGTTGGTGACCCAGTCGCGCAGCGCCTCGTTCATCGCGTCTTTCAGCGTCGCCGAGCCGGAGGTCACCGGGCGGACCTCGGCGCCGAGCAGGCGCATCCGGAACACGTTCGGCTTCTGGCGCTCGATGTCGCGGGCGCCCATGTAGACGATGCACTGCAGGCCCAGGCGGGCGGCCACGGTTGCCGTAGCGACGCCATGCTGGCCGGCGCCGGTCTCGGCGATGATCCGGCGCTTGCCCATGCGCCGCGCGAGCAGGATCTGGCCGATCGTGTTGTTGATCTTGTGGGCGCCGGTGTGGTTGAGCTCGTCGCGCTTGAAGTAGACCCTGGCGCCGCCAAGGTGCGCGGTCAGGCGCTCGGCGAGGTAGAGCGGGCTCGGCCGGCCGGCGTAGTCGGCGAGCCAGGCGTCGAGCTCGGCCTGGAAGGCGGGGTCGGCCCTGGCCGCCGCGTAGGCCTGCTCGAGCTCCAGGATCAGCGGCATCAGGGTTTCGGCCACGAACCGGCCGCCGTAGATGCCGAACCGGCCGCGCGCGTCGGGGCCGCTGCGGTAGCTGTTCAAAAGCGTCATGTCGGTGAACTCATGGGGATGTCAGGCCGGCGCTCCGAGGCTGGCGGCGACCTCAAGGAAGCGCCGGACCCGGGCAGGATCCTTGTGGCCCGGCCGGTCCTCGAGCGCGGACGAGACGTCGACCGCGCGCGCCCCCGACAGGCGCACCGCGGCCTCGAGATTGGCAAGCGAGAGGCCGCCCGACAGCAGCCACGGACGCCCGACCTCGAGGCCCTCGAGCAGCCGCCAGTCGAAGCTCTCGCCGTTGCCGCCCGGCCGTTGCGCGGAGGGCGGCGGCTTGGCGTCGAACAGCAGCAGGTCGGCGACCTCGGCGTAGGCGCCAACCGGCGCCAGGTCCTCGCGAGCGGCGATCTTCAGCGCCTTGATCACGACGCGACCGGTCTTCGCCCGGATCGCCGCGACCCGCGCCGGGGTCTCGGCGCCGTGCAACTGCAGGGCTTCGAGCGGCACGAGGTCCAGGATCTGATCGAGCTCGGCATCGCTCGGATCGACCACGACGCCGACCTTGAGCCGCCCCTCCGGCGCCGCGGCCGCGAGCAGCGCCGCCTGCTCCGGGGCCAGCGAGCGGGGCGAGGGCGGATAGAAGACGAAGCCCAGATAGCGGGCGCCGCCCTTGGCCGCGGCGGCGACCGCGGCGGCATCGGTCAGGCCGCAGACCTTGACCTCGATCATCGCCCGCCTCGGCCTGCCGGCATCATCAGGCAGCCCGCAGGGCCTGGATCTCGGCGTCGATCGCGGCCGCCGCCGCGCGCGGGTCGGGCGCGTCGGCGATCGGCCGCCCGATCACCAGGAGATCGGCCCCGGCCGCGATCGCGGCCGCCGGTCCCAGGGTCCGCTTCTGGTCGCCCCGGGCGAAGGCTCGGGGGCGGATGCCGGGCACGACCAGCTTGAACTCCCGGCCGAAGCACTCGCGCAGCAAGGCCACCTCCTGCGGCGAGCAGATCACGCCGTCGAGGCCGGAGCTCCAGGCGAGCTCGGCCAGCCGCAGGACCTGGTCGGTCACCTTGTGGGGCGTGCCGAGGGCGGCGAGATCGGCATCGTCCATGCTGGTCAGCACGGTCACGCCCAGAAGCTTCGGGCAGGGCTCCTCCTGATGCGCGGCCTCGACCGCGGCGCGCAGCATGGAGGGCCCGCCGACTGTGTGCAGGGTCAGCATGGCGACCCCGAGCGAGGCGGCGGCGCGCACCGCGCCGGCCACCGTGTTCGGGATGTCGTGGAACTTGCCATCGAAGAACACCGGCAGGCCCAGCGCCGCGACCTCGCGCACGCCGCTTGGGCCATTGGCGGTCGTGAACTCGAGCCCGACCTTGAGGCCGCCGACCACGCCGACCAGCGAGCGGCCCAGGCGCAGAGCACCGTCCAGGTCGGGGCGGTCGAGGGCGCAAAAGACGGGCGAAGGTTCGGTCATGAGGGCGCGATCCCGGAGCTTGGCGGGCTTATAGCAGAGCCCGCCCGCCCGGCAAAGCGCTCAGGCCCGGCCGGCGGCGAACGCCGCGAGCTGGTCCGCGGCCAGTTCGCCCGCGAGCGCCGATGCCAGCCGCTCGCCGATCAGGGCGCCGAACTTGAAGCCATGCCCGGAGAAGCCGGCCAGGACCCAGGCGTTGTCGATGCGCAGGGCGATGAAGCGCTCGCCGTCGGTCACGCTGTAGAAGCAGGTCTTCGCCTCGAGCACCCGATAGCGGGCGAGGTCGGGCAGGCGCGACCTCGCGAGCGCCAGGATCGTCTCGAGCTCGGCAGCATTCGGCGCGCGCTCCCGGTCGGGATGGCCAGTCAGGGAAAAGCCGTGGTCGCCGACCTTGAGCGCGGTGCCGTCGATCGGGGGCACGGCGTAGAAGCCGCCGGCGGCCGCCTCGATCTGATCGAGCAGCATCGGCGCCGCCGCCCAGGCGGCCTGCAGCAGGGCGGGCGGCTCGAGATAGAGGGCGACCTGCCGCGATGGCGTGATCCGGCCGGCCAGCGCCGGCAGCAGGTCCGGCGTCCAGGGGCCGGCGGCGATCACCAGGGCGTCGCCCCGGTCCTCCTTGCCGTCGGCGGTGCCGACCGCGGCCCGCGCGACGTCGAGCCCGGCAATCGGCGTCTGGCGGCGCAAGGCGACGCCGCGGCTGGTCAGGAGATCGGCGAGGTCCTCGAGAATCCGCGTGGCGAACAGGACGCCGCCGGTCGGCGTGAACAGGGCGAAGCGGGCCGCTGCCAGGTGCAGGAACGGCAGGCGGCGCGCGAGATCGGCCGGGGTCCAGCGTTCGTAGGGCAGGCCCAGCTGCTCGAGAGCGCCGATCGAGGCCTCGACCCAGCCGTCCAGCTCATGGGCGACGACCAGCGTGCCGGTCGGCCGGTAGTGGCTGCGGCCGAGGTCGAGCCAGAGGCGCTCCCAGGCGGCATAGGCGTCCTTGACCATGCGCGCGTAGCCGGTCATGGCGCCGTAGGGATAGCGGATCAGCCGGTGCTGGTCGGTCGAGGAGGCGAGCGGGCTCGGGATCCTTTCGCTCTGCTCGTAGAGCACCACCTCGTGGCCGGCGCGCTGCAGCGCCCAGGCGCTGCAAAGCCCCATGATGCCGGCGCCGACCACGATCACCCGCAAGGCCCGCTCCCTCAACCGCGGCGGCCCGGCTTGCGGGCCAGCACGACCGGCTGATGATAGCCGGTCCGGGCGGGCGTCAGCCAGCGGGCCTCATCGAGGCCCGCCGCCCGCAGGGCCGCCGTCAGCTCGGCGGCGGATCAGGCGATCGAGGACCGCCGCCTGATGCGCGATCGCCGCATCCCAGTCGGGGTAGATCAGATGGTAGTCGGCTGCGAGGCGGTCGTAGAAGGCTTCGGTCGGATCGGCCAGCTCAGTCGCCCGCGGCCTGCAGCGCCAGGCTCTTGCGCGCGCTGTAGCGCTCGGCCTGGGCCTTTTCTTCCTGCTGTTTCATGAGGCTCAGCTGGTTCTCCACGGCCCAGAGCTTGCTGCGCAGCCGCCGCGCCCGGCGACGCTGGCCGAGGCTGCCGAGCCAGACGCCGAGGCCGCCGACCAGGACGCCCAGCACCAGGCCGAACAGAAACGCGCCGTAGACCGGCAGCTCGATCGTCCCCGGCAGCGGCGCGAAGCTGATGTCGACCGGCGTGCGGTTGGCGACCGCGAAGGCGACGATCACGATCAGCGCGACCAGGCCGAGCAGCAGGCGTAGGCTTCTGATCATGGATCTTCCCCCCGACGACCGGCCGCCCGATCGGCCCGGCCCCAGCTCGGCGCTGACGTCCGCGCCTGGCGTCCGGCCCTAGCGGCCGCCGTTGAGCCGCTCGCGCAGGTCTTTGCCGGTCTTGAAATAGGGCACCACCTTGTCGGGCACCCTGACCTCGGCGCCGGTGCGCGGATTGCGTCCGACCCGCGAGCTGCGCTGCCGGACCGAGAACGCGCCGAAGCCGCGCAGCTCGACCCGGTCGCCGCGCACCAGGGCCTCGGTGACCTCGTCGAACACCGTCGAGACGATCCGCTCGATGTCACGCAGATAGAGATGCGGATTGGCGTCGGCGAGGCGCTTGATCAGGTCCGATTTCGTCATGGCTGGCGTTCGGGCGAGTCCGACCATTCCGGCAGCACCTCCATCCAAAGCCACATCAAGCCCGAAAACGCAAGCCCATCAAGGGTCTAACCGGCGTCGGCGTCCTGTTTCTGGTCCTGGTCCTGGTCCTGGTCCTGGTCCTGCTGCTCCTGCTGGCGACCCTTGATCGCCGGCCCGAGGATGTCGCCGAGCGAGGCGCCGCTGTCGGAGCTGCCGTAGTCGGCCATCGCCTGCTTCTCGTCCTCGATCTCGAGCGCCTTGATCGACAGCGTCAGGCGCCGGTTGACGGCGTCGATGTTGGTCACCTTGGCGTCGAGCTTGTCGCCGACCGCGAACCGGTCCGGGCGCTGCTCGACCCGGTCCCGCGACAGCTCGGCCTTGCGGATGAAGCCGGTGGCGCCATCGGTGGTCGTGACCTCGATGCCGGACCCGGTGATCTGGCTGACCACGCAGGTCACCCGGGCGCCGCGCTTGAGGCCGCTGACCGCGCCCTGGAACGGGTCCTCGGTCAGCTGCTTGATGCCGAGCGAGATGCGCTCCTTCTCGACGTCGACGTCGAGCACCACCGCCTTGACCACGTCGCCCTTCTTGTACTTGGTGACCGCCTCTTCCTGCGGCAATTGCCAGTCCAGGTCCGACAGGTGCACCATGCCGTCGATGTCGTTGTCGAGGCCGATGAACAGGCCGAACTCGGTGATGTTCTTGATCTCGCCCTCGACCGTGGAGCCGAGCGGGTGGTTCTCCTGGAAGCTCTCCCAGGGATTGCCCAGGCACTGCTTGAGGCCGAGCGAGACGCGGCGCTTGTCGGGGTCGACCTCGAGCACCATGACCTCGACCTGCTGGCTGGTCGAGACGATCTTGCCGGGATGGATGTTCTTCTTGGTCCAGCTCATCTCGGAGACGTGGACCAGGCCCTCGACGCCCGGCTCGAGCTCGACGAAGGCGCCGTAGTCGGTGATGTTGGTGACCCGGCCGGTGAACTTGGCGCCGACCGGATATTTGAGCTCGACGCCCTCCCAGGGATCGGCCTCGAGCTGCTTCATGCCGAGCGAGATCCGCTGGGTCTCGCGGTTGAAGCGGATCACCTGGACCTGGACCTGCTGGCCGACGCTCAAGACCTCGGTCGGGTGGTTGACCCGGCGCCAGGAGATGTCGGTGACGTGGAGCAGGCCATCGAGGCCGCCGAGGTCGACGAACGCGCCGTAGTCGGTGATGTTCTTGACCACCCCGGTCAGGACCTGGCCTTCCTTGAGGGTGGCGAGCAGCTCGTTGCGCTGCTCGGCGCGCGACTCCTCGAGCACCGCCCGGCGCGAGACCACGATGTTGCCGCGCCGGCGGTCCATCTTCAGGATCTGGAACGGCTCGTCCTTGTTGAGCAACGGCGTGACGTCGCGCACCGGCCGGATGTCGACCTGGCTGCCGGGCAGGAAGGCGACCGCGCCGCCGAGATCGACCGCGAAGCCGCCCTTGACCCGGCCGAAGATCGAGCCCGTGACCTTGGCGGTGTCCTTGAACGCCTGCTCGAGCTTGTTCCAGCTTTCCTCGCGCCTCGCCTTCTCGCGCGAGAGCAGCGCCTCGCCGCTCTTGGTCTCGAAGCGCTCGACGTAGACCTCGACCGGGTCGCCGATCCGGACCTCGGCCGGATGCCCCGGCGTCGAGAACTCCTTGAGGGGCACGCGGCCCTCGGACTTGAGCCCGACGTCGACCACCGCCTCGTCGTTCTCGATCGCGATCACCCGGCCGGTGATCACGGAGCCTTCGATCCGGTCCCGGCTGTGCATCGACTCGTCGAGCATGGCGGCGAAGTCGTCGGTCGAAGGCATCGGCTCGGTGGCGAAGTCGGCTGCAGCAGTCATACCCTGGTCCAGATGTCAAAGCCCGCGCACGGGCGGTCGGCCGCGGCTTGGCCGACGGCTGGGGTTGAGGACGAAGTCAGCTGGAGGAACAGCGGTCTATGCCGATCGGCACGGATCTTGCGCTGGGCACGGATCTTGCGTCGGGCACGGATCTTGGGCGGTCGGAGTCGAGAGGGCTCCCGCGACATGGGCGCGCGCGATCGCGAGCGCCGTCTCGATGTCTTTGTCGGTCGTGTCGATCACGTAGGCATCGTCCGCCGGCTGCAAAGGCGCGACCGCACGCGCCTGATCGCGCGCGTCGCGCTCTCGTAGGTCCTCCAGAACGCGTTCATATATAGTCGGCACGCCGGCGGCCTGCAACTCCTTGCAGCGCCGCCGCGCGCGCTCCTCGGTCGAGGCGGTGACGAAGATCTTGCAGGCGGCATCAGGCCTGACCACGGTGCCGATGTCGCGGCCGGCCAGAACCGCGCCGGCGCCGGCCGATCCGAACTGGCGCTGGAAGGCGAGCAGGGCCTTGCGCACCTCGGGGATCGCCGCGACCCTGGAGGCGCCCTGGCTCACGACCTCGTCGCGCAGCCCGCCGGCGGCGAGGTCGGCGGCGCCGAGCCCGGTCGCCGCGGCCGCCGCGGCCGGCACGTCGTCGAACGCCTGGCCGGCGTCGAGCAGGGCGCGGGCGACCGCGCGATAGAGCAGGCCCGTGTCCAGGAAGTCGAGGCCGAAATCCGCGGCCAGCCGCCTTGCCAGCGTGGTCTTGCCGGAGGCCGCCGGGCCGTCGACCGCGACGATGCGGGGGGCTGCCTGGCTCACGGCTCCAGGGTCTCGATCCTGGCGCCGAGGCGGTTCATGAGCGCGGCGAAGCCCGGAAAGCTGGTCTCGATGGTCTCGGCACCCGCGACCGTGACCGGTGCGCGCGCGAGCATGCCGAGCACGAGAAAGCTCATCGCGATCCGGTGATCGTGGTGGGCATCGATCTCGCCGCCGCCCGGCGGCGGCCCGCCGGCGCCGTGCACGATCAGGCTGTCCTCGCCCGCCTCGACCGCGACCCCGCAGGCGGCGAGCCCGCGCGCGATGGCACCCAGCCGGTCGCTCTCCTTGACCCTGAGCTCGGCCAGGCCCGCGAGCCTGGTCGGCCCCTGCGCGCAGGCGGCGGCGACCGCGAGGATCGGATATTCGTCGATCATCCGGGGCGCGCGCCCGGCCGGGACGTCGATGCCGGTGAGCGGGCGGCCCGTGATCTCGAGCGCGGCGACCGGCTCACCGTCGCCATCGACACCATCCTGGCGCAGGTCGGCCCCCATCTCGCGCAGGCAGTCCAGAAGACCGGTGCGCAGCGGGTTGACGCCGACCTCGTCGAGGCCGAGCGCCGAGCCCTCGCCGACCGCCGCCGCGACCAGGGGAAAGGCCGCCGAGGAGACGTCGCCCGGGACCGCGATCGCCGCCGCCTCGAGCTCGGGCTGGCCGATGATCGTCACCGCCCGGCCGCCGCCGCCCAGCGCCTCGATCTCGAGCTCGGCGCCGAGCCGGCCGAGCAGGCGCTCGGTATGGTCGCGCGACGGCTCCGGCTCGACCACGGTGGTCCGGCCCGGCGCGTGCAGCCCGGCCAGCAGGACCGCGGATTTGACCTGCGCCGAGGCGACCGGCTGCTGGTAGCGGATCGGCACGAGGTCGGCCCGGCCGGTGATCGCGAGCGGCAGGCGCTCGCGGCTGCGCGCGAGGAAGGCCGCGCCCATCCGGGTGAGCGGCAGGGTCACCCGGCCCATCGGGCGCGAGCGCAGCGACGAATCGCCGGTCAGGAAGGCCGTGAAGGGGTGGCCGGCGAGCACGCCGAGCAGCAGGCGCGCGGCCGTGCCGGAATTGCCGAGATCGAGGACGCGATCGGGCTCGGCGAGGCCGCCGACACCGCGGCCCTGGACGCGCCAGCAACCGTCGCCTCAGACGCTCGAGCCCGACCCCGAGCGCGCCGAGCGCTGCGGCGGTCGCGAGCACGTCCGCACCTTCGAGCAGCCCGGTGATCCGGCTCTCGCCGACCGCGAGGGCTGCGAGCAGGAGGGCGCGGTGCGAGATCGACTTGTCGCCGGGCACGCGCGCCCGGCCGCGCAGGCAGGGCGCCGGATGAGCGCGCAGCCTCATCGCGCGGCCTCGCGCGGCCCAGCGCCTGGCGCCTGCCTGGTCAGCCTGCCGGTCGTCAAGGTCAGATCAACACTTGCCTCATAGCTCCCGAATTTGCTTTTGACAGCTCGGGTCGATCATGGCAATTGGCTTCACCCTTTTGCCGACCGAGCCTTCGGAGTAATGCGGCGTGGCCAAACCCGAGTGGGGTACCAAGCGGATCTGCCTGAATTGCGGGGCGCGGTTCTACGATCTGAACCACGACCCGATCACCTGCCCGGCATGCTCGACCGTGCTCGATCCGGTGGCCCAGAGTCGGCCGCGCCGGGCGCGGCCGGCAGCGAAGCTGGCGGCGGTCGCCGCGGTCGTCGACCCCGAGGAGGTGGCGGTCGTCGAGCCCGACGAGGAGGTCGAGCCGGACCTCGAGGCCGATCTCGAGGACGAGGAGGCGGTCGTCGTGGTGGTGGCCGCCGAGAAGGCGGAGGAGGACGAGGAGCAGGAGGAGGAGGCCGAGGAGGATGGCGAGAGCGCGATCGAGGACGTCTCCGAGCTCGGCGACGACGACATGGCGGACGTGATCGAGACCGATCTGGACGAGGACGAGGCGGAACGCTGAGCGCCGGGCGCGGCGACTTGGGACGGTGGCGCGAGGGCACGAGCTCGAGACGTTCTGCCCGGCTATTAGACCTTGCCAACCGGTCGCGGTTTGCCTATCTGTCGCCGGCCGCAAACCGGTGGCGGCGCAAGCGCATTGGGGGGCCGTAGCTCAGTTGGGAGAGCGCTTGAATGGCATTCAAGAGGTCGGCGGTTCGACTCCGCTCGGCTCCACCACCCAAATCAATCACTTAGCGAGGTAGAGCCGGGGCAGATCAGAGCATCGGGGTCACCATCCGGGTCACAAAACCTAATCGACGGCTCCCCCGGGAACCGCCGTCCCGAAGCTGCCGGGAGGCGCTCGTCGCGCCGGGGTCGCTCGCGACGGGCAAAGCTTTTTCGGAGTGACGAGATAGCAAAATTGGAATAGGGTGGTGTCCGTTCTTTGGGTGTTTCGGCACTACATCGACGCGAGTGGCGCGAGCGACGTCCGGGCGACCTATCGAGCGTGGCAGCAAGCAGCTAAAGGCAAAGTTCGTGTCTCGCTTGGGGATTTTGGCAAACCTCCCGGAGAACGAATGGCGCGAACCGTACTACAAGGTCCTCAGCCGCCCGTGCGACGGCCTCGGGGAAATCCGCTTTCAGGCAGACAAGGTCCAGCAGCGGCCTCTTGGGGTTCGCTCCGGCAAACGTGAGTTCACGATCCTTTTCTGGGCTAAGGAGAAGAATTCGAGGTTTGTGCCGCTCTCGGCTTGCGAGACAGCGCTCGGGGCGATATGGTTGCGGACCTGATCGGCAGCATACTCGTCCCGCAGCTCCTTGTCGGCGAGCTGACGGATGAATGCCTCACTCCAGTGCGATCCAGAGGTCATGTGCCCGATCCTTGTTCCCTAGCACACTGGTTCGACCAGATGTCCCGCGTGTCGAAACACGAGCTTGCCCGTAGGAGCTTCGACGTCGAGGGCTTGGCCGGGCCAGCAAAGGCGCGCGCGGGCGGCCAGCCGGAGGCACAGGTCGTCAGGATACACAGGCCTGGGACTGAAATCACGGGCTCAGCGAGACCACCGGCCAGCAGCGCTGTGTCCGGCACGGTCGTCAGCATATTCAGATCTGGGACTCAAACCGACACCGAGGGTCTAACCAGGCCGCTGCCCAGCGGCACGGCTTCCGCCACAAGCGCATGATGATTCGATGGCCTTCGCCGTATGGCTACAGCCTCTTTTGTGACGACCTGCGTCGAGAGGAGGGCGAAAAAATAACACTCGTCGGCTTCTACGGGCCGGAGATGATCGTATTCCGGTCGTTCCCGACAGTCCTCCCGAAGCTGGCGGTGGTCGTGACCTACATCGAGCGTTCGGGCGAGAGCGATGAACCTCTTGAGCTTGTGATTTACTTCCCCGGGGACTCAGGCGGGCTTGAGGCGCGCGAAGAGGGCGAGGTTGTAGGCCACCACCGAGGACCAGACGTAGGCTTTGAAGTGGCTGAGCCCGCGCCAGGTGCAGCGGGCCAGGCCGTAGGCGCGCTTGAGGCAGGAGATGTCGGCCTCGATGCCGGCGCGGAAGTTCCTGAGCTTGCGGTAGACCCAGCGGCTCTTGACCATGTCCTCGATCCTGAGGCCGCGCTTCTTGTGGAAGGCCAGGTCGCGGACGCCGCGCGCCTTGGCCTGGCTGAGATTGGCGCGGGTGGCGAAGCCGCCGTCGGCGGCGAGCTGACGCGGCGCCTCGCCATGGTGCGCGATGTGGCGCTCGAGCATCGGCAGCAGGCGCTCGCTGTCGGCCGGGTTGCCGGCTTCGACCACCAGGTCGAGGATCAAGCCGCTCCGGCCGGTGGTCAGGTTGAGCTTGTGACCGTACTCGACCTCGCGGCTGCCCTTGACGATGATGTCGGCGTGGGGCTCGAACAGGCTGACCAGCTTGTCGCCGGCCGCGACCGGCTCGCCCGCCAGGACCCGACGTTCGGTCTGCGCGATGATCCGCTCGATCAGGGGCTCATAGTGGCGCACCTTGGCCTGCCAGAGCTCGACCGCCAGGTCGGCGGTCTTGGCGAGTTGCGCCGCTGCCTGGTGCAGATAGGCCAAGGTCACCCGGGTCGTCTTGAGAAGCTCGCGGTACAGCTGAACCCGTCGCGGCCGACCTCGGGTGAATTGGATCGCGCGGGCGCGCTTCTTGGCCGCGCGCCGGTGATCGCGCCATGACAACCCGGCGCCGCCAGCCAACGCGGCCGCCGCCTGCAACAGGCGCACCATCACCCGGACCGCGTCCCAGAGCAGGCTGCTGTCGCTCGGCTCGTGCACCAGCGCTGCGGTCACCGTGCTGTCGAGCCGCACGACGCGGCCGCGCTCCAGCTTCAGCTCGCGCGCACTCGTCAGCAGCGCCCGGTTGACCTGCTCCCAGCTGTCGGCGCGGATCGCGCTGATCGTCTTGTGCAGCACCGACTTTCTCGGGCTCCACGACCAGGGCAGCCGGGCGAACGCCCGAAACGACGCCGAGTCCTCCAGATGGAACGCCAATTCCTGGTAGCTCAACTGGCGATGTTGCTTGAGCACGGCGCAGCGCAGCACCGCCTCCGCCGGCAAGCCCTCGCGCCCGGTCTCCTTGACCCCATGTCGGCGCAGGTCGGTCGCGACCAGGCGGAGCAGCTCGCGATGGTCATCGAGCCACGCCGACATCGCCTTCAGCTCGCGGCCGATCTCGTGCCCGGCGAAGAGATCGAATATGCTGGCCTGGATGGTGCGTTCTTGGCGCATTGTCGGCTCCGGTGGCTGCGGGTTGTGCTTTGGAATCAGTGGCTTGATGCCAAAGCCTACTCGAAGCCGCCGGAGACCGCTCCCCAAAAAGCGGGGATTTCCACAACTATTTCAGCATGTTAACCTTTGTGGACGGACACTAGACTAAGACTAGGGGTCATCTCAGGCCGCCCAACCCGGGCCGCCGAGCCGCAGACACGGTTGACGCCGGCGCCGGGGTCGCCGACGATCCCGGCGAGCCGGGAGGTGGCTCCCAGGCCATGGCTCGTGGGCAGGGGTTCCGCTCGTGGCGCAGACACACCCGACGCCAGGCTCTCGTGTGCTCGTGACCGGCGGGGCTGGCTTCATCGGTTCGCACACCGTCGACCAGCTGGTCGCGGCGGGCTGCCGGGTCGTCGTGCTCGACGATTTCAGCACCGGTCGCCGGGAGAACCTCGCTCACTGGAGCGGTGACCAACGGGTCCAGATCGTCGAGGCGGACGTCGCCGAGGATTTCGCCGGACCCCTTGCTGAAGTCACGGCCCAACTCGCCGGCTTCGACGCCATCACTCACCTCGCAGCCCGGCCGGCGGCGGCGCAGTCGGTCGAGGACCCCCTCGGCGATCTTCGGGTGAACTATGGCGCTACCGCTCGGGTGCTGGACTACGCGCGTCAAAGAGGCGTGAGGAAGGTGGTCTTCGCGTCATCGTCAGCCGTCTACGGCGATGGCGTCGATCTGCCGACCTCCGAGGAGGCTGCGACCCGGCCGCTGTCGCCCTACGGGGTCAACAAGCTTGCGAGCGAGCGTCTCCTGGATTGCTATGCTTCGAACTGGGGCTTGTCCTGGACCGCCTTCCGGCTTTTCAATGTCTACGGGCCGCGACAGCACCCCGGCAGCCCATACTCCGGCGTGATCACGATCTTTGCCCGGCAGGCACTCGCGGGCGCGCCGCTGACGATCAATGGTGACGGCAGCCAGACTCGCGATTTCATCTTCGTGGGTGATGTCGTCCGTGCCTTGGTCGATGTATGTCTTAAGGACGTGGCGCCCGGCGCGCTCTTCAATCTCGGAACCGGCCTCGAGACCTCGATCAATGACCTGGCGCAGCTCATCCTCAAGCTCGCCGGCGCTAAGAGCGACTTCCGCCACGGGCCGTCCCGGATCGGCGACGTCCGGCGCTCGGTCGCCCGGATCGATCGGGCCACGAAAGCGCTTGGGTACAAACCAACGGTTTCATTGAGAAGCGGCCTGTCCTGCACTTTGCGCTGGATGCGTAGATCCACCGGGGGATTTTGATACCGCTGGCCCGCTTTCTGCCCGTTCGGCGACCTGGCGCCATTGAGCCTTGGCGGCGCCGGACGGTCCTGCGCGACGAAGGCCGAGACGGCGCGCCGGCCGCTCTTGCTGGCATGGGCGAGCGCGTCGCGCATGAAGTGCGACCCGCCCGGCAGCGCTGCCAGCTGGCGCGGAACAGGCGGGCGACCGCGGCCTTGATGCCCTCATGGGCATCGGAGATCACCAGCTTTGGCGGCGGGCAGCGCGGCGGCAAACTGCCCCGGCGCCCGGCCGCCTCCGAGATCCAGCAAGCGCGCTGCGGACGCTGTCCGGTAGCTGAATCCGAGCCGGCAAAGGTCGCTCGCAGCGGTGCATCAAATTGGACCAGCCTCTCCTGTTGCGGATACGCCGGGCCTGCCTCTATCGTAGGACGACCAGAAAGCGGGACGCGCGATCTTCGCGAGCTCCCGACAGCGGAGTGGCCTGCCGGTGACGGACCCGCTCATGTGCGACAAGATGCCAGGCACCACCGCTCGAGCGGTGCTGGTCCCGACCTCCCCTGCCACGGATGAAGCCCGGTGCGCCGCGGGGGACCCCGATTGCCGGCCCGCAAAGGGCTGGATTGGCCGCTTCAGTCGACGCGCGTTCCTGCTGGGCACCGCCGCATGCCCCATGTTACTCATGACGCCTTTGCCGGTAGCCGCACCGGTGGCGGCCGTAGTCGGAGAGAGCTGGGAGGACGAAACATTCTGGGACGACGGCACGGGCTGGATATAGGCGTGGCGTAACTTGGATATAGGCGTGGCGTAACGCGTATGGGCGACGACGCGGCCGAACTCTACTGAGCCGGCGAGGCGGAGCGGCACCAGGCGGTTCGCGGTTCTGGTAA
This sequence comes from uncultured Alphaproteobacteria bacterium, assembly GCA_963756905.1. Classification (GTDB taxonomy): domain Bacteria; phylum Pseudomonadota; class Alphaproteobacteria; order Geminicoccales; family Geminicoccaceae; genus DATAOG01. Next base: position 109,105 of record CAVWPO010000008.1, read on the forward strand.
GCCCGCGGCCATTTTGACAGGTAAATCGCTGCAAATTTAAAAGCTTTGCGGCGATCGAGCTCGACCAGTAGTATGCGTGCCGACCTCGCGGCCTGATCGGACCACTCAGGCACGGGGTCCTATGCGCTGGTGCAGAGGCACGCACCGGGAAAAATGGGCGCCTTGTGATCGGACGGAATGGCCAGCTTTCCTCGCGATCAGCTCCCCGGCTTGTATTCCATGGCGCCGCCCGCCGCGGATGACGGGTTGCCGATCGCCGAGCTGCTCAACATCCTGCGCCGGCGCCGGCGGCTGATCCTCCGGTCATGGTCCGTGGTGACGGGCCTCGCGACGCTCGGCGGCTTCATGATCGACACCAAGTACACGGCGAACGCATCGGTGATCGTCGAGCCGGGCAACAGCCGGGTCGTCAACGCGGAGCAGGTGGTGCCGGGCCTGTCGCTCGACACGGTTGTGGTGGACAACCAGGTGGACATCATCCGCTCGCACTCGCTGATCGATCAGACCATGGCGCAGCTCCGGCTGTATGCCGATCCCGAGTTCAATCCGCCCACCGAAGGGCTCGCGTACCGCGTCCAAGCAGGTAAAGATTGGCTGCACACCCAGCTGGCGGAATCAAGGCCCTGGTGCTCGCCTTGCTGCAGGAACCCGAGGAATCCACGGCCGATCCTTTTGCCCAATCGCCTGAAGAAGCCGCGCGTGAGCTGTCAATCGGCATGTTTGCGGATGATCTCGCGGTTGCTCGCTCGACCAATTCCTCCAGTGCGATCTGGATCACCTTCACCTCGGAAGATCCAGGCAAGGCCGCCCGGATCGCGAACACCATGGCCGACCTTTACGTCGCAAACCAGTTGCGCGAGAAGCGGGAGGCCACGGAAAAAGCCAACACGTGGCTGAGGGAGCAGCTGCAAACTCAGAGGCAAGAGGTGATCGAGGCGGAGCAGGCGGTCGCGCAATTTCAGGCGGATAACCAGCTGTTCGCGAGCAAGGGCACGGCGCTCGCCGAGGAGCAGCTCGCCGACCTGAACAAAGAGCTGATCGACACCCGTGCACAGAAGGTCGAGCAGCAGGCGAAGCTGCAGCAGATCCGGGGCTTCGAGGCCTCCGGCAAAGGTCTGGATTCGATCCCTGAGGTGGTCGCCTCACCGTTGATCGCGGACCTTCGGCAACGACAGTCGGACCTGCACGACAAGGAGGCCGAAGCCCTCACGATGTACGGCCCGCGGCACCCGCAGATGCAGGCGTTGCAGGAGGCCAAGGCACGCCTCGCGGCGGGCATTCAGCAGGAGGTGGACCGCATCATCGGCAGCCTACAGAACGAGCTGACGGTCCTGACCACGCGGGAGCAGAGCGTCGAGCAGGAGCTCCAGAAGGCCATGTCTAACAGTGCCTCAGCGAGCCAGGCCGGCGTGCGGTTGCGCGAGCTGGAGCGAGAGGCGACGGCTCAGCGCGAGCTTTACGAGACCATGCTGGCTCGCTACCAGGAGACGCAGACCCAGGAGGGGCTGCTCCAGCCGGACGCGCGGGTGAACTATCCAGCAGCGGTGCCGTGGGATCCGAGCACGCTATCGACCAAGATTTTTTTCGTAGTCGGCTTCACGGCGTCGGCGGTGTTCGGCTGCATGCTCGCCCTGCTGATCGAGCAGCTCGACAGGAGCCTGCGGAGCAGCCGCCAGATCGAGCGCATCCTGCAGGTGCCATGCCTCGGCCTAGTGCCGAAGGTCAACGGGTTGGCGCCCGGCCAGTCGCCGCATGCTTACCTCCGGCAGAAGCAACGTTCGGCCTACACGGCCAGCATCCGCGCCCTGTACACGGCGACGCTCATGGATCAGACCGAGCCGGCGCCCAAGGTCATCCTGATCACCTCGGCGCTGCCCGGCGAGGGCAAGACGGCGGTGGCATCGAGCCTGGCGGTGCTGGCCGCCCAGTCCGGCAAGAGAACTCTGCTGGTCGATCTCGATCTCTGGCACCCGCAGATCGCACGTGAGTTCGGCGTGGGGGCGACGTGGGGGGTGGGCGAGGTTCTCGCCGACGGTCTGCCGCTGAATGACGCTGTGGTATCGGGTGATCCGACCGGCCTCGACGTTCTGCCCGGCGACCTCCAGCCCCGAGGAACCCGGCCGGCCTGATCGCCTCGCCGAGCTTACGTTGGTTGCTGGGCGAGCTGCGCGAGCGCTATGAGTGCATCGTGATCGACGCGCCGCCCCTTCTGGGCCT
>CAVWPO010000009.1:0-136858 GCA_963756905.1 uncultured Alphaproteobacteria bacterium
GCCGCGCGCTTTCGCGGCCGGCTCGAAGCGGCCGAGGCCGCGGCCGGCGGCAGCCTGCCGGGGCCATACAAGCACAAGCCCCATCTGGTCTACGGCTTTGCCCAGGAGCTGGTCCGCCATCCCGGCATCCTGGATGCGGTCGAGGCGGTGATCGGGCCCAATATTCTGTGCTGGGAATCGGTGGTCTTCACCAAGGAGCCGCGCACGCCGGACTTCATCAGCTGGCACCAGGACCTGACCTACTGGGGCCTCGAGGCCGAAGGCGACGTGGTCACGGCCTGGGTCGCGCTGTCATCGTCGACGCCCGCGAGCGGCTGCATGCGGGTCGTGCCCGGGACCCATCTGCGCGAGGTCGTGGCGCACGCCGACACCTTCGCAAAGGGCAACATGCTCTCGCGCGGCCAGGAGATCGCGGTCGAGGTCGACGAGGACCGCGCCGTCGATCTGGTCCTCGAGCCGGGCCAGATGTCGCTCCATCACGTCAAGATCTTCCACGGCTCGCATCCGAACCGCGCCGCCGACCGGCGGATCGGCTTCGCGATCCGCTACCTGCCGCCGCACGTCCATCAGGAGGTCGGGGCCGACAGCGCGACGCTGGTGCGCGGCCAGGACCGCTGCGGCCATTTCGAGCTCGAGCCGGCGCCGGCTTACGACCTGGCGCCCGATGCGATCGCCGGTCACCAGCGGCTGCGCGACCGGCGCCTGGCGATCCTGATGCGGGGCGCGGCGCAGACCTCGAAGGCGGGCCACGCCGCGCCCGTCATGTGAGCGGACGCAGACCAGGTCAGCTCCCTGAGGTCCCTTTGTCTCTCATTGACGAGGCGCCCGCACCCGGGCTACCAAGACTGTAATAAAGAGGGGATGCGTGGGGGAGGCCAGCTGATCCAGGCTTCACGGTTGCGGGTTCTGCTGCTGTCGACGGTCGTCCTTGGCCTCATCGTGGTGGTCGGTTACGCCGTGCAGCGCGAGCTGACGAGGCACGAAGTCAGGCCGACGGCGGCTTCGACAGCACCTGCACCACAGCGGCCGCTGACCGGTGAGGAGGAGGACTACGCGGCAGCGTTGTGGCCGATCCACAGCGAGGTGAAGCTGGCGGTGGTCGAGATGAGCTTCGCGGGCATCGCCTACAAGATGGGGGATCAGGATGCCAAGGCGCTGGAGGCCAAGCTCGGGCCGCTCTCGGACAGCTTCGAGACGGCCATCGCGCGCGTGCGCAAGCTCCAGGTGCCGCCGTCGATGACCGGGATGCAGGACCGCTATCTGGGCGCGCTGACGCTGTACGCAAAGGCCGCGGCTGAGATGATGACCGGCGTGCGCGACGGCAAGGATGAGCATCTCCTGGCTGGACAACAGATGAGCCAGCACGCGACCGAGGACATCCTTCGGATCGGTGATGTCCTCTGGCCGGGCGAGTACAAGCCCAATTGAGTTTTTCGACGGCGGCCAGGGGGATCGGCCGTCGGTGTTTCATTCGGGTGTTTTTGGCAACGATCGGGGAGGATCGGGTCGATGGCGAGAAATCTGGTAGCTTCGCTGGTGGCGGTCGGCGTCACGGCGCTCGGTACGCTTGGCACCCTGGGCAGCGCCCAGGCTGCGGATCCCGTCTGCTCGGTATGGCTGGTCGAGAGCAGCACCTTCATGAACGTGCCGTTCGGCTCGTTCATGCCCGATCGGGTGTTCGTGGCCGGCAGCACGAATCCGATGAACAACGTCGAGAAGGTCAACCTGCCGGTCAACGTCGGCGTGATCAAATGCGGCGACGAGCTGATGCTCTACGACACCGGCTGGAAACAGCAGGACTATCTGAAGATGACCGGCTCGGACCATTGGGCGTCCTTGCCCAAGCAGCTCGAGCTGCTCGGCTTCAAGGCCGAGCAGGTCACCAAGATCGTGCTCGGCCACGGCCACTGGGACCACGCCGGCCAGATCGAGGACTTCCCGAACGCGGTCCTCTACATCCAGCGTGAAGAGCTGAGGGCGATCGAGTGGGCCCTGAACTACCCGAACAAGCACATCAAGGCGATCAACAGCGATCCGGGCGGCTGCTTCCGCACGCCGGCCTGCGGGTACATGCCGCTGACCATGGAGAACGTCTACGGCAAGATCCTGGCCGGCAAGGCGGTGATCGTCGACGGCGAGTACGAGATCGAGCCGGGGATCAAGATCCATCCGGCGTTCCGCGCGCATACCGCGGGCTCGCAGCTGCTCGAGGTGCCGACCAGCATCGGCAAGCTCGTGTTCGGCTCCGACGCCTACTCGTCGTGGGAGGGGATCCGGGACTGGATGCCGGCCAACATCCAGCAGACCGACACGGTCCAGCAGTTCCTGGCCTACGAGAAGTGCTACAACATCACCGGCGGCTACAACAACTGCGTGTCCGCCCACGAGCCCCTGTCCTACACGGACAAATATCCGCTGACCAAGAACTCCTGGGTCGGCCTGAACAACTCGCGGATGGCCGAGATCACGCTGGCTCCGGGCGAGAAGTCGCGCAAGCCCAACAGCTGAGCGCCAGAGGTGCGGGCGGGGAGTCGCGAGGCTCCCCGCCGTCTTACCGACTTTGTGAGCCCAAGCTTCACTTGCCCCGGTTCCTGGTTCGGTTCGCCATCGCCACGGTGCTGCTGCAGAGCAGCGGGGTCAGCGCGCACGATCCCAGCGCCTACGGCGGCCTGTTCCGCTCCCGCGATCTCGGCGCCACCTGGCTCCATGCCGACGTCGGGCTGTTCCTGAGCGCGGCGCTGACGGTCGCGGTCGATCCGCGGGTTCCGGCGCGCCTGCTGCTCGGCACCGATCTCGGCGTGCTGCGCTCGGAGAGCGGTGGCCGCGGCTGGGTGCCCGAGGCGGACGGTCTGATCATCGGCGCGGTGTTCGCGCTTGCCTTCCGGCCCGAGGGCACGGGCGCGATCGCGGCCGCGCCGGGCGGAGTGTTCGTGCTCGGCGATGGCCGGTGGACCGCCGCCGACGCACCGGACGGCGCCTTCCCGGCGCGCGCGCTGGCGCTCGGCGGCGCGCCGGAGCGGGTGTATCTGGCCGGGCGCGAGGGCGTGTTCGTCAGCGACGATGGCGGCCAGAGCTTCGCCCGGACCAGCGGGCTCCCGGAGACCGCCGAGGTCACCAGCCTGGCGGTCGCGGCCGCGCCCGCGGAGGTCCTCTTCGCGGTGGTCGACGGCACGCTCATGGCGAGCGGTGACGGCGGCCGGCACTGGCAGTCGCGGGCGCCAGATCAACTGGGTGAACCTCTGGACACCGTGGCGCTCGACCCGGCCTCGCCGAGCCGGCTGTGGACCGCGGGCGCTGGTCGGATCTATCTGAGCGACGATCTCGGGGTCACCTGGCGCCCGATCGGCCAGCCGCTCCCGGAGCCGACGCCTGTGCGTGGGGTCGCCGCGGATGCTAAGGCGACCACCCTGGTCGTGACCACCGCGCGGGGCATGTACCGGAGCATCGACGGCGGTGCCTCCTGGGCGCTCCAGGAGTCCAACCTGCCGATCCATCTCGAGGCCGGGCCGCTGGTGCGCGATCCGGGCGACGCGCGGACGCTGTACGCGGTCTATTCGCTGATGCCCTATACCGAAGTCTGGCGCAGCGCGCTCGAGGGCAGCAACCTGCTCGCCCGGGCCGATCCGGTCAGCCTGGCGGGCGGCCTCGCCTTTTTGCTCTTGCTGATGATCGGCGGTGGCCTCTTGGTGCGCTGGCTGGCGCGCCAGCGCGCGCCCGGTCCCGTGTCCCGCAGCTCTTCGCCATGATGCGGATCCTGCGCTCGCGGCGCGCGCTGCTGGCGGTCGGCCTCGCGGTGCTGGCGCTCGCCGGCGCCGCCGGGTGGTGGCTGGCCGACGGCTGGTCGCGCGCCCGCTTCGTCGAATATCGGATGCCGCAGCGCGAGCAGATGCCGGTCGCGCTTACCGCCGCCGCGGATGGCACCGTCTGGTTCACGATCGACGGCGCGGCCGCCCTCGGCCGGGTGCGCGACGGCCGGCTCGAGCAGGTGCCGAAACCGAGCAAGAGCGTCGAGCCGCTGGGCATCGCAGCCGCGCCCGACGGCAGCGTCTGGTACACCGACATGGCGGCCAGCGCGGTCTCGCGGATGACGCCCGAAGGCGCGGTGGTCAGCGTGCCCATCGACACCCCGATGGTGCGCCTCGAGCGGCTTGCGGTCGCCCCGGATGGCGCGGTCTGGTTCGCCGAATCGACCAGCTACAGCATCACCCGGATCAAGGACGGCGAGCTCACCCGCCACAACTTCGAATCGATCTTCGGCGGTCCCTACGGGGTCGCGGTGGCCGCCGACGGCACCGTATGGGCGACCCTGCAGGCGGGCAACCAGCTGCTGCGCATCACCCCGGACGGCGCCATCAAGACGCTGAGCCTGCCGCGCCCGAAGGCGGTGCCGACCGACATCGCGGTCGCCCCCGACGGCGCCGTCTGGTTCGTCGAGTTCCGCGGCAACAGCATCGGCCGCTTCAAGGACGGCCAGTTCGTCGATTTCACGGTCGCCAAGGAGGACGCGGGGCTGAGCGGGATCGCGATCGCCGCCGACGGCGCGGTCTGGTTCGGCATGCTGCGCGCCGGCAGCCTCGGCCGGCTGCGCGACGGCGAGCTCGCGACCTTCAAGCTGCCGCGCCCCGACGCCCGCCCCTACAGCCTCGCGGTCGACCCGTCCGGCAACGTCTGGTATGCCGACATCCACGGCTATGTGGGCATGCTGCCGGCCGACCAGGCCCGCAAGTAGGGTCTCCCGGCCTCAGGCCGGCAGGGCCGCGAGCCGCCAGCTCGCAGCGATCGTCAGCACCACGCCCATGCCGAGGATCAGGAAGGTGGTCGCGACCTGCAGGCGGACCGCCCAGATGCTGCTCAGCCATTCCAGGATCTTCTGACCGACCTTGGCGGCGACAATGCCGACCACGACCAGGGTCGAGGCGAAGCCGAGACTGAACACCAGCACCGTGACCACGCCGAGCATGATCTTGCCGCTCGAGAGCGCGCCCAGGAGCAGCGCCAGGGCGGCCGGGTCGGGCAGGATGCCGCCGGCGATGCCGAGCGCCAGCAGCACCACGAGCTTGGGCCTGGCGTCGGTCACCAGATCGAGCCGGTGCGAATGGTAGGTGCCCCAGCCATGGCTGTGCCAGCCCGCGCCCTCATCCCGGGCGTCAGGATGGTCGTGGTGATGGTGGTCGTGATCGTGGTGATGATGATTGTGGTCGTGGTGGTGATGATGGTCGTGAGCGTGGTGGTGATGATCGTGGTCGTCGTGGTGGTGATGATCGTGGTCGTGGGCGTCGAGGTGCGCAGGGGCGTAGCCATGCACATCGGCATGCGCCGGCGCCAACGCGTAGCCCTGACCGTCGCCCGCCGCGCCGCCCATCGCCAGCGCCAGCAGGTCGCGCTGCATCCAGAGCATCCAGGCGCCGAGGACCATGACCAGCAGGCCCATGGCGAGCGCCAGCCAGGCCTCGATCCGCTGCGGCACCAGCCAGGCCTCGCCGAGCGAGACGAGCGCGCCGACCAGGACGATGCCGCTGGTGTGCGAGAGGGTCACGAACACGCCGAGGATCAGGGCGTCGACCGGCCTGCCGCGGGCGCCGACGATGTAGGCCGCCGCGATGGTCTTGCCGTGGCCCGGGGTCGCGGCGTGGACCGCGCCGGTCCAAAAGCCGGACAGGATGTAGAAAATCGTCTCCCGCATGACCGCCGTTGTGCCCGTCCCGAGAGCGCAAGTCCAGCCCGGCGAGCGAGCTTCGCCCGCCCTTTCGGGCCAAGCCGGCCAGCCACAATTGTTCTTGCCGAAGACCTCACCAGGCGCAATGCTGCGCACGCGTGGCATCAAGGGAGCCCAACAATGAAAAAGCCGGCATCGATGGCTTCGGGCCTGATCACTGCCTTCGTTGGCATAGCGTGGCTCGTATCCGCAGGCACCGTCCAGGCGCAGGACGTGATCAAGATCGCGGCGGGCGCGCCGCTCACCGGTCCGCTCGCCAAGCAGGGCCAGGAGGTCGCGAACGCCGTCAAGCTCGCGGTCGAGGAGTGGAATCAGAAGGGCGGCGTCCTCGGCAAGAAGATCGAGGTCATGGACGCCGACGACCAGGGCAACCCGCAGGTCGGCGTCGCCGCGGCCGAGAAGGTCGCCGCCGACCCGGCCGTGATGGGCGCGATCTGGGGCATCACCAGCGTCACCTGCATCCCGGTCTCGGAGATCCTCGAGAAGGACAGCCTGGTGATGATCAGCCCCGGCTGCACCAATCCGAAGGTCACCGACCGCGGCCTGAAGTCGGTCAACCGCCTGTGCGCGCGCGACGACCTGCAGGGGCCGGCCGGGATCGTGTTCGCGGTCGACCAGCTGAAGGCGAAGAAGGTCGCGGTGTTCGACGATGGCACCACGGGACCGCGCGGGGTCGCCGACGAGGTCGAGAAGAAGGGCAAGGAGCTCGGCATCGACGTCTCCCGCTACGTGATCCGCTCGGGCGACAAGGACTTCCGCGCCATCCTCGGCACCCTGCCCAAGGACATCGATCTGATCTATGCCAGCCTCTGGGCGCCGGATGCGGCGCTGATCGCCAAGCAGCTGCCGGACGTCGGCCTCGATACCCGCATGATCGGGCCGGACGGCCAGTACGAGCCGGTCGACTACATCGAGGCCTCGGCCGGCGCGGCCGAGGGCAACTACGTCTCGTTCCTGGTGCCGGACCTCAACAAGGTGCCGACCGCGACCGCGTTCACCAAGGCGTTCGAGAACGAGTACGGGCCGGTCAGCTCCTATGGTCCCCTCGCCTACGAGGCGACCAACCTGATGCTGAGCGCGATCGAGAAGGTCGGCAAGCCGGACCGGGCGGCGATCCGGGACGCGGTGCGCGCGACCCAGGACTACAAGGGCATCCTCGGCTTCCCGATCAGCTTCGACGACAAGGGCGACGTCGAGGGCGCCAAGGTTTACATCTACCAGGTCAAGGGGCCGGGGTTCGAGCAGATCAGCTCGGTCAGCCTCAAATAGCACGTCCGACGCCGCGGCACGGGCCCAAGGGTGGCTCTGCTCGAGGCCTGCGGGCTGTCGAAGCGATTCGGCGGCCTGCAGGCCTTTCGCGACATCGATCTCTCACTCGATGAAGGCGAGATCCTCGGCCTGATCGGTCCGAACGGCTCGGGCAAGACCACCTTCTTCAACGCCATCACCGGCCTGCATCCGGCGACCGGCGGGCGGATCCTGTTCGAGGGCGGGCAGCACGACCTGACCCGGCTGCCGCCGCACCGGATCACCGCGCTCGGCATCGCGCGCACCTTTCAGAACCAGCGCTGCTTCAACCAGATGACGGTGCTCGAGAACGTGCTGGTCGGCATGCATTGCCGGACCCGAAGCGGGCTCGCGACCATCGTGCTGGGGACCCCCGGCGCGCGCGCCGAGCAGCGTCGGGCGCGCGCGGAGGCGCTGGAGCTGCTCGCCTTCTTCCGCGAGCGGCTGGCGCCCCACGCCGGACAGCCGGCCGCTTCGCTCTCCTACGCCAACCGGCGCCGGCTGGAGATCGTGCGCGCGCTGGCGGCGCGGCCGCGCCTCCTGCTGCTCGACGAGCCGGCGGCCGGCATGAATCCCTCGGAAACCCACGAGCTGATGGCCGACATCCAGCGCATCCGGGCACTCGGGATCGCCGTCCTCCTGATCGAGCACGACATGCGGCTGGTGCGCGGCATCTGCACCCGGGTCGTGGCGCTCGACCACGGCAGCAAGATCGCCGAAGGCAGCTTCGAGCAGGTCCAGAGCCATCCGGCCGTGCTCGAGGCCTATCTCGGCAAGCGGGCGGCCGCCCGTGCTTGAGCACATGCTGGAACTCCGGGACGTGGTCACCTATTACGGGCCGATCCCGGCGCTGAAGGGCATCAGCCTCAGCGTGCGCCAGGGCGAGATCGTCTGCCTGCTCGGCGGCAACGCCTCGGGCAAGTCGACCACGATGAAGACCATCCTCGGCGTCGTCCGGCCGCATCGGGGCAGCGTCAGCTTCGAGGGCGATCGCATCGACGGCCTGCCGCCGCAGCAGGTCGTGCGGCGCGGGATCGCCCTGGTGCCGGAGGCGCGCCGCCTGTTCGGCCGGATGAGCGTGCTCGAGAACCTGGCGATGGGCGCCCACACCCGCCGTCGCGACCCGCCCGCCGAGATCGAGGCCGACCGCCAGCGGGTGTTCGCCCTGTTCCCGCGGCTGGCCGAGCGGGCCGACCAGCTGGCCGGCACCATGTCGGGCGGCGAGCAGCAGATGCTCGCGATCGGCCGGGCCCTGATGGCGCGCCCGCGCCTGCTGCTCATGGACGAGCCCTCGATGGGCCTGGCGCCGGCCTTCGTCGATCAGGTGTTCGACATCATCCAGACGATCAACCAGCAGGGCGTGACGATCCTGGTGGTCGAGCAGAACGCCGTGGTCGCGCTCAGCATCGCGAGCCGCGGCTACGTCCTCCAGAACGGCCACATGGTCGCCGAGGACACGGCGCAGGCGCTGCTCGGCGCCGACCACATCCGCCGCGCCTACCTGGGCGAGATCTGAACAGCGCGAGTCCGAAGTCCCATGAACACGCTCTCGATCTTGCCCCAGCAGCTGGTTTTCGGGCTCGCACTCGGCACCGTCTACGGCTTGGTCGCGATCGGTTATACAATGGTTTACGGCGTTTTGTTCATGATCAACTTCGCCCATGGCGAGGTGTTCATGATCGGCGCCTACATCGGCTGGGGCGTCCTGAGCGCGCTGCTCGCCTCCAAGATCGGCGGCCTCAACCCGATCTGGGTGCTGCCGCTGATGCTGCTGCCCGCGATGCTCGGCTGCGGCCTGCTCGGGACCGCGCTCGAGCGCTTCGCCTACCGGCCGCTCTACGCCCGCGGCGCCACCCGGCTCGGGCCCCTGATCAGCGCGGTCGGCGCCTCGATCTTCCTGCAGAATGCGGTGATGCTGAGCCAGGGCGCGCGCATGAAGGTCTACATGACCAACCTTCTGTTCCCGCGCGGCTGGCGGTTCCAGCTGTTCGGCGCCAACATCTCGGCGCTGCTCGTGGTCGTGGCGGTGGTCGCCGGCCTGATGATGTGGGGCCTGCACCTGATCGTAAAGCGGACCACGCTCGGGCGCGCGATCCGCGCGGTCGCCGAGGACCGCGAGATGGCGGCGATCATGGGGGTCGACGTCAATCGGGTGGTCGCGACCACCTTCTTCCTCGGCTCGGCGCTCGGCGGCGCCGCCGGCGTGCTGATCGGCCTCTACTACACCCAGATCGACTTCTTCATGGGTTTCTCGGCCGGGCTCAAGGCATTCACCGCGGCCGTGCTCGGCGGCATCGGCAACATCCGGGGCGCCATGCTGGGGGGCCTTTTGCTGGGCGTGATCGAGAGCCTGGCCGTGACCTTCATGGACCCCGCGTATAAGGACGTCATCGCCTTCCTGGTCCTGATCCTCGTGCTCACCTTCCGTCCCGAGGGCCTGCTCGGCGAGGCGCTTGCCGACTGGCGGCGCGTCTGACCATGGACTCCCTGCTCCGGCAGCGCATCGCGTTCGTCGGCCTCGCGGCGCTCGCCCTCTTGGCACCGCTCGCCGCGCCCAACGACTACGTCATGGGCGTGATCGCCCGCATCTGCCTCTATGCCGTGCTGGCGCTCGGCCTCAACATCGTGGTCGGCTTCGCGGGCCTGCTCGACATCGGCTACGTCGCCTTCTTCGGCATCGGCTCTTACATGTACGCGTTCCTCGCCTCGCCGCATTTCGGCCTGCATCTGCCGTTCCTCCTGGCGCTGCCGATCGTGGTCGCGACGACCGCCGTCTCGGGCGTGATCATCGGCGCGCCGACGCTGCGCGTGCGCGGCGACTATCTGGCGATGGTGACGCTGGGCTTCGGCGAGATCGTCTATCTGCTCCTGGTCAACCTCGACCGGCCGATCGACATCACCGGCGGCCCGAGCGGCATCATCGGGGTCGACCCGCCCTCGTTCGCGGGTTTCGCGCTCGACAACAACACCGAGTATTATTTCCTGTTCCTGGTGTTCCTGGCGCTCGCCGCCCTGATCTCGGTCCGGCTGCGCGATTCCCGCGTCGGCTGGGCGTGGCAGGCGATCCGCGAGGACGAGACCGCCGCCCAGGCGATGGGCATCAACGTGTTCGTCGCCAAGCTGCAGGCGTTCGCGATCGGCGCCTCGTTCGCGGGCGTCGGCGGCTGCCTGCTCGCCTCCTGGCAGCACTCGGTGTTCCCGGCCAACTTCATGTTCACCGAATCGATCAACATCCTGGCCATGGTCATCCTCGGCGGCATGGGCAACCTGTTCGGCGTGATCCTGGGCGCCGTGCTGATCGTCGCCCTGCCGGAGCTTTTCCGCGAGCTTCGAGCTCTACCGGCTGCTCGCCTTCGGCCTCATGCTGATGGTGCTGATGGTGTTCCGGCCGCAGGGGCTCCTGACGTTTCGGGGCCGGCGCCAGGCGGTGCCGGCGCAGCTGCCGGAGCCGCTGCCCGACGCGCTTCCCGCCCCCTCCGGCGAGCAGACCTGAGCAGCCTCGGGCGTCAGATCTTCGGCAGGCGGCGTTGGCTCGAGCCTGGAGCGTTACCGTCGAGCATCGTAGTAGACTATCAAGGGCGCCAGCGGCACGAAGGGAAACGCGTCATGCTGTTGACCGGTTTCGAGAGCTACGGCGGGCGGTCGCTCAATCCCTCCGAGCAGGTCGTGAAGCGGCTGGCCGGCACCGAGATCGGCGGCGTCCGGGTGATCGGACATACTTTGCCCGTGAACTACGTCGAACTCGGCGCCAGCATCGCGCAGCTGATCGAGGAGATCCGGCCCGGCGCCGTGATCTGCCTCGGCCTCTGGCCGGGAACACCGACCCTGCGTCTCGAGCAGATCGCCGTCAACATCGCGGATTTCGAGATCCCGGACAACGTCGGGCTCATGACGCGGGGGCCGGTGGTCGAGGGCGGTGCGGAGGCCTATCGCAGCCGGCTTCCGATCCATGCCATCCAGGACCGGCTGCTGGCCGCGGGCATCCCGGCGCGACTCTCCGGCAGCGCCGGCGCATTCTTATGCAACGCGCTGATGTACCATGCGCTGCGCGCCTGCGCCGAGCACGTGCCCGCGTCGCCCTGCGGCTTCATCCACCTGCCCTATTTGCCCGAGCAGGTGAGCTCGCTGCTCCTCAAGATGCGCGAGTGGGCCAAGGTCGAGCTGCACCAGCGGGCCGATCTCGCCTCGATGGCGCTGGACACGCAGATCGAGGGCGTCCGCATCGCGATCGAGACCACGCTCGAGGCCACCCCCGCCTGATGGCCGAGCCGATCCTCGAGCTGCGCCACGTCTGCAAGCGGTTCGGCAGCGCGGTCCCGGCTGACGACGTCTCGCTCGCGATCGAGGCCGGAGAGTTCTTCACCTTCCTGGGCCCCAGCGGTTCCGGCAAATCGACGCTGCTGCGGATCATAGCCGGCCTCGAGCGGGCCGATGCCGGCCAGATCCGTTTGCGCGGGCAGGACATGGGCGGGGTCCCGCCCTGGCGGCGCCATCTCGGCATGGTGTTCCAGCAGTACGCCAATTTTCCTCACATGAATGTCGCCCGCAACGTCGCTTACGGCCTCCGGCGGCGCGGCCTCGAGCGGGCCGGGATCGAGGCGCGGGTGGCGGAGCTGCTCGACCTCGTCGGCCTGTCGGGCTTCGCGGACCGGCGGGTGACGCAGCTTTCGGGTGGCGAGCAGCAGCGGGTGGCGATCGCCCGCGCGCTCGCGCCCCGGCCCGAGCTCTTGCTGCTCGACGAGCCGCTGGCCGCGCTGGATGAGAAGATCCGCCGCGAGATGCAGGGCGAGCTGACCAAGATCCAGGCGGCGACCGGGACCACCTTCGTCTATGTGACCCACGACCAGGAGGAAGCCCTCACGATGAGCGATCGGATCGCGGTCCTGAACCGCGGTCGTTGCATCCAGGTCGATCAGCCCGAGCGGATCTTCCGCTTCCCGCGCACCCGCTTCGTCGCCGGCTTCTTCCGGGGCTGCAACGTGCTCGAGGGGCATCTCGAGCGGGCCGGAGACGGCGCCCTGCTGCTGCTCGCGGGTGGCCGGCTGCCGCTTCGCGGCGATAACGGCCGCACCGGCCCGCGGGCGGTCGCCGTTGCGCGGCGAAAGCCTGCTGCTCGGCGAGCAGGCGGGGGATGCGGATCTGGCGCTGCCGGCCCGGCTCGAGAAGATCACCTATCGCGGCGTCTATCATGACTACCGCCTGCGGCTGGACGACGGCCAGGAGTTGTCCGCGACGCTCACGCAGCGGCTGCCGCTGGCCGAAGGCTCGAGGGTCAAGATCGGGCTCCGGGCTGACGAGATCGTCCTCCTCGAGGAGGATTAGGCGGCGCGGCGCTGGCGCCCTTCGAGCAGCGCGACCAGCGCGATCAGCACCAGCGTGAGGGCGATGATCAGGGTCATCAGGGCGAACAGCTGCGGGCTCAAGCCCACCTGCTGGTACTGCGACCAGAGGTAGGTCGGTACCGTGTTGCGCCCGCCCTGGACGACCGAAGTGCGGATCGTCTCGTTGAACGAGATGATCAGTGAGAAGACCGCGGCGCCCAGCACGCCCTGGTGAATCTGCGGCAGCTCGACCTCGAGGAAGGCGCGTACCCGCCCGGCGCCCGACATATGGGCGGCCTCGAGATAGACCTGATCGAAGTTCGCCATCACGGTCAGGATGATCAGAAAGGCGAACGGCAGCGCCCAGATCACCTGCACCGTCGTGATCGTGAGCAGCGACGGCTTGATGCCCAGGATCTGGAAGAACAGGCCGGTCGCCAGGCCCATCGAGACGCCCGGCACGAACAGCGGCAGCAGCATGATCGCGATGATCAGGCGGGGCAGCCGCCAGACCCGGACCGCCTCCGCCGCCAGCAGCGCCAGCAGCGGCGCGATCAGGGCCACGAGCGCGCCCACGACCAGCGATGTCCGAAGCGCGCGCAGCAGGCGCGCATCGTCGAGGATGGCAGCATAGTTCTGGAACGGGCCCGCCCCGCCGGCGGTCGTGTCCGCGAACGAATGGACCACCGGCGGCACCAGTGGCGCGTAGAGAAACAGCAGCACCACGCCGAGGCCTGCCCAGATCAGGATCGTCCCCCCGCGCGAGGCGCGCGCGCCAGGCATCAGGCGCGGCCCACGATCTTGCCGAGGAACAGCCGGACGTCGAACAGCTGGTACCAGACGACCAGCAGCGCCAGCATCAGGCCGGTCGCGACCGTGGAGATCGCGGCCGCCAGCGGATAGTTGAGCACGTCCAGCGCGCTCGCGATCTCGTTGCCGAGCAGCTGGTAGCCGGTGCCGCCCAGGATCAGCGAGACGGCGACCTCGCCGAACGAGCCGACGAAGCCGAAGATGGCCGCGGCGAACACGCCCGGCAGCGAGAGCGGCAGGGTCACCCGCCAGAAGGTCGCGAGTGGCGGCGCGCCCAGAACCCAGCTCGCCTCCAACAGGCGCCGGTCGATGCCGGAGAGCGACAGCCAGATCGGGAAGATCATGAACGGCATGTAGGCGGTCACGAGCCCGAGATAGACCGCGAAATCCGAGAACAGCAGCCAGTCGAGCGGCCGCTCGATCAGCCCGGTCCGCAGCAGCAGGGCGTTGACGACGCCGGTCCGGCTCAAAAGGTCCGCCCAGGCGAAGGTGCGCACGATGTAGTTCACCAGGAACGGGACGGCGAACAGGAACAGAAACGCGCGGGTGAGCTCCGGCCGCACCCGGAGCGTGACCAGATAGGCGATTGGATAGGCAATCAGCAGCATCAGCGCGGTCGAGGCGAAGGCGACCCGGAAGCTGCGCTCGAGCACCTCGAGGCGAACGCCGGTGAAGAACAGCCGGTAGGCGTCGAGCGTGAACGCCGGGCTGATCCAGAAGCCCTTCTTCGCGAACACGCTGACCGCGAGCGTGATGCACAGAGGCCCGAGGATCAGCAGGGCGATCACCAGGAGCGGCAGGCCGAGGACCAGCGCGCGCCAAGCCTGGCCCCGGCTCGGCAGCCGCACCCGGCGGAAACCGGGCCGGGTCGGCGACGTCACGCCGACTTGAAGCGCTGCCACTCCTCCTCGTAGACGTCGACGTGGGTCGGCCAGCGGTTCTGCCAGGTGCCGCCCTGCTCGAACTTGCGCTGCACGCCCGTGGTGATCTCGGCGATCTTGGCCGCCTCGTCGGCGCTGAACTCGTCGGGATGGGCCTTGGCATAGGCAGGCGCCATCGGGTTGGTCATGTAGCCGCGCAGGAGCGTGATCTTGGCGCCGTACCAGGGCCCGAGCATGAAATCGAGGAGCGCGTAGGTCGCCTTCCGGTCGTCCTCGCTGCGGTCGGGATTGTTGACCACATAGGCGGCCATCGCCCACAGCAGATAGCCTTCCTTGGGGGCGGCGTAGACCGCGTTGTGGCCCTTGGCCTTGGCCACGAACACCATCGGCTCCCAGCAGTCGATGACCTTGACCTCCTTGCTGGTGATCAGGTTGACCGCCTGCTCGAAGCTCGACCACATGACCCGGAACTGCCCGGCCTGCTTCTTCGCGACCAGGAAGTCGATCACGGCCTTGACCTCCTCGGGCGTCATGTCGGCCGGATCGGCGATCTTGGCCTGGCCGGATTGCTTGAGGAACAGCGCGGTCTTCTGGCCGGCGGTGGTGTAGTTGTCCTCGAGTGCGACGAACCCCTTGAACTTCGGGTCGAACAGGGCGCTGTAGGAATCCAGCTTGCCGGTCTCGTCAGGCAGATAAGCGAACGAGTCGCCCTGGAGCACGGTCGGCACGCCGTAGATTTTCTGGTCATAGCCGATGAAGTCGAAGCCGGGCGTGCCGGGTGCCAGATACTGCTTGATGTAGCTGTCGCTCTGCCAGTTGGGCAGCTGGCTGCGGTCGAGCTCGACGATCAGATCGTTGTCGACCAGGGGCTTTTGCATGCCGCCGACGATGTTGATGACATCGAAGGTGGTCCGGCCGCCGCCCGCGAGCAGCTGGTTGACCACGGCCGAAGGCGCGTTGCCGATCGAGACCAGGTTGACCTTGTTGCCGGTCGGCTTCTCGAAGCGCGACCAGTCGCCGCCCGGATCGCCGACGCCGACATCGGCGATGGTGAGGGTCCGGCCGGCTGCGAGCGCGGGCGATACCAGTCTCGTGCTGCCGGCGAACGCGGCGCCGGCCCCAAGCACGGCGCCCGCTTGCAGCACCCGCCGCCGCGACAGAGCTGACACCCCTGGGTCCTTGGTCATGACGGTTCCCCCTTGTGTTCGGATCGATTGGCCGGCGGTTCCGGCAAGGCTGGCCACCGCTGCCTCCGCTCCCTCATGATGGTCGCCGGCGCCGTTTGTCGGCGCCCCTTGATCCTGCGGCGGCGGCCCGCGCTCTGCAACAGATTCGCGGCCCATCACCGCGCCTCCATGACCGCTCGAAGGTGACGGTCGGTGCTTGTGGCCGGGCGGCCCGGGGTCCCTGGACGGGTTGCTCAAGAGATGCGCTCGACCGCGACCATCCGCTGGCGCGCCGTCGACTCGCCGGGTCCGAGCAGCCGGACCGTCCTGCAGCGGACGTTATCCCCAGCCGCGAATTCCAGGGCGGCGTCGATGAAGTCCGGATGCACGCTTTCGATGCTGAAGGTCGTCGACGTAATCGGCGATGCGAGCACCGGGGCGTATGAAGGCGACGCCTCGTTGGTGACTTTGACGAAGATCGTTCGCATGGCGCGTCCCGGTTGTGGCAGTTCGCTTCAAGTTGGTCCGCATCGCCGCAGGGGGCAAGACGCCGCCCGCCGGTCACGACGCGGTGATGGCCGCCAAGTGTCCGCCGGCTCTCGCCACTTACCCGCCTTGCGTCCGACACCGTCGAGGCGATCCTCGACGGGCGGCAGCCGAACGGGCTCAGGCGTGCCGGGGTGCTGCCGGTGATATGGGATTGGGCAGCGAGCGAGATGCGGCTTTGAGATCGTGACGAGGCCCGATCTAAGGAGTTGATTTTGCCAGGCGTCAACCCTTTATTCCGATAAGCCGCGAATTCAGCGCAGGCGGCCGCCATGGGCCGGTAGAGTCGGTGCTGGCCCCGCCCGCAGCTGCGCTATTCCGAACTTTGCTGTCCACGACATCGGTCCTGACCCGTGACCCCAGGTTCTTTGTTCCACCCGGCGCTCGCCGACTGGTTCGACCGTAGCTTCGCCGCGCCGACCGCGGCGCAGGTTGAGGCGTGGTCGGCCATTCAGGCTGGTCGGCATACCCTGATCGCGGCGCCGACGGGCTCCGGCAAGACGCTCGCCGCCTTCCTCGCGGCGATCGATGCCCTGCTGCGGCAAGGGCTGGCGGGCGAGCTGAGGGACGAGACGCAGGTGGTCTACGTCTCGCCGCTCAAGGCGCTGTCGAACGACATCCAGCGCAACCTGGAATCGCCGCTTGCCGGCATCCGCACGGCGTTGCGCGCGATGGGCCTGCCGGACGTCGAGATCCGCACCTGGGTGCGAACCGGCGACACGCCGGCGGCCGAGCGCGAGCGCATGCGCCGCTGCCCGCCGCACATCGTCGTCACCACGCCGGAATCGCTCTACATCCTGCTCGGCTCCGAGTCGGGCCGCAAGATGCTCGCGACCACCCGGACCGTGATCGTCGACGAGATCCATGCGCTGGCGCCGAACAAGCGCGGCGCTCACCTGGCGTTGTCGCTCGAGCGGCTGGCCGCCCTCTGCGGCGACCACCTGCTGCGCGTCGGTCTGTCGGCCACCCAGACGCCGATCGAGGCGGTCGCGCGCTTTCTGGTCGGGGCCGGTTCGACGGGCGTCCCGGGCGATGACTGCACGATCATCGACACCGGCCACCGGCGGGCGCGCGATCTCGCGCTCGAAGTCCCGTCCTCGCCGCTCGAGGCGGTCATGTCGGCCGAGGTCTGGCAGCAGGTCTACGACCGGCTGACCGAGCTGATCTCGGGCCATCGCACCACCTTGATCTTCGTCAACACGCGCCGGCTGGCCGAGCGGGTCACGCGCCAGCTGTCCGAGCGCCTGGACGAGCGCCAGGTGGCCGCGCACCACGGCAGCCTCGCCAAGGAGCTGAGGCTGGATGCCGAGCAGCGGCTCAAGCGCGGCGCGCTGAAGGCGCTGGTCGCGACCGCCTCGCTCGAGCTCGGGATCGACATCGGCGAGGTCGACCTGGTCTGCCAGCTGGGCTCGCCGCGCTCGATCGCGAGCTTCCTGCAGCGGGTCGGGCGCTCGGGGCACTCGATCGATGGCACGCCCAGGGGCCGGCTGTTCCCCCTGTCGCGCGATGAGCTGGTCGAATGCACGGCCCTGCTCGACAGCGTCCGCCGCGGCGAGCTCGACCGTCTGGTCATTCCCGAGCGGCCGCTCGATGTGCTGGCGCAGCAGATCGTGGCCGAGCTTGCCGCGCGCGAGTGGCACGAGGACGAGCTCTATCGGCTGCTGTGCCGGGCCTGGCCGTACCGCGCCCTGGCGCGTGACGATTTCGCGACCGTGGTGGCGATGCTGGCCGAAGGGTTCAGCACCCGCCGCGGCCGCCGGGGCGCGCTGATCCATCACGACGCCGTCAACCATGTGCTGCGCGGCCGACGCGGTGCGCGGCTGACCGCGCTGACCTCGGGCGGCACGATCCCGGATACCGCCGATTACCAGGTGCTCCTGGAGCCCGAAAACCAGGTGATCGGCTCGGTCAACGAGGATTTCGCGGTCGAGAGCATGGCCGGCGACGTCTTCCAGCTCGGCAACACGTCCTACCGCATCCTGCGGGTCGAGCGCGGTACCGTCCGGGTCGAGGACGCGCATGGCGCGGCGCCCACGATCCCCTTCTGGCTAGGCGAGGCGCCGGGCCGGAGCGACGAGCTGTCGGCATCGGTTTCGCGCCTGCGCGCGGACATCGCAGCGCGCCTGACGACCGACCCTGCCGGCGGCGAGGTCCTGCGCTGGCTGATGGATGGGGTCGGCATCGACGAGCCGGCCGCGACCCAGCTGGTCGACTATCTGGCTGCCGCGCACGCGGTCCTGGGCTGCCTGCCGACCCAGGACGAGATCGTGCTCGAGCGCTTCTTCGACGAAGTCGGCGGCATGCAGCTGGTCCTCCATTCGCCCTACGGCAGCCGCATCAACCGCGCCTGGGGGCTGGCGCTGCGCAAGCGCTTCTGCCGCAAGTTCAATTTCGAGCTGCAGGCGGCGGCGACCGAGGACAACATCGTGCTGTCGCTGACCACGGCCCACAGCTTCGAACTGGCCGAGGTCCAGCACTACCTGCATTCGGCGAGCGTCCGCCAGGTGCTGATCCAGGCGCTGCTGGATGCGCCGATGTTCATCACGCGCTGGCGCTGGGTCGCGGCCGTGGCCCTCGCGCTGCCGCGCTTCCGTGGCGGCCGCAAGGTACCGCCCCAGCTCGCGCGCATGGAGGCCGAGGACCTGGTCGCTGCGGTCTTTCCCGACCAGCTCGCCTGCGCCGAGAACCTGGTCGGCGAGCGCGAGGTGCCCGACCACCCCCTGGTCGGCCAGACGATCGCCGACTGCCTGCACGACGCGATGGACATCGACGGTCTGGAACGCCTCCTGACCGGGCTCGAATCCGGCGCGATCGCCGTCGTCACGCGCGATCTGACCGAGCCCTCGCCGCTCGCCCTCGAAGTGCTCTCGGCAAGGCCCTACGCCTATCTCGACGACGCGCCCTTGGAGGAGCGCCGGACTCAGGCGGTGATGAGCCGGCGCTGGCTCGCCCCGGAGGCCGCCTCCGACCTCGGTCGGCTCGATCCGGAGGCGATCGCGCGGGTCCGCGGCGAAGCCTGGCCCGACGCCGCGAATGCCGACGAGCTGCACGATGCCCTGGTCTGGCTCGGGTTCCTGTCCACGGCGGAAGCGGAGGCCGGGCCAGGCTGGAGCGAATGGCTGGCGGCACTGGCGCGCGAGCGGCGCGTGACGAGGTTGCACATGCCACGGGCGACGCTCTGGATCACCGCCGAGCGCCTGCCGCAGTTCCAGGCGCTCTGGCCCGAAGCGAGGCTCGAGCCGGCGATCGTCGCCCCGGCCGCTTATGCCGGGCATGACTGGTCGGAGGAGGACGCGCTGATCGAGATCCTGCGCGGTCGGCTCGAGGGCCAGGGTCCGGTCACGGGTGCAATGCTTGCGGCGCCGCTCGGGCTCGAGCCCGGCGAAATCGCGGCCGCGCTGGCGGCGCTCGAGGTCGAAGGCTTTGCGCTCCGCGGCCGCTTCACGCCGGCGGCGGCCGCGGAGGAATGGTGCGAGCGCCGCCTGCTGGCGCGAATCCACGGCTATACGGTCAAGCGCCTGCGGGCGGAGATCGAGCCGGTCGCCGCACGCGACTTCCTGCGATTCCTGGTGGACTGGCAGCACGTCGCGGCGGACGCTCGCATGCAGGGTCCGGATGCGCTCGAGGTCGTGGTCGCCCAGCTGGAGGGCTTCGAGGCGCCGGCCGGCGCCTGGGAGACCGAGATCCTCCCGGCGCGCCTTGCCGACTACGAGCCGAGCTGGCTCGATGACCAATGCCTGGCGGGGCGGATCACGTGGGCGCGGCTCAGACCGCGCATCGCACGGCCAAACGGTGGCGAGCGCGCGGCGGCGCCGGTGCGGACCACGCCGATCACCCTGCTCGCGCGCCGCCACGCCCAGCTCTGGGCCTCGCTCTCGACAGTTCCGGATGCCGTTCCCCTCAGTGCCCGGGCGCAGGCGGTTGCCGACCATATCCGGGAGCAGGGCGCCTCCTTCTTCGACGAGCTGGTTCAAGGCAGCGGCCTGTTGCGCTCCCAGGTCGAGGAGGCGCTGGCCGAGCTGGTCGCGTTGGGCCTCGTGACCTCGGACAGCTTCGGCGGCCTGCGCGCGCTGCTCGTGCCGTCCGATCGCCGCAAGCCCGGCGCCTTCGGGCGGCGTCGGCGCCGCAGCCTGCTGTTCGGCATGGAAGATGCGGGGCGATGGGCGCTCGCCCACCGCGCCCGACCGGCGCCGAGCGGCCCGCAGGTCAAACCGGAGGCGATCGAGCACGTCGCGCGCCGGTTGCTGGTCCGGTATGGCGTCGTGTTCTGGCGCCTCCTCGAGCGCGAGGCCGACTGGCTGCCGCCATGGCGCGATCTGCTGCGCGTCTATCGCAGGCTCGAGGCACGCGGGGACCTCCGGGGCGGCCGGTTCGTCGCCGGTTTCTCGGGCGAGCAGTTCGCCCTGCCGGATGCGGTCGGCATGCTGCGTGAGGTCCGGCGCAAGGCGGGCTCCGATGCCTGGATCTCGATCTCCGGCGCCGACCCGCTCAACCTCGTGGGCATCCTGACGCCGGGGCCAAAGCTCGCCGCGCTTGCCGGCAACCGCGTGCTGTATCGGAACGGCCTGCCGGTCGCCCTGCTCGCGGGCGGTGAGGTGCGTTTTCTCGAGACGCTCGAGGCCAGCACCGAGTGGCAGGCCCGCAAGGCTCTGCTCCGCGGTGCGGCGCCGGCGCCGCTCGTCGATCTGGCCTGAAGCTGCGCCGAGGACCAGACGCTCGCAGCCGGCAGGGGCAGCTCGCGCCTCGCCGCTGCTAACGTTGCGGTTGGCAGACAAGGACTTGCCTGCAACCGCCCAAAGAGTTCGGCAGATCAAGCGCTTGGCCGCAGTCTCGCAGTTTGGCAGTTAATGCTCGCCAAAGCCAACTTCCATGATATTTGTCAGATTGTCGGTCGGCCAGCGGCGGGCGACGGGGAGACGGGTCCATGCGCGGGCCGCAACAACGATAGCCACCGCCCCGGATGAAGCAACTCCAGGAGATGGAGGGACTGGGATGGACAAGCGCAACGACGATCGAACCCAAGGTTTGTTGCTGCCTGCCTCGGCGCTGTCGCGGCGCGGCTTCATCGAGGCCGCCGGTGGCGCCGCCGCCGCCAGCGCCGCGTTCCTGCTCGCGACCACGGCGCTTGGCGCCGCCGAAGGACCGCTCAAGATCGGCTCGATGGGACCGTTCACCGGGCCTGCCAGCCGCACCGGCGACGAGATCAAGAACGGTGTCAAGCTCGCCCTCGAGGATGCCAAGGCCGACGGCGACCTGCCCCTCAAGATCGGCGGTCAGGAGCGGGACGTCGAGATCGTCTACATCGACAGCCAGTCGAGCCCGGAGAAGGCGGTCAAGGCGGTCACCGACGCGATCAGCCGCCAGGGCGTGCAGTTCATCTGCAACGGCTGGCATTCCTCGGTCGCGATGGCGGTGATCGACGCCGAGGCGCCGTTCAAGATCGTCCACATCGGCCACCTCGGCGAGTCGCAGTTCATCTCGGAGAAGATCAACACCGATCCGCAGAAGTATCGCGGCTGGTTCAAGGGCTGGCCGGCGCCGCCCAAGCTCGCTGGCCTGTACGGCCCGCCCTTGCAGCACTTCATCGAGTCGGGCGCCTGGAAACCAAAGAACATGAAGGCCGCGATCCTGGTCGAGGACACCGACTTCGGCCGCGGCTGGGGTGATGCGATCATCGAGAGCCTGAGCAAGGCCGGCTTCGAGGTCCTGCCCTACGACGTCACCTCGCTCGAGGAGACCGAGTTCACGCCGCTGCTCACCAAA
Organism: uncultured Alphaproteobacteria bacterium; assembly: GCA_963756905.1. GTDB lineage: Bacteria > Pseudomonadota > Alphaproteobacteria > Geminicoccales > Geminicoccaceae > DATAOG01. Next base: position 21,491 of record CAVWPO010000009.1, read on the forward strand.
TACAAGGCGCAGCAGGTGTCCCTGGTCGGCATGACCTCGACCGGCAACGTCAGCGCATCCAACTTCGTCAAGCAGTTCCACCAGCAGAAGCTGCCGGCGCTCCTGATCGCGCACGGGCTCGGCTGGTTCAGCGAATGGTACCAGCTGACCGGCGAGGCCTCCAACTACGCGGTCGCGATCGATTCGCCGCAGGTGATCGCCGATTTCCAGAAAGACTGGGTCAAGCGCTACCAGGACAAGTTCGGGATCGAGCCCGGGATCGCGGCCTCCGGCATCACCTACGACTACATGCGCATGGCGCTCAAGGTCCTGAACAAGGCCGGCACGCTCGACTTCGACACCTTGGTCAAAACCATCTACGATACCCCCTACAAAGGGGTCTGGAACCTGTACAAGTTCCCCAAGGAGGCGAACGAGAACGCGCTCGCGCCGGGCGAGGTCGAGGTCGGGCCGTTCATGAAGGGCTTCTTCTTCCCGATGGTCCAGCTGATGGACGGCAAGGCCAAGGTGATCTGGCCGCTCGAGTACGCCGCGGCCGAGTTCCAGGCGCCGCCCTGGCTCAAAGCGTGATCTGGCGCCGGGGGCGGACCGCGGTCCGTCCCCTCTGATCGCCGCCGCCATGGCCGAGCCGATCCTCGCGGTCGAGGCGCTGGTCAAGCGCTTCGGCGGCATGGTGGTGCTGGACGGCGTCTCGCTCGCGGTCGAGCGTGGCCAGATCCACGGCGTGATCGGCCCGAACGGCGCCGGCAAGACCACGCTCTTCAACGTCGTGAACGGCATCTATACCGCGAGCGGCGGGCGCGTGACGTTCAAGGGGCGGGAGATCACCAATCGCAAGCTCAACGAGATCGCGAGTCGGGGCCTCGGGCGCACCTTCCAGGTGGCGCGCACCTTCAACGAGATGAGCCTGCTCGACAACCTGGTGGTGCCGACGATTCCCAAGGGCATGCCCCGGCGGGAGGCGGAGCGCCGCGCGCTCGAGCTTCTGGAGCTGGCCGGCCTCGCCGACCTGAAGAGCCAGGTCGCGGTCGAGATCTCGGGCGGTCAGAAGAAGCTGCTCGAGTTCCTGCGCACGCTGATGGCGGACCCCGAGCTGATCCTGCTCGACGAGCCGTTCGGCGGCATCAACCCGGCGCTGATCGAGCGCCTGACCGGGATCGTGACCGCGCTCAACCGGGACCGCGGCAAGACCTTCCTCCTGATCAGCCACGAGATGCCCCAGGTCATGCGCCTGTGCGCGACCGTGACCGTGCTCGCCGCCGGCCGCACGATCGCGTTCGGCCCGCCCGCCGAGGTCCGCCGCGACCCCGCGGTGATCGAGGCCTACCTCGGCCACTGAAGTGCCTCTCGTCGAGGGTCTCCCTCATGTGGCCCGGCTGGCGCGGCCCGCAGCTTGGCTCGTGTTGACCGCGGCCCGGCGGGCCCCTACAGCTTGGAGAATGCGACCCCCGGGCCGGCCGGGGAGTCGGAGGCCTGGTCAATGGTCAGAACGCGTCAGCTGCTCCGCCGGGGCGTCATGATGCGATGAGCCTCGAGACGCGGGGCATCGTCGCGGGCTACACGCGCGAGGTGCCGATCCTGAAGGGCGTCGACCTCGTCGCGCGGGATGGCCTCGTCACCGTGATCATCGGCCCGAACGGGGCGGGCAAGTCGACGCTGCTGCGGACCATCTACGGCTATCTGCATCCGACCGAGGGCGATGTCCTGCACGACGGGCGCTCGATCAGGGGTCTGGCGCCGGAGGCGATGCTGGGCCAGGGCATCGCCTATCTGCTCCAGGGCCACAGCGTGTTTCCGGCCATGACCGTCGAGGAGAATCTGGAGCTCGGCGGCTGGATCCTGAAGCGCGACCGGGTGGCGCTGCAACAGGCGTTCGACGAGGTCTACGCGCGTTTCCCCGAGCTCAAGGAGCGGCGCCGGCACGCGGCGGGCGCCCTCTCGGGCGGCCAGCAACGGATGCTGGAGATCGCGCGCCTGACCATGACCCGGCCGCGCACGCTCCTTCTGGACGAGCCTTCGGTCGGCCTGATGCCGAAGCTGGTCGACCTGGTCTACAACGAGATCGCCAAGCTGAAGGCGGAAAAGTTCACGATCGTCGTGGTCGATCAGAACGTCAAGAAGTCGATCGAGATCGCCGACTACGTCTATGTGCTCAATCTCGGGGAGAACAGTCACCACGGACCCCAGCAGGACTTCGAGGCGCGGCTCGAGGACATCATCCGGGAATGGCTGTGATGGTCGATCTCAACATATTGACCGACCCGGCGGTGCTGTCCGAGCTGATCTTCCAGGGTCTGGTGCGGGGGGCGATGTACGGGCTGATGGGGATCGGCCTGTCGCTGATCTTCGGGATTCTCGGGATCGTCAACTTCGCTCATGGCGAGCTGTTCATGCTCGGCGCCTACGTCATGTACTTCGTCGCCGCGGTGCTCGGCCTGCCGTTCGTCGCAGGCGTCGCCGCCGCCGGCGTCGCGCTGTTCGTGGTCGGGGTGGTGATCGAGCGCGGCCTGATCGAGCCCTTGCGCCGGCGCGCCGGGCGCGACTGGCTGTTGGACTCCTTCGTGCTCACGATCGGGCTGATGGTGATCCTGCAGAACCTGGCGCTGATCCTGTTCGGCAGCGAGCGGCGGGGCGTCAGCACCCTGATTGCGGGCAGCGTCTCCTTCGGCGAGGTCACGATCACCTACGAGCGTCTCGTGATCCTGGCGCTCGCCTGCGTCGTGGTCCTGCTGCTCGCCGCCTACGTCAAGTTCACCCGCATGGGCAAGGCGATCCGCGCGACCGCCCAGCACCCGGAGGCGGCCCAGACGCTCGGGATCGACATCAACCGGATCTACACGATCGCGTTCGCGATCGGCGCGGCGCTGGCCGGCATGGCCGGCGCCATGCTGATCTCGATCTTCCCGGCCTTCCCCACGGTCGGCGCCCAGCCGGTGCTCAAGAGCTTCGCGGTCGTGATCCTGGGCGGGCTCGGCAACATCCCGGGCGCGATCGCGGCGGGGTTCCTATTGGGCGTCGTCGAGGCCTACGCCGTCTTCTTCATGTCGGCCGGCTGGCAGAGCGTGATCACGCCGCTGATCATCATCCTGGTCCTGATCCTGCGGCCGCAGGGCCTGTTCACGGCGCAGGGCGAGCGACCGTGACGACGTTCGCCGCCGGCGCGCTCGGGTCATCGACGCCGGCGCGGGCACTCAAGGTGGCGGCGCTGGTCGGCCTCCTGATCCTGGTCCCGCCGCTGGCCAATCATCCGTATATCACGACGATCTTCATCTCGGCGCTGATGTTCGGCCTGCTGGGCGCGATCTACGATCTGATGATCGGCTACGCCGGGCTCGCCAACTTCGGCTACGCCGGGTTCATCGCCGCCGGCGCCTACGGCTCGGCGCTCGCCTCCTTCCACTACGGCATCAGCCCGTGGTTCGGGCTCCTGATCGGCGGCCTGTGCGGCGGCCTCATGGGCCTGCTGACCGGCCTGATCACGCTCCGGCTGCGCGGCCTGTATCTGGGCCTCACCACCTGGTTCGTCGCCGAGGCGCTGCGCTTCACCATCTCCAACACCCCGAACTACACCCGCGGCATGCTCGGGCTCGCGGTCGCGCCGTTCCCCAACCTCCTGGGGATCGACTTCGCCCGCGGCCGCCTGCTCGCCTACTACTATCTGCTGCTGATGCTGGGCGCGGTGATCATGGTCCTCATGCACCTTCTGGTCCGCTCCCGGATCGGGCTCGCCTTCAAGGCGATCCGCGAGGACCAGCTGGCGACCGAGAGCCTCGGCCTCAACACCACCAAGTACAAGCTGATCAACTTCACCGTCGCCTGCTGCTTCACCGGCGTGATCGGCTCGTTCTACGCCCACTACCTCGGCATCCTGTCGCCGACGCCCGAGGAGTTCGGCGTGCCGCGTACGGTCGAGGTCCTGACCATCGCCTATGTCGGCGGCCGCGGCACGCTCTGGGGCTCGCTGTTCGCGGCCTTCCTGCTGATCGGCGTCCAGGAGTATTTCCGCGAGCTCGAGGCCTGGCGGCTGGTGATGTTCGGCGCGCTGCTGATCCTGGTCATGATCTTCGCGCCCAAGGGCCTCGCGGGCCTGAAGAGATACCTGTGGTAGAAACCCGTCCGGGCGCGTTTGAGGCCGACCACTGCTGGACGCCTCGGCGGTCCGCCGGTCAGGGCCGGGGGGCCGGCTGCCAGGGGCGACCCCACCCGGAGAGGCCGGCCAGCGCCAGCACGAGGGTCGCGATGATGATGCCCAGGCTCTCGCGCTCGGTCTCGATGTGGATCCAGCCCGCGGGCAGCGCCGGCCAGCACCAGAGGCTGCCGGCGATGGCGGCGGCGAGGCAGGCCAGATAGGCGCCGATCACGGGCGCACGCGGCGCCAGGCGCTCCGGCCGGAAAGCGGTGAGGCCTGCCCAGATCGCCGGAATCGCATAGATCAGGAGCCACAGGATCGCGTCCGGGTCGTTGTACTGGACCAGGGCGAACCCCGCGAGCATCACGCACGAGCAACCATTGACCGTACGCACGGGCCCATCTCCCGGCCGGATGCTGCATGCCGGCTGGTATTCATCCAACCCTCATCATGCGCAATCCCGGCCGCATTTGACAAGTCGGTCGGGACAACTTGCCATTTTCGGACTATGTTGTCATCGAGGGAGACGCCCCGGCCCGGTAACCGGGCCGCAGGCAGGGCGAAAATCGTCCAGGCGAAAGAAAGGTCCGATGGCTCCAGAATCTCGCGTGGCCCAGCCCGGCAAGGCTGAAGACGCTCAGACCGCGGTGCACGTGCAGCGCTTCGCGGTCGCGTTCGAATATCCGGTCTATTTCACCGAGCGGCTGTTCGACCCGGGCAATCCGGCCCTGATCGAGGCGCTGGGAAGGCTGGAGCCAGAGCGCTGCCACCGCTGCCTGGTGTTCGTCGACGACGGCCTGCTCGCCAGCCGGCCCGGGCTCGGTGAGGAGATCGAGGGCTACGCCCGCACGCATGCCCGGCGCATGCAGCTGGTCTGCCCGCCCCTGCCGGTCCCGGGCGGCGAGCGGATCAAGAGCGAGCTGTTCTTCGTCGAGCAGATGCAGCAGCGCCTGCACGAGCACAACATCGACCGTCATTCCTACGTGATCGCGATCGGCGGCGGGGCAGTGCTCGACGCGGTCGGGCTGGTGGCGGCCGTGACCCATCGCGGCGTGCGCCTGATCCGGGTGCCGACCACCGTCCTCGCCCAGGACGACAGCGGCGTCGGGGTCAAGAACGGGGTCAACCTCTACGGCGTCAAGAACTTCGTCGGCACCTTCGCGCCGCCGTTTGCGGTCCTGAACGACCTCGAGCTGCTGACGGCGCTCTCGCCCCGCGACAAGATCGCGGGCATCGCCGAGGCGGTGAAGGTGGCGTTGATCCGGGACGGTGCGTTCTTCGCCTGGCTCGAGCGCCATGCCGACGATCTGCTGACCTTCGAGCGCGCAGCCATGGCGGCGATGATCCGGCGCTGCGCCGAGCTGCACATGCATCAGATCGCCCACGGCGGCGACCCGTTCGAGACCGGCAGCGCGCGGCCGCTCGACTACGGCCACTGGTCGGCGCACAAGCTCGAGAGCCTGACCAAGCACCACGTCCGCCATGGCGAGGCGGTCGCGATCGGGATGGCGCTCGATGCCCGCTATTCGGTGCTGGCGGGCCTGCTCGCGGCGGGCGGGGAGGAGCGGATCTGCGCCCTGCTCGAGCATCTGGGCTTTCGCCTCTGGCATCCGGCGCTCGACCTGCCGAGGCAGGACGGCAGCCTCGCGATCCTCGAGGGTCTGCGCGAGTTCCGCGAGCATCTGGGCGGCGAGCTGACCGTGACCCTGCTCGAGGGCATCGGCCGCGGCGTCGAGGTCCACGAGATCGACGAGAGCCGCATGCGCGCTGCCATGATCTGGCTTCAGGAGCGGGACCGGACGCCATGAAGCTCGCCCCCACGAGTCGGGCCGATGCCGACGCCGCGCACCTGACCTATTGCAGCAACATCCATCCGGGCGAGACCTGGCCGGAGGTGTTGTCCAACCTGCGGCGCCACCTGCCGGCCATCAAAGCCGAGGTGGCGGCCGGGCGCGACTTCGGCGTCGGGCTCCGGCTGTCGGCGATCGCCGCCGAGGCGCTGCGCGAGCCCGCGGCCATGGCCGAGCTTCGGGACTTCCTCGGCACCAACGGGCTCTACGTCTTCACGATCAATGGCTTTCCCTACGGCCCGTTTCACGGCGTCCGGGTCAAGGAGCAGGTCTATCAGCCCGACTGGCAGCATGCCGAACGGCTCGCCTACACCGATCTTTTGGCCGATCTGCTGGCCGAGCTGCTCCCGGACGATCCGGCGCTCGACGGCAGCGTCAGCACGGTGCCCGGGACCTTCAAGCCGATCGCCGAGGCGCCGGGGGTGGTCGAGCGGATCGCCGGCAACCTGATCCGGCACGCGGCCCACCTGGTGCGCCTGCGCGAACGTACCGGGCGCACCATCGCGCTCGCCCTGGAGCCCGAGCCCTACTGCCTGCTCGAGACCATCGACGAGACGATCGCCTTCTTCGAGGAGCATCTGCTCGGGCCGGCGGCGGTCCGTGAGTTGCGCGAACTCACCGGCCTTGCGAGCGGGGAGGCCGAGGCGGCGCTCCGGCGCCATCTCGGCGTCTGCTACGACGTCTGTCATGCCGCGGTCGAGTTCGAGGACCCGGCGGGCAGTCTGGAGGCCCTGCGAGGCGCCGGCATCGCCGTGCCCAAGCTGCAGCTGAGCGCGGCCCTCAAGATCGCCAGCGTCGGGCCCGAGACCGCCCGGCAGCTGCGGCCGTTCGACGAGCCGGTCTACCTGCACCAGGTGGTCGCGCGGGCGGGCGGACGGCTGACCCGCCACCTCGACCTGCCGCAGGCGCTCGCCACCCTGGATGCGAGCCAGGGCGCCGAATGGCGGGTGCATTTTCACGTCCCGATCTTCCTCGACCAGCTGCAGGACTTCTCGACCACGCAGGACTTCCTCCGCCAGATTCTGGCGCTCCACCGGCAGGCGCCGATCTCGCCGCATCTCGAGGTCGAGACCTACACCTGGGACGTGCTGCCCGTGCGCTACCGCGAGGCCGGCATCGCGAGCGCGATCGCCCGCGAGCTCGCCTGGACCCTGGACCAGCTGCGGGCATGAGCTGGCAGGTCGCGCTCAGGCTCGGCCGCGTCTCCAACCTGCCGACCGTCTGGACCAACACGCTGGCCGGCATCGTGCTGGCGGGCGGTCACGCGCTCGATCCGCGGACCTTGCCGCTGCTCGTGGCGTTGTCCCTGTTTTACGTCGCCGGCATGTATCTGAACGATGCCTTCGATGCCGGGATCGACGCGATCGAGCGGCCCGAGCGCCCGATCCCGGCGGGCCTGGTCAGCGCCGATACCGTGTTCGCGGCCGGCTTCGGGATGATGGCGCTCGGCCTTGGCGTGCTGCTCTGGGTTGGCTACGGCGTCCCGGCCGCGACCGGCATCGGCCCGGTGTTTGGCGGCCTCGGGCTCGGCGCGGCGATCGTGCTCTACAACCGGCGCCACAAGGGCAACCCCTTGAGCCCGGTGCTGATGGGCATCTGCCGGATGCTGGTCTACCTCACGGCCGGGCTCGCGATCGCGCCCGAGCTCCCGGCGCCGCTCCTGATCGGCGCGCTCTTGCTGCTCTGCTACCTGATCGGCCTCACCTACGTCGCCAAGCAGGAGACGCTGGGCGAGGTCCAGAACCTCTGGCCGCTCCTCTTTCTCGCGGCGCCGGTCGTCTATGGCCTGAGGATCGCGACCGAAGGCCCGGCGAGCGCCCTCCTGCTCCTGATCTTCGTCGCCTGGATCGGAGTCGCGCTCTGGTTCCTGAAGCGCCGCCGGCCGGGCGACGTGCCGCGCGCGGTGATCTGCCTGATCGCCGGCATTTCGCTCCTCGATGCGCTCCTGATCGCCGGCGCCGGCGACCACGGCGTCGCCGGCCTTGCGGTCGGCGGGTTCCTGCTCACCCTCGCCCTGCAGCGCTGGGTCGCCGGCACGTGATCAAAAACCGCCAAGATTAAAGAAAGCTAAGTGCCAGATTAAAAACTGATGATCCGGTTGCTGCTCAACAATTTCTGTGGTGCTAGTTCGTCGCAGCTAATCAAGGGCGCAGCGGTTGCGCGAAAAACGGGGGGCAATACGAATGCGGCGCACGCACTATCTGGGCACAGCGTCGGCGCTGATGCTTGGGCTGAGCGCGATCAGCGCGCCTGCCAAGGCCGACATGACGGTCAAGCTGGAGGAGGTGGCATCGGGACTGAGCGCGCCGCTCGCTCTGGTGCAGCCGGCCGGCGACGATCGCCGCTTCATCATCGAGCAGCCGGGGCGGGTTCGCATCCTGACCAAGGACGGCGAGCTTCTCGACGAGCCGTTTCTCGACATCCGGCAGAAGATCGTGCACCAGCTCTCGGACTTCGATGAGCGCGGCCTGCTCGGGATCGCCTTCCACCCGGACTTCGCCCACAATCACAAGTTCTACATCGCCTACTCGACCTACCTGAACGGTCACGGCGATCCGGGCCTGCAGCTCTGGTGGGACCATACCAACGTGGTCGCCGAGTACACGGTCTCCAAGGACGACGCCAATGTCGCCGACGTGACCTCGGAGCACATCCTGACCGCGATCGACTGGCCGCAGTTCAACCACAACGGCCATTCGATCAACTTCGGGCCCGATGGCATGCTGTACATCTCGACCGGCGATGGCGGCTACGCCAACGACTGGGGCATCGGCCACAACGTCGAGTTCGGCAACGGCCAGGATCTGACCGACCTGCACGGCAAGATGCTGCGGATCGACGTCAACAACGCGTCCGAGGGCCACAACTACGCCATCCCCAAGGACAACCCGTTCGTCAACGATCAGCAGGCGATGCACGAGATCTACGGCTATGGCCTGCGCAATCCCTGGCGCTGCTCGTTCGACATGGGCGGCGACCACCAGCTGTTCTGCGGCAACGTCGGGCAGAACAGCTTCGAGTCGATCGTGGTCGTCGGCAAGGGCAGCAACGCAGGCTGGCGGCGCATGGAGGCCAGCCACTGCTTCGACCTGATGGCGCCGAACAACCATCCGGACAGCTGCGACCAGAGCGGGATCACCCCGCCGATCCTCGAGTACAAGAACTGCACGGCCAAGCCCCAGGGCTGCGATGGCATCTCGATCACCGGCGGCTACGTCTACCGCGGCAGCGTCAAGGACTGGGACGGCAAGTACTTCTTCGGCGATTGGAGCAAGACCTTCGGGGCCATGAACGGCCAGCTGTTCGTGGCGACGAAGGGCAGCGATGGCAAGTGGACCAAGGAGCATGTCACGGTCGCCAACATGCAGGGTCCGCTGCCTTACGTCCTCGCTTTCGGGCAGGACGCGGCTGGTGAGGTCTACGTTCTGACCTCGGTGACCACCGGCCCGGTGGGCGGCCTCGACAAGGTGTATCGGATCCGTCCCGCCACCCCATGACTGCAGCAGTAGTTCTCCTCTTGCTTGAGGGGTGGTCGCGCCGGCGCGGCGCCGCCGCCCCTCTTTTTTCCCGCGCCGGCCCGCGCCGGCGGGCAGGCGGGCGGCTGACGCTGGCGCTGGCGGCGATCGGCCCGGTTCTCCTGACCCTGGCGGCGGGCGGCGCCGCGGCCGATCCGGTGTTCACCGATGCCTATCTCGCCGACCCGGCCAACGTCGCGCTCGGCAAGAAACTGTTCAAGCAGCAATGCGCGCTCTGCCACGGCCACCTCGCCTATCCCGGCAAGGCGCCGCATCTCAAGCCCAAGCCGCTCGCCCCCGATGACATCTACGCCCGGATCACCTATGGCTACGGCAAGATGCCGGCCTGGGAGGACGTGTTCACCGACGCGGAGCGGATGGCGATCACCGCCTATCTGAAGAGCCCCAACTTTTCCAACTAGCCGCGGACCCCGCGCCCCCGTCTAAGCTCGGGCCAGAGGCAACACCGCAACCGGGGGCAGGGCATGGGGTGGAGGCTGGTCATGGCATGGGCTGGGATGGCGACGCTGGTCGGGCTCGCGGCCGGCCAGGCGCTCGCGCAGAACGATCAGGCGCCGGCCGGGCAGGCGCCAGCCAATCCGATCCCGCACGACCAGGCGCTGGCCGACGTCGAGCACTTCACCGGCGGCGATGCCGAGCACGGCAACCAGCTGTTCCAGCGCTATTGTCGGGGCTGTCACGGGCCGGACGGACGCGGCGCGGGCGAGACCTTCATGCCGCACATCGGCAATCTCACCAAAAAGGATTATATCGAGTTCCTCCCCGACGGCTTTTTGTATACAGTGATCACGGAAGGGGGGGCCGCGGTCGGGAAGAGCGGCTTTATGCCGTCCTGGAAGTCGACGCTGAGCGACCAGGACATCAAAGACGTGATCGCCTTCATCCGGACCCTGCCGACCTACTGAGCAATCTGCGCGACCAAAAAACGCGGCGACGCCTGGTCGCCGTCCATCGCAGGGGGACGTAATGAGAATCTGGTCCTGTCTAGCGCTCTCGGCTGGAGCCTTGCTGCTTCCGGCCTCGCTGGCCTATGCCGACATGGGCACCACCGCCGCGGCCGGCAGCGGCAACTCCGGCGGCTGGGCAAAGCGCACGGCGATCGAGCCCAACCCGGCCAAGGTCGTCGTGCCCGACGGCTACGAGGTCGGCGTGTTCGTCAAGGGGCTGAACGCGCCATCGGCGGCCACCGTCGACGGCGACGGCAATCTCTGGGTCGTGGTCTCGCCGCCGCTGCTCGGCAGCCCGGTCGCCGACGAGTTCGAATCCGCACGCATCAAAGTGTTCGACAAGAACGGCAAGTTCATCAAGGACATCGGGGTCGACAAGTTCACGACCGCGATGAACGAGCTCTCCTACTGCCCCGACAACCACAAGATCTATGTGCCGGAGTATGCGGAGAAGATCTGGGAGGTCGATGGCATCAACAGCGAGCCCAAGCTGATCATCAAGGACCTGCCGATCGGCGACCACCGCAACGGCGGCGTCACGTGCAAGGACGGCTATCTCTATTTCGCGCTCGGGTTCCCGAGCAACTCGGGCTTCGCCGATCCGGACAACCACGGCTGGACCGACATCCCGAACGATCCGTTCTGGGTCAAGCACCAAGGACGGCTTCGGCACCACGCCGCATGACCCGATGTGCCGCGACATCGTCCACACCGGCCTCAACATGATGTCGTCCGACGGCCGCATGACCGGCGCTTTGCTGCCGGTCGGCGTGCCGGCCAAGCCCGGCATGAAGATCAAGGCGCAGGTGCCCTGCGGCGGCTCGATCATGCGGGTCAAGCTCGGACGACAAAGGGTCCGACGGCATCTACCCGCACGAGAAGATGGAGGTCTACGCCTTCGGCTTCCGCAACCAGTCGGGCGTCGCCTTCGGGCCCAAGGGCTCGCGCTTCGAGAACGCGCTCGCGGTCTCCGACAACGGCGCCAACGACCTCGGCAACCGGCGGATCGCGAACGGCGCCGAGAAGCTCTGGATCGTGACCGAGAAGGGGCAGGACGGCGGCTTCCCCGACAAGGAGGGCATGCTGTTCGTCAACACCAAGCGCTATGGCTGGGACTTCTATCGGGGCAACCCGGTGCTGCGCCCCTATCCGCAACCTTTACATCGGCGACAAGCCGTTCATCCCGCCAGGTCTACCCCTACCACTTGCAGAAGCACGTCGACGGCAACCGCGGCGTGCCGCTGATCATCGCCAACCCCGACCCGAACGGCTACATCAACCCGGTGCTCGAGTGGGACACCAACAACCCGATCGACGGCATCGCCTGGAGCAACAACGACTTCAGCAGCCAGAACGACCTGTACGGGGCGGTCTACGGCATTCTCGACACCGGTCCTGAGAGCCTGACGCCGACCTGGCCGGCAGTCCTCCAGGTCCAGTTCCTGGAGCCCACCGGCGTCAAGTGGTCGTACTTCGCCCGCAACATCGAGATGGGCCCGAACGCCTATCAGAAGCCCGAGAACCGGGGCGGTCTGGAGCGGCCGAACGACGTGGTCTTCTCCAACGACGGCAAGATCATGTACGTGGTCGACTACGGCGAGGTGTTCGGCGACTTCACCAAGCCGACGCCGTTCTATACGACGCCGAAGTCGGGCGTGATCTGGACGATCAAGAAGAAGGCCATGTAACCTGCGCGAGCAGGAACGCGAGCTGAGCTCGTGATGGCGGGGGCGCTGGCTGACCTTATGGCCAGCGCCCCTCTGCCTCCCGGCCCACGGCACGGCTGGGACACCGGAGTAAGCCCTTTGCCGACGGCTTCCGACCTGCTGAACCTCTGGCTGCGCCGGCAGTTGCCGGCGGCCGCCTCTGCGTGGCTCGGGGAACAACTCTCGAAGCTCGCGGCCGATGCTGGCGACCGTGACCTGTACGTCTCGCTCGGCCTCGTGCCGCGCAAGCTCGGCCGGCCCGATCTCGACCTCGTCGAAGCCGACCTGGCGCAGGCGAGCGCCGCCCGCGCCGGTTGGGACCCGCGTGGCTGGAGCGTCGATCAGGCGGCGCGCATCCTGATCCTCCTGGTGGCCGGCGGCAGCGGCGAGCGCTTCGCCACGCGCTTCATGCAGCTCTGCCGGACCGCGGACGTCGTCGAGGCGATCGCGTTCTACCGCGGCCTGCCGCTCTATCCCGATCCGGAGCGGCTCGAGGCGCAGGCGGCCGAAGGCACCCGCTCCAACATGCGTGCGGTGTTCGAGGCGGTGGCCCATCGCAACCCCTATCCGCGCGAGCAGTTCTCCGAGAACCGCTGGAACCACATGGTGCTGAAGGCGCTGTTCGTGGGCTCCACGCTCGGGCCCATCCAGGGCCTCGATGAGCGCGCCAACCCGGCGCTCGCGCGCATGCTCTGCGACTACGCGCACGAGCGCTGGGCCGCCGGCCGGCCGGTCAGCCCGGAGCTGTGGCGCTGCGTCGGCGCCTTCGCCGACGCCGAGGCGCTGGCCGATCTGCAGCGCGTGCTCGCGACCGGCGCCGCGATGGAGCGCAAGGCCGCGGCGCTGGCGCTCGCCGCCTGCCCGGCAACCCGCGCCAAGGAGCTCCTGGCCGGCGCCCCCGACCTCGCGGCAGCGGTTGAGCGGGGTGCGCTGACCTGGGATACTCTCGGCCCAGCGTCTTGACATCGGCGGCGGCGCGCCTCTTCGGACCGGCGCGCGCTTGTGGGAGACCAGGCATGATGTTCATCGATCCGCACACCCACATGATCTCGCGGACCACCGACGACTACGAGGCGATGGCTGCGGCCGGCATCGTGGCCCTGATCGAGCCCGCGTTCTGGATCGGCCAGCCGCGCACCCACGTCGGCACCTATATCGACTACCTCTCGGCGATCGTCGGTTGGGAGCGCTTCCGCGCCGGCCAGTTCGGCATCCGCCACTACTGCACGATCGGCCTCAACTCGAAGGAGGCCAACAACGAGGAGCTGGCCGAGGGGGTCATGGAGATCCTGCCGCGCTTTGCCTTGAAGGAGGGCGTGGTCGCGATCGGCGAGATCGGCTACGACGAGCAGACCGACCTCGAGGACAAATACTTCCGCCTCCAGCTCGAGCTGGCCAAGGAGTTGGAGGTGCCGGTCATGATCCATACGCCGCATCGCGACAAGAAGCGGGGCACCACCCGCTCCATGGACGTGATTGAGGAGCACGGGCTCGCGCCCTCGAAGGTCGTGATCGACCACAACAACGAGGAGACCGTGCAGGAGGTCCTGGAGCGCGGCTTCTGGGCGGGCTTCTCGATCTATCCCTCGACCAAGATGGGCAACGAGCGCATGGTCGAGATCGTCCGCCAGTACGGGCCCGAGCGGATCATCGTCGATTCCGCCTGCGACTGGGGCATCTCGGAGCCGCTGGGCGTGCCGAAGACCGCGAAGCTTGCCCTGCAGCGCGGCGTCCCCGAAGAGCACGTCCGCCTGATCTGCTACCAGAACGCGCTCGACGCCTACGGTCAGAGCGGCCAGATCAAGGAGGACGACTGGCTGAACCCGCCGGCGATCGACCAGCGCACGCTCTACGAGGGCAACTCGATCCTGCGCGGCGGCCGCGAGCCCCGGGTCGAGGAGCCCAAGGTCAAGCGCCCCATGGACGAGCTCCTGATCGAGTAGGACGCGGCCCGGCCGGCTGGGGCCGAGCCCCGACGGTTGCGATGGAATAAACGGGCGATGTCCGGTGTCTCCAGATGGGTCGCGCGCCGCGATGCCGGACGGCGCGGATCGGGGAGGGATTGATGATCAAGCGGAGACTGGCGTGGACGTTCGTGATCGCGGCCGCGGCGCTCGCCACGGCGCTGCCGGCCAGCGCCGAGGAGCAGAAGCCCTATCGGGCGCGCGGCACCTTGGAGGCCGTGCAGGGTGACCAGCTGACGGTCAAGACCCGGGAGGGCGAGACCCTCGACGTCACGTTGAAGCCCGACAGCCGGGTGCTGGATCGTGCGACCGGCCAGCCTCGACCAGATCAAGAAGGGCGACTACGTCGGCCTGACCTCGATCGATGCGGGCGGCAAGCGGATCGCGATCGAGGCCCACATCTTCGCCGAGGACCTGCGCGGCGCGTCCGAAGGCCACGTGCCCTGGGACCTGATCAAGGAGCCCAACACCATGACCAACGCGACCGTCGCCGAGGTCGAGTCGGTCGGTGCCCAGCACGAGCTCAAGGTGAACTACAAGCAGGGCCAGGGCGACCAGAAGACCGCGGGCAGCCAGACCATCTACGTGCCGGACGATCTGTCGGTGGTGCGCCTCGAGAAGGCGCCCGATCGTTCGGTGCTGGCACCGGGCAAGGCCACCTTCATGGTGCTCCGGGACGAGGCCGACGGCAGCCGCACGGCGCTCGCGGTGGTCGTGGGTGTGGACGGCGCCTCGCCGCCGATGTGAGACCCGGTCGACGAAGCCCTGATCCCCCGAGGGCCGCGCTCGCTCGCATCGTGCTCAAGGGCCACCGGGTCCAGGTTCCGGGCCGCCGGTTCGCCGACGGCCTTTGGCGGGACGTCCTCGATCGTGGGCGCCGCCCGTGCGCTCGACCGGCGGCGGCGCCGCGGCGGGAGCTCCGACCGGCAGGTCGTGGTACTCCAGCGACCACTCGCGCATGAACCTCACCCGTTCGGGCAGGATGCGATACACGATCAGCTCGGGGTTGTCGGGCGAGCCGAGATAGTGGCGCAGCAGCGGGTTCGCCGCCCAGATCTCCCGCAGCAGCGCCCCGTCGGTCACCACCTCGGCCCGGCCGGAGATCCGCAGCTGGTCGTGATCGGCGCTCAGATAGGCGAGCTCGACCCTGGGATTGGCCGCGATCTCCTGGGTCTTGTGGTAGCTCTTCAGGTTGGCGACGTAGACCGTGAAGCCATCGGTGCGCACCGGCGACACCGGGCGCAGGCGCGGCCTGTCGCCATCCAGCGTGGCGAGGAACGGAAAGCGATCCGCCTCGATGACTGCCTGCGCGAGCCGCGGCAGCTCGCTCCGATCGACCGGCTTTGCGGTCGGTTTCCTGGTCATGGCCACCTCTCCACCGCCTCTGCATGGGGCTCGGTCAACCGATGCGCGGTCGCTCAGCAGGAGCCGGGTCATGGTCGCAGGCGCGGCTCGCGGCCGAAGACATGGTCGAGCACCAGGGCCTTGAAGGCCGTAGCTTGGACGGGGCCTTCCGGCAACAGCTCGGGCGCGCTCGAGATCACCAGCGGCCCGTGCGTCGGGATCGTCGGTGATCCGGCCGTGCGAGCCCTTCACCAGGCTTGTGTCCTTGAGCGAGATCACATCCAGGAGCGTGCGTGCCCCGAGCTTGCGCTTGAGGAGGCGCCAGCCGATCGCGAGCGGCGGCAGGCGGATCGCCGGATCGACGAACAGCTCGACCGGGTCGTAGCCGGGCTTCCGGTGGATGTCGACGGTGCGGGCGAAATCGGGGGCGCGCGCGTCGTCGAGCCAGTAGTAGTAGCTGAACCAGCGATCCGGGCGGGCGATCGCGACCAGCTCGCCGGCGCGCGGATGGTCGAGCCCGAAGGCGCGCTTGCCGGCCTCATCCAGCACCCGCTCGACGCCGTCGACGCCCTCCAGGAGCGCCTTGACCTCGGCGACGCTGGCGCCTGCCTGGACGTAGACATGGGCCACCTGGTGATCGGCGAGGGCGAAGGCGCCTGAGGCGCCGGCATCCAGGACCTCGCGGCCGAGCTCGAGGCGGACCTGGATCAGGCCCGCCCGCCGCAGCGCGCGGTTGATGTGCACGGCGTCGGTCACCGGCGTGATGCCGTACTCCGAGACCACGATGATCCGGGCGCCGTCCCGCTCGGCCTGCCCGATCAGCTCGCCGGCCAGGGCATCGATCTCCTCGAGGTCCTGCTGCAGGCGCGGATGGCCGAGGTCGGGCCCGAGCCGCTGCAGATTGTAGTCGAGATGCGGCAGATAGCAGAGCGTGAGGGTCGGCTTGCGGGTCTGGCGCACGTGCAGGGTCGCCCGGGCGATCCACCGGCTCGACGTGATGTCGGCGGCCGGCCCCCAGAACTTGAACAGCGGGAACCGGCCGAGCCTGGCATCGAGCTCGTCGTGGAGCTCGGGCGGCCAGGCGTAGTGGTCCGGAATCTTGCGGCCGTCGGCCGGGTACATCGGCCGCGGCGTGGCGCTCCAGTCGGCCGATGAGTACATGTTGTACCACCAGAACATCTGGGCGCAGGTGAAGCCCGGATCGCGCCGTTTGGCGGCCTCCCAGATCTTCTCGCCCGCGATCAGCCGGTTCGACTGGCGCCACAGCCAGACCTCGGCCTGGTCGCGAAAGTACCAGCCGTTGGCGACCGCGCCATGGCCCGACGGCGGCAGGCCTGTCAGCAGCGTCGACTGCACCGTGCAGGTGACCGCCGGCGTCACCGTGGCGAGCGGCCGCAGACCGCCCGCCGCCGCCAGGCGCTGCAGGTGGGGCGTGTGCCGCCCGAGCAGGGCGGGGGTCAGGCCGACCACGAGGATGACCAGGGTTGGTTGCATGGGATCGGGAAGCCGCCTCTGAAACCCCAGGGACCATGACGTCGTGCGCGCGACGCGACCCCGCCCGGCCGCCGACCGGCGGACAGGTCAGGTCGCCACCCAGACCTCTTCTGAGGCTTGGTACATCATCGCGCCGCGCCTGACATCCAAAATCATTCGCGATCATTCAGAGTCATCTGCAAGCATATCCGCAGTGCGATCGCTGGTCTTCGCCTGGGCTTGCCGCCGTCAAACCCACGCTCGATGGTTGATTTCCAGGGTTGATCCGGAATCGGGACTTCCGAGAATCGGGCCAAGTTACAGATCTGCCCGCCGATGGCACGAATCTGCGCCTCCCGGGTCACACATCTGGCGCAGGATGATCTTTGCCGCCGACAAGTCAAGCCGGGCGATCAAGCGGTCTCCAGTCCATCGTCTGGAGGCCGCCTCCAGGGGTGGAGACCGAATACCCTTGAATGCCCGGGAATCCTCAGGTTCATGGACATTGTCCGACGGTCGAACGGTTGATCTGGAATCAACCTCCAGCCTGGGAATCAATCTAGTCTCCACCGCTGATGTGGCAGATGGAGATACAGATGTGACGCATGGTGGCGGCCGAACCCCGCGCGCCGATGACCGTGGCCGGCGCCTCGAGGCTCGCGGGGCCGGAGGCTCGAAGGGTCGGCGGGCCTCACTTCAGGTAGGCCGTGTGCTGCTCGATCACCGGCATGACCGCATCGCGCCCCTCCGGCGGCAGGGCGAACAGCGCGCGATCGAGGCCGGCCGCCCGGCACTGCTCGACGTAGCCGGCATCCGGCTTGGTGCCGAACAGGGTCGTCGACACGGTCTTGATGTCGCGCCCGGCCTCATCGGCGAAGCTCTTGAGCCGCGCCATCTCGGCCTTGGGGTCATCGAAGCCCCGCCCGCGCGGGAACCAGCCGTCGCAGAACTCCATCACGCGCCTGAGCGTGTACTTGGTCTCGCCGCCCAAGAGGATCGGCGGATGCGGCTTCTGCAAGGGCTTCGGCCAGGACCAGATTTTCTCGAACTTCGTGAACTCGCCGTCATAGGCCGCCTCGTCCTGGGTCCAGATCGCCTGCATCGCCTTGGCGCGATCGACCATGACCTTGAAGCGGTCCTCGAACCTGGTGCCGTGGTTCTCCATCTCCTCGGCGTTCCAGCCCGCCCCGATCCCGAACTCGAAGCGGCCATGGGAGATCAGATCGAGGGTCGCGACGATCTTCGCGGTCACGATCGGATCGCGCTCGGTCAGCAGGCTGACCCCGGTCCCAAGGCGCAGCGTCTTGGTGACGGCGGCCGCCGCCGCGAGGCCGACGTAGGGGTCGAGCGTGTGCGAATACTGCCTGGGCAGCTCCGGCCCGCCCGGCCAGGGCGACCTGCGGGCGGCCGGGATGTGGGTGTGCTCGGGCACGAACAGCAATTCGTAGCCGTGCGCCTCGAGCTCCTTTGCCACCTCGACGATGGGCATCGAATAGTCGGTGGCGAAGTAGTAGAAGCCGATCTTCATGGGTCGGTTGCCTCCTCGCGGTCGGAAGCCCCACCCTAGGCCGCAGCGCGCCCGGCGGCTAGCCTCTGTCGCATGCGCCGACCACGAGTGAGGGAGCCGCCGTCCGTGCCACCATCGCGTCTCTGGGTCGTGCTGCCGGTCAAGGACCTGGCGAACGCCAAGCAGCGGCTTGCGGGCGTGCTCGACGCCGCCGAGCGTCAGGCGCTGTTTCGGGCCATGCTGGAGGACGTCCTGAGCGCGCTCGCCGCGACCGCCGGCCTCGCTGGCATCCTGATGGTGACCCGCGATCCCGAGGCGCAGGCGCTCGCCGCCCGCTACGGTGCCCGGGTCCTCATGGAAGAGACCAACCGCGGCCACACCGCCGCCAGCAGCTTCGGCGCAAGGACGCTCGCCCGCGAAGGCGCGGTCGGCATGCTGCAGCTGCCGGCTGACATCCCCCGGGTGACGCCCGCGGACATCGATGCGGTGCTGCGGGTCCATGGGCCAGCGCCGGCCGTGACGCTGGCACCCTCGCGCGATGAGCGGGGCTCGAACGCGGTCGCCTGCTCGCCGCCCGATCTTTTGCCGCTGCGTTTCGGCGACGACAGTTTTTTCCCGCATTTGCGGCGGGCGCGAGAGCTCGGAATCGAGCCGCGGATCGTGCAGCGCCCGGGGCTCGCGCTCGACATCGACACGCGGGACGACCTCACGGCGTTCCTTGCCGAGCCGTCGCCAACGCGGGCCCGCGGCTATCTGGCCGCGAGCGGCATCGCGGAACGCCTGCTGCGAGGTCAGTCCGAGCCGTAGCGCTCGCGCAGGCGCGGCAGGACCTGCTCGGCGTAGAGGTCGAGGAAGCGCTTCTGGTCGGGGCCGGGGGCGTGGAAGACCAGGTGGGTGAAGCCCAGCGCGATGGTCTCGGCGAGGCGCTCGACGTGCTCCTCGGGGTCGGTCGAGACGAGGAAGCGGCTGGCGGCGCGCTCGACCGGCAGCGCGTCGGCGAGCTTTTCCATCTCCACCGGGTCCTCGACGCCGGTCTTCTCCTCGGGCTTGAGCGCGAGGGCCGCCCAGTGGCGGGTGTCCTCGCGGGCGCGCTCGAGGTCGGTATCGAACGAGACCTTCATCTCGATCATGCGCTCGATGGCATCGGGGGCGCGGCCGGCCTTCTCGAGGCCCTCGGCGAGCGCCGGCAGCAGGGTCTCGGTGTAGAGCTCCTTGGCCTTGCCGCTGGTGCAGATGAAGCCGTCGCCGATCCGGCCGGCGAGCCGCGCGGCGACCGCGCCTGAGGCTGCGATGTAGATCGGGACCGGGATTTCCGGACGGTCGTAAACGGTGGCTTTGTCAGTTCGGAAAAAATCGCCCTCGAAGGTCACGCGGTCCTCGCGCGCGAGCCGGCGCATCAGTTCGATCGCCTCGCGCAGGCGGGCAAAGCGCTCCTTGAAGGGCGGCCATTCCATGCCGGTCGCCGGCACCTCGTTCAGGGATTCGCCGGTGCCGACTCCAAGCAGCACCCGGCCGGGGTAGAGGACGCCGAGCGTCCCGATCGCCTGGGCGACGACCGAGGGGTGATAGCGGAAGGTCGGGGTCACGACGCTGGTGCCGATCAGCGCCCGCGAGGTGCGCTCGCCCAAAGCCCCCATCCAGGCGAACGAGAACGGCGCGTGGCCGCCGGTATGCCGCCAGGGCTGGAAATGGTCGCTGACCAGGATCGAATCGAAGCCCTTGGCTTCGGCGTGGATCGCGAAATCGAGCAGCTCGCGGGGCGGGAACTGCTCCGCCGAGGCTTTGTAGCCGAGTTTCAGCATGGAACGTCCTCGCCGCTTCCTGGGTTCGGGGAGCGGCCCGCATGGTCGACCGCCGCCCTATCCTGATATCCTCTGGGCCCACGTCAACAGCCGCGAGATCGCAATGCGCGCGCTTCGGATCCTGCTCGGCGTGGCGCTGGCCGCGGCCATCCTCGCGGCGGTCGTGCCGCGTCACGTCGACGACCCCGAGCGGGCGTTCCAGCGCGCGGTCGCGGGCGCGCTCGCGAGCGGCATGGACGACCGCCTGCTCGAGGTCGCCCTCGATCAGTATCCCGACCAGGCCCCGGCGATCGTCATCACCTATGGCCGCCTCGAGCTGTTCCGGGAGCAGCTCGCTCGCTTCGGGCCGCAGGTCGTGCCGATCGTCGCCGCCTATCAGCGCTCGCGCACGATCGCCGACCTCGCGCAGATGGCAAAGGAGGGCTGGCAGCGGTTCGAGGCCTGGCTCAAGGGCGGCGGCAGCGCCGTCGATCTGGCGCCGCTGACCGCGGAGCAGCGCGGGCTGATAGCACTCCTCAAGATGCGCGCCCAGGGCAACGGCTTCGTCGGGCTCTGGGAGATCACGGCCGGAGGCGAGGCGCGGTGGGTCCCGAGCCGCCTCGTCACGCTCGGCGGCGCCGAGCTCCTGTTCGGCGGCCTCACGGCCCTCGAGCGCGACCTGGTCCAGGGCAAGGAGGTCGACTGGCGGACCTACGGGCTCGCGGCGGTCGACCTCGCCGCGATCGCCTCGGGCGTGGCCCTGCTGCGCTTTGCGCGCACGGCCGCGGGTGGTGCCAGCGCCGCCCGGGCTGCCGGCGCGGCCGAGGGCGTGGCGGCGGCAGGGACCGGCGCCGAGGCGGCGACGCTCAGGTCGGGCGCGCTCGCTGCGGGCGAGGTGCTCGGCATCAACGCCGTCAGGGTCGCCGTGCCGGTCGGCGTGATCGCGCTGATGGCGCTGCACCCGGGCGTGTTCACGCACTATGCCTGGCTGCTCGCGGACGGCCTCGGGCTGCCCGGCGTCCTCGGCCCGATCGCCCTTTGGAGCCTCGTCCTCCTGCCGCTCTCGTTCCTTCTGTCCTGGCTCCTGCTCTCGGTGCGCGTGCTGCGCCTGAGCGGCCGGCTGCTGGCGGGTGCCGGGCGGGGCTGCCAGCGTCTCGCCGTCCGGCTTGCGGCCGCCGACGATCGCTGAGCCGCCCGACTTGTACGGGCGCGCGAGATGGGCTGTACTCCGGCGGCCACCGGGCGGCTTGGCCCGCGGCGACCGGTTGGCGCCGACCCTGACCTCCTCTGGCACCGCAGACCTCAAGCAGGGGGCGCGCGCACGCGCCGATCGAACCCATGGCCCAAGATACGATCCTCGCCGATGCCGCCGCCGGCGCCCCGCTCACCGACGCGCAGGCGCAGGCACTCCTCGCGTGCGACGACCTGGAGGCGCTGCTGGCGGCGGCCCGCGCCCGCCGGGATCTCGCCCACCCGGCGGTCGTCAGCTATTCGCCAAAAGTCTTCATCCCGCTGACCCAGCTCTGCCGGGATGCCTGCCGCTACTGCACCTTCGCGCAGGCACCCCGGGAGCTGAAGGCGCCCTATCTGTCGGTCGACGAGGCGGTCAGGATCGCCGAGGCGGGGGCCGAGGCCGGCTGCCGCGAGGCGCTGTTCACGCTCGGCGACCAGCCGGAGCAGCGCTACCGGATCGCACGGGACGCGCTGGCGGCGCTCGGCCACGGGTCGACCATCCAGTACCTGGCCGAGGTCGCGGGGCGGGTCCAGAAGGCGACCGGCCTGTTGCCGCACGTCAATCCGGGCGTCATGAGCCGGGCCGATCTCGAGCGGCTGCGCGGGGTTTCGGTGTCGGCCGGGCTGATGCTGGAGTCGGCCTCCGAGCGCCTCTGCGCGCGCGGCGGCCCGCACCACGGCTGTCCCGACAAGCGCCCCGAGGTCCGGCTCGCGACCATCCGCGCGGCCGGCGAGCTTGCCGTGCCGTTCACCAGCGGCATCCTGATCGGGATCGGCGAGACCCGGCGCGAGCGGATCGAAGCTTTGCTGGCGTTGCGCGCGCTGCACGCCGAATACGATCATCTGCAGGAGATCATCGTCCAGAATTTCCGCGCCAAGCCCGGCACCGCGATGGCGGCGGCGCCGGAGCCGTCGCTCGAGGATCACCTCTGGACGATCGCGCTCGCCCGCCTGGTCTTCGCGCCCGAGATGAGCATCCAGGCGCCGCCCAACCTCAATCCCGCCGCCCTCGACCGGCTGCTCGCGGCCGGCATCGACGATTGGGGCGGCATCTCGCCGGTGACCCCCGACCACGTCAATCCCGAGGCGCCCTGGCCCGCGCTCGAAGCCTTGCGGCGGGCGACCGAGGCGGCCGGCAAGGAGCTCGCGCCACGCCTGGCGATCTACCCGCGCTATGTCCTGGAGCCGGAGCGCTGGCTGGCGCCGGCCATGCGCAAGCCGGTCCTCGACCACGCCGACGCCGAAGGCTTCGCGCGCGAGAACGGCTGGATCGCGGGTGCTGCCTCGAAGCCCGTGGCCCCGATTACGGATCGCAGCCCGCCGGGGCCGGCGCTGGGGGCGATCCTGCGGCGCGCGCGGGGTGGCCAGACGCTCGAGGAGGCCGAGGTCGTGCGTCTGTTCGCGGCCCGCGGCCGCGAGGCCGAAGCGGTCTGCCGGGCGGCCGACGAGCTGCGCCGGGAGGTGAGCGGCGAGCGGGTCGCCTACGTCGTCAATCGCAACATCAACTATACCAACGTCTGCTACTTCCGCTGCCGCTTCTGCGCGTTCTCCAAGGGCAAGCTCTCGGAGAACCTGCGCGGCCCGGCCTACGACCTCGATCTCGAGGAGATCGCGCGCCGGACCCGCGAGGCCTGGGCGCGCGGGGCGACCGAGATGTGCCTCCAGGGCGGCATCCACCCCGACTACAGCGGCCGGACCTACCTCGAGATCTGCCGGACCGTGAAGCAGGCGGCGCCCGAGATCCACGTCCACGCCTTCTCGCCGCTCGAGGTCTGGCAGGGCGCGCGCACCCTCGGGATCTCGCTCGCCGACTTCCTCGCCGAGCTGAAACGCGCCGGGCTCGGCTCGCTGCCCGGCACCGCCGCCGAGATCCTGGACGACGAGGTCCGGCGCGTGATCTGCCCCGACAAGATCACGACCGCCCAATGGCTCGAGGTCATGCGCACCGCCCATGCGCAGGGCCTGCGCAGCACCGCGACCATCATGTTCGGCCACGTCGACCATCCCCGCCACTGGGCGCGGCATCTTCTGCGCATCCGCGAGCTGCAGGCCGAGACCGGGGGCTTCACCGAGCTGGTGCCCCTGCCCTTCGTGCACATGGAGGCGCCGATCTACCTCAAGGGCGGCGCGCGCCGCGGCCCGACCTGGCGCGAGGCTTTGCTGATGCATGCGGTCGCGCGTCTGGTGCTGCACCCGCAGATCACCAACGTCCAGACCTCCTGGGTCAAGATGGGCCCGCGCGGAGCGCAGGCCTGCCTGCAGTCCGGGGCGAACGATCTCGGCGGCACGCTGATGAACGAATCGATCACCCGCGCCGCCGGCGCCGCCTTCGGCCAGGAGATGCCGCCTCGGGCGATGGAGGAGCTGATCAGAGAGCTCGGACGCCTGCCCGCTCAGCGCACGACCGTCTACGGCGAGGCGCCGCCCGAGCGCGTCGACGCCTCGTTCCGGGCCGCACCGCTCACCGAGCCCGTCAACCAGCCGCCGCGGCGCCGCGAACGCTCCGGAGACCAGCTGCTGGTGCGCTTCGGATAGCCCTGGTGCCGGCCGCGCCCCAGCCGATCACGCTCGTCGCCATCCCCGGCATTCCGGCGATCGGCGCGGGCGACGACCTCGCGGCCATCCTGGGCGACGCCCTGGCGGCGGCGGACCTGCGCCCGAGACGCGGCGACGTGCTGGTGGTGACCCACAAGATCGTCTCCAAGGCCGAAGGCCGCTCGGTGTCGCTCGCCGACGTCCGGCCATCGGCGCGCGCCCGGGAGCTGGCGGCGGCGACCGGCAAGGACCCGGCCCTGGTCGAGGTGATCCTCGCGGAATCCCGCGCCGTGCTCCGCCACCGGCCGGGGCTGATCATCACCGAGCATCGGCTCGGCCTCGTGCTCGCCAACGCCGGGGTCGATCAGTCCAACGTGCCCCAGGGCGATGGCGAGCCGCGGGTCCTGCTGCTGCCGAGCGACCCGGATGCCAGCGCCGCCGGGCTGCGGGCCGGCCTCGGGCGGCGGTTCGGCGAGCCGGTCGGCGTGGTCGTGAGCGACAGCGTCGGGCGTGCCTGGCGGAACGGCGTCGTCGGGCTCGCGATCGGCGTCGCCGGGCTGCCGGCGCTGCTCGACCTGCGCGGGCGGCCGGACCTCGAAGGCCGGCCGCTGCAGGTGACCCAGGTCGGGCTCGCCGACCAGATCGCCGCGGCGGCGGAGCTGCTGATGGGCGAGGCCGACGAGGGCCTGCCCGCGGTGCTGGTGCGCGGGTTTGCCACCGACGCCCCGGCGCTGCCGGCCGCGGCCCTGATCCGCGAGCGCGCGGCGGATCTGTTCCGGTGAGCGCGTCCCCCACCGTCGTCGCGCTCTCGGGCGGCATCGGCGGCGCCAAGCTGGCGCTCGGGCTCTACCGGACGCTGCCGCCGGACTCGCTGATGGTGGTCGGCAACACGGGCGACGATTTCGAGCACCTCGGGCTCAGGGTCTCGCCGGATCTGGACACGGTGCTCTATACGCTGGCCGGGATCGCGAACCCGGAGACCGGCTGGGGCCGCGCGGGGGAGACCTGGAGCTTCATGCGGGCGCTAGGCGAGCTGGGCGGCGAGACCTGGTTCCGGCTCGGCGATGCCGATCTCGCGACCCACATCGAGCGCACCCGCCGCCTCGCCGGAGGCGAGAGCCTGGCCGACATCAGCCTGGACTTCTGCCGGCGGCTCGGGGTGCGCGCCCAGGTCGTGCCCATGTGCGACCAGCCGGTCCGCACCATGGTCGAGACCGAAGGCGGCGTCCTGCCGTTCCAGCGTTATTTCGTCGAGCAGCGCTGCGCCCCTCGGGTCAGGAGCTTCGAGTTTCGCGGCGCCGCCGAGGCGCGGCCGCTGCCGGCGCTCGAGGAGGCGCTCGCGAGCGATCGGCTCGAGGCGATCGTGATCTGTCCCTCGAACCCCTTCATCAGCATCGACCCGATCCTGGCGGTGCCGGGCCTGCGCGCGGCGATCGCCGCCAGCCCGGCGCCGATCGTCGCGGTCTCGCCGATCATCGGCGGGCGCGCGGTCAAGGGCCCGACCGCCAAGATGATGGCCGAGCTCGGCCTCGCGACCAGTGCCCAAACGGTCGCCCGGCACTACGCGCGGCTGATCGACGGCCTGGTGATCGATGCCGCCGATGCCGCCCTGGCCCAGGCGATCGATCTCCCTTGCCTCGCGACGCCGACCCTCATGACCAGTGAGGCCGACAAGCGCCGTCTCGCCTCGGAGGTCCTGGCGTTCGCGCGCGGGCTCCGCCGGCCGGTCCGGCTGCGCTTGTAGCGGCTCGAACGGGCGGGTCGACGGTCAGCGTTCCCGATCGAGGAAGGCGCGGATCGCGGCGCGACGGGGCTCGGGGCTATCTGATCAGCGGCCGGACCTCGGCCATGAAGCGTTGCATGCTGGCAAGCGATTTCTCGAGCGTGTCGCGCTGGAAGTTGAGCACGAGGTCGCTCACGCCGAGCGCGCTCAGCGCGGCGATGTCCTGGGCGAGCTCGGCGGCACTGCCGGTCAGGATGTGCCGCTCGCCGCTCTCGAGCCGGGCGGCGGGCTTGGCTTCGTCGAACCAGCCGGCGTAGTACACGAGCCCGATGGTCTTGGGATCGCGGCCGTTCTGCTCCGCCGCCTGGTGGAGCTTCTCGATCCCGGCCTTGAGACGGGCCGGGGTGTCGAGCGGATGCTGCGGGTTGTTGCCGATCGGGAACCAGGCATCGCCGTAGCGCACGGTGCGCCGGACCGCGGGCGGGCTCTCGCCGCCGACCCAGATCGGCGGATGCGGCTTTTGGATGGGCTTGGGCTGGAAGCTGACGTTCTCGAACTTGACGTGGCGGCCCTGGAAGCGCGGGTTCTCCTCGGTCCAGAGGATCTTGAACGCCTGCAGCCACTCGTCGGTGACCCGGCCGCGCTCCTCGAACGGCGGCGTGTTGATCGCCTCGAACTCCTCCTTCATCCAGCCGGCGCCGGCGCCGAGCACCATGCGGCCCTTGGACAAGACGTCGATCGTGGCGACGATCTTGGCGGTGTGCATCGCCGCGCGGTAGGGGATCACGGCGACCGCGGTGATCAGGCGCACTTTGTCCGTGATCGCCGCCAGCCAGGCGAGCTCGGTGAACTGCTCGAAGCAGTCGCCCGAGGCGGCGCCCGGCCAGGTGCCGGAGGCGGAATAGGGGTAGCGCGAGTCGATGCTGCGCGGCACGACCAGGTGGTCGGACAGCGACAGATGGGCAAAGCCCAGCTCTTCGGCCCGGCGCGCCATGGCCGCGATCGCGTCCGCGGTCGCGAGCGGGCCGCGGGTGGGAATGGTGAGGCCGACGTCCATCGTGGTATCCCTCCAGAAGGCGGCAACGGCGGGGCGGCATGCTGACCGATCAGGAGCGGCGCTTTCTCGAGGCCGGCCGGGTCGCCCGCCTGGCGACGGCGGATGCCGACGGGCGGCCGCACGTGGTGCCGGTCTGCTACGCGCTGACCCCGAGCACGGTCTACTTCACGATCGATGAGAAGCCCAAGCGCCGCCCGGGCGCAAGCCTGAAGCGGCTCTCGAACCTGCGGGCGAACCCGTTCGCGGCGCTGGTCGTCGACCGCTACGACGAGGACTGGAGCCGGCTCGGCTGGGTCATGGTCCAGGGCCGCGCCGAGATTCTCCACGCGGGTCCCGAGCACGACCGGGCTCAAGCCGAGCTGCGCGCCCGCTACCCGCAGCTCATCGCGATGCAGATCGAGGCCCTGCCCGTGGTCGCGGTGCGCATCGACCATGTCTCGAGCTGGGGGCGGCTCGAGGGCGCTCTGAGCCGGCCGCGCTCAGACGACCGGGGTCAAAAGCGGCTGGCCGCCGAAGTGCGCCTTCAGATTGTCGAGCACCAATTGGCCCATGGCGTCGCGGGTCTCCCAGGTGGCGCTCGCCTGGTGCGGCTGCAGGACGACGTTGTCGAGCGCAAGCAGCGCCTCGGGAATGTTCGGCTCGGTCGCGAACACGTCCAGCCCGGCGGCGCCGAGCCGGCCGGCGACCAGGGCCTCGACCAGGGCCGGCTCCTCGATCACCGAGCCGCGCGCGACGTTGATCAGCCAGCCCTCGGGCCCGAGCGCCTCGATCACCGCCCGGCTGACGAGGCCGGCCGTGGTCGGGCCGCCGAGGCAGGTCACCATCAGGCAGTCGACCGCCTTGCGCCATCTCGACCAGGTCGGGAAAATACTCGTAAGCGACATCCGGCTTGCGGTGCGGGCCGTGGTAGACGATCGCCATGTCGAAGGCCTCGGCGCGCCTCGCGACCGCCCGGCCGATCCGGCCGAGGCCGAGGATGCCCAGGCGCTTGCCGGCGAGCGAGTTGGAGAGCACCGGGTCGCCCTCCTTGGGCCAGCGCCCGGCGCGCACGTAGCGGTCGTTGCAGGCGACCCGGCGCGCGACATCGAGCAGGAGCGCCATGCCGAGCTCGGCCACGCCGGTGGTCAGCACGTCCGGGGTGTTGGTGACCCGGATGCCGCGGGCGCGCGCGGTCTTAAGGTCGACCGCATCGGTCCCGACCCCATAGACGCCGACGATCTCGACCTTGGGCAGGTTGTCGAGCAGCGCCTTGCCGGCGCCGATGATGCCGTTGGTGAAGATCCCCCGCACCCAGGGCGCGACCTCGCGGACGTACGCCTCGGCATCCGGCGCGCCCCAGAGCTTGCGCAGCGTGAACGCCTCGTCCGCCTGCGCCTGGATCCTGGGCGTGATCGGCATCATCTGCAGAACTTCCGGCTTGTCCATGACGGCCCCCGCCTTTTCCCCCACTTCGCGCCCGATCATCCCCGCCCCGCGCGCCGCGTCAACAAGGCCGGCGAGAATTGCGGGAAGTGAGGGCTCGGCTGCGATCAGACCGCGGCTACAGGTGATCGCCTGCGAAGCCGAGCGCCTTGGCGAGGCCGGCGGTCGGGAAGGCGACCTCGTGGGCCTTGGCCTGCTGGTCGAGGAAGCGCACCCGGATGGCATCGGCGTTGGCGAGGCCCGGGAGATCCGATCTCGGCAAGGTAAAGCGCGCCGCGAGGCGGCCGTGCCGGCCGACGCCTTCGACCGCGAGCTTCCGGTCGCCGAACGCGATCTCGACGTCGAGCCGGGGCGCCAGCTCGAGACCGGCGATCCGGACCAGGCCGTCGGCCTCGTTGCTCCCGCTGTTCAAGGTGAATGAAAGCAGCCGCGACTGCTCGAGCGCGGGCAGGCCGCCCTCGTCATTGCGCACCTCGCACTGGCGCCCGCCGGCCTCGGTCTTCTCGCAGGCCACGATCCATTTGCCGACGGTCCGCGTCAGGTCGGGCTCGGCCAGCGCCATCCCGGTAAAGGAAGCTGCGCCGACGACGGCCGCATGAGGCAAGCAAGCAGGTGGCAGGAGCCGAAGCTTCGCCATGGCTGATTCAGATGTTCGCGCCGCTCAGGAGGTCACACACGCGGGCGGTGACCTCTGCGGTCGTGGCGCGGCCGCCGAGGTCGGGGGTCAGCACGTCGCCGGCCGCAAGCGTGCGCTCGATGGCGCTCATGAGGAGGGTCGCGGCCGCGGGCTCGCCCAGGTGGTCGAGCATGAGCGCGGCGGTCCAGAAGGTCGCGATCGGGTTGGCGATGCCCTTTGCCCGTGATGTCGAAGGCCGAGCCGTGGATCGGCTCGAACATCGAGGGGTACTTGCGCTCCGGGTTGAGGTTCGCGGTCGGGCCGACGCCGAGCGAGCCGCGTGAGCGCCGAGGCGAGGTCGGAGAGGATGTCGGCGTGCAGGTTGGTCGCGACGATCACATCCAGCGTCCCGGGCTTCAGGACCATGCGCGTGGTCATCGCGTCGACCAGCTCCTTGTCTGTGCGGACCTCGGGAAACTCTTTCCTGAGTTCGGCAAAGACCTCGTCCCAGAGGACCATGCCATGACGCTGGGCGTTCGATTTGGTGACCAGGGTCAGGAGCTTCTTCGGGCGGGTGCGGGCGAGCTCGAAGGCAAAGCGCATGATCCGCTCGCAGCCCGTGCGGGTGAAGATCGCGACCTCGGTGCCGACCTCCTCGGGCAGGCCGCGGTGGACCCGGCCGCCGGCGCCGGCGTACTCGCCCTCGGTGTTCTCCCGGACCACGATCCAGTCGAGGTCGCCAGGGGCGACGCCCCGAAGGGGTCCGACAACGCCCGGCAGGAGGCGGGCCGGGCGGACGTTGGCGTACTGGTCGAAGCCCTGGCAGATCGCAAGGCGCAGCCCCCAGAGCGTGATGTCGTCGGGGATGTCGGGCGCGCCGACCGCGCCGAAGTAGAGCGCATCGAAGGGCTTCAGGCGGGCGAGGCCATCCTCGGGCATCATCCGGCCATGGGTCCGATAGTAAGCCGAGCCCCAGTCGAACGCCTCGACCTCGAGCTCGAGGCCGGGCGCGCGGGTCGCCAGCGCCCGCAGGACCTCGAGCCCGGCGGCGATCACCTCCTGCCCGATGCCATCGCCGGGAATCGCCGCAATCCTGTGCTTCGCCAAGGGTGTTCCTCACCATCGATCGGGACGCCGGAGCTGGGTGGGCGTCAGACTGCGAGTCCTGCGCTCACCCGTCAATGTCGGTCGGCGCTCGCGGCCGGGCGAGGGACCGGTCGCTGCACTCGGCAGGGCCGCCAGGTCCCGCGGGCTTGACAAGCCAGACGGCCCTGCCCTCAATGGCGGGCCTCTTTGGCCCATGTTTGGCCCATGGCTCGAAAGCAAAGCCCGGCGACGCCACCTCATTGCCGCAAGTCCATCGGAGTCCTGCCATGTCCGCTCCGCCAGAAGCCAAGGGCGAGCCGATCACCGACTACCGCCAGCTGGTCGAGTATCTCGAGGCCGGCTGCAAGCCGAAGGCCGACTGGCGGATCGGCACCGAGCACGAGAAGTTCGGCTACACCCACGACGACCTGCGGCCCCTGCCCTACGACGGCGAGCGCAGCGTGCGGGCGCTGCTCGAGGGGCTCGCGGCGCGCTTCGGCTGGCAGCCGATCCTGGAGGAGGGCCGGCCGATCGCGCTCCAGCGCGGCCGCGCCAACATCACCCTCGAGCCGGGCGGCCAGTTCGAGCTGTCGGGGGCGCCGGTTGTGACCCTGCACGAGACCTGCTGCGAGGTCCACGAGCATCTGGATCAGGTGCGCACGGTCGCCGGCCCGCTCGGCATCGGCATGCTCGGCCTCGGCTTTCAGCCCAAATGGCGGCGCGAGGACATCCCCTGGATGCCCAAGGGCCGCTACCGGATCATGCGCGCCTACATGCCGAAGAAGGGCCGGCTCGGGCTCGACATGATGCTGCGGACCTGCACCATCCAGGTCAACCTCGACTTCGAGTCCGAGGCCGACATGGTGCGGAAGTTCCGGGTCGGCATGGCGCTCCAGCCGGTCGCGACCGCGCTGTTCGCCAACTCGCCCTTCACCGAGGGCAAGCCCAACGGCTTCCTCAGCTATCGCAGCCACATCTGGACCGACACCGATCCGGACCGCTCGGGCATCCTGCCGTTCGTGTTCGAGGCAGGGATGGGCTTCGAGCGCTACGTCGCGCATGCGCTCGACGTGCCGATGTATTTCGTCTACCGGGACGGCAGGTACATCGACGCCAGTGGCCAGAGCTTTCGCGACTTCCTGGCCGGCCGCCTGCCGGCGCTGCCGGGCGAGATCCCGACGCTCACCGACTGGAACGACCACCTGACCACGCTGTTCCCGGAGGTCCGCCTGAAGCGCTTCCTCGAGATGCGCGGCGCCGATGGCGGACCCTGGCGAAGCCTGTGCGCCCTGCCGGCGCTCTGGGTTGGCGTCCTCTATCATCATGCGGCGCTCGACGAGGCCTGGGAGTGGGTCAAGGACTGGACGCTCGAGGAGCATGCTCACCTGCGCGCCGAGGTGCCGAAGCACGGGCTCAAGACGCCGTTTCGCGGCGGCAGCGTGCGGGACCTGGCGCGGCGGATGCTCGAGCTTGCCGACCTCGGCCTCAAGCGACGCGCCGAGGAGGACTGGGCCGGCCAGGACGAGCGCCAGTTCCTGACCGCGCTCACCGGCATCGCCGAGACCGGCCGGACGCCCGCGGAGGGCCTGCTCGACCTCTACCAGGGCCGCTGGGGCGGCTCGGTCGATCCGGTGTTCAGCGAGCTTGCCTACTGACGAACTTGACTACTGAGACGCAGCGGTCTGCCCCGGTCCGTCGGCATCGGGACCGGTCGCGAGGTAGGCAAGCGGGAACTGGTCGGGGCTGCGCAGGACATAGGCCTCGAGCAGCCGGCCATAGGCGGCGAGCATGTCGGCCACGGCGGCGGCGCGGTCCAGCCGGCGGTCGGGCGGGAGCGCCGGCTCGATGCGCGTGACCAGCGCGCCATCCGGCTCGCGCAGCGTGAAGACCGGCAACAGCGGCGCGCCGGTCTGCCAGGCGAGGGCGAGGGCGCCGGTCGCAACCCGGATCCGGCCATCCAGGAGGTCCAAAAGCCGGGTCACCTGGCCGGTCGACGCGACCGTGATCGAGACCGGCCGGTTCTGCTTCAGGCGGAGCGCGAGCGCGCGCAGCGGCGCCAGGGGGTTCTCCTCGGTCATGACCAGGCGCTCGGCGACGTAGCGGCGCTCGATGCCGGTCTTGATCGGATTGAGCCAGCGCCGGCCGAAGCGCGTCTGCGAGAAGCCGTGGCTGTCGCGGCTCAGATGGCTGACCGCATAGCCCGCCTCGTGCAGGGCGCGCTTGGTCACGAGATCGCTGAACGCGAACGGGGTCACCCAGAGGATGGCGCCCCTGCCCTGCTCGAGCGCTCGGTCGAGCTCCGCCCGGCCTTCGAGGCGGGGCGTGGCCGGCCAGCCGCGCGGGTGGTAGCAGCGCATGAGCTGCATCCACGCGAGATAGTTGTGGCTGAGATGGGCGCGCCAGCAGGCCGCCGGCGTGACGCCGAGCGGCCGCCCGCCGACCACCGCCTGGAGCCGGGCGACCTCGCCCGCCGCCCGGCCGCCGCGCAAGGCGAGGCGCAGACCGGCCAGACGCCCGGCCCAGGTCGGCCAGGCGCCCTCCGGGACCGTCCAGGCGAGCGCAGCCAGGACCGGCAGCAGGCCGATCAGCCCGATGTCCTTGCGGTCGATCCAGGGCACCGGACGGCGGCGCGGTGGGGCGGACGAGGCGATCGCGGGCTCCTGCGGGCTCCGCAGCCCGGCGGGCGATCCTGCGCGCGGCGCCCTAACCGCCGCTTAAATGCGAAAGGCGAGGTTCGGCCGGACTGCACGAAGGGCTCGGCGGCGGCGGCCTGGTCGTGTACAAGAGCCGCAAAGTCCGAGGAGGTGACCCCATGCCGCGCTTTGCTGCCAACATCAGCACCATGTTCACCGATCGGCCGTTCGTCAACCGGGTCGAGGCGGCGGCGACCGCCGGGTTCAAAGCGGTCGAGTGCCAGTTCCCCTACCTCGCGGGCGCGGCCGAGCTGAAGGCCAAGCTGGCGGCCTGCGGTCTGCCGCTGGTGCTCATGAACACCCCGCCCGGCGACTTCGCGGCCGGCGAGCGCGGCCTCGCGGGGCTGCCCGGACGCGAGGCCGACTTCGAGGCGGCGCTGGGCGAGGCGCTGACCTACGCCCTGGCGCTGGAGTGCCCGATGATCCACGTCATGGCCGGGGTCCAGCCGCCCGGCGCCAGCCGGGAAGCCTGCCTTCGGGTCTTCAAGGCGAACCTCCGGCGCGCCGCCGAGGCCTGCGCGCGCGCCGGGCGCCTGGCCCTGATCGAGCCGATCAACAGCCGCGACATTCCGGGCTACCTGCTCAACACGCCGGCCGAAGGCGCGGCCCTGATCGCCGAGCTGAACCAACCGGGCCTGAAGCTCCAGTTCGACTTCTACCACGCCCAGATCATGACCGGCGATCTCGCGCGGAGCTTCGAGCGCCATCAGCCGGTCACCGCCCACGTCCAGATCGCGGGCGTGCCCGAGC
Organism: uncultured Alphaproteobacteria bacterium; assembly: GCA_963756905.1. Taxonomy (GTDB): domain Bacteria; phylum Pseudomonadota; class Alphaproteobacteria; order Geminicoccales; family Geminicoccaceae; genus DATAOG01. The sequence goes on from CAVWPO010000009.1 coordinate 54,843, forward strand.
GCCACGAGCCGGATGTCGGCGAGGTCAACTATCCCTACCTGTTCGATCTGCTCGACCGGTCGGGCTATGCCGGCTGGGTCGGCTGCGAGTATTTCCCGGCCGGCCGGACCGAGGATGGTCTCGGCTGGGCGATCCGCCATGGCATCGCGCCCAAGGGCATCCTGCTCGCGACGGGCGGCGAGCGCGTCTGAGCCATGCGGTCGGCCGCAGCGGCGCGCCGCGCCCGCGGACCGGAGTCCGGTTCGGCCGGGATGACCGGGATCGCGCTCTCCGCCGACGAGGCGAGGTCCTGGGGCCGACGGCTCTGGGCGTTCGCGCGCCGCGAGCCGCTGGTCCACTTCGTGGTCCTGGGCGGGCTGCTGTTCGGGGCTGACGCGCTGCGCCAGTCCGCCCAGCGCGAGACCATCGTGATCGACCCGCCGACCGTCCAGACGCTGGTCGACCAGCAGGCGCAGCTCCTCGGCCGGCCCCTGTCGGACGCGGAGCGGGCGCGCGTCGTGCAGGGCACGATCGACGACGCGGTGCTCCTGCGCGAGGCCTACAAGCGCGGGCTCGAGCAGGACAGCCTGGTCGAGCAGCATCTGGTCCAGAAGATGCGCTTCCTTTTGACCGAGGACCTGCCGGAGCCGAGCGAGGCCGAGCTCAGGGCCTATCTCGCAGCCCACGCCGAAAGCTACCGGCGTCCGGCGACGGTCACTCTCGACCAGGTCTATTTCGCCAAGCCGGGCGCCGTTCCCGATGGCCTGCTCGAGCGCCTGCGCGCCGGCGCCGACATCCAGGGCCTGGGTGACCCGCTCTACATGCTGGGCCCCCGGCTCACCGGCTACAGCGCACGCGACCTCGGCGACCTGTTGGGCGCCGACAACGCCGCGCGTATCCTGGAGCTGCCGGTCGGCGAATGGCAGGGGCCGCTGCGCTCGGCCGAGGGCCTGCATTTCGTACGGGTGGTGGCGAAGCAGCCCGCGCGGCTGCCGGCCTATCGAGGAAATCCAGAACTCGGTCCGCGAGGACTGGCGGCGAACCAGGCAGAGCGAGATCGTCGGTCAGCGGGTCGCCGAGCTGCGCGAGCGCTACCGCATCGTGATCGCGCCGAACGGGGACGGGCGGTGATGGCGACGCGCGCCTGGTGCCCGCTACTGGCCCTGCTGCTCGGCCTCGGGTTGGCATTGCCGGCCGCGGCGCACGATCTCGGGGTCGCGGGCGCCGCTCTCGAGGAGCTCTCGGCGGGCCGCTACGCCCTCGACGTCGACCTCGCGACCAGCCCGGCCGAGGCGTTCGCGCCGCCAAGTCTGCCGGCACGCTGCGGCCTCGAGCCCGCGCCGCGCGGGCGGCCGAGCGCGGCCAGCCTTCGCTACGTCTTCGATTGCGTCGGTCAGCCGCTGCATGCAGGCGACATCCTGCGTTTCGCCTGGCAGCGCCAGGGCGTCTTGCTCGCCGCGCGCTGGCTGGACGGCTCGAGCGCGCGTCGGTTCTTCGGCCGCAGCGGCGCCACCATCGAAGTGCCGCTCGCGGCGCTGCGGGCCGGCTCCGGCTCGTTCGCCGCCGCCGCAAAGCGCTACCTGGCGCTCGGCATCGAGCACATCCTGTTCGGGATCGACCACCTGCTGTTCGTGCTCGGGCTGCTCCTGATCGTCCGGGGGCCCTGGATGCTGGTCAAGACCGTGACCGCCTTCACGGTCGCCCACAGCCTGACGCTCGCGCTCGCGACCCTCGGCGTGCTCGACGTGCCGCCGCGGCCGGTCGATGCGCTGATCGCGCTCAGCATCGTCTTCCTCGGCGCCGAGATCCTGCGCGGCCGCGACGGTCGGTTCGGCCTCACCCACAGGCTCCCCTGGCTGATCGCCTTCGCCTTCGGCCTGCTGCACGGCCTGGGCTTTGCGAGCGCGCTCGGCCAGATCGGTCTGCCCGCGGCCGAGATTCCGCTGGCGCTGCTGTTCTTCAACCTCGGCGTCGAGGCGGGCCAGCTGCTGTTCGTGGCGTTCTGCCTGAGCTTCGCCTGGGCGTTCGGACGCCTCGAGGTGGCCTGGCCGAAGCGGCTCGAGCCCCTGCCCGCCTATGTGATCGGCACAGCAGCCGCGTTCTGGTTCATCGAGCGGACGGTCGCGATCGCGCTTCGCCTCTTGAGCGCCGGCCAGCTGGAGGAGACCGAGATGCCCAGCCACCCAGCCCCGCGGCCGGCGTCGCGCCGGCCCTCGGCCGCGCCGGCCTTGCTGGCGGCGGCCCTGATGCTGCTCGCCACACCGGCGCTCGCGCATACCGGCCAGGGCGTCGCCGGCGGCTTCGTCGACCGGCTTCCTGCACCCGATCACCGGCCCCGATCACGTGGTCGCCATGGTCGCGGTCGGCATGTGGGGCGCGTTCCTCGGACCGCCGGCGATCTGGCTGCTGCCGATCGTCTTCCCGCTGGTGATGTCCTTCGGCGGCGTGCTCGGCGTCCTCGGCGTGCCGATGCCGGGGGTCGAGATCGGCATCGCGCTGTCCGCGATCGGGCTCGGCGCCATGGTCGCCTTCGCCGCCCGGCCGCCGCTCTGGACCGCGGCGGTGCTGGTCGGCGCGTTCGCGATCTTTCACGGCTATGCCCACGGCGCCGAGCTGCCGAGGGCGACCAACCCGCTCGCCTACGGCATCGGGTTCGTGGTCGCGACCGGACTGCTCCACCTCTGCGGCATCAGCTTCGGCCTCCTGGTCCGCTGGCCGCTCGGCGAGCGGGTGGTGCGGGCGACCGGCGGCCTGATCGCCTGCGCCGGCTTCTATTTCCTGATCGGCACATGAACCAGGCATGGCACCGGCCCGCGGCGAGGGCGCCGGAAGCCCTCGCCCTGCTCTTCGCCCTCGCCTGGCCGGGCCGTGCCCTCGCGCACAGCCTGGGCGCCAGCTTTGGCGACTTCTACGGCGGCCTGCTGCACCCGACGACCGCGCTCGATCTGGCGCCGCCGCTGGTGGCGCTGGGCCTGCTCGCGGGCCAGAACGGGAAGGCCGTCAGCGCGCCGGATGTTGATGGTGCTGCCGGCCGCCTTCATCGTTGGCACGGGTCTCGGCGGCGCGCTGCCGCCGCCCGCCCATCTGGCGACCGTCAACGCCGGCTCGTTCGTGGTCCTGGGCCTCCTGCTCGCGCTCGACGCGACGCTGCCAGCCGCCGTCCTGCTCGGGCTCGGGTCAGCGCTCGGCCTGTGCAACGGCCTCGCCAACGGCTCGGGCATGGCCGGCGGGTCGGATCCGGCGCTGTTCCTGCTCGGCAGCGCGCTCGCCGGGCTCGCCGCCATCCTCCTGCCGAGCGCCGTCGTGGTGTCGCTCGAGGCCCAATGGCAGCGGATCCTGGTCCGGGTCGTCGGTAGCTGGCTCGCCGCGGTCGGCGCCATGGTCCTCGCCCTGCCGCAGAGCATGCTCTCCGGCTGAGGCGAAACCGTCCCTCTTGCGGGGGTAGGGAGAATTCGCGACCGCGGTCACGCCCGCCGGGCGCGGCTTTGGCTTGGCCTTCCGGCCGGCCGCGCCTATATAGGCGCAACCTTCCGGGCAGGGTGAGGTCAGCGATGCAGCGGGCGGCGATGGCGATCCGAGAGGCGCTCACCTTCGACGACGTTCTGCTGGAGCCCGCCCATTCCGAAGTCCTGCCGGCCGAGGTCGACGTCGCGACCCGCCTGACCCGCGAGATCGAGCTCGGCATCCCGCTGCTGTCGGCGGCCATGGACACGGTGACCGAGGCGGGCCTCGCGATCGCGATGGCCCAGCACGGCGGGATCGGCGTGATCCACCGCAATCTGAGCCCCGCGGCCCAGGCCGACGAGGTGAGGAAAGTCAAGAAGTTCGAGGCCGGCATGGTGGTCAACCCGATCACGCTCGGTCCCGACGCGACGCTCGCCGAGGCGCTCGACCTGATGGCCGCGCACGGCATCTCGGGGATCCCGGTGGTCGAGGGCGAAAGCCGCCGGCTGGTCGGCATCCTCACCAACCGCGACGTCCGCTTCGCCACCGACCTCGAGGTCTCGGTGCGCGAGCTGATGACCGCCGAACGGCTGGTCACCGTGCGCGAGGGGGTCGGGCGCGAGGAGGCCAAGCAACTCCTGCATCGCCATCGGATCGAGAAGCTCCTGGTGGTCGACGCCGACTACCGGCTGATCGGCCTCGTGACGGTCAAGGACATCGAGAAGGCGCAGAGCTTCCCCAGCGCCTGCAAGGACCAGCAGGGCCGGCTCCGGGTTGGCGCCGCGACCGGCGTGGGGCCGGCCGGGCTCGAGCGGGCCGACGCCCTGATCGAGGCCGGGGTCGACCTGTTGGTGGTCGACACGGCGCACGGCCACTCGGCGCGCGTGCTCGAGGCGGTCGAGCGCATCCGGCGGCGCAGCAACGCGACCCAGATCCTGGCCGGCAACATCGCGACGCTGGCCGGCGCCAAGGCGCTGATCGATGCCGGCGCCGATGCCGTCAAGGTCGGGATCGGACCGGGCTCGATCTGCACCACGCGCGTGGTCGCGGGCGTCGGGGTGCCCCAGCTGGCGGCGTTGATGGACGTCGCCGAGCACTGCCATCAGCAGGGGGTGCCGGTGATCGCCGACGGCGGCATCCGGGCATCCGGCGATCTCGCCAAGGCGATCGCGGCCGGCGCCGACTGCGCCATGATCGGCTCCTTGTTCGCCGGCTCCGATGAAAGTCCGGGCGAGGTCTACCTCTACCAGGGGCGGTCCTACAAAGCCTACCGCGGCATGGGCTCGCTCGGCGCGATGGCGCGCGGCTCGGCCGACCGCTATTTCCAGGAGGAGATCCGGGACTCGCTCAAGCTGGTGCCCGAAGGGATCGAGGGCCAGGTGCCCTACCGCGGCCCGGTCGCGACCATCGTCCACCAGCTGGTCGGCGGCCTGCGCGCCGCCATGGGCTACACCGGCAACGCCAGCATCGCCGCCATGCAGCGGGGCTGCACCTTTCTGCGGGTGACCCAGGCCGGCGTGCGCGAGGGCCACGTCCACGACGTCGGGATCACCCGCGAGGCGCCCAACTACCGGCGGGAGGTCTAGTCTTCAGTCCAGCCGGTCACGTCGCCTGCGCGGCCCGGAGCCCGCGGGTGGTGGCGGCGACCCGGGCAGACGATCGGATGCGGGGCGCGGCTCGGGACGAACGGACGCGGGGCGCGACAGGGGACGATCGGACGCGGGCGGGGCTCAGGAACGCAATTCGGCCGGCAGCTTCTTGGGCGGCAGCGGCTCGTCGACGATGATCGGCTTTGGCATCTTGGCGTCCTCGCTTTCGATCTTGACGTCTTTGACCGCGGGGACGTCCTGGAAATAGGGATGGGTATAAATACCGTCCAGGAACTTGCCGGGGACATAGGTCGCGGCAGCCGACGCGGGCCCGGCGAGGGCGAGCGCACCCAAGACCAGCAGCGGAGCGAGCAGCCACGACATTACCGTCTCCTTCCGTGATTCGGCCGGAAACTGATATGACGATTGCGGCTAGGCAAAGAAAGTTAAAATTCGGTAGCGGCGTACGCACCCGGCGCATTTTGGTCGAATTGGTGCGAATTCACGGCGCGCGGCCCTTGTCGAGACACCGCGTCGGGTTCAGGACGCCCGTTCTGCCCGAACCTGACCTGATAATCGGCCCGGGCTCCCGTTCGAGCGAGGGAGTCCTGCCCCCCGCCCGGGGGTGCCGACGCCATGCCGGGCAGGCGCGCTCGGCAGTTGAAGTTCGGCCAGCCGGCGCTGCCGGCCGGCCTACACGATCTCGACCAGCTTGAGCTCGAAGGTCAAATCCTCGCCCGCGAGCGGGTGGTTGGCATCGAGCTTGACCGCGGCGTCGGTGACCTCGACCACGGTCAGGTGCAGGCGCTTGCCGGCGGCATCGGTGCCTTCGAGCCGGTCGCCGACGTCGACCTTCATCTCCGGCGAGAGCTTGTCGCGCCCGATCTCGTGGATCAGCTCGTCGCGATGCGGGCCGTAGGCCTTCTCGGCCGGGACCGTCACCGTCTTGCTGTCGCCCGGCGCCATGCCGGTCAGCGCCTGATCGACGCCGGCGATGATCTGGCCGCGGCCCAGCTCGACCCGGAGCGGCTCGCGGCCGGTCGAAGAATCGAACACGGTGCCGTCGGTGAGGCTGCCGGTGTAGTGGAACAGGACCTGGTTGCCCGCTGTTGCTCTGCTCATGGCGGTCTCCTCAGGGTTGGCGGTTGCCTTCGGTCGCGCCGCCGCCCGCCGGCCCCCTGATGGGCGCCGGCGCCGGCGTGCTGCCGATTGAACTGCCGCACATGTCCTAGGAGCAGACGGCGCTCGCGGGGATGCGAGGCGCCGGACACACGCGAAAGACCATGCGAAGCTCAAGAGGTTTAGGTGAGGGCAGCGACCGGGAAGTCAACCCGCAACGCCGGATCGGGCGCCCGCGCGCGCTGCCGGCGATCGATCGAGCCGCGCCCTGGCCGCAGGCGAGCGGCTCAGTCCTCGGCCCACATGCGCAACAGATTGGTGCGGGTCTTGGCGAGCGTGTCGAACAGCGGCGACTTGCCGTCGCGGGCGTGGACCGCGCGCAGCGCCGTCTCGAGGTCGAACAGGATCTCGCGCCGGCCGGGGTCGCGGACGAAGCTGCGGACCCAGCCGACCGCCGCGAGCCGGATGCCGTCGGTCACCGGCGCCACCCGGTGCAGCGTGGTCGACGGATAGAGAAAGAGCTCGCCCGCCGGCAGCTTGACCTCGCGCTCGCCATAGGCGTCGTCGATCACCAGGGCGCCGCCCTGGTAGCTCTCGGGGTCGGCGAGGAACAGCGTGAACGACAGGTCGGTGCGCACGCCATCCATGAGCGCGTCGTCGACGTGGGGGCCGTAGGTCATGCCCGGCTCGTAGCGGCTGATCGTGAGCCGCAAGATCGCCTTCGGCCGCGCCGCGGCGGCGAACACCTCGTGCTGGAGCAGCGCGCGCCTGATCTGCGCCAGGGCGTCGTCGACGATGCCGCCGTGCCGCGCCTGAAGGTTGTGCTTGACCGCGCGCGCGTGCCAGCCGGCGGTCGCCCGGCCGTCCTCGAACAATCCCGGATCGGCGAGCGCGCTCTGCAGGGCCGCAAGGCGCTCGCGATCGAGCAGCGCCGCGATCCGCAGCATCATGCGGGCGCGGTCCTGAGACGCCGGCGCCGCCGGCCGCGATCGCCCGCTGTCCGGCGGTCAGCGGACATGGAGGCCGGCGATCTCGATGTAGGCGGCGGCGCCGAACAGCTCGGATGGATCGCCCTCGACCACGGGCGGCGGCACCAGGCTCGGCCAGAGGCCGGCGACCGCCTCGAACTGCGCCTTGGCCCGGGCGATCGCATCGGCGGCCTTGGCGCGCTCGGCGGCCGGCGTCTGGTCGAGGATCGCCCTGGCGGACCGCACGAAGCCGAGCGCGTCCTGATACCCGACCGGCTGGACGACCTGGCCCTTCTGGTCAACCGCCTGGTCGTACTCGGCGGCCGCGGTGCGCACGAGGTTGACCATGACCGCGAAGCGGGTCGGGAGCCCCAGGCGTTTGGCCTCGGGCACCGCCGCTTCGGCGGCGGCGATGCCGGCCAGCGCCTGCTGATAGGCGGCCTCGACCTGGTCGACCGGGGCGCCCTGCTCGACCTTCTTCTCGAGCGCCTCGAGCGGCGCCTCGAAGCCCGCCGCGCCCCGCTTCTCGAGCGCCGGCTCGAGCGCCTTGTACTGCACCTCGATCGGACGCTCCATGTGGGTCTCGGCGGCCTTCCGCTCGCCCTGCCGGTAGAGGTCCATGCCGACCTCGAGGTGGCCGCGCACCAGCCCGAGCTGGGTCAGATAAGCCACGTCGTCGGTGCCGAGGTCGGCCGCCTTGGCCGCACCGCTCTCACCACCCTCGCCGCCTTCGCCGCCCTCGCCGCCTTCACCGCCCTTCGCCGCCCGCCGCGATCTGGGTCAGCGACGGCGCGCTGGCGCCGGGCTTGGCGAGCTTCCCGAGCACCCCCGCCTGGGGCGTATGGGGCAGCAGCGAGAGGGCCGCCCCCGCGAGCAGAACGGTGCCGAGCCCGGTCCAGACCTTGGCCCGGGTGGTGGCCGGAACCGGCCGCTGGTCCTCGTAAGGCGCACCAGCCGGCGCCGCTCGACGATCGGTCCTCTCGGTCATCCTGTCCTCGCTCGGCTCGCATGGTCCGCGTCGACCCGCGGCGCCGGCGCCGCCCTGGTCGCGCGGCTGATCTTTAGCAGGCCAAGAACTCATAGTAAAGCTATAGACGACGCATCTATAACTGGAATTGTTCTAAGATGACCGGAGCGACCGTCAGGCTCAGCCGACCGATCGAATATTCAACCGGATCGGGATCACCTTAGAAGTAGACCATTTCAAGCGGATTGCCGCCGGCGCCTGTGCCTGCTAGCAATTGCCGGCACAGGGCTTCGCCCAGGGAGGGAGCGAGAATGAAACCGTTCGATCTGAGTGGCAAGGTCGCGATCGTCACCGGCGGCAACGGCGGCATCGGGCTCGGCATGGCGCGCGGCCTGGCCGGCGCCGGGGCCACGGTGGTGGTGGCGGCGCGCAACCCGGACAAGAGCGCCCAGGCGGTCACTGAGCTCGAGGCCCTCGGCGCGCGAGCGCTCGCGGTCGAGGTCGAGGTCACCAGCGAGGCCTCCTGCCGCGCCCTGGTGCAGAGCACGCTCGCCGAGCTTGGCCGGCTCGACATCCTGGTCAACAACGCCGGCACCAACATCCGCAAGCAGCCGCATGAATATGCGCTCGCGGAGTGGCACCGGATCCTCGAGACCAATCTCACCAGCGCCTTCATGTGCTGCCAGGCGGCCTACCCCGCCCTGGTCGCGGCCGGCGGCGGCAAGATCATCAACATCGGCTCGATGATGTCGATCTTCGGCGCCTCGTTCACCGCCCCCTACGCCGCGACCAAGGGCGGCATGGTCCAGCTCACCCGCGCGCTCGCCTGCGCCTGGGCGAAAGACCGGATCCAGGTCAACGCGGTCCTGCCGGGCTGGATCGACACGGCACTCACGGTCCAGGGCCGGCGCGACGTGCCGGGCCTCGAGGAGCGGGTGGTCGCGCGCACGCCGGCCGGCCGCTGGGGCCACCCGGACGATTTCGCCGGCATCGCCGTGTTCCTCGCCAGCCCGGCCTCGGACTTCGTCACCGGCACCGCGATCCCGGTCGACGGCGGTTATTCCGTACAGGGCTGAGCCGGCCGGCGGCCGCCCGGCCGGCGGCGTCAGGCGCCTTCGACCAGGATGACCCGGCTCTTGGCCGCCTTCTGCCGGATGCCGACGATCGCCCGATACTCGGGCGAGTCGTAGAAGCGCCGGGCGGCGGCGACGTCTTGAAACTCGATCACCACGATCCGCGCGGGCGGGCTGCCCTCCAGGGATTCCGCCGCGCCGCCGCGGACGATGAAGCGGCCGCCGTAGCGCTCGACCACGCCCGGGGTCTGCGCCCGGTAGGTGGCGTAGGTCTCGGGGTCGGTCACCTCGACCTCGGCGATGATGTAGCCGGCCATGCGCTCTCCTCCTTCCAGGTCGGTCCGTCTGCGGCCCGATCGTTCCAGCTCCGGTCGGCCGCGGCCCGGCCCCCCAAGGTAGCCATCGAGGGCCGCCCCGGCTATGGTCCGACACCTTTCTCGTCCCCTCTGCTCGCGATCCCCTCCCTCGTGATCCTCCTCCACGACTGATCCTCGCCCCCATGGCGGCGCTGGCGTTAACCTTTGGTTAGCTTTGCCTTGACATGGTCGCGGATGGTGGAAAAGGGACCGCCGCCAAGAATCTTGGCAGTGGTGCCGCACGGCCGGCATGATCCAAGCGATGGGGAGAGGTCGGTTCGAACGATGAGCGATAACAAGTATTGATCCGGATATGGATCATTTGGATTAGCGAAAGTTGAGTACCAGCGGGCTCGGGCCGCGCACTCGATGTTGTCCATGTGACGATCGTGAGGCTCCGAGAATTCAGAAGTGGCGCATCCGATTACAGTATGTCCATGAACTCCATCCGGCGGCGGGCAGATCGCTCTGCAATCAGCCGCATTATGCCAAATGTTCTTAATAATTCGGAAATTCACAGCAATGGAGCACGAATCACATCGGCTGCTGATACGATGCCGGAGCAAACTGTTGGCCAGTATCAGTCGTATTGCCTGTCCGGCTGGCTGGAGCTCCGAATCTGACGCATGGAGGCGCCAGAAGCGGTTGCCGCCGGCGACCCGCGACCTCCCGACCACGACTCGCCCGACTTCCAATGCATAGACCAGGCGTGCGAGCGGTTGACTTGGACTAGGGCTGGTGCCACTTGGTTGCCAGGATGGCAGCGACGGACGGGAAACCAATGACGAGCCGGCATGTCAAGATCGCAGCCGGCGGGCGGGTGGTCATCCCGGCCGAGTTCCGCAAGGCGCTCGGCGTCGAGGTCGGCGATGCTGTGGTGATCGAGCTTAGAGACGGCGAGTTGCGGCTGCGTTCGCTCGACGCCGCGATCCGCCGGGCGCAGGAGATCGTGCGCAAATACGTGCCCGAAGGCGTGTCGCTGGCCGATGAGCTGATCCGGGAGCGGCGGGAGGAGGCGGCGCGCGAGGAGCGCGAGTGACTTTCGTGCTCGATGCCTCGGCGCTGCTGGCTCTGATCCAGGGCGAGCCCGGGGCGAGGCGCGTCCGGGCGGTCGTGCGCGAGGCGGCGCTCAGCAGCGTCAACCTGACCGAGGTCGTGACCAAGCTGGTCACCAAGGGAATGCTGCTCGAGGAGGTGCACGAGATTCTCGACGGCATCGAGCTGCGCGTGCATGCGCATGACGAGCAGCTGGCCATTGATGCCGGCGCCATGTCTGCCGAGACGCAAAGGCTCGGCCTGTCGCTCGGCGATCGCGCCTGTCTCGCGCTCGCGCGTCGGCTCGGAGCCACCGCCTTGACCACCGACCGGGCCTGGGGCCGGGTCGACGTGGGCGTCGCGATCGAGGTGATCCGGTAGGGCAGCCGGTCGGCGGACCCCCGGTCGGTCGGGATCAGCCAGACGTCGTCCGGTCGCCAGTGAGGCGGACCGGCGTGCCGGCGCGAAGCGGGCGCCCGGGTCGGTCGCCCAGCGTATCTCGGCTGAGCCGTCAGCCGAGATAGATCTTGAGGACCGTCGCGAGGGCGCCAACGGCGACCAGGCCGATACCGCCCGGCGTGGAGCCGATCAGGACTGCCACGCGCACGAGGCGGCGCTCCATGCGGTGCCGAAGCCGACCACGCCGGCGATCTCGGCCGCTGCTTCCGCGGGGGCGGTTCAAGTAGGGAATCGCGATCGGCCGAAGCTCGAGTCCGAGCGGACCCATCGCTCAGGGCGCCACCACTGGGACGGCACCCGCGAGCGGCCGTGCCTTGCGCCGCAAGGCGCGGTCGAACGTCGCGAAGGCGTCGGCGCGGCCGCTCGAGGCGAGGTGCAGGGCATCGGCGAAGTCGAGCCCGCGCCGATACCAGTCGAGCGCCCGGGCGACCGCCGGCCGGTCCTCGATCTCGACGCCCGGCAGGCCGAGCAGGCGCGTGATGCCGTCGAAGATCGCCGGCTGCCGGAACCGATAAAGGCTACGGAGCACCCATTCGGTCTCGAGCAGCACGCTCTTCAGCAGAAGCACGGCACCGGTTTTCAAGACCGCCTCGGCCCGGTCGGTCTGGGCCACATCGTCCTCGACCAGGTAGCGCACGAGGATATTGGTATCGACCGCGATCACTTGGGCTGCCGCTCGAACTCCTGCCACATCCGGCGCGCCTCGCGCTCGATCCCCTCGTGCATCTCCTCGATGCTGATCGGCGGGCCATCGTACTTGAGACAGCCGCGCACCTCCTCGATCGTGGTCGGCGGGAACGGGTTGGCCGGCCGCAGCACGACGACGTCGCCCCGGTCCTCGACCTCGAGCTCGACGCCGGGCTGCCAGCCGTGCCGGTCCCGGACCGCCTTCGGGATGATCACCTGCCCCTTGCTGGAGAGCCGCGTCTTGGTCATCGCCCCTGCCCTGGTAAGATCCGGGTAAGAAGATGCGTCCGCCCGGCCCGCCGGTCAACCGCGGCCGGGCGAAGGCGCTCAGCGATCGTGGTCGACCGGGAAGCGGGGGATGGTCACCTCGCGATGGATGTCGACGCTCAGCATCAGGCCAAAGCCGATCAGCACGGTCATCATCGCGGTGCCGCCGTAGGAGATCAGCGGCAGGGGCACGCCGACCACCGGGATCAGGCCGGTGACCATGGCGATGTTGATCACGACGTAGAGCGAGAAGGTGACCGTGATGCCCATCGCCAGCAGGCGGCCGAACTGGTTGCGGGCGCGCAGCGCGAAGGCGAAGCCGTAGGCGACCAGGACCAGGAACAGGCAGAGCAGGCCGAGCGCGCCGACCAGGCCCGCCTCCTCGGCCAGCATGGTGAACACGAAATCGGTCTGCTTCTCGGGCAGGAAGCTGAGCTGGCTCTGGGTGCCATGGAGGATGCCCTTGCCCCAGATGCCGCCGGAGCCGAGCGCGATCTTCGACTGGATGATGTGATAGCCGGCCCCCAGCGGGTCGCGCTCGGGGTTGAGGAAGGTCATCACGCGCTCGCGCTGGTAGTCGTGCAACTGGTGCCACAGGATCGGCAGCGCGCCGAGCACGGCGCCGATCACCAGCGCGAACTTCCACCAGCGGACGCCGGCCAGGAACAGGAGCGCGCCGCCGCCCGCGAGCAGCATGACCGAGGTGCCGAGGTCCGGCTGCTCGAGCACCAGGGCGGTCGGCACCAGGATGATCGCGAGCGGCAGGACCAGCTGGGTCGGCCGCGCGACGTCCTCCAGATAGGTGCCGTGGAAATAGCGCGCGAGCGCCAGCACGAGCGCGATCTTCATGACCTCGGACGGCTGCAGCTGGAACAGGCCGAGGTTGATCCAGCGCTGCGCGCCCATGCTGATGTTGCCGGCGATCTCGACCGCGATCAGGCCGAGCAGGGCGACCCCGTAGATCGCGTAGGACCAGCGGAACCAGACCCGGACGTCGGTGAGCGCGATCGCCAGCATCAGGACCAGGCCGATCGCGAAGCGGACGCTGTGGCGCCAGGCCCAGGGCTCGTGCGAGCCGCCGGCGGCCGAATACAGCATGCCGTAGCCGATCAGGGCGACCAGGACCACGACCGCGACGAACGGCCAGTTGAGGAGCCGCAGCTTCTCGACCAGCGACAGCTCGATGGTCTTGAAGCGGGCGACGACCGTCATCGTCGTCACGTCGGATCGCCCGGGGGGTGCGGGCCCGGCGCGCCGTCGGCGGTCACCGGCGCGCGCGCCCGGATCGGATCGAGCTCGAGCGCCTTGGCCATGATGTCGCGGGCGATCGGCGACGCCGTGGCCGCGCCGCTGCCGCCATGCTCGACGACCACCGCGAGCGCGTAGCGCGGCGCCCGGAAGGGCGCGAACGCGACGAACAGGGCATGGTCGCGCTCCTCCCAGGGCTTGTCATCGTTCTTGCGCACCGTGGTCAGGCGCTCGGCGCGGCTGATCCGGCGCACCTGCGAGGTGCCGGTCTTGCCGGCCAGCGCGACCTCGGCATCGCCGAGGCTGGCCTGGCGGGCGGTGCCGCGCTCGCCGTTGACCACCTCGTACATGCCCTGCCTGACGAACCGGAGCGCCCAGTCCGAGACGCCGAGCGCGGGCGCCGGCTCCGGTCGCTCGCCGGCGTCGGCGGCCGGATCGGCGCGCACCAGCCGCGGCCGGACCGCCCGGCCGCCGTTGGCGATCCGCGCCGTCATCACCGCCAGCTGCAGCGGCGTCGTCTGCATGTAGCCCTGGCCGATCCCGGTGATCAGCGTCTCCCCGAGCTGCCAGGGCGCGCCGCGCGTGGCCTGCTTCCACGCCCGGTCGGGCACCAGCCCGGGACGCTCGCCCGGCAGATCGATCGCGAGCGTCTGGCCGAGCCCGAACCGGCGCGCCATCGCCGCGATCGCATCGACGCCGACGCGCCGGGCGAGGTCGTAGAAGTAGACGTCGCAGGATTGGGCGATGCCGTCGATCAGCTTCAGCCGGCCGTGACCCCAACGCTTCCAGCAGTGGAACTCGTGGTCGCCGAGCTGAATGGAGCCGTTGCAGGTGACTTCGTAGTCCGGCCCGCTGACGCCGCCCTCGAGGGCCGCGAGCGCGGTCAGCAGCTTGAACGTCGAGCCCGGCGGGTACTGGCCGCCGATCGCCTTGTTGACCAGGGGCGAGTTGGCGCTGCCCGTGAGCTCGCGCCAGGTGTCCTGGGTGAGGCCGTTGGTGAACGCGCGCGGGTCGAAGGTCGGCACCGAGGCGAGCGCCAGCACGTCCCCGGTCTCGACGTCGAGGACCACGACCGCAGCGCTCTGCTCGGCGCTCAGCCGCTCGTAGACATAGCGCTGCAGGTCGAGGTCGATGGTGAGGTTGAGGTCGCGACCGGCCTCGCCGTCGGAGCGGTACAGCTCCTTGATCTCGCGGCCGAGCGCGTTGACCTCGAACCGGCTGATCCCGGCACGGCCGCGCAGGACCGCGTCGTAGACCTTCTCGATGCCGTTCTTGCCGATCCGGAAGTCCGGCAGCTCCAGCAGCGGATCGCCGTTCAGCTCGGTTTCCGAGACCGGCCCGACATAGCCCAGGACATGGGCCATGATCGCGCCGGTCGGGTAGTCGCGCAGCAGGCCGGCATCCAGGCTCACGCCCGGCAGGTCGGGGGCGTTGACCGCGATCCGCGACAGCTCGGTCCAGTTGAGGTCCTCCTCGACCGTGATCGGCACGAACCGGCGGCGCCGGGCGGCTTCGGCGATCACCTCCTGGAGGTGCTCCTCCGGCAGCGGGATGAGGCCGGCCAGCGCCTCGAGGGTCGCGCGCAGGTCCGCGGTCTGCTCGCGGGTCACGAGCACGCGATAGGTCGGGCTGTTGCGCGCGACCGGCACCCCGTGGCGGTCGAAGATCCGGCCGCGGGCCGGCGGCAGGAGGCGATGATTGATCCGGTTCTCGTCGGCGAGCAACGCGTATTCGTCGGCGCTGACCACCTGCAGGTAGTAGAGCCGCGCCGCGAGCAGACCGAACAGGCCGAGCTGGCCCGCCCCGAGGCAGAGCGCGCGGCGCGAGAAGGTGCGCAGGCGGTCGCCTTCACGATGCATGGAGCACCCTCGGGATCTGGTTGTGCAGGCGGGTGAGGAGCCAGCTGGCCGCAGGATACAAGGCCATCGTGACCGCCAGCTCAAGCAGCATCGGCCGGAGCGCGAACACGTGTCCCCACCACAGGCTCGAGAGCAGCCAGCGGGCCACCTCGATCACCGGCGCCAGGACCAGAAAGCAGCTCCAGATGACCGGAAACGAGCGGGCCAGAAAGAACCGCTGCTGCACGATCATCAGATTGCGGACCAGCAGGAGGGTCAGCGAGGTCAGGCCGAGGGGCAGGCCGGCCAGGCCGTCGTAGACCAGGCCGGTCAGGAAGGCCGCGGCCGGCGTGAACAGATCCGGGCGATAGAGGCTCCAGAAGTAGGCCACGCCGAGCGTCGAGAACGAGGTCAGGCCGGCCGGCCCGGAGCCGGCGAGCGGCGCGACGTCGATCAGGACGGCGATCAGCGCGGTCAGGAACGGCACCACGACCCGCAGCTGCGCGTCCAGCTGGCGCAGCCAGAGCCAGGTCACTCCGGCGTCTCCGCCGGCGGCTGGGGATCGTCGGGCAGGTCGACCGGCGGCGGTTCGGGGGCTCCGACCGGCGGCTGCCCGACCAGCCGGGCGGCCGGCACGGCGGGGGGCGCCCCGCCGACCCGGTAGCCCGGCGGCAGGGGTGGCCCGTAGACCTCCTGCTGCCCGGCATCGAGCCGCTCCGGCGCGAGCACCGGCGCATACGCCAGCAGACGCAGATAGTCCAGCCGGTCCCAGTCGACCAGCGGCGTGATCGTGACCTTCCGGTCGCCGACCGCGCTGATCACGCCGATCGCCAGCCCCGGTGGCAGGACGCCGCCACGCCCCGAGGTGACCACGCGATCGCCGATCGAGAGCCTTGGATTGAGCGGCAGGAACACGAGGCCGGGCTCGCGGCCGTTGTCGCCCGCGAGGATCGCCTGATCGCGCGAGGGCTCGACCATCACCGGAATGCGGGAGTTGAAATCGGTCAACAGCAGGACCCGGGCGCTGCGCCGCCCGACCTCGATCACCCGGCCGGCGAGGCCGCGCTCGTTGACCGCCGCCATGCCCTTGACCACCCCCTGCTCGGCACCGGCGTCGACCAGCACCGTCTGCACGAAGGGTCCGCCGGCATCCGCGACCACCCGCGCGGTGACCGCGGTCGGATGGTCGTCCTCGGGCACCGCGTTCAGCAGCTGGCGCAGGCCGGCGTTCTCCAGCGCCAGCTGGCGGGCGGTGCTCTGCCATTCGAGCAGGCGCCGGTTCTGCTCGCGCAGCTGAACATTCTCGGTGCGCAGCGCGATCAGCTCGCCGACGTTCTGGGCCAGGCGGCGCGAGGCGTGGATCGGCTGCACGGCGACCTCGAGCACCGGCGCCAAAAGATCGCTGACGCGGCCGTCGATGGCCTCCAGCAGCCGGACGTCGGCTTTGCTGACGATCAGAAGGAAGATCGAGACGACGATCAGGGTGCCGAAGGCAAAGCGGTCGGCCAGCGCCTTCAACGGCACGGTCAGACGTGACAGCGAGCGGCGCTCGAGCTTCACGCGAAGCCTCCGTCACGATCGATCAGGCGCGCGGGACGGTGCCCGCCGAGCGGCCCGAAGCCATCCGCAGGACCCGGCGGCGGCCCTTGGAAATCATACTCCAATCGGCGCGGCCGGCGCGGTCGAACCAAGACCGACGGTGTACTTTAATACGCGGTGTGGAGGACGTGGCGCAACGTCTTCATCTCCTCGAGGCACCGGCCGGTCCCCAGCGCCACGCAGGTGAGCGGCTCGTCGGCGAGGCTGACCGGGAGGCCGGTCGCGTGGCGGAGCACGAAGTCGAGATTGCCGAGCAACGCGCCGCCGCCGGTCAGCACGATCCCCTTGTCGACGATGTCGGCCGACGAGCTCGGGTGCGGTGTGCTCGAGCGCCACCTTGACCGCCTCGATGATCGCGCTCACGGGCTCGGCCAGGGATTCGGCGATCTGGCGCTGGCTGATCACGATCTCCTTGGGCACGCCGTTCATCAGATCCCGGCCCTTGATCTCGAGCACGCGGCCGTTGCCGTCCTCGGGCAGGCAGGCCGAGCCGATCTCCTTCTTGATCCGCTCGGCGGTGGATTCGCCGATCAACAGGTTGTGGTTGCGCCGGATGTAGCTGATGATCGCCTCGTCCATCTTGTTGCCGCCGACCCGGATCGAGCGGGCGTAGACGATACCGCCGAGCGAGAGCACCGCGACCTCGGTGGTGCCGCCGCCGATGTCGACCACCATCGAGCCGGTCGGCTCGGTCACCGGCAGGCCGGCGCCGATCGCCGCCGCCATCGGCTCCTCGATCAGGAACACGCGCCTGGCGCCGGCGCTCTCTGCGGATTCCTGGATCGCCCGCCGCTCGACCGCGGTCGAGCCCGAGGGCACGCAGATGATCACCCGCGGGCTCGCGAAGCTGCGCCGGTTGTGCACCTTGCGGATGAAGTGCTTGATCATCTCCTCGGCGACTTCGAAGTCGGCGATCACGCCGTCGCGCAGCGGCCGGATCGCCTCGATGTTGCCGGGCGTGCGGCCGACCATCTGCTTGGCTTCCTCACCGACCGCGAGCACCTGCTTGCGCCCGCGAACGTTGGTGATGGCGACCACCGAAGGCTCGTTGAGGACGATCCCCTTGCCCTTGACGTAGACCAGCGTGTTGGCCGTGCCGAGGTCAATCGCCATGTCGGCGGACAACAGGCCCAGCAATCTCGAGAACATGCGGACGCGTTCCCTGGTTAAGGATCCGGGCCCAGGTCCGCGGGAGCAGCCGCCCCGGACAGCCACGTCGGCCATCAGAGGTCGGCCGCTCCCCCACTCGACCCCCTCGGTCCGGGCGAACCCGAGCCCAGGCGGTCACGCGGATAGGGCAGCTGGTGCTGTTCTTTCCCTTTTCACTAAAAGCTTGTTTAACGCCGTCACATAAGCACGCGCCGAAGCGAGAATTGTGTCCGTTTCGGCACCCTGGCCATTGACCGTCTTGCCGTTCTCCTCCAGCCGGACCGTGACCTCGGCCTGCGCGTCGGTTCCCTCGGTGACCGCATGGATCTCGAACAGCGGAGAGGGTCGCGGTATGCGGCACGAGCTTTTGGATGGCGTTGAAGGTGGCATCGACCGGCCCGCTGCCCTCGGCCTCGGCCGAGCGCTCCGCGCCGTCGATCTCGAGCACGACGCGCGCCAGCGAGGTCGGCCGCGAGCCGCAGTGGACGTCGAGGTCGAGCACCTTGATCCGCTGATCGACGGTCTGGATCTCGTTGTCGACCAGCGCGATCAGGTCCTCGTCGAAGATCTCCTTCTTCTTGTCGGCGAGCGCCTTGAAGCGCGCGAACGCTTCGGCCAGGGCATTGTCGCCGAGCTCGTAGCCGAGCTCCGCCAGCTTCTTGCGGAAGGCATGGCGGCCGGAATGCTTGCCCATCACCAGGCTCGAGCGGACCAGGCCCACGTCCTCGGGGCGCATGATCTCGTAGGTGCCGGCGTCCTTGAGCATGCCGTCCTGATGGATGCCCGCCTCGTGGGCGAACGCGTTGGCGCCGACGATCGCCTTGTTGTTCTGGACCGCGAAGCCGGTGACCGCGCTGACCAGCCGCGAGGCCCGGGTGATGTGCTGGGTGACGATCCGGCTGGTGTAGGGCAAGAGGTCGTGGCGGGTGCGGATCGCCATCACGATCTCTTCCATGGCGGCGTTGCCGGCGCGCTCGCCGATGCCGTTGATCGTGCACTCGACCTGGCGGGCGCCGGCCTCGATCGCGCGCAGGGAGTTGGCGACCGCGAGCCCCAGGTCGTTGTGGCAATGGACCGAGATGATCGCCTGATCGATGTTCGGGACCCGGTTCTTGATCATCCGGATCAGGTCGGCGAACTCCTCGGGGTAGGCATAGCCGACCGTGTCCGGGATGTTGATGGTGCCGGCGCCGGCCGCGATCGCGCTCTCGATGCAGCGGCAGAGGAAGTCGTGCTCGGAGCGCGAGCCGTCCTCGCAGGACCACTCGACGTCATCGCAAAAGCGGCGCGCGTGGGTCACGCTGTCGATCACCGCCTCGTGCACCTGCTCGGGCGTCATCTGCAGCTTGACGCGCATGTGCAGCGGGCTGGTCGCGATGAAGGTGTGGATCCGCTTCTGCGCGGCCGGCTCGAGCGCCTCGGCGGCGCGCTCGATGTCGCCGCGGCTCGCGCGCGCGAGCGAGCAGACCACGCTGTTCCTGACTTTCCTCGCGATCTCGCTGACCGCCTGGAAGTCGCCCGGCGAGGCGATCGCGAAGCCCGCCTCGATGATGTCGACGCCCATCTCCTCGAGGACCTGAGCGATCCGGATCTTCTCCGGCACGGTCATCGAGGCGCCCGGCGACTGCTCGCCGTCGCGCAGCGTGGTGTCGAAGATGATGATGCGGTCGTCGGGAGCGGTCTGATGGACTGGTTCGGCCGACATGGCCCGATTCCCTTCTGGCGGATGGTTGATGCTTCGCTGTTGCACGACTGTCCCCTGAACGCGCGCAGATCGGCAGCGGCTCAGGGGCAGCTAAGTCGAAGCTCCGCCGGAAGGAGAACCCCCTGAGCACGGTCGCCGCGACCGCTGGTCGTCCGTTCGTCGCGGCACAGCATCACCCGTGGTCCCAAGTCCCCGTTCAGGTTCGCCTTTAGGGTCACCCGCCCAACCTGGCGATCACCCATCGCGGCACGATACAAGACCATCGGCTGGTATTTGTAAAGCCCGATGCCTTCAGTTTGGTAAGCGTCGGCGCTAGGGTGATCGCCTCCGAGACCGCCCCGAGGAACGCGCCATGCCCGTCTTCGACCGCCTGAGCGCGCGCGGCGCGGATCGCATCGCCTTCGAGGCGAGCGATCTGATCATGGCCGGCTGGACGGGGCGCGACTCCGCCGCGGTCGCGCATCACGTGGCCGAGCTCGCGGCGCTCGGCGTTCCGGGGCCTTCGCGCGTGCCGCTGTTCTACCGCCTCGACCCGGCGCTGCTCGCCGGCCCGGTCGCGTCGATCCAGGTGCTGGGCGAGGCGACCTCGGGCGAGGTCGAGGCGGTGCTGGTGGCGCTCGCCGACGGGCTCTGGGTCGGCCTCGGCTCGGATCACACCGACCGGGCGATGGAAGCGCACGGCGTGGCGCTGTCCAAGCAGCTCTGCCGCAAGCCCATGGCCGCAGGCCTCTGGCGCTTCGAGGAGCTGATCCCGCACTGGGACCGGGTGGTGCTGCGCGCGCACATCGTCGAGGCCGGCTCGCGGAAGCTCTACATGGAGAGCCCGCTCGCCGCGGTCCGCCGCCCGGAGGATCTGATCGCCGCCTACGTCTGCGAGCAGGGGCTCGGCGCCGACGCGCCGCTGCCACCCGGCACGGTCATGTTCTCAGGCGCAATCGCCGCGATCGGCGGCATCCGGCCTGCAGCCCGCTTCGAGATGGAACTCGAAGACCCGGTCCTCGGCCGCACCCTCCGCCACGCCTACGATATCCGGGCGCTGCCGATCGTGAGATAATCCGAGGGAGCTGGTTCAGGGCGTCAAGGCGCGATCGACCGCCTCGGGCTCCCGTTCGATCACCGTGAGCAGAACGCGGGCTGCCTGATCGGGCGTGCGCCGTCCCTGCTCCCAGTCCTGTAGCGTGCGTGGATCGAGGCGGAAGCGTTCGGCGAAGCGCCGGCGGCTCAGGCCCAGCTTCTTCCGCACGGCGCGGATGTCGGCGCTGGCGGGCGCGTCGATCAGCCGGGTCGGCAGGGCGATCTCGCCCCGCACATGCGCCAGAACCTCGTTCAGCGCTGCCTCGACCTCGAGCCCAAGCTCGCTCCGGTCGTCGTCAGTCATGAGCGCCTTTCCTTCTTGATGGTCGCCACGAGTTCGCGCCCAGCCTTTCAGGTCGCCGGGTCTGAGGTCCTCGCGGTCCGCTTTGGCATAGATCGTGAGCAGATAGATCGTCGCGACTTCGGCGTAGTGAAAATAGATCGTCCGGACGCCACCGCGCTTGCCTCGACCTGAGCCGGCCCAGCGCACCTTGCGGATGCCGCCACTGCCGGGAATGACCGGCGCCGCCAGCGGGTCGGCCGCGATCGAGCTTTCCATCGCGTCACGTTCACTCGCGGTGAGGAGTTTGCGAGCAGCCCGTTCATAAGTCGCGGTGACGACGATCCGCACAGGGTTATATGTGCGGCATTGCCGCACTTTTGTCAAGGATCGCGCTGGCCGAAATCGGTCTGGCCGCTATCCACTGAGGCCTCTTCCAGGGACCGGCGCCTCCCGCAATCCGCCAGGCGAACTTGTGTCAGCGCATCTCGACCACCGGGAAGCCTGGCCGGCGGAAGCGTTGGGCGGGGCTCGGGCGGCGCTTGAGGGCGAAGGTGAACTCGATCTCGACCGGCACGTTGCGCGGCAATTCGGCGACCCCGATCGCCGAGCGCGCGTGCTGGCCGGCGTGGCCGAACACCTTGACCAGGATCTCGGACGCGGCGTCGATCACCTTGGGCTGCTGGTCGAAGCCCGGGCTGGAGGCGACGTAGCCGGTCAGGCGCAGCGCCCGCTCGACCTCGTCGAGCCCGCCGGTCAGCGTCTGGTTGAGCCAGGCGAGCGCCTGCAGCGCGCAGCGGCGCGCCGAGTCCTGCGCCTGCTCGAGCGAGACCTCGCGGCCGAGCTTGCCGAGCGGCCCGAGCTCGTCGCCCTGCCAGGGCAGCTGGCCGCTGACATAAGCGATCCCGGCGTGGACGACCACGGGCACATATTGGAAGGCGGGCGGCTTGACCTCGGGCAGGTGCAGGCCGAGCAGCGCGAGGCGCCTGCGCATGGTCGGCTGCTCGATCATGGGCGCGGCCGGCGGCTTGGCCGCCGCGGGCGGCTTGCTCCGCGGGCCGGGATGCGGACCC
Organism: uncultured Alphaproteobacteria bacterium; assembly: GCA_963756905.1. GTDB lineage: Bacteria > Pseudomonadota > Alphaproteobacteria > Geminicoccales > Geminicoccaceae > DATAOG01. The sequence goes on from CAVWPO010000009.1 coordinate 76,752, forward strand.
GCGCGGCCCGCCGGGGGCTTCTTGTCGCCTCGAGCCACGTTCGTCCGTCCTAGTTCCTGGTGGTGTCGACCAGGCGTTTGGCTGTGATCCAGGGCATCATGCCGCGCAGCTGCCGGCCGACCGCCTCGCTGCCGTGGGCCGCGTGCTTGGCCCGCAGCGCCTTGAAGCTCACCTGCCCCGCCTTGTTCTCGAGCACCCACTCCTTGGCGAAGGCGCCGCTCTGGATGTCGGCCAGGATCCGCTTCATCTCGGCGCGCACCGCGCTCGGTCACGACCCTGGGCCCGCGCGTGTAGTCGCCGAACTCGGCGGTGTTCGAGATCGAGTAGCGCATGTTGGCAAGGCCGCCCTCGTAGATCAGGTCGACGATCAGCTTGACCTCGTGCAGGCACTCGAAATAGGCCATCTCGGGCGCGTAGCCGGCCTCGACCAGCGTGTCGTAGCCGGCCTGGATCAGCGCGCACATGCCGCCGCACAGGACCACCTGCTCGCCGAACAGGTCGGTCTCGCACTCCTCGCGGAAGCTGGTCTCGATGATCCCGGCGCGGCCGCCGCCGATCGCGGCGCCATAGGAGAGCGCCAGATCGAGGGCGCCGCCCGAGGCGTCCTGCTGGATCGCGACCAGACACGGCACGCCGGCCCCGCGCTCGTACTCGGCGCGCACCAGATGGCCCGGCCCCTTGGGCGCGATCATGAACACATCCAGATCGGGGCGCGGCTCGATCAGCCGGAAGTGGATGTTGAAGCCGTGGGCGAAGGCGAGCGCTGCCCCCTCCTTCAGATTGGGCTTCAGCTCCTGCTGATAGAGATCGGCCTGCAGCTCGTCCGGGACCAGGACCATGACCACGTCCGCCCAGGCCGCCGCCTCGGAGGCCGGCATCACCTTGAAGCCGGCGCCCTTGGCCTTGGCGGCGGTCGCCGAGCCCGGCCGCAGGGCGACCACGACCTCGGGCACGCCGCTGTCCTTGAGGTTGTTGGCATGACCGAAGCCCTGGCTGCCATAGCCGACCACGGCCACGCGCTTGCTCTTGATCAGGTTCAGATCGGCGTCGGTATCATAGTAGACGCGCATCAGGCGGCCTCCGGCGTTGGTTTGATGGCGGGGCGAGGGCTTCGCCCGACGGGCGACACGCGCACAGCCCCGCTGGATTTCGTCCGGCCAAAGCCTTTTAGGCAACCCTCAGTCCGCGATCAAGTCGCCACGGCGCCGGGATTTTGAGCTCAGCGGCCGCTGCGCGCGTAGATCGCCCCGAGCGACAATGTCGCGCCCAGACCCTCCAGCACCACCGCATCTTCGGGAGGTTCGATGGCAACCAACTCCCAGCCGCGCTCCGTGCGTGAGTGAACCTCGATCCGGCGCTCCCTTTGCGCAATCAGAACGACAGTGCTGGAGAGAACCGATCCTCTGGTATTCGCGCCATTTGGCGATTCGATCGTGGCGCTCGGTCGTCGGCGAGAGCACCTCCACCACGACAGCTGGATCGGAGATCCGGTCGTCGTCAGGCGCCAGAGGCCCGCAGGCCACGACCACATCCGGATACATGACTGCGGTCTCCGTCACGACCTTCAGCTCGTCAACAATGGCAATACAGGGACCCTCGCCCAACGCGGCGTTGAGCGAATTCGCCATGTTGCTCTTGATGATGCCGTGCGCGACCGAGCCACCGGTCATCATGCGCACGACGCCGTCGACGAACTCGTAACGCTCGGGCTCCTGGACCTCGAACGCGAGGAAATCCTCGACGGTCCAGAGATAAGAGCGCGCCTTGGCCATCATCCTCTCCCGTAGGGCAGACGCCGCTCGCGCTGCCCCGCAATCGATGACCGCCAGCTTATCACAAGGTCCGCGTGCCGTGCGCGATCGCGACTACGCCGGCGCGGCTGACCTCGGCGAGGCCGAGCGGCTCCATGAGGTCGATGAAGGCGTCGAGCTCCGCGGGCGAGCCCGTGATCTCGAAGACGAAGCTGTCGAGCGTGCTGTCGACCAGGCGGGCGTGCATGAAGTCGGCGATCCGGAGCGCCTGGACCCGCTTCTCGCGATCGCCCGTGACCTTGACCAGCGCCAGCTCGCGCTCGAGGCAGGGGCCCTCGACCGTGAGGTCGGCCACTTTGTGCACCGGGACGAGCTTGTCGAGCAGCGCCTTGATCTGCTCGATCACCTGGGCGGTGCCGGTGGTCACGATGTTGATCCGCGAGCGGCCGCGCTCGCGGTCGACCTCGGCTACCGTCAGGCTGTCGATGTTGTAGCCCCGGCCCGAGAACAGGCCGATCACCCGGGCGAGCACGCCCGGCTCGTTGTCGACCAGCACCGCGATCGTGTGCCGCTGCTCTGACTGGCTCATGACAAGGCTACCCTGCTCCGCAAACTCACCCGTCCGGGCGCCGCCTGGGGCGGCATCCGGACCGCAGGCGGCGCAAGGGGCAAGGGTCAGACGAGGACCATGCCCTCCTCGGAGCGCTTTACGTCCCCGGCGCCGTCGTCCTCGGGACAGAGCTTGATCTCGTTGTGCGCCGAGCCGCCCGGGATCATCGGATAGACGTTCTCGGTCCGATCGACCACGATGTCGGCGATCACCGGCCGCGGCGTCCCGATCATCGCCTTGATCACGTCGTCGACCTCGTCCGGCGTCTGCGCGCGCAGGCCGACCGCGCCGAACGCCTCGGCCAGCTTCACGAAGTCCGGCAGGCTGTCCATGTAGCTCTCGCTGTAGCGATTGCCGTGGAAGAACTCCTGCCACTGGCGGACCATGCCCATGTAGGAGTTGTTGAGGATGAACGACTTCACCGGCAGGCGGTACTGCACGATGGTCGACATCTCCTGCATGTTCATGACCCACGAGGCCTCGCCCGCGATGTCGATCACGAGCGCGTCGGGGTGCGCGACCTGCACGCCCATGGCGGACGGCAGGCCGTAGCCCATGGTGCCGAGCCCGCCCGAGGTCATCCAATGGCGCGGCCGCTCGAACTTGTAGTGCTGGGCGGCCCACATCTGATGCTGGCCGACCTCGGTCGTGATGTAGGTCTCGCGGTCCCTGGTCAGCTCGTACAGGCGCTGGATCGCGTACTGCGGCTTGATGACCTTGCCGTTCTGGCGGTAGCGCAGGCTGTCCTTCGCCTGCCACTCGCGGATCTTGCCCCACCAGGGCTCGAGCCTGGCCGGGTCGGCCTGGTTGCCCTTGGCCCGCCAGGCCTCGAGCAGGGCTTTGAGCGCGCGGGCGGCGTCGCCCACGATCGCGACGTCGACCGGCACGTTCTTGTTGATCGAGCTCGGATCGATGTCGATCTGGATCTTCTGGGAGCCCGGCGAGAACCGGTCGAGGCGGCCGGTCACGCGGTCGTCGAAGCGGGCGCCGATCGCGATCATCAGATCGCAGCCGTGCATCGCGAGGTTGGCCTCGTAGGTGCCGTGCATGCCGAGCATGCCGATGAACTGCGGGTCCGAGGCCGGATAGCCGCCGAGCCCCATGAGGGTCAGCGTGATCGGGAAGCCGGTCGCGCGCACCAGCTCGGTCACCAGCTCCGAGGCCTCGAGGCCCGAGTTGATCACGCCGCCGCCGACGTAGAAGATCGGCCGGTGCGCCTTGGTCATCAATTCGACCGCCCGGGCGATCGGCTCGGGCTGCGGCTCCACGCGCGGATTGTAGGTCCGATGCCGGACCTGGTCGGCGCCGACGTAGGTGGCCGGCCCCATCAGGATGTCCTTGGGCAGGTCGATCACGACCGGGCCGGGTCGGCCGCTGCGCGCGACGTGGAACGCCTCGTGGACCACCCGCGCGACCGCATCGCCCGACTTGACCAGGTAATTGTGCTTGGTGCAGGGCCGGGTGATGCCGACCGTATCCGCCTCCTGGAAGGCGTCGTTGCCGATCATGTGGGTCGGCACCTGGCCGGTCAGGCAGACCACCGGCACGCTGTCCATGAGCGCGTCGGTGAGGCCGGTCACGGTGTTGGTGGCGCCGGGCCCCGAGGTCACGAGCACGACGCCGACCCTGCCGGTCGAGCGCGCGTAGCCCTCGGCGGCGTGGACCGCGCCCTGCTCGTGCCGCACCAGGATGTGGCGGATCTTGTCCTGCTTGAAGATCGCGTCATAAATCGGCAGGACGGCGCCGCCCGGATAGCCGAATACCACCTCGACCCCCTGCTCGACCAGCGCCTGGAGCACGACCTCCGAGCCGGTCATCGGCTGGGTGGTCGCCTGATTTTGGGCGTCGGTTCGGGTCAGGGAGGTGGCATCTGGCATGATTTTGGCTCCTCGATCGATGCCTCGGCGGTCGATAGGGGGTTGGCTGCCCTTCGTGCGCCGGTTTTTTGGCCCTCTTCAAGGGCTGGATCGGAAACTATGCGGCAACGCGGCATCGGTCAACAAGCGGCGCTCGAGCCTTCGCAGATCCAGCGGGATGCCTGGATCGTCGCCGAACCCCTGGAGCGGCTCCAGCTCGGGCAGCTGATGGCGCAGCCAGGTCACCTGGCGCTTGGCGTACTGGCGCGTGCGCACGACGGCGCGGGCGAGCGCAGTTGCGAGATCCAGGCGGCCGTCCAGATGGGCGCAGAGCTCGGGCACCGCGACCGCCTTGAGAAGCGGCAGATCGGGCTCCGGGTGGGCGGCCCGGAGCAGGTTGAGCTCGGCGAGCGCGCCCCCAGCGATCATCGCCTGCAGCCGGCGCTCGATCCGGAGGTGCAACTCGGCGCGCGGCGGCAGCAGGGCAATGCCCATGACCGGCTGCGGCAGCCCCACCCGGAACCGGGGCAGGGCCTGCCAGTCGGCGAGCGAGCGGCCGGTCGCGGTCACCACCTCGAAGGCGCGGACCAGCCGCTGCCGGTCGCTCGGACGCAGGCGCGCGGCCATGACCGGATCGCGCCGCCCGAGCTCGGCATGCAGACCCGGCCCGCCCAGGCGCTCGAACATCGCCTCGGCCGCGGCCCGAGCGGCCGCCGGCACGGGCGGCACGGGTGCCAGGCCCCGGAGCAGGGCGGACAGATAGAGGCCGGTGCCGCCGACCACGATCGGCAGCCGGCCCACGGCCGCGCTCCCGGCGATCGCCTCGCCGGCGAGCTCGAGCCAGCGCCCGACCGAGGCCGGGTCGGCGGCGCCGAGGACGCCAAAGAGGCGGTGCGGCGCCCGGGCCTCGTCGGCCGGGCCCGGCCGCGCGGTCAGCAGCGGCAGCTCGCGGTAGAGCTGCATGCTGTCGGCATTGATGATCACGCCCCCCAGGGCCTCGGCCAGGCGCAGCGCCAGCGCCGACTTGCCGCTCGCGCTCGGGCCGCCGATCACGATCAGGCCGTTCACGGGACCGCTCCGGGCCCGGTGCCGCGGGGCCGGCGCGCAAGGGACGCCCGGCGGTGAGCCAGGTGCTCTGCCTGATCGCCGATCCCGCGCGGGCGCCGCTCCGGCCCGGGCTGGTCGCCGAGGTCGGCCGCGCGGTCGGCGCCAGACCCCGTTGGCTGGCCGAGGCCGAGGCCTGCGAGTTCGCGCTCGAGGATGCCGCCGGGGCCGTGCTGGCCGGGTCGCTGCGGCAGACCCTCGAGGCCGCCGGCATCGACGTCGCGCTGGTGCCGGCGGCGGAGCGGGTCAAGCGGCTCCTGGTCAGCGACATGGATTCGACGGTGATCACGGTCGAGTGCATCGACGAGGTGGCGGGCGCGCTCGGCATCCAGGCCGAGGTCGCGGCGATCACCCGGCGCGCCATGAACGGCGAGCTCGATTTTCGGAGCGCGCTCGCCGCCCGGGTCGCCCTGCTCGCGGGCCTGCCGGTCGCGGTCCTCGATGAGATCTACCGGGAGCGCGTGCGCCTGATGCCGGGCGCGGCCACCCTGGTCCGGACGATGCGCGCGCGGGGCGCCACCACCGCGCTGGTCTCCGGCGGCTTCGCACCCTTCACCGAGCGGGTGCGCGAAGCGCTCGGCTTCGACCTGGTCCAGGCCAATCGTCTGGAGGCCAGCGCCGGCCACCTGACCGGCCGGGTGCTCGAGCCGGTGCGCGGCCCGGACAGCAAGCTCGCCCTGCTCAAGCGTCTTTCGCGGGCACGCGGGCTCCCGCCGGCCGCGACGCTTGCGGTCGGCGACGGGGCCAACGATCTGCCGATGCTCAGCGCGGCCGGCCTCGGGGTCGCCTATCGAGCCCATCCGGTGGTCAGGGCAGCCGTCCCGGTCGTCGTCGAGCACGGCGATCTCACCGCCCTGCTCTATCTGCAGGGCATCGCCCGGCGCGACTTCGTGCTCACCTGAGCGCGCCGGGCGGCCGCGCCACCATGCGCCGGCAGGCCGTGCCGACGTCGGCCCGGGCCGACGGAGCGCTGCTGCCCAGCCGCCGGCCCCGGAAGCTACTGCGGCGCGGGCGCCGGTGGCACGGGCGCCGGTGCCGGCGGCGGCGGCGCGTCGGCCAGGCGGAGCGCCACGAAGCGCAGGTCGCCCTGGCGATCGATCAGCAACAGGACCGACTTCTTCTCGTCCTGCCGGGCCTGGTTGACCTTGGCCGCGACCTCGGGCGGCGAGTGGACCTCCTCCTGGCCGACCTCGACGATCACGTCGCCGGCGCGCAGGTTCTCTTTGCTGGCGGCGCCGCCGTCGGCGACGTTCATGATCACCACGCCCTTGATGTCTCCGCCCAGCTGGAAGCGGGTCCGCAGCTCGTCGGTGATGGTCGCGACGGTGACCCCGAGCGCGTCGATGTCGGCCGAGGTCGGGGTGTTGGCCTCGCTCTCGGTGAGCGCGGCCAGCTCCTCCTCCTCCGGCAGCTCGCCGAGCGTGACGTCGAACGTCTTGCGCTCGCCGTGGCGCCAGACCACGACCTTGGCGGCCTCACCGATCGGGGTCTCGGCGACGATCCGCGGCAGGCCGCGCATGTGGTCGATCTTCTTGCCATCGAACGAGAGGATCACGTCGCCGGCCTCGATCTTGGCCTGCTCGGCCGGCCCGCCCGGGGTCACGCTCGCGACCAGCGCCCCGGCCGTCTCATGCAGGCCCAGGCTCTCGGCGATCTGATCGGTCACGGTCTGGATGCGCACGCCCAGCCAGCCGCGCTTGACCTTGCCCTCGTCCTTGAGCGACTTGATGACCGGCAGGGCGAGGTTGGACGGGATCGCGAAGCCGATGCCGACGTTGCCACCGCTGGGCGAGAAGATCGCCGTGTTGATGCCGATCACCTCGCCGTTCAGATTGAAGGTCGGGCCGCCGGAGTTGCCGCGGTTGATCGGCGCGTCGACCTGCAGGAAGTCGTCGTACGGACCGGCGTGGATGTCGCGCGAGCGCGCCGAGATGATGCCGGCGGTGACCGTGCTGCCGAGGCCGAACGGATTGCCGATCGCGATGATCCAGTCGCCGACCCGGATGTGGTCGCTGTCGCCGAAGGTCACGGCCGGGAACGGCTTGTCGCCATCGATCTTGAGCACGGCGAGGTCGGTCTTCAGGTCGCGGCCGACCAGCTTCGCCTTGTAGGTCGTGTCGTCGCCGAACACCACCGAGATCTCGTCGGCCTCGGCGATCACGTGGTTGTTGGTGACGACATAGCCCGCGGGGTCGACCACGAAGCCCGAGCCGAGCGACGCCTGGCGCTGGGGCTGCTGCTCCGGCGGCCGGTCACGGTCGAAGAACTCGCGGAAGAAGTCCTCGAACGGCGAGCCGGGCGGCGGTGCCGGGAACGACGGGTTCTGCCCGCGCGGGATCACCTTGCTGGTCGCGATGTTGACCACGGCCGGCGCGACCCGGTCGACGATGTCGGCAAAGCTGATCTGCGGTGGTCCCGCGCGGCTCGGCTGGGGTCCCACCACCAGGCCAACCAGCCCCACGGCAAGCCACAGCGCGCGACCGGCCCGGCGCGCACGGCCGCGCGATGCTGTCGGGTTGGCAGGGGCGAAGGCTGTCACCAGGCTCATGTACAGTTCTCCACGATCTCGAACGCTGAAATTCCAGCGGTCGACCTCGCTCTACGGAAGGACACTCAATGGCCGCGCCATGATACGCATGATCGGTCAGGCAGCTGTGCAAGCATACGCGCGAAATCGCTGCCGCGCCATCACATCCGGGGAAAAAGCTACGGCAGGTCGACGGGCGCTAGCCGCGCACCAGCCAGACCAGAACGACCCCGAGCACGACCGCGATCAGGCCGCCCAGCCGGAGCTGCTCGTTGGCCAGACCCTGCGCGAGCGCCGCGGCCCGCTTCATGGCGTCCGGCGACAACGCCCAGAACAGCCCTTCCAGCACCAGCACCAACGCGAGGGCCGTCGCCAGATCGGTCATCGGGTTGCCGCCTCTGTCCCTGCCGGCTGCCGGCGGCGCCCCACGCGCCCCTCCGGCAGCATCGGGCGTGCGGCTCCGCCACCTTACCTACTCGACCTTGGTGGCCGCCGGCGCCTGATCGACCCCGACCGTGGCCGCGGGCGGCGTCTTGGGCTCGGCCGGCGGCGCGGCGGCAGCGCTGGGCGCGGGCGCGGCCCCGCGCGCGCTCTCCAACGCCCCATCCGGGTTGTCGAAGTAGCGGAAGAACTGGCTGTTCGGCGACAGCACGACGCTCGTGGAGTTGTCCCCGAGCGCCGTCTTGTAAGCCTGCATCGAGCGGTAGAAGGTGAAGAAGTCGACGTCCCGGCCGAACGCATCGGCGAAGATCTTGACCGCCTGCGCGTCACCCTCGCCGCGGATGATCTGGCTCTGCTTCTGGGCTTCGGCCAGGATCACCCGTCGCTCGCGGTCGGCCCGGGCGCGGATCCGCTGCGCCAGCTCGGCGCCCTGCGCCCGCAATTCCTTGGCCTCGCGCTCGCGCTCGGTCTGCATCCGGTGGTAGATGGCCTGACTGTTCTCGGCCGGCAGATCCGCCCGCTTGATGCGCACATCGATGATGTCGATGCCGAACTGCTTGGCCTCGGTGTTCGCCTGGTCCCGGATCTTGTTCATCAGCTCGGCGCGATCGGCCGAGAGGACCGTGAACAACGGCACCTCGCCCAGGACCTTGCGCAAGGACGCATCGAGGATGGTGTCGATGCGGCCCCGCAGGATCGCCTCGGTGCCGACCGACTGGTAGAAACGCAGGGGATCGACGATCCGATAGCGGGCGAAGGCGTCGACCACCAGCCGCTTCTGATCGCCGAGGATGACCTCCTGCGCCTCGGCGTCGAAATCGAGCACCCGGCGGTCGATGTAGACGGCGTTCTGGATGAAGGGCAGCTTGACGTGCAGGCCTGGGTCGGTGACCACGCGCTTGGTGTCGCCGAACTGCAGCACCAGCGCCTGCTGGGTCTGATGCACGGTGAACAGCGCGCTCATCAGGAGCACCAGGACAGCGGCCGCGAGCGCGCCGGCGCCGATCAGGAGGTTGCGGTTCATTGCGACCGCGCTCCATCGCTGCTCGAAGACGCGCCGTCGCTGCTGACGCCCGGGGCGGTGGAGTGCTCGCCGGCGCCCTGAGCGCGCTCGCGCGCCCGCCGCTCGAGCTCGGGCAGCGGCAGATAGGGCACCACGCCGGAGCCCTTCCCGGACTCGTCGATCAGCACCTTGTTCATGCCGCGCAGCACATCCTCCATGGTCTCGAGGTAGATGCGCTTGACGGTCACGTCGCGGGCCTTGGCGAACTCGTTGTAGACCGCCAGGAAGCGTTGCGCGTCGCCCTCGGCGCGGGCGACCACCTCCTGCCGGTAGGCCTGGGCCTCCTGCGAGATCCGCTCGGCATCGCCGCGCGCCCGGGGCAGGATGTCGTTGGCGAACGACTCGGCCTCGTTCTGGGCCCGCTCCCGGTCCGCCTGCGCCCGCTGCACGTCCCGGAACGCCTCGATCACCTCGTCCGGCGGGTCGACCTTCTGCAGCTGCACCTGGGTGACCAGGATGCCGGCGCCGTAGTCGTCGAGAATCGCCTGGGTCTGCTCGCGCGCATGCTGCTCGATCGCGCCCCGGGCCTCGGTGGTCGCCTCGGCGATCGGCGTCTTGCCGACGATCTCGCGCATCACGCTCTCGGCGACCGCCTTCACGGTCGATTCCGGATCGCGGATGTTGAACAGGAAATCGCCCGCGTCCTTGATCATCCAGAGGAGCACGAAGTTGATGTCGACGATGTTCTCGTCACCGGTCAGCATCAGGCTCTCGTTGCCGACCTCCCGGGCGGCGCCGCCGCGTCCGATCTCGGCGGCCGTGCGAAAGCCCACCTCGACCCGGTTGGAGTGGGTCACCTTGGGCAGGAACACGGTCTCGATCGGCGCCGGGATATGCCAGTGGAGACCCGGCTGGGTGGTGGGCTTGACCCACTGGCCGAAGCGCACGACCACCCCCTGCTCGTCCGGATCGACGCGATAGAAGCCGCTCGCCAGCCAGACCGCGATCAAAATCAGAGGCACCGCCGCCAGCGCCTTGCGGTTGCCGCCGAAGCCGCCGCCGGCGCCGCCCGGAAAGATCTTCTTGACCTTCTCCTGGCTGCGCCGCAGCAACTCTTCCAAGTCCGGCGGCCGCTGGCCACCGCCCGGCCGACCGCCCCAAGGCCCCTGGCCGCCGCCGCCCTGCCAGCCGCCTCCTTGGTTGTTCCACGGCATCAGTCGCTACCTTTCGCTCCTGTAGGGGCGCCCCGGCAGGGCTTTGCCCGCGCTCCCGGGTCCTCTATATCTCCTGGGCCGGAAGCGCCAGCGCGAGCTTCGTCTATCTCAGCAGGGCCGGAAGCGCCAGGGCGAGCTTCGTCCCGATGGCTCCGCTGGCGAGAATATCGTGCTGCAACATAGAGTGTTCAACCATGACGCAGGTTAGCCGGGAGCAGGTGCTCGCAGCTCTGGCCGCGGTGATCGACCCGGCGCGGGATCGGAACGTGGTCGCTCTGGACATGGTCTCCGGGATCGTGGTCAAGGGCAGCAACGTCGGCTTCGCGCTCGAGGTCGAGCCCCGCGAGGCCGAGGCCAAGGAGCCGCTGCGCCTGGCCTGCGAGCAGGCGGTGCTGGCGCTGCCGGGGGTCACCTCCGTGACCGCGGTCCTGACCGCCGAACGGTCTCCGGGTGCCGGCCAGCCGCCCCGGCCGGGCGGCAGCCCGATGGCGGCTGCGGGCCCGGCCCGCCACCGCGAGCCGCCGCCGCAGGGCAAGCCCGGCCTGCCGGGCATCCGCTCGGTGATCGCGGTCGCCTCCGGCAAGGGCGGGGTCGGCAAGTCGACCACCTCGGTCAATCTGGCGCTCGGGCTCGTCCGGCTCGGCCAGCGGGTCGGCCTGCTCGATGCCGACATCTACGGCCCCTCGCAGCCGCGCATGCTCGGCATCGCCGGCAAACCCTCCAGCCCCGACGGCAAGAAGCTCCGGCCGATGGCGAACTACGGCATCAAGGTGATGTCGATGGGCTTCCTGGTCGACGAGGACGCGCCGATGATCTGGCGCGGGCCCATGGTCCAGAGCGCCATCCAGCAGATGCTGAGCGACGTCGAGTGGGGCGAGCTCGACGTGCTGGTGGTCGATCTGCCGCCCGGCACCGGCGATGCCCAGCTGACCATGGCGCAGCGGGTGCCGCTGGCCGGCGCCGTGATCGTCTCGACCCCGCAGGACATAGCGCTGCTGGACGCGCGCAAGGCGCTCAACATGTTCCGCAAGGTCGACGTGCCGGTGTTCGGCATCGTCGAGAACATGAGCTACTTCCTCTGCCCGCATTGCGGCGGCCGGTCCGAGATCTTCAGCCATGGCGGCGCGCGCGCGACCGCCGCCAAGTTCGGGGTCGACTTCCTCGGCGAGATCCCCCTCGACCTCGCGATCCGCGAGCAGACCGACGCCGGCCGGCCGCCGGTGGTGGCCGAGCCCGACGGCCCGCAGGCTCTGGCCTATCTGAACATCGCGCGCCTGGTCCTGGCCAAGCTCGACCAGCCGGCGGCGACCGAGCAGCGACCGTTCCCGAAGATCGTGTACGAGAACTGACCCGCGTGTCGGGGCCGCAAGGCACGGAAGGGCAGGAACTTTCATCTGCGACCGGCGTTGGTCGCGCGCCGGGCCGCCGGCTGTGGATCGGCGGCCCCAATGGAGGAGCCCGTGCAGCTCGAAGCTGTGCGTCCCATGAGCGCCGACCCCACCCCGCCGCTCGCGCCGGTGGTCGCGGGGGAGGCCGTTTCCGACCAGAAGGCTGCGGGCGTAGTGGCGATCGCCAACGGAGGGCGGCTGCGCTCGCGAGCGCTCAACGGCCTGTTCACACTGGCGATTCTCTACACCTGCTATTTCGCCCAGGCGGTCCTGATCCCGATCGCGCTCGCTCTGCTCCTCAACCTGCTCCTGGCGCCGCTGGTGCGCTTCCTGAAGAAGTATCTGCGGCTATCGGAAGGCATCGGGGCGGCCCTTGTGCTGGTCCTGCTGGTGGCAACCGTGGGACTGACGATCTACGGCCTGTCCGGTCCTGCCACCCGCTGGGTCCATCAGCTACCCCTGGCCATCAGCCAGGCCCGCGACAAGATCGATACCCTGCGCAAGCCGGTCAAGGAGGTCCAGGAAGCGGCCCAGAAGGTCGAGGCCATGGCCAAGGGCAAGCCGGCCCAGGGTCAGCAGCAGCCGGTGCAGGTGGCGGTCCAGGGGCCGAGCCTCACCCAGACGTTCCTCGACGGCGCGTTCACGATCGTGGCCGGGCTCGTGGTCATGGTGGCACTCCTGTTCTTCCTGCTCGCCTCCGGCGATACCCTGCTCCGCCAGGCGGTGACGATCGCGCCCAGGCTCGGCGACAAGCGCCGGGTGGTCGAGATCGCGCGCGAGACCGAGGACGACATCTCCTACTATCTGCTCACGATCAGCCTGATCAACGCCGGCCTCGGGGCGGCCGTGGGTACCGCCATGTACCTCCTGGGCATGCCCAACCCGATCCTGTGGGCCGTGATGGCCGCGCTGTTCAACTACGTGCCGTTCCTGGGCGCGGTGACCGGCATCAGCACCGTCGCGCTGGTGGCGCTGATCACCTTCGATCAGCCGTGGCCGATCCTCCTGCCGCCGCTGAGCTACCTTGGCATCACCTGCATCGAGGCCCAGTTCATCACGCCGGCGCTGCTTGCCCGCCGGCTGACCCTGAACCCGGTCGCGGTGTTCGTGGCCCTGATCGTCTGGACCTGGATGTGGGGAATTGCGGGCGCGCTGCTCGCGGTGCCGCTGCTCGCGACCTTCAAGATCTGCTGCGACCACCTCGAGCCCCTGCAGCCGATCGGCACCATGCTCGGCCGCTGACCGGCCGGCGCGCCGGCGAGCCTCGTCGGCGAGCGCAAGAATCGGGTTGGAACCAGGCGCCGGAGCGGCCAAATCTCGGTGCACCATCACCGAGGAGCCGAGCCATGGCCGCCAATCTCGCCCTGATCGACGAGGCGCCGTCTGCGCGCGTCCTGCCTTACAACGCCCGGATCGCGGCCGCGCTCCGCTACGTGGTCGAGCACGGCCAGGACCAGCCTTCGCTCGAGACGATGGCGGAGCAGGCCGGGCTGTCGCCGTTCCACTTCCAGCGCATCTTCAAGCGCTGGGCGGGGATCAGCCCGAAGCGCTTTCTTCAGTACGTCACTCTCGCCCAGGCCAAGCTGGCGCTGGCCGACGGGGCCAGCGTGCTGGACGCGGCGCTCGATGCCGGCCTGTCCGGCCCGTCCCGCCTGCACGACCTGTTCGTCGCCTGCGATGCCATGACGCCGGGCGAGTTCAAGGCGCTGGGCGACCAGCTCGTGATCCGCTGGGGCCTGCACGATGCGCCGCTCGGCCGGGTGCTGGTCGGGACGACCGAGCGCGGGCTCTGCTGGCTTGCCTTCGTCGAGCGCGACGATGCGCCGGTGATCGCCGAGTTCGAGCGCGAATGGCGCGGCGCCCGCCTGGTGCGCGACGATCCGGGCACCACGGCGATCGCGGCCCGCGCCTTCGAGATCGGCGCCCCCTCGGTCGAGCCGCTGCCGCTCCTGGTGCGCGGCACCAACTTCCAGATCAAGGTCTGGGAGGCGCTGCTCCGGATCCCGTTCGGGCGGCTCGTCAGCTACCAGACGATCGCGCGCGCGATCGGCCAGCCCAGGGCGGTGCGCGCGGTCGGGCGCGCGGTCGGCGCCAACAACATCTCCTGGCTGATCCCCTGCCACCGGGTGATCCTGTCGACCGGGATCATCCACAACTACCGCTGGGGCGTGCGCCAGAAGCAGATCCTGACCGCCTTCGAAGCCGCAGTGGCTCACCCCGGAGCGTGACCGGCCGCCAAGCCGTGGCCACCCCGTACTGCCATCCGCGCATGAGCCGTGCTACTTTGGGCGTCGCGAGCGAGGACGGCGATGGCAGTTGAGACCCCAGGCAGCGCGCCCGACCGAGACGCTGATCGTCCGCGATCCGGACATCCTGGGTGGCCGGCCGGTGTTTCGCGGTACGCGGGTCCCGGTGGACGTGCTGTTCGACAATCTGGCGGACGGGTTGACTTTGGGGGAGATCCTGCGGGCCTATCCCACGCTCGACCGCGAGGACGTGGTCAGGGCACTCGAGCTGGCACGGAAGCGGTTGCTCGACGACGCGGCTTGATGCGCCGCGTGCTGGTCGACGAGTGCTTGCCCGTCCAGCTGCATCGATGGCTCGATGGCTTCGATGTCCGGACCGTCGCGTTCATGGGCTGGAAAGGCAAGCGGAACGGCGAGCTGCTGGCTGCGGCGCAAGGCAAATTTGACGTACTGCTCACCAACGATCAGTTCTTGTCGCGAGAGCACGACGCGGGTCGCCACGGGATCGGCTTCGTCGTCTTGACCACCAACCGGCTGCGAGAGGTGGAGCGGCTTGTTCCGGACATCGCCGAAGCGCTCGCGCAGGTTACGCCGGGCCGGGTGATTCGGGTCCCGGCAAAGCGGGCCTGACCAGCTGCGTCGCTCGCTATCAATCAGCCAAAATGGACTCTGCCCAAGTCTTCGGGGCAGTGAAGCCGCGGTCGCCCACCCCGGCGCGTAGTGCCGACGACGTGAGGCCCGGGCCTCTTCATCAGCCTTCCGGTGGGGAGGCCTCGGCGAGCTCGGTATCAAGGTAGAGATCTGCAAGCGCGAGCGTGATGCCCGGCGGGTCCAGGGCAATGCCGCCTTGGCGCAGGATGTGGGGCTCCAGGCCGCCGCTCGGTCCGCGGCCGTGATAGACGACCCGGCGCTGGTCCTGCTCGATCACCAGATAGTGCCGGATCGATGCGATGCCGGAATAGAAGTCGACCTTGTCGTTGACGTCCGCGAGCCTGGTCGAGCGCGAGGCGACCTCGACCACGATCACCGGCTCGGGCACCAGATAGGCGCTCTCGTCGATTGTTTCCGCGCAGGTCACCACGACGTCCGGGATGCGGCATTCGTCGCCATCCATGCCGAACGCCACGCCGGGACCGGCGTCGAAGACCTCACAGGGAACGCCGGATTCAGCCACCGCGCGTCGCAGCGCCGCGCTGGCATTGCGCTGAAGGCGAGCATGCCGGATGTTGGTCGGGGACATCAGCCGGACGGGTTGACCGCCGACCAGCTCGTAGCGCCCGTCGTCGCTCAGGTCCGCGCGCCATGCCAGAAAATCATCGACCGTCATGCGCGCGTCGGAGCGTGCCGAGGCTCTGCTCATGGGTTGCTGCTCATTCGCCGATCATGGGCTGAACCTGACCGAGACCTGGCCGAGGACGCCGAAGTCGCCGACCGCGGTCTGGCCCGGCTCCAGGATCAGGAGGCCGGTCGTGGTGCCGGTGCTGACGATCTGGCCGGCCGGCAGCGTGCGCCCGCTCGCCGTGTAGCGATTGACGAACCAGGCCAGCACGTTGAGCGGGTGGCCGAGCACCAGCGCCCCGGTGCCCGCGGCCCTGGCCTCGCCGTCGATCTCGAGCCGGACCTCGTGGTTCGCGAGATCGAGCGTCTGCCACTCGAAGGTCGGGGCGCCGAGGACGAGCGCGCCGTTGACGCCGCAGTCGGCGACCGCCGAGGGAGCACCGTGCTTGACCGGGTGGTCGAGGCGCGGGCTCACGATCTCGATCGCCGGGATCGGCGCGCTCACCCGCTCGGCCGCCTCGTCGGGCCGGTAGGGCTGCTCGCGCGGCTCGAAATCGGCCGCCAGCTGGAACGCGAACTCGCACTCGATGCCGCGCATCGGGAAGTCGGCGGCAGGCAGCTCGGCCGGCGACGAGAAGACCAGGGGCGCCAGGACCGGGCCGTAGAAAGGCTCCTCGATGCCGAACAGGCGCTGGCTCGCGGCCGCGGTGCAGCCCACCTTCCAGCCGGCGACCGGCTGGCCGAAGCTCTGGACGAAAGCCTCCTGGATGGCATAGCCATCGGCCATCGTGGCCGGGCGGCAGGTCGCGGGCAAGCCGGCGAGCGGCGCGCCGGTGCGCCGCGCCTCGATCAGCCGAGCGACCGCATCCTGAATCTGGTTCGGCGTCATCCCCGTCTCCCTTGCCGTGCGCGGCCGGATCGCCCTGGTGGACGAGAGGGCGTACCGCGGCGCAGCGGACCAGCCCGGACCCTTGCGGCGCGAGAAGCCTCGGAAAGATCGTAGCGCCTGAGCGCCGTGATCGGGATGAGCAGCGCAGGGCGCGGCTGCCTCAGCCGCCGCCCGCCTCGATCATGGCCTGAGCGACGGCGACCTCGCGCTCGGCGCGGGCCCGCTCGGCGTCGTCCTTGGCTTCGCGCAGATCGTCCTCGGCGTCCGACAGCCGCTGGCGCGCTTTTCCGCGATCGATCTCCTCGACCGGCACGGCCTCCTCGGCGAGCACCGTGCAGCCCCGCTCGTTGACCTCGGCGAAGCCGCCGGCGACGAAGATCCGCCGGGTCACCTGGTTGCCCTCGTAGGTCTCGATCACCCCCGGCCGGACCAGCGACATCAGGAGGCTGTGGCCGGGCAGGACGCCGAAATCGCCGGCCTCGCCCGGCACCACGACCATGTCGACCTCGGCGCTCGCCAAGAGCCGCTCGGGCGCCACCAGCTCGAACGCGACGCTGTCCGGATCGGCCACGGCCCGCCTCCTCAGTCCTCGGCGGCCATGCGCTTGGCCTTCTCGACCACCTCCTCGATGCCGCCGACCATGTAGAACGCGGCCTCGGGCAGGTCGTCGTAGTCGCCGGCGCAGATCGCCTTGAAGCCCGCGATCGTGTCCTCGATCGAGACCAGCTTGCCGGGCGAGCCGGTGAACACCTCGGCGACGTGGAACGGCTGCGAGAGGAAGCGCTGCAGCTTGCGGGCGCGGGCGACCACGAGCTTGTCCTCTTCCGAGAGCTCGTCCATGCCCAGGATCGCGATGATGTCCTGGAGCGCCTTGTAGCGCTGCAGCGTCTCCTGCACCTCGCGGGCGACCGCATAGTGCTCCTCGCCGACCACCGAGGGCGTCAGGATGCGCGAGGTCGAATCCAACGGATCGACCGCCGGATAGATGCCGAGCTCGGCGATCTGGCGGGACAGGACGGTGGTCGCATCCAGATGCGAGAACGCGGCCGCCGGCGCCGGGTCGGTGAGATCGTCGGCGGGCACGTAGATCGCCTGGACCGAGGTGATCGAGCCCTTGGTGGTCGAGGTGATCCGCTCCTGGAGCGCGCCCATGTCGGTGCCGAGCGTCGGCTGATAGCCGACCGCCGAGGGGATCCGGCCGAGCAGCGCCGAGACCTCGGAGCCGGCCTGGGTGAAGCGGAAGATGTTGTCGATGAACAGCAGCACGTCCTGGCCCTCGGTGTCGCGGAAATGCTCCGCGACGGTCAGGCCCGAGAGGCCGACCCGGGCGCGCGCGCCGGGCGGCTCGTTCATCTGGCCATAGATCAGGGCCACCTTCGACTTCGCCAGGTCCTCGAGGTCGATGACCCCGGACTCGATCATCTCGTGGTAGAGGTCGTTGCCCTCGCGGGTCCGCTCGCCGACCCCTGCGAACACCGAGAAGCCGCCGTGCGCCTTGGCGATGTTGTTGATCAGCTCCATGATGATCACGGTCTTGCCGACCCCGGCGCCGCCGAACAGGCCGATCTTGCCGCCCTTGGGGTAGGGGGTCAGCAGGTCGACCACCTTGATGCCGGTGGTCAGGATCTCGGTCTCGGTCGACTGGTCGATCAACGGCGGCGCCGGCTGGTGGATCGGCACCCGGATCTTGGCCTCGATCGGCCCGCGCTCGTCGACCGGCTCGCCGATCACGTTCAGGATCCGGCCGAGGGTCTCGCGGCCGACCGGCATCGCGATCGGCTCGCCGGTGTCGATCACCTCCTGGCCGCGGGTCAGGCCGTCGGTGCCGTCCATGGCGATCGTGCGCACGGTCGATTCGCCGAGATGCTGGGCGACCTCGAGGACCAGCTTGCGGCCGTGATTATCGGTGTGCAGGGCATTGAGAATCGCCGGCAGAGCGCCGTCGAACTGGACGTCGACGACCGCGCCCATCACCTGCGTGACCCGGCCGGCCTGGATGTTGTCGCGGCTGACATCGTTCATCGTGGTTCCTCGGCTGGCAGGATTCCGGCGCCGCCCGTCAGAGCGCCTCGGCGCCCGAGACGATCTCGATCAATTCCCTCGTGATCTGGGCCTGACGGGTCCGGTTGTAGAACAGGGTGAGGCGATCGATCATCTCGCCGGCGTTGCGGGTCGCGTTGTCCATCGCGGTCATGCGCGCGCCCTGCTCGCTGGCGGCGTTCTCGACCAGCGCGCCATAGATCTGCACCGCGAGATTGCGCGGCAGGAGCTCCTTCAGGATCGCCGCCTCGTCGGGCTCGAACTCGTAGACCGCCCGCACCTCGTTCGGATCGCTCCCGCCCTCGACCGCAGCCGGTTGCACCGGCACCAGCTGCTGCAGGGTCAGGATCTGGCTGATCGCGGATTTGAAGCGGTTGAACACGATCGTGCAGACGTCGAACTCGCCGGCCTCGTACATGCCGTTGATCCGCAGCGCGATCTGGACCGCCTCGGCGTATTCCAGACGCCTGCGGCCGACCCCCTCGACGGTGCCGACCATCAGCTCGCCGAGCTCACGCCGCAGCATGTCGCGACCCTTGCGGCCGACGCACAGCACCTTGACCTGCTTGCCCGCCTCGCGCAGCTCCCGGATCTTCGCCCTGGCGCCGCGCGCGATCGAGCTGTTGAAGCCGCCGCACAAGCCCCGGTCGGCGGTCGCGACCACCACCAGGTGAACCGCGTCCCGGCCGGTGCCCGCGAGCAGCGGCGGCGCCCCCTCGAGGTCGGCGACGCTGGCCGCGAGATTGGTCAACATCAGCGCCATGCGCTGGGCGAACGGCCGCGCCGCCTCCGCCTGCTCCTGCGCCCGCTTGAGCTTGGAGGCGGCGACCAGCTTCATGGCGCTGGTGATCTTCTGCGTCTGCTTGACGCTGCCGATCCGGGTGCGCAGGTCCTTGAGGCTGGGCATCGCTCGATCAGCGCGGCGGGGCTGGGGGGCTCAGAGGGCGGGGCTCAGGCCACGAACGCCTGAGTGTAGCTGTCGAGCAGCCGCTTGAGCTGGCCTTCGGTATCATCGCTGAGCGCGCCCTGCTCGCGGACCGCCTTCAGGATCGCCTGGCCGTTGGCCTCCAGCTCGCTGACCAGCCCTTGCTCGTAGCGGGTCACGTTGGCGACCGGGATGCGGTCGAGATAGCCGTTGACGCCCGCGTAGATCACGCCGACCTGGAGCTCGACCGGCATCGGCACGTACTGGTCCTGCTTGAGCACCTCGGTGAGCCTGGCGCCCCGGTTGAGCAGGCGCTGGGTGGCGGCGTCGAGGTCGGAGGCGAACTGGGAGAACGCCGCCATCTCGCGGTACTGGGCGAGCTCGAGCTTGATCCGGCCGGCGACCTGCTTCATCGCCTTGATCTGGGCCGCGGAGCCGACCCGCGACACCGACAGGCCGACGTTCACCGCCGGCCGGATGCCCTGATAGAACAGGTCGGTCTCGAGGAAGATCTGACCGTCGGTGATCGAGATCACGTTGGTCGGGATGTAGGCGGAGACGTCGTTGGCCTGGGTCTCGACCACCGGCAGCGCGGTCAAGGAGCCGCTGCCGTGCTCGTCGCTCATCTTGGCGGCGCGCTCGAGCAGGCGCGAGTGCAGATAGAACACGTCGCCCGGAAACGCCTCGCGGCCCGGCGGCCGGCGCAGCAGCAGCGACATCTGGCGATAGGCGGTCGCCTGCTTGGACAGATCGTCGTAGACGATCAGCGCATGCATGCCGTTGTCGCGGAAATACTCGCCCATCGAGCAGCCGCTGTAGGGTGCCAGGAACTGCAGGGGCGCCGGGTCGGAGGCGGTGGCGGCCACGATGATGCAGTATTCCATGGCGCCGTAGTCCTCGAGGGTCTTGGCGACCCGGGCGACCGAGGAGCGCTTCTGGCCGACCGCGACGTAGATGCAGTAGAGCTTCTTGCTCTCGTCGCCGCTCTGGTTGACGCCCTTCTGGTTGATGAAGGCGTCGATCGCGATCGCGGTCTTGCCGGTCTGGCGGTCGCCGATGATCAGCTCGCGCTGGCCGCGGCCGATCGGGATCAGGCTGTCGATCGCCTTGAGGCCGGTCTGCATGGGCTCGTGCACCGAGCGGCGCGGAATGATGCCCGGCGCCTTGACCTCGGCGAGCCGGCGCTCGGTCGCCTCGATCGGCCCCTTGCCGTCGAGCGGGTTGCCGAGCGGGTCGACCACGCGGCCGAGCAGGCCCTTGCCGACCGGCACGTCGACGATCGACTGGGTGCGCTTGACGATGTCGCCTTCGCCGATGTGGCGGTCGTCGCCGAAGATCACCACGCCGACATTGTCGGTCTCGAGATTGAGCGCCATGCCGCGGGTGCCGTCCTCGAACTCGACCAGCTCGCCGGACTGGACCTGATCGAGCCCGTAGACCCTTGCGATGCCGTCGCCGACCGAGAGCACGCGCCCGACCTCGGCGATCTCGGCCTCGGTGCCGAAATTGGCGATCTGCTCCTTCAAAAGCGCCGAGATCTCGGCCGGACGGATGTCCATCAGGCAGCCCCCTTCATGGCCAGCTCGAGGCGCTGGAGTTGAGTCCGGAGCGAGGCATCGATCATGCGCGAGCCGACCCGCACGACCAGGCCGCCAAGCAGACCGGGATCGACCGCGCTTGCAAGGGTCACGGTCTGGCCCAGAGCCCTGCTCAGCTGCTGCTGGACGGTCTTCTGCTGCGCCTCGGACAGCGCCACCGCCGAGATCAGCTCGGCGCTGACCTCGCCCCGGTGCCGGGCGAGCATGGCGCGATAGGCGACGATGATCTCGGGCAGGACGAACAGACGCCGCTTGTGGGCCAGAAGACCCAGGAACTGGCGTGTGAGCTGGTGAAATCCGGCGCGCTCGGCGAGTGCCTCGACCGCCCGGCCCTGGTCCTCGCGCGAGAGCACCGGGCTCCGGATCAACCGGCGCAGATCGGCGCTCTCGCCGAGCATCGCCTGAAAGTCGCCAAGATCCCCGGCGACCGCATCCAGCGCATCCCGGTCGAGGGCCAGCTCGAACAGGGCCGAGGCGTAGCGCCCCGCCAAGCCCGACGCGTCGGCTGAAGATGCTGGCAAGCCGCGGTTTCCTTGGTTGTCACCAAACCCGACGCCGGGCCGCCAAAAGCGCCCGGAACCCTCGCTTCCCCGTGCAGCGCGGCCCGAATAACACAGGCCCCCTGGGCGTGCAAGCCGCCACCGCGCCGCGGGACGGGGCGCCCGCAGGGCCCGGCGCATCAGCGGCGTACGGTCACGCCCAGGGATTGAGCGGCGCCGCGATCAGATCCTCAAAGTCCGACAGGTTCCTGGTGACGAGCACGAGATCGTGGCGAAGGGCCGTCGCCGCGATCTGGGCGTCGGCCGCCGCCCGTGGTCGGCCGACCCGATCGGCGGCGCCCATGAGCTGTCCCCAGAGCACAGCGACCTCCTGGTCGAACGCCAGGATGCGGCCGGCGAACTGCCGCGGCAGGAGCTCGGTCACCCATGGTTCCAGTCGACGGCGCCTTGGACCTTCCGGCAAGCGCTGAACGCCGCGGACAACCTCCCCAAGCGTAACCGCGGCAAGGAACAGATCGATGGGCCGCTGGCGTCTCAGCCACTCGATCACCCGCGCGTCCGGCACCGGGCGCATCGCCTCGCTGACGACGTTCGTATCCAGCAGAAACCCGCGGCCGCTCAAAGGTTGGTCGGACGGCCAGTCGAGCGATCCCTCTCGAAGCTCAGGTCCTCGCCGACCAAGGGCGAGCTTCGAAAGAACGCGAGCAGCTCCTCGCCGGTCTGGGCGGGCCGAAGGTCAGACCCGCAACCGACACGGGCGCGCGCCCGCTGCGCCTGCTCACCACCGGCCCGGAGTTCGCTCGCCAGGCGTCGGATCAGCTCAACGTCCTGCGCCGGCACTGTGACCTCGACCCGCCTTGTGCCGCGCGACCCCTGCCGCTCGCGGTAGCGGGCCGTACGCGACCCACCCGCATCCCTGATCCGCGTGGCCACCGAGATCTCCTCCTGGCGGTCATTTGATCCCGGTCACGTTACCGGATACGCATCGGCGGCGCAAGCTCCACCGGCGTCAGAGAAAGCTGTAGGGGTCGACGTCGACCTGCAGGCGGAGGTTGCCGGGCGGCTTGCGGCCCTTGACCCAGGGTCGGAGGACCGCGGGGAGATCGATCTCCGGGCGCCGCGATCACCAGCAGGCGCTGGCGGTAGCGGCCGCGCAGGAGTGCGAGCGGCGCCGGCGCCGGACCGAGCACGCGGACGCCCGGCAGGTCCGGGGCGTTGCGCGCGAGCGCGGCCGCAAACGCGCGGGTCTGGCTCGCGTCGCGCCCGGAGACGATCAGGGCGGCGAGGCGGCCGAAGGGCGGCATGCCGGCGTCCCGCCGCTCGGCCAGCTCCTCGGCGTAGAAGCGCTCCTTGTCGCCGGCGGCGAGCGCCTGCATCACCGGATGGTCCGGCAAATGGGTCTGGATCAGCACCCGGCCGGGGCGCGCCGCCCGCCCGGCGCGGCCGGCGACCTGATAGAGCAGCTGGAACTGGCGCTCGGCCGCGCGCAGGTCGCCGCCCGCGAGGCCGAGATCGCCGTCGACCACGCCGACCAGGGTCAGATCGGGGAAGTGATGGCCCTTGGCGATGATCTGGGTCCCGATCAGGAGGTCGAGCTCGTGGTCGCGCATCGCTCGCAGCAGCTCCGCCGCGGCGCTCGGGCCGGCCGGCTGGTCGCTGGTCAGGATCGCGAGCCGCGCCTCCGGCAGCAGTCCCTTCACCTCCTCCGCCAGGCGCTCGACGCCCGGGCCGCAGGCGACCAGGCTGTCGACCGTGCCGCAGCTCGGGCAATGGTCGAGCTCGGCGCGGCCGTAGCCGCAGTGGTGGCAGAGCAGGCGGTGGCGGTGGCGATGGGTCACCAGCCAGGCGCTGCAGTTCGGACAGCGGAGCCGGTGGCCGCAGGCCCGGCAGAGCGTGAGCGGCGCAAAGCCGCGCCGGTTGAGGAACAGCAATGCCTGCTCGCCGGCCGCAAGCGTCGCCTCGAGCGCGGCCCGCAGCCTGGGCGCCAGCCAGCCGCCGCGCGGCGGCCGGTCGCGCCGGAGGTCGACCAGCTGCACCGCCGGCATGGCGCTGCCGCCATGCCGGGCCGGCAGCAGGAGGGCGTGGCGCGCGCTGCGTTCGCCCGCGGCACCGGCCGTCCCGCCCAGGCACGCGTCGGCGCCATTGCCGGCGCCAGCTTCGGGGACGCTGGCGATCCGGCCCATCCGCCAGGCGGTCTCGAGCGCCGGGGTCGCGGACACCAGGATCACCGGGCAAGCCTCCAGGCGCGCGCGCGCCACCGCCATGTCCCGGCCCTGGTAGGCGACGCCATCCTCCTGCTTGAAGCTCGGGTCGTGCTCCTCGTCGACCACGATCAGGCCGAGCTCGGGGAACGGCAGGAACAGCGCCGAGCGGGCGCCGATCACGACCGGCTCGCGGCCGAGCGCGATCCGCCGCCAGGTGCGCCGGCGCGCGGCCGCGCCAAGCTCGGAATGCCAGGCCGCCGGCGGCCGGCCGAAACGCCGGCCGAAGCGCTCCAATAGCTGGGCGGTGAGCGCGATCTCCGGCAGCAGGATCAGCACCTGGCGGCCGCGCGCGAGCGCCGCGGCCGCCGCCTCGAGATAGACCTCGGTCTTGCCCGCGCCCGGGACGCCCTCGAGCAGGGTGACGCTGTGGCGCCCGGCGGCGACCAGCCGGCCGAGCGCGGCCGCGGCGTCGGACTGGGCTGCCGAGAGGGCGTGGCCGGCGCCGAGCGCGAGCGGGGCCTCGGCCGGCTCCGGCAGCGGCACGGTCGCCAGGAGGCCGGCCTTCGCCATCGCCTGGACCACGCCGGCGCCGACCCCGGCCAGGCGTGCGATCTCGGCCGCGGCGCGCGGCCGCCGGTCGCCGAGCGCGGCCAGCACGCGCCGGCGCGGCGCGCTCAGAGCTGCCGCCGCCCCGGCCGCCTCCGCCGCCACCAGGCCGAGCTTGGGCACCGGCGGCTCGAGCGCCGCCGGCACGCTGAGCACGAGCTTCAGGGCGGCGCCGAGCGGGGCCAGCGTGGTCCCTGCCACCTGCTCGATCAGCCGGCGCAAGGGCGGCGGCAGCGGCGGCGCGTCCAGACGCCGCCTGACCGGCTTGAGGCGCGCGGCCGGCACCGGCTCGTCCGGACCGGCATCCCAGACCACGCCGATCACCTCGCGCGAGCCGAACGGCACCTCGACCAGATCGCCCGGCGCGGCGCGCAGATCGCCGGCGAGCGCGTAGTCGAACGGCGTCTCGAGCGGCAAAGGGAGCAGAACCGGGACCGGATCGATCATTGAGGTACCGCCGGCGCCGGCTATTCCAGCTTGCGCGAGACCGCCCGCTCGCGGCACTGTCGCAGGCGAGACGGCATCGGAGATCGACGTGACGCTGCTCGTTGCGAGCACTCGGGGAGAGGTCGGCCAGGTCGCCACGGCGTGGTGCGCCTGGCTCGCCCATGAGAAGCGCCAAGCCGGCCTGACCGTCAAGGCCTACCGGACCGACCTCGCGGGCTTTCTCGGATTCTGCGCCGACCACCTGGGCGGGCCGCCCGGGCTGGACCAGCTGGCCCTGCTGAGCGCGGCGGATTTCCGGGCCTGGCTCGCCTGGCGCCACCGCCAGGGCTTCGCCCGGACCTCGACCGCGCGCGCGCTCGCGGCGCTGCGCAACTTCTATCGCTATCTCGACCGCCAGCACGGGCGGCACAACGCCGCGCTCAAGGCGCTGCGCACGCCGCGGCTTGCCAAGCGGCTGCCGCGGCCGCTGTCGGCCGGCCAGGCCCGCGCGCTGCTCGGCGAGGTGCGCGAGGTCGCGACCCCCGAGTGGGTCGCCCTACGCGACCTGGCGCTGCTCCTGCTGCTCTATGGCGCGGGCCTTCGGATCGGCGAGGCGCTGGCGCTGGACCGCGCTGCGCTCGGCCGCGCGCCGGCCCGGCAGCAGACCCTGACCGTGACCGGCAAAGGCGCCAAGCAGCGGCTGGTCCCGCTCCTGCCGGTGGTCGCCGACGCGCTCGCGGCCTATCTCGATGCTTGCACCCATGCGCCGGGTCCGGAGGCGCCCCTGTTCGTCGGGCTGCGCGGCCAGCGGTTGCAGGCCCCGGTCGTCCGGCGCCGGATGCAGGCTCTGCGTCGCCGCCTGGGGCTGCCCGAAAGCGCCACCCCGCACGCGCTTCGCCACAGCTTCGCGACCCACCTTCTGGCCGGCGGCGCCGATCTGCGGGTGATTCAGGAGCTGCTCGGCCATGCCAGCCTCTCGACCACCCAGGGCTATACCGCCATCGAAGGCGAGCGCCTGATGCGGCTCTACCATCATGCGCATCCGCGGGCGTGAACCGGAGCGCCCGGCGCCGGTGACGGAGGCCGGCCGCCGCGGCCCGCCATCGATCGTGGCCGGGTGACGCCGCGGGTCCTGGGACGGCGTCGCTCTTGCGTATCCTCATTGGCATCTCGGTCCTGCTGGTCGGCGTCGTGGTCGGCGTCGTGGTCGCGCTGCCGCGGCTGGTCACCTGGGACGATTACCGCGATCAGGTGACCGAGCAGGCCGAGGCGATCACCGGCCAGACGGTCAAGATCGGCGGCCGGATCGACCTCAAGTTCCTGCCCGAGCCGACCCTGACCCTGGCCCAGGCGACCTTGTCGAGCCCGTCGGACGCGGCGGGCGGCCGCTCGCTGGCGGTCGATCGGCTCGATCTGCGGCTGAAACCGCTGCCGTTGCTGGGCGGCCGGATGGAGATCGACGCGGTCCGCCTGGTCAGGCCGGTGCTCCAGGTGACCGCGCCCCGCGCCAATCCCGCCTCGGCGCTGCTGCTGGCCGGCGGCGGCATGATGCTGCCGCTCGGCGAAGGCGGCCCGAGCCGGCTGACCGTGGTCGACGGCCGGGCGATCGTGCGGGGCACCGAGCACGGCACCGAGCACGCCGTCGAGGGGATCAATTTCGAGGTCGGAGCCGCCGGTCCGAAAGGGCCCTACACGGTCGATGGCGAGTTCGCGATCGCCGACCAGACGATCGGGGTCAGCGCCCATCTGGGTCAGCTCGAGCCCGATGCCTGGAGCACGCTGCAGCTGGTCCTGACCGCCCCCGGGGCCGGCCGTGGCCCGACCATCCTGAGCTTTCGCGGCCTCACCTGGTCGGATCTGGCGGCCCCGCGTCTGCGCGGCGACGTGTCGGTCACCGGGACCGACGCCCGGGCGGGGATCGGGATCCTCGGCGGCGCCCTCGACGGCAGCCTGCCGGCCTGGCTCTCGGCGCCCTTCCGCGCGGCCGCCCACCTCGAACTGGTCGACCACGAGGCCAAGCTCGACCAGCTCCGCGTGGCGCTCGCCGACACCGAGGCCGACGGCAGCCTGCACCTCGGGCTCGGGCCGCAGCCGGAGATCGACCTCGAGCTCGACATGGCGCATCTCGCCATCCCGGACGGGTGGCCGCTGGCGGCGGCCGGTCTCGCTCCGCTGGCGCCGCTGGCAGCCTTGCGCAGCCTGAAGGGGCGCGTGGACCTCTCGGTCGACGCGCTCGACTATCGCGGCGGCACGATCCGGCGCCTGCGCACGACGCTCGCGCTCGCCGGCACCGGCGGGCTCACCGTCGAGCAGGCGCGCGCGATCCTGCCCGGCCAGACCAGCGTCGACTTCACCGGCGCGCTCGCCGGGCGGGGCGCGGACGCCCTCCTCCAGGGCGACCTGAAGGTCGTATCGGACAACCTGAGCACGCTGCTCGCCTGGTCGGGTCTCCAGCCGGGCCTTGAGCAGGCCGCGCTCGCCGCCGGCCGGCTGCGCACCCTCAGCCTGGCCAGCCGGGTGGCGCTCGACGGCTCGACGCTCCGTTTCACCGAGGCCGAGCTTCGGGTCGACGCCTCGCGCCTGTCCGGCTCGCTCGCGCTCAGCCTGGGCGCGCGGCCGCAGGTCGCGGGCGTGCTGGCGCTCGATCGGCTGGACCTCGACGCCTACCTGCCCGACGGCCGGCTGCCGCAGCTGGCCGGGCAGGGGCTGCAGGCCTTCGGCGCCTTCGATGCCGCGCTCGAGGCACGCATCGACCGCCTGACCTGGCACGGCCTGCGCTTCCAGGACATCTCCCTCAACGGCCGTTCGGTCGCCGGCCGGCTGACCCTCGGCGACCTCTCGCTGCACGATGCCGCCGAGACCGATGCCCATCTGTCCGGCGAGCTCGATCTCGGGCAGCGCACGTTCGATCTGGCGGGAACCCTGCAGAGCGGCCGGCCGGTCCAGCTGCTCAGGAGCCTGGGCATGGCGCCGCCGCTGCTGCTCGCCCGCCTGGCGCCGATCAGCGTGCAGGCCGGCGCCAAGGGCAAGCTCGACGCGTTCGACCTCGACCTCGAGCTGCGCCACGACCAGGCGAGCCTCGCCCTCAAGGGCGCGGTGCAGAAGCTGGACGGCCAGCCGACCTACGCGCTCACGGTCGATGCCGGTGATCCGGACTACCCGAAGCTGCTCGACCAGGTCGGGATTGCGGCCGCGCCGGAGGCGGCCGAGCCGGCGCCGGTCAGCATCACCGGCAAGCTGACCGGCGATCTGTCCGGCCAGACCACCATGGTCGGCACGGCCCGGCTCGGCGCGATGAGCCTGACCGGCGAGGTCGGCTTCCAGCCCGAGCGCCCGCGCCCGAAGCTCAGGATCCGGCTCAGCGCCGGCGAGCCGAGCGCCGTCGGCCTCGCGAGCCTGGCGGCGCTGGCCGGCGTTCAGCCCGCCCGGATCGTCACCGAAGGCCCCAGGCCCGGCGCCTGGTCGAGCCAGCCGCTCGCCTTCGGCTGGCTTGGCGCCATCGATGCCGACGTCGAGCTCAACGCCAAGGGCGGGCTCGCCGGCCCGGGCTTCGAGCTCCAGGCGCGGCTCGACCAGGGCCGGCTGATGATCGATCAGCTGTCGGTGGCGCTCTGGAACGGCCAGCTCAAGGTCCAGACCTCGGTCGACGCGGCGCGGCCCCTGCCCTACCTGGGGCTCGCGATCGACCTGCGGGAGGCCGACGCGGCCGCGCTCACCGCCTGGCTCGACCTGCCGCCGGTGATCCAGGGCAAGGCCGATCTGTACGTCGAGGCGACCACCGCCGGCGACAACCTCAGAGACCTGATCCGCGGCCTGATCGGGGATGCCAAGGTCACGCTCCACGACGGCCGGCTGGTCGGCCTCGATCTGGCGAGGCTCGCCTCGGTCGACGCCGGCACCGGTTCCGATCCGGCCCCCGAGGCCGCGCCCGCCGTCCCGGTGCCGAACCTGAGCGGCAGCTTCGCCCTCAAGCGCGGCATCGCGACCGCCAAGGACGTGCGGCTGGAGCTGGATGGTCACCCGGCCAGGCTCGAGGGCTCGGTCGACCTGCTGCTCTGGGCGGCCGATCTGACCTTCCGCCTGGATGCCGCGGGCGGCGCCGGCGATCGCGCGCCCGGGCTGAAGCTGGTCGGCCCGCTCGATCGGCCGCAGATCCGCCTGCTCCAGCCGCCCGCGCCGATCCTGCCGGAGCAGGCGCCCTGACCACGGCGCCGCGTCGTCCGCCTTCCCGGGGCCCGGTCCGGGGTCAGGCGCCGGCGATCATGACGTCTCGGCGTGCTCGAGCCATTCGCTGCGCGGCTTGGTCAGACGGTCGAAGATGTAGGATGGGATCTTGTACGCCCAGTTGGCGACCCGCTCGTTGATCTCGCCGGCGGTGAGCTTCTTCGGCTCGTCCTTGCCGGTCGCAGCCGGGGCCTTCGCCGCCGTGGCGCCGGCAGCCTCGGCGGCCGCCGCGGCAGCCGCCCCGGCTGGCCCGCCGGCGGCGGTCTCGGTCGTCTTGCCAGCCGCGTCCTTGGTCGCGGGCGCGGCGGCGGCCTGGTCGCCGGCGGCCGCGGTGGCGCCACTGGCGGCGGTCGGCGCTGCGACCTCGCGGGCATCGAAGATCGCCCAGGGCTGGTCGTCGATCTTGGCCAGCTGGACCGTCAGCTCGACGCCATCGAAGGTCGTGGCGATCGCGGTCTGGTGCGCGCTCGGCCAGCTGAGCTGGGTGCGCGGCTTGACGTCGTCGAAGGTGATGCCGGCGAAGGCGCCGGCCAGCCGATCGAGATTGGCGTCCTTCTTCGGCTTCTCGCCCGCGGCCAGGCTCTCGAACGCGAGCGGCCCGCCCTCGGTCGCCCGCGCCACGACATAGGCCTGGCTGCCATCCGGCCGGATCTCGACCCGGCGAACGCTGTCGGCGCCGAGATCGACCACCTGCTTGTCGAGCCAGTCGACCACCTTCGGCTCGATCCTGATCCCGCCGCTCGCGAGCCAGGCCTGCGCCTCGCCCGGCCGGCGCAGGTAGGTGCCCTCGGACTGGCTGCCGGTCAGCCGGTGGTGCTCCTTGCCGATCAGCGCCTCCGCCAGGACCTTGCCGTCGGCGCTCTCGAGGCGCAGCAGACGCGATTTGGCGTCCTTCGCCTTGACGTCCTCGACCTGGATCCGGCCGTAGCGGTCGGGCAGCTTGGTCTTGGCCTCGATCAGGCGCATGTCGGCGAGCGCCACGACCAGGTCGCGCACGTGCTTGCTGTCGACCGTGTAGCCGAAGCGCTCGGCCGCCGACCACCGGTCGCCGGTCTCGCGCACCAGGGTGAAGCTGCCCTCGGGCGTGGTCAGCACGATCTTGGCGACCGCGTCCGGATTCGCGCGCAGCGCCGGAAAGGCAGGCTCGTCGCCATAGCTCACCGGCGTCGCGGCCGGTTGCCGGTAGGCCGTGACCGCTGCCGCCGCCGACGTGATCACGGTGATCACCAGCAATCCGAGAAAGATCTTCGGGCTCATGGTTGCGTTCCCCGATCCGTGAGCGATCACGGGATTTCGTGGTCGATCAGGGCATCCGATGCTCGATCAGCCGGCCGCGGCCGTCCCGCGCGCGATCCGCAGCCGCCGCCAGACCGCCACGCCGAGCGCGATCAGCGCGATCAGCACCGGCACCGCCCAGATGTTGATGATCTTGACCCAGGTCGACAGGTGCTCGACGTTCTCGCGCAGCTGTCGCTGCACGCCGCGCAGCTCCTCGCGCAGCTTGATCATGTCGCCGCGGAAGCTCTCGACCTCCTGCTGCTGCGCCGCGGTCAAGATGACGCCGCTCTGCTGCTCCTCGTCCTGGAGGGAGCGGATCTTCTTCTGGGTCGCGTCGATCTTGGCCTGGAGCTCCTGCTCCTTGGCCTGGAACTTGTCGGCGGCATCGCGCTCCATGGCCTTCACGACCTCGAACGGCCGGTCGGTCAGGCCGCGCCCGCGCAGGCTGATCAGCCCCTGGGTCCCGGCCAGGTTGTCGAGCGCGTTGACCGCGAAATCGCCGTTGTTGGCGATCGGGATGTCGACGTCCTGCCCGAGCAGGCTCTGCGATCGGACCCAGGTCGCGTCGGCCAGAAGGTCGGCATCGGCGACCAGGATCAGGTTGAGCGGCTGCTTGGCTTCCTTGAGCTGGGGCGCGTCGGTCTTGACGCCCTCGGGCGGCCCTTTGGGGAAGGCGGTCTTGACCGGCCCGGTGACCCTGGCCGCGAGCGTGAACGGCTTGCCCGCGGCCTTGAATTCGGCCAGCAGCTTCGCCGGATCGGGCTCGGTCTTGATCTTGTCGACGTCGATCTCCTCGGCCAGCGGGCTGGACACCACCAGCGGCTCGATGGTCGTGGTCGCGCCGGCGCGCGCCTCGATCGAGCCGACCGAGTTCAGATGCAGCCGCTTCAATTGGCCGGTCACGACGTCGTTGCCGGCCAGCTGCTCCTGGCCGAGCGCGAGCCAGGGCAGATAGTCGACCACGATCTGGCGGCCGCCGATCCGGGCGGTGACCCGCTGCGCCGTGGCCCGGTCGCCGATCACCTTGCCGTCGGGGATCGTCACGCCCCAGGCGGCCAGCAACGGCTCCATCGCCTTGATCGCGTCGCCCTCGGGGTTCTCCATCGGGTTCATGCCGCCGCCCGCCGCCATCACCTCGGCCAGCGGATCGACGAAGGCGAGCACCCGGCCGCCGCGCATCACGAACTGATCGATCGCGTAGAGGGTGGCCGGATCGACGTTGTGCGGCTGGGCCAGCATCAGCACCTGGACGTCGTCGTCGATCTTGTCCTGCTTGCCGCCGAGGAAACGGACGTCGAACACCTGGTACATCGCATCCAGGATCTTCCAGGGCTCATAGCGGTTGAACTGGCTGCCGACCAGCGGCAGGTCGCCGAGCACCGCCACCACCGGCTTCTTGGGGTTGGCAAGGTCGGCGATCATCCGGGTCAGATCGTACTCGAGAAAGTTCGCGCGTTCGGGCGCCAGATAGCGGATCGCCTGGGTGTCGTCGGTCGAGTTGCGCCCGGTCAGGCCGAAATAGGCGAGCGTGCCGTCGTCCTTGACCGGCAGGCCCTCGAGGCCCTCGGCGACCGCCAGATCCTCCTCGGGCGAGAACGGCGCCGGGTCCAGGCGCTCCAGCCGGACCTTGCCATGGGACAGGCGCTGATAGGTCGCGAGCAGCTCCTCGACCCGCTTGGCGTGGCCGCTGAAATAGGGTCCGAGCTCGTCGAGCTGCTTGGTATAGTAGAGCCGGAGGTCGATCGGCTCCTGGATCGACTTCAGGACCTGCCTGGTCCCGTCCGACAGGGTGAACAGGTGATCCTGGGTCAGGTCGAGCCGGGTCGAGGTCAGCCAGGTGCCGGCCAGCATGTTGACCGCGAGGAACAGCACCACCGCCACGGCGATGCCGGCAAGGCCCAGCCGGTTGCGATCGATGCGGGAGAGCTTGATCGCCATGGTCAGCTCCCCTTGTTCAGCTCGATCAGGGTGACGTTGATGAACAGCGCGATCACGATCAGCGAGCCGAACAGCACCAGATCGCGCAGATCGATCACGCCCTGGATGATGCCATTGAAGCTGGTCAGCATGCTGAGGTTGGCGATCGTCTGGACCAGGGCGTCGGGCGCCCAGGCGCGGAAGAATGCCTGCACCATCTCGAGCCCGCTCATCAGGAACAGAAAGCAGATCGCGGCCGCCAGCACGAAGGCGATCACCTGGTTCTTGGTCAGCGCCGAGACCGCCGCGCTGATCGCGAGCAGGCCGCCGGCCATCAGCCAGCTGCCGATGTAGCCGGCCAGGATCACGCCGTTGTCCGGATCACCCAGATAGTTGACCGTCAGCCAGAGCGGGAAGGTCAGCACGAGCGCGATGCCGACGAACAGCCAGGCGGCCAGGAACTTGCCGAGCACCGCCTGGAGCGTGGTCACCGGCTGGGTCATCAGGAACTCGATCGTGCCGGTCTTGCGCTCCTCGGCCCAGAGCCGCATGCCGACCGCCGGCACCAGGAACAGGTAGAGCCAGGGATGCCAGTTGAAGAACCCCTGGAGGTCGGCCTGGCCGCGCTCCAGCCAGGCGCCCAGGTAAAAGGTCAGCCCGCCGGCCAGCGCCAGGAAGATGATGATGAAGACGTAGGCGAGCGGCGAGGCGAAATAGGCCACCAGCTCGCGGCGTCCGATCGTGAGGATCGCGTGCATCGGGGAATTCCTCCTCAACCCGGCGTCCGCCGCCTCAGGCCGCATAGGTCAGCTGGCGGAACACCTCGTCGAGCCGGCCGCGTTCGACGTAGACTTCGTTGACCGCGAGCCCCGCGCGCTCGATCGCCCGGCAGACCGGGTCGAGGATGTCCGCGTCGGCGCGCGGGAAGGCGAGCAGCTGACCGATGCCGCCGCCGAGATCGCTCGCCTCGACCCTGACCACGCCCTCGACCTTGCCGACCACGCCTCTCGCGGGCTCGACCTGGCCGGAGGGCAGGCGGAGCGTGACCGCATGATGGTAGCTGGAGCGCGCCTCGAGCTCGGCGGGCTTGGCATCGGCCACGATCCGGCCCCTGGCGATCACGATCGCCCGCGTGCAGAGCGCGTCGACCTCCTCCAGGATGTGGGTCGAGATGATGATCGCCTTGTCCTTGGCCATGTCGCCGAGCAGCGAGCGGACATGGTGCTTCTGGTTGGGATCGAGGCCGTCGGTCGGCTCGTCCAGGATCAGGACCTCGGGATCGTGCAAGAGGGCGACCGCCAGCCCGACCCGGCGCTTGAAGCCCTTGGACAGGGTCTCGATCGGCTGCTCCAGCACCGATTCGAGCTCGAGGCGCTCGATCATCGCGCTCACCCGCTCGCGCCGCTCGGCGCCCCGGTAGCGTCTGAGCGTGGCGACGAAATCGAGCAGGCCTGCGGGCCGCATGTCGCCATAGGCAGGCGCGCCCTCGGGCAGATAGCCGATCCGCCTTCGGACCTCGATCGGGTCGCTCGCGAGATCGATGCCGCAGACCTCGACCCGACCGGCGTCGGGGGCGAGATAGCCCGTGATCATGCGCATGGTGGTCGACTTGCCGGCGCCGTTCGGCCCGAGGAAGCCCAGGACCTCGCCGCGCCCGACCTCGAAGCTCACGCCCTCGACCGCGACAATCGGACCGAAGTGCTTGGCCAACCCCTCGATCGCCAACAGCCTGTCCATCGCCTGCTTCGCTCCCTGCCAGCGCGTGACGATGCTGCGCCGCCGCGCCGCCGTCGCCGCGTTGTCGGAATGGCAAAGCCCGGCCGCGGATGCAACTGAAGAATTCGTCATAAAACGCTGACGGCATGGACCGCGGCCACGCCGGCAGGACCCGGAACGCGGCGTGCGGGTGCGTTCACGCGATTGCGGGTTGACGGGCCAGGATCCTCATGATCATCCGGAACTCAACGAGCGAAATCTCTGAAAGGTGCGGGAAAATGGCGATCGTGCTGTATGACCTGGTCGGACGCGATGACCGGCGGTTCTCGCCGCACTGCTGGCGGACGCGGCTGGCGCTCGCCCACAAGGGGCTGGAGTGCGACGCGCGGCCGACCCGCTTCATCGACATCCCGAAGATCGAGGGTGGCCGGGTCAAGACCGTGCCGGCGATCCGGGACGGCGACCGGCTGATGGTCGACAGCTGGGCGATCGCTCAGGATCTGGAGGAGCGCTATCGCGACCGGCCGTCGCTGTTCGGCGGCGAGGGCGGTCTCGCGCCAACCCGCTTTGTGCAGAGCTGGTGCACGGCCGTGCTGCACGCCGGGCTGATCGGCCTGATCATCGCCGACATCTGGGAGCGTCTGCGCCCCGAGGACCAGGACTATTTCCGGACCAGTCGAGAACAACGCTTCGGACGGCCGCTCGAGGCGGTCCAGGCCGGGCGCGAGACGCGGGTCGAGGACTTTCGCAAGAGCCTGCAGCCGCTCCGCCTAACGCTGAAGGATGCGCCCTGGCTTGGCGGCGGCACGCCGCTCTATGCCGACTACCTGGTGTTCGGCGGGCTGCAATGGGCGCGTTGCATCAGCCCGTTCCAGGTCCTGGCCACCGACGATCCGGTCCAGGCCTGGTTCGAGCGCTGCCTGGACCTCCACGGCGGGCTCGGCCGGCAGGCGCCCGCCGCATAGCCATGACGCGCCCGCCGCTCAGGCGGCTCTGATCGCTCTCAACGCCAGCGCGCCTCAGGGCTTCCGGCTTTCCAGGAGCACCTTGCCCTTCTGATCGACGATCTGGACCTTGGCCGGGCCGCTGTAGCCGCGCGCCGCCGCCCAGCGATCAAGCAGGGTATTGGCGTAGCTCTGCTGACTGGCGGGCGGGATGGTCGACCAGGCATCGGTCGCGCCGACCTGGACCACGCCGTCGCCGACCGCCTGGACGCCGCCGAACAGGTCGACGCCGGCGACCGAGGTCGAGCGGCTGTTCAGATAGTCGACGCTCTCGCGAAAGCGCGCGAGATCGGCGGCATCGGCGGCCTCCACCGGGCCGCCCGCCGGCTCGACCGCAGAGGGCTCCGCCGCCGGCGGCGCCTTGGTCGAAGGCTCGCCCGGCGCGGCCGCGCCGGGCGCCGTGTCGGCGGCGCTCGCGGCGGCGCCCGTCGCCGGCGGGGCCGTCGAGCCGGCGCTGGCCGAAGGCTTGGTCGCCGGCTCCGAAGGCTTGGTCGCCGGCTCCGGGGGCTTGGTCGCCGGCTCCGGGGGCTTGGTCGCCGGCTCCGGGGGCTTGGTCGCCGGCTCCGGGGGCTTGGTCCCGGCTCCGGCGCAGGCGGCGCGGGCTCAGCCGTAGCCGGATTGCCGGCGTCGGCCGGCTCGGCCGGGGCCGGGTTGGTGGCGCCGGCCGGCTCGGCCGGGGCCGGGTTGACGGCGCCCGCCGGCGCCGGCGGCTTCGCCTCCGGGAGTCCGGCCCGCGGCGGCGCGCTTGCCCGCCGCTGGGCGCGGGCCAGCTCCTCGGCGGTCGGAGCGGTCAGCAGCGAGGCGTGGATCCAACCCTCGGCGCCGTCGCTGCCGGCGATCTCGACGCGCACCCAGTCGCCCTGGCGCTCCCGCTCGGTGACCAGCTGGTCGCGAGAGACGCGCATCCGGACCTTGGCCGTGGTGCTCGGCGCGTAGCGGACATTGACGCCATCGCCGGTCACGATCAGGGTGTCGCCGGTCGCGGCGAGCGCGCTCGCTCCGAGCCAGCCGCCCTGGCCCTGAAGCAGAGCGGCGATCAGGAGAGAGGCAAGGGCGAAGCCGATCTTTCGCATCGTGTCCTCCATCCTCCGCGCACCTCGACTTTGCCGCCGGCGCGCCGTCGAGGCAACGTTGAAGACGGCCTCATTTCAACTCATCCGGGACAGATGTTCTACTCATATGTGGCAGCTGTCGCCTCAATCTCAATCTTGAATTGGGGCCGGGCGAGCGCCTGCACGACCAGCGCCGGCGAGGCGGGCGGTGAAGTTGCGACGTGCCGGCCGTGCACCGTCATGTCAGCGGCGAGGTCGGCGGGGGTCGGTCCGATAGGTTGTTGAGGCGGACCCGATACCGGCTGCGTGGCGGACGAGCAGACGACGCGATGCTTGCCGATGTGCTAGGGTCGCGATCAGCGATCGCCAAGGAGCCCGACCCATGGCCACCCGCGCTCCACACCGGCGCATGACGCTCGACGAGTTCCTGGACTGGGACGACGGCACCGACACCCGCTACGAGCTGATCGGCGGCGAGGTGGTCGCGATGGCGGCGGCATTGCCGGCGCACGCAAGGATCGTCACCAACCTGGGCGGGGCAATCGGCCAGCGCCTTCGGCCGCCTTGCGTGGCTTTCACCGGCGCCGGGGTGGTCCGGCCGGATCGCCAGGATCACTTCTATGTCCCGGATCTCCTCGTGACCTGTGCGCCGATCCCCCCAGGCTCACGTTACATCCCCGAGCCCTGCCTGGTCATCGAGGTGCTCTCACCGACCACGCGGCGGCAGGACCGCGACGTCAAGCTCGACGGCTATCGCGCGATGCCGACGGTCGCCGAGATCCTGTTCGTCTGGTCGGACGAGCGGCGGGTGCAGCTCTGGCGGCGCGACGGCGCGCGCTGGATCGTCGAGGACGCGATCGGCGACGCGCTGCTCCAGCTGGAGAGCGTCGAAGCCGCGGTCCCGCTCGCGATGATCTACGACAACGTGCCGTTCGAAGCGCCCGATCCGGGCGCCGCGCCGCGTCAGCGCCGGAGGCGGTAGGCGAAGTCGTAAGCGGTCCCGTCAGGATCGCGCGCGTGCAGCTTCATCTCGCCGCGCACGCCGTCGTAGGCGCCGGTGCCGCCGGTCACCGCGAGTGTGGAATCCCGGTCGTCGTAGAACGGTCCTTCGACGGTGATCTGGCCGTCCTTCAGGGTCGTGGTCCAAAAGCATTCCCACGCCTTGCCCGCAGCCGTGCGCACGCACCAGCCGTTGTCCTGACCGACCTGGGTCGCGTTGGCCTGGTCGTAGACCTCGTTGGTGAAGGTCAGAATGTCGCCCGCGCTGTCGCCCTCGGCGCCGATATCGGTGACCGTGTCGGTCGACGCCCGCTCCACCAGGGTCAGCTCCTGGACCTCGTCGGCCGCGGCCGGACCCGCCGGCAGGCCGAGCGCAAGCAGCGGCGCGGCGATCGCGAGCGATGCGGCAAGGCAAAATCTCGATCCCATGACAATCCCCCCGTTTTGGCCGGGACCTGCGGGTCCCGTTGGTTGCGGCTCGAGCTTGCCCGCCTTCGAAACCCTGAGCAAGCGTCAAAGGCGGCGCCGGCGGCGCGGGCCGAACCCGCCCCGGCCAGACGCTCGCCCGGGGTCGGAACGCCCGCTGATGGACGCTCAGGCCGGATCGGGTGGCCGGCGATCGGCCCAGGGGCGGGCCGCCTCGAGCTGCGCCGCGAGCCGGAACAGCGTCGCCTCGTCGCCATAGCGGCCGACGAACTGGACGCCGATCGGCAGGCCCGCATCGCTCCACGCGAGCGGCACCGACATCGCCGGCTGGCCGGTGACGTTGAAGGCATAGGTGAAGGGCGTGAACCGCCACAGCCGCTCGCGGTAGGCCATCAGGTCCTCGCTCATCATGTCGATCGTGCCGAGCTTGACCGGCGGCTCGGCGAGGCAGGGCGTCAGCAGCAGATCATAGGTCTGGAAGAAGACCGCGATCTCGCGGGTGATCCCGTGCAGCCGGTTGACGCTCTGCACGTAGGCCGGGCCGGTCACCCGGTCCGCCTCCTGGATGGTCGCGAAGGTGACCCGCTCGAAGGCGGCCGGGTCGAGCTCGCGGCCGATCGCCCGGGCGCGCAGCCGGATGTTGCCGGTGGCGCCGACCGCGAACACCAGGTTGTAGTGCTCATCCAGGCCGGCGGCATCGAAGGCGGGCGTCGCCTCCTCGACCACGTGGCCGAGCTCCTCGCACAGCCTGGCCGCGGCCTCGGCGGCGCCGACGCAGGCCGGATCGACCGGCATGCCGTTGAACGGCCTGGTCGCGAGCCCGATCCGCAGGCGACCGGGCGCGGCACCGACTTCTTCGAGGAACGGCCGCTCCGGCGGCCGTGCGAAATA
Source organism: uncultured Alphaproteobacteria bacterium (assembly GCA_963756905.1). Classification (GTDB taxonomy): domain Bacteria; phylum Pseudomonadota; class Alphaproteobacteria; order Geminicoccales; family Geminicoccaceae; genus DATAOG01. Next base: position 114,865 of record CAVWPO010000009.1, read on the forward strand.
GGGATCGCCCGGCGCCGGGCCGGCGGTGGCATCGAGCACCGCCGCGCTGTCGCGGACGCTGATCGAGACCACGTGCTCGACCGAGCAGCCGGCGATGCTCTCGCCGGCATAGGGTGCCAGGCTGTTGCGGCCGCGGGTGACCTTGAGGCCGAACAGGCCGCAGCAGGACGCGGGGATGCGGATCGAGCCGCCGCCGTCGCTGGCATGGGCGACCGGCACCAGACGCGCGGCGACCGCGGCCGCCGAGCCGCCGCTCGAGCCGCCGGCGGTGCGCGTCGAGATCCCAGGGATTGCGGGTCGGCCCGAACAGGACCGGCTCGGTCGTGGCGCTGAGCCCGAACTCCGGGGTGTTGGTCCGGCCGAGGATCATCAGCCCGGCGCGCTTGTGGCGGGTCACGATCTCGGCCTCGACCGGTGCCGGGACATGGGCGAAGAAGCGCGAGCCGGCCGACAGGGGCACGCCCGCCTGGGCGCCGCCCAGGTCCTTGAGCAGGAACGGCACGCCGGCGAGCGGCGCCTTGGGGTCGTGGCGGCGGCCGCGGCGCGGGCCTGATCGTAGACCTTGGTGACGACGGCGTTGAGCTTCGGATTGAGCGCTTCGATCCGCTCGATCGCCGCCTCGAGCACCTCGTGCGCCGTGACCTCGCCGCTCTGCACCAGCTTCGCGAGCCCGAGCCCGTCGTAATCCTTGTACTCCGCAAACGCCCGCATGCCGGCTGCCTCCTCTGACCTCGCAGGACCGGCAGGCTAGCACGCGACGGAGGTTGCGGCGAAGCGCGTTCCGGGACCGCGGCGCGCTTTTCGAGCGCGGCCGGGACGAATCTCAGCTGTCGCCACGGATGCGCAGGCTGAGCAGCAGGATGAGCGCGCGACCACCGGCAGATCAGCGTCGATGATCGGCTGGATCGCCGCCGCCTTGACCAGCGCGAGGCGTCGACCCGCCGCATGGGCAGGCAAGGCGGTACGACAGCGAGCCTTGACGCTACGGTCGTCAGCACCCGGCCGCGTGCGGACCGACGCTCGCGATGGCTGGCAGAACCGCAAAGCTCAGCAGGATCGCCGTCGAGTTGGTGGTGCCGGCGGAGCCGCGACGCCCACCGCCACGAACAGGATCAGCTGGCCATCCGCCGCCGCGGGCGGTGCGGCCGGGCGGACGGCTCAGCGGGTCTCGATCGGCCGGCGCTCGTCGGTGGTCGCCGGGGGGCGTGAGGCTCGCCTCAGTCTCCTCGCCCTCCTGCATGGTGCGCTTGAAATTCTTGATGCCCGTGCCGAGATCGCCCATCAGACGCGGCAGCTTGCCGGCCCCGAACAGGATCAGGATCACGAGCAACACCACCAACCAGTGCATCGTACTGAAGCCGCCCAACTCCTTGCCCTCCAGCGAGATCGTTGGTCCAATATCTAGTCGACCGGGGGGCCGACGACCAGCCCTTTCGGGTCCGGCGCGAGCGAAGACCGCCGCAAGCCTGGCGCGCGGGCCGCGGGCGGGCGCCAGATCGGGCTTTGCGATCGCTGGCCGGGCGTGCCAAGGAAGCCGCGTCGAGCGAACGCCACCCGGGATGGCCGCGCCGCCTCCAAGGGGATCGCCGATGGATCGACTGGTCGCCGCGGGGGAACCGAACTTTGGCCAGCACACCCACGACGCCCGTGAGCGCGCCTGCTGAGCCGCTGCGCACCGCGTCGCTGGGTCCGGCGCTGGCGCCGGCGGCGCTCGCGCTGTCAGCGGAAGCCGGCTGGAACCAGACGGTCGACGACTGGCGCCTGCTGCTCGGCGAGGGCGAGGCGATCGGCCAGCTGACCGCCGACGACGAGCTGGTCGCGAGCGCCCTGATCCTGCCCTATGGCGACCGCCTCGCCTGGATTGCCATGATCTTGACCCGCGGGGCCTGGCGCGGGCGCGGGCTGGCCACGCGCAACCTGCAATGGACGCTCGAGCGCTGCAGGGAACGTCGATTGATCGCCGGCCTGGATGCCACGCCCGAGGGCATCGAGGTCTACCGGTCGCTCGGCTTCCAGGACGTCTGCGGCGTGCACCGCCTGCTGGCCGAGCAGCCGCGGCCGCAGCGCCGGCTGCGCAGCGGGGTCGCGATCCGGCCGGTGCAGGCCGCCCGCGACCTCGACGCGATCGCCCGGCTGGATGCCCGGGTGTTCGGGGCGGAGCGCCGCCGGCTGCTCGCCTACCTCAGCCGCAGCCAGGCGCGCCAGGCCCTGCTCGCCGAAGCCAAGGGCGATCTCGCCGGCTTCGTGCTCGCGCGCACCGGCCGCACCGCCCTCCATATCGGCCCCCTGGTCGCGCAGAGCCCGGAGGTCGCGAGCCTGCTGCTCGCGCAGGCGCTGGTCGGCCTTCAAGGCCCGGTCTCGATCGACGTGCCGGGCACCCAGACCAGCTTCCTCCAGGCGCTGGCGAGCGCCGGCTTCGAGCCGGTCCGCGCCTTCACGCGCATGCTCCAGGCGCCGCCCGACGAGCTTGGCGACCTGTCCGCCTGCTTCGCGACTGCCGGCCCCGAGTTCGGCTAGAGCCGGCGCGGGAACTTTGCTGCGCCGCACAAACCGGCGGCGCAATTCGTGGCACGAATGTCACTATTTTCGCCCGCCTGTTGCAATGCTGCATTGCAAGATCGGGAGATCAAATCGGGAACGAGTGTCCCCATCTGCATGAGCGGTGATCCCATCCGACTTGGGTTTCCCTCCAGCTGAAGAAGGAGGTTTTGATGGTCACCGCATCGAACGAACGTATCACGGCCAACCCCGACGGCGGCGTTGCGAGCCCGGCCGGCCGGCTGGCCGCCCGCCTCGCGGGCAGCGTCGTGCTCTGGCTGCGCGGCCGGCACACCAGGCAGGAGCTGATGCGCCTGAGCGATCGTGCGCTCGCGGATATTGGCAGCAGCCGCGACGAGCTGAGCGCATTCGCGAAGCAAACCGATCCCTGGCGGCAGCTGCCAAGGGACCAGGTGTTCGTCCTGGCGCTCGGCGCGCTGGTCGAGCGGGTCGAGGGCTGGCGCGAGCGCCGGCGCCGGCAGGCGCAGGTCTATCGCGAGCTGATGGCCTACAGCGACGACGAGCTGACCGAGCTCGGCATTCGCCGGCGCGACATCGGCGCGATCGCCAGGGACGGCGGCAACCCCTCGCCGGCCTGACGCGCCACCGGCCTCGGCGGCGGTCGACCGACCGTCGGCCGCCCCCGGGGCCGTCCGACGCTGCTCCCTTGACAGTCGAAGGGCGAACGGGAACCTTCCGGATGCAACGGAGGCAGCCGGGAGGCAGCGTCGCCCCATGGGCCAGACCGGCCTGGACGATCGGGACCTGCCAGCCGGCGGGGCCGCGGCGGCGCTCTGTCGGAGCGGCGCGAGCGCGGATCATCTCCCGGGGCTGAGGGCGCGGCCAGGCGCGCCGGCCCCCGCAGGGCGGCCTCGGGCCGCCGCTCATGATCACCGGCGTGCGGGAGGCTGATCGATGCAGATCAGCCTCTGCAACGAGGTGCTCCGCGAGCTCGATTTCCCCGGCCAGTGCACGCTCGCCAAGGCGCTCGGCTACCACGGCCTCGAGCTCGCGCCGTTCACGCTCGGTCACCAGCCGCATCGCCTGGTCGGCGTCCGGCGCACCCAGCTGCGCCGGATCGCCCAGGACCACGGCCTCGAGATCACCGGCCTGCACTACCTGCTGCTGGCGCCCGAGGGGCTCTCGATCACCAGCCGCGACGAGGGGGTGCGCACGCGCACCCTCGATGTCATGCGCCGGCTGATCGAGCTGTGCGCCGATCTCGGCGGCCGGATCCTGGTCCACGGCTCGCCCAAGCAGCGCGCGATCGAGCCCGGCGACAGCCGCGAGTCGGCGCTCGCGCGCGCCAGGGAGGCCTTCGCCGCGATCGCCAAGGACGCCGAGCAGGCGGGCGTCACCTATTGCATCGAGCCGCTCGCGCCGAGCGAGACGCCGCTGATCAACACGGTCGAGGAGGCGGCCGCCATGGTCGATGCGATCGGCAGCCCGGCGCTGCGCACCATGATCGACGTCTGCGCCGCCGGCAATGCCGAGAGCGTGGCGCTGCCCGAGCTGATCGAGCGCTGGCTGCCGTCCGGCAAGGTCGCCCACATCCACCTGAACGATCCCAACCGCCGCGCGCCCGGCCAGGGGCGGCTGCGCTTCGGGCCGATCCTGCGGGCGCTCGAGCGCCAGGGCTACGCCGGCCTCGCTGCGGTCGAGCCGTTCGTCTACCAGCCCGACGGCCCGACCGCGGCCGCGCGCGCGATCGGCTATCTCCAGGCGCTCTTGGAGTCGCCGGCGGAACCCTGATCCGGCGGCCCCGCGCGCGCCGGCGGCATCCAGACGAGGCCGGCGCTCGTATCTTGGCAGGAGAAGCCACACCGCCGCTGAGGTGCCAGGCGATGCAGCCGCTCCCGGATCCCGCGGACCCGACCTTCTATGCCGCCCTCGCGCCGTTCACGGCCTTTCCCGAGGTCGCCGACCCGCGCCACTACGTGCCGGCGCCGGACGACTGGCTGCTGGTCCTGACCGACATCAGGGGCTCGACCGAGGCGGCCAGGGCCGGCCGCTACAAGGACGTCAACATGATCGGCGCGGCCTGCATCACCGCGACCCTCAACGCCACCCGCGGGCTCGATCTGCCCTACGTCTTCGGCGGCGATGGGGCCACGGTGCTGATCCCGCCGGAGGCGCGCGAGGCGGTCGCGGCCGCGCTGATCCGCACCCGGCGCCTCGCGCGCAGCGACTTCGGCCTCGAGCTCCGGGTCGGCATGGTGCCGCTCGTGGAGCTCGTCCGGCGCGGGCGTCGGGTGCTGGTCGCCAGATATCAGCTGAGCCCCGGCAACCACCTCGCCATGTTCGCGGGCGGCGGGGTCGAGCTCGCCGACCGGCTGATCAAGGACGAGGCGGGCTTCGCGCTCGCGGACGCGGGCGAGCCCGGGCCGCCGGACCTGGACGGCCTGTCCTGCCGCTGGGAGCCTTACCCCTCGCGGCGCGGCCGGATGCTGACCCTGCTGGCGCGCCCGCTCGCAGCCGGCAGCCTGGCCCTGCAGCGGGAGATCGTCGAGCGCCTGGCCGAGATCGTGACCGACGGCGATGGCGCGCCGGCCGGTCCTGCGGCCCGACGTGCGCTTCGTCTGGCCGCCCAAGGGCCTGCGCGCCGAGGCGCTCGCCACCCGGGGCCGCACGCCGTATGGGCTCCGCTGGCTCGGCCTCTGGCTGCAGTCCTTCCTGCAGGCGATCGCCGAGCGCTTCGCCATCAGGATCGGCCCCTATGACGCGCCCGCCTACCGGGTCGAGCTGCAGAGCAACTCCGACCACCGCAAGGTCGCCGACACGCTGCACATGGTGCTCGACTGCACCGACAGGGAGATCGCCGCGATCGAGGCCTATCTCGCCGGACTGCATGGGGCCGGAAAGATCGTCTACGGCACCCACCTGGCCGACCGCGCGATGATGACCTGCCTCGTGTTCTCGCTGGAGCAGAGCCGGCACGTCCACTTCATCGACGGCGCCGACGGCGGCTACGCGCTCGCCGCCCTCCAGCTCAAGGCCCAGCTCAAGGCGCTGGCGGCGGTAGGCACCGCCGCACCAAAGGCCGATGCTTGAAGAAGTCACGCCTGACCCCACGTATATGCCGTTGGGATATACGAAGGTCCGCAGATGACTCGCTCGACCGTCTTCACCAGCAATCGCAGCCAGGCGGTGCGCCTGCCTAAGGCGGTCGCCTTTCCCGCCGACGTCCATCAGGTCGAGATCGTCAAGGTCGGCCATAGCCGGCTGATCAGCCCGGTCGGGAAGCGCTGGGACGATCTGTTCCTTAGCGGTCCGCGCGCGACCGGGGACTTCTTGAGCGAGCGACACGAGCGCCGCCGCGATGGGCGCGAGCCGCTCTGATGCTGCAAGACATGCACTCGACACCAACATCTGCATCTATGTGATGAAGAGTTACCCGCCGCAAGCGCCGCCTCGTAGCGCTCGCGCGCGCCGTCCTGGTCCGAGCGCGCCAGCGCGATGTCGCCCAGGCTCCTGATGCAGTTCGCCTCGCCCAGCACGTCGCCGACCCGGCGATAGAGCGGCAGCGCCGCCTCGTAGCGCTCGCGCGCGCCGTCGTGGTCCGAGCGCGCCAGCGCGATGTCGCCGAGGCTCTGGATGCAGTTCGCCTCGCCCAGCACGTCGCCGACCCGGCGATAGAGCGGCAGCGCCGCCTCGTAGCGCTCGCGCGCGCCGTCGTGGTCCGAGCGCCTAGCGCGATGTCGCCGAGGCCGATGCAGCCGCCTCGCCGAGCACAGAGCCGACCCGGCGATAGAGCGGCAGCGCCGCCTCGTAGCGCCGCGCGCGCCGTCGTGGTCCGAGCGCGCCAGCGCGATGTCGCCCAGGCTCTGGATGCAGTTCGCCTCGCCCAGCACGTCGCCGACCCGGCGATAGAGCGGCAGCGCCGCCTCGTAGCGCTCGCGCGCGCCGTCGTGGTCCGAGCGCGCCAGCGCGATGTCGCCCAGGCTCCGGATGCAGTTCGCCTCGCCCAGCACGTCGCCGACCCGGCGATAGAGCGGCAGCGCCACCTCGTAGCGCTCGCGCGCGCCGTCGTGGTCCGAGCGCGCCAGCGCGATGTCGCCCAGGCTCTGGATGCAGTTCGCCTCGCCCAGCACGGAGCCGACCCGGCGATAGAGCGGCAGCGCCGCCTCGTAGCGCTCGCGCGCGCCGTCGTGGTCCGAGCGCGCCGAGCGCGAGACCATGCCACGCCAGAAGTTGGCGAGCGCGGCCAGGCCATCTTCAATTAATCTCGACGCCTCGACCGCCTCGTCCAGCGGCTGGGCAGTGCCCAATCCGGAAAACCGCTGGAACTCAGCGAAGTCGATCGCGGCCTCGATGACAGAGCGCGGCTCGGGACGCTTCAGCCCCGCCCGCAGCATCTGCTCGATGTTGGCGGTCTCGGCGGCCAGGCCGGCGACGGCTTCGGCGCCGCCTTCCGACCGCACTTCGGGCCGAGGTCCGCCGCCATCCCTGCATAGTGGTCGACCCCGCGCGCAGGTCCTCGGGCGCCGGCGGGTGGCGGCCGCCACGTGCTCGCGGATCGGCGCCAGCAGGCGCAGGCGCGGCGCCTCGTCAAACGCCAGCGCGACCTGCCGGAGCGTCGCCGCCGCCGCGTTGCCAAAGCCCGGCAGGAGCGTTCGAGATCGCCGCGGGCGATGCCGTTCGGCAGCAGCCCGAGAAGGACAGCAGGCGCCGCGCACGGATCGGTCATGCCCGACCCGCGCTCAAGCTGGAGCGAGACGCGAGATTGAGGAGGCGGTGGTCGGCCTGCGGGCGCCTCAGCATCGCCATGTGCTCGGTCGGCCAGCGCAGCAGAGGCGCTCAGGTCGGGCTCGGCCTGGGCCGGAAGGCCAACAGCTCGATCGCGAGTCGGCACGCCGTGGAGGGCTTTCATGCGGCTCGTGGAGAACTGCGGGTCGGCCGCATGCCGGCTGCCGGCGATCGCAAGGAACACGCGCTTGGCGTCCTCGCGCCCGAGCGGCCTGACCTCGATCGGCTCGCGCCAGGCGACCCCGCCCGGCTGGTGGCCTCGGCGCAGCGTCACCGCGAGCGACGATCCGGGCGCGGCGGCAAGCTGCCCGAGCAGCGCTTCGACCTCGTAGGTCTCCGCCTGCCACGGCGTCTCCAGATTGTCGAGGGCGAGCGCCGCCGGGCCGTCTGCGAGGCGCCCGATGACGCTGCCGAGGCTCGCCTGGTCTGCCGGGATGCCGAGTATCGCCGCGATCGCGGCGAGCGTGTCCTTGGCGGTCGCCGCGCCGTCGAGGCGGACGAAACAGCGCCGCTCGCCAAACCGGTCCGCAACCCGCTGGTCGTGCAGCGCTTGCAGGCAGACCGTACTCTTGCCGATGCCGGCCGGCCCCAGCACAGCCGCCGGTGCCCCCGCGAGCAGAGCCCCGACCAAGGTCGCGACCTGTTCGTCGCGCCCGATGCAGCGCGCCGGCTTCGGCGGCAGCGGCACGACGTCGAGGCCGCCCTGAGCCGCGACCCGGTCCGACGAAGCGAGCAGCTCCTCGATGCGCCGCGCCAGCGCGTCGAAGACCACTTCCTGGTCCGACCTGGCCAGGCTCTCGATCGGGCGGCCGGGGGAATTGACGGTCTGGTACTCGGAGAGGACCTGGTCGCGGTCGAAGCGTGAGGCGCTGAGATGCACGCCCAGAATGACGAGGCCGCGCTTGCGCTCGGCTTCCAGCAGCGGCGGCAGTTCCTTCGTCGCTATGAAGTCGGAGCCGAAGAAATCGGCGCTGATCAGCAGCACGGCGACCCTGGCATGCGCCAAAGCCGACCGGATCTCCTCCCGCCACCGCGCGCCCGCTTTGATCCGGGTGTCGTCCCAAAGGTCGATCTGCTCGTCCCGGACCAACGGCCTGAGATGCACCTGGACCCGCTCCAACCACGCCGCGTCGGCATGGCTGTAGGAGACGAAGACGCTCAACCTTTGCTCTGCGGCGGCCATCCGTCCGCCTCATCGTTGCAACGTCACCGAAAGTAGACTTGGGAGCGGCCCTGCGTAAAGCAGAACGCGGAGAGAGCGAGCCGCAGGCCTCGCTCAGCGGTCCGTCTCCTGCCAGCGACGGGGCAGGTCGTTGTCGATGTCGAACAGATCGAGCACGCGGCCGATCGCGTGGTCGACCAGCGCCTCGACCGACTGCGGGCGGATGTAGAACGCCGGCACCGGCGGCGCGATCACCGCTCCCATCCGGGCGAGCTTCAGGAGGCTCTCGAGATGGCCCGCGTGCAAGGGCGTCTCGCGCAGCATGAGGACGAGCTTGCGCTGCTCCTTCAGGACCACGTCCGCCGCGCGCGAGATCGCGGTGTGGGTGGTGCCGTTGGCGATGTCCGACATGGTGCGCACCGAGCAGGGCGCGATCACCATGCCGCGGGTCTTGAACGAGCCCGAGGCGATCGCGCCGCCGATGTCGCTCTCGGCGTAGACATGATCGGCCAGCGCCTTGACCTCGGCGGTCTTGAGGTCGAGCTCGGCGGCCAGCGTCCGCTCGGCCGCCCTGGTCATGCACAGATGGCTCTCGAGGCCGAGCGCGCGAGCGGCCTGCAGCAGGCGCACGCCGTAGATCGCGCCGGACGCGCCGGTGATGCCGACGATCAGGCGCTTGCGCCAGTCGCGCTCAGCCATGGCCCTGATCTCGGGGCGCGCTCATGCCCCGCCTTCGAGCTCGTGGTCGTCGAGCGCCACCTCCTTGTAGGCGGCGCGGTCGTGCTCGGAGGTGTAGGGGAACGGCCGCGTGCAGTCGAAGCCGATCTTGGCGCCGAGGTAGTCCGGAAAGCTCGGGTTGAGGCCGTGGCCGAAGCAGGCGGGAATGGTGATCACGCCGGTCAGCGGGTCGAGCCGGTTGGTCATCGCCCACTCGACGTCCATGGCCTTGCGGATGTCGACGTCGTCGTCGACCACGGTCACCATCTTGAGCGGCGGGAAGGCCGCGAAGGTCGCCATGATCGCCTGCTTCGACCAGCCGGCGCGGACCGGGCGCATGGCCACGATGCAATGATAGAAGCCGCAGCCGCCGTGGCTGAAGTAGACGTCCTTGACGCCCGGCACCTGGCGCTGGACCAGCGCCAGCACGTTCGCCTCGCCGAGCAGCCCGACCGAGTTCCAGACCTCGACGCCCGAGAGGATGGTCTGGAAGGTCGGCCGCTCGCGGTGGTGGATCGCCTTGACATGGACCAGCGGCCGCGGCGCCCGCCTGGCATAGAAGCCCGTGACCTCGGCGAACGGGCCCTCGGGCGCCACCTCGCCCGGCACCATCTCGCACTCGAGCGCATACATGGCGTTCGCGATCATCTCGACGGCAGACGTCCTGCCCGCCACCAGCTCCAGCGGCGAGCCCTGGAACTCGCTGGCGATGCCGAGCTCGTCGGTGTCGATCGGCGCCGCCTCGGAGGGCGTCGCGGCCGCGAAATGGACCCCCGGCCCGACCCCGACATTCAAGGTGAAGGGCAGCGTCTCGCCCCGCCGCGCCGCCTTGTCGAGATAGGTCTCGAGATGCCGCCCGGCATCGATGTTGATGGTCATGGTGTCCGGGCCCGTCACCAGGAAGCGCTGGATCGAGGCGTTGCGCACGCCGGTCTCGGGGTCGCGGGCGACCACCACCGCGGCATCGAAATAGGGTCCGCCGTCCTTCAGCGCATGGGTCGGGACCGGCAGTCTGCCGAGGTCGACCCGGTTCTCGGTCACTTCGGTGACCGGGCCGGCATCCTTGACCACCGGCGGCATGGGCTGCTGCTGCCAGCGCCTGATGCAGCCGGAGACGAAGCCCGGCAATTGCCGCTCGGGCTGCTCCAAAAGATCCGCGAGCAGGGCGCGCGACCAGTAGAGCCCGGTGAACACCGGCGCGTCGTGGCCCTTGACCTTCTCGAACAGCACCGCGGCCGGCCGGCCCTCGAGCCTGGCGGCGACGCCCGCCAGATCGTGCACCGGATCGACCTCGGACCTGACCCGGACCAGCCGCCCGCGCTCCGCCAGGCGCTCGATGATCCGGCCCAGATCGCCCAGAACCTCCGCCGCCATCCCCACCCCCGCCATCCGTCGGCCACGCCCATCGGGCCAACGTTATCGTGCCCGCCGGGCGAGGGAAAGCGTCGCCAACTCTTTGCGCTCAGCGCCGTCCATCGAGCAGGGCCTTCGCGTCCTTGAGGCCGGGCAGATCGCGCCCCGCGGTCGGCGGCGAACGCGCGCTGGACCTGACTCTCGGCAACCGGCGGTCCGGGGCCTCCCCGATCAGCGCCGGGCGCGGCTGAGATTCCCCACTCGACGATTGTATACTTCGAGATCTGCAATACAGGTTGCACAGTGTTCTAATGAGGCAATATCACGGGTTGCCGTGGCCAATGAATCTGAGGTATGCTCCTCAGGAGCGCCACAACTCCAATCCCTTTGTGTACAAAGGAGAGAAGTTATGGCAGGTTCAGGAACCGTCACTGACAACTATTTGGAGATCGGCTCAATCAAGTACTTCCGCGGCAAGGCGGAGAATGTGGAACTTTGCTCCTATGGTGAGAAGAAGGATCCCATTGGCGCCAAGGCCTACCTGGCGGTTCAGGCGAATGTCAAGCGTGATTACCTCGCCGGCAAGGTCAAGAGCGTCGCCCCGGTCACGATCGACTGGAACAAGACGACCAAGGCCGCCGTGGAGGCGAACGGCAAGGTGCAATATTTTGTCCTGAACGCGAAGACGGCGAAATCAGCCTCGTACGAGCAGGTTAAGCAAGGGCATCTCGTGCTGCAGAAGTTCTTTATCAATCAAGGACCACTGACGACGATGCTGAATCATGAAGCCGATGGTGCGCGCAACTACCTTGCAGAGGAGGGCGGAGACGGGAGAATTGTCTCGGAGATCTGGGTGGCGATGGAGGCCGAGCTCGCGGAGTACTTTCAAGGTGACATTTCCTCCAAGTCATCAGCAAGCGGCCAAGTCGGTGTCGCCAATGCGGCGTTGGAGATCACTGGCAGCGCAGGGGCAAAAGGCTCGCAGACAGTCTCGTTTTCGGCGGGCACGACTTTCGCCTACCTGCTCCACAAGGTGAAGAAGTGGAACAGCGGCAAGACGGAGATCGTGGAGTTGGAAGATGATAGCAAGGGTATGAACTGAATGCGGCGAATTGAACGAGTCTGAGCTGATTTCGGGGGCGCCACGATGCGTGGCGCCCCCGCGCTCAGGCCGCCATAGTCACTGTCTTCCCATCCTCGACCTTTGCTGCCCGTGGGGAGGCGGGGTCGAGGACGTTTCCCGCACGCGCGCCGTGCAGGTCGAGGATGGGAAACCCCGCCTCAGCGGGCGACGCCGACCAGGCCGTGCCGGCGCTCCGGGTCGGCGGCGAGCGTCGCGCCCGGCCCGTCGCAGACGATCCGGCCGCGGACCATCACGTTCGAGCGGCGGGCGAACTGGACCGCCAGCCCGGCATGCTGCTCGACCAGGACGACCGCCATGCCCTGGCCCGGGGCGAGCGCCTTGATCGCCTGGGCGAGCTGCTCGACGACGATCGGCGCCAGCCCTCGGTCGGCTCGTCCATCAGCGGCAGGCTCGCATGCCGACCGGGGTGCGGGCGATCGCCAGAACTGCTGCTCGCATGCGCCGCCGAGCGCATCGCCGCGGTGCCGGGCTCGGCCAAGGCGGGAAAGCCCGCGAACGGCCGCTCGACCGTCCAGGGAACCGGGGCGGACCGCGATCCGCAAATGCTCGCCCACGCTGAGCGATGGGAAGATTTCGCCCTCCTGCGGCACGTAGCCGAGCCCGGCGCGTCGCCAGGGCAGCCAATGGGCGAAGGCCGGCCGGCGAAGCGGATTCTGCCCGCATCCAGGCGTTCGAAATCCCGCCCCTCAGACCACCGTCCGATAGCGCCCGGCCACGATCTCCAGCACCTCGTCCGGATCGCGCTGCCACCAGTCGCGCGAAAAAATCTCGGCCTCGATGAAGCCGGCGTAGCCCGCCGCCTCGACCAGGGCGCGGATCTTCCTGATGTCGATCGCGCCGTCGCCCATCATCGCGCGGTCGAACACCAGATCCCGCGTCGGCAGCCGCCAGTCGCAGACGTGAAAGGCGAGGATGCGGCCGGCAGCGCCCGCGCGTGCGACCTCGGGCTCCAGCTCAGGGTCCCACCAGACGTGATAGACGTCGACCGCGACCCCGAGGCCGCCCTCACCTGATGGATCGATTTCTTCGCACAAGTCGTTGGCGTGCCTGAGCGTATTCACGGCGCAGCGATCCGCCGCCTGCATCGGGTGCAAGGGCTCGATCGCGAGCGGCACCCCGGCGGCGCGGGCGTACGGCAGAATCGCCGCCATGCCGTCCCGGATCTGGGCGCGGGCGCCCGCGAGATCCTTCGAGCCCGACGGCAGGCCGCCCGCGACCACGATCAGGCAGCCGGCGCCGAGCGCTGCCGCTTCCTCGATCGCGCGCCGGTTGTCCTCGATCGCCGCCCGCCGCCCGGCGGCATCGCCAGCCGTGAACAGACCGCCGCGGCAGTAGCCCGAGACGCGCAGCGCCGGCATCCTTCAGCCGGCGCGCCGTCTCCTTGATGCCCAGCGCCAGGGCCGGCTCGCGCCAGGGCGCGATCGCCGGAATTCCGTGCCGGGCGCAGGCCTCGATCGCCTGCGCCATGTCGCACTTCTCGCGCACGGTCGCCCAGTTGAGCGCGAGGTGGTCGAGCCCACCCGTCGAGAGATCGCGCATCAGGCGCCGATCCCATGTGCCACCAGCACCGCGCGCATCCGCGCGATCGCCATCTCCGGGTCGTGCGGCAGGCCGGCGGCGAGCGCCGCAAAGGCTTCCGGCGGGCGCAGGCGGTCGGGCACGACATGACCAACCGCGGTCGGCAGCCTGATCGATCGCATTTTCCCCTCGCGGCACGCCGCAGCCAGGCATCAACCGACGGGCATACGTCCGTGATGACGTGTCCGCAAGCCGCCATCCGGCGCCATCCGGGCAGGGCTGCGCGGCCATCGCGTTCGGTTGATCCACAAACGCTTAAGAATCGCCACTTAGGCTGCCGCCGGTCGGACCAAACCGGCCCGGGTCCGGGGATGACAGCTTCGAGCGATCGGGTCCCATGGCCTTGGCGAGCAACCACGACCTGACGGCGCCGGCTGGCATGGCCGGCGAGCGCCGCGCGCCAGACGCATGGCAGGGTCGGCTGGCGCTGCCACGGCGTCTCCTGGCCGATCCCCTGCCTGCCGCCCTCCTGGTCGCCGTGATCGCGCTCCCGCTCGCGCTCGCCGCCGGGCGCTCCTGGCTGAGCTTCGGCGTCGAGACCGACTATCTCGCCCTGTTCGTGCCGGAGGCCAGGCGGCTGCTGGCCGGCCAGCCGCTGCTGATCGCGTTCCACCTGCCGCTCTATCCGGCGGCGATCACGCTCGCCTGGAGCGTTCTCGGCGACTGGGTGCAAGCCGGGCTCGCGGTCTCCCTGCTGGCGGCGGGGCTGAGCGCGCTCACGACCTGGTGGCTCGTCGACCGGCTGTTCGGGCGCGCCGCCGCGCTCGGCGCCCTGGGCGCGCTCGCGACCTCGGCGCTGTACCTCGCGCAGGCCGCGGAAGCGAGCTCGGACCTCTTCTTCCTGGCGCTCTACCTCGGGGCCTGCGCCCTGGCGCTGGCGGGCGTCCGCGGCGGCCAGGATGCCGCCTGGGTCGGCCTCGGCCTGCTGATCGGTCTGGCGCTCCTGACCCGCACCAACGCCCTGCCGCTGCTGCTCCTGCTGCTGGCGCCGTGGCTTTGCCGGGACGCCGCGGTCCGCCGGGCGCGGGCGGCCGCCCTCGCGTTCGCCGCTCTGGCGATGCCTCTCAGCCTCTGGCTCAGGTTCGCGGCGGCGACCGGCAGCCCGCCCTGGCCGACCAGCAATCACGTGACCCTCGCCATGACCTACTTCGCGACCGCCGCGGACCCGATCTCGAACGAGGCGTTCGCATCGGTCGCCGGGCGGTTTCACGGCGTGTGGGAAGTGCTCGCCTACGACCCGGCGCGCGTGCTCGAGATCTACCTTGGGGATCTCCTGACCCTCGGGCGCGACCGGCTGCCGGAATTCGTCGCCTTCCCCCTCGGCACGCTGGCGCTGCCCGGCCTGCTCTTCCTGCCCGCACGGCGGCGCTCGGCCGGCGCGGGCCTGCTCGGGCTGGTCACGCTCGGCGAGGCTCTGCTCCTCAATTTCAAATCGTTCGAGGCGCGCTACTGGCTCTCGCTCCTGCCCTGGCTCGGCGCCGGCCTCGGCGTGATGCTGGCGGAGGTCCATGGCACCCTGCCGGAAACCAGGGCCTGGCGCCTCGGCCAAAGGGTCGCGCTCGGCCTGGCGGGCACGCTCGCGCTGGCGCTCGCCGTCGGCGGGGCGCGGACGGCGTTGAGTTTCGGCGCGGACGAGCTGGCAGAGGCCGTGCCGGCGGCCAGAGCGATCGCCGGGCCCGACGATGTCCTGGTCGCACGCAAGCCGCATCTCGCCTACTACACCGGCGCGCGTTTTGCCCTGCTGCCCGATCTGCAGAACGCGGATGGGCTGCGCGCCTGGCTGTGCACGCTCAGACCCAAGGGTCGGGTGCTCGTCTACGACGGCCAGATCGAGCGCGCTTTCCGGCCGGCGTTGCAGCCGGTGCTCGCCGCCCGCTCGCCGCCAGCCTGGCTCGAGCGCGTCGCCGCGGGGCCGGCCGGGGGCGGTTGGGCGCTCTATCTCCGGCGCGACCCGGCCTGCCTCGCCAGCCCGCCCGGCGCGCCCGACCGTGCCGGACCGTCGTTGGCCGGGGGACGATAGGCGCATGGCGCCGCCGGCCGCCTTGGTTGACGGCGAGGCCATCGAGCTCAGCCTGATCGTGCCGATCTACAACGAGGCCGCGGCGCTCGATGCCTTCTTTGCGCGGCTGATCCCGATCCTCGAGGCGGTGGCGCCCCGCTATGAGGTGATCGGCGTCGACGACGGCAGCACCGACGGCACGGCTGCGCGCCTGTGCGCCCTGCACCTTGCCAACCCGCGGA
The DNA here is from genome assembly GCA_963756905.1 of uncultured Alphaproteobacteria bacterium. GTDB lineage: Bacteria > Pseudomonadota > Alphaproteobacteria > Geminicoccales > Geminicoccaceae > DATAOG01. The sequence continues at coordinate 130,344 of CAVWPO010000009.1, forward strand.
TCAAGCTGGTGGCGCTGTCGCGCAACTTCGGCAAGGAAGCGGCGCTCTCGGCCGGCCTCGACTTCGCGGGCGGCGCCGCGGTGATCCCGATCGACGCCGATCTGCAGGACCCGCCCGAGCTGATCGCCGAGCTGGTCGCGAACTGGCGCAACGGCTACCAGGTCGTGCTCGCCAGGCGGATCGGCCGCGCCGGCGATTCGCTGCCCAAGCGGCTCACCGCCCGGCTGTTCTACCGCGTCATCAATCGCCTGAGCGAGGTGCCGATCCCCGCCGACGTCGGCGATTTTCGGCTCCTCGACCGGCGGGTCGTCGAGGCGCTGAAGCAGATGCCGGAGCGCATGCGCTTCATGAAGGGCCTGTTCGCCTGGGCCGGCTTCCGCCAGACCGTGGTCGACTACCGGCGCCCCGCGCGCGCCGCCGGCCGCAGCACATGGAGCTACTGGCGCTTGTGGCACCTGGCGGTCGGCGGCATCACCTCGTTCAGCATGGCGCCGCTCCGGATCTGGACCTACATCGGCCTGACCATGGCGCTGCTCGGCCTGCTCTACCTCGGCTACACCCTCGCGCACACGCTGCTCCATGGCATCGAGGTGCCGGGCTACGCCTCGCTGGCGAGCATCCTTTTGCTCTCGAGCGGCCTCAACATGGTCGGCCTCGGCATCCTCGGCGAATATCTCGGCCGGGTGTTCATGGAGGTCAAGCAACGCCCGCTCTACCTGGTGGCGGACACGCTCGGCTTCGCGGCCGAGGCTCGCCGTGGCCTGCCGGCGCGCCCGGCCGAAGGAGCGCTCGGCGACCTGCCGGCCAGAACCGGATGAGCGCGCCGCCGCTGCCATCGCGACCGCTGGACGCGCGGTTGGCAGGCCGACGCCCGACCGGCAGGCGTCACCGCTGGTAGGGCCGCTGCCTCTGGTCGACCTCGGGCAGGCGTAGGACGCGCTCGGCTTCGGGCTTGGCGAGCTCGGCGCGCAGATAGGCCGCCCGGTCGGCAATCGTCGGCGGCGGGGCCGGCTGGTTGCGCAGGAAGCGGGTCAGCCAGCTCGGTCCCTCGGCGAGCTTGGGATCGAGCTCGAGGGCGCGGGTGTAGTCGGCGAGCGCCTGCTCGTGCCGGCCCATGGTGTCGAGCAGGATGCCGCGGTTGGCATAGGTCGCACCGAACTCGGGCGCGCGCGCGATCGCCTCGTCATAGACCGCGAGCGCCTCGTCGTAGCGGCCTTGCTGATGCAGGCTCTGGGCGAGGCCCCGGAGCGCGAACAGGTGCTCGGGCGCCGCCGCGAGCGCCGCCCGGTAGTTGCTCTCGGCGCGCCCGTAGTCGCCATCCTCGAAGGCCCGGTTGCCGGCGAAATAGGCCATGTCGCCGGGCGCCACCGCGGCAAAGAACCGGTCGTAGACCGCCCAACCGAGGAACAGGACGGCCAGCGCCACCGCGACCGCCTTGAGCGCGCGGGTCAGCGGGTCGCTGCCCTGCCGGCGACCGGCCGGCAACTCAGCCACCGCTCGCTCCTTCGGTTGCCCGATCGGTCGCCCGGTAGGTCGCCATGTCGAGGATCTGATAGTTGAACAACGCCGAGAAGATCGTACAGATGACGATCGCCAGGAAGCGCGCCCGGTGGCGCTGGCCGGCACGCTCGGGGTCGGTCAGGGGCTGGCCCCGCTTGCGCTCGAGCCGGCGCACGCTCATGACCCAGATCATCTTCGAGGCCGGCCAGAACAGCAGCGCCGCGAGCACCGCGACCGACAGCCAGTAGTACGTCCAGGGCGACATCCGCAGGCCCGAGCAGCTGCATCCGATCGGAAGCTTAGCGCGCCTGGCCGGTTGCGAGAATGCGGTCGCGGGCGAAAACGAAGGGAGGGGCGAAAGCCCCTCCCCGACGGGTTGCGGTTGCCCGAGCAGCTCAGGTGGCCGCCCGCTCGATCTCGGCGATGTCGTCGGCCAGGGATTCGACCTCGGTCTCGGGCACGGTCGACATCTGCATGGTGTACGCGAGGAAGTACATCATGGCGACGCCGAGCGCCCAGAACAGGATCTGCCAGGCCCAGATCGACGGCATGCCGAAGGTCCAGGTCGTGGCATCGGTCGGATTGCCGAAGATCCAGTTGCCGATCACCGCGCCCGGGCCGATGGCGAAGAAGAACCAGGCAAGCGTCACGATCCAGGCGGTCGGGACCAGCCGGCGCCGCTCGGGCGGCAGCGAGGCGTGCTGGGCGAGGAAGCTGTGGAACTCCATCTTGCGGTCGAGATCGTCGCGGGTCACCGCCGAGACGATGATCGCGACCAGCAGGTTGAAGAAGATGCCCCAGCCGGCCGAGTGGATGGTCCAGGGCCAGCGGCCCCAGGCCTCGATGCCGAAGGTCGACGGCCCGTCGGTGATGGTGACCACGATCAGGCCGACGATCAGGCCGAGCACCACGCCCTGGCGGGTCAGCCACGGCCAGTAGCAGACCGCGATCAGGGCCGGCCACATCTGGAAGCCGTAGGCGACCGCCAGACCGCCGAGCAGGACCAGGGCGTCGGTCGACGTGCTGGCGACGATCAGCGCCAGGAGCACGATCACGCCGACCCCGATCCGCCCGAACAGCTTCTGCATCCGGTGGTCGGCATTCGGCATCAGGAAGTGCTTGATCAGGTCGCGCGTGATCATGCCGCCGGCGGTCGACATGTAGGCCGCGCCGGTCGATTGCATCGCAGCCAGCGCGCAGACCGACAGCAGCCCGACCATCCAGGGCGCCGCATCGGCCATCAGATTGATCAGCTGGGCGACCAGGCTGTCCGGCGTCGGCAGCGAGAGCAGCGCCGGCTTGTCGGCAAGATCGGTGCCCTCGATCAGCTGGGCGGCAACCTGCGCGCCCGGACCGGTGCCCTTGGCGACCTCGCCGAGCGTCGGAATCGCCTTGGTCTGGCCGAGCATGGTCAGCGCGTCGGCGCCGATCGGCCGCAGGGCGCGCGCGTTCATTCCCTTGGCCTGGGCGTTGCCGCGATAGTCGGTCTCCAGAAGATTGCCTTGAATCCGGATGGCCGCCGCGGTCGCGACGCGCTCCGGGTACTGGGCGGCGAACTTGAGATCCGCGCCCAGGAAGTGACCGCCGATGCCCTGCATCGCCGTGAACACGAACAGGATCAGACCGATCGCGAACGACGAGCCCCAGACCTGCTGAGGCGCGAACGGCGCCGGATTGTGGTTGGAGAACGCCCACATCGAGAACGCCGGCGACGACTGGATGCCCATCAGCGCGAACATGTAGGTCAGCACCATGACGCCGGTCCAGGCGCCACCCTCGGCCTTGGGGCCGCTGGAGACGAACTGGATCACCCCCGGGATGGCGACGTAGGAGCTGTAGCCGTCGGGCGTGGTCTTGCCGCCCGGCAGCTGGGTCAGCGCCGCGATGTTGCCGTTGAGAGCGTGCCAGCCGCCAACCGCTTCCAGCGCGATCACGCCGATGATCACGATGCCGAGGGCCAGCAGAATGCACTGCAGCGTGTCGACATAGGCGACCGCGCGCAGGCCGCCCGAGGCGACGTAGATGAACACCACCGCGGACAGGATCCACATGCCGACGTCGACGCTCAGGCGGCCGTCGGTCAGGACGTTGAACAGGAACCCCGAGGCCCGCAGCTGGACGCCGAGATAGGGGACCGAGAACACCATGGCGACCACGATCACCAGCAGACGGATCACGTCGGAGCGGAAGTAATAGGACAGCATCTCGCCCGGCGTGATGAAGCCGAAGCGCTTGCCGATGATCCACTGGCGCTTCAGGAACAGGACGCCGGTGAACGGGATCATGATGGTGTAGAAGGAGGCGTAGGCGTACTGGAAGCCGTCGCGATAGATCAGGCCGGGATGGCCCATGAAGGTCCAGCCCGAGAACGAGGTCGCGGTCGCCGCCAGCACGAACACCCAGAGCGAGATCCGGCGCCCGGCGATGAAGTAGTCGCTGGCGGTCCGCGACGACAGGGCACCTTTGATGCCCCAGAAGATACAGTACGCCCAATACAGGATAACGAACACGAACAGCCAGATTACCTTCGCTTCCATCGAGGGTCCCCCTGATTCCTCGGGACACCGCCGTGGTCCGGTCCGGCTCCCGACCACCCCCTCGGGAGCGCGCACGGCGGCTGGCGCTCAGCCGCGCTTAGTTTAACTCTAGCGAAAATCACGGGGGGCGGGAGCAACTTTCGCGCGACATTTGGTCACAAGCATTGGCGGCCGTCTAAGCATCGGGGCTTGCGCCAGCCGCGGTCGCCGACCGCCCTCGTCTCTGCCGCAGGCAAGTCGCGGGCGTGCTGCAAGTGCGAAATGCTGCCGAGCGCCCGGCCCTCGTCTTAGCAGTTGCAGCGCGACGACTGGGCTGGAGAGAATCGCCGACTCAGCCGGGCACCTCCAGGCGGGCCACGGCATAGGGCCCGAGCTCGAGGCGGGTGGTCTCGCCCTCCCGCGCGCGCCTGGCCAGCGCGTCGGGATCGGTGGCGGCGGCGACGAAGCCTGCCTGGTCGAGCACCGCGATCCGGCCGCGCCGGCCGGGCAGCCCGCTGAGCGCCAGGATCTGGGGCGCGGGCGTCAGGTTGGCGAGCCAGACCACGGCCCCGCCCTGCGCCTGCCAGGCGACCGCCTGCACGGCCGAGCCCTGGGAAACGGTGGTCTGCAGGCGCGGCTTGCCGGCGCCTCCGGCCAGACCGCGCAGCACGTGGTAGACCGGATAGAGCATCGCCTGCCCGCGGGCGGCCTGATCGTCGAACCAGGGCTGGGCCCAGGGCATCCGGGCGTAGGCCACGCCGAACTCGCCGACCGGCGCCGCCAGGCAGACGGCCTCGACGCCGCCCGCCGCCATGTGCGCGAAGTAGCCGAGATACCAGGCGGCGCCGAGCAGGCCGCGCTGGCGCGGGTCCATGCCGGCCAGCGCCACCCGGCCGCCCGCCGGATTGGGCGTCGGCGTGGCGCCGTAAGGATTGTCGCGCGCGCCGATCGCCGACGGGCCCGCCCGGTAGGGTGTGCCGCCCGCGAAGCTGCGGGTCGACTTGACGATGTGCGGCAGCGCCTCGAGGTTCTCCATGACCGTGGTGTCGTCGCAGGCGTGCACGATCGGGCAGCTGGTGTGGACGATGAAATCGAGCGCGCCGGCCGGCGGCCGCTTGCGGTTCAGCTCGGTGAAGTAGGAAAACATGCCGCCGCCGACCGGCACGCCGGGAAACGCCTCGCGCGCCGCCGCATACAGCGCTTGCGCCTCCGGACAGGGCGGCCAGACGCTGCCCGGGAGCGTGCATTTGAGATCCGAGGCCGGCGCCACCGCGACCCGGGCAAAGCGCACCCCGGCCGCCGCGACCGCATCCTTGATCTTGGCGAGGTCCGCACGCATGGTCGCCGCGTCACCGCACGGGCTGCCATCCGGCTCGCGGCAGGCGACCACCGCCTCGAGCACCAGCTCGGCCCCGGTCGCCTCGGCCATCGCCTGGTACAGCCCAAGGACCTTGCCGGGATCGCCGGTCCGCTCATCGAAGGCGAAGGTCGATGCCCCGACCACCGGCGGCCCGGCATAGCCATCGGCGATCCGCGAGTCGAACGGGCAGACCAGGAACTGCGGCCCGAGCTGCCGGATCAGATCGGCCGCCTCGAGGGTGGCCTCGGCGTGCTCCGGCCGGAGGCTGAGGCCGAGCGCCGGCACGGTCCCGGCGGCAGCGCCGATCCTGAGCTCGACCGGCGCGTCGCCGGCCGCGGCCGCGACCTTGGGCACGCTGCCATCGATCGTCAGGACCACCGACTGCTCGCTGGTCTCGCCGGCCTTGAGCGTATAGGGCCAGGGCTTGGCCAGCGGCCGCACATAGGTCTTGTAGGAGGCATCGTTCCAGTTGCGATGGTCCTCCATCTCGAAGGCATCGCCCGCCATGGTGCAGGTGACCTTGACGCCGGGCAGGACCTCGTGGGTCAGCGCCCGGATGTCCTGGAACGGGCACATCGGGTCGATCAGCTCGGGGAAGCGTGAGCGCTCGGTCCGGCCATCGGTGTGCAGGACCTCGACCGCCTCGCCGGCGACGCCCTCGATCGGGTGCAGGACCACGAAGCCGGTCCGGTTGGTGACGAAGTCGCTGACCGCCCGCGCGCTCGCCTCGAAGGTGAGCCTGCCGTCGGACGCCCCCTTGATCCTCGCCCGGTAGCGAAGCTCCTGGCTCGCATCCTTGCAGACCGCCTCGTAGCTGACCTCGAAGTCGTCCGGCCCCTGGCCGATCTTCAGGTCCAGGATGGCCGGGTTGTAGGTGCCCCAGTCCTTGTCGCGGACGATGAACGCGATCGCCCGGATCGCCTCCTTGCCGCCGATCCTGATGTAGCGGAGGTTGCCGCCGTCGAGCTCGCAGCTGAGCGGCCCCGCGCGCAGCATCTTGCGCGGCACCACCTTCTCCTCGGTCCCGAACAGCATGATCGCCCGCGACGGACCCTCGGCCATGACGGCTCTCCCTGCTTTTCCCACGTCTCCCCAACGCCGCCGGTTATAGCCGCTTCCCTGCCCGCAGCGGAAGACCA
>CAVWPO010000010.1:0-43572 GCA_963756905.1 uncultured Alphaproteobacteria bacterium
CTCAGTGGGCGGCGACGTAGGCGTCGCGCATGACGGCCGCCTCGAGTTCCAGCTCGTCCAGCCGATGCTTCACGGCGTCGCCAATGCTGATGAGGCCGACCAGCCGTCCCTCTTCCAGCACGGCAGATGGCGGACCCGCTGGCGCGTCATCACGCCCAGCACGCGCGTCAGGCTGTCCTCGCGACGGCAGGAGATGACGCTCCGGGTCATGACCTCGGCGACCTTGATCTCGGACGTCTCGGCGCGATAGGCGGCAAAGGCATGGACCACATCGCGCTCGGAGATGATGCCCACGACCTTGCCCTCCTCGACCACGACGAGCGCCCCGATCCGTTCGAGGCGCAGCCGCTGCGCCACCGTCGCGAGCGTCGCCGAGGGATGCACGGTTGCCACCTCGCGCCCCTTGGCAGCCAATGCCGTTTCCACCTTCATCGAAAGCCTCCGTTCTGAAATCCCCCCTGTCGGGCAAGATATGAGGCAGCCGACGCGCGACAAGGCCGGCGCTCGGGCCATCGGCGGCGGCCGCCGAAGACCGGTGCGACGGCGGGACGCCGATCTTCGGCTCCGAACGCCGCCCGTGACCGCTTGCGATCCTCAAAGGGCGATCAGGGCGGCCGCGACCCGGCGGTCCTCGGCCAGGAGCAGATTGAAGGTCCGGCAGGCGGCGCCGGTGGCCATCGCCTCGACGACGATGCCCGCCGCCTTCAAGCTGGCGCGCAATTCGGCCGGGATCATCACGAACCGGGCACCGCAGCCGAGCACCAGGATCTCAACCGCCGGCGCGGCCGCCCGCACCGGCGCCAGGCTCTCGGCCGTGATCTGCTCCGGCGAGTTGACCGGCCAGGCGAGCGTCTGCTCCGGCAGCACCAGCACCGAGCCCGCATGCCGGATACCGGCGATCCGAAAGCCACCGGCATCGTAGCCCTGGATCAGGTGGCGGCCGCCCGGGACGATTGGCGTCACGTCCATGGCAGCCTACGCGTCGCAGGCGGACCGAGCCTCAGGGCGTCTGGGTTGCCGGGACCGGCTCGCTCGCCCGGCGCAGGTTGAAGTGCACCAGGACCGGGGTCGCGATGTACACGGTCGAGTAGGTCCCCACGATCACGCCCCAGATCATCGCGATCGTGAAGCCGCGGATCACCGGGCCACCGAAGATCACCAACGCCGCCAGCGCCAGCAAGGTGGTCAGCGAGGTCATCACGGTGCGCGCCAATGTCTCGTTGATCGAGCGGTCGAGCAGCTCGGTCAGCTGCATCGCCTTGTAGCGGCGCAGATTCTCCCGCACCCGGTCGAAGATCACGACGGTGTCGTTGAGCGAATAACCGACGATCGTAAGAATCGCCGCCACCGAGGCAAGATTGAACTCAAGGTTGAACACGCAGAAAACCCCGACCGTCGTGACGGTGTCGTGGATCAAGGCGAGAATCGCCCCGATGCCGTACTGCCACTCAAACCGGAACCAGATGTACGCAAGGATCGCGATGAACGAATAGCCGACCGCCTGCGCCCCGGCCCAGAACAGCTCCGAGCTCACCTTCGGTCCGACGAACTCGACCCGGCGGTAGGAGACCTGGTCGCCGAGCTTCGCCTTGACCTTGTCGACCGCGACCTGCTGGGCGTCCTCGCCGCCCTCCTGGCGCTGGATCCGGATCAGGACGTCGTTGGGCTCGCCGAACGTCTGCAACGCGACCTCGCCGAGGCCGAGCCCGCCCAGTTCGGCGCGCATCGCGGCGAGATCCGCGGCGGGCCCGGGAGTCCGGACCTCCATCAGGATGCCGCCGCGAAAATCGATGCCGAAGTTCAGCCCCTTGAGCGGGACCAGAACCAGGGTCAAGAGGATGAGGAAGGCGGACACCGCATAACCCAGATACTCATAGTGCATGAAGTGGATCTGGGTGTTGTCCGGGACCAGACGAAAGCTGCGCACGGCGCCTGCCTCCTCAGACCGGCAGCACGGCGGGCCGCGTCCGCCAGAGCCAGGTGGCCACGACCAGACGGCTGAAGGTCACGGCGGTGAACATGGTCGTGGCGATACCGATGCCGAGGGTCACGGCGAAGCCGCGCACCGGCCCCGAGCCGAACGCGTACAGCAGGACCGCGGCGATCAGGGTGGTCAGATTGGCGTCGACGATCGTCCGCATAGCCTCGCGAAAACCGGACTCGACCGCGCTGATCGGCGGTTTGCCATGACGCGCCTCCTCCCGGATGCGCTCGTAGATCAGCACGTTGGAATCGACCGCCATGCCGATCGTCAGCACGATGCCGGCAATGCCCGGCAGCGTCAGGGTCGCCTGCAGCGCGGACAGCGCGCCGAACAGCAGGAGCAGATTGACGACCAGAGCGAGGTCGGCGATCACCCCGAACATGCCGTAGTAGAGGACCATGAACGCCGCGACGAGCACGAAGGCGACCACGCCCGCGATCTTGCCGGCCCGGATCGAATCGGCGCCGAGGTCAGGGCCGACCGAGCGCTCCTCGACGATCTGGAGCGGGGCCGGCAGGGCGCCCGCGCGCAGCAGGATCGCGAGCTCGTTCGCCGACTGGGCCGTGAAGCTGCCCGAGATGACGCCGCTGCCGCCGAGAATCGGCTCGCGGATGCGCGGTGAGCTGATCACCTTGCCGTCGAGCACGATCGCCAGCAGCTCGCCGACATGCTCGCGGGTCACGGCGCCGAACTTGCGCGCGCCCGCCGAGTCGAAGCGGAAGCTCACCACCGGCTGGTTCTGCTGGTAGGTCGGCTGGGCGTCGGTCAGACTCGCACCGCTGACCTCGACCCGCTTGCGGACCACGACCTGGCCCTGGCCACCGTGCTCGGCGCTCGGCAGCAGCTCGTCACCCGGCGGCAGACGGCCGGCCAGCGCCTGATCCAGCGGGGTGTCCAGATCGACCAGATGGAAGGTCAGCTTGGCCGTCTGGCCGAGCAGGCGCTTGATGCTCTCCGGGTTCTTTTCGCCCGGCACCTGGACCAGGATCCGGTTGTCGCCCTGGCGCTGGATGGTCGGCTCGCGGGTGCCGATCGCATCGATCCGCCGGCGCACGATCTCGAGCGACTGGCGGATCGCCGAATCCTGGAGGTCGCGGACCATGCTGTCGCTGAGGCGCATGTCGATCCGGCCGCCCTCGCCCGCAGTGATCTGGACCTCCCTGGAGAGCGGTTTGGGGTTGAGGCTCTTCAGCAGGTCCATCGCCTGCTCGGTGTTGGCCGAATCGGTCAAGGTCAGGGTCACGGCGTCGCCGTGCACGCCCAGGTCCCGATAGCCGATCCGCGCCGGCCGCAGAATGGTGCGGATCTCGTCGACCAGGCTGTTAAGCCGTTCCTCGGTGACCGCGTGCAGGTCGACCTCGAGCAGCAGGTGCGAGCCGCCCTGGAGATCCAGCCCCAGGTTGATCTGCTGGTGCGGCAGCCAGCTCGGCAGCCGCTCCATCTCGTCGCGCGGGAACAGGTTGGGCAGGCTGAGCACGGCCCCGAGGACGCAGATCCCGAGGATCACGGCGACTTTCCAGGTGGAGAAGCGGAGCATGGGCGGACGCTATTTCTTGCCGAACAGCTGCGCCATCAGGCCGGTCCTGGGCGCGGCATCGGTCGCGCCCTCGGCCTTCGCCGGCGCCTTGGCGGGCTGGGGCTTGTTGAGCAGATCGGAGATCGTGCTGCGGGCGACCCGGACCCGGATGTCCTTGGCGATCTCCACCAGGAGGACGTCGTCGGTGTCCTCGACCTTGACCACGGTGCCGATGATGCCGCCGCCGGTCAGCACCTTGTCGCCGCGCTTGACCCCGCCGATCATGTCGCGATGGCTCTTCATCTTCTTCTGCTGCGGCCGGATCAACAGGAAATAGAAGACCACGAAGATCAGCACCAACGGCATCAGCGAGATGAAGTCGAAACCTGCCGGGGCACCGCCTGCCGCTTGGGCGTAGGCCGGGGAGAAGAGCATCACGTTCCTCGTTGAGATCGGGCGTCGGATTGGCCGCGGACTATAGCCACGCCGCGGCGAAAAGCCAACAGCACGCAGCGGGTAGGGTCGTCGTCAGGGAGGTAGTCGCACCGGTTGCAACGTTCAAGCCTTTGGTCGGCACGCCTTCCGCCGCAGGGCAGCCCTGTGGCCTGGGCCGAGATCGCGTCCCGAGCCCCTGGGCAGGATCGTCAGGGAGTCGCCTGCAAGGGCTCCGATGCGATCGTCCGGTTCCGGTCGACGAACCGTGACGGTCGGGCGCCCGTCGGGTGATGCCGGTGGCCGTCCTGGACCGGTGATGCGCGCGGCGAGTTGGCCGCCGCCTGCCGGCGAATCAGGTGCCGCATCCGCACGCTCCCGGCTTGACCGGCCGTCGCTGGCCGCTTCGCGCACGGGCGTGCGCCGCGGCTGGCTCAACCTCTAGGCGCCCTCGGCGTCTTCGGCTCGAGCTTCCGCGACGGCGCCGAGCTCGCCGAACCCACGGTCAGGGTCGCGGACGACGCCAGCAGGCGAGCTCATGATTTCCCCACCAACGCCCCCTATCGCATCGTGCCGGCCGCGACCGGCCCGACCGTCATGGACGTCGTCACCTTCATGGGCATCCGCGCCCACGGTGACTATTGGGGCGAACAGGAAGAAGGCGAGGCCGCCTGCTTCGAGATCGCGGTCGGGGAGCTGCCCAGGACGACCCGATCCTCGCCTGAGCCAGCCGGCGTCGTTTGCTTTTCTAGGGCCGCCAGAAGGGCTTTGAGGCTTCCGCCTCGACGTCGGCGCGGCTAAGTCCGATGTCGCGCAGCATCTGATCGCTCAGGCCCTGCAGCTCACGGCGCTGGCGGGCCCGCTCGTGCCAGTTCAGCAGCCGGTCGACGACCCCGGTCAACCGCGTCTGCCACGGTGACCCGCCGCGCCGCTCGCCCGCGCTGAACCCAGCGGCTGTCGCATGTGGTGGGCGAAGGGTGATGGTCGACATATGAGTGCTCCTCATGCTCGGAACCGCCTACGCCATCTGAGATACGGCCGCACTTGCGTTTTGGCGAACGATGCTTTCTCATCTACCGCATGAGGGATCCTCATCCGGTCGGGCGATGAGCCGGCGCCTGCCGCCGCTCAATGCGCTGCGCGCTTTCGAGGCGGCGGCCCGCCATCTGAGCTTCACCCGTGCGGCGGACGAGCTGCACGTGACCCAGACCGCGATCAGCCATCAGATCAAAGGCCTCGAGGAACGCCTGGGGGTACGGCTGTTCCGGCGCCTGCCGCGCGGGCTCGTGCTGACCGAGGAGGGCCAGCGCTACCTGCCGCCGGTCCGCGAGGCCTTCGATCGGATCGCCGCCGCGACCGCCCGGCTCACAACCGCCGGCGCCGGCGGCAGCCTGACGGTCAGCGCCCTGCCGTCGTTCGCGGCCAAATGGCTGGTGCCGAGGCTCGGTCGCTTCCGGGCGGCCCACCCGGACCTCGATCTGCGGATCAGCGCCTCCTCGCAGCTGGTCGATTTCGCACGCGACGACGTCGACGTCGGCATCCGCATGGGACGCGGCAGCTATCCGGGACTGCGGGTCGACCGGCTGTTCGGAGAGAGCATGCTGCCAGTCTGCAGCCCCGAGCTCCTGAGCGGCCCCCATCCGCTGCGGCGTCCCGACGATCTTCGCCACCACGTGCTGCTGCACGACGACGACCACAGCGGCTGGCAGCTCTGGCTGGAGCTGGCCGGGGTCGAGGACGTGGACGCCAGCCGCGGCCCGATCTTCACCAATTCGGCGATGGTCGTGCAGGCCGCCGCCGAGGGCCAGGGGGTGGCGCTCGCCCGGAGCGTGCTCGCGGCCGGCGACCTCGCGGCCGGACGCCTGGTCCAGCCGTTCGCGGTCAGCCTGCAGCATGACCTCGCCTACTACCTCGTGAGCCCCGAAGCGACCGCCGAGCAGCCCAGGATCCGCGCGTTTCGAGCCTGGCTGTTGGCGGAGGCCGCAGCCCAGGCGGCGGCGACAGCAAGCCCTGCCGAGCCCGCGGCTTGATCGGCGGCGGCAGAGCCCCTAGCCTTGCCCGCCTGCTGTCGTCGCCAATCGCCGCGAGCCCCGCATGACATCCGACCTGACCGGGCTGCTCCTCCGTCTCGTGACCGCGGTCGAGCGCCTCGCGCCGCCCACCCTGCCGGCGGTCGACCTCGACGCCGCCGACGCCTTCGTCTGGGAGGCCGCGGCGCAGCAGCTGCGGCCGGTCGCAACGGTCGCCCATGTGCCGCTCGCGCTCCTGGTCGGCATCGATCGGGTGCGCGACATCCTGCTCGACAACACCCGCCGCTTCGCGGCCGGCCGGCCGGCCAACAACGCTCTCCTCTGGGGCGCGCGCGGCATGGGCAAGAGCTCGCTGATCAAGGCGATCCATGGCCAGATCGACGCCGAGCGGCGAGGCGCGCTCGCCCTCATCGAGATCCACCGCGAGGACGTCGACAGCCTGCCGCGACTGCTCCAGCGCCTGGCGGCGAGCGCGCGCCGTTGCCTCCTGTTCTGCGACGACCTCAGCTTCGACAGCGGCGATACCACCTACAAGTCGCTCAAGGCGGTGCTCGAGGGCGGCATCGAAGGCCGGCCGGACAACGTCCTGTTCTACGCCACCTCGAACCGCCGCCACCTGATGCCGCGCGAGATGATCGAGAACGAGCGCTTGACGGCGATCCACCCGGGCGAGGCGGTCGAGGAGAAGGTCTCGCTGTCCGACCGCTTCGGCCTCTGGCTCGGCTTCCACCCCTGCTCGCAGGACGACTATCTGGCCATGGTCCAGGGCTACGCCCTGCATTTCGGGATCGCGGTCGAGCCGGGACTGCTTCGGCGCCAGGCGCTCGAATGGGCGCAGACCCGCGGCGCCCGCTCCGGACGGGTGGCCTGGCAGTTCGTTCAGGACCTGCTCGGCCGCGAGGCCTAGCCACGGAAGGCCGCGATTCCGTAGCTTCGGCCGGGAACGAATTCGGAACTCGGGCGTTTGCAGCTGGCGGAGCCGGACAGATCCGTTGTGTCGCAGCGGATGGAGTGCCCGGCTCGAATCAGAGGCGCCGATGCCAAAATCCGCCCATCCCTCCCCAGACCATGGCGCCTGGTTACTGATCGCGAGCGCGGCGGCCGGCTTCTGCTTGTCGCTGTTCAACTATTTCTGGCCGAAGACTGGCATCGACGGCACGCCTGGCGCTCTGCTGGTCGTGGTCTCGAGCGCGCTCGTGCTCGGGGCCGCGCTGGTCATGGCGCTCGATCACTCCAAAGGTCCGGCGCTGCGCGTCTTCCTCGACGCCTCGACCCTGCTCGGCGTGATCGGCACCGGCATCGCGGCTTATTTTCTGGAAGCCTATGTGCTGGTCGCGTTCATGGCGCTGGGGTTGCTCGGCTGGTTCGTGCACATGATTTTCGGCCCGTCGGAGCGAGCCACAGGCTCGGCAGCGCGGGCTCATTCGGGGGCGGTCTGATGCTCAGGATGCTTCAGCTTGCGCTCGCGGTGCTGCCGCTGCTGTCCGCGACCGCCAGCCTCGCGCAGGACCAAGCCTGGTCGACCTTCAACGGCGACCTGAAGGCGCAGAAATACTCGACCGCGGCTCAGATCACACCGGAGAACGTCAAGGATCTCAAGGTCGCCTGGCAGATGCATACCGGCGACGTCTCCGATGGCACCAACGGTCTGCCCGCTTCCGACTGGTCGGCAACGCCGCTCTTCGTCAACGACACGCTCTACATCGGGACGCCGTTCTACCGCGTGTTCGCGCTCGATCCGGACACTGGCAAGGTCAAGTGGGTCTACGACACCAAGTCGACGCTGAAGGCGGAGACCCAGCCCGACCTCAAGACCCGGGGGGTCGCCTACTGGCAGGCCGAGACGCCCGAGCCGGGCCAGGCGTGCCAGAAGATCGTCTACATCGGCACGATGGACGCCAAGCTGCACGCGGTCGATGCCGACAACGGCCAGCGCTGCAGCCGCTTTGGTCAGGCTGGCGTGCTCGACATCAACCAGTGGAATACGACCAGCAACAAGTGGCCGCTGTCGATCCTGCAGCCGCCGACCGTCTATAAGGACACGCTGTTCCTCGGCTGGGCGGGCAAGGACTGGGCCTATGAGGGGGCGCCGCCCGGGACCGTGTTCGCGATCGATGCCCGGAGCGGCAAGCTGAAGTGGACGTTCCATGCGCTCGCCGGCCTGACGCCGGAGCAGCTGGCCAAGACCGGGACGGCCAACGTCTGGGCCAGCATGTCGGTCGATCCTGAGGCCGGCATCCTCTATCTGCCGGTGAGCTCACCCAGCCCGAACTTTTACGGCGGCGACCGCCCGGAGAAAATCCCGCTCGGCACCTCGGTGACCGCGCTCAATGCCGATACCGGCCAGGTGATCTGGAGCCGCCAGCTCGTCCACCACGACATCTGGGACTACGACACCAACTCCGCGCCGGTGCTGGTCGACCTCGACAAGGACGGCCGGAGGATCCCCGCCCTGGTGCAGTCGACCAAGCAGGGTTTCCTGTTCGTGCTCAACCGGCTGACCGGCGAGCCGGTCTATCCGATCGAGGAAAAGCCCGTGCCGCGCTCAAAGGTGCCGGGCGAGCAGGATTCGCCGACCCAGCCCTACGCCCTGACGCCGCAGCCCGTGGTGCCGGACAGCTGGCCGGGGATCTCGACGCTGGCCGACATCGCGGGCTTGGGCTATTGCGGTCGCAAGTTCAAGGAGCTCCGCTACGACGGCCGGTTCACGCCGCCGAGCCTGCAGGGCAGCCTGGTCTATCCGGCGACAGCGGGCGGGGTCGAATGGGGCGGCGGCGCCGTCGATCCGACCAGCCAGACCTACGTCGTCAACAATTCCCACGTGGCGCAGATCTATCAGCTGCTGACCCGCAAGGACTATGAGACGCAGGCCAAGAGCGGGCCTGCATCCGACTACTTCCCGATGACCGGATCGCCCTATGGCCTGTACCTGTCCAGCTTTCTCAACCCGATCGGCATGCCGTGCTGGAAGCCGCCCTATGGGTCGCTGTCGGCGTATGATCTGAAGACCGGCCGGCGGCTCTGGAACGAGCCGTTCGGCGAGGTGCAGAAGTGGGGCTTCTACATGCCCCGCTCGTGGGGCTCGGTGACCATCGGCAGCCCGGTCGTGACCCGCTCGGGCCTGATCTTCATCGGCGCCTCGATGGACTCGCGCGTGCGGGCGATCGACCTCAAGACCGGCGCCGTCCTGTGGCGGGCGCGGGTCGACGCGCCGGCGGTGTCGATGCCGGCGATCTACGACCACCAGGGCAAGGAATTCGTGGTCTTCGTGGTCGGCGGCAACGCGATCCTGACGCCGAAAGTCAGCGATCAGGTGGTCGCCTTCGCCTTGCCCGGCTGACGGTCGGCGACCAGGCGGGACGGACCGGCTCCGCCCGCGTCCAAGACCAAGCGAGAGATGATCACATCGCGACTGGCTGGGGTGCGCCGCAAACCTGCACCAGGCCGAGGCGGACGGACAGCTTCGAGCGGTTCTGTCCGGCGGCGCGGGGCCGCGCTGGCTATTCGGTGCTGGCGACCGCGGTCGAGCCGCGCACCAGCACGGTCTCGGGATCGATCGGCTTGCGGCCCTTGCGCAGCTCGAAATGGAGCAGGCTGCGGTCCACATCGCCGGTCGAGCCGACCCTGGCGATCACCTGGCCGCGCTCGACCAGATCGCCAACCTCGACCAGCAGGGCGGCGTTGTGGGCGTAGGTGGTGATGTAGCCCTCGGCATGGCGCAGCAGGATCAGGCGGCCATAGCCGTGGATGCCCTCGCCGGCGTAGGCGACGATGCCGCCCTCGGCCGCCAGGACCGGCGCGCCCTGGCGGGCGGCGATGTCGATCCCGTCGCGCCACTGCCCCGCCTTGGTCCGGCCGAAGTCGCCGATCACCTTGCCGTTGACCGGCCAGAGGAAGCCCTGACCAGTGAGCGCCGGCGGTTCGCCGGTGGCGTGCTGGTGCGCCGGCACCTTTCTCCGCGCCATCACCTGCGCCGAGCTGCCACCTGCACCGGGAATCCGCAGCTTCTGGCCGGCAAACACGTCGTAGGGCGAGGCGATCTGATTGGCGGCCGCGAGCCGGACCAGGGGCACGTCGATCCGCTTCGCGATCGACCAGAGCGTCTCCCCGCGGCGCACCACGTAGAGGTCACCGCTCGCCGCGGCGGGCGCGGCTGCCGGCGCCGCGTCCGCAACCTGGCCATCCTCGGCCTCGGCGACCTGGACATCCCGGGGGCCGGTGGCCTGAACATCCTCGGCCTCGGCGACCTGCACGGCCGCGAGCGCGGCGCCTGGTCCCGCTGCCGGCTCGACGGCCGGCCCATCCTCGGCCTTGGCGGCCGGTCGGTCCTTGGGAATGGAGAGCACCTGGCCGACGTAGAGAAGGTCCGGCGCCTTGAGCCGGTTGGCGTTGGTCAGCGCCTCGACGCTCAGGCCGTAGCTCGCCGCGACGTCCGCGAGCCGATCGCCCCGTCGGACGATGTAGCGATCTCCCGGCAGCCGCGCCGCCGCCGGCGCGGCCGCGCTCGCTTGCGCGCCGTCCGCCGACGCCATCCGGCCCGCCTTGGCCCAAGGCACGTCGCTGCCGCGGTTCAGGGGTTGATAGGTCGAGCAGGCGGCAGTCAGCCCACCCGCGACCATGATCAAGGCCACTCGCCACCGGCCGTTATGCTGAATAATCCCTTCCATGCCGGTAAGCTTAATAAACCCACAGGCGACAAATCAAGAAATTTTGCTGACAATGTTGCGTCCCTTAGTACGCCCTCTTGGTCGCGTCGAGGTCAAATCACCGGTCGATTAAAGTTACAGATTAAGACTAAAACCTGCGATGCGAGCGCATTGCCCGACGCTTTACATGAAGTTGGCGGGTGTGGCTCAGGCCGCGAAAGTTCTACTTCAACGCGAGACGGAGGCGCTCGAAGCTCGGCCGATGGGTCATATCCATGTGGACCGGCGTCACCGAGATATGGTTGCCTGCGACCGCCTGCAGATCGGTGCCCGCCTGCTGGACGTCGTCGGACCGCAAACCGCCAATCCAGACATAGGGTTGGCCGCGCGGGTCGATCCGCTCGAGCAGCTCGTCGCCGAGCTTGCGCTTGCCCTGGCTGGTGACCTGGTAGCCCGCGACGGCGTCGGGCGGGCAGTCGGGAAAATTGATGTTGACCAGGAGATCCTGCGGCCAATCCTTTGTAAACAACCGGTGGATGAGCTCCGGCGCATGTTGTTCCGCGGTCGCCCACTTGACCGGCTGGCCGTTGCGGCAACCCTGGCTCAGGGCAAACGCCGGGACGTTGAACAGGGTCGCTTCCATCGCTGCGGCGATGGTGCCCGAATAGGTCACGTCCTCACCGAGATTGCCGCCGTGATTGACCCCGGACAGCACCAGCTCGGCGGGTCCGCCCTTGATCACGATCTGGAGTGCCAGCAGGACGCAGTCGGTCGGCGTGCCGTCGACCGCGAAGCGACGCCTGGAGAGCTTCCGGATGCGCAGCGGCCGGTGCATGGTCAAGGAATGCGAGGCGCCGCTCTGGTTGGTCTCGGGCGCCACCACCCAGACGTCGTTGCTGAGCTTGCGGGCGACCCGCTCCAGCACCCGCAGGCCCGGCGCGTTGATGCCGTCGTCGTTGGTGACCAGGATGCGCGGCGCCTTGGCCGGCCGCCCGGCCGCGCGCCGGGCGTCAGTCATCGGGGCGCAGGCGCTCCCGGCCATCCATGTAGGGCCGCAGCGCCGCCGGCAGGCGGACGCTGCCGTCCGCCTCCTGGCAGTTCTCGAGCACCGCGATCAGGGTGCGGCCGACCGCGAGGCCGGAGCCGTTCAGCGTATGCACGAACTCGGTCCGGCGCTCGCCCTGCGGGCGGAAGCGGGCCCGCATCCGGCGCGCCTGGAAATCGCCGCAGTGCGAGCAGCTCGAGATCTCCCGATAGCGCCCCTGGCCCGGCAGCCAGACCTCGATGTCATAGGTCTTGCGCGCCTGGAAGCCGGTATCGCCGCTGCACAGGACCATGACCCGATAGGGCAGCTCGAGCCGCTGCAGCACCGCTTCGGCGCAGGCCGTCATGCGCTCGTGCTCGGCCAGGGACTGCTCGGGCCGGGTGATGCTGACCAGCTCGACCTTGCTGAACTGGTGCTGCCGGATCATGCCCTTGGTGTCCTTGCCGGCCGCTCCCGCTTCCAGACGAAAGCAGGGCGTCCAGGCGGTATAGCGAAGCGGCAGCGCCTCGGCGTCCAGGATCTCGTCGGCGACCAGGTTGGTCAGCGGCACCTCGGCGGTCGGGATCAGCCAGTGCCCGGTCGTGGTCCGGAACTGATCGTCGGCGAACTTCGGCAGCTGCCCGGTGCCGAACAGGACGTGATCGCGCACCAGGAGCGGCGGGTTGACCTCGGTATAGCCGTGCTCCCGCGTCTGCAGGTCGAGCATGAAGGTGGCAAGCGCCCGCTCCAGCCTGGCGAGCGGGCCGACCAGGGCGACGAAGCGGGCCCCGGCGAGCTTGGCGGCGCGGCCGAAATCCATGCCGAGCGGCACGCCGATCTCGTCATGCTCCTTGGCCGCGAAGTCGAACGCGCGCGGCTTGCCCCAGCTTCGCAACTCGACGTTGGCGCTCTCGTCGACGCCATCGGGCACCTCGTCGGCGAGAACATTGGGGATGCCGGCGAGCTCGGCATCGAGCGCCGACATCCGTTCGCGCACCAGGTCCTCGTCCACCTGGATCTGCCGTTTCAGCTCGGCGACCGTGGCGATCGCCGCATCGGCGTCGGCGCCTCGGGCGCGCAGCCGGCCGACCTCCCGGGACAGTGCGTTGCGACGTGCCTGGCGCTCCTGCAGCTCGGTCTGGAGCGCGCGGATCGCGGCATCTTCCCCGAGCAGCGCCGCCGCCACGGGCTCCTGGCCCCGGCGGGCAAGCGCCCGATCGAGCGCCTCGGGCTGATCACGCAGCCATTTCAGATCAATCACGGCAGATCACACGCAAGCGACATGAGCCTCGAGGCGGGAATCGTCAGGCGCCGGAGTCGAGCGCGCCACCGGATGCTTTCTCGGCCGCCGCCTCGGCCGCCTCGGCCTCGGCCCGCCGGCGCTCGACCATTCGCACCGCGACGATTGAGATCTCGTAAAGAATGAGAATCGGGATGGCCAGGCTGATCTGGCTGAAGATGTCCGGCGGAGTGATGATCGCCGCCGCGATGAACACGCCGACGATCGCGAACCTGCGGTTCTTGCTCAGCTGGTCGGCGGTAATCAGGCCGACCCGACCCATCAGCGTCAGCGCCACCGGCAGTTGGAAGGCGAGGCCGAAGGCGAAGATCAGCTTCATCACCAGCGACAGGTATTCGCCGACCCGGGCCTCGAGCTCGATCGGCAGGGTGCCGGGTCCGCCCGGCGTCTCGAAGCTCACGAAGAACCGCCAGGCGAGGGGGAAGACCACGTAGTACGCCATCGCCGCGCCGATGAAGAACAGCACCGGGGTCGCCACCAGGAACGGCAGGAACGCCCGCTTCTCGTTGCGGTACAGCCCGGGCGCGATGAACAGCCAGAGCTGGGTCGCGACGAACGGGAAGGCGATAAAGGTCCCGGCCCAGAACGACACCTTGACGTAGGTGAAGAACGCCTCGGTCAGACCCGTGTAGATCATCCGCCGGCCGGCCTGCCCCTGATAGATGTCGGCCAGCGGCTTCACCAGAAAAGCGTAGATGTGCTCCTTGAAGAAATAGCAGATCACGAAGCCGATCAGGATCGCGGCGGAGGCGTACATCAACCGGTTGCGCAGCTCGATCAGGTGGTCGAGCAGCGGCATCTGCCGGTCGTCAAGGTCCTTGATCAGCGCCATCTAGCTCGGGTCGGCCGGCGCGGTCTCACGTTCGGGCGCGGGGCTCGCGGCGCCATTGCCCCCGGACGGCGGCTCCGGCTCGAGGGCGGCGGTCTTGCCGTTGGTCGCCTTAGCATCAGCAGGCTTGAGCCCGACAGGCTCAGAGGCGACAGACGCAGGATCGGCAGGACTGGCGTCGGCGGGCTTGGCCTCGACCGCCCCGGCCGGCTCCGGCTGGGTGGTCCCGACCTCCACCGACTGCGGCTTGGTCGTGCCGGGCTCGGCCGCGGGCGTGCCCGGCTCCGGGCTGCTCTTGGCGCCGCTCCGGGCGGTCGGATCGAAGGCCTTGCCGAGCTCGCCGGTCGGATCGATGGTGTTCTCGATGGTCTTGCCGAAGTCGGTCCGGCCGGCCTTCTCGATCTCGCTCTTGACCTTGTCGAGCTCGGCCTCGCGGGCCATGTCCTCGATCGCGCTCTGGAACTCGCGCGCCATCGACCGGCCCTTGGCGACCCACTTGCCCATGGTGCGCGCGACGCGCGGCAGATCCCGCGGCCCGATCACCACGAGGGCGACCAGCAGGATGACCGCCATCTCCGACCAGCCGATATCGAACACTGCCGGTCCTCCTTCGCCCGGGCGACCGACCCCTAGGTCTTGGCCGCCTCGTCCCTCTTGAGGCCCGGTTCGGCGACCCTCGCCCGCACCTGCTCATCAGCGGCCTCGGTCGTCAACGCCGCTCGCTTGTCGTCCTCGTCGTCGTCCTTCATGCCGGCTTTGAAGCTCTTCACCCCCTTGGCGACGTCGCCCATGACCTTCGGCAGCTTACCGGCGCCGAACAGGATCAGGACGATCACCAGGATCAGCACGACCTGCCAGATACCGATGCTCATCGAAGGACTCCCTCTCGCACCGATCCCGCGACCCGCTCCGCGGAGCCTCGGGATCTCGAGCTTCACTGGAAGTGTCGCAGAAAACCTTGCCCCGCGCAACGCGCGCGGCTAACGCCCCGGCGGCGCGCGATAGACATAGATCTGGCGCGGGTCGACCTCCACGGCAACCACGTCGCCCGCGGTGAACTCGGCGATGCTGGTCATGCGCACGATCACCGGCGGCCCGTCGGGCAGCTCGAGCTCCAGGACGCGGTTGGTGCCGAGGTCGCGAATCCGCCGCACCCGGAACCGCCGGGGCGCCGCGCCGCCGTCGCGGAGCAGCCGCACGCCCTCGGGCCGGATCAGCACGTCGACCGCCGTGCCGTCGGCGAGATCGGCGACCTCGAGCGGACCGAGCGGCGTGCTGACCAGGCCACCGACGACCCAGCCCTTGTAGCGGTTGAGCGGCCCGAAGAAGCCGGCGACGAACGGGTTGGCGGGATGCGCATAGAGCTCGGCCGGCGTGCCGTGCTGGAGCATCCGGCCGTCCTGCATGACGTGGATCCGATCGGCGACCCGGACCGCCTCGTCGGCGTCGTGGGTGACCATCAGGACGGGCGTGCCGGCGGTGCGCAGGAGCGCGATCGCGTCGTCCCTGACGTGGGCGCGGAGCATGGCATCGAGGCTCGAGAACGGCTCGTCGAGCAGCATCAGGCGGGGCTTCGGGGCGAGCGCCCGCGCGAGCGCCACGCGCTGCTGCTCGCCGCCCGAGAGCATGTGCGGGTAGCTGTCGGCATGGGCGTCGAGGTCGACCTGGGCGAGCAGCTCCAGCGCGCGGCGCCGGCGCGCCCGGTGGTCGAGGCCGCGCAGGCCGAAGGCGATGTTGTCGAGCACGCGCAGATG
Source organism: uncultured Alphaproteobacteria bacterium (assembly GCA_963756905.1). Lineage (GTDB taxonomy): Bacteria > Pseudomonadota > Alphaproteobacteria > Geminicoccales > Geminicoccaceae > DATAOG01. The sequence goes on from CAVWPO010000010.1 coordinate 15,516, forward strand.
CGGGAACAGGGCGAAGTCCTGGAACATCAGCCCGACCCGCCGCGCCTCGGGGGCGCAGGCGTAGCCCGGCTCGGCGACCACCTCGCCGTCGATCGCGATCCGGCCGCTCTGGACCGGCTCAAGGCCCGCGACCAGGCGGAGCATCGTGGTCTTGCCGCAGCCCGAGGGGCCGACCAGGCAGTGCACCTCGCCCGGCGCCAGTCTGAGGTCGACCTCGCGCAGGACCGTGCGCTCGCCATAGGCATGGCGCAGCGCCTCGACCTCCAGGCCGGCGGCAGGGTTGCGGTCGGCGCGGGCGTGGGCCACGGCGGCCATGGTGGCTCCAGCGTCGTCGTGCGTGTTCGTGTTCAAGAGCAGGTACGGTCGCACCGCCCCGAGGTCAAGCCGACGCGGTCTTGCGTCGCGTTCTGGCCAGCCTCAGCCGGGCGGATGGCCCTCGGGCTCGGGGTCCAGCGCCTCCTCCGGCCCATCCTCGGGGTCGTCCACCTCGGGCAGCGTGTCCCCGCCCGCGTCGGGCATGGGCAGGCGGGGCTCGCCGGCGGCCGCGACGGGGCCGAGCAGACCCACCTGCAACAGCTCCTCGATGCGCGGCAGATCGTCGAGCGCGGCCAGGTCGAAGTGGTCGAGGAAGGCGGGCGTGGTCACCCAGGTGACCGGCCGGCCGGGGGTCTCACGGCGGCCCTTGGGCTGCACCCAGCCGGTCTCGAGCAGCAGATCGAGCGTGCCCTTGCTGATGGTGACGCCCCGCATCTCCTCGAGCTCGGCGCGGGTGATCGGCTGATGGTAGGCGATGATCGCCAGCGTCTCGAGGGCAGCCCGCGACAGGCGCCGGCTCTGCACCTGCTCGCGCTCGAGGTAGGGGGCGAGGTCGGGCGCCGTGCGCAGCGCGAAGCGGCCGCCGTGGGCCTCCAGGCGGACGCCGCGGCCGGCGTAGTCGAGGGTCAGCTCGTCGAGCAGCTCAGCGGCGTGCAGCCCGCCCGGCAGATGGGCCTGGATGGTCAGCACGTCGAGCGGCTCCTCGGCCGCGAACAGCAGCGCCTCGACGATCCGCTTGCCCAGCTCCCGGCTCATGCTGCCCAGCTCGCGTTCATCGTCAATGATCAGCGCTTGCGGCGGACGAAGATCGGCCCGAACGGGCTCGTCTGGCTGAGCTCGATGATGCCGTCGCGCGCGAGCTCGAGGCTGGCGGCGAGGTGGGCGGCGAGCGCCGAACGGCGCAGGCGCTCATCGACCAGGTCAGCGGGCAGATAGGCGAGCAGGTTGCGCCAGTCGGGCCCGCCCAGCGCCCGGGTCAGACGCCTGAGCGCGTCCTCGACCCGGTAGACCGCGGGCGCCATCAGGGTCAGCCGCTGCTCGCGGGTGCGCAGGCGCTGTTCCACGTAGGCCTGCAACAGCTCGTGCAGCGCCAGGCGGAAGCGGCTCTTGCGCCGGACCCGCAGGCCGGTCGGGCGGCCCGGTCCGAAGCGCAGGATCCCGAGCTGCGGGCGGGCGAGCAGCTGCTCGGCCGCGCGCCGGATCGCGTCCAGCCGGCGCAGCCGCCAGGCGAGCGCCTCGGCGAGCTCGGCGGCGCCCGGCTCGGGGTCGGCCGGCGGCTGGGGCAGGAGCAGGCGCGACTTGAGGTAGGTGAGCCAGGCGGCGGTCACCAGATAGTCGGCGGCGATCTCGAGCTTCAGGTCGCGCGCCTGCTGGATGTAAGTGAGGTACTGGTCGGCGAGCGCCAGGATCGAGATTTTCGCGAGATCGACCTTCTGCTCCCGGGCGAGCGCCAGGAGCAGGTCGATCGGGCCCTCGAAGCCGTCCAGGTCGACGACGAAACCGGTCGTTGGCGCTGCCTGGTCGGGCGAGATCGGGTCGGGCTGGGCAGACATCGCGGCTGGCGGCGGCTGGGCTCGCGGGACGCTCAAATCAGCCCGGCGAGGTTCAGGATCAAAGTATAGAGCGCCTCGACCGGCGGCCCGAGCACGCTCGCCAGCGGATTGAACGGCAGGCCCATAGCCTGGGCCGCCATCGGCAACAGGAACAGGACACCGATCAGGATCGCCAGACCGTAGCGCTCGAGCTGGGCGAACTTCCAGGCATAGGGATTGGGCAGGAGCCCGGTCACCACCCTGCCACCGTCGAGCGGCGGCAGGGGCAGCATGTTGAAGACCGCCAGGATGACGTTGATGATGATCGCGTTCGCCAGATTCTCGCCGACCCAGGCCGCGAGCGAGGCTGGCAGATAAGCGGCCGGATGCAGCATCAGGGCCGCGATGAAGGCCAGGATGATATTGATTCCGGGGCCGGCGAGGGCGACCCAGACCATGTCGCGTTTGGGATGGTTGAGGCGGCCGAAGTTGACCGGCACGGGCTTGGCGTAGCCGAACAGGAAGGGCGCGTGCAACAGCAGCAGCAGGCCCGGCAGGATCAGGGTCCCGAACGGGTCGATGTGCTTGATCGGATTGAAGGTGACCCGGCCCATCATGCGCGCGGTGTTGTCGCCGCAACGCTCGGCCATCCAGCCATGCGCCGCCTCGTGCAGGGTGATCGCGATCACCACCGGCAGCAGCCAGACCGAGAGCGTTTGCCCGATCGAGGCGATGTCCATGCTTCAGGCGCCTGGCTGGAGGACGGGTTCGACGGCGGCGAGCAGGGCGCCAAGGCGGTCCTCGGCAGCGGCGCGATCGATCGGCCGGGGCGGGCGAAGCTGGCCAAGCGCCCGCAGGGCGCGGTCCCTGGCGGCGCCCTCGAGCGGTCCGGCCGCGGCCAGCACGTCGGCGACCTCGGCATAGCGGCCGTTGCAGTGGAGCGCGAGATCGCAGCCCGCCGCCCGCGCCGCCGCGGTCCGCTCGCCGAGCGTGCCGGCCAGCGCCCCCATGCTCAGATCGTCGGTCAGCAGGGCGCCGGTCACGCCAAGCTCGCCGCGGATCACCTCCTCGATGATCCGGGGCGAGAGGGTCGCCGGCCGGTCCGGATCGAGCGCCGGGTAGAGCAGATGCGCGGTCATCGCGAGCGGCGCCGCTCGACAGGCCCGGAACGGCCGGAAGTCGCTGGCGCGCAGCTGCTCGAGACCGGCGTCGACCACCGGCAGGCCGAGGTGGCTGTCGACCCGGGCGCGGCCATGACCCGGCAGGTGCTTGATCACCGGCAGCACGCCGCCGGCGAGGAAGCCCTCGATCATCGCCCGGCCGAGCTCGCCGACCAGCGCCGGATCGGCCGAAAGCGCCCGATCGCCGATCGCCCCGGTCCGACCCGGCAGCGCCAGATCGAGCACCGGCGCGCAGTCGACCGTGATCCCGAGCGCCTCGAGGTCGGCGGCGATCAGGCGGGCATGCAGCCAGGCGGCCTCGAGCCCGGCCTCAGGATCGCCCTCGGCCAGCCGGCCGATCGAGCGGGCCGCCGCCCGCGCCGGCCAGTGCGGCGGCCCCAGGCGGGCGACCCGGCCGCCCTCCTGATCGATCAGGACCGGCGCGCTCTCCCGGCCGACCGCGGCGCGCAGATCGTCGATCAGCCGCCGCAGCTGGACCGGATGCTGGCAGTTGCGCGCGAACAGAATGAAGCCGAAGGGCGAGCTCGTCTCGAACAGGGCCCGTTCGTCGGCGCCAAGCTGCGGCCCCGCGACCCCGACGATCGCCGCGACCGGCGAGCCGCCGGCACCCTCAGCGGCGAATGACGAAGCAGCTGGCATTGCGCCGCTTGAGCTCGTCACATAACGACTCCGCCTCCTGCTGATTGGCGAACGGGCCGATCTGGACCCGGTAGAACGTGCCGTTCCCGGTCTCCGCGCGCTCGATGAAGGGCTGCACCCCGCGCAGCACCGGGCCGAGGTCGACCAGATACAGATCCCAGGCCCGGCGCGCGTCGGCCTCGTCGCGGACCGCGGCGAGCTGGATCCGGTAGCCGCCCTCCAAGGCGGCAACGCCGCCATTGGGCGCCGGCTCGAGCGTCGGAGTCGAGCTCGGCCGAGGGGTCGTCGCCGCCGTGGCCGGGGCGCCGCCGGTCGGCGCGCGGGTGTCCGGGGTGACCGCCGCGACGCCGGTCTCGTGCCCGGCGGGCGGGCTCACGCTCGACGGCGGCGTCAGCTGCGCCGCTGGCGGGGCTGGAGGTTGACGAGCCGGCGACGTGACCGGCGGCAGCTCGGACACGGTCGACGGCGCCGGCGCCCGGGTCTGCGAGAGCCCACCCGCCTGGACGCCATCGGGCGCCGCCGGCGTCGGGCGCGCCCCGGTCGTGACCTCTGCGAGCAGCGCGTCCAAGGCTGCCTCGGCCTCCTTCGGCGTCGGCTGCGGCGGGCCCGAGGGCGGCTGCGCACCGCTCGGCGCGGTCGACTGCCGCTCGACCGCGAGCGGCGTCTCGCGTGGTGGCTCGGTGGGCGCCGCGGCGACCTGGGCAGGAGGGGCCGCGGCCTGAGCGGGAGCCGGGGCGCTCACGGCAGGAGCCGGTGCGGCCTGAGCCGGAGCTGGTGGGCTTTGGGCAGGAGCCGGGGCAGCCTGCGATGGCGCGGCGGCGACCTGAGCCGGTGCCGTCGCGCCGTTCGTTGGGGGGCCATTGGGGGCCGGGCCGCCGGGGTTCGGTCTGGTCGCCGCCACCTGCGGGCTGGTTGCGCCGTCGGTCGCGGGGGCTCCGGTGTCGGGACCCGTCGCGGTCGCGCCATTCGGGGCCGCCGCGCCGGTGGCCGGGCCTTTGCTGTCCGGGGCGGTCGCGTCTGGTGGCGGTGGCGCCACGGCAGCGACGTCGCCGGAGCCGTCGTCCGGTTCCGGGGCGGCAGTCAACGGAGCCTGCGGCTGCTCGGGCTGGGGCAGCAGCCGTTCCGGCTGATTGCCCGGCTGGGCATCGGTCAGCAGATCGCGGACCTCGCCCTGATCCGCGACCGCGGGCGCGCCGGCCTGATCGGGAGGCAGCTTGATCGCGAGCGTCGGCGCCTTGATCAGGGGCGGCTCGCCGATCGGCGGGCCCTGGGCGCCGTGCTCGTAGGCCAGCCAGACGATCGCGCTGAAGGCGGCGAACACCGCGAACACCGGCAGCCCGACCAAGAGCGTGCGCGAACGGCGCGCGCGCGGCTGCGGCATCGGTTGCGGCTCCATGGCCGAGCGGCGGATGCGAGCCGTGGCGGCGGCGAAGCTTGAAGGATCGGGCACGACAGCACCTACGACAGCAAGCGAAAGATCAAAGCAACTCCTCGATCGGGCGCACCCCGATCACCTCGAGACCGCTGGCCAGCACCACCTGGATCGCCGCGATCAGCGCCAGGCGGGCCCGGCTCAGCGTCGGCGCGTCGGGCCGCAGGAAGCGCAGCTCCGGACGCTCATTACCCTGATTCCACAAGGCATGGAAGCTCGCCGCCAGATCGGTCAGGTAGAACGCGATCCGGTGCGGCTCGTGATGCAGCGCCGCCGCCTCGAGGACCCGCGGCCAGGCCGCGGCCTGCCTGATCAGGGCGAGCTCGCCCGCCTCGGTCAGCGGCGCGAGGTCGACGCCCGCGAGGTCGGCGAGCCGGGCCGGCAGGCCGATGTCCTTCGCGTGGCGCTGGACCGAGCAGATCCGGGCGTGGGCATACTGCACGTACCACACCGGATTGTCGCGCGACTGCTCGGTCACCTTGGCAAGGTCGAAATCCAAAGGCGCATCGTTCTTGCGGGTCAGCATGATGAAGCGGACCACGTCCTTGCCGACCTCGTCGACCACGTCGCGCAGGGTGACGATCCGGCCGGCGCGCTTGGACATCCTGAGCGGCTGGCCGCCGTCCAGCAGGTTGACCAGCTGGCAGAGCTTGACGTCGAGCTCGACCCGGCCCGCGCTCAGCGCGCGCACCCCCGCCTGCAACCGCTTGACGTAGCCGCCGTGATCGGCGCCCCAGACGTCGATCAGCTCCGCGGCGCCGCGTTGCATCTTGTCCAGATGATAGGCGAGGTCGGCGGCGAGGTAGGTCCACTCGCCCTTCGAGTTCTTGAGCGGCCGGTCGCTGTCGTCGCCGAACGCGCTGGCGCGGAACAGGAGCAGCGGCACCGGCTCCCAGTCCTCGCTGGGCTTGCCCTTGGGCGGCGCCAGGGTCCCGGTGTAGACCAGATCGGCGCCAGCCAGCTGCTCCAGGGTCTGCTCGATCCGGCCGGCCTCGATCAGCGCCGCCTCGGAGGTGAAGACCTCGTGCCGGACGCCGAGCGTGGCCAGATCGTCCTTGATCAGGGCGAGCATGGCGTCGACCGCCTGCCGCCGGAATGTGGGCAGCCATTCGCTCTCCGGGGCCGTCCGCCAGCGCTCGCCGTCGCGCTCTGCGATCCCGCGGCCGACCGGGATCAGGTAGTCGCCCGGATACCAGCCCGCGGGCGGCATGGCCGGCGCGCCGCCGAGCGCGCTGAGGTAGCGGTGATGGACCGAGCGCGCGAGCAGGTCGACCTGGGCGCCGCCGTCGTTGATGTAGAACTCGCGGGTCACCCGCCAGCCGAGCTTCGCGAGCAGGTTGGCGAGCGCGTCGCCGAACACCGTGCCACGGCCGTGGCCGACGTGGAGCGGCCCGGTCGGATTGGCCGAGCAGAACTCGACATTGACGCTTCGGCCGCGGCCGAGATCGGCTGCCCCATAGCCGCTGCCGGCATCGAGGATGACCCTGATCTGCGCCCGCCAGAAGTCGTCGGTGAGGCGCAGATTGACGAAGCCCGGCTTGGCGATCTCGACCGTCGCCACCTTGGGCAGCTCCAGCAGGCGGGCCGCCAGCGCCTCGGCGATCGCGAGCGGCGCCCGACCGGCGGGCTTGGCCAGGATCAGGGCCGCGTTGGTCGCGGCGTCGCCGTGGGCGAGGTCGCGCGGCGGCTCGACCGCGACCCGGTCGGTCGCCAGCCCGTCCGGCAGCTCGCCCGCTGCCTGGCAGGCCGCGATCGCGGCCAGGACGTCGCCCTGCAGATCCTGGAACACGTTCATCGGCAAGGCGTCACTGCGCGCGCTCTGCCAGGTTGAACAGGCGGCCGTGCGCCTCGAGCGCAAAGCGGTCGGTCATGCCGGCGATGTAGTCGGCGATCGCCTCGGCCGTGCGGGCGCGGTCGCCGATCTGGGCCCGCGCCCGCCAGTCGGGCGGCAGGCGCTCCGGCTGATCGTGCAGGCCCTCGAACAACTCCCGTACCACCCGGCGCGCCTTGCGAGCCATCCGCTTGACCCTGTGGTGACTGTACATGTGCGCTTGCAGGAACCGACGCAAGTCTCGCAAAGCAGTATCAACTTTCGGTGAAAATCCGACCACCGGCCCAGAGGCGGCGCGAATCCCCTCGACCGCCGCCGGCGCCAGCGCCTCGAGCCGGCGCCGGGTCTCCCCGACCAGATCGGTCACCATGGCATCGATCAGGCGCCGCAGCATCTCGTGGATCAGCCGCTGCGCCTCCAGGCCCGGATAGCGCGTCGTGACCTCCTGGAGACTCGGTCCGACCAGCGGCAGCGCCGCCAGGTCCTGGAGCGTGAACAGCCCGGCGCGCAGGCCGTCGTCGAGGTCGTGGTTGGTGTAGGCGATGTCGTCGGCCAGCGCCGCGACCTGGGCCTCGGCGCTCGGATGGCTGCCGAGCTCGAGATCGTGCTGAGCGGCGTAGGCGGCGACATAGGCGGGCGGGCGGCCGGCCTTCGAGACGCCGAACGGACCGTTGTGCTTGACCACGCCCTCGAGCGTCTCCCAGGTCAGGTTGAGGCCGTCGAACTCGGCGTAGCGGCACTCGAGCCGGGTGATCACGCGCAGCGTCTGGGCGTTGTGATCGAAGCCGCCATAGGGGCCGAGCGCCACATCGAGCGCCTCCTCGCCGGCATGCCCGAACGGGCTGTGGCCGAGGTCATGCGCGAGCGCTACCGCCTCCGCGAGGTCCTCGTCGAGGGCCAGCGCCCGGGCCGCCGTGCGGGCGATCTGCGCGACTTCCAGGGTGTGGGTCAGGCGGGTCCGGAAATGGTCGCCTTCGTGGTTGACGAACACCTGGGTCTTGTACTCCAGCCGCCGGAAGGCGGTGCTATGGACGATCCGGTCGCGGTCGCGCTGGAAAGGACTCCGCAACCGGCTCTCGGGCTCCGGGTAGCGACGGCCGCGGCTGCGTGCCGGATCGCACGCGTAGGGAGCCAGCGCCCGGCGGGCCTGGCCCTCGAGGCTGACGCGGCGGTTTGACAAGGCGATCGCTCTGCCTACATTGGGCGAGAGGCGGGGGCGAGCCCTGCGGCCCGCCCGGTCGCTAACAATAGGTGTCGTCGATGGCGGAAATCAAGGCCCGGCCGGGGCCGTTCAGCGTCACCGAGAACGCCGCCCGGCGGATCGGGGCGATCCTGGCCAAGGAGCAGCAGGCCGGCCTCAAGCTCCGGATCAGCGTCTCCGGCGGCGGCTGCTCCGGCTTCCAGTACGGCTTCGCGCTCGACGACCGCGACGAGGACGGCGACATCGCGGTCGAGCGCGACGGCGCCCGGGTCGTGATCGACGGCATGTCGCTGCTGTATATGATCGGCTGCGAGGTCGACTACATCGAGGACCTGACTGGCGCCTATTTCCGCGTCAGCAATCCCAACGCGAGCTCGTCCTGCGGTTGCGGCAACTCGTTTGCCATCTGAGCCGGGTGGGTCCTGACCCCGGCGCGCGTGGCGCGCGACTGGCGATTCGCAGGCTTCATCGGTGAAGATCGCGACCTGGAACGTCAACTCGATCCGGGCGCGGCTGCCGCGCGTGCTGGCCTGGCTCGCGAGCGCGCAGCCGGACGTGGCCCTGCTTCAGGAGACCAAGGTCACGCCCGAGCAGTTTCCGGCCGAGCCGCTGGAGGAGCAGGGCTACAATCTGGCCGTGATCGGCGAGCCCGGCGGCCGCAATGGCGTTGCGATCCTGGCCAGGAGCCCGCTCGAGGACCTGCGCCGGGCGCTGCCCGGGGACGAGGACGACCCGGAGGCGCGCTATCTCGAGGCGGTGGTCAGGGGCGTCCGGGTCGCCTCGGTCTACGTCCCGAACGGCACCGCGCTCGAACTCGCCTCGGTTCGGCTACAAGCTCGCCTTCCTCGAGCGCATGAGGAAACACGCGGAAGAGCTTCTGCAATTTGAGGAAGTGCTGGTGATCGGCGGCGACTACAACGTCGCCCCCTACCCCGTCGACGTCTACGATCCGCAGGCGCTCGACGGCACGATCTGCTACCACCCCGAGGAACGGGCGCGGCTGCGCGCGCTGCTCCACCTCGGCCTCTACGATGCCTTCCGGGTCGTCGAGCCGCGCGCGCGTGCCTACAGCTGGTGGGACTATCAGGGCCGCTCCTTCCGGGCCAACCAGGGGCTCCGGATCGATCATCTGCTGCTGTCGCCGCAGGCGGTGGACCGCCTCGAGGCGGCCGGCATCGACGCCGAGGAGCGGGCCGCCAAGGCGCCCTCCGACCACGTCCCGGTCTGGTGCCGCCTCGCCGACGGCTGAACTTGCCTCGAATTGCCCATCGGCCGGAACTGGTTAGCAGGCCTCGTCGTTGTCCGATCTGATGCAAGATCGCGACGGCGGGAGCCCACGGCCATGGCCGGACCTTCGAAGGACCAGATCGTTCAGGCATTGCTGGAGCGTCACGGCCGGACCTATGCGGGCGAGCTCGGGATCGACCTCGCCAAGGGTACGCCTTCGGTCCTTTACCGCTGGCTTTGCGCCGCCACCCTGCTGAGCGCCAGGATCGGCGCCGGGGTGGCGATGGACGCGGCGAAGGCGCTGGCGCAGCAAGGCTGGACCACGGCGGAGAAGATGGCGGCGGCCACCTGGGAGCAGCGGACCCGGACGCTCAACCAGGCGGGCTATGCCCGCTACGACGAGAGCACGTCGCGCATGCTGGGCGACACCGCCTCGCTGCTGCTCGACAAATATGGCGGCGATCTGCGCAAGCTGCGCGAGGCGGCCGGACGCAAGCCCGGGCGCGAGCGCGAGCTCCTCAAGGAATGCAAGGGCATCGGCGAGGTCGGCGCCGACATCTTCGGGCGCGAGGCGCAGATCGCCTGGGACGAGCTCTATCCGTTCGCCGACCGGCGGGCGCTCCGGGCGGCCGCTCGTCTCGGCCTCGAGGACGACCCGGCGAAGCTCGCCAGGCGCGTGCCGCAAAAGGATTTCTCCCGTCTGCTCGCGGCCCTGGTGCGCACCGGCCTCGCCAAGGACTTCGACGACGTCCTCGAAGCTGCGGCCGGTCGTTAGACGACGCGGCTTGCACCGCGTTCCCGCGACGCCATCTATCGGCGACCGGGCCGCGCCGGCGGCCGCGCGGCGACAGGCTGGAGTGCAGGCAGGCGATGACGGGTCCGCTCCGCGTTTGCGTCCTGACCGGCGATCCCCGCCTGCCCGATCTGACCAAGCGCGACCATCGCTACAACGAGGAAGATTTCACGACCCAGCGGGCGATGCGGGCGGCGTTCGAATCGTTTCCCGGCTACCGCTTCGCGTTCGAGGACGATCACACCCGACTGTTCGAGCGCTTCAGCCAGGATCCGCCGGACCTGGTGATCAATTTCTGCGACACGGGCTTTCGCAACGTCGCGACGCAGGAGCTGCACGTCCCGGCCCTGCTCGAGATGCTGGGCAGTGCCCTACAGCGGGGCCTCGCCCGCCAGCATGGTGCTCTGCTACGACAAGCAGGTCGTGCGTCTGCTCGCCGAGAGCCTGGGCGTGCCGGTGCCGCGCGAGGTCTTTCTGGGACCAGACCCCAGGCCAGAGTCCCTGCCCGACCTCTATCCGGCCCTGATCAAGCCGAACCAGGCCGATGGCAGCGTCGGCATCCGCCGGGATGCGGTGGTCCGCTCGCCCGCCGAGGCGGAGGCCTACGTGGCCTGGGTCCGACGCGAGCTGCCCGGTCGGGCGCTGCTGATGCAGGAGTATCTGCCGGGCCCCGAGTACGGCATCGGCCTGATCGGCAACCCGGAGAGCGAGCTCGTGGCACTGCCCGCGCTCGAGGTCGATTTTTCCCGCCTGCCGTCCGGCCTGAACCCGATCCTCTCCTTTGAATCCAAAGCCTTGCCGGACTCGCCCTACTGGACGGAGATCAAGTTCAAGCGCGCCGAGGCCGACCCCGCCCGGCTCGCGGCAATGGCCGGTCACGCGCGGCGCCTGTTCGCCCGCCTCGGCTGTCGCGACTACGCCCGCTTCGACTTCCGCTGCGCGGCGGGCGGCGAGCCCAAGCTGATGGAGGTCAACCCCAATCCCGCCTGGGCCAACGACGGCAAGCTCGCCTTCATGGCCGGCTTCGCGGGCATCGCCTACCCCGACCTGCTCAAGCTCATTCTCGACGCCGCGCTCCGACGGCTCGGCCTGGCCTGAGGCCCATCACACCAGCCGGCGGGGGATCGCGACCCGCCATTTTCGGCGCGCGAACGACTGGTCGCCCTCGAACGCCTCGAGGTCGGCCTCGAACTGAAAGTCAGTCCGGGTCGCGCTCAGACGGGTGCGGCATTCGATCCTGACCGACCACTCGGCCCGGCGCATCACGGTCCGCTGCACGACCGCGGTCTGGGCCGAAAGGGGGTCGTATTCGGAGATCCGGTGGCGCTTCAAAAAGGTATAACCGAGGTCCATGCCGATCGGGTCGATGCGGGCGGGGGCGGCGTCGAACTCGCCGCTCTGGAAGGTGTAGACGGTCTCGTTGGTGGCGAGATCGAGCTCGATCGTGCGCCGCAGCGGCGTCGGCCGCGGCCGGTGGCGCGTGCCGGGCGCCGGCGCCTCGAACGGGCGCAGCCGCTCGTCGTCCGCCGCCGGCGGCCGGACCGGCAGATAGAGCGCGCTCTGGCCGGTGCGCAGGGTCAGCACCGCGAGGGCCGGCGACGGCCAGGCGATCGGCCAGTAGCTCGAGGACAGCGCGAGCCGCAGCCGGTGGCCGGCGGGGAACGCGTGCGCGATGTCGTTGAGCTGCAGCCGGACGCGCTGGAAGGCGCCGGGCTCGAGCGCCTCGGGCTGCTCGTGGCCGTCCCGATGGGTGAGGTTGAGCAGGCCGTAGGTCACGAGCGTCGAGGTGCCGTCCGGCTGGACGTCGTTCAGGCGCACCGCGAGCAGCGCGTCCGCCTCGTCGGCCGCAAGATCGAGCTCGACCACCGGCGCGCCCAGGATCTCGAGCCGCTCGGCCAAGGGCCCGGTGTCGAAGGTCAGCGAGCGGCCGTCATCGGGCCGCTGCTCGAGCGGCATCTCGCCCTCGGCGCCGAAGGCGCACCATTCGCCGGCCATCAGGCCGGTGGTCTGGGGCGAGGAGAAGGCGAGCCTGGCGGCCTGGGTCGGCGCCGTCTCGAGCCGGCCGGGGTTGAGGAACAGCCGCCGCTTCTGGGTCCGGGGCGAGGGCCAGCCGGCCTCCGCGACCCAACGGCCGGGCCGCTCCTCATAGAAGGGCTGCGGATCGACGCTCTCCTGCATCCAGACCCGGTAGGCGGGCTCGGCCATGATCCCGCGATCGATGCCCTTCAGCCAGTGGTCCCACCAGCGCACCGCTTCCTGGAGAAAGCCGATCGCGGGCCCGGGCACGCCATTTTGGGGAAAACGATGCGCCCAGGGCCCGACCAGGCCCTTTTTCGGGCACCTCAGCCCCTTGAGCAGGCGCGGCACCGCGTTGGAATAGCCATCCGCCCAGCCGCCGATCGCGTAGACCGCGCAGCGGATCGCGCCATAGTCCTCGCAGACCGAGCCGTGCCGCCAGAAGGCGTCCCGCCACTGATGCTCCAGCCAGAGCGCCGGGAACGCCACCAGGTTCTCGATCCGCTCGCGCCACATCTCGCGCCAGCGCTCGCCGACGATCTCGGGATCGGGCGGATAGGCGCCGTGCGCGAGCAGGATCGAGCCCCACTGCAGGTTCTCGTTCAAGAGGCAGCCGCCCATGTAGTGGGCGTCGTCGGCGTAGCGGTCGTCGGTCGAGCAGAGCGTGATGATCGCCTTCAGCGCCGGCGGCCGCAGGGCCGCGACCTGGAGCGCGTTGAAGCCGCCCCAGGAGATGCCCATCATGCCGACCGCCCCCGTGCACCAGCCCTGCTCGGCGATCCAGGCGATGATCTCGAGCGCGTCGTCCTGCTCCTGCTGGGTGTACTCGTCCAGGAGGATGCCGTCGGAATCCCCCGATCCCCTGAGATCGACCCGGACCGCGGCATAGCCGCTTTGAGCGAAATAGCGGTGGATCGGCTCGTCCCGCGCCCGCATGAAGTCCCGCTTGCGATAGGGGATGTACTCGAGGATCGCCGGCACCGGCGCCGCCTCGGCAGCCTTGGGCAGCCAGATCCGGGCCGCGATCCGGCAGCCATCCGACATCGGGATCCAGACGTTCTCGATCTCGACGATCTCGCCGAGCTTGCGTCCGTCCATGCCTGCGCCTGCTTCCAGCCCGTCCGGTGTCAAATCTCTATACGCCGTCTGCCGCCGCGACGAAACCCGCTGCCAACCCCTGCCCGCATGCGCTCAACGGCCCCGCCGGTCCGCCCGCAACCCGCCAGTCGACCTGCTACCAACGCTCCGATTTCGTCTTGAGATCTAAGACGGACAGCCGCTGCTGGTAATCGAGCAATCGCCAGCCTCCGATCACGGTTCATCCTCCAGCCGCTTGATCCGATCACGACTTCAGACTCGATTTTACGAGATCATGATGTGCCCGGAGCAACGACACAAGTGAGCCACGATGCGCCGGAAGTGATCTACTTTATACTTTGCAGATTGAAGTCGATCCAGATCTCCATCCGATGGAGGCCGGATCAATCCCGAGTCCTGACCGCCAACCCCTTGCCAGCCTTCAAGAAGCTCGTGCCGACCGCCGGAATCTCGATGTCGCAAACCGGCAAGTTGAGCTGTCGCTTTAGCTCCAGTCTGGCTCACTTGTGCGCCATTCCAGCCGTATGACACAAGCCTCAGATGTAAAACCCCGTCGCCCATTGCCAGACAACAGCCCCCTGCCCGCTTGGCGTCGACGCCGCCGATGCTTGACCGCGAGCTTCTACCCTTGAGCTGAGGGCCCCGAGCCTGGTAATGCGGCGTGGCGGCCGGGCGGCGCGATGGCGCGGAACACGGGTCCGGCCCGAAGCGGCGCGCCGGCAACGACCCGGTAAACGACTGGCCCCATCGCGTGAGTCTCATGGCGACCCGCAGGTTGAATCTCATCGCGGCTGGCGGCCTTGCTCTGGGGGCCGTGCTCGGGCTGGCCGGGACCGTGGTCGGGCAGCCGCAGCTGCAGCAGATCTTCTGGGCGATCGACAGCGCCGGCCTCGTCATGGCGACGAGCCTGCTCAGCTTGAAATTCTTCCGGCAGGGCAACGATCTCGTGGCCGCGGGCTTTCTCGTCTTCGCGCTTGGCGAGAGCGTCCTTCTGTCGGGGACGGCGGCGGGTGCCGCCGGCAGCGTGCCCGCGTTCGCAGCCGGCACCGCGCTCTGGGCCACAGCGCTCCTGCTCGTCAGCATTCCCCGGGAATTCCCGATCGCGGTGCGCGCCGTCGGCCTCATCGCCGCGGTCCTGTTCATCGTCACGTCGCTCCGGATCTTCTGGGGCGAGCCATTGTTGCCGACGACCTCGCCCTTGCCCTTCTTTGCCTATCCCTTCCTGGTTCTGACCTTGCTCGGGTGGATCTGGAGCCTGCTCAGGGAAACCGCATGATTCGGTCGGCGGCGCTCAAACTCAAACCAAAGGCTCTGGCCATCTATGTCCGCTCCCTACGGACAGCCAACCGCAGGCCGCGCCTACTCTGGCGGCAAGAAGAGTCCTCCTGCCGTTTCTGCGGCTCGTTTTCTGATCGGCCTGCTTTTGACCATACTCGGGCGCATCCGCCGGCCAAACCGTGGTCGCTGCGTCAGCCGCCCCGTTTCCGTCCGAGGCTATCCCGCCGCCGTCCTGACCCTGTTTTCCTTCGCTCAGACCCAGAAGCCGGCGTGGACCGCCTTGGCCTCGTCGGTGAGCAGAGGACCTATCACCTCGGTCGGGCGCTGGCCGCCGGCGAACACGGTGCGGCAGGGCAGATCGAAAGTCGGGTTGTCGGCGTGCACGCCGGTCAGCGCGAGCAGGTCGCGCTCGGCCAGCCCGTAAACGACGCGCCGCACGCCGGCCCAGTAGACGCTGCCGGCGCACATCGCGCAGGGCTCGGTGCTGGTGTACATGGTGCAGCGGGCGAGGAGGTCGCGCGGGAACCGGCGCGAGGCGAGGGCCATCAGGTTGCGCTCGGCGTGGCCGGTGGCGTCGTGCTCGGTGACGACGGTGTTCTCGGCCTCGAGCAGAACGGCGCCATCCGGCCCGACCAGCAGCGCGCCGAAGGGATGGTTGCCGTTGGCGCGGGCACGGGCCGCGACGGCGATGGCGCGGCGGAGGAAGGTCTCGTCGTCGTGCGCGGTCGGCATTCGTGTCACCCTTCTGAACCGGTCGCTATAAGCTTAGCTCACTGTGGGAGCCGAGACGGACCAGTTCCAGCGACTCGTCGTCCGGCTTGCGGTAGATCAGCACCAGATCGGGCTTGATGTGGCAGTCGCGATGATCCTTCCAGTCACCGGCCAAGAAGTGGTCGCGGTATCTCTCAGGTAGCACGGCATCGGCCGCGAGCAGCGAGACGACCATCCGGAGCTCCCGATCAAGCGTCGCTCGATGCTGCCCCCTCGCCTCGCGCTTGTAGTCGCGTTTGAACCGACTGGTGCGCTTAATCGTCCGCATGCAGATCGGCCATGAGCTCCTCGACGCCGCCGACCGTCACCAGCTCGCCGCGGCGCGCGGCCTTCATGGCGTCGATGGTCTCCGCATTCGGCACCAGGGGATCAAACGGCAGCGCCTTGTCGGCAACCGTCCGCATCAGCATCATGCGGAAGGCGTCGGAGATCGTCAGGCCGGCGGCGGCGAGAATCGCGGCCGCCTGCTCCTTGACCTTCCGGTCGATGCGCGCGCGCACGACGTCATTTGCGGGCATGTCTGGCTCCTCGGATGGCAAGCCTACATATCGTGAGCTACGTTGTGGCTCACAAGCTGCCTGTTGCCTTCGTAAGCAAGAGTGGCTGGGCGCGGCGCCGGTTCGCGCTAGTTCAAGGGCTTGGTCGGACGCGGGCGCGGTGGAGGCGACGATGAACCAGGCTGGACGGGGGTTGCGCGGCTGGGCGTTGTTGGCCGGGCTGGCCGTGGGGCTCGTGTCCGGGCGGGCCGAGGCGGGCTGGTCGGAGCAGCTCGCGCAGGGCTGGGATGCGGCGCGGGCGGCCGAGCAGAGCCTGCTCGACCAGGCGCGCGAGGCGATCGTGGTCGGCGGCGTGGTCCTGTACCGGCATCGGCATGCGGTCGCCGGGGCGGCCATGGGCTGCGTTGCGGGCTCGATGGCCGCGACCACGCTGAGCCTCGGCGCCGGCCTTGCGACCGGCGGCGCCGCGCTCGCCGGGACCGCGCCTGCGGCGGCGCTCGGCTGCGGGCTCGGGGCGGTCGGCGGGGCGGCGCTCGGGCAGCCCCTCGATGACGTCTACAGCGTGCCCTGAGGTCCGGACCGGGTCGCGGTTGTCCGCCGGGGCGGAAATCGGTAACCCTGTGCTCTGCGAACGCTGACGAGGAGCCGCCCGATGCCGACCGTTCATGTCCTGGCCATTCTTGTCGCCAAGCCCGGCAAGCGCGCCGAGCTGCTGCAGATTTTCAAGGCCAATGTGCCTGCGGTGCGCGCCGAGGAGGGCTGCATCGACTATGTGGCGACCGTCGATGCCGAGGGTGCCGGCGCCATCCAGACCCGGTTCGGCGAGGATGCCTTCGTCGTGGTCGAGCAGTGGGCGAGCCTGGACGCGCTCAAGGCCCATGCCGCGGCGCCGCACATGAAGGCCTACGCGGAGAGGACCAGGGACCTGATCGCCAGCCGGGTGATCCACGTGCTCTCCCCGGCCTGAGCCGCTGCGACGAGGATCGGGGGCCTGGGTCAGTCGCGGGCGATCGCCTGTTCGAGGGCCTCGCGGATGAAGCGCTGGTAGGGGATGCCGCGCGCCTCGGCGCGGGCCTTGACCGCGTTCAGGAGGGTCTCGGGCAGGCGCATGTTGACGCGGGCCGCCTTCTTCTCGAACTCGAACCGCACCGGCTTGAACTGGGAGAGGTCATACTCGGTGAGATCGGCCTCCGCGACGAAGCGCTCGGCTTCCTCGTCAGTGCGAAACCGCGGGATTTTCTTGTTCATAGTGCTCGACCTCCTTCCGGTGCATGTAGCGGGCACTGATGGGCCGGATGTAGGCTTGTCCGTCGCGCTCGCGAAGCGTGAACACCAGGAAGACCGACCGGCCCGAGCGGGTCTTGCCGATGGCCCTGAGACGCTCCTCGGCAAGGGAATGCTCCACGTCCACGCTGATCGTATGAGGCCCGGTGAAGAGGCCCTCGATCTCCGCGACCGAGACGCCGTGCTGCTGGCATTTGGTCAGGTTGCCCACGTCCCAATCGAAGCCTGCAACGGCTTCATGCATGATATGGGATGCACGTTCGTACATACAAGACCGCTGGGGCCAGCTAAGGCGTCAGCGCGGCCTTGCGGCGGGGGCGGCGGGGGACGATGCGCTGGGTCGCCCAGAAGCGCAGCGCCAGGCGCTCGCGGGCGGCGCGGCCGGCTTCCAGGTCGAAGCCGTTGATGATCGCCAGGCGAAAGCCGCCAGGCGGCATCGAGTGGGCCCTGGGCGGCTTGTCCTCGTGGAAGGTGATCTGGACGCTGGTCAGCGCCGGGGCCTTCAGGAGCTCGGCGATCAGCTCGGGATCGGGGTGCCAGTACTGGAGCCCGTGCGGGCCGAACAGGACGACGCTGTAGCCGTCCCGCCGGTCGTCGTCGGCGTAGTCCCAGACGCCCTCGGCGTAGAGGCGGACCAGGGCCTCGGCCCAGCCGGCGCCGTAGAGGTCCGGCCACTGGTCGGAGAAGCGCAGGTGGACCTCGATGATGCGGGCGTCGATGGTCTCGAAGTTGACCATGCCGGTGTAGCCGCCGAGGTTGGCGCCAAGCCACGCGGCGCAGTAGCTCTCGATCAGGGGCCTTGCCTCGGCGAGCACGGTCCAGTAGTCGAACATGCCCTCGTCGATCGCCTTGCCGGTCACGTGGCGCCACCATCGGGGCGCGCCGCCGGCGACCGCGACGTCGGTCGAGACGTGCTCGCCCTTGAGCAGCTCCATCCACATGTGGCCGGGCTTCTGGTTCAGCTGGTAGTCGCGCAGGGTCCTGAAGATCCGGCTGCCGGCGCCCATGCCGCGCATGTTGTAGACGGGCTTGGAGAACACCGGGAAGGCGTCGGGCGCCATGCCGTGCAGGCCGCAGACCAGGCCCTGGGATTCGGCGATCAGGAGCTTGTTGTAGATCCAGCGGAACTTCGGGAACAGCTGGTAGGCATCGCCGTCCTCGGTCGGCACGAACACGGCTTCGGGGCAGGCGACGTGCTCGAAGTACTGCATGCGCCAGGGGTCGCGTTCGACGATCGGCATGGCTGGCCTTCGCGGCTGAGGTTCGGCAGCCGAGTTTAGGGAGCCCGGCCGGGCGAGCCAACCCTGCGACCGCGGACGGGCGCCCCTGGCAGGGCGGCAACGGGCCGGCGCTCAGGCGAACGCGGCGAGCGGATATCGGCGCCCGCCGCCGCAGCGCCCGCGACCCGAAGCGTCCGCGGCCGCCGGCAGGGAGGCGGGTTCGGGCGCCGGCGGCATCGTGCCGAAGTCGTCGCCCTGCAGCTCGTCGCAACCCCGCGCGCCCAGCCAGGCGACCCGGGCGAAGGTCTCGATGTCGAGGCTCTGCGGGAGGCTGGCCCGGAGGTCGGACGCTTGGGACCGCCAGGAAGCTGTTGGCCTAGCTCATGACCGGGAATCATTTGGGAATGAAGTAGGCATGATTTGCACCTGCGGCGCGCCGCAGGTGCAAAAGACTTGTTGTCATGCCGGGGTTCGGCGTGCAGCATCCGCCGCGTCGCCGCGGGCTTCGATTTCGCCGACGTCAACCGGCGCCGCAAACGCTGGCCCGGCGCGGTCAGCGGATCGCGCGCCGGGTCAGCGTCTCCTGCGGGTCGGGTCCATGTTCACCTCCTTGCACTTCTTCTCTACGCACAAGGCGGTGTCTCAGCCATCTGTAGACCGCAGGACAGGGTGTTGAAAACGGCGATTCTCGAAGCGCCGCTGCGATCGCTGCTCCCTAGTCCATCTGCGCGCGGACTGCGCCGATCGCCTGGGTGCAGGACGGGCTCAGGGTGTCCTTGTGGTCTGCGAGACACTGAGCGATCCGACCATTGCCGGGCTGGACGTTGGCGCACTTGCTGTCGATGTCGGCGCGGCACTGGTCGGCGAGATAGGCCATATTGCTGATCGCCCGATCGAGTGCCGATGCCGATTGGTAGAGCGCCGTCTCGCACTGGCTGGAGAGCTTGTCGCCGTGGGCGTAGAGACAGGCGAGCAGCCGGTTCTGGCCCGGGGTCACCTGGCTGCAATAGGTCTGGAGCTCCGTCTTGCAGCTCTCTACGACGTACCCGGCCAGCGACTGCGACGCCACCACGGGCGCGGGCTCGACCATGGTGATCGAGCGCGCGTTGCTTCCCATACCCGAAGTGCCCTTCGAGTAGGTTACCGTCACCTTGTCGCCCTCTTTGAGTTCATCGACCGACACCCCGACGGTGTTGCTGGGGGAGGCGTTGAACAGTTCGTCGCCGATCGAGAAGCGGTTGTGGGCGGTATCGAGGTTCTTGACGTAGCCGGTGATGGTGTCGGCATGCGCGAGCGTCGCGCTGAGAATCAGGGCTGTTGCCGCTGCCAACCCGAGCAGACGTTGCATCTCTATGTCCCTCCTGACGGGATTGTTTGGTATTCGCCGACATTTCCCATATGCCGGCTCCTCAACCCTGATGATGCATCGGTCTGCCGCATGAGGCAAGTCTCCGGCGGGTCGGGCATGCCCGTGAGCCTGCTGACAGCCGCCACGCTGAGGCTCGCGCCTGGCTCTCTGGGCGGGTCGGGCAGCCTTCGGTCGATCATGGGCGCACCTGACCGCGTGCTTTGCCGGCATTCCGCTCACGCCCTCATGCCGGGAGCGGCGGCGGCCAGGGCCGCAGGTCATCGATCCGAAGCCGACGCGCGGGTCGAGCCACTCGACCGTGGCCACCAGCCGACGAGCTCGGGTCCAGCGGTCGGCCTGGTAGCACGGGCGGGCGGCCCGCTCCGGACGAGGCCGCGTGCATGTGGCCCACCCCGACGGATCCGGCTCATCGTTGAGACCGCAGCCCCGACCGCAGTCGCGACGGCTGCTCGCAGGAACCGGGGTTTGGCGGCAACGGGGTCAGTGGCGGAAACGCGCTCGGAGCCCTTTACCGGGCAAGGAAACGACCCCGGACGTCACGGCGTCGAGCTTCAGAATGCTCCAGGCGTTCGATCGCTTCGGTCAGGCTGATGCCGCTTTCCAGGAGTTCGGCGAGCGCGGCCATGTTCTCCTCGAGCCGCCGGCCGGACCGATACTGCCTGAATTCGCCCGTGGCGACGTTCTTGATGCTGATGGCAGCCGAGCCCTTGTCCGCCGCGAGGATGTAGACGCCTACCTTTCGAAGCCTGGCAATTTTCATCTCAATCGAGCACCGGTGAAGTCCGCCGCCGGCCGATGTTCGGCTTTGACGCCCACTGCGGCCACCGTCGTCCACCGGGTCCCCGGGGGTGCTCCCGAGGACCCGGTGAGCGGTCGGGGTCAGCGGATCGGCATGGCGTATTGCAGGCCGTGGTCCTTCCACTGCGCATTCAGGCCGCGGGCGATCTTGAGCGGCGTGTTCATGCCGACATTGCGCTCGAACATCTCGCCGTAATTGCCGACCTGCTTGATGATCTGGTAGCCCCAGTCGGCGGGCAGGCCGAGGTCCTTGCCCATCTCGTCCTCGACCCCGAGCAGGCGGCGCACCTCCGGATTGGTCGACTTCGCCTTCTGGTCGTCGACGTTGGCCGAGCTCACGCCCAGATCCTCGGCCTCGACCATGGCATAGAGGGTCCAGCGGACGACGTCGCCCCACTCGTTGTCGCCATGGCGCACGGCCGGGCCGAGCGGCTCCTTGGAGATCACCTCGGGCAGGATGATGTGATCGTCCGGGTTCTTGAGGCCGGTGCGGTCGGCGTAGAGGCCGGACTGGTCGGTGGTCAAGGCATCGCAGCGGCCCTGCTCGTAGGCCGCGCGCGCCTCGTCCGAGCGCTCGAAGTTGACCGGCGAGAAGGACATTTTGTTGGCGCGGAAATAGTCGGCGAGATTGAGCTCGGTGGTCGTGCCGGTCTGGACGCAGATCGAGGCGCCATCGAGCTCGAGCGCGCTCTTGACGCCCAGCGACTTCGGCACCATGAACCCCTGGCCGTCGTAGTAGGTGACGCCGGTGAAGTCGAGGCCGAGGGCCGAGTCGCGGGAGAGGGTCCAGGTCGTGTTGCGCGACAGCACGTCGATCTCGCCCGACTGCAGCGCGGTGAAGCGTTCCTTGGAGGTGAGCGGCGTGAACTTGACCGCCTTGGCGTCGCCGAAGATCGCGGCGGCGACACCGCGGCAGACGTCGACGTCGAGCCCGGACCAGTTGCCGGCGTCATCGGGGTTGGAGAAGCCCGCGAGCCCGGTGCTGACGCCGCACTGGACGAAGCCCTTCTTCTTGACCGCATCCAGGGTCGCGCCGGCCTTGGCCGTGCCGATCGGCGCGAGCAGCGCCGCCGCGCCGGCCACGAGCAAAGTGGTTGCTAGACGCATGAACGGTCCTCCTTGTTTCAATCTGCCCGCCGGGCTGGCAAGACTGTTGCCCGGATCGGCGCCAACGCGCCTCCCGGGCGCCACGCCAGGCTTGCCGACCACGCCATCCGACCGGCCGTTGTTCGGGTCTTGCCACAGGGGCGCCGCAAAATCCAGCCCCGCGGTCCGGGGGCGGGCGACCGCAGCACGATGATACGCCTGCGGCCGGCGCCGCCGCCTGGCGTCGACCGGCCGCGCCAGGGGTCGCATAGGGGTCGCATGCACGGGCTAGCCAAGCGGCTCGAAAGCGGCAAAACTCGACGCGCGCGGGCGTGCCCGGTCGTGGACGCGCGCCCGGGCGCAACCGGTGGCCGCGATCCGGGCCAACCGACGAGCGAAGGCGGGGCCATGAGGGACGAGACGGTGCTGGTCACCGCCGGGCGTGATCCGGCGAGCAACTTCGGGGTCGTCAACCCGCCGGTCTACCGCGCCTCGACCATCCTGTCGCCCTCGGTCGAGGCGTTCGAGCGGCCGCGCCAGCTGCGGGGCGTCTCCTACGGCCGCGCCGGCACGCCCACCACCTTCGCGCTCGAGGACGCGATCGCCGCCCTCGACGGCGGCCATGGGGCCATGGTGACCGGCTCGGGCAAGACCGCGATCGCCCAGACGCTCCTGGCCTTCCTCGCGGCCGGCGACCACCTGCTGATGGTCGACAGCGCCTATGCGCCGACCCGCCAGTTCTGCGACCGGGTGCTCGCCCGCTTCGGCGTCGAGACCACCTACTACGACCCCCTGATCGGCGCCGGGATCGAGGCGCTGGTCCGTCCGAAGACCAAGGTCGTGTTCCTGGAGTCGCCGGGCTCGCTGACCTTCGAGGTCCAGGACGTGCCGGCGATCGTCGAGGTCGCAAGGCGCCTGGGCATCCTCACCATGATCGACAACACCTGGGCGACGCCGCTTTATTTCAAGCCGTTGCAGGTGGGTGTCGACCTCTGCATCCAGGCGGCGACCAAATACATCGGCGGCCATTCGGACCTGATGATGGGCACGGTCAGCTGCGCCCTGCCGCTCTACGAGCGCCTGCGCCATGGCCTGCAGGATCTCGGCGCCTACGTGTCGCCGGACGACTGCTACCAGGCGCTGAAGGGCCTGCGCACGCTCTCGGTCCGGCTCGAGCGTCATCAGGCCAATGCGCTCCGGCTCGCGACCTGGCTCAAGGGGCGGCCGGAGGTCGAGCGGGTGCTCTACCCGGCGCTGCCCGACGACCCGGGCCACGCGCTCTGGCGGCGGGATTTCACCGGCGCCTGCGGCCTGTTCGGGATGCTCCTGAAGCCCTGCCCGACCGCCGCCTGGCATGCCCTGATCGACGGCCTCGAGCTGTTCGGCCTCGGCGCGTCCTGGGGCGGCTACGAGAGCCTGATCATGCCGGTCCACCCCGAGCGCTACCGCACCGCGACCCGCTGGGACGACCGCTGCCCCAACATCCGGATCCACGCCGGGCTCGAGGACCCGGACGACCTGATCGCCGACCTGGAGGCGGGCTTCGAGCGGCTCAACCGGGTGGCGGGAGGCTGATCCAGCGCTCCAGGGTGTAGTCGAAGTAGCGGCTGATCCGCGCGCCGTCCCAGTGGTAGCGCAGGTGCCGGCCCTGGACCGGGATGCCGACCGCCTTGGGCCGGAAGGCGCCCAGGCACTGGCCGCCGGCGTGGCGGACGCTCGGCCAGACGAGGCCGTTGCTGCCGCCGGCGCGCAGTCTGAGGCCGAGCGCCTGGCTGGCTGCATAATCCTCCGGATCGAGGCAGGACTGCCAGAGCCGGTCGCCGCCCCTGAGGTCGTGAAAGCGGGCATCGATCCGGCCGCTGAGTATGCGCATGTCCTCGGCGTGGGGCGGATCGGCGGTGGCGGCGTAGAACCGGCCGAGGTGGAAGACGGTCTCGGCGATCGCGGTCACAAGCTCGCGGGCGGCGTAGTAGACGCCGTAGCTGCCGTCGCTGAAGCGCGAGCCCTCGGGGTTCAGATGGGTGAACGAGGCCATCACCCAGCTCGCCCCCGGCCCGCTCACCCGCTCCTCGGCCGGCACGAGGCGGATCAGGCCGATCTCGTCGCGCAGGCGCGGGTTGGTCAGGCTCTCGATCGCCGCCAGCTGCTCCCAGTCGCCGGGGTCGTCGGTCAGGCGCTCGAACAGCTGGATCGGCGGGAAGCGGGACGGCAGGATGCGCTGCGCCGCCGGCCAGCGGACGCGCCGCTCCGGCGGCTCATCGGTCGGCTCGAAAGTCACGTCCAGGCGCCGCGGGCGGCATCCAGATGGGCGCGGACCGCGGCGAGGTCGGTCATGTCGCCCGCGAGCATGCGCTGAATGGCGCTCTGGCCGCCGAAGGCCGCATTCGGTCGCCCGATCCAGGCGTCGGCCAGCGCCGGGTCCTGGTAGAGGATCTGGAGCGCCTTGTAGATGCCGAGCAGATAGCTGATCCGGTGCAAGGTGTCGTGGGGCAGGCTCCTGGCCTTGCCCGCCTTCCAATTGTAGAGGGTGGCCCGCGACGGCCGGCCGAGCAGCACGCGCGCCTGCTCCATGCTGAGGCCCCAGAGCTCGACCAGGCGGAAAAAGGCGCGCAGCGCCACGTCGTCACGGTCCGCCGGGGCGATCTCGTCGCTGTCTCACTACGGATGAATTCGCTGTCATAGTCCAGAATTAGACTATCGGGCCCGGCGCGTCAAGGACGCGTCGCGGCGATCAGGAACTCGCGGTTGCCCTTGGGGCCGGTGATCGGGCTCTCCGTGATCCCCAGGACCTGCCAGCCCTGCTCCTCGGCGAGCCAGCGGGCGATGTCCGTGCAGACCTCGGCGTGCAGAGCCGGATCGCGGACCACGCCCCCCTTCCCCACCTGGCCCCTGCCGACCTCGAACTGCGGCTTGATCAGGGCGACCAGCCAGGCGCCGGCATGCGTCAGTTGAAGCGCCGCCGGAAGGACGAGTTGCAGGGAAATGAAGCTCGCGTCGCAGACCACGAGGTCGAGCGGCTCGGGGATCAGATCGCGGTTCAGGTAGCGGGCGTTGGTCCGCTCCAGGACAACGACTTTGGGGTCGTTGCGCAGCCGCCAGTCGAGCTGGCCGTGGCCGACGTCGACGGCGTAGACTTTGGTCGGCGCCCCGCTGCAGCAGCACGTCGGTGAACCCGCCGGTCGAGGCGCCGAGGTCGAGCGCCACCATGCCCTTGGGATCGATGCCGAAATGATCCAGGCCGTGGGCGAGCTTGATGCCGCCTCTGGAGACGTAGGGTGAGCTTCCTTTGCGCACTTCGAGCGCGAGATCGGCCGGCACCCCCTGCCCCGGCTTGTCCAGCCGCCGCTCACCCGAGAAGACCTGACCGGCCAGAACCAGCGCCTGCGCCTTGGCCCGGCTCTCGACGAGCCCGCGCTCGACGAGCAGCTGATCGAGACGCTGCTTTTTCTCAGAACTCACTTCAACTCGTCGAGCAGCGCCTTCGCCTCCTTGAGGTCGGCGGTGTCGAAGCCCTCGCCAAACCAGTGATAGACGGGCGCGAGGAGGTCGTGGGCGTGGGCGCGCTTGCCTTGGTCAGCCCAGAAACGGGCGAGACTCGATGCGGCCCGCAGCTCGAAGGACTTGGCCTCCTGCCGACGAGCCACCTCAAGCGCCTCGGTGAAACACGCCTCGACCCGGGCGCGGGGTGCTCCCGACATGGACAGCAGCTCGCCCTCGATCCAATGCAGCTCGGCCTGCCAGAGGTACTCCTCGGTGCGCCGCACTCCATCGTACGCCTCGCCAAGGAGTTCTAGACCCGTCGTGCAATCGCCGCTCTCGGCATGGATACGAGCGAGGATCCCCAGATAGTGCGAGCGATGGAACGCGGTGCCGAGCGCATCGAGCTCGGTGATGCCCTGACGAACCAGAAGGGCCCCGGCCTCAGGGCGCCCTTCCCGAGCGGCCACCCATCCGCGGATGACCGTACCGTGACCACGCCAGTACGGCATGTGATGCTCGGCAGCCAAGGCGATCACGGCGTCGGCGTGCGCGCGGGCGGCACCGACGTCGCGAAGGAGTTCGGCGAGTTGCGCGCCTCCGTGGAGGCGGAGGTGGCCGCTGGTATTGGCGTGCTCGAGCTCGGCGGCGCACCGGAACCCCTCGCGCGCCGTGCGTCTCGCCTGGTCCGGGTAGCCTGTCAGCCACACCACCAACGACAGGAAAGACAACCCTGAGGCGCGAGGGTCGGTGACGCAGCGAGCGGCCAGGTCCCGATCGCGTTCGGGGTCGTACAGCTCGCTGATCCTCTCGAACTCCGATCGGGCCTCGCGCAACGCGCCGAGTTGCATCAATGCCGCACCCATGGCCCGATGGCCCAAGAGCTGGTGCGCCGGGTTGCCGCTGCGTTTGGCCAAGGTGCGACATCGCTCCGCCAAGCGCTGCGCGGTACGCGTCTCGCCCCGCACGACGCGATTGCTGGCCAGGCCGAACAGGGCCGGGATGAGACGTTCAGCGTTGCCGAGCCGCTCGCAGAGCGCGCTGGCGCGCTCATAGGCCACAGCCACCTGCGGACCGCTCCAGCCGGAGAGCGCGATCAGCGGCGTTCCTATCGCGAGCTGGAATTCCAGCTCGATACGGTCGCGCTCGGGCGGACTCGGGCAGCCCCATGAGGATCTCGAGACCGCGCCGGAGTTGACCGACCGCCTCGGGGTCCGCCGAGCGCTCGGCCGACCTCTGCCCCGCCTTGAGCCAGTAGTCGACGGCGCGCTCCATCTCGGCGGCTTCCGTCAGGTGGTAGGCGAGAAGTGCGGGCTCAGTCTGCGCGGTTTCGGGGAAGCGTTCCTCAAGGGCCTTGGCAATGCGGGCGTGGAGCTGCTGGCGGCGGGACTTGAGCAGGGTGCCGTAGGCCGCGTCCTGGACCAGGGCGTGCTTGAAGCTGTAGGTGGCGTCGGGCGGGGTGCCGCGGCGGAAGATCAGCTCGGCGGCGATCAGTTGGTCGAGGGCGTCGCCCAGCTGGTCCTCGGGTAACGGAGAGATCGCGGCGAGCAGGTCGTGCGCGAACTCGCGACCGATGACCGCGCCGATCTGGGCCACCTCCTTCACAGGGGCGAGCCGATCTAGCCTGGCCATCAGCGAGTCGTGCAAAGTCGTCGGAATAGCGAGCGATGGGAGGGGCCCGGTGAGCTCGAAGCGATTGCCGGCATTGCGGAGCAGGCCGGATTCCAGCACCGTCTTGGTCAGCTCCTCGACGAACAGCGGCACGCCGTCGGTCTTCTGAAGGATCTGCTGCAGAACCTCAGCCGGTAGCGCCTTGCCATCGGTCAACCGCGCCACCATCGCCGCACCCTGGCTGCGGCCGAGGCGGTTGAGGGTCAAGGTCGTGATCGGGGCATGGCCGGCCCAGGGCGGCGTGAACTCCGGCCGGAACGTGATGAGGAGCAGGATCGACAGGCGTTGCAGGCGATCGATCACCAGCGCGAACAGCTCGTTCGTGGTCGGGTCGATCCAGTGGGCGTCCTCGAAGATCATGACAACCGGCTGCGCGCTGGCCAAGCCCTCGAGCTGCGCGAGCAACGCCTCGAAGGTCCTCGCCTTCTGCGTCTGCGGCGTCAGATTGAGCCGCGGGTAGCGCCGCTCGCTCGGGATCGACAGGAGCGCTGCCAGCAACGGCGCGACCTCGGTGACCCGCTCGCTCGCCTGGCCGAGCACCGCCTCGAGCTTGTCGAGCTTGACCGGGGCCGGATCGTCCCGGCCGAAGCCGGCGGCGCGCTCCAGCTGCGCGATGATCGGATGAAACGCGCTGTCGGTGTGGTAGGGCGAGCCATAATAGCGCAGGCACGTGTGGGGCCTGCTCGCAAGCCGCTCGAGGAAGGCCTGGGTGATCCGCGACTTGCCAATCCCGGGCTCGCCCGAGAGCAGCACCACCTGACCCTCGCCACCCTCGGCCAGCGCCCAGCGGTCGAGGAGCAGGGCGAGCTCGTGCTCGCGGCCGACCAGCGGCGTGAGGCCGCTCGTATGCATCGCCTCGAAGCGGCTTTCGGCGTCGCCGAGGCCGACCACCTGCCAAGCGGCCAGCGGCCTTGCGAAGCCTTTGAGGCGCAGCGGGCCGAGGTCAGCCAGCTCGAACAGGGTGCCGACGAGCCGGCGGGTCGCCTGGCTGATAACCACGCTGCCCGGCCCTGCCAGCGCCTGGAGCCGCGCCGCGAGGTTCGGCGTCTCGCCTACCACGGTCTGCTCCTTCGCCGCCCCTTCGCCGATCAGCTCGCCGACCATGACCAGACCGGTCGCGATACCGACCCGGGCCGCGAGCGGCGCGCCCGCAGGCGTCTTTAGCCCCGCCAGTCCATCGACGATCGCGAGCCCGGCCCTGACCGCCCGCTCGGCGTCGTCCTCATGCGCCTGCGGCCAGCCGAAGTAGGCGAGCACGCCATCCCCCATGTATTTGGCGATGTGACCCTCGTACCGCTTGACCTCGCCCGCCGCGGTGTTCTGATACGCCCAGATCACCTT
>CAVWPO010000011.1:0-173910 GCA_963756905.1 uncultured Alphaproteobacteria bacterium
GGCGTCGCGCAGGAAGACGGCGAACAGGCCCAGGATCACGCCGACGACCGCGGCCAGCTCGAGGGTCAGCAGCGGATTGAGCGAGCTCGGCGCGCCGCCCGCCGAGGCCGGCACCAGGATCTGGGCGGCGTAGGGCTGATTGACGCGCAGCAGCGCCTGGGCCTGGTACTGCTCGGCCAGCATCTGCTCCAGGGCCTGCCTGTGGCTCGGGCTGGTGACCGAAGCGATCTCGCTTTCGACCTCGCCGATCTGGCGGCCGATCCGGTCCTGCGCTTCCTCCCGCAACAGGGCGTCCGCAGCCCGGTGCGCCATCTCGATCACCGAGACCGCGAACTGGGGTCGCGGATGGGTCATCGATATGCGAAAGAT
Source organism: uncultured Alphaproteobacteria bacterium (assembly GCA_963756905.1). Classification (GTDB taxonomy): domain Bacteria; phylum Pseudomonadota; class Alphaproteobacteria; order Geminicoccales; family Geminicoccaceae; genus DATAOG01. The sequence goes on from CAVWPO010000011.1 coordinate 370, forward strand.
CGAGCTCTGGCCGATCCGCTCGACATCGATCTGATCGCCGAGCCATTCGGCCAGGCTGTCGAGGTCCGGCTCGGTCCACGCCGGATAGCTGAAAAAGCGGAGCACCGCGCCCTTGACCCTGGCCAGAGCGCCCCGGGGCGGATGCCACGTCTGGTGCTCGGCGTCCCATTGGCCGGCGAACACGGTCTGCAGCAGTTTGTGCTCCGCCTGCAGCCGGGCCGCCAGCGCGGTCGATCCGAACAGCTGGGCATAGCGCTCGAGGTTGGAGACGTGCTCGACCTTGGCGGGCGTCTGCGCCAGGGTCGCAAGGCTCGCGAATTCCTCGATCTCGCTCGCCAGCTGGCTGGCGCCACTGAGGTCGGTCTGGGCCGGGGCCACGATCATGGTCGCGGTGTAGACCGGCGGGCGCATCCTGAGGCCGATCGCCGTCACCAGCACGCAGAGGATCACCACCGCCAGCAGCAGCCACAGGCCGCGCCACGTCGTCTGGACCAGGCCCGGGATCGAGATCTCGCGCACGGCCGGCGGCGCCGCGCGCAGGTGAGTTGTCGCTTCGTTCACAGGTCTGGCTGCGTCGCTGCTCGGACTGCCCTCGGGTGCGGCCGTCGCGGCCGGAAGCAGGGCCCGCGGCCGGAAGCCAAGCCGCGGACTGTCTATCACGGCCGATTCCGGCTGTCACGGACCGGAGGCAACAGCCGGGGCGACCATCGCCGCGCGCGTCAGGCGGCCTCGGCGACCACCCGCTCGCGATACCAGCGATAGGCGTCGGCCAGCCCGGCCTGGAGCGCGATCCTCGGCCGCCAGCCGAGGGCCGTGAGGCGGGCGGTGTCGAGCAGCTTGCGGGGCGTGCCATCGGGCCGCTCGCTGTTGTAGCGCAGCCGGCCCTGGAACCCGACCACCGTGCGGACCGCCTCGGCGAGCTCGGCGACGGTCAGATCCTCGCCGCAGCCGACGTTGATGTGCAGCTCGTCGCTGTAGACCTGGAGCAGATGGACGCAGGCATCCGCGAGGTCGTCGACGTGCAGGAACTCGCGCCGCGGCCGGCCGGTGCCCCAGATCTCGACCTCGTCGGCGCCCGCCGCCTTGGCGGCGTGCATCTTGGCGATCAGCGCCGGCACGACGTGGCTCGACATCAGATCGAAATTGTCGCCCGGGCCATAAAGGTTGGTCGGCATCGCGCTGATGAAATCGCAGCCCCACTGGCGCCGGTAGGCCTGGCAGAGCTTGATCCCGGCGATCTTGGCGATCGCGTACCACTGGTTGGTCGGCTCCAGCGGGCCGGTCAGCAGGCAGTCCTCCGCCATCGGCTGCGGCGCGAGCTTGGGGTAGATGCAGCTCGAGCCGAGGAACAGGAGCTTCTCGACCCCGACGCTCCGCGCAGCGTGGATGACGTTCGCCTCGATCATCAGGTTGTCGTAGAGGAAATCGGCCGGGTAGCGGTCGTTGGCGAGGATGCCGCCGACCTTGGCCGCGGCCACGATCACGACCTGCGGCCGGCTGCGGTCCATCCAGCGTTCGACCTCGTCCTGGCGGCCGAGGTCGCATTCCTCGCGGGTCGCGGTCAGGAGCTCGCACCGCTCCCGCTCGAGCCGGCGCACCAGCGCGCTGCCGACCATGCCGCGGTGGCCCGCGACCCAGATCCGCTTGCCGGCGACCGGGTAGATGACCGGAATGCGGCCAGCCTCGCTCATGGTGCCCTTGCCTCGCTTGTCCGGCCCGTCAGTCCAGGCCGTTGCGCCCCTCGCGCTCGACCGCCACCAGATCGGCCTCGACCATCTCACGCACCAGGTCGGGGAAGCTGGTCCGGTGCCGCCAGCCGAGCCTGGCCAGCGCCTTGCTCGGGTCGCCGAGCAGAAGATCGACCTCGGTCGGCCGGAAATAGCGCTTGTCGACCCGGACCAGCTCCTGGCCGCTGCGCCGGTCGATCCCGACCTCGTCCTCGGCCGCGCCCTGCCAGGCGATCGTCCGGCCGACACAGGCGAACGCGCGCTCGATGAACTCGCGCACGCTGTGGGTCTCGCCGGTCGCGAGCACGTAGTCGTCGGGCTGGTCCTGCTGCAGGATCCGCCACATCCCCTCGACGTAGTCGCGGGCGTGGCCCCAGTCGCGCTTGGCATCGAGATTGCCGATGTAGAGCCGCTCCTGCAGGCCGAGCTCGATCGCCGCGACCGCGCGGGTGATCTTGCGGGTGACGAAGGTCTCGCCCCGCAGCGGGCTCTCGTGGTTGAACAGGATGCCGTTCGAGGCGTGGTAGCCGTACGCCTCGCGGTAATTGACCGTGATCCAGTAGGCGTAGAGCTTGGCCGCGGCGTAGGGGCTGCGCGGATAGAAGGGCGTGGTCTCGCGCTGCGGCACTTCCTGGACCTTGCCGTAGAGCTCCGAGGTCGACGCCTGGTAGAAGCGGACCCGCCCGCCCATGCCGAGGATCCGGATCGCCTCGAGCAGCCGGAGCGTGCCGATGCCGTCGGCGTTGGCGGTGTACTCGGCGGTCTCGAAGCTGACCTGGACGTGGCTCTGGGCGGCGAGATTGTAGATCTCGTCGGGCTGGGTCTCCTGGACCAGGCGGATCAGGTTGGTGGCATCCGTGAGGTCGCCGTGATGCAGGAAGAAGCGGGTGTCGTGCTCGTGCGGGTCGAGGTAGAGGTGATCGACCCGGCCGGTGTTGAACGACGACGACCGCCGCTTGACGCCGTGGACGACGTAGCCCTTGGCGAGCAGCAGCTCGGCGAGATAGGCGCCATCCTGGCCGGTGACCCCGGTGATCAAGGCGACCTTGGCTGACATGCGGCTCCTCGGTGGCGGCGGCGCCCGGTCCGGCGGCGCGCGGGTTGCGATCGCTGCTCGGCGCGGCTGGCGCACCGCTTGGCAGGATCCCGAACCATGGCTAGCTTCAGGTTAAGGCGCTCCTTACACCGGATCGCCACGGGCCAGCAAGGGCGCGCAGCCGGGCTGCGCGGCCCAGCGGGGGCAAGCGCAGGGCAAGCGCAGAGCATCGGGACATGCTGCAGCCGGCCGACGACTTCGAGACCCTGCGGCGGACCTTCCGCTGGCAGATCCCGCAGGCCTTCAACCTCGCGGCCGCGATCTGCGATCGCCACGCCGGCCCCGACAACCGACTGGCCCTGATCGAGGAACGGCGCCCGGGCGAGCTTCGCCGGCACGGTTTTCTCGATCTGCAGCGCGGCGCCAACCGGCTCGCGAACGTGCTTCGGGCGACCGGCATCGGGCCGGGCGAGCGGGTCGGGATCCTGCTCGGCCAGCGCCTGGAAACCCTGCTGGCGCACCTCGCGGTCTACAAGCTCGGCGCGGTCGCGGTGCCGCTGTTCAGCCTGTTCGGGCCCGAGGCGCTCGGCTTCCGGCTGGCCGACAGCGGTGCCAGGGCGGTGATCACCGACCCGGCCGGCGCCGGCAAGCTCGCGGGCCTGCGCGCCGACCTCCCGGCGCTGGCGCAGGTGCTCGCGACCGATGGCGGCGGGCCGGGCGCATCCGATCTGGACGCCGCCCTGGCGCGGGCGAGCGACCGTTTCACGAACGTCCCGACCGGCGCCGACGATCCGGCGGTCCTGATCTACACCTCGGGCACCACCGGCCCGCCCAAGGGCGCTTTGCACGCGCACCGCGTGCTGCTCGGCCACCTGCCGGGGGTGCAGCTGCCGCACGATTTCTTCCCCCAGCCCGGCGATCGCTTCTGGACGCCCGCAGACTGGGCCTGGATCGGCGGCCTGATGGATGTGCTGATGCCGTCGCTTTACTTCGGGGTGCCGGTGGTCGTCGGGCCCGGCGGCAAGTTCGATCCCGAGGCCGCGGCCCGGCTGATGGCGCGCCATGAGGTCAGGAACGTGTTTCTGCCGCCGACCGCGCTTCGTCTCCTGCGCCAGGCCGCCGTCCAGCCGCACGCGCTCGGGGTGCGGCTGCGCTCGCTCGCCTCCGGCGGCGAGAAGCTCGGCGACGACGTGATCGCGTGGGGCGAGAGCACCTTCGGCCTCACCATCAACGAGTTCTACGGCCAGACCGAGGCCAATCTCGTGGTCGGCAACAATGCCCGCATCCTGCCGCTCAAGCCCGGCAGCATGGGGATGCCGGTCCCGGGCCACGAGGTGAGCGTGCTCGACGAGCACGGCGAGCCGGCGGCCCCGGGCGTGAGCGGCGCGATCGCGATCCGCCGGCCGGACCCGGTGATGTTCCTCGGCTACTGGAACAACCCCGCGGCGACGGCCGCCAAGTTCCGGGGCGACTGGCTGCTGACCGGCGACCTCGGGCGCCGGGACGAGGCGGGCTACCTCACCTATCTCGGCCGCGAGGACGACCTGATCAGCAGTGCTGGCTACCGGATCGGGCCCTCGGAGGTCGAGGACTGCCTGGCGAAGCATCCGGCGGTGGCGCTTTGCGCCGTGATCGGCATCCCCGATCCGATCCGGGGCGAGGTGGTCAAGGCGTTCGTCGTGCCCAAGCCCGGCCAGACGCCGGGCGTCGAGCTCGAGCGCTCGATCCAGGCGTTCGTGCGCGAGCGCCTGGCTGCCCACGAGTACCCCCGCCAGATCGCGTTTCTGGACGAGCTGCCGCTGACCACGACCGGCAAGGTCCGGCGCCGCGACCTGCGCGAGCGCGAGCGCCCTGTCGACCCGCCCGATCCGGCTTGAGCGAGGCTGACGGCGTCGGCGCCGCGGGCGGCTCTGGACAGGCTTTCCGGGCGCGCTCATAGTGCCCTCAGATCCTGCTGCCGGCGGCTGGCCGGCGGCCCAAGAGCACCGGTGCAGGCCATGTATCAGGAGCGTACCCGCTCGATCCAGATCTCGGTCGAGCCGTTCTATCTCGATGACCAGTCGGCCCCCGAGCAGAGCCGGTTCGTGTTCGGCTACCGCGTCCAGATCGACAACCAGGGCGGTGAGGCGGTGCAGCTGATCAGCCGCCACTGGCGGATCACCGACGCGCTCGGCCGGACCATGGAGGTGCGCGGCGCGGGCGTGGTCGGCCAGCAGCCGGTGCTCCAGCCCGGCGAGCAGTTCGAGTACACCAGCGGCACCCCGCTCGCGACCCCGAGCGGCATCATGGTCGGCAGCTACGAGATGGTGACCACGACCGGCGAGACCTTCGAGGCCCGGATTCCGGCCTTCTCGCTGGATGCGCCCGGGACCATGACCCCGCCCAACTGACGCTGCCGCTGTCCCGCGCGGGGTTCGGGGCGCGCACGGTCGCGCCATCGCCCAGGACGCCGCCCAGCCGCGCAACCAGCTCGTCGAGACCCGCAGCCGGTCGGCTCGCCCAGGCCGCCCCCACGTTCGACAACCGGCCAACGACTGCGATGCCGAGACCGGCCAAGGGTGCAATGAGTTCGCCTCCTCGGGTTCGCGCACCCGATGCTCAGACGCGAGTCTAACTCGTGGTCCTTAAGTTGAGTAACTTCAGGGTTCCGCCGTGTCGAAGACCGCAGGCCGATCGGCCGCTCGGCCACCGCGAGCGACTGGCGCTCGACCGAGTTCGACTGGTCGAGCCGGCGCTCGCTCTCTGGCCGTGCTGATCGACAAGGGGTCTGCTATTCGATGCCGGACGCCAATTAGTTGCACTTCCGCTAAAATGTGTTAAGCAAGATGGTTCGGTTTCAGGGAGGCTAACGAGGTGCCCGACACCCCAGATCATTCCAAGCTCGCCGAGCTGACGGCGGAAATAGTCTCGGCGTACGTCTCCAATAACCCGGTATCGGTCTCCGAGGTGTCGAGCGTGATCAGCTCGGTGGCCGAAAACCTGGGAGCGCTGGCGATCGAGGAGCCGGAAGCGCCGCCGCCCAAGCCCGAGCCCGCGGTCGCGATCCGGCGCTCGGTCAGCCGGGATCAGATCACCTGCCTGGTCTGCGGCGGCAAGCACAAGGTGCTCAAGCGCCATCTTGCGGTTGCCCACCAGCTGACGCCAGCGGACTATCGGGAGCTGTTCGGCCTCAAGCGCGACTATCCCATGGCGGCGCCGAGCTACGTGCAGGAGCGGGCGGAGATCGCGCGCCGGATCGGGCTCGGCCGGCCGCGCAAGGGGGCGACCTCAGGCCGACGGCCGAAGGCGGCGGCGCCCCAATAGCGCCTGGGCCGCCGGACGCGGCGCCCGCGCCGGCGGGGGCTGCCGGCCGCGCGGGATCGGGAGCCCGGGGGCCGTCGGCAGGCTCGCAGCCCGGGCGCCGGTCGGCGCGGCTGCTTCGCGTCGCAGCCGGCGATCCGGACCGCTGATCGCACCGAAGGCGGCGGGCCCGCGTCCGATCGTCGAAGCCGGTCCGCGCGACCGGCACCTCCACCTCCAGGGCGATGCGATGGCAGGTCAGAAAATTCTGCAGGCGGGCGCGGTCGCCCTGGTCACCGGCGCCGGCAGCGGCATCGGCGCCGCGGTCGCGACCCAGCTCGGCGCCCGCGGCGTCAGGGTGATCTGCGCCGGCCGCCACCTCGAGCGCCTGAGCGCGGTGGTCGAGCGGATCGGGCCGGGCGGCCACGTGCTCGAGCTCGACGTCGCCGACCGGCAGTCGACCGCCACCCTCCTGCAGCGCCTGCCCGCCGAGCTGCGCGCGATCGACATCCTGGTCAACAACGCCGGCCACGACATCGGCGGCCGGCAGCGCTTCGATCAGGGCGAGGTCGAGGAGTGGGCGAGCATCATCGAGACCAACGTCGTCGGCATGATCCGGGTCAGCCATGCGATCGCCAGGGGCATGCTCGCGCGCGGCCGCGGCCACATCGTCAATCTCGGCTCGACCGCGGGCTTGCGGGTCTACCGGACGGGCAGCATCTACAACGCCTCGAAATTCGCGGTCCGGGCGCTCACCGAGGGCCTGCGCATGGACTATGCCGACACCGACATCCGGATCACCGAGATCCTGCCCGGGCTGACCCGGACCGGCTTCGCCGCCGCCCGCTTCCACGGCGACCGTCAGCGCGGCCGCGACTACTACGCCCGCTTTCCCGGCACGATCACCGCCGAGGACGTGGCGCGCACGGTGCTGTTCGCGCTCGACCAGCCGGCCGAGGTCACGATCGCCCAGCTGCTGGTCGTGCCGACCCGCGAGGCGTGAGCCGATCGATCGACCAAGCCGTTTGATCTTCGCGCCGAGGGCGCGTATGTCCGCGTGTCCGCCTGGGATTGTCGGTCGCCCGACACGATCGGACCGGGCGCCGCGACCAACCGGAGGGCTTACGATCCTGCGCCATCCCCGCCACCGGCCGGCGGCAGCCGGCATCGATTCCGGGGCCGATTGAGCATGGCCAAAGCCCGCAGCTCGGTCTGGCCCGGCAAGCCCTATCCCTTGGGCGCGAGCTGGGACGGCTCCGGGGTCAACTTCGCCCTGTTCTCGACCCATGCGACCAAGGTCGAGCTCTGCCTGTTCGACGGCAGCGGCCGGCGCGAGCTCGAGCGTATCGAGCTGCCCGAATATACCGACGAGGTCTGGCACGCCTATCTGCCCGAGGTCGGCCCGGGCCAGCTGTACGGCTACCGCGTGCACGGGCCCTACGAGCCGCGCCGCGGCCACCGCTTCAACCCGCACAAGCTCCTGATCGACCCCTACGCCCGGGTCCTGCACGGCCAGCTCAGCTGGACCGACGCCCACTTCGGCTACCGCATCGGCAGCCCGCGCGCCGATCTGTCGTTCGACCGCCGGGACAACGCCCGCGCGATGCCCAAATGCCGCGTGGTCGACCCGGCCTTCACCTGGGGCGACGATCATCCGCCGCGGGTGCCCTGGCCCGAGATGGTGATCTACGAGGCCCACCTGCGCGGCCTGACCGAGCGCCATCCCGACCTCCCGGTCCGACTGCGCGGCACCTATGCCGGGCTCGGCTCGCAGCCGATGATCGACTATCTGGTCGGGCTTGGGATCACCGCGATCGAGCTGTTGCCGGTGCACGCCTTCGTCGACGACCGGCGGCTGGTCGAGCAGGGACTGCGCAACTACTGGGGCTACAATACGCTCGCCTACTTCGCCCCGGAGCCGCGCTACGCGGCCGGCGCCAGCGCCAGCATCGAATTCAAGACCATGGTCAAGCGCCTGCATCGGGCGGGGATCGAGGTCATCCTCGATGTGGTCTACAACCACACCGCCGAGGGCGACCAGATGGGCCCGACCCTGAGCTTCCGTGGCATCGACAACGCCAGCTACTACCGCCTGATCCCGGGCGACGAGCGCTACCACATCGACGAGACCGGCTGCGGCAACACGGTCAACCTCAGCCATCCGCGCGTGCTGCAGCTGGTGATGGATTCGCTCCGCCACTGGGTCGTCGACATGCACGTCGACGGCTTCCGGTTCGATCTCGCCTCGACGCTCGGCCGCGAGGCCCACGGCTTCGATCCGGGCAGCGGCTTTTTCGATGCGATCCGCCAGGACGAGGTGCTGCGCACGGTCAAGCTGATCGCCGAGCCCTGGGACATCGGCCCGGGCGGCTACCGGCTCGGCGGCTACCCGCCCGGCTGGGGCGAGTGGAACGATCGCTTCCGCGACAGCGTGCGCCGCTACTGGCGGGGCGACGAGGGCATGCTGCCGGAGCTCGCGTCCAGGCTGACCGGCTCCAGCGACATCTTCGAGCATGTGGGCCGCCGGCCCTGGGCCAGCATCAACAAGATCACCGCCCACGACGGCTTCACCCTCGAGGACCTGGTCTCCTACGACCGCAAGCACAACGAGGCCAACCTCGAGGACAACCGGGACGGCACCGACGCCAACTACAGCTGGAACCACGGCCACGAGGGGCCGACCGACGATCCGCAGATCACCGCGCTGCGCGAGCGCCAGAAGCGCAACCTTTTGGCGACGCTCCTGGTTTCCCAAGGCACGCCTATGCTGCTCGGCGGCGACGAGTTCGGGCGCAGCCAGCAGGGCAACAACAACGCCTACTGCCAGGACAGCGAGATCAGCTGGTTCGACTGGAGCGGGATCGGTCCCGACGGCGAGCAGCTGATCGCCTTCGTCCGCCGGCTGATCGCGCTGCGCCGCGCCCATCCGGCGCTGCGCCGGCCGCGCTTCTTGCATGGCCGCGACCGTTCGCCCGACGGCCTCAAGGACATCACCTGGCTGACCCCCGAAGGCGTCGAGCCCGACGAGGCCTACTGGCGGGACGGCCGCTCCCGCGCGCTTGCTCTGCTGCTGAACGGCGAGGCCGGCGCCTATCGCTCCTGGGACGGCCGGCCCGAGGACGACGACCCGCTGCTGATCCTGTTGAACGCGCACCACGACAGCGTGGCCTTCATGCCGCCGGCGATCGGACCCGGCGGCGACTGGATCTGCCTGGTCGACACGGCGGCGCCGGAGGCTTCGGCCGGCGACGCGCGCCATCCGGGCGACCAGCCGTTCGAGCGGATCGGGCGCTCGTTCGCCCTGTTCGCGCTCGAGCCCGCGGCCGGCGAGCCCGCGACGGCGGTCGCCGCCGCCCCCGGCTTCCACCACGAACTGCGGTTCGGCGCCGAGCTGCGGCCGGGCGGCATGGTCCGCTTCCGGCTCTGGGCGCCGGGTCAGCACGACGTCACCCTGGTCCTGGAGGAGAAGGACCCGCTGCCCATGCCCGCGGACGAGGGCGGCTGGTTCGAGCTCGTGACCGCGGCCGCAGCCGGCAGCCGCTACCGCTATCAGCTGGACAACGGCCTCCGGATCGCGGACCCGGCCGCGCGTGCCCAGGAGGACGACGTCCAGGGCCCGAGCCTGGTGGTCGACCCCCATCGCTACGCCTGGCAGAACCCGGCCTGGGCCGGCCGGCCCTGGTCGCAGACCGTCCTCTACGAGCTGCACGTCGGAACCTTCAGCGACGAGGGCACGTTCGATGGCGTGCGCCAGAAGCTCTCCCATCTGGCCGGGCTCGGGGTGACCGCGATCGAACTGATGCCGCTCGCCGATTTCGCCGGCCGGCGCAACTGGGGCTACGACGGCGTGCTGCCGTTCGCGCCCGATCGGGCCTACGGCGAGCCGGACGACCTCAAGCGCCTGATCGACGAGGCCCATGGCCTCGGCCTCATGGTCTTCCTCGACGTCGTCTACAACCACTTCGGGCCGGACGGGAACTACCTGCCCCTGCTGGCGCCGGAGTTCTTCGCCGAGGACATCCCGACGCCCTGGGGCGCCGCGATCAACTACGCCCTCCGGCCGGTGCGCGACTTCGTCATCGACAACGCCCTCTACTGGCTCGAGGAATACCGTTTCGACGGGCTGCGCCTGGATGCCGTGCACGCGATTGAGGACGCGAGCGAGGTGCACATCCTGACCGAGCTCGCCGAAACCGTGCGCTGGGTGATCGGCCGCGAGCGCTACGTCCACCTCGTGCTCGAGAACGACGCCAATCAGGCGCGCTACCTGGAGCGGGACGCGGGCGGCCACACCCTGCACTACGACGCCCAGTGGAACGACGATTTCCACCACGTCGCCCACGCGCTGCTCACCGGCGAGGGCGCGGGCTACTACGCCGACTACGCCGACCGGCCGGTCGAGCGGCTGGCCCGCGCGCTCGATCGCGGCTTTATCTATCAGGGCGAGCCGTCGGCCCATCGGGGCGGGGTGCCGCGCGGCGAGCCGAGCGGCGATCTGCCGCCGCTGGCCTTCGTCGACTTCCTCCAGAACCACGACCAGATCGGCAACCGGGCCTTCGGCGAGCGCCTGACCACGCTCGCCGAGCCGGCCCGCCTGAAGATGATGCAGGCGCTGCTCCTGCTGGCGCCCCAGGTGCCGCTTCTGTTCATGGGCGAGGAGTGGGGGGCCGAGGAGCCGTTCCTGTTCTTCTGCGATTTCCACGACGAGCTCGCGGACGCGGTGCGCGAGGGCCGGCGGCGCGAGTTCGCCCACTTTCCCGAGTTCGCCAACGCGGCCGCCCGGGCGCGGATCCCCGATCCCAATGCGGACGCGACCTTCGCTCGCCTCCAGGCTCGACTGGTCGAAGCTCGAGGCCCCGGAGCACGGCGAATGGCTCGAGGGAGTGGCGACCCTGCTCAAGGTGCGCCACGAGCAGATCGTGCCGCGCCTCGGCGCGGGCCCGGTCGCGAGCCTGGGGGCGACCAGCTGGAGCGAGACCGCGCTCAGCGCCGGCTGGCGGCTCGGCGACGGCGCCCGCCTCAGCCTGGTCGCCAATGTCGGCGGCAAGCTCCTGACCGGCTTCACCTTGCCCGAGGGCGAACTCTTGTTCGAGACCGGCGCCGGCCTGGCCGAGGAGCTCGAGGGCGGCCGCCTGCCCGGCTGGTCGCTCGCCTGGTTCCTCGCGGACGAGGCCTGATGCGCGCGGTCGATGTCTGAGCCGCCGCCCCAGCCGCCGCCTCGCCAGAGCCGCCAGCAGAGCCGCCGCGGGCCACCTACCGCCTCCAGTTCAACGCCGGGTTCGGCTTCGAGGCGGCGCGCCGGATCGTCCCGTATCTCGCCGCGCTCGGCATCAGCCACCTCTACGCCTCGCCCTTGACCATGGCGCGCCCGGGCTCGGGCCACGGCTACGACGTCATCGACTTCAACCGCCTGAACCCCGAGCTCGGCGACGAGGCGGCGTTCGAGGCCCTGGTCGCCGAGCTGCACGCCCACGGCCTGGGCCTGGTCCTCGACTTCGTGCCCAACCACATGGGCGTCGGCACCGACAATCCCTGGTGGCTCGACGTGCTCGAATGGGGCCAGGAGAGCCCGTATGCGAGCTTCTTCGACATCGACTGGGAGGCGAGCGCGCGGGGCGTCCGCGACAAGCTCTTGCTGCCGGTGCTGGGCGATCAGTACGGCCTCGTGCTCGAGGCGGGCGAGTTGCAGCTCGGCTTCGATGCCGGGGCCGGCAGCTTCGCCGTGCGCTACTACGACAACGCCTTCCCGATCGGCCTGCGCAGCTATCCGGGGCTGCTGCAAGGTGCTGCCGACCGGCTCGGCAGCGCCGGCGGCGAGCTGACCGAGCTCGCCTGGCGCTTCGGCGCGCTCGAGGCGGGCGGCAGCTCGCGCGCACGCCGGGGGGCGCGACGCGCGGAGGCCGCGGCCCTGAAGGCGGAGCTCGCTGCCCTGGTCAGCGAACCCGAGCTGCGCGCCACGATCGAGGCCGCGGCCGCCCGCCTCAACGGCAGCCCCGGCCAGCCGCAGAGCTTTCGCGCCCTCCATCGCCTGCTCGAGGAGCAGGCCTACCGGCTTGCCTACTGGCGGGTCGCGAGCTCGGAGATCAACTACCGGCGCTTCTTCGACATCAACGAGCTGGCCGGCCTCAGGATGGAGCGGGCCGAGGTCTTCGAGGCCACCCACAAGCTCCTGCTGCGCCTGATCGCCGAGGGCAAGGTCCAGGGCGTCCGGCTCGACCACATCGACGGCCTCTACGACCCCAAGGGCTACTGCGAGCGCCTGCTGGCCCGGGTCGCCGAGGTGCTGCAGCACCCTGACGGCGCGCCGCCGCCGGCCCTCGACGCCAAGGCCGGCAAGCCCATCTGGCTCGTGGTCGAGAAGATCCTCGCGCGCCACGAGTACCTGCGCGAGGACCTGCCGGTCGCCGGCACCACCGGCTACGAGTTCATCGGCCTCGCGGGCGGCCTGTTCGTCGATCCTTCCGCCGAGCGCCATCTGAGCGCCACCTATGAGCGCTTCATCGGCCAGCATCTGGAGTTCGCGCAGGTCGTGCTCGCGGCCAAGCGTCAGGTGCTGCGCTACGCGCTCAACAGCGAGCTGCACGTGCTGGCCCACGAGCTGCATCGCCTCGCCCAGCAGAGCTGGCGCACCCGCGACTTCACGCTGACCGGCCTGCGCGAGGCGCTGAGCGACATCATCGCCTGCTTCCCGGTCTACCGCACCTACGTCACCGCCGAAGGCGGCCGGGCCGAGGACCGGCGCGATCTGGACTGGGCGATCAGCCAGGCGCGCCGGGAGAGCAACCTCGTCGATCTCTCGGTCTTCGGGTTCCTGCACGCCGCGCTCTCGACCGACCTCGCTCAGAGCGGGCGCTATCGCCGGCGCGACGTGATCGCGACCGCGATGCACTTCCAGCAGCTGACCGGCCCGGTGATGGCCAAGGCGGTCGAGGACACGAGCTTCTATCGCTACGTCCGCCTCGTCTCCCTGAACGAGGTCGGCGGCGAGCCGCAGCACCTCGGCACCAGTCCCGCGGCCTTCCACACCGTCGTGCAGCAGACCCACCGTTTCCGTCCGCTGACCATGCTGGCGAGCGCCACCCACGACCACAAGCGCGGCGAGGACGTGCGCGCGCGCATCAACGCCCTGAGCGAGCTCGCGCCGGAGTGGCGCCGGCGGGTGCGCCGCTTCGCGCTCCTCAACCGCTCGCGCCGCCAGGAGATCGCCGGCCGCCTGGTGCCGAGCCGGAACGACGAGTACCTGCTCTACCAGACCCTGATCGGCGCCTGGCCGTTCGAGATCGAAGCCCCCGAAGCCCTGGCCGCGAGCGACTTCTGCGAGCGCATCGTCGCCTACATGATCAAGGCTTCCCGCGAGGCGAAGCTCGAGACCAGCTGGACCGCGCCCGATCAGGCCTACGAGGACGGGGTCACGCAGTTCGTCCGCCGCATCCTGGACCCCATCAGCGGGCGCGCCTTCATCGCCGATCTGCTGCCGTTCGCGCACCGGATCGCGCGCATCGGCGCGCTCAACGGCCTCGCCCAGACCCTGCTCAAGCTCACCGTCCCGGGCGTCCCCGACAGCTACCAGGGGACCGAGCTCTGGGATTTGTCCCTGGTCGACCCGGACAACCGCCGGCCGGTCGACTACGAGCTGCGCCGCCGCTGGCTCGCCGAGCCGCGGCCGGCTTCGGAGCTGGTCCAAGACTGGCGGAGCGGCCGGATCAAGCAGCAGCTGATCGCGCGCACGCTCGCCTTGCGCAAGCGCCAGCCGGCGCTGTTCCGGGACGGCGACTACCTGCCGCTGACGCCGGCCGGCGCCCATGCCGAGCGCATCGTCGCCTTCGCGCGCCGCAGCGATCGGGCGCTGGCGATCGTGATCGTGCCCCGCCTGATCGCGCCCTTGCTCGGAGATGACGATCTGCCCCTGCCGCCACCGCCGGCCTGGGCGGACACCTCGGTCGAGCTGCCTGAGGGCTGGTCAGCGCCCCTGCGCGACGAGCTGACCGGCCGCCAGCATGCCATGCCGCCTTCGGGCAGGCTCGCGATCGCCGAGGTCCTGGCCGACCTGCCGGTGGCGCTGCTGTCGGCGACCTCTGCCGCGTGAGAGCCTGAGAAATGGGTGCGCGCGGCAGGAGATGGGCCTGACCTGGGAGACGACGCTATGAACCCTCTGCTCAATTCCTCGCCGCTGCTGGCCGATGGCAAGGCGCTCGCCCGGCGCCTCGACGAGGACGGCTATCTGCTGATCAAGGGCCTGCTGCCGCGGGCGGCGGTGCTGCGGGTACGGGCGAAGTTCCTCGAGGCGGTCGCGGCGGCCGGGTGGCTCGAGGCCGGCGCGGACAGGGACGCCGCGATCGCCGATCCGGCCAAGGCCTGCGTCGATCCGCAGCCGCCGTTCATCGATGTGCTGCGGCGGTTCTATCGCGCCGAGGAGGCCCATGCGCTCAAGCTCCATCCGAACATCATGGGGCTGTTCGAGCGCCTGTTCGGCGAGCCGGTGCTGGCGCATCCGCTCCTGATCCCGCGCTGCATCTTTCCGCAGCGGCCGGAGTTCACCACGCCCGCGCATCAGGACTATCCGCACATCCAGGGCACGACCGAGACGCTCAGCCTCTGGCTGCCGCTCGGCGACTGCCCGGCAAAGATGGGCGGCCTCGCGATCGCCCGCGGCTCGCATCACGAGGGCGTGCGCGCCTTCACGGTCAGCAGCGGGGCGGGCGGCATGGCCGTGATCGACCCCTTGGCGGGCAGCTGGGTCGCGAGCCCGCTCGAAGCGGGCGATGCGCTGATCTTTCACAGCCTCACGGTGCACAAAGGGTTGCCCAATCTCTCCGACCGGCTCCGCCTTTCCCTCGACAACCGCTACCAGCGGGCGGCCGAGCCGGTCTGCGAGCGCTGTCTCCAGCCCTACGCCGGCTGCGGCAGCTGGGACGAGATCAGCGCCGGCTGGTCCACGCCCGAGCTGCGCCATTATTGGCGCGCGCAGGCGCCCACGATCGCCGAGTACGACATGCGCTACTACGAGGAGCGCGACCGGATCGCCTTCGATCTCGCCGAGCGCGGTGACCGGCTGGCCACGGCAGTGCTCCTGCGGATCGTCCAGCGCGATCCCGACCGCGCCAAGCGCGAGCGTGCGACCAGCCTCCTCGCCGGCCTCGACCAGGCGGCGGCGCGGACCGGCCCACCCGGGCCCGGGGCGTGACAGCGCCCTTGGAGGAACTCGCCGCTCGGCGGCGGCCGCTCAGAGCCGGGATCTGGACCCCGCGCGCCCGCCGTCCGGCCGGAGCCTTGCGACTCAGGACAACCAGATCAGGATCGTCAGGGCGGCGAGGCAGCCGGTGTTGCGCCAGGGCGGCTTGACGCCGTTGGTTCCGCCCGCCGGTCGCCGCCTGAGCACGTCGCGCAGGCGCTCCGGGATCGGCTCGTCCAGGATCTCCTGGCCGATCCGCTTCAGGGCTTGGTTGTGGCGGCGCAAGGCCTCGATCTCGGAGGCAGCCGCGGGATGAGCGAACAGGTAGGCGGCCATGACCAAGAGCTCCCGCGCGCCCAGACGGCCGTCGATGTAGTCCTGGATCTGCTCGTCGCTCGGGCGCGGCAGCTGGGTCATGACACCGCGCTCGGCAAGGGCGTGACCGCTTCGACCGTGCCGCCACCGTCCTCGAGGGCATCGCGCAGGGCCTGGCGGGCGCGGGACAGGCGCGAGCGCACGGTGCCGACGGGGACCTTCAGGATCGCGGCCGCCTCGTCGTATTGGAGCCCCTCGATCGCGACCAGCAACAGGACCTCGCGGTGCTCGTCGCTCAGTTGGAGATAGGCGTCCCGAACCTCGAGCAGCCTGATGTGCGCATCCTGGTTGGCCTGCACGGTCAGCAGCGGATGCTCATCGGGCATCTCGTCGGTCTGGCGTGCCCGCCGGACGTCATTGATGTGGCAGTTCTTGAGGATCGTGAACAACCAGGCGCGCAGATTGGTGCCCGGCGTCCAGGTATGCTGCTTCGCGATCGCCCGGGTCAGGCACTCCTGGACCAGGTCGTCGCCCCGGTCGACATCGCGCGCCAGATAGCGCGCGAATCGGCGCAGATGGGGGATCTCGGCCTCGATCTGGGCCAGGATGTCGGGCATTGGCCTTATCCTCTCCGCGCGGACGTGCGGGCCGGCCCGGCCCTCGCGCATCATAGGCGGCAGCAGGTCAGGCGAAAGCAGGCTCGGTCGGCAGGCGGGCGGCGTCACCGGCCCGCCCGTCCATCCGGGTAGCGAGGCCAGCTTGCAGGTAGCAAACCCGCCATCGTCGTCGGGCGCGGCGGCAACCAGCTCGCAGATCTCATTGCGCACGATCGGGATCCCATGGGCTGGAGTGGACGACGACGATCGCAAACGGGTGTGTGCCGGGAGTTGGAACGGCCCGGCACCCGGCCGGCGGCTTACAGGGGCGGCGGCCGTCGCCCTCTGACGGCATACATGACGAGGCTCGCCACCAGCAGAATCAGGAAGATGACGAACAGGATCTGCGCAATGCCGGCCGAAGCCGACGCAATCCCGCCGAACCCGAACAGCCCGGCAATCAGCGCGACGACCAGGAATACGAGCGCCCAATAAAGCATGGCACCTCTCCTCATCGAGGATCTTGGGGAACTCCGGCTTGCTGCCGACGCCGAGGAGGCGCTGGCGGCAAGCCGCTCGCGGAATACCGAAGCGCGGCGCGGACGGTCAGCTCCCGACGCCTACATCTTCTGCTTGGTATCCTCGGCGGTGTTGTGCACGGCGCTGCCCGCGGCCTGCACGTCCTCGCCCATGCCGGACATGGTGTTGCAGCCGGCGATCGAGAGCGCCAGCATCCCGGCCACCGCGAGACCCAGCAGCCACGCGGCGTGCAGCCTTGCAGGCGACGCGCAGACCCGATGCTCGAACATCTGATGGCTCCTCGGCCAGTGGAAGACGCACGGGTTAACGACCGGCGAGCGTAGATGGTTCCCAGCCCGAAGCTGGCCGGCCGTCCACGGTCGGCGCCGGCATGCGCCCGTCCGCCTCTGGGGGAACCTTTTCGCTGCGGTACCGTTGCCGCGACGACATTCGCTTCGATGGAAACGCCGCATGCTCTTACGCCCGAGGGTCTGCTCCTGGCCGGCACCTGGGGGACCCTTCCAGCGCCGTGCGGCAGCTGGGACGAGTTCAGGCGGCGCCCGGCAAGGGCTTGCCCGGACCTGGCTTTCGACCGCAGACCGGCGTCAGGGGACCGTGCTCTGGTTTGCCGAGGACGTCCCGCACGTCACGCGCAGATCAGCCGCGACGACGCCGGATTGAGCGACGCCGGATTGAGTGAGTTTCTGTCTCCCTGGCTAACTCGGCCCCCGCCCCCGCAGGGGCCTTTTTTTTGGGGGGGATCCGTCTGCCCTTCGCCCGTCATTCATCCGGTGCCAAGGAGCCAGCCCGGTCTTTGATCCGGCGGCGATCAGACTTTGTTCGGGCCGCGACGTTTGGCCCTGCCGGCTGGGCCGGCGGGCTCGGCCACCGCGGGGATTCTCGACCCCGACCATGTCCATGATCGCGGGTTTGCGACCGCACGATTGGCGGGACCGCCAACGCGCCCGCCCCAGCGGGGTCGCGCCGGCGGTTCGGTCGGCCGAGCGGGGCGCCCTGGCCCGGGCGGGCAGGGCCGCCCTTCAGGCTCAGGCCGCGGGATCGGTCTTCGGCGTCGCCAACAACTCCCAGGCCTTGCCGGCGCCAATCAGGCAGGCCATGCCGTCCGGCCGCATGCTGACCAGCGTCCAGGTGCTGGTGCTCGTGGCGGCGTAGACCTGGAGCAGGCTGCCGTCCGACTGCAGGCCGACCGCGACCGGATGTTCGGAATAGCGCTCGCCCAGATATTGGGCGACCTCCCGCCAGGGCTTGCAGGGCGCCTGCGCCGCTGGCGCCGGGGGCTCGGCCAGCGCGGCCGTGCTGAGCAGGCTGGCGGCGATCGCCAACCCCGGAACGAACAGGCTGGTACGACGCATCCTAGGCTCTCCGTCTGCTGGCTGGGCCACGCGTGGCGTCCCAGGGGGTGAGAACATCGGGCCAGGATAGCGGCGATACCTTTCCCCTTGATTGCCAGGCGCGCGGTCGTTCGTGACGTCGAGCCGTCCGGATCTGCGAGCGGCCGCCGATGCCTGGCCTGCCGGGGGGCGGCCGCGCGATGGGCTGGCGTGCCGCCTTGCCAGCCGGGGGGGCGGCGACCTACAAGGGGCTCAAGGGTGATGGAGAGGCGCCAGATGGACTTGCCAGCGACCGAGGCCGTGGCGGCAATCGACCCGTCCGAGGGTGCTGAGCGCCTGGCGGCGGACGCCATCTCGGTCGCGTTCGGCGGGCTGACCGCGATCGAGGCCGTGTCGCTCAGCCTCGGCCGCCGGGAGATCCTCGGCCTGATCGGCCCCAACGGCGCCGGCAAGACCACCCTCGTCAACGTGCTGACGGGCTTTCAGCCGCCGAGCGCCGGCCGCGTCCTGCTCGCCGGCGAGGACGTGACCGGCTGGCCCGCGCACCGGATCGGTCGCGCCGGCCTCGCCCGCACCTTCCAGGGCGTGCGCCTGTTCCGGGGCCTGTCGGTGCTCGAGAATCTGGAGGCGGCCGCGGTCGGCAGCGGCCTCCGCCGGCGCGAGGCCGAGCGGCGGGCGGCCCGGATCCTCTGCTGGATGCGCTTCGAGGACAAAGCCTTCGAGCTCGCCGAGACCCTGCCCTATGGCGGCGAGCGCCTGGTCGGGATCGGGCGTGCGCTCGCCATGGCGCCGCGCTTCGTGCTCCTGGACGAGCCCGCGGCCGGCCTCACCGATGCCGAGTGCGACGAGCTGATGGCCCTGATCGCGCGCATCCCCGATGAATTCGGCTGCGGGGTGTTGCTGATCGAGCACAACATGCGCGTGGTCATGGGCGCCTGCCACCGGATCCACGTGATCGCCAGCGGCCGGACGATCGCCGAGGGCACGCCCGAGGAGATCCAGCGCGACGCCGCCGTGATCGAGGCCTACCTCGGCACCAGGACCGAGGGCCGCAGGCGCCGCCGGGCGGCGGGAGGCTGAGCTGCTCGAGGTCGACAATCTGCACGTCCGCTACGGCCGGGTGCCGGCGGTCCGCGGCGCCTCGGTCCGGGTCGAGGCGGGCGAGATCGTCTGCATCGTCGGCCCCAACGGCGCCGGCAAGACCACGACCCTTGGGACCATCGCCGGCACGCTGAGCCCGGCGGACGGGACCATCCGCCTCGACGGCGAGCCGATCGCCGGCCTGGCGCCGGAGACGATCGCGCGCCGGGGCGTCTCCCTGGTGCCGGAAAACCGCCACGTCTTCACCCAGCTGACGGTCGAGGAAAACCTTCGTCTCGGCAGCCAGATGCGCCGCGATCGGGACCAGGTCGAGACCGACTTCGAGCGCATCCTCGGCCATTTCCCGTTCCTGCGCGAGCGGCTCGGCACCCCGGGCGGCAAGCTCTCGGGCGGCGAGCAGCAGCAGCTGGTGATCGCGCGGGCGCTGATGACCAGCCCCAGGCTCATCCTCCTGGACGAGCCGGCGCTCGGCCTTGCGCCGCTGATCGTCCAGGTCGTCTATGACATCCTGCACACGCTGCGGGAGAGCGGGATCACGCTGCTCGTGGTCGAGCAGAGCACCCATCGCGCGCTCGAGAACGCCGATCGGCTCTACGTCATGCGCTCGGGCGAGATCGCGCTCCACGGCGAGAGCGAGAGCCTCACCGAGGCGGCGGTCGAGGCCGCCTACTTCGGCTACGGCTGAGCGAGTTCCGGCGCGATCACGACCGCCTCGTCGGCGGCCAGCTCGATGCTGTCGGCGACCGGCGCGCCGGCGCGCTCCGGATGGGTCGAAAGCTCGACCCGGCCGCCTGTCGCCTCGCGAATGCGGACGGTCTTCGGCCGGGACTCGAGATTGAGGATCACGTGCCGGGACCGGTCACCTGCGGTCCTCGCGTAGGCAAGGACGTCGCCCTCGACCGTGAGCGGCGCAAAGTCGCCGGTCGCGAGCGCCGGCTCGCGCCGGCGAAGCTCGAGCAGAGCGCGGGTCAGCGCCAGCATCGAGCCCGGCGCATCCTTTTGGACCGCGACGCTCTGCTGCCCGCGGCCCTCGCCGAGCGGCAGCCAGGGCTCGCCGGTCGTGAAGCCGCAGTTCGCGGAGGTGTCCCAGGGCATCGGCGTGCGCACCGGGTCCCGGCCCTGGCCGGTGCCCGGCATGGCGAGCCCGAACGGGTCGCGTTCCCGGTCGGGCGGGATCGGCACGTTCTCGAGCCCGAGCTCGTCGCCGTAGTAGACGGTCGGCGTGCCGCGCAGCGTCAGGAGCAGGACCATGGCGACCCGCGCCTGGGCGGGTCCGAGCCGGCTCGCGACCCGCATCTGGTCGTGGTTGCCGAGCACCCAGGAGGGCCACGCCCCGACCGGCAGGGCCGCTTCGTACTCGCGCACCAGCTGCATGATCGCGGCCGGCTGCCATTTCGCCCACATCAGATTGAAGTTGAACGGCAGCTGCAGGCCCCCGAGATCCGGGCCGTAGTAGGCGGCGAGGCGCTGGACCGGCAGATAAATCTCGCCGATCAGCAGGCGCTCGCCCGGATAGTCCTCGACCACGCGCCGCATCTCGGCCGCGATCTCCAGCACCTCGGGCTGATCGGCGCTGTAGAGCGGCCGCACCCGGCGGAAATCCGGATCGCCCTCGTGATACTCCGGGTTCCAGGGATCGTCGCGGAAGGCGGCATCCTTGATCAGGTGCCAGAACACGTCGAGCCGGAAGCCGTCGACGCCGCGGCCGAGCCAGAAGCGGAGCGCATCGTACATCGCCTCGCGCACCGCCCGGTTGCGCCAGTTGAGGTCGGGCTGCTGAGCCAGGAAGGCGTGGTAGTAGTACTGGCGGCTCGCTTGGTCGAGCGTCCAGGCGCTGCCGCCCGCCTGGCTGACCCAGTTGTTGGGCGGGCCGCCGTCCGGGGCCGGGTCGCGCCAGATGTACCAGTCGCGCTTCGGGCTCGTGCGCGAGGCGATCGCCTGGCGAAACCAGGGATGCTGGGCCGAGCTGTGATTCGGCACGAAGTCGAGGATCAGGCGCATGTCGCGCGCGTGCAGCGCCGCCACCAGCCGGTCGAGGTCCTCGAGGCTGCCGAACAGCGGGTCGATGTCGACATAGTCGGCGACGTCGTAGCCGAAGTCGGCCATCGGCGACGGATAGATCGGCGAGATCCAGACCGTGTCGATGCCCAGCCACCGGAGATAGTCGACGCGCTCGAGGATGCCCTTGAGGTCGCCGACGCCATCGCCGTCGCTGTCCTGAAACGAGCGCGGATAGACCTGATAGATCACCGCTTTCTGCCACCAGCGCGGCTCGCTCATCGTTGGCTTCCTCGCAAGGGGGCCTAGCTGACCGCGGCTTCGGTCAGATGCGGCCTCGTACCCGCCGTAGCCCAGATGATCGTCGCTCGGCCCGCCATCCGCTCAGGTCGCCACTGCGACCGCGGCGGCCATCCGGCCGTCGTCGCTTCCGGCGCAGGCCGCTCCGGTCAGGACGCCACTGCGACCGCGGCGGCCATCCGGCCGGCGCGCGGACGGAAGCGCAGGCGCTCGGCGGTCGGGACGCGGATCAGGTGGAGGGTCCGGGTATAGAAGCCGTCCGGGTCGCGCGAGCGGGCGATCCTGACCACCGCAGTGCCCGCCAGCTCGCGCTCGAACAGCGACAGCATGAGCCGCCGCTGCGCCGGCTCGAGCGCGCTCATGGCGTCATCGAGGACCGCCCAGCGCGGGGTCTGCAGGAGCAGGCGGGCGAAGGCCAGGCGTTGCTGCTCCTCCAGCGACAGGACCTTGTCCCAGCGCTCCTCGCGACTCGAGCGAGCCCAGCAGGCGCCCGAGGTCGACCCGCTCGAGCGCCGTGCGCAAGGCCGCCTCGTCCAGGCAGCCGGGCGCGGACGGATAGCAGACCGCGGCAGCGAGCGTGCCGAGCGGCAGGTAGGGCCGGTCCGGCATGAACAAGATCTCGTCCTGCGGCGGCAGGCGGATGGTGCCGGTGCCGCAGGGCCACAAACCCGCGATCGCCCGGAACAGGGCACTCTTGCCCGCGCCCGGATCACCGAGAATCAGCACCCGCTCCGCCGGCATCACTTCGACCCTCGCCTGGTCGAGCGTGACCCGGCCGTCCGCGAGCTGGATGGTCAGGCCCTCGAGCACGAGGTGGCCGGCCGGATCCTCCACCCGCTCGATCCGGCCGGCGTCCTCGCCGAGGGTCTCGATCGCCAGCAGGGCGTCGCGGAACATCGTGATCCGCTGGAGGGTCGCCCGCCAGTCGGCGATCTGGGAGACGTTGTCGACGAACCAGCGCAGCGACGACTGCACCTGATTGAAGGCGCCGACCACCATCATCAGGCCGCCGAACGAGAGGTCGCCGCCGAAATAGCCGGGGGCTGCGACCAGGATCGGCACCACGAGCGCGAACCAGCCATAGCCCGAGCTGATCCACATGACCTTGGCGAGGCCGAAGGCGATGCGCACCATGATGGTCACGACCTGTCCGACCGCAGCGGCCAGGATGTGGCGCTCGTCGGCCTCGCCGCCATAGAGGGCGATGCCCTCGGCGAACTCGTTGGCGCGCACCAGATCGAACCGGAGGTCCGCCTCGCGCGCGTAGCGCTCGGCATTGAGCGCGATCAGCGGCCGGCCGACCCGCCAGGCGAGCAGCGAGCCGCCGAGCGAGTAGGCGAGCGCGCACCAGACCATATAGCCCGGGATGGTGAAGCTGTGCCCGCCGTACGCGAACACCACCTGCGCCGAAAGCACCCAGAGCACGCCGACGAAGCTCACCAGCAGGAGGGTCGATTGCAGCAGGCCGATCGCGAGCACCGTCATGAGCTCGGTCAGGTGCTGGGCGTCCTGGTGGATGCGCTGGTCGGGGTTGACCCCGATCTGGCCGGCGAAGCCCAGCAGGTAGGCGCGTTTGGGTACCAGCCACTGGTCGATCAGGTCGTGGGTCAGCCATTCCCGCAGACGGACCTTGATGATCTCCTGCAACCAGGTCTGGGCCACGACGACGATCAGCAGGATCGCGACGATCGCCGTGAACACCAGGAGTTGCCAGGCGAACGCCGGTATATGTTTTTGCTCGAGCGCATCGTAGAAAGCGCCCTGCCAGACGTTGAGCCGGAGCTGCCCGGCCGTGTTGGCGCAGACCACGACCACGACCCCGACCGCGAGCCAGCCGAGCCTGGCGCGGTAGCGCGAGCCCTTGAGGGCGCGCAGCAGGGTCAGGAGCTGGGCCAAGAGGCTTTCGGGCGCCCCGTTGGCCAGTGCCGGCGACCCTTGCGGATCGCGAGAATCATCCTTCATGGGCGGCTGCGATTTCCAGGTCGGGTTCAGACGGTTCGGCGGTCGCGCCGCGTGCGGCGGCTCCCCGCTACCATGCTACCATCGGAATCGGAAGGCTGCTGCCCTCAAGACGTTCGTCGAGCCGGTTGCCTCCGGGCGACGGAGAGCCCAGAACTCCGGATCATGCAGCTTTCGGTGCTCGATCTCTCCTTCGTCACCACCGCGACCCCGGGCGCCGCGGCGATCCGCAACAGCCTCGATCTGGCGGCCCTGGCCGACCGCCTCGGCTATTGCCGCTACTGGGTCGCCGAGCACCACAATCTGCCCTCGGTCGCGAGCGGCGCGCCTGAGATCATGATCGGCCAGATCGCGGCCACGACCCGGCACCTCCGGGTCGGCGCCGGCGGCGTGATGCTGCCCAACCACGCGCCGCTGATGGTCGCCGAGCGCTTCAAGGTGCTCGAGGCGCTGCATCCGGGTCGGATCGACCTCGGCATCGGCCGGGCGCCCGGCACCGACCGCCTGACCTCGCTCGCGCTGCGACACCGCCAGGAGGTCCGCGCCGACGACGATTTTCTCGAGCGCTTCGAGGAGCTTCTGGGCTGGAAGCTGCGGCGCTTCCCCGAGGGCCATCCCTTCCAGAGCATCCACGTCATGCCGGACGACGTCGAGGTGCCGCCGATCTGGCTGCTCGGCTCCAGCGACTACAGCGCCGAGCTCGCGGCCTCGGTCGGAATGGGCTTCGCCTTCGCGCACCACTTCGCCCACCACGACGCTGCGGATGCGATCGGCCGCTACCTCGCGGGCTTCCGGCCCTCGGTCTGGCTCGAGCGGCCGCATGCGATCCTCGCGACCGCGGCGGTGTGCGCCGAGACCGACGCCGAGGCCGAGCGGCTCGCCTCGACCCTCGACTTCAACTACGTGCGCCGCGCCCAGGGCGACTACCGGCCGCTGGTCAGCCCCGAGGAAGCGCAGGCTTACCCCTACTCGCCGGCCGAGGAGCGGGCGCGGCTCGCCAACCGTGCGCGCCTGTTCGTCGGCAGCCCGAAGCGGCTGCAGGAGCGTCTCGCGACCTTCGTCGAGGGGGTCGGCGCCCACGAGCTCATGATCACGACCGCGATCTTCGACCACGCCGCGCGCAAGCGCTCCTACGAGCTGCTCGCCGAGGCCTTCGGCCTCGTCCCGTCCGCCGGCGGCCGCTGAGCGATCCGCCCCCCCGGCTCGACGCGGACGGATCACCTGTGGCAGCATGCGCCCCGCCATGGCCGGCAACCTCGAGACGATCGCCCCCGCAACGCTCGCCGAGCGCAATCGCGTGCTCGAAGAGCTGCGCAGGCAGGCGCCGCAGCTGCGGCTGCGCGGCATCGCCAAACTGAGCCTGTTCGGTTCGATCGCTCGCGGCGACGCCGGGCCCGAGAGTGATGTCGATCTCCTGATCGAGACCGATCCCGAGGCGCGTCTCGGCTACTTCGAACTGTTCGACCTTGGGGAGGAACTTGAGGCGCTCCTCGGACGGCCGGTCCAGTTCGCTTTTGGTTCCAGCATGCGGCCCTGGCTCCGCGCTTGGATCGAGGACGACCGGATCGAGATCTTCTGATGGCGAGCAAGACGCCGCGGCTTTATCTCGAGCACCTGCAGGAATCGATCGCGGCCATCGAGCACCGGGTTGCCGGCAAGACTTTCGAGGACTTCGTCGCCGATCACGTCCTGCGGGATTCGATCGAGCGGCGCATCGAGATCATTTCGGAGGCCTCGCGCCGCCTGCCGGCGGCCATGAAGAAGCGCTACCCGAACCTGCCATGGCCGGCGATCGCGGCCATTGGCAACGTGCTCCGCCACGAATACTACGCCATCGAGGCGGACGTCTTGTGGCGAATCGCGACCCAGGACATCCGGCCGCTGGCCGCCGCCGTGGATACGTTGCTCGCCGAGATCCTGCGCGACTGGAAGAAGTGAACGGCGCGCAGACGACCCGACCGGGCTACTCGCCCGGGGCGGGGTCGGGCTTGGCCTGGTCCTGACGGAGCGCTTCGAGGAAGCGGGCGCGGCGGCCGGCCTCGAAGGGCGAGGGAATCTCGCGGCCGGCCATGATCCCGGACGGGCGGAAGATCAGGATCAGCAGCATCAGGATGGCGACCCCCAACTCCTCGGCGCCGAGCGGCACCGAGAGGGTGACCGCGCCGAGCTGGATGCCCTCCTCGAACTGGCGCAGCACTTCCACGATCGCCGAGATCGTGAGCGCGCCGACCACCGCCCCGGTCAGGCTCTGCTGGCCGCCCACGATCAGCATCGCGAGCGAGATGAACGTGAGCCCGAGCCAGAAGTTCTTGACCGCGATCGTGCCGATGAAATGCGCCTGCAGCACGCCGCCGATGCCCATGAAGAAGGCGCTGATCACGAACGCGATCAGGCGCTGCCAGGCGATGTCGATGCCGGCCGCGCGCGCCGCGACCTCGTCCTCGCGCGCCGCCCTGAGCGCCAGGCCAAAGCGCGAGCGCTGATAGACGAAGGCGACCAGCAGCGCCGCCACCAGCCAGCCGAGCGCGACCCACATGTTGACGTAGAGCGGGATGCCCGGAAGGGTCGCGGCGCCCATCGTCCAGGCCGGCCAGTTGGTGTAGAAGGTGTAGAACATGCCGAGCACGGCCAGCGACGCGATGCTCGCGGCCAGGCCCGAGAGGCGCATGATCGGGAACCCCACGATCAAGCGCGACCAGCGCGGCGAGCGAGGCGGCCGCGATCGCGGACGGGAAGACCGGGTACTGGTAGTGCGCGAGCAGCGCCGGCAGCTTGAGGGCGAAGCTCTTCTTGAAGACGCTGAGCGTGAACCAGGCG
The DNA here is from genome assembly GCA_963756905.1 of uncultured Alphaproteobacteria bacterium. Classification (GTDB taxonomy): domain Bacteria; phylum Pseudomonadota; class Alphaproteobacteria; order Geminicoccales; family Geminicoccaceae; genus DATAOG01. Next base: position 26,541 of record CAVWPO010000011.1, read on the forward strand.
GTGGCATAGGCGCCGATCAGCGTGAAGGCGATGTGGCCGAACACCAGGACGCCCGCATTGCCGATGAAGATGTAGAGGCCGACCACCAGGACCGCGCGGATCAAGGCGTCGGTCACCGTGCGCGCGAGCACGCCATCGCCGGACAGCCAGACCAGGACCGTGATCGCGAGCAGGATCAGGGCCAGCGCCAGCGGCGTCCAGTAGATGCGGACCAGGGCCAGGACCGGGTTCTCGCGCGTCACCTAGACGCGCTCCTCGACCGCCCTGACCCTGATCAGGCCCGAGGGGCGCAGCAGCAGGATCAGGAGGATCATGCCGTAGACCCAGACGTCGCGGTTGGGCCGCCAGTCGATCGGCAGGACCACCTGGAAAAAAACGCTCGCGACCCCGACGATGAAGCCGCCGAGCACCGCGCCGGACAGGCTGCCCATGCCGCCGACCACGGTCGCGACGAAGGCGAACAGCACCAGCGGCACCCCCATGTGATAGGCGAGCACGCCGGTCTGGGCGACGTACAGCAGCGAGACCACCGCCGCCAGAAAGCCGCTGATCGCGAACGCGGCGGCGATCACCCGGTTGGCCCGCACGCCGAGCAGGCGCGCCATGCGGAAGTCCTCCGAGGCGGCGCGCATGGCGACCCCCATGGGCGTGCGCTTGAGGAACAGCACCAGCAGCAGGAGCAGCAGGATCGTGACCGCGATCGTGATCAGCTGAACCTTTGGGATGCGGATGCCGGCGACCAGGATCGGCTCGGCGATCCCGGCCCATATGTTCATGGCCTTGGGCCGGCCGCCGTAGATCATGATCACCAGGTTCTCGAAGAAGAAGCTGAGCGCGAAGGAGGTGATCAGGAGCACCGAGGGCGCCGCCGCGCGCACCGGGCGAAAGGCCAGACGCTCGGTGCCGAGCGCCACCAGGATCACGAACAGGCAGATCGCCCCGATCAGCAAGGGCGTCGGCCAGGCCCCGATCAGAAGGGTCGCGGTGGCCGCGCTCGAGGGCACGATCAGGGCGTAGGCGCCGAGCATGATGAAGTCGCCATGGGCGAAGTTGATCAGGCGCATGATCCCGAAGATCAGGCCGATGCCGAGCGCCACCAGCGCATACAGGCTGCCGAGCGCGATCGCGTCGATCGCGTTCTGAACGAAGCCGGTCACCTTGCGCGGTCCCGGTCCTGCGGGCGCGGCGTCAGCCGAGCAGCGCCGCGCCCCGCACCGATCACTTGTAGAGGTCGGCCGTGAATTCCGGGAAGATCAGCTTCAGCTCGGGCGGATCGTCGACGGTGATCAGATCGGCGAAGCTGCCCTGGCCCTTCTGGATCTGGATCACCGCCATCGGATGCACGAGGTCGATGTGCGTCTCGGGCGTGAAGGTCGTCTTGCCCCAGAGCAGCGGCTGCTTGTCGAACTTGTTGAGCTCGGCCAGCACCGCGTCGCTGTCCAGGCTGCCGGCGCGCTCGGCCGCGATCTTGATCGCCTGGACGAGGCTGTAGCCGTTGAGCGGGAACGAGCTCTCCGGGTCGCCATACTTCTCCCTGTAGCGCTTGAAGAAGTCGTTGACCTCGGGGCGCGGGTCGTCGCCGTACTTGGAGCCGAAGGTGACCGCATAGTGGTCGCTGAGGCCGGGGACCCCCTTGACCCAGAAGTCGCCGTCCATGGAATCCCCGCCGATGATCGCCACGTTGATGCCGGCCGCGCGGATCTGGCGGATGGCGCTGACCGCGCCCGGGACGACCGAGCAGAGCATCATGACCTCCGGCTCGCCGTTGGCGGCCGCCGCCTGCTTGTAGCGGGTGATCTGGGAGGCGATCGAGGCGTCGTCCTGCATGAAGGTGTCGGCGCCGACCACCTCGCCGCCGAGCTTGCGCCAGTATTCCAGGAAACCGTCGCAGATGCTCTTGTCGTATTCGTTGGAGGCATCCAGCAGGCCATAGGCCTTGCGCCAGCCGCGCTTCCAGGCATAGGCCGCGCCGACCGCGCCCTCGCCCTGGCCGTAGATCTCCAACGTGAACGCGTAGGGGCCGATGCCCTGGACGCCCATCTTGGCATCCGAGGCGCAGAACGCGATCGCGATGATCTTGTTGTCGTTGGCGACCGTGGCCGCCGGCGCGCCCATGTCGTAGTCGCAGGACACGCCCATGAACTGGGCGCCTTTGGCGATCACCTCGGCGGCCGCCTTGGCGCCCTGGACGGTGTCGGTCTTGGTGTCGGCGACCACCGCCTTGACCTGCTTGCCGAGGATGCCGCCCTTGGCGTTGATGTCGTCGATCGCCATCATGGCGCCCTTGAGCGGCGGCCCGTCATAGGCGTTCATCCAGCCGCTCTCGGCGATCGCGAAGCCGATCACGACCTGGTCGTCCGCCGCCTGGGCCGAACCTGCCAGGGCCAGCGTGACCGCCGCCACCCCCAGGACGTGCCCTGCGATCTTGGTGCTCATCTCGTTCCTCCCGGTTCGTGTTGCGCGGCCGTTTTGTGCGCTGCACTCGACGCCTGCAACTCATCCCATCACCGCAGGTGGCTGTAAAGGCGCCCACCCGGCGATCTGCCTCGCGGCTCAGGCAACCGCTTTGACGCCCGTCTGCCGCCGCAGCTCCTCGACCACCTGGTCGGTGGTCCGAATCCGACAGTAGCCCTTGAAGCCGATCAGCGACTCCTTGTGCCGCTGCTCGGAGAAGGTCGCGCAGGCGTCGTCGATCAGGGTCATCAGGAAGCCGCGGTCGCAGCCGTCGCGCACCGCGGTCTCGACGCACTGGTCGGTGACGATGCCCATGACCATGACGTATTCGATGCCGAGATTGCGCAGCACGTATTCGAAGTTGGTCGAGTTGAAGAGGCTGGACGAGGTCTTGGGGATGATGATCTCGTTCTCCAGCGGCTTGATCTCGTCGAGCACCTCGGCGTCCTTGCGACCCTTTGGCGAAGAAGATGCCGGAGACCTTGTAGTCGAGGCTGCGGTCGCGACCGTCGAGGGTCAGGCATTCGACCACGGTATAGATGACCTCGACGCCGGCCGCGCGGCAGGCGGCGAGCAGCTTCTGGCCGTTCGGGATCACGACGTCGCGGATGCGCTCGAGCAGATAGCGGTGCTGGGCGTCGGCCGTCGCGAGCTTCTCGGCGCCGTACTCGCCCTTCTGCAGGTCGATCACGAGCAGCGCGGTCTTGTCCGGCTCGACCGCGCGCTGGCGAAAGCTCACGTCGCCCGCGAGCGGGATGGCGTCGATCTCACTGCGCTGCATGGGTCATCCTTTCTTCCGGGCTTTGTTCTGGTAGCGGGGCGCCTCGAGGTCGGTCGCGGGCGCCGCCAGATGGTCGAGGCCGGGGTGATCGAGCGCCTCGGCGAGCAGGCCGCCCAGGCGCTCGGCCCAGGCTTCGGCGCCGGGCGGGTCGCCGATCAGGTCCTGGCGGATCTCGAACAGGACGTAGGGCAGGCCGCGCAGCTCGGCGTGGACCGGGACCGTGTAGTCCTCGTCGAGGGCGACCGGATAGGGCTCGTTCTCGCCGACGCAGAGCGAGCCGTCGGCGCGCAGGGCCTCGAGCATGAGCGCGGCGAGGCGCCGGTCGAGCCGGTAGTGGACGCCGATCTGCCAGGGCCGCGCGCGACCGTGATAGGTCAGGCGTGAAGGAGTGGATCGAGACCATGACCGGCGGCCGCTCGCCGCCCATGCGCGATTCGACCAGCGCATGCACGGCGTCCTGATAGGGCCAGTAGAAGGTTTCCGCCCGCGCGGCCTTGTCGGCATCCGACAGAGCAAGGTTGCCGGGCACATCCACGTCCTCGCTGCGGGTGCAGAACGCCGAATTCGACATCGAGCGGCCGGTTGCAGTCGATCACGAGGCGCGAATAGCCGGAGAGCAGCAACGGCGCGTCGAGGAGCCCGGACAGCCGCCTTGCGACCGCCGCGGCGCCGATGTCCCACGCGACGTGGCGCAGAAGGTCGGGATCGCGCAGGCCGAGCGTGCCGAGCCGGCGCGGCATGCGGGCGCTCGCGTGATCGCAGACCAGGAGCGCGCGGCCGCGGCCGTCCGGGTTGACCATCTCGAACGCCGGCGGCTCGTCGGCCTCGATCAAGCTCGGCGTCGCCTTCTGGCCCAACCTGCCCCCCTGCTCCGCTCGGACGTCGCAGCCCTCGTCGTTGAGGATCGCCGCGATCTCGCAGCTTGGCCGACGTGCGAGTTTCATGCCATCCTAGGCGAAAGCTTCGGTCGACAAAAGAACGACAGTTTGTACGAAGGAGGACGCATGCCGGCAACCCTCGAGGACCGCGAGCGCAGGGTCATCGCGGAGATCCAGAAGATCCGGTTTTTCCCGCTGTCGGTGGTCGGCGGCGAGGGCTCCTATCTGATCGACGAGCGCGGCCAGCGCATCCTCGACCTGTCGGGCACCTGGGGGGCTGCGACGCTCGGCTACAATCATCCGGCCGTTCAGGAGGCGGTTGCGCAATCCATGAGCAGCCTCGCCTCGGCGAGCAGCGTCAGCTCGACCAACGAGCAGGCCGTGGCGCTCGCCGAGGAGCTGCTGGCGCTGGTTCCGGGCAGCGCGGACCGGCGGGTCTGGCTCGGCCATTGCGGGTCGGATGCCAACGAGGCGATCGTGCGCGCGATCACGGCTGCGACCGGCCGGCGGCGCTTCGTCTCGTTCATCGGCGGCACGCATGGCGGCCTCAGCTCGAGCCTCGCGGTCTCGGGCTACAACGCGCTCCAGCTCAACACCGTCTCGAGCGCCCATCCGGGCCAGATCTATCTGCCCTATCCCGACCCCTACCGGCCGCCCTTCCCGGGCGACGTCGGGCGGGCCGTGCTCGACTACTTCGAGTATCTGCTGGCCTCGATCGCCCCGCCTGGCCAGGTCGCGGGCGTGTTCCTGGAGGCCCTGATGTGCGATGGCGGCGACGTCGTGCCGCCGGCAGGCTTCCTCAAGGGGCTGGCCGAGATCTGCCGGCGCCACGGCATCCTCCTGATCTGCGACGAGGTCAAGGTCGGCACCGGCCGGACCGGGCAGTTCCATGCCTTCGAGGTCGAAGGCATCGTCCCCGACGTGATCTCCTACGGCAAGGCGCTGGGCGGCGGCCTGCCGCTCTCGGCCGCGATCGGGCCGGCCGAAATCATGAACGACCCGCGCGGCCTCACCATCACCACGACCGCCGGCAACCCGACTTCGGCCGCCGCCGGGCGCGCCGTGCTGCGCACGATCCAGGCCGAGAACCTGATGGCCAACGCGGCGGCGCGCGGCGCCGAGCTGATCGAAGGTCTGCGCCAGCTCGCCAACAAGCATCCCCTGATCGGCGACGTGCGCGGGCGAGGCCTCGTGCTCGGCGTCGAGCTGGTCCAGGACCGCCAGACCAAGCAGCCGGCCACCAGGGCCTGCGCCAAGGTCGCCTATCGGGCGCGCGAGCTCGGGGCCGCGGTGTTCTACGTCGGCCAGCACTCCAACGTGCTCGAGCTGACCCCGCCGATCACGCTCAGCGCCGCCGAGGTGCAGGAGGGCCTCCAGATCCTCGACCGGGCGCTCGAGGACGTGGCGAACCAGCGCGTCCCGGACGCCGCCCTTACCGGCTACGCCGGCTGGTAACCCGATCGATCGCTTCGCTGGTCGCGCGCATGCGCGCGAGCGCCTGACGGATGCGCCGGTCGCCAGCCGGGTCGTCGCTGCCCGGCCGAGCGTCCGGCACGGTCGCCAGCGCCCGGCTGCCGGGCCTGGGAGCCGCGAGCGGCGAGCGCGTCAGGAGCACGCCCAGATAGGCGTAGATCGGGAGCGCGGAGGTGTAGAAGGACGGGTTGTCGGTAATGCCGTAGAGCGCGATCGCGGGGATCAGGGCCAGCAGGCAAGGACGGTCGCCGGGCGCAGCCTGCTGCAAGAGCTGCCGGTACCACAGGACGATCGCGCCGGCGATCAGGATGAAGCCGATCACGCCGCCGTTGACCAGCACGTGCAGGTACTCGTTGTGGGGCGCGGTCAAGCCCGGCAGCCAGTCGGCGGCCGCGACGAAGCCGGCGCCGATGCCGCGCCCGACGATCGGGCTGAGCAGGAACTCTCGATAGTAGAAGGGCCACAGGTCCTGGCGGCCGGACATGTTGAGATCGCCGTCTGGCCCGGCGAACATGCGCCCTTCCACGGTCTGCCAGCAAAGGACCAGGGCACCGATCGCGACTGCGAGGATCAGCAGCGACCTCGTGCGATGGGCGCGCCACCGGGCCCGCAGGTCCGGCGACAGCAGGGCGTAGACGAGCGCGAACACCGAGCTCGCGAGAACCGCCATCCGGGTGATGGTGAGGACCACGAGGGCGAAGTTGAGGGCGGCCAGCGGGCCGGCATACCAGCGGCCCGGCCGGCTCGATTCGTGCAGGGCGACCACCAGGCCCGAGAAGCCGAGCATGGCGAACACGGCCGCGTTGCCGGTCGCGCCCTCGAAGCGGGCGTAGCGACTCCAGCCGAGCAGGGACAGCGATCGGATGCCGGCGACGTCCAGCAGCACCGCCAACACCACGCTCAGCAGCGGCGTCAGCATGATCACGGTGGCATAGGTCCCGCGCGAGCCTGGCGCCAGCATCACCTGGGTGAAGGCGAAAGGCAGCGCCAGGACCGCCAGGCTCCCGAGCATGAAGGGGAGCGTCAGTCTCGGGTTCAGATCGCCAAACGCCAGGTTGAGCCCGAGCACCAGGATCAGGGCCAGGACCGGCCAGTTGATGGTGCGGCGCACGCCATGGCGGAGCGCATTGAGCGCCAGGCCGAACACGACCAGACTCTGGCTCAGGCCCCAGGCCGAGTCGACCGCTGGCCCGCCCCACAGCAGTTGCGGGCGCAGCGCGAGCCCGGCAAGCGCGATCAGCAGCACCAGCGTCGGCTCGCGCCAGCTGAGCCAGAGGGCGAGGCCCAAAAGCGCGCCGCCGATGACCAGCGCGAGCACAGGTTCGAGCACCGCGAGCTTCGAGAGAGCGTTCACGCTGCCTGGATCCGGTTCGGCCAAGCCCGGCGGCAGGACGTTGACGAACGGCGGTCGATCCGAGGCCAGGCTCCGAGCGTGGCCCCCTTACGTGATCGCGCGGCGCTTGTCGAGCCTCGAGCCCGGCCGCCCACGCTCACCTCGGCTTGAGGTCCATGCCGACCTTCCGGTTGACGAACTGCAGGGTGTAGGCCCGGGCCAGATCGAGGTCCTTCGGATAGAGGCCGGCATCGGCCGCGAACTTGAAGAAGTCCCGCCAGCGGCGATCGGTCATGGCGCCGATCCCGAGCTCGAGCGCTTCGCGCGAATCGGCGATGCCGTACTCCTTGAGCTTGGCGATCGAATACGCGATCTGGTCGTCGGTCATGTCGGGATTGTCGGCCTTGATCAGCGCGTTGGCCGGCGCCGGATCGCCGTACAGATAGCTGTACCAGCCTTCGATCGAGGCGCTGACGAAGCGCTGCACCAGGTCCGGATGGTCCTTGACCAGCTTCCAGCTGGTCTCGATCGTGGTCGAATAGGTGTCATAGCCGGCATCGGCGAGCAGGAAGACCTGGGGCGTGAAGCCGCCCTCGCGCTCGACCGCGAACGGCTCGGAGGTCAGGTAGCCCTGCTGGATCGCGCCCGGGTCGGCCAGGAACGGCGCCGGATTGAAGGTGTAGGGGCGGATCTGGTCGTCGGTGAAGCCGTAGGCCGCCTTCAGCCATTCCCAGAAGGTCGTGCGCGCATCCTGCGAGATCAGGATCGGGTGGCCCTTGAGGTCGGCCAGCGTCCTGAAGCCCTGGTCCGGATGCGCCATCAGGATCTGCGGGTCCTTCTGGAAGATCGCCGCGACCACGACCATCGGCACGTCGTTCTGGACGTAGTTGAAGGCCTGGAACAGATTGGTGCCGATGTTGAAGTCGATCTTGCCGGCCGCCAGCAGCTGGGCGTGATTGACCTGCGGCCCGCCCGGCCGGATGGTCACATCCAGGCCGTACTTCTGGTAGATTCCGGTGGCGACCGCCTGATAGAAGCCGCCGTGCTCGGGCTCCGCCTTCCAATTGGTGCCGAAGGTCACGTGATCGAGCGCAAAGGCCGGCCCGGCGAGGCTCGCGAAAGCGAGCGCCAGCGACATCGCCATGCGCACCATCTGCCATCTCCATCGTTGGCGGTCCTGGGGCCCGCGGGCCGCTGGCGCGGCATCTGAGCAGATTCCGACGCCAAGGCCTAGCGATCGGCCGCGCCCCCCATGCTCAGGCGCGAAAGATGCTCCCGCCCGCGATCTGGCGTCGCAGGACCCAGGACGCGAGCGGCCAGGATGAGGCGCGCAGCACGAGGTCCCGGATCGCGAGGCGCCAGGCGTTGTCGGGGACGAACCAACGGGCGAGCCCGCGGCCGGCCCGCTGTTTGCGCTCGATGCCCGGCCGGAGCCGGCGCTCGTAGCGCGCCAGGGCCGCGCCGACGCCGCCCTCGCCCGCCAGTTCCTCGGCCAGCACGTAGGCGCCGGCCATCGCCATCGATGCGCCTTGTCCGGCCAGGAGCGAGACGCATTGGCAGGCGTCGCCGACCAGCACCACGCGCCCCCGGCTCCAGGCCGGCAGCTCGACCTGCGAGACCTCGTCGAGGTAGATCTCGGGCGCGCGCCCGCAGCGCCGGAGCAGGTCGGGCACGAGCCAGTTCAAATTGCCGTAGGTATCGTGGAGCTCACGGCGCGCGGCGGCGCTCGAGCGGTCCTCGAGGCGCCGGTCGGCCCGGTGCACGAAGAAGCTCGCCATGCGGCCGCCCCGGATCGGATAGATGCCGACCTGGCGCCTGGGCTCGGTCAGGATCGAGAACGCGTCGGCTGGCGCATCGGCGAGCGGCTCGTCGAGGATCGCGGCCGCGGTGTGATAGCCGAGGAAGCGCTCGAAGCGCTCGGGCGCGCCGAACGCCAGCCGGCGAACCTCCGAGTGCACGCCATCGGCGCCCGCGACCAGGTCGAAGGTCTGGCGGCTGCCGTCGCTCAGCTGCACGCCGACCCGCTCGCCGTCGGCGGCCAGCTGCTCGACCGTCGTCCCGAACCGGACCGGCACGTCGTCCTCGAACCGCGCATAGAGAACCCGCTCGAGCTCGCCGCGCATGAAATTGAAGTGCCGGTCATCGAACAGCCGGCGGCGGAGCTTGGGGTAGGCGATCGAGAAGCGCTCGCGGCCGTCGGCGGCCATGAACGCCACCCGCGGGATCTGGTAGTGAATGCCGGCAAGGTCGTCGAGCAGGCCCATGCGCTCGGCGGCGTCGTAGCCGGAACCGAAGAAATCGATCATGTAGCCCGCGTCGCGAAGCTCTGGCGCCTGCTCGACGATCCAGGTTTCGTGGCCGCCCCGTCGCAGGCAGAGTGCCAGCGTCAGCCCGGTGATGCCGGCGCCCACGATCAGCACTTTCAAGACCGCCTCCTTGCTGCTCTAAGATCTGATCTCCGGTTCCTCCAGGTCCAGCGCATGAGGCCCACGGTGCTGCTCGCCCAGATCTCGGATCTGCATTTCATGCCCAAGGGCACGCTCGCCTTCGGCCGGGTCGACACGGCCGGCTGCCTCGAGCGGGCACTCGATCATCTGAACGCGCTGGAGCCCGCGGCCGATGCGGTCCTGATCACGGGCGATCTGTCCAACGACGGCGACGCTTCGGTCTGGGCCGAGCTCATGGCGACGCTGAGGCGCCTGCGCGCCCCGATCTTCGCGATCCCCGGCAACCACGACGACCGCGAGCTGATGCGGGCGGCCTTTGCCGATCGCGACCTGTTCCCGGCCGAGGGGCCGCTCCGGTTCGCGGTCGATCGCGGCCCGCTCCGCCTGATCGGGCTCGACAGCCTGATTCCGGGCAAGCCCGCAGGCCGCCTCGGGGCCGAGCAGATCGCCTGGCTGGACGGGCAGCTCAGCGGCGCGCCCGACCGCCCGGCGCTGGTCGCCCTGCACCACCCGCCGTTCAAGACCGGCATCGACCACATGGACGCGATGATGCTCGAGGACGGCGATGCGCTGGCCCAGGCGGTCGGCCGCCACCCGCAGGTCGCGGCTGTCCTGTGCGGCCACGTGCACCGTTCGGTGCAATGCCGCTTCGCCGGCACGCTCGGCCAGATCGGGCCGGGGGTCGCGCACGCCGTCCAGCTGACGCTCGCGGGCGCGCCCTCGCGCTGGGTGCTGGAGCCGCCGGCCGTGCTCCTGCACGAATGGCGGGACGGCCGCGGCCTGGTCAGCCACCTCGATTTCATCGGCGATTTTGCGGTCGGCCGGTTCAGCGACCCGCATCACGCAGCGCCTGCAGGCTGAGCAGGCGCGCCGCGCTCCGGACGGAGGGCTTACTCGGGCGCGTCGCGGTAGGTGCCTGACAGGAAAAAATCCCAGATCGCGTACACGGTTGCGCCGAGCGCCAGCCAGAACCAGATCCCGCCCGGCTCGTACCAGGCCTCGAAGGCGACCCAGAGCCCGCAGGCCACGGTCGTGCCGACCCGGCGCCCGAGAGGCTTAAGCCACGGGTGCGGTTGCATGGCGAGCGACCCTAGCACCGCTGCCACCGCCCGACCACGCCGTTGCCGCCGATGCCCGTCGACCAGATCGGCACGGTCTCCAAGCTCCGCCCGCGAGGCGACATCGGCGCCCTCGATCCGACCGACACAGCGGCCGTCGACCGGGCGATCCGGACACAGCTCTCTCTTCTGAGGCCGCGCGCGCCGTCACGCCAGCAGCAGGCCGCCATCGATGACGATGACGGTGCCGGTCATGTAGCGCGACGCGTCGGAGGCGAGCAGGAGCAGGGCGCCATCAAGGTCGGCGGGCGTGCCGAAGCGCCGCTGCGGGATCTGCTGGCGCAGGCGCTGCCCGGCCTCGGAGGCCAGAAAATCGCGGTTGATCTCGGTCTCGATGTAGCCCGGCGCCAGCGCGTTGACCCGGATGTCGTGGCGCGCGAGCTCCAGCGCCATGGCTTTGGTGACCTGGGCAAGGCCGCTCTTGGAGGCCGCATAGGGCGCCAGGTGCCCGACCACCTTGAGCGCGATCAGCGAGGCAATGTTGACGATGTTGCCGCCCCAGGCGGGCTTTGGCGCGCGCGCCGCCATGCGTCTCGCGACCGCCTGCGCGGTGAAGAACGCGCCCTTGAGGTTGGTGTCGAGCACCCGGTCCCAGTCCGCCTCGGTCTGCTCGAGGACGCCCTTGGCGACCGCGACGCCGGCATTGTTGACCAGGATGTCGATCGGCCCGAGCGCCGCCTCGACCGTGTCGATCGCGGTCTCGATCGCGCCGTGGCCGGTCACATCGAGCGCCACGCTCGCGGCGTGGTGGCCGGCGGTCCGCAGCTGGTCCCGCAGGTCCTCCAGCTTCTCCACCTGGCGCGCCGCGAGGCCGACCGCGGCGCCATGGGCTGCCAGCACCTCGGCGAACCGGCGGCCGAGGCCTTGCGAGGCACCGGTGACCAGCGCGACCCGGCCGGCAAGATCGAACAGATCGCTCATTGTTGCGCCCCCACTTGATGCGACCCGACGGCCGCTACAGCACAAATAGCGGCGGGATCGCATGAAGATCCACTACAGCGTTCGCCTGCCCGCCTGCGCCGGCATTTGCCCATCAGCCGGCCTTGATCTTGGGGCGGGCATGCGAGATATCGACTGACAAGCAACCATAACAGACCAGCTGCTGTCGAGGCCGCAGGGGGGTGGGGATGCTCAATTCCGCGACGCGTCCGCGTGGCGATCCTTGGGCGCGCGAAAGCCAGGCGGTCGGCGTTGCCCAGCAACTGGCCTTGCAGGCGGCCTGCGGGCGGCGCTCGCGGCCCGGTCCTGGGCGCCGGACCATCGGCCTGGCGCTGATCGCGGTCGCCTACCTCACGCTCGGGGCGGTGGTCTGGGCTGCCTACAGCCAGCTCGGCCGGCCCGCAAGGTTCGATCGTCCCTCGCTGGTGACCGCGGGCCAGACCCCGGTCAAGGCGACAGCCGCCCGCGCCCGGTCAGCAGGCCGCGGCCGAGAACGACGGCACGCCGGCCGCGGACCTTGCGATCGCATCGGCGCGCCCGGACCCGAGGTCGGCCGCCGGCCCGGATGTGAGGCCTGGCGTCCGCACCGCCCCGGAGCCGCCGCCGGCGGCAGCGGCCCCGACGCCCCCCGGCGCGGGCCCGTCCGTCAGCCTGGATGCCAGCCCGATCATCTCCGGCGCCTCGGCACCGCCGCCGCTGTGGCCTGCGCCGGCCCCGACCGCCCCGGGCCCGTCCGCCGGCCCGGAGGCCGCTCCGATCGTTGCCGGCGCGCTGGAGCCGCCGCTGCAGACTGCCCCTGCCCCGGCGCGCCCGCTCGACGGCGACGCCGTCCTGCGCGCGGTGGCGCTCGAAGCGGCCAGCGGACGCAGCCGCGGCCTGCCGTCGGAGCTTTCGCCGGTCGGTTCCCTGGCCGGCATCGGCGAGCAGGCGGACCGCGGGCGAGCCGAACCGAGCTCGGATCGCCGATCCGAGCCGCCGATCCCAGCGACGCCGTCAACACCGGCAGATCCTGCCCGGTCAGGCGCCCGGATGGCACCGGCGCCGCTCCCGACCTTCAAGCCGCTCGAGGCCGCCGCGGTCGTGGCGGCAGTGGACCCGGCAGCCGCGCCGGCGCCCTCACCGCTTGCCGAAGCGGCCGGTCCGGCGTCGACAACCGCGACCCCGCCCAAGCCGATCTTGAAGCCGCTGCGCGGGCCCCTGGCAGCCGATCCTGGCGGCATCGATCCCTGCGGCGCGGCCGCGGTCGCGGGGCGCGCCGGCGCCTTGCCGACGGGTTGCGGCGTACGCCTCGCCGAAGCGCCCGACAAGGGCTTCCTCCAGTCCTTCTGGTCAAGCCTGAAGCACCTGCTTTCCTCAGCCGAGCGGCCCTTGATGGTCGCGGCCAACAATGGCGGCAGCGGTGGCGAGGCCGGCCGCAACAGCGTCGGCACCGGCTCTGACCCATCCGGCACCACCGGTCAGAACGGTGCCGGTCGCGGCGGCACCGGGGCCGGTGGCCCGGCCTCGACCAGCGGCAGCCCGAGTTCCGGCAGCACCGGTCGGAGCAGCAGCGCGGAGCTGGCGGCGGTCCGAGCAGCAGCGGTCCGAGCAGCAGCGGTCCGAGCAGCAGCGGTCCGAGCAGCAGCGGTCCGAGCAGCGGCGGCGGAGCTGGCAGCGGCGGCGATTCCGGTGTCGGCGGCGGCAGCACGACCGGCGGCAACAGCGTGGGCGGGAACACCGGTAGCGGCGTCGGCGGCAGCGGCAGCGTCGGGGCGAATGCCGGCGGCGCCGGAGGAGCGGCCGGTGGTGGCCAGGGACAAGGCGGCGGTGGCCAGGGACAGGGCGGCGGTGGCCAGGGACAGGGCGGCGGTGGCCAGGGACAGGGCGGCGGTGGCGACGGCCCGGGTGGCGGCGGAAACGGCCCGGGTGGCGGCGGCCCGGGTGGCGGCGGCCCGGGTGGCGGCGGCCCGGGTGGCGGCGGCGGCGGCCCGGGTGGCGGCGGCGGCCCGGGTGGCGGCGGCCCGGGTGGGGGCGGACACGGCCATGGCGGCGGCGGTGGAAATGGCGGTGGGGGAGGACACGGCGGCGGCGGTGGCGGACACGGCGGTCACGGCAATGGTCATTAGTCGTTGGCCGAGCGCCGCCGAGCGGCGCTCTATCCCAGAAACGAGCCGCCGTTGACCGGCAAAATGACGCCGTTCGTATAGCTCGCGGCCTCGCTCGCGAGATAGCGGATCGCCGCCACCACCTCGTCGATCCGGCCGAGCCGCCGCAGCGGGTTCGCCGCGGCGAGCTGCGCCCGCTGGCGCTCCGAGAACTCCCGGCCCATCGACCCCTCGAGCACCGAAGGCGCCACCGCGTTGCACAGCACGCCATGCCTGGCGCCCTCGAGCGCATAGGTCCTGGTGAGCGCGTGCACGCCCGCCTTGGAGGCGCCGTAGGCCGGATGGATGCCGGTGCCGCCGACCTGCCCGGACAGCGAGCCGAGGTTGATGATCCGCCCGAAGCCCTGGCGGCGCATCACCTGGAGCGCGGCCGCACAACCGTGGAAGCTGCCGGTCAGGTTGACCGCGATGATTTTTTCCCACTCATCGGCGGCTGCCTCTGCGACCTTGACCACGCGGACGATGCCGGCGGCGTTGATCCAGACCTGCAAGGGGCCGGCCTCGGCGGCGGCGCGCTCGGCGAGCGCGAACACGCCCGCCCGATCGGTCACGTCGAGCCGGACCGGCGTCAGGCCGGGGCGGGCATCGATCGGGGCGATATCGGCCGCAAACACGGCAAGGCCGTCGGCGAGGAAGCTTGCCGCCAGCGCCCGGCCGAGGTCACCCGCGGCGCCGGTGATCACGATCGCCGGCATCAGCTGGCGGCCTCCCGGGCGGCGCGCTCGCGCAGCGCGCTCTTGACCAGCTTGCCGTTGGCGTTGCGCGGCAGCGGCCCGGCGCAGAAGGTGACCACGTCCGGGACCTTGTAGTCGGCCAGGGCCTCGGCGCAGAACGCCCGCAATTCCTCGGCCCGCAGGTTCGGGGCGCGGGCCGTGACGAACGCCTGGACCTTCTCGCCGAGCACCGGATCGGGGCGCGCCACGACCGCCGCCTCGAGCACCCCCGGATGCCGGCAGAGCCGGTTCTCGACCTCCGCGCTGTAGACCTTGTAGCCGGCGCGGTTGATCATGTCCTTGAGACGATCGAAGACCCGCAGATAGCCGCCCTGGTCGAGCACGCCGATGTCGCCCGAGCGCCAGAATCCCCCGTTGAAGGCGGCCGCGGTGAGCTCGGGCTCCTGCCAGTAGCCGGGCACGACCATCGGGCCGCCGATCCAGACCTCGCCGGGGACGCCGCGCGGCACCTCGCGGCCGGCCGGGTCCACGATCCGAAGCTCGCCGCAGGGGACAGCGAGGCCGACGGCATCGGTGCGGCCGGGAGTGTGATGGGCCGGCATCATGGTCGCGGGCGAGGTGGTCTCGGTCGCCCCGTAGAGGTTCATCAGGCGGAGACCCGGCAACAGCTCGGCCAGTCTCGCTATTGAAGCCTCGGGCATCGGCGCGCCGCCGTAGCCGCCGATCCGCCAGCTGCCGAGATCGAAGCCTGCAAGCTCCTCATCGAGCAGGCAGAGATTGTACATCGCCGGCACCAGGACCGCATGGGTGATCCGCTCGCGCGCCGCAAGCTCGAGGAACTGCCTGGCCTTGAAGGCCGGAAGGAGGACGCTGCAGCCGCCCGCCCGGATCATGGCGAGCAAAACCGCGATCAGGCCGGTCACGTGGGTCGCGGGCACCGCCAGCAGCGAGCGGTCGCGCACCGAAAGATCCATCGCGAGTTCGTAGTGCAGGACCGAGTGGACGATGTTCAGCTGGGTCAGCATCGCCCCCTTCGGCCGGCCGGTGGTGCCGGAGGTGTAGAGGATGATCGCCGTGTCCTCCTCGCCCGGCTGGTGCGCAGGCGGTGCCGGCTCGGCGCCGGCGATCAGCGCTTCGAGGGCCAGCGAGCCGGCACACGCGCCTGCCACCGGGAGCCGGTGCTCGAGCTGGGGCAGCTCTGCGGGCGCAGGCAGCCGGTTCGCCAACGCGGCCTCATGCACCAGGACTCTGCTCCCGCTCTGCGCCAGCATGTAGCGAAGGCCCGGCGTCTGCTCGCGGATGCTGAGCGGCACCACGATCGCGCCCAGCCTCTGCGCCGCGAGCAGCGTGATCAGGAACTCCGGCCGGTTGCCGAGCAGCAGCGCCACCCGATCGCCGGCCCCGACGCCGAGCACCGAAAACCCGGCCGCGGTCCGCAGGACCAGCGCCGAGAGCTCGCCGATAGGAGAGCCGCAGATCGGCCGCGACCAGCGCCTCGCCCTCCGGGTTTCTCTCGACCGCGGCCTCGAAGACCGCCAGCACGCTCGCCGGCCGATCGGCGAAGCAGCGCACCCGCCGGCCGCCGAAGTGCACTTCCTCGCGGATCGCCGGCAGCGGATCGTCCGGCCAGGCCATCGCGCTCAGGCCCGCTCAAGGGCCTCCGGCGGGGTCAGATAGTCCGCAGCGCGGGCGTGGTTCGGCTCCTGGCGCTTCATCTCATGGCGGGCGATCGAGCGCAGATGGACCTCGTCCGGCCCGTCGACGAACTGCAGCGCGCGGCCCCAGGTCCAGAGCAGGGCGAGCGGCGTGTCGGGGGTCAGGCCCATGGCGCCATAGACCTGCATCGCGCGCGAGAGCACCGTGGTCTGCAGGCGCGGCACCACGACCTTGATCATCGCGACGTCGTTGCGGGCGCTTCGGTTGCCCTCGCGGTCGATCCGCCACGCCGCGCGCAGCACCAGGAGGCGCGCCTGGTCGATCTCCTGGCGCGACAGCGCGATCCATTCGGCGACCGGGCCGTGCTCGTGCAGCTTCTTCCCGAACGTCTCGCGCTCGCGGGCGCGGGCGCACATCAGCTCGAGCGCCAGCTCGCACTGGCCGATCGAGCGCATGCAGTGGTGGATGCGGCCGGGGCCGAGCCGCGCCTGGGCGAGCGCGAAGCCGCGGCCCTCTTCGCCCAAAAGGTTCGAGACCGGCACCCGGACCCCGGAAAAACGCATCTCGCAATGCCCTTCCGGCGCGATGTGGTGCATGATCGGCAGATTGCGCACCACCTCGACGCCGTCTGTGTCCATCGGCACCAGGACCATGCTGTGGCGGGCGTGCGGCTCGGCGTCGGGGTCGGTCACGCCCATCAGGATGCAGATCTTGCAGCGCGGATCGGCGGCGCCGGTGATGAACCACTTGCGGCCATCGATCACGTAGTGGTCGCCGTCCCGGCGGACCCGGGTGCGGATGTTGGTCGCATCCGAGCTCGCGACGTCGGGCTCGGTCATGGCGAAGCAGGAGCGGATCTCCCCGTTCAAGAGGGGCGAAAGCCACTGCTCGCGCTGCCCGGGCGTCGCGAACAGGTGCAAAAGCTCCATGTTGCCGGTGTCGGGGGCGGAGCAGTTGAAGACTTCCGAGGCCCAGACCACCCGGCCCATGATCTCGGCGAGCGGGGCGTACTCGAGGTTGGAAAGGCGCGTGCCCGGCTCATCGTCCCCGAGGCCCGGCAGGAACAGGTTCCAGAGACCCTCTGCGCGCGCGCGGGCCTTGAGCGGCCCGATCATCGAAGGCGGCCAGATGCCGGCTTCGACCTCGCGCTGCCAGGCGCCGATCTCGGGCACGACCTGCTCGTCCATGAAGGCCTGCAGCCCGGCCCTCAGCGCCTCGACCTTCGGCGAATAGGCGAAGTCCATGACCTGCTCTCCCCGACTTCAGGGAGGGCAGACTGGCATAGCGCCCGCGGCCTGGCCAGCCTCGGCAGGTCGGGCGGGCGGGCGCCGCTCGAAGCTCAGGCAGCCTGGCGGAGCGTGGCCAGGCCGTTGCTGACCTGACGCAGGGCGTGGTCGGCGATCGCCTTGCGCGAGGCAAAGGCAGTGGCCGGCACCGGATCGTGCAGGCAGAGCTCGACTTTCGCCCCGGGCAGGCCCAGCGCTGCCCAGAGATGCGGCGCCAGCGCCATGTCGCCGTACCAGGCATAGCAGGGGCGCAGCCAGTGGCCGATCGCCAGGCCGCCCCGGAACCGCGTATAGGCGATCGTCACCGGCTGGACCATGACCCGGGCCGCGAGCTCCGGCCGGTCCAGCACGCCGAACAGCGCGCTCTTGAAGGGTCGCACCCTGGCGCCATCGGTGCTGGTGCCCTCGGCGAACAGGATCAGGCTCTCGCCGGCGCCGAGCCGTGCCGCCAGCGCGTCGCATTGGCGGGCGCACTGCATGGTGCGCCGCTGCACGAAGACGGTGCGCCCGAGCCGGCCGATCAGGCCGATCAGCGGCCAGCCGGCGATCTCGCTCTTGGCGACGAAGGTCGCATCGAGCACGCTCGCGAGCACGATGATGTCGAGATAGGATACGTGATTGGCCACGAACAGCGTCGGCGCGCCGGTCGCCGGCCGGCCGACCAGCCGGACCTCGAGGCCGGCAATCGTGCAGCAGCCGCGATTCCAGAGCCTCGCCAGCCGGCGCGGCAGCCGGCGGCGGACCCGCCAGATCAGCAGCGCCGGCAGCAGCAGGGTGAGCGGTCCAGAGCAGCAGCGCCGCCACCCGCCAACCGGCCATGAGACGATCGTGCATGGTCAGCTCGCCTTCGGTCGGATCAAAGGGTCAGGCCGCTTCGCTCAGGCCGCCTGGCGCGCGTCGAGGCGGCCGAAGTAGCGCTGCTGGTAGCGGCCGGCGACGCGCTCGGTGCGCAGCACGACGCAGACGTCGGTCGTGTTGAACTGATGGTCGATCACGGCACCGTCGCCGATCTTGGCGCCGAGCCGGAGATAGCCCTTGAGCAGCGGCGGCAGGGCCGCCCAGGCGGCGCGCGGCTCGACCCGGTCCGCCGGCAGCAGGCGCATGTCGACGTAGCGCGCCGGCACCGCCCGCGGCCGGCAGTCGGGCGGCGCCAGGTGATGGTGGTGGAGGTAGGCGAGCACCGGCGCCAGATCCTCGGGCCGGGTCCCCGGCAGGCTCGCGCAGCCGAACAGCAGGCCGACGCCGTGGCCCTGGACGTAGTCGGCGATGCCGCTCCACAGGCGATCGATCACCGCGCGCGAGCGGTAGTCCGGATCGACGCAGGAGCGGCCGAGCTCGAGACATTCGCCCGGCTGCGCGAGCAGGGGCCGCAGATCGAACTCCTCGGCCGAATAGAAGCCGCCCTCTCGGTCGGCCACCGAACGGCGCATCAGCCGGCAGGTGCCGACCACCTGGCCGAAGATCGCGGGCGGCCGTCTGCGGCGGGCGCGGTCGATGACCAGGAGGTGATCGCAGGCGCGATCGAAACGGTCGAAGTCGCGGCGCCAGACCTTGGTCCGGAGGTTGGCGCAGGCCCCCATCTCCCGATAGAAGACACGGTAGCGCAATGCCTGCGCCGAAGCGACGTCGCGACGCTTGTGCGCCAGGCGGACGATCAGATCGCCGTTCGAATCTGTGGTCACCGCCACCTCACCGGATTGGTGTCCTGGCTCGCTCAACCCGGGAACGTCGGGTCCCGGCGCGGTCGGGCCAGGAGCGTTCGCCGGAATTCAACTAACCGGTGATCACGACGGCGGCGTGACAGTTCCGTGCACGTCCCGTGGCAGAGCCGCCCTTCGGCGGTACCGAAGTGCTCGCCACGCCTGGTTTCCGACCGGCGGCTTCAGGCGGCCGGATTTTGGGGATCAGGGGCGCGAGCCTGACCCGGCGCGGCCGCGCGCTCTGCCCAGAACGCGAACACGGCCCGGGTCAGCCGGTCGATGTAGACGCGCGCCGCGGGTCCGGTCGCGGGCCCCTCGTAGCTGCCGTCGCGCCAGGCGCCGTGGAAGAAGCCGTCGCCCGGCAGGCGATCGGATTTGCGCACCACGAGGACCGCGAGCTCGGGCTCGCCGCGCGCCCGGTTGCGCTCGCAGACCGCGCCCAGGTCGCGGCAGAGGCCGTAGACCCGGCGCGGCGTGATCTTGATCCCGAACTGCGCCAGCACCTCGGCGTAGGTGATCGAGCGTCGGGCGCGCGCCGCCTCGATCAGCAGCGCCTCGAGCCGGTCGAGGTCGACCAGGCTCGCCTTGACGCTGCGAGTCCGACCGTTCGCCCGCCCGAGCGAGGGCCTCGACCTCCGCACCCCGGCAGCCATCTTGGGCATGGCCGCATTGCTCCCGCTTGAGATGGCCGCCCCGACATGCGGCGCGACGGCGCGCGTCCCGCTATTCGCGATCGCCCGCCCGGGCGTAGCCCAGGCGCTTCAGGGTCGCCTCGACCTCGGACAGGATCACCGGGTCGTCGATGGTCGCCGGCACCTTGTAGGCCTTGGCGTCGGCAATGCTCTTCATGGTGCCGCGCAGGATCTTGCCCGAGCGGGTCTTGGGCAGGCGCTGGACCACCGCCACCAGCTTGAACGCCGCGACCGGCCCGATCGCCTCGCGCACGCGCTGGATCAGCTCCTTCTCGATCTCGGCCTCGGGGCGCTCGGCGCCGGCCTTGAGCACCACGAGGCCGAGCGGCAGCTCGCCCTTGAGCTGATCGTCGACCCCGAACACCGCGCATTCGGCGACGTCCGGGTGACCGGCCAGGATCTCCTCCATGGCGCCGGTCGAGAGCCGGTGGCCGGCAACGTTGATGACGTCGTCGATCCGGCTCATGATGAACAGGTAGCCGTCCTCGTCCCGATAGCCGGCATCGCCGGTCAGGTAGTAGCCGGGGTAGCGCGTCAGATAGGCGTCGACGTAGCGCTGGTCGGCCTGCCAGAGGGTCGGCAGCGTGCCCGGCGGCAGCGGCAGCTTGACCACGATGCTGCCGATCTCGCCCGGTTCCTGCTCCCGGCCGGCCTCGTCCAGCACGCGCACGTCGTAGCCCGGCACGGCCTTGGTCGGCGAGCCCGGCTTGACCGCCAGGCGCTCGATCCCCCAGCAGTTGGCGGCGATCGCCCAGCCGGTCTCGGTCTGCCACCAGTGATCGATCACCGGCCGCTGCAGCTTCTCCTCGGCCCAGTGCAGCGTGTCCGGATCGCAGCGCTCGCCGGCAAGGAACAGGGTGCGAAATCGGGAAAGGTCGTGCTTCGCGATGTGGACCCCGTTCGGGTCCTCTTTCTTGATCGCCCGGAACGCGGTTGGCGCCGTGAACAGCGCGGCCACGCCGTGCTGCGCGATCACCCGCCAGAAGGCGCCGGGATCGGGTGTGCCCACGGGCTTGCCCTCGTAGACGATCGTGGTGTTGCCGTGCAGCAGCGGGCCGTAGCAGATGTAGCTGTGGCCGACCACCCAGCCGACGTCCGAGGCCGCCCAGTAGACCTCGCCCGGGTCGACGTCGTAGATGTGCTTCATGCTCCAGTGCAGGGCGACCGCATGGCCGCCGTGGTCGCGGACGATGCCCTTGGGCTGCCCGGTGGTGCCCGAGGTGTAGAGGATGTAGAGCGGGTCGGTCGCGGCGACCGGCACGCAGGCCGCGGGCTCGGCGCCGGCCAGGCACTCGTCCCAGTCCAGGTCCCGGCCCGGGACCGGCTCCGCCCGCGCCTCGGGACGCGCGAGGATGATGCAGCGCTCGGGCTTGTGGGCGGCGGCGGCGATCGCGCCGTCGAGCAGGGGCTTGTAGGGGATCACGCGGCCGGCCTCGATGCCGCAGCTGGCCGACACCACGAGCTTGGGCTTGCTGTCGTCGATCCGGCTCGCGAGCTCATTGGCCGCGAAGCCCCCGAATACGACCGAATGCACGGCGCCGATCCGGGCGCACCCGAGCATCGCGATCAGGGCCTCGGGCACCATCGGCAGATAGATGATCACGCGGTCGCCCTGGCCCACGCCCTGGGCCCGCAGGGCGCCGGCGAAGCGGGCGACCCGGTCCTGCAGCTCCTTGAAGGTGAGCGTCCGGACGGTGTTGGTGACCGGGCTGTCGTGGATGATCGCGAGCTGTCCGCCGCGACCGCCGTCGACGTGCCGGTCGACGGCGTTGTGGCAGGTGTTGAGCCGGCCGCCAGCAAACCAGCGATAGAACGGCGGGCGCCGGTCGTCGAGCACGCGATCCCAGCGCCGCTCCCAGTCGAGCGCCTCCGCTGCCTCGGCCCAGAAGCCCTCGGGGTCGGTCAGGGCGCGCGCGTAGGCCTCCTGATAGCTGTCGCCCATGCCTGCCCCTGCCGCTTCAGTCCATCCTCCGGCGCACCGACTATACGTCGCCCCGGACACGATCGACAATCCGAGGCTTTCCGGTCCCACAGTGGCAGGGCTATCCTGGCGCCGGTGCCGCAAGAGACATGCGCCATGCTGGCTCTCTCCGTTCTGCTGCTCAGCGCGCTCGCCCTGTTCACGGCCTATACGCGCAACTTCCAGCGGACCATCGTGGCGATCGACGCCGAGCTCGGCGGCGGCTTCGGCAGCGCGGTCACGCCGCGGCTCCAGATCCTGCGCACGCTCGCGGTGCTGCTCGCCTGGCCGGCCGCGGTCGGCGGCGCCATGCTGGTCTTCGCCTGGTGGAAGGCAATGGCGCTGGTGGTCGGCGCATACCTGATCCTGGTGCCGGTGCTCGGGGCGCTGACCCCGCCTGCCAGCTCGGCGCACTACGTCGGGCGCATCCGGGCCGATCTCGAGCATCGGCAGGCCGCGGGCGGAGCCGATGCCGGGGAGCTCGACCGGATTCTCCGGCAGCTCGATCGCCTCACCGCGCTGCGCTCTGCCTGAACCTCTCGATCTGCTGCCGCGCGGCCTGCTGGACCAGCCGCTCGGCCGCATCGGCGGGCGGCATCCGGGTGATCGCGATCAGGCTTTGCAACGCCTCGTCGCCGTGGCGCTCCGGATCCAGCTCGAGCATCGAGACGGCGCAGCCGTAGCGGAGCGGGATCGCGGCGGGCGCCTGCTCGGCGGCCTGCCGGCAAAGCCGCAGACCTTCAGCCGCGCTCGCCCCATAGAGCTCGGCTGCGAGCACCGCCGAGCCATGGCGGACCAGCTGCAGATGCCAGATCCCGAGCAGCCCGTCCGGCCAGGGATCGTCCGGCGCCAGCGCGCGCGCCCGTTCGAGCAGCTTGTGCCCCTCCTTGGCGTAGCCCTCGAGGTGCGCCGTGATCGGTCCCGCCCGCTCGGCCGTCTGGCCGAGCGCCAGCGCGAGCTGCAGCAGGGCAGCCTCGTCGTCGGGATCGAGCGCCAGCGCCTTGCGGGCATCCTTCGCCGCGCGGTGCAGCAGCTCTGCCTGATCGGCCTCCGGTGCGAGATAGAGTGCCGCGACCAGGGTCGCTTTGGCGGCCAGCGTCAACGCTTTGGCGCCACCGATCGAGCGCGCGATCTGCGCCGCCGCCAGCATCTTGCCCTGCGTGTAGAGCGCCTCGGCCTCCACGAGGTCGGCCGCGGCCGCGCGGCCGGGGACGGTCAGCAGCAGCCCGAGAACCAGCCCGAGCCAAGCCATCCCCAAGGCCAGGGCTCGCCCGGGAGCCCGGCTCCGCCGCGGGGGTGGCCGCCTGGGCGCCGCGGCTGTGCGGTCATCCGACATGGCTTGGCGGTTTCCTCAGACCAACCACGGCCGGCGTTCGCAGGGCGCAGGTGGGTGCCCGTGATTCGTACAAGCAGCTCGGCACTGTCCCCGAAGGACGCACGATTTTCGCCGGCATTCCCTCCCCTGACCAGACCCGCGACCCATTGACGCGCCATGTCCTGACCGACGCGACGAGCGCTCGATCCCCGGCGGAAGTCTTCGGTCGGCCGCCGACGCGGCCGCGATCACCTCAGGGAGGGTTCTTTGCGGCTCAGCGATTCGGTTCCGGCAGGTCGGGGCCGCCTTCCATTGCCGGCGCGCGATCGGCGGCGGCGCATTGGCCGAAGGTCGCGCCTCGCTCCGATGGCGCGCCGCCAGCAAGGGCGCCGTGATCCGGGCGCGGGTGGGCAGCATGCCAAGATAGGCGTAGAGCGCCAGGCCCGCCCAGTAGATCAGCAGATCGACCGTGAAGGCGTAGACTGCCAGGGCCGGAGCGAGCGCGAGCAGGAACAGCCGGTCGCTTGCGCCCACTCCTTGCAGCAGCTGGCGGTACCAGAGCCCGATCGCGGCCAGGCAGAGACTGAAGCCGACCACGCCGCCCTCGACCAGGAAATGGAGATATTCGTTGTGCGGCGTGGTCCGCCAGAGATCGCCCAGCGCGTGGACGCCGGCGATGTAGCCGGCCCCGAGCCCGCGCCCGAACAGCGGGCTGAGGCGGAACTCCTGGAGGTAGAAGGGCCAGATCTGGTTCCGGGCCGACATGTCCAGGTTGCCGCTCTGGCCTTGGAACAGGCGCTGGTCCAGGGATGGCCAGTACAGCGCCGCGACCGCCGCAACCGCGACCAGGGCGACCCCGGCGAGCCAACGCCGCCGCAGCAGAAGCTGGCGCAGGTCGGCCGACAGGACGCCATAGGTGAGCAGCAGGACGCCCGCGGCGAAGATGGCCATCCGGGTGCCGCTCAGGATCACCAGCACGAGGTTGACGACCGCGAGCGCGCCCGCGTAGGGCCGGCCAGGCCGGGTCGTCTCGTGCAGGGCGACCGCAAAGCCGGCAAAGGCCAGGATCGCGAACGGCTCCGGATGGCCGGCCGCGCCGGCCAGCCGCCAAGGGTCGTCGATCGTCCGCTCGAAGCCCCAGTGCGGCACCGGATCGCGGAGCTGCATCAGCGCGCCGACCACCGCGCTGAGCAGGGGCAGGAGCGCGATCACCAGCCCCAGGATCTGGCGCGAGTCCGGCACCGGCGCGACGCTGGTGAACGCAAAGGGCAGGGCCAGGACAGCGAAGCCTTCGAGCATGAGGAGCGGCGTCAACGCGGGGTGCAGGTGGCCGAGCAGGAGACCCTGGACCAGCACCAGGGCCAGCGCCGCGACCGGCCAGTTGATCTGCCGGCGGACGCCATAGCGGAGCGCGTTGACGATCAGGGCCAGGACCAGCAGGGTTCGCGGGATCCCCCAGTCAGCCTGGCCGATCGTGCCGCCGAGCAGAAGCTCAGGGCGGACCGCGACGGTCAGCAGGCCCAGGATCATCAACCATGGCGGCTGCCGCCAGCCGAACCAGAGGGTCAACCCCAGCAGAGCGCCGCCGATGAGGATGCCAGTCGTCACCTCGTCCCCATCGGCACTTTCCGTCGTCCCAAGCCCTCGGCTGAAGCCGGCGCGTCGCCGGCGGCCGACCTTTACCATGATCCGCGCAAGGGCATAGGAGCGAAACCTCTCTTCCGGTGCCAGGTGCTGGAACAAACGGCCGAGCCATGCTGGCAGCCGGTTCAACACGCCGGTGGATGCAGTGTCTGGCTGACAGGCAGATCTGCGCCCGGCCGGGATGCAAAGCCTAGCCTTATGTGTTACCTCGTTATGTGTTAGCTCGTTGGGCCAGATCGTCGGCCAGTGTCACAGTCGGGCGCTGTTCATGAGTCACGTTTTCCACCGCCAGCCGAGGCAGGATTACCCGGTCGCAATCGCCGGCGAGGGCATCGTGCTGATCGACCAGGCCGGCCGGCGCTATCTCGACGCGAGCGGCGGTGCGGCGGTGTCGTGCCTCGGTCACGGCCATCCCGGCGTGACCCGGGCGATCAAGGACCAGCTCGACCGTCTCGCTTACGCCCACACCAGCTTCTTCACCAGCGAGCCGGCCGAGCAGCTGGCCGATCAGCTGATCGCCGGCGCGCCCGAAGGCATCGAGCGGGTCTACTTCGTCTCCGGCGGCTCGGAGGCGATCGAGGCCGCGCTCAAGCTTGCCCGCCAGTATTTCGTCGAGATCGGCGAGCCGCAGCGCCGGCATTTCATCGCCCGCCGCCAGAGCTACCACGGCAACACGCTGGGCGCGCTCGCGGTCGGCGGCAACGCCTGGCGCCGGCAGCAGTTCGAGCCGCTCCTGGTCGAGGTCACGCACGTCAGCCCCTGCTACCCCTACCGGGGCAAGCTGCCCGGCGAGGGCGACGAGGCCTATGGCGCGAGGCTTGCCGCCGAGCTCGAGGCGACCGTCCAGCGGCTCGGGCCCTCGAGCGTGATCGGCTTCGTCGCCGAGCCGGTGGTCGGCGCGACGCTGGGCGCGGTGCCGGCGGTGCCGGGCTACTTCAAGGCGGTGCGCCAGATCTGCGATCGCTACGGCCTGCTCCTGATCCTGGATGAGGTGATGTGCGGGATGGGCCGCACGGGCACCCTGTTCGCCTGCGAGCAGGACGGCGTGCGCCCGGATCTGGTGGCCATCGCCAAGGGCCTCGGCGCCGGCTATCAGCCGATCGGCGCGGCCCTGGTCGCGCAGCCGATCTTCGAGGCGATCCGGAGCGGCTCCGGCTTCTTCCAGCATGGCCACACCTACATGGGCCATCCGGTCGCCTGCGCGGCGGCGCTCGCCGTCCAGCGGACGATCGTCGAGGAGCAGCTGCTGGGCCGGGTCCGCGAGCAGGGCGAGAAGCTGCGCGCGCTGCTGACCGAACGCCTTGGCCAGCATCCGAACGTCGGCGAGATCCGTGGCCGCGGTCTGTTCCAGGGCGTCGAGTTCGTGGCCGAGCGCGCGAGCCGGCGGCCCTTCGCGCCCGAGCTCAAGCTGCACGCGCGGATCAAGGCGGAGGCCATGGCGCGCGGCCTGCTCTGCTACCCGATGGGCGGCACGGTCGATGGCCGGCGCGGCGACCATCTGCTGCTGGCGCCGCCCTTCATCGTCACCGATGCCGAGCTCGAGGCGGTCGTGGAGCGGCTCGAGCAGGCGATCGTGGCTACGGTCGCGAGCGTGACCCGGGCCGCGGCATGACCCCGCTGATCGTCACGGTCGCGCCGAACGGCGCCACGCGGACCAAGGCGGAGCACCCGCAGCTGCCGATCACGCCGGTCGAGATCGCCCGCGAGACCAAGGACTGCGCCGCCGCCGGCGCAACCATCCTGCACCTGCACGTGCGCCATCGGGACGGCCGCCATACGCTCGATCCGACGCTCTATCGGGCGGCGATCGAGGCGGTCAAGGCGGCGGTCGGCGAGCGCATGGTGATCCAGGTCGCGACTCGGGCGCTCGGCCGCTACAGCGCGACCGAGCTGATGACGGTGATCCGCCAACTGCATCCCGAAGCCGCGTCGGTGGCGCTCACCGAGCTGATTCCGGACGACGCCGCGGCCGGCGAGGCGGCGGCGTTCCTGAACTGGCTGAAGCGCGAGCGGATCGCACCCCAGTACATTCTCAACACGCCCAACGACGTCGCCAAATTCCACGGTCTGCGCCGGCGCGGCGTGATCCCGCAGCACCGGCCGTTCGCCCTGTTCGTGCTCGGCTCCGAGACCGAGGCGGCCGAGGTTCGGCCGCGCGACGTGCTGCCCTACCTGAAGGCCCACGACGCCGAATGCCCGTGGGCGATCGGCGCGTTCGGGCCCGGCGAGAACGCCTGCGTGCTGACCGCCGCGGGGCTCGGCGGCCACGCCCGGGTCGGCTTCGAGACCAATCTCTGGCGGATCGATGGCGGTCTGGCCGCGGGCAATGCCGAGCTGGTCCAGGAGGTCGCGGCCGGGGCGCGGCTGCTCGGCCGGCCGCTCGCCGACATCGCGACCACGCGCGCCTTCCTCGCCGAGACCGCCTCCTAGCTCGCCGCCGCCGCGACCTGCCATGCCGCGACCTCCCGACCTACGCCCGCCGAGCGCGCCGACCGTGTGGCGCCGGGGCCGGATCGTCGCCTGCCTGGCCGGCGCGCTTTTGCTCGCGATCTTAGGACCGTTGCTCACCGCCCGGGCGCAGATGGCCGGCGCCAACCTGCCGGCGGACCAGGCCGCCGGATTTGCCGAGCAGGCGCGTCTCTGGCAGCGCCAGCTGACCGATCAGGTCATGCCGTACTGGTACGACGGCGCGGTCGACCGCGATAACGGCGGCTACCTGCTCCAGGACGCGGTCACCCCGGAGAAGCTGGTGGTCACGCAGGCGCGCCTGGTCTGGGGCTTCGCCCATGCTCACCGGGTCGGGCTGCGGGATCCCAAGCGCGACTATCTTGGCGCCGCCGCTCAGGGCTACCGCTTTCTGCAGGCGCATTTCCTCGACCGGGACAACGGCGGCTATTTCTGGTCGACCAACCGGGTCGGGCAGGTGGTCGACGACCGCAAGCTGCTCTATGGGCAAGCCTCGGTGATCTACGCGCTGGTCGAATACTACCGTGCCTCCGGCGATCCGGAGGCGCTGCGGCAGGCCATCGAGCTCTATCGCACGGTTCAGGCGCATTGCCGCGACGCCGAGCACGGCGGCTGGGGCGAGCACTTCGAGCATGACTGGCGGCCGGTGGTCGAGGGCGAGGTCAAGGGTGACGTCGGAATCGTCGGGATGAAGAGCGGCGATGCCCTGCTCAACTGGATGGAGGCGCTGACCGAGCTCGCCAGCATCACGCGCGTGGTCCGCGGCGAGGCCGCCGTCGATGATCTCGGGCTCCAGACGGCGCTCGCGGAAGCCCTCGACCTGAACGCCACCTATTTCTTCCCGGCCAGGCCAGGCCAAGCCTATCCCTACCGCTATCCCGACTGGCGGCGGCCGATCGGCGGCACCTTCAAGCAGATCTCGTACGGCCGCAACGTCGAGTTCGCCTGGCAGATGCTCGCCGCCGAGCGCGCGTTGGGCCGGCCGCCGTCCTGGGAGCGCTTCGATGCGATCCTGCAACACGCGCTCGCCCATGGCTACGATCACCAGCGCGGCGGCCTTTACGAGCTCGGCTTCGAGGACCGCCCGGCCGCGGTCACCGACAAGGTCTGGTGGGCGCAGGCCGAGCTGCTCGCCGCCCTGACCGAGAGCCTGAGCCAGCGCCCGAGCCAGGACTACGCCCAGGCGCTCGACCAGCTCCTGAGGTTTCTGACCGCGCACCAGATCGATCCGCGGGACGGCATCTGGTTCGATACCGTGGCCGCCGACGGCGCGCCGCGACGCCCGGTCAAGGCCCACGACTGGAAGGCCAACTATCACGACCTGCGGGCGATGACGAAGTTCGTCCAGGCCTTCGGCGCCGGCTTCGAGGCCAACCAGGCCAAGTCGCCCTGACGCCCATCAGGCCCTGGCAGAGGCTGCCGCCTTCGAGCCGCACCCGCCGGTCGACTCGGCTGCGTCGACCGGGCATTCTTTCGGCCCGGACCCGCGGTTCCGGTCGCGGGCGGCGGGCGACCCGGCCTTGCGAAGCCCGCTCCGGGCGGCGCTGATCGCTCGACGGTAGCCAGCTGGAGGATCCCCATGGCCGGCATTCCGGAGCCGAAGCGGTCGAGGTCGGGCGCGGCTGGACCCGCCGGCCGCGTCACCGGCAAGCTCGGTCCCGCCGCCGGTCCGGGGCTCGAGCCGTCGCTCCGCCTGGTCCGCCATCGGGGCCGCCATGCCCGTTTCCTGCTGCTCGCCCTGCTGCCGCCGATCGCGCTCACGCAGGCGGTCTGGACCGAGGGCGGCCTGATGCGCGAGGGGCTGGAATGGCTCGGCTACCTGGCGGTCGTCATCTGCGTGCTCGGCCGCGCCTGGTGCTCGGCCTACATCGCCGGCCGCAAGAACCGCGAGCTGGTCACCTGTGGCCCCTATTCGACGGTGAGGAACCCGCTCTACGCGTTCAGCATGGCCGGCTTGACCGGGATCGGGCTGCAGACCGGCTCGCTCACCTGGGCGGCGCTGCTCCTGATCGGCGGCGCGTTCTACTATCGCTCCGTCGTCAGGCGGGAGGAGAGCCACCTGCTCGCGGCGTTTCCGATCGCCTATGCCGGCTATCTGGCCAGCACGCCACGCTGGCTGCCCGACCCCCACCTCTGGCGGGACGTCGGTCGGACCACGATCCGGCCGGCGCTGATCGCCCGCACCCTGCTCGATGGCGCCTGCTATTTTGCCGCCTATCCCCTGTTCGAGGCGCTGGCCGACGCCCATGCGGCGGGCCTGCTGCCGGGCCTCCTGTCCCTGCCCTGAGGGCCCGCGGGGCTACGCCCGGGTCGGCTCGCCGGACGACGGCGGCACGATCTTGAGCAGCGTGATCTGATTGCGCTGGCGGCGCAGCACCTCGAAACGGAAGTCGTGGAACGCGAAGCTCTGGCCGACCTCGGGCAGCATGCGCGCCTCGTAGATCACGAGGCCAGCGACGGTCGCCGCCTCGTCGTCCGGCAGCTTCCAGCCGAACTGGCGATTGAGGTCGCGCACGGTGACCCCGCCGCTCACCAGCACCGAGCCGTCCGCCTGCGGCTCGATGCCGACCGTCTCGACGTCCTTCTCGTCGGTGATCTCGCCGACGATCTCCTCGAGGATGTCCTCGAGCGTCACGAGGCCCATCAGCGCGCCATACTCGTCGACCACGAACGCCAGATGCGAGCGGCGCTGGCGGAAGGCGAGCAGCTGGGCGAGCAGCACGGTGGTGTCGGGGATGAACCAGGGCGGGGTTGCCAGCTCGGCGACGTCGACCCCGACCAGGTTGGCGGGGTTGCCCCGGACCCGGCCCAGCAGGTCCTTGGCATGGAGCACGCCGATGATGCTGTCCGGATCGCCGCGCCAGACCGGCAGGCGGGTGTAGGGGCTCTCCACCACCTGGTCGAAGATCTGCTCGGGCGCCGCGTCGGCGTCGATGCTGACGATGTCCTTGCGGTGCGTCATGACCTCGCTGACCTCGACCCCGGCGAGGTCGAGGATGCCGCCCAGCATGTCGCGCTCCTGCTTGCCGACCAGGCCGTGCCGGCGCGACAGGTCGATCAGGTCGCGCAGCTCCTCGCTCGAGAACACCTCGTGATGGCTGACCTCGGCGACGTTGAAGCAGGTCAAGGACGGCGCGCGAGGCGTGATTGAGGGCCCAGGTCAGCGGGAAGGAGACCAGATAGAACGCGCGCAGCGGATAGGCGATCCAGAGCGCCATCGGCTCCGGCTTGCGGATCGCGAAGGTCTTGGGCACCTGCTCGCCGAGCACGATGTGCAACGAGGAGAACAGCACGAAGCCGAGCAGGAAGGAGACCGTGTGCAGGGCCGGGCCGCCGATCCCGAGCGCCTGGAACAGCGGCTCGAGCAGCGCGCTGACCGCGGGCTCGCCGATCCAGCCGAGGCCGAGCGAGGCCATGGTGATGCCGAGCTGGCAGGCCGAGAGATAGGCCTCGATCGACTCGAGGACGCGCAGCGTCGTGCGGGCGACCTTGCTGCCCTGCTCGACCAGGGCCTCGATCCGGATGCCCCGGACCTTCACGATCGCGAACTCGGCGGCCACGAAAAAGGCGTTGGCGGCCAGCAGCAGGGCGACCTCGAGGGCGGTCAGGAGCATCGCGGTCCGGCCCCAGGGCGAGCGCGCGGCGGCCGCTCCGACCGGCTGCCGGCGGCGTCCCGATCAGGGTTCGGGCGCACTGAGCAGGGCCATGAGCTCCGCGGGCTCGACCTCGGCGCCGGTGAACGCCTGGCCGATGCCGCGCAGGAGCACGAACCGGGGCCGGCCGCCCAGCGCCTTCTTGTCGTGCCCCATGGCGGCGAGCATGGCGGCGGCCGAGCGGACCGGCGCCGGCAACGCCGCGCGCGTGGTGGCAAGGCCGACCGCCGCGAAATGATCGCGGATGCGCAGCGCGTCGGCGGGCGGGCAGAGCCCGAGCCGGACCGAGAGGGTCGCCGCCAGCACGATGCCGAGCGCCACGGCCTCGCCGTGGAGCAGCGCCAGGCCGTAGCCCGTGAGCGCTTCCAGCGCGTGGCCGAAGGTGTGGCCGAGATTGAGGAGCGCACGGGCACCCGCTTCGCGCTCGTCGGCTGCGACCAGGGCGGCCTTGGCGCGGCAGCTGAGCGCGATGGCGTGCTGCCGGGCGGCGGCGTCGCCCGCGAGCAGGGCGCGGCCATGCGCCTCGAGCCAGGCGAAGAACTCCGGCTGGTCGATCAGGCCATACTTGACCACCTCGGCGTAGCCCGCGCGCAGCTCGCGGACGGGCAGGCTCGCGAGCACGTCGATGTCCGCCAGCACCAGTCGCGGCTGGTGGAAGCTGCCGATCAGGTTCTTGCCCTGGCGCGCGTTGATCCCGGTCTTGCCGCCGACCGCGCTGTCGACCTGGGCGAGCAGCGTGGTCGGGATCTGCACGTAGTCGAGCCCGCGCAAAAGGATCGCGGCGGCGAAGCCCGCGAGGTCGCCGATCACCCCGCCGCCGAAGGCGATCAGCGTGGTCTGGCGCTCGGCCCCGAGCTCCAGCAGCTGATCCAGAAGCCGCTCGAGCCCGGCCGCGCTCTTGGTCGCCTCGCCCGCCGGCACCACGACCCGGCGGGCCGCGATGCCGGCGCCCCTGAGGCTCGCTTCCAGGACCGGCAGATGAGCCGTCGCGGCGAGATTGGCATCGGTCACGACGATCACGTCCGGACGGCGGAGCAGAGGCCCGAGCTCCGCGCCGGCGCGACCGAGCAGACCCGACCCGACCGCGATGTCGTAGCTGCGCGCGCCCAACTCGACCCTGAGGCGGGTCGTCGTGGTCACGGCGGGTTGCCGATGGGCAGCCCGGCCAGCGCCTCGAGGATGCGGTCCACGACCGCGCCGATCGGCCCCTTGCTGCTGTCGACCACGAGGTCCGCCTCCGCATAGACCGGCGCCCGCTGCGCCAGGAGCTTCGCCAGGGTCGCGCGCGGGTCGCCGGCCGCGAGCAGCGGCCGCTTGCCCGGGGTCGCGGTGCGCCGGAGCAGCACGTCGACCTCGGCCCGAAGCCAGATCGAGACGCCGTGGGCGCGCACCAGCGCGCGCGTCTCCGGATCCATGAACGCGCCGCCGCCCAGCGCCAGCACCTGTCGCTCGCCGTTCAACAGGCGCGCGATCACCTGCCGCTCCTTGGCGCGGAACGCCGGCTCGCCGATCTCGGCGAAGATGTTGGCGATGGTCGTGCCGGCGGCCGCCTCGATGGCCGCGTCCGCGTCCTTGAAGGGCCAGCTCAGGCTGCGCGCCAGGCGGCGCCCGATCGCGGTCTTGCCGGCGCCCATCATGCCGACCAGGACGATCGTCCGGTCGGGGGCGGCAAGCGGCGCGGATGCGGGCGAGGCGGCCATGGGCTTGCAAGCTGGAGATGATGAACCGCCCGGACGTTTGACCGAGCGTTGAAACTGCGTGACGCAACCCGATATAAAGCGGCGATCCGGGCGCGAGGCAACCCTCTCGCCTGGTCGTCCGTTTCGAGCGTCGCTGGGAATCATGTCAACCATCAATCGGATACTCGTAGGCGTGCTGCTGGCCGTGGTCTTGGGCGGCACCGTGTTCCTCGTGACCTGGGACATTCCGCCACCGACGGCGCGGGTCGAGCATGTCGTGCCCAACGACCAGTTTCCGCGCTGAGCGAGCGTGTTCGCGATCGCCCGCCAACGACGACCGCGCGCGCCGCGCCACCTGATCTTGGCCTTGCTGGGCGGCTCCGCGCTCGGGCTGCTGGCAGTCAATGCGCTCGGCGCCCAGCAAGGGCCGATCCAGCTGTTCCCGCAGGCCCTGCCCTCGCCCCAAGGCGGCGTCGAACCGTCGCCCGGCGCGCCGGGGCCCGGGGCGCCGCCGCAAGGCCCCCCGATCCAGGCACCGACCCCAGGCCCGCCGATCCAAGGCCCGCCGATCCAGGGCGCGCCGAACCAAGGTGCACCAAACCAGGGTGCACCAATCCAAGTCGCGCCAATCCAAGCCGCGCCGACCCAAGGCGCGCCGATCCAAGCCCAGCCGAACCCCGCCACGCCGCCCGAGGGCGGAGCGACCACCGCGCCGCCCGCAGGCTTCCAGGTCGAGGGGCTGGCGCCGCCGGAGGTTGACAGCATCGGCCTGACCGGCCCGGGCGATGGTGGCTTCGAGCGCACGCTCTGGGCGGGCAGCGACCCGCAGCTGGTGTTGACCCTGATGGCCGATCTGCCGGTCGCCACGCACAATCCGGCGCTCGCGGCGCTCACCCGGCGGCTGCTCGCCACCGGTGCCCCGCTCGACGGCGGGCCGGCCGGCGGTCGCATGCTCAGCGCCCGCGTCGAGCGTCTCCTGGCCATGGGAGACCTGGATACCGCCAAGCGGCTGCTCGATCAATTGCCGCCGTCGCGCGGCGACGGGGCGCTCGCCCGGCTTACGGCCCAGGCGGCGCTGCTGGAGGGCGACGATGCGGCCGCCTGTCAGCGGGCCAACGACCTGGCACCGACCGGCGGCGACGCGTTCTGGAGCCAGATCGCGGTCTACTGCCGGCTCGCGGCGGGCGACGAGGACGGCGCGAGACTCGGGCTCGATCTGCTGCGCGACGCCAACCAGACCGAGGACGGCGCTTTTGTGAAGCTCGCGAGCGCGGTCGCGGATCATCGGGGGGACGCGGCCATACCGCGGTCGCCCTCGCCGGTCGAGGTTGCCCTGCTGCGGCTGGCCGGAGTCCCGCTGCCGGCGGCGGCGCTCGCCGACCCCGCGCCCGCGGTGCTGACCGCGGCGGCCCAGGAGCCGAGCCTCGCCGGCGACCGTCAGCTCGAGATCGCCGAACGGGCGTTTCAGACCGGGGGGCTGCCGGCGTCCGCGCTTGGCGCCATTTACGGCGCCCTGGCGCCGGCCGGCGACGCGCTCGCCAGCGTGCGCACCGCCTGGGGCCCGAAGGCGCGGGCAATGGCCTGGCGAGCGGCCGGCGAACAGCAGAACCCACAGGATCTGGCCGCGCTGCTGGCTGCGACCTGGCAGGCGGCCAAGGGCGACGAGCGGTTTCTGGTCGCCCGGGTGTTCGCCAAGCGGTTCGCCGACCTGCCGATCGACCGCTCCCTGCTCGCGGTCGCGCCGAGCGCCGCGCGGGCCCTGCTCGCGGCCGACCGGCCGCTGCCGGCGGCGCGCTGGTTCGCTTTGCTGACCGAAGAGGGCGCAAGGGACAGCCGTGCGCAGCGGGAGGTCGCGGCGTTGAAGCCTCTGTTCGCCTTGGCCGGGGTCGGCGGCAGCGAGGCCGTGCCCGAGCTCGACGAGGCGGCGGTCACCGCCTGGCGGCAGGCGACCCTGGACGCCGATGCCCCCGACACCGATGCCCCGGCCTCAGATGGCCCCAAGTCGGACGCGAAGGCCGAACGGCTGTTCGCCCTGCTCGATGGCCTCGGCTCGCCCGTGCCCGATGCGGTCTGGTCGCAGGAGCTGAGGCCGCCCTTGCAGCGCTCGATGAGCGTCCCGGTGGGCGCGATCTGGCGCGGCCTGGAGCGCGCGGCCGCCGCCAAGCGCCTCGGTGAGACGGTGCTGTACGCCCTGCACATGCTCAATGGCCAGCCTGAGGCGGCCCATCCCGAGGTGCTGCTCGCATCGTCTGCGCGGCCTGCGCGCCGTCGGCCTGGACCAGGAAGCGCGCCAGATCGCGGTCGCGACGGCGCTTGCCATGGACCTCTGAGGGCCCGGTCGGGCGCCGCGCGATCGGCCCTCAGGATGCAGCGGGTGCCATGACGTCTGCGGACGCTTTTCTCGAGATGATGGCGGTCGAGCGGGGCGCCTCGCCGCATACCCTCGACGCCTACCGCCGCGACCTCGCCGACTATCAGGGCTTCCTCGCCCGCCACGAGGCGACGATTCTGACCGCCGACCGCGCGGCCGTGCGCGGCTGGCTTGGCCAGCTGTCGAAGGCGGGCCTCTCGGCCGCGACCATGGCGCGGCGGCTGTCGGCGGTCCGCCAGCTGCATCGCTTTCTCTATCTCGAGGGCGCGCGCGGCGACGATCCGACCCAGACGGTCGAGGGCCCGCGCCGCCGGCGGCCGCTGCCGAAGCTTCTGGACCTGCCCGAGATCCTGGCCCTGATCGAGGCCGCCGGCGCGCGCCCGGACGCCCAGGGGCTGCGCCTGCTGGCCTGCCTGGAGCTCCTTTATGCCAGCGGGCTGCGGGTCTCGGAGCTGCTGGCGCTGCCGCTGTCCGCGCTCGCGCCGGACCGCAGCTCCCTGATCGTGCTCGGCAAGGGCGGCAAGGAACGGATGGTCCCGATCGGTCGCGCCGCGCACAGCGCGCTCGAGGCCTATCTCGCCGTCCGCGACCAGTTCCTGGCCGGACGGCCGAAGGGCCGGCCCTATCTGTTCCCCTCGCGCGCGCGCGCCGGCCATCTGACCCGCCAGCGCCTGGCGCAGCTGCTGAAGGCGCTGGCGCCGGTCGCCGGGATCGACCCGGCCCGGATCTCGCCGCACGTGCTGCGCCACGCCTTCGCCAGCCACCTGCTCGCCGGCGGCGCCGATCTGCGCGCGGTCCAGGCGCTGCTCGGCCATGCCGATATTGCCACCACCCAGATCTACACCCATGTACAGGGCGCGCGCCTGGCGGCGGCGGTCCGCGCGCATCATCCGCTCGCAGCGCCCGCGGGCGACGCCGAGCCGGAGCCCTGATGAGCTGCCGTCCGACCCCGATCCTCCTGCCCCCGTCGACCCGGCGCATGCTGAGGGAACCCGTGCCTTGAGCTTCACCGTCGCGCTTGCCTGCACGCCCCGTCTGCAGCGCTCCGAGCTGGCCGTGCCCGGGAGCTCGCCGCAGTTCTTCGAGAAGGCCGCGCGCTCGGCCGCGGACGTCGTGTTCCTCGACCTCGAGGACGCGGTGGCGCCCGATCAGAAGGTCCAGGCGCGCAGGAACGTGATCGAGGCGATCCGGGACATCGACTGGGGGCGCAAGACGCTGACCGTGCGCATCAACGGCCTCGACACCCACTACATGTACCGGGACGTGATCGAGGTGATCGAGCAGGGCGGCGAGCGGCTCGACATGATCATGATCCCCAAGGTCGGCACCGCCGCCGACGTCTATGCCCTCGACATGCTGGTCAGCCAATGCGAGGCGGCGGTCGGGCGCGACCAGGCGGCTCGGCTTCTCGCTGATCATCGAGACCGCGCTCGGCATGGCCAACGTCGACGCGATCGCGAGCGCCAGCCGGCGCAACGAGGCGCTCCACTTCGGGGTCGCGGACTACGCCGCCTCGACCCGCGCCCAGACCACCAGGATCGGCGGCCCCAACCCGGCCTATGCGGTCCTGACCGATCCGGCCGAGGACGGCGCGCGCGCGCGCCACTGGGGCGACATGTGGCACTATGCGCTCGCCCGGATGGTGGTCGCGGCGCGCGCCCATGGGCTGCGGCCGATCGACGGCCCGTTCGGCGATTTTTCCGACCCCGACGGCTATCGCGCGGCGGCGGCGCGCGCGGCCGCCCTCGGCTGCGAGGGCAAATGGGCGATCCACCCGAGCCAGATCGCGCTTGCCAACGAGGTCATGGGCCCGCCCGCCGCCGAGGTCGAGAAGGCCCGGCGCATCCTCGAGGCGATGGCCAAGGCCCGGGCCGAGGGCAAGGGCGCGGTCAGCCTGGACGGCCGGCTGATCGACCTCGCCTCGATCCGCCAGGCCGAGGCGCTGGTCGCCAAGGCCGATCAGATCGCGGCCGGCGCCGGCTGAGCCGGGTGCCTGCCCGCTGACAGGGAGTGACCGGAGCTGCTGGAGTTCGAGAAACCGATCAGCGAGCTGGAAGGCAAGGTCAAGGAGCTGCGCCACCTCTCGAACGGCAGCGACCTCGATCTCGCCGACGAGATCTCGCGCCTCGAGACCCGGGCCGAGAAGCTGCTCCGGACGACCTACGCCAAGCTCAACGCCTGGCAGAAGACCCAGGTCGCGCGCCATCCCGAGCGGCCGCATTTCTCCGACTACGTGGCCGGCCTGCTCGAGGACTACACGCCGCTCGCGGGCGACCGCACGTTCGGCGACGACCGGGCGATCCAGGGCGGGCTCGCGCGCTTTCGCGGCCGCTCGGTGGTCGTGCTCGGCCACGAGAAGGGCACCGACACCGAAGGCCGCGTGCGCCACAATTTCGGCATGGCCAATCCGGAAGGCTACCGCAAGGCGGTCCGCTTGATGCACCTCGCCGAGCGCTTCGGCCTGCCGGTCCTGACCCTGGTCGACACGCCGGGCGCCCATCCGGGGGTCGGCGCCGAGGAGCGCGGCCAGGCCGAGGCGATCGCGCGCGCGATCGAGACCTCGCTGCAGCTGGCCGTGCCGCTGATCGGGGTGATCATCGGCGAGGGCGGCTCGGGGGGTGCGGTGGCGCTTGCGGTCGCCGATCAGGTGCTGATGCTCGAGCACGCGGTCTACTCGGTGATCTCGCCCGAAGGCTGCGCCGCGATCCTCTGGCGGAGCGGCGACGAGGCGCCGCAGGCGGCCGAGGCGATGCGGCTCACCGCCCAGGACCTGAGCCAGCTGGGCGTGGTCGATCGGATCATCCCCGAGCCGCTCGGCGGCGCCCATCGCCAGCCCAAGGAGACGGTGCAGGCGGTCGGCGAGGCCCTCGAGGCGGCGCTCGAGCCGCTGCTGGTGCTGTCCGGCGCCGAGCTCCGCCACCAGCGCCGCCAGAAGTTCCTGAAGATGGGCAACGGCGCGACGATGTAGCCGGGCGGCTGCTTTGGCCGCCTGACCATGAGCTGGTCGCCCTGAGAACCCGCCCGGATCGCCGCTGGTCGCCCAAGCCGCTGCCCGCCCGGGTTCGGGTCAAAGCGCCGAGGCGGGCGATCGGGCCCGGGCCGAACGGCGCCAGCCGCCCATGCGGCGCCTGGTACGCGCGGACCGTCTCCCGCTCTACGACCAGCCGGCGCTGGCCGCAGCCGCCCTGCGCTTCAGGTCTTCGACATCGGCCGCGTGATGGTCGGGCGGCGGGACGATCGCCCGCGCCCGCATTTCCTCGACGATCTGAGCGACCTCGCCCGCGGCCGCCTCGAGCGCCGCCTCGCCCTTGGCCGCCGTCGCCTTGGACGGGTCGCCGCGCACGCCGGTAAAGGAGCCGGTCGCGAAATACTCCATCGCGACCAGCGGCACGGTCGAGTCCGCGTCGGGCTTCTTGCCGGTGAGGTCCGCCCAGAAGTGCGGGCTGCGCCGGAAGGAATAGTCGGCGACCGCCTGGCTCATGTCGACCAGGCCCGGCTCGATCGCGAGATAGGCCGCGGTCTCGAGCTCGCAGGCGTGGCTCGTGTGGTTGCTCTCCTGGAGCGGCTGGAACGCCTTCGCGACCGCGCCGAGCGCGAACCAGGACTGGCCGGCGCAGAGGATCTCCGGATGCTGCACCTGGGCCAGGCGCACGATCATCTCCATGATCGGCCGGTTCGAGCCGTGGCCGTTGATGATCAGGATGCGCTTGAAGCCGTGGCGGGCGAGCGAGGAGACGACGCAGACCCCATAGCGGATCAGCACGTCCCAGTCGATGTCGATGGTGCCGGGCCAGGCCATGTGGTGCGGCTCGAAGCCGAACGCCATCGGCGTCATCACCAGACAATTCGGATTGCGCCTCGCGGCGCGCACGCAGACCTCGCGCGCGAGGCGCAGGTCGACGTCGACCGGCAGATGGGGCCCGTGCTGCTCGATCGAGGCGAACGGGATCAGGATCACCTGGTCGGCCACGGCGGCCGCCCGGATCTCCGGCCATTTGAGGCGCTCGTAGAAGACGTTTCGCTCGGCCATCGTGTCTGCCCTTTCCCTCCATGACCGGCGCTCGGCCGGTCGACTGCCGCCGGGCCGCGCCGCCTCTCAGGTGTAAGGGTCGGCCGCGTCGCGCAGGCCGTCGCCGAAGAAGTTGAAGGCGAGCACGATCAGGATCACCGGGACCACGGGCAGCATCAGCCAGGGATAGAGGGCCACGACGTTGATGTTCTGCGCCTCGGTCAGCAGGACGCCCCAGCTGGTGATCGGCGGCCGCAGGCCGAGGCCGAGGAACGAC
Source organism: uncultured Alphaproteobacteria bacterium (assembly GCA_963756905.1). Classification (GTDB taxonomy): domain Bacteria; phylum Pseudomonadota; class Alphaproteobacteria; order Geminicoccales; family Geminicoccaceae; genus DATAOG01. Next base: position 65,490 of record CAVWPO010000011.1, read on the forward strand.
AGCGCGGTCTCGCCGAGGATCATGGCCGGGATCGAAAGCGTCGCCGAGGCGATCAGATGGCTCATGAACGACGGCACCAGGTGGCGGAGCACGATCCGGCGCGGGCGCGCGCCCATCAGCATCGCCGCGATCGCGAAATCCTCCTCGCGCAGCGCCAGGATCTTGGAGCGGACCGCGCGCGCGAGGCCGGTCCAGTCGATCAGGCCGAGGATGATCGTGATGCCGAAATAGACCCAGAGCGGGTCCCAGGTGATCGGCAGGGCGGCCGACAGCGCCATCCATAAGGGCAGCTCGGGAAAGCAGCGGATCACCTCGATGACCCGCTGCACCAGGCTGTCGACCCAGCCGCCATAGTAGCCGGACAGGCCGCCCAGGATGATGCCCAGGGTGAAGCTGACGGAGATGCCCAGCAGGCCGACGGTGAGCGAGATCCGGGCGCCGTAGACGATCCGCGAGAACATGTCCCGGCCGAGCCGATCGGTGCCCAGCAGGAACAGCGTGCCGCCCTCGGCCGGGCATACGAAATGAAAGCTGCCGGGAATCACGCCCCAGAACAGGTAGGGTGTGCTGGAACAGAAGAAACGCAGATGTTCAACCTTGGTCAGGTCCGGTGAATATTCGCGCTTCAGATTCTCCATGTTGAGCTTGAAGGTGAAGCCATAGACAAACGGGCCAATGAAGCGACCTTCGTGCCAGAGGTGTACCGGTTGAGGCGGGAAATGGATGAAATCCGGATGGCGGGTATGCAGATCATAGGGGGCGATCCACTCCGAGATCAGGATCGACCCGTACATGATGGCGAGCAGCCAGGCGGAAATCACCGCCAGTCGATGGCGGCGGAACTTCCACCACATGAGCTGCCATTGGGACGCGGTGTAGAAGCGCTCCTGCTCCGGGGTCAGGCGCTCGGCCTCGGCCGGATCGAACGGCTCCGGGTTGACGTAGTGGTGGGTCATCGGGTCTGGCCGCCCTCGAAGCGGATGCGCGGATCGAGCACGGCCAGCGCCAGATCGGAGACCAGGATGCCGACCACGGTCAGCAGCGCCAGCAGCATCAGGAAGGAGCCCGCGAGGTACATGTCCTGGGTCTGCAGCGCGCGCAGCAGCATGGGCCCGGTGGTCGGCAGCGACAGGACGATCGAGACCACGGCGGCGCCCGAGATCACCGACGGCAGCAGCGTGCCGATGTCGGCGATGAACGGGTTGAGCGCCATGCGCAGCGGATATTTGCAGAGCGCCTTGAACGGATGCAGCCCCTTGGCCTTGGCGGTGACCACGTAGGGCTTCTGGAGCTCGTCGAGCAGGTTGGCGCGCAGCCGGCGGATCATGCCGGCGGTGCCCGAGGTTCCGATCACCACCACCGGCACCCACAGATGGGCGAGCACGGAGACAAACTTCGCCCAGCTCATCGGCTGATCGAGATACTCCGGCGCCATCAGGCCGCCGATCGAGGTGCCGAAGATCACGTTGGCGAAGTACAACAGGACGAGGGCGAGCAGGAAGTTCGGAATCGCCAGGCCCAGGAAGCCGATGAAGGTCAGGACGTGATCGCTCGTGGTGTACTTGTGGGTCGCCGAATAGACGCCGATCGGGAACGACACCACCCAGGTGAACAGGATCGTGGTGAACGAGACGATGAAGGTCAGGAACATCCGATCGCCGACCACGGCGCTGACCGGCAGGTCGTACTCGAAGGAATAGCCGAAGTCGCCGCGGAACAGGCCGCCCACCCAGACCAGGTACTGTTGCCACCAGGGGCGATCGAGGCCGTAAACCTGGCGCAGGTACTCGATTTTCTCGCCTTGGATGTTTTCGCCCTGGGACTGCAGCTCGGCCATGTAGCTCGACAGATAGTCGCCGGGCGGCAGCTGGATGATCACGAAGGTGATCAGGCTGATCGCGAGCAGCGTCGGCACCATGACCAAGAGACGATGGACCACGTAACGCAGCACGCCCGCCTCCCCCGATCGGCTTCTCGACCCTCGCGAATTCCGCCGCTGCGCGGCCCCAGGTTCAGCCCGGGCTTGGTTCGGCAGAGGGTAGAGGCCCTGGCCGGCAATGCAAGAGGGCGATTGCCGCCCAGGGGTCCCTCCGGGTCAGGTCGAGGTGCCGACGCCTCGCCCGGGCCCCGAGGCAGATCGCGAGGACGGCGCGCCGACAGAGCGCCGCCGCCGGCCAGCCGGTGGTCTTGCAGCCGACCTCGGCCTCGACCAGGCGGCCAAGCGCAGCGGCTGAGCGCGCCGCCGGCCAGCGACCCAGCGCCGCCCGGACGCTCGCCTTGCGTCGGAAATGGATCGGCGGCCGCGCCCGGTCGATCACCTGATCGATGCCCTCGCCCGCCTCGATCCGAAGCGCCAGGGCATGGAGCCGGGTGAGGTGGTTGGCGAGCGCCCGCAGCAGGCGCACCGGCGCCTCGCCCTCACCGAGCAGGCGGTCGAGGCAGCGCTCGACCTGGCGCGGGTCGCCGAGCGCGGCGGCATGGACCAGATCGTCGAGGTCCAGGGCGGCGCTGTCCCCGACCACCTGCGCGGCCGCTTCCAGGGTCACGCGCGGGGCCGGCCGGCGATCGGCGGGTTCTGCGAAGTAGAGCGCGAGCTTGGCGATCTCGCTGCGCGTGATGCCGCGATCGGCGCCCAGATGCTCGACCAGATAGGCGCGCGCGTCGGGCTCGACCTGGAGGTCGTGCTCCGCGAGGAGCCGGTCGACGAGCGCGCCGAGGTCCCGGCCTTCGTCGCGGTAGCAGGCGATCGCGGCGGCCTTCGGCGCCGCTTCGAGGAGCCGGCGGAGCGACGAGTTGGGGCCGAGCTCGCCGGCGTCGATCAGGATCAGCGCCTCGATCGCGTCCAGACCGAGCAGAGCCCGGCAGGCCGCGGTCGCCTGGTCGCCCGCCTGGCGCACCCGGACCACCCGCCGGCCGCCGACCAGACACAGCGCGCGCGCCTCGTCGAGCAGCCGCCCCGGATCGGCGCGCAGCGCGTCGGCGCCGAGCTCGCTCAGGCGGAACGGATCCTTCGGATCGTCGAGCACGGCGGCGACCAGCCGCTCGACCCGCTCGCGGACCAGGCCCTGATCAGGCCCATAGACCAGCACCACCGGGAGGTCCGGCGCCGGCCGGCGCAGGAAGCGCTCGAGCGGCTGCCCGGCGAGCTTCACGTCCCCGCCTCGGCCTCGCGGACGAAGTGGATCGCGAGCTGGGTCTGGATATCGCTGCCGACTTCGCGGGCGGCGCTCTTCTCGGCGGCCTGCTGCGCGATCAGCTCGGCGTAGGGGTCCTGAATCGCATTGTAGCTCGCGACCCGGCGCACGATCGACTTGTAGAGGACCTTATGAGTGGCGGCATCGACCAAACTGAAGCGCGCCGTCAGCGTCAGGTTGAAGCGGGTCGCGGTGTTGTCGAGCTGGATCGCCAGGGAGCTGCTCTGCCGCTGGACATTGACCTCGAGCAGGTAGCGCGTCGGGACCTCGGCGCCGCTCGGGTTGAGCTGGTCCATGAGGTTGTCGCGCACCAGAAAGGCCAGCCGGTCGGTCGAGGTCTTGACCTCGACCGCGGCCAGGTCGGACTGGACGCCGGTGTCGTCGACCTGCTTGAGCATGGGCCGGAAGCCGCAGCCTGCGAGCAGCACGCAAAGCGCGAGGAGCACGTTGCGGCGGCTGGGCATGGCGCCCTCAGACGACCAGATTGACGATCTTGTCGGGCACCACGATCACGCGCTTGGGCGGCTTGCCGGCCAGGCCCCGGATCACGTTGGGCTCGGCCAGCGCGGCCGCCTCGGCCGCCTCGCGATCGCTGCCCGCCGGCAGGCCGATGGTCGCCCTGAGCTTGCCGTTGACCTGAACCGCGATGGTCACCCGGTCCTCGACCAGCCAGGCCGGGTCCGCCTCGGGCCAGGGGGTGTCGGCAAGCAGGACGTCGTGCCCGAGGCGCTGCCAGAGCTCCTCGGCGAGGTGCGGCACCATGGGGCCCAGCAGCTGCACGAGCGTCTCCAGCCCCGCGCGCATCAAGGTGGGCGCGGCCGGGTCCTGAGGATCGAAGGCTTCGACGCGGTTCGACAGCTCGCGGATCAGGGCGACCGCCTTGTTGAAGTGGAAGCGGTCGAGCTCGTCGGTGACCGCCTGGACGGTGCGGTGGATCGCCTGCATGAGCCCGGTGGCCGCCGGCGACAGCGGCTCCGGGACCGGCAGCCCGGCTGGCGCCAGCCGCGCCAGGTGGTCCTCGACCAGGCGCCAGAGGCGGTTGAGGTAGCGCCAGGCGCCGTCGATCCCGGCCTCGGTCCACTCCAGATCGCGCTCGGGCGGGCTGTCGGACAGCATGAACAGGCGCGCCGTGTCGGCGCCGTAGGCCTCGATGGTCGCGGTCGGGTCGATCGTGTTGCGGCGCGACTTGCTCATCTTCTCGGAGCGGCCGACGATCACCGGCCGGCCGTCGGCCTGCGCCCGCCAGACGCCCGCTTGGTCCTCGACGACCTCGGCCGGCTCGAGCCAGTTGCCGGCCGCGTCCCGGAACGTCTTGTGGCAGACCATGCCCTGGGTGAACAGGCCGGCGAAGGGCTCGTCGAACGCCAGATAGCCGCAGCGCCGCAGGGCGCGGGTGAAGAAGCGCGAGTAGAGCAGGTGCAGGACCGCATGCTCGACGCCGCCGATGTACTGATCGACCGGCATCCAGCGCTCGACCGCCTCGCGGTCGAAGGCGGTCCCGGCCTGCGGGCGAGCAGAAGCGGAGGAAGTACCAGGAGCTTTCGACGAAGGTGTCGAAGGTGTCGGTCTCGCGCTCGGCCGGGCCGCCGCAGGCCGGGCAGGCGACGTGCTTCCAGGTCGGATGGCGGACCAGCGGGTTGCCCGGCTGCTTGATCTCGACGTCCTCGGGCAGGGTCACCGGCAGCTGGTCGCGCGGCACCGGCACGATCCCGCAGGCGCCGCAGTGGATCACCGGGATCGGGCAGCCCCAGTAGCGCTGGCGCGAGACGCCCCAGTCGCGCAGCCGGAACGTGACCTCGCCGCGGCCGAGACCCGCCGCCTCGATGTGCTCGATCACCCGCCGCTTGGCGCGCGCGACGTCCAGCCCGTCCAGGAAGCCCGAGTTGATCAGCCGGCCGTCGCCGACGTAGGCCTCGTCGCCGATCGCGAAGCGCTCCGGGTCGGCGCCCGGCGGCAGGACCACCGGGACCACCGGGCGGCCGTACTTGCGCGCGAACTCGAGGTCGCGCTGGTCGTGCGCCGGGCAGCCGAAGATCGCGCCGGTGCCGTACTCCATGAGCACGAAATTGGCGACGTAGACCGGCAGCTCCTGGGTCTCGCTCAACGGATTGCGGCAGCGGAGCCCGGTGTCGTAGCCGCGCTTCTCGGCCTGCTCGATCGCCTCCTCGCTGGTGCCGATCCGGGCGCATTCGGCGATGAAGGCGGCAAGCTCCGGGTCGCGCCCGGCGAGCTCGAGGCTGAGCGGATGATCGGGCGCGATCGCCATGAAGCTCGCGCCGAACAGCGTGTCGGGGCGGGTCGTGAAGACCTCGAGCCGGTCGTCCCGGCCGATGATCGAAAACCGGACCCGGGCGCCCTCGGAGCGGCCGATCCACTTCTCCTGCATCAGCCGGACCTTGTCCGGCCAGCGCTCCAGGCCGTCCAGGGCGTCGAGCAGGTCCTGGCTGTAGTCGGTGATCTTGAGGAACCACTGGGCGAGCTTGCGGCGCTCGACCAGGGCGCCCGAGCGCCAGCCGCGGCCGTCGATCACCTGCTCGTTGGCGAGCACCGTCTGATCGACCGGGTCCCAGTTGACCCAGGATTCCTTGCGGTCGACCAGCCCCGCCGCGAGGAAGTCGAGGAACATCGCCTGCTCGTGGCGATAGTAGTCGGGATCGCAGGTCGCGAACTCGCGCGTCCAGTCGAGCGCCAGACCCATCGACTGGAACTGCGCCCGCATCTCCGCGATGTTGGCCCAGGTCCAGGCCGCCGGGTGGACGCCCTTGGCGATCGCGGCGTTCTCGGCCGGCATGCCGAAGGCGTCCCAGCCCATGGGGTGGAGCACATCGTAGCCCTGGGCGCGCCGGCAGCGGGCCACCACGTCGCCGAGCGTGTAGTTGCGCACGTGGCCCATGTGGATGCGCCCCGACGGGTAGGGGAACATCTCGAGCACGTAATATTTGCGGCGCGCCGGCGACTGCGACGCCCGGAACGTGGCGCGCTCGTCCCAGATCCGCTTGCCACTTCGCCTCGATCTCCTTGAACGGATAGCGCACGATCAAGCCGATCACCCTCCGCTGCCGAACCGCGGTGGTTTAGAAGAGCCGGCCGGGATTGCCTAGCAGAAAGCGGCCCCGCCCGGACCGGAGCCCGCGCGGGCGACCCCTTCGCGACCGAAAGCGTCAGCCCTGGGCGGTCCCGAGGGCGGCAATGCGCAGCTCGCGCGCCCGGGTCAGGATGCTGTCCTCGATGCCGGTCTTGGTGCCGGCGTCGACCGTCGCGTCGGTCCACCCCCCGGCAGCGTTGGTCTGCCGGAAGACCGCGACCTTGACGGCGTCGGCGCGCAGCTCCCGGTCGAGGATGTAGACGGTGAGCTTGAAGCGCTCCGCGGGCGTCTCCGGCGGCGCGTACCAGTCGGTGATGATCACGCCACCGAACGGATCGGCCTGCACCAGCGGCATGAAGTCGATGGTCTCGAGCGCCGCCCGCCAGAGGTAAACGTTGACCCCGATGCCGGGACCGCCACCGCCGCCGCCGCCGCCACCGTTGTCCTTGGGCTTGTTGCCGCCGAACAGCGTGAAGCCGTCCTCGCCGTGCATCGTGCCGTATTCGGAGCGGATCGTCTCCTGCGGCGTGGTCGGCACCGGCTGGGTGGCAGGCCCGACGGTCGCGCCCGCGCAGCCCGCGAGCGCCAGCGCCACCAGACCACCCCAGATCCTCGAGACGCTGCGCAGTGACATCGCCCGTCGCTCTGCCGACGACCCGGCTCCGGTCGGTAGACGAACCACCCCCCGACCCCGCGCCGCCAGCATCGGAATGACTAGAAGTTGAGCCGGAGGCTGACCCGCCCCGCGGTCGCCGCATCGCCCTTCTTGTCGTCGGCGTAGGCCACGTCGCCCTGCAGGGCGAGCCCGGGGGTCAAGGTCAGGCGGCTGCCGACCGTGAACAGGTTGGTATCGACCGCCGACACCCGATCGACGACGCTGTAGCTCACATGGGTGTCGACCGGCCCCAGACCGTAGCTCACGCCCGCGGTCATCCGGGTGCCGTCCAGGCCGAGCCCCATGAGCGCCGCGTCCTGGCCGTAGGTGGCATCGAAGCGCAGGCTCGAGACCGCCAGCTCGCCGCCGACGACCAGACCGGACTTGCCGCTAGCGTCGGTCGGCGGCGGATTGACCATGCCGGCGGTGGCCGCCAGATCGACCGCCCAACCGGCGATCTCGGTGCCGCTCAAGCCGACCAGCAGACTCTGCGGCCCGGTCGACGCCTGATCGGAAGCCGATGCGGCCCCGTCCCGATCCCCCAACCGATAGTCGGGCAGGGCCCCGGCGCCACCCAGTCCCAAAACGCCGAACCGAGGCGTGAACGCGGTCAGCGCCGAGTTCTGCCCCGACTCCAGCCGGATCGTATAGCGGCTGTCCCCGCCTGCGGGGCCCATGAGATCACGATGCATCGCTTCCAGGACCTGGTCCTGATAGCCGCCGACGCCGACATCCGACGCCGCCATGGCCGGCGCAGCCCACACGGCCAACGCCAAACCCGCCGCGACTGCCGTTCCGCCGATCCGAACCGCCTGCCACATCCTCGCTTGCCGCTACCGTCGAGACGCTCTGCTCATTTGTTCGCCATATATTGCGCCGACTCGCCTGCATTTTCAAGCACCAACCGCCAAACCCGCGCGGTCACCGCCACCGGTCGCGCCGGCGATGCGGGCTTCTGCCCCTGATAAGCAAGAGGGGTGACGGGATCTGCCCGTCACCCCTCGCCGAGATCCGCCGCGGATCGCGCGGCTCGACGACCTAGTAATCGAGCTGGATGCTCACCACGCCCGACGTCGTGTCGCCCGGACGCGTGCCGTCGGTGTGCTTGAAGGGATCGTTGTCGTTGTAGGAGACGTCCCCCTTGAGCGTCACTCCAGGCATCAGACCGACGTCGCCGCTGACGACGACGAAATCCTGGGTTTTGCCGTGGTCCGGATCGAACCACGCGTCCGCCGACGCTGGCGCTCGCCCCACCGAATTTGTACTTCAGGCCCGCATTGGCGAAGTTGCCTTGGTTGAAGCTCAAGCTCTGGCCGGCGGTCACGCCAAAGGACAGGCCGCCTACCCCGAGCAGGCCACCCACCGCATATTGCTCCAGGTTGCCGCTGCTCGTGTTGGTGGGAAACACTTGTTGGAAAATCCTGCGCTTTGTTGGGCTCTGCCCGCGTTCTTGGCCCAGCCGGCGACCGCGCTCAGGGTCAGGTCGAGGCCGCCCAACGCGCCGACCCAGTTGGCGCCGGCGGTGAACGCTTCGTTGAAGTTGCCGTTGGTGTCGATACCGCCATTGTCGGATTGGTCCGGGATCGCGCTGGCACCGAGCTGGAAACCGGCGAAACGCGGCGTGAAGTAGGTCGCCTTGGCGGCGTCGTCGAAGGACACGTGATAGAGCGAAACCAGGTTCTGGGTGTCGCCGTCGATGCCGCCCGTGCCGGACTGGGCGTCTTCGGCGCCGACGAACATCACGTCTTCGGCGCCGTCCTGGCGGCCCAGCTCGGCCCGGCCAAAGCCGCCTGCGAAGAACAGGTTGGCCTCGTCGGTGTGCACGTTGCTGCCGCTGTCCTGATCTTCGGGTTGGAAGAGGTCCATCGCGACGTAGGAGCCGTAGGTGAGGCCGCTGTCGGTGGTGGCCTGCGCCTGGATATGGACCTCAGTGTCCATGAACCCCTTGTAGCCCTGTGTTGCTCACCCCATTGGTGTTCGTCTCGTCGGTCGAGGCGCGCAGCGCCGACCTCGGTGTAGCCGCTCAGGGTCACCGTCATCGGGGTTGCGCCCTGGGCCCGGGCCGGGGCCGCACCGGCCAAAAGAATGCCGGCGCCTACGAGCGCGGTGCTGCCCAGCAACAGCCTTTGATTCATGATCCCGTTCTCCACTCGCACCCGCAAGGGCGTGTGTTTTCTACTTCAGGATGAGCGTTTCGCCCGGTCCAAACCCGATAAGGCGAACCCTCAACACTCTTTGTTAACCACTTGAGTGCTCGGCCATCAACTGTGAATGATGCCCCAGCGCAACAAAAACGCCCCAATGTGGCGCAAATGACACATCGAGCCGTGGAGCTTCCTCTGGCCTCGCGCTCGACCCGTCGCAGCTCAGACCGGCGCAATCAGACGCATGGCGCGCAGGTCGCGCAGCAGCTGATCGCGCTCGCTGGTCTGGCGACCCGGGAAAGGCTGCCGCCAGCTCGGCGGCTGAGAACTCCGGGCGCTCGAGCACCCAGCCGACCACGCCGCTGACCGCCGCCGGCACCTCGATCGCCGCCCGCGAGCCCTCGGTGACCAGGCCGAAGCGCCCGCCCTGCTGAACCAGACGGATGCCTTTGGCCTGCACCCGGTAGCGGTCGTCATCGGTGCTGCTCAGGAGCCCGGGCAGGTCGTAATGGTGACGCGGATAGTGAAAGCTCTGCTGCAATGCCTTGATCTGCTGTGTCGTTTTGGCCTCACCCAGGACCTTGGCGATGCCGTCTGCCAACGCTTCGAGATGCGCTGCCAGCGCGCGTTCGGCATCCGGCCGGTCCGGCCGCGGCAGGTTGGCGCGGAACTCGGGCAGGGCGACGACCCGATCGAACAGCAGGCTCATGACGTCCATCCCGATCGGGTAGGTGACGCCGAAGGCGATGTGGGCCGCACCGCCTTCGTCCGCGAGCGCATCGTGATACTGGCCGCGCGGGAGATACAGAAGGTCACCCGGCTCCATGTGGACGTCCATCAGCTTGGCGCCCTTGGCCTGCTCGTGGTGCTCCCGCGGCAGGGTCTTGAACAGCGGGTGCGCGATCGGATCGACCCCGCGGCCCTCGTAGACATGCCAGGTCTTGGTGCCCTCGAGGTGCACCGCAAAGACGTCGTGGGTGTCGTAGTGGGCGGGGAAACCCTGCCGGCGGCGCGACGACAGGTAGAGATTGCCCTGCACCTTGCCGCCGAGCGCCTGCTCCATGGTCTCCGAGAAGGCGGTCAGGCCGGCGCTCAGATGATCGATGTCGTTGGCGACCAGGGTGGCGCCCCGCTTCAGAAAGCTCCGCACCTTGTCGGACTCGGGCCGCAGCACCTGACCGCCATCGCGGCCGATCGCGGCCGAGCAGTAGCGGGCGGGCGGGATCGCCTCCTTGTCGAGCATCAGCTGCAACGAGGCGTGCGACCAGATGGTCGCCATGCCCAGCAGATCGTTGAGCTTCGCCCAGGTCATGACCGCGGCGAACTTGTCGGCCGCGCCTTTGAGATGCAGCGGCCGCTTGCCCTCGTACTCGGCGAAGAAGCGCTCGGCGCCGAGCGGCGCCATGATCTCGTCGAAGCTGAACGGCGGCGTCAGCATGCGGCCGGTCCTTCCCTCAGGCGGTTGAGCCCAGGCGGCGCGCCGGCGCTAGGCCGGCCGGAGCAGGTGCATCGCGCCGAGATCGCGCAGCAGCTGGTTGATCGCCGCGGCCTGGCGCTCGGGGAAGGCCGCGGCCAGCTCGGCGAGCGAGAACTCCGGCCGCTCGAGCACCCAGCCGACCATGGCGCTGACGTCCGCCGGCACCTCGGTCGCCGCGCGCGAGCCCTCGCGCACGAGGCCGAAGCGCCCGCCCTGCTGGACCAGGCGGAGACCCCGGGCCTGCACCCGGTAGCGATGCTCCGGCAATTCGCTCAACAGCTCGGGCAGAGTGTAGCTGTTGCGGGGATGGTGGAAGCCCATCTGCATCGCCTGGACGTGGGTGACGAGCGCCGGGTCGGCCAGCAGCCGGTTGACCCCCTCGGCCAGCTCGGCCAACCGTTCGATCGTCGGCCGCGCGGCGTCGGGACCGCGCGGGCGGGGCAGATCGGTCCGGAACAACGGGTCGGCCACGGCGCGTTCGTGGAGCAGGTCCAGCACGTCCAGACCGTTCGGGTAGGTGACCCCGAAGGCGACGTGCATGGCCCCGCCATCGTCGGCCAGCGCGTCGTGATATTGGCCCCGCGGCAGGTAGAGGAGATCGCCGGGCTCCATCTTGACTTCCATCAGCAGACGCTGCTTGGCCTGCTCGTCTTCGGCCCGCGAGGTCTTGAACATGGGATGGGCGATCGGGGCGACCGACCGGCCCTCGTACACGTGCCAGGTCTTGGTGCCCTCGACGTGGACGGCGTACACGTCGTGCCGGTCGCGATGCGAGGCGAGCCCCTGGCGGCGGCGGGACGACAGGTACAGGTTGGCCTGCACCTTGCCGAGCAGCGCCTCCTCCAGGGCCGCGGCGAAGGCCGTGAGCCCGGCGCTCAGATGATCGATGAAGGTGGCCGTGAGCGTGGCGCCGCGCCGCAGGAAATCCTTGACCTTCTCCGGATCGGGCTGCAGCACCTGTTTGCGGCCGTCGCGACCGAGCGCCTGCTCGCAATAGCGGGCCGGCGCGACCGCCTCCTTGTCGAGCCACAGCAGGAGCGAGGCGTCGGTCCAGATCGTCGCCTGGCCGAGCAGGTCGTTGAGCTTCGCCCAGGTCATCACCTCGGCGAACTTGTCGGCGGCGCCCTTGAGGTGCAGGGGCCGCTTGCCTTCGTACTCGGCGAAGAACCGCTCGGCGCCGAGCGGCGCCATGATCTCCTCGAAGCTGAACGGAGGCTTCAGCATGAGTCCGGGCTCCTCCTCTACCCTTGCCATGCTCCGCGTTGAGGCGGGCTCGAGCGTTCCCTATGCTGGCAAAGCTCGGGACCGAGGCAACATGGCACAACCGTGAGCGCTGAACCGGCCGTCGTCAACCATTCGATCGAAGCCAGCCTGCACGCGGTCCGCGCGCGCATCGAGGCGGCCGCGCGGGCGGTCGGCCGCGCGCCCGCGGAGGTGACCCTGGTGGCGGTCAGCAAGGCGCAGCCCGACCAGCGGGTGCGCGCGGCGCTCGCCGCCGGCCAGCGGGTGTTCGGCGAGAACTACCTGCAGGAGGCGAAGGCGCGCTGGCCGGGTCTGCGGGCGAGCTATCCCGACCTTCAGCTGCACATGATCGGTCCGGTCCAGAGCAACAAGGCGAGGGACGTGGTCGCCCTGTTCGATGTGATCGAGACCGTCGACCGGCCGAAGCTCGCCCAGGCGCTCGCTCACGAGATGGCGCGCCAGGGTCGGCGGCCGGCCTGCTTCGTCCAGGTCAACACCGGCGAGGAGGCGCAGAAGGCCGGGATCTGGCCGGGCGCGGCCGATGCCTTCATCAGGACGTGCCGGGATCAGCTCGGCCTGCCGGTGGCGGGGCTGATGGCGATCCCGCCGGAGGCCGAGGAGCCGGCGCTGCATTTCGCCCTGCTGGCCAAGATCGCGGCGCGCAACGGCCTGGCCAGGCTCAGCATGGGCATGAGCGCCGATTTCGAGGTCGCGGTGCAGTTCGGGGCGACCCACGTGCGGGTCGGCAGCGCGATCTTCGGCGAGCGGCGAGCGAAGCCCGGCGCCGGGCCCTGATGCGGCGCTCCATGCGCTACCGGTGCGACGGATCTGCACGGCGCACGGCACAACTATGGGCCAGGCAGGAGCACTTCTGAGCCGAGTCGGATCGATTCCGATCGGCGGGATCCCTGCGGCGCGGCGCTCAGAGCAGCCAGATCGGATCCCGGAGCCGGGTGAGAAAGGCCTGGTGCGCGGCCAGCTCGTCCGGGAAGGGCGCGTGCGGCCGGGGCGCCCGCGGCACCCGCGCGCGGACCAGCACCGCGACCTGCGCGGCCGCCGGGACCACCAGCCCGAGGTCCGGCTGGCGGCCGCCGATCAGGGCGAGATAGACCTCCGCCAGAAGCTCGGCATCGAGCAGCGCGCCATGCCGGGCCCGGGCCGTCGCGTCGACATTGAAGCGCCGGCAGAGCGCGTCCAGGCTCGCGGGCGCGCCCGGAAAGCGCTGGCGCGCGAGCTGCAGCGTGTCGACCACCGGGTGCCTGCCGTCGAGCCGCGGCCGGCCCAGCCGCGTGAGCTCGCTGTCGAGAAAGGCGATGTCGAAGCCCGAGTTGTGGGCCACCAGCTGGGCGGGCTCCAGGCCATCCGCGCCATCGGGGTGGAGAAAGCTCAAAAAGTCGTCGGCCACCTCGGCGAACACCGGCTGCTCGCCGAGGAAGGCCGCGGTCAGGCCGTGCACCAGCTGGGCGTCGGCCGGCATCGCGCGCTCGGGATTGAGGTAGCTGTGGAAGATGCGGCCGGTCGGCACGTGGTTGACGAGCTCCAGCGCGCCGATCTCGACCACCCGGTGGCCCTCGCCCGGCTCGAGGCCGGTGGTCTCGGTGTCGATCACGATCTCGCGCATGCCGCTCCTCGTCCGGCCGCGCTCCGGCCGCGAACTCGATCGATGATCGCCCCGATCGCCTGGACGGCCTCGCGCCGGTCGAGGCCGGTCGGGATCACGAAGTCGGCCCGCCGGCGCTTGTCGAGGTCGGGCAGCTGGCGGGCGCGGATCGCGGCCAGGCGGGCGGGCGTCATGCCCGGCCGGCGCAGCACGCGCTGGGACTGCAGGAACGCGGGCGCGCTCACCACCGCGACCGCATCGACCCGGCGCTCGGCACCGGTCTCATAGAGCAGCGGAATGTCGAGCACCGCAAGCCGCTCGCCGCGCGCCCGGCAGCGGCCAAGAAAGCGGTCCTGCTCGGCCCGCACCCGGGGGTGCAGGATCGCCTCCAGGCGTCGCAGCGCGTCCGGATCGCCGAACACCCGCCGGCCGAGCGCCGGCCGGTCGATCGCGCCCCGCTGATCCAGGCAACCCGGGAATGCCGCCTCGACCGCCGCGACCGCGCCGCCGCCCGGGCCCAGCAGCCGATGCACCGCGGCATCGGCGTCGAACACCGGCAGGCCGAAGCTTCGGAAGGTCTGGGCCGCGGTCGACTTGCCCATCGCGATCGAGCCGGTCAGGCCGAGGACGATCACGCTTGCGCTCCGGCGGCCGCGAGGACCACGGCGCGCAGCTCCTGGTCGACCACCGGCTCGACCCCGAACCAGGCATGAAAGCCGGGCCGCGCCTGATGCAGCAGCATGCCCAGGCCGTCGACCACCGGATTGCCGTGGGCCCGGGCGACCGCCAGGAGCGGCGTGATCAGCGGCGTGTAGACGACGTCGGCGACCAGCGCCGTGCGCGGCAGGGCGTCCAGGGACAGGACCAAGGGCGGCTGTCCCGCCATGCCGAGGCTGGTGGTGTTGACCAGAAGGGCTGCGCCATCGAGCGCCGCGGCGCGCTCGGCCCACGACACGGCGACCACCGGGCCATCCAGCTCGCCGGCCAGCTTCTGCGCCCGGTCGGGCGTCCGGTTGAGCAGTCGCACCTCGGGGGCGCCGGCATCGAGCAGTGCCACGGCCACCGCCCGCGCCGCGCCGCCCGCCCCGAGCAGGACCGCAGGTCCCGCCTCGGCGCGCCACCTGGGGCAGCCGTCGGCAAGGTTGGCGAGAAAGCCGAAGCCGTCGGTATTGTCGCCGGCAAGCATGCCGTCGGGCGCGACCACGACCGTGTTGACCGCGCCGATCCGGCGCGCGAGCGCGGTCGCGCGATCGACCAGGGCGAGGGCCGCTTCCTTGTGCGGGAGGGTCAGGTTGCAGCCGCGCAGGCCCAGCGCCGGCAGGGCGCGCAGCGCCTGCTCGAGGCGCTCGGGCGGCACCGCCAGCGGGACGTAGGCGCCGTCGATGCCATGCCGGCGCAGCCAGTGGCCATGCAGGCGGGGCGAGAGCGAATGGCCGACCGGCCAGCCCATGATGCCCGCCAGCCGCGCCCGGCCGGTGAGGTAGGGGCCCGCGGTCATCGCGCCAGGACTCCCTGCGCGCGCAGGAACTCCAGCAGCTCCAGCAGCGGCAGGCCCTGGATCGCAAACGGGTCGCCCTCGATGCGGGCGAACAGCTGCGCCCCCAGCCCCTCGATGTGGTAGGCGCCGACCGAGGCCAGCACCGCCTCGCCGACCGCGGCCAGATAGGCGTCCAGGAACGCGGCCGAGCAGGGCCGGACCCAGAGCCTCGCGATCGCGACCTGGTGCCAGATGCGCGCGCCGTTGCGAACGGCGACCACCGCGGTCGCGAGCTCGTGCCGGCGGCCGGCAAGCTGCTCGAGCTGGGCGCGCGCCTCGGCGAGCGTCGCGGGCTTGGCGAACCAGCGGCCCTCGCAACTCAGGATCTGATCGGCGCCGAGCACGATCGCCTCGGCCGGCGCCTGGCCTCGCGACCCGCCCGGCCTTGAGCTCGGCGAGCGCCACCGCGGCCTCCACCGGCGGGACCTCCTCGGCCTGCAGCGCATCGCGCACCGCCGCCTCGTCGATCGCGGCGGGTCGCATGCTCCGCCCGGACACCGGCGGCGCGCAGCAGGCGCGACCGGGTCGGGCTGGCAGAGGCCAGGATCACCCGTGGCGCGTCCGCGCGTTGCAGGGCCTCTGCCGGCGAGGTCATGGGCGTGCTTCGGCCGTCAGCTCGGCAGCCGCACCAGCACGCGCAGCCCGCCCTCAGGCGCCTCGGTCAGCTCGATGTCGCCGCCGTGGCTCAGCACGATGTCGCGCGCGATCGTCAGGCCCAGCCCGACCCCGCCGGTGCTCGGATTGCGCGATCCTTCGAGCCGGTAGAAGGCCTTGAACACGGCCTCGCGCTGCTCGGGGGGGATGCCCGGGCCGTCATCGTCGATCGCGATCCAGACATGATCGCCCTGGGCGGCGACCCGGATGCCGACCCAGGTCGCGTAGCGGACTGCGTTCTGGACCAGATTCGCCAGGCAGCGGCGGATCGCGATCGGCCGCAGCGGCAGGATGATCGGGCTCTCGAGCTCGACCTCGACCGCGGCCTGACCGCCGGCCGCGCGTTGCGCGACCTCGTGCAGCAGCGATCCGAGATCGGTCGGCACGATCGCCTCCTGACCCTCGCCGCGGGCGAACGCCAGATAGCCGTCGACGACGTTGACCATCTCGTCGACGTCGCTCTTCAGGTCCTCGAGGTCGCCCGGTTGCGCCTGGCCATGGCCGAGCATCTCCAGCTCGAGCCGCATGCGGGTGAGCGGCGTGCGCAGATCGTGCGAGACCGCCGCGAGCAGCTCGGTGCGCTGGCCGATGTGGCGCAGGATCCGCTTGCGCATCAGATTGAACGCGGCGCCCGCCTGGCGGATCTCGGTCGGCCCGGCGAGCTTGAAGTCGCCGACGTCGCGACCCTTGCCGAAGTTGTCGGCGGCCCAGGCGAGGCGCAGGATCGGCTGCACCTGGCGGGTCATGAAGTAGATCGCGAGGGCCAGCAGCAGCAGCGACAGGCCGACCATCCAGCCGATGAACACCTGGGTGGTCGTGCTGTCGACCCGTTTGCGCGGCGCCAGCACGCGCAGCAGACCATCCTTGGTCTGGACGTAGACGGCGATCCGGCTCGGCAGGTCGACCGGTCGGGTGTCGATCGCAAACGGGCGGTTGAGCTCGTCGGCAAAGGTCAGGGCGAGCCGGCGGTCGAGCGCGCTGCTCGGGGGTTCGGGGTGGAGGACGCCGGCCGCTTCCAGCGAGACCGTGAAATCCAGATGCTCGCGGGCGAGATCCAGGACCCGGCTCTGCTCTTCCGGCGTCCGGGCGGCCTCCAGCAGCTCGACCACCATGCCGACCTCGCCGGCGAAGGCGGACGCCAGCCAGCGGGTCACCGAGTCCCAGTGGCGCTCGTAGAAGATGTAGGCGAGCACCGCCTGCAGGATCAAAAGCGGCATGATCACGATCAGCATGCGTACGGCTGAACAGGCTGCGCGGCACCACCCGCGGCAGGCGCGCAATCGTCGCGGCCGCCTCGCTCGGGCGGCTAGCTGCCAGGCCAGAGAACATAGCCCTCGCCACGCTTGGTCAACAGATAACGGGGTCGCCGCGGATCGGGCTCGAGCTTGCGCCGGAGCCGGGCGATCTGGGTATCGATCGCCCGATCCGAGCCGCTGATCCGGCTGCGCTGGCCGAGCTCGCGGCGGCTGATCGCGAGGCCCGGCTGGGCCGCCAGGATCTGGAGCAGCGAGCGCTCGGCGTCGGTGAGGTGGATGCGCTCGCCGGCGCGCCGGAGCACCTGACCGCCGGCATCGAAGGTGAACGGCCCGAACCGCATCGGCTGGTCGGAGGGCGCGGACGGCGCGGCCCGCCGCAGGATGGTCGCGATCCGGAGCAGGAGCTCGCGCGGATCGAACGGCTTGACCAGGTAATCGTCGGCGCCGGCCGAGAGGCCATTGACCCGGTCCTCGGTCTCGCCGAGGGCGGTCAGGAGCAGGACCGGCAGGTCGGTCGCGGGGCGCAGCTCGGTGACCAGGCTGATGCCGTCCTGGCCGGGCATCATGACGTCCAGCACCATCAGGTCGAACGCGAAATTCTTGAGCGCCGCCTTGGCCTCGGCGGCTTCGGCGGCGGTCGTCACATGGTAGCCGAACTCGGTCAGGTAGCGCTGCAGCAGCCGGCGCAGGCGGGCGTCGTCGTCGACCACCAGGATGTGGCGGGCGGGCTCGGGCGGGGCGCCCGTGGCGGCCGTCATGCCAGCGCTCCGGCTCGCCGGCGCTGGCGGCGCGCGTGGTCGTCGAGCAGGCCGAGCAACACCTTGTGATAGCCGGCCACCGCCTCGGCGCCGGCGGCGCGATACGCATCCGCGAGCCGGCGGTGCAATCCGCCATTGAGCTGCGCGTCCAGCTCGCGGCCAGCGGGCGTCAGCTCGAGCAGGCGCTGGCGCCGGTCGCGCCGGCAGGGCGTGCCGCTGACGAGGCGCGCGCCGACCAACTCCTTGAGCAGCCGCGAGAGGGTCTGCTTGGTCAGCTGCAGCCGGACCTGCAGCTCGGCCATGGTGGTGCCGGGCTGGCGACCGACGACATACAGCACCCGCTGATGGTTGCGGCCGAGCCCGAGGTCGGTCAGCAACCGGTCCGGCCGGTCGATCAGCGCCCGCCAGGCGGCATCCAGCAGCTCGATCCCGCGGGTCAGCTCCTCATCGCGCAGAAACAGCGGATTCGGCGCGCCGGACGGCAGGCTGCGGGCGACCTTCGGCTCGGTCACGTTGACACTCATAGGCGCTCGATGCTACGCGCTGTTGCCTAGCACAGGCAACCGGGGAAAGGCAGCGTTTCATGTCTCTCGTCCCGTACGACGATCGCGACGGCTTCATCTGGATGGACGGCGTCATGATGCCGTGGCGGGACGCGAAGGTCCATGTGCTGACCCACGCGCTGCACTACGCCAGCTGCGTGTTCGAGGGCGAGCGGGTTTACGACGGCCGGATCTTCAAGCTCGCCGAGCACAGCCGGCGGCTCGCCGCCTCGGCCAAGGTCCTGGGCTTCGAGGTGCCCTACGATCTCGCGACCGTCGACCAGGCCTGCAAGCAGGTGGTGGCCGCCAACGGCATCGCCGACGGCTACGTGCGCCCGCTCGCCTGGCGCGGCGCCGAGATGATGGGCGTGTCCGCCCAGAAGACCAGGATCCACGTCGCGATCGCGGCCTGGACCTGGCCCGCCTATTTCACGCCCGAGGCGAGGCTCAAGGGCATCCGCATGACCCGGGCGATCTACGCCCGCCCCGCGCCGAACACGGCACCGACCCAGAGCAAGGCGGCCGGGCTGTACATGATCTGCACGCTGTCCAAGCACGAGGCCGAGGCCAAGGGCTACGACGACGCGCTCATGCTCGACTACCGCGGCTATCTGTCCGAGGGCACCGGCGCCAACCTGTTCCTGGTGATCGACGGCCAGCTGCATACCCCGACCCCCGACTGCTTCCTGAACGGCATCACCCGCCAGACGGTCATCGAGCTGGCCAGGGGCCGGGGCATCGAGGTCATCGAGCGGCACATCCGGCCGGAGGAGCTCGCCAACGCGCAGGAGGTCTTCCTGACCGGCACCGCGGTCGAAGTGACGCCGGTGCGCGAGATCGACGAGCATCGATTTCAGGTGGGCGCGATCACCCGTCAGCTGGTCGGCGACTTCGACGCCATGACCCGCGAGGACGCCATGACCCGCGGGCCGGGGCGGCGCCAGGCGGTCTGAGCCCGCCGCCCGGTTCCGAGGGGTCGGCCGCAACGGATCAGCCGGCCGAGCCGACGCCGGGCGGGACCTCGAACACCTGGCCGGGGTAGATCAGGTCCGGATCTCGGATCTGCGCCTTGTTCGCGTCGTAGACCTGGAGGTAGCGCATGCCGCTGCCAAACAGGCGGCGCGAGATCCGCCAGAGCGAGTTGCCCGGCTGCACGATCACGTAGTCGACCTGGGTCTTGCCCCGGATCGGCGGCTGGCTGACCCGGGTGAAGGGGGTCTCCAGCCTGGCGACCGGCCGGCCCTGCTTGCCGAGCTGATCGAGGCGCAGGGTATAGTCGCCGGGCGCCAGGTCGCGGCCGAGGACCGCGGTCCAGCGGCCGCTTGGCTCGGCGATCGCCTCGGCTGCCGGCTGGTTGTCGACGTAGATCCGAAGCGGTGCGCCGGGCGGCGCCTCGCCGGTCAGCCGGGTCCGGCCGCTGTCGTCGTAGTCGAGCACCAGGAGCGCCAGCTGGCCGTCGCTGCTGATCCGGCCCGGCGCCTGCAGGATCCGGCCCGGGGCCCGGCCGTCCTCGGCGAGCAGGACGGCGAGCGGCCCGGCGGGCGCCTCCGCCAGCTTGACCTCCGCCGGCTGCGGCGGCGGCGCTTCGGCGCCGGCGACCGGCGGCGGCTGCGGCGGCGGGCCTTCGGCAACCGCGACCGGCGCCGGCTGGGGCGGTGGCGGCTCCGGGACCACCACCACCACGACCTGCTCGGCCTTGACCGCCGGCTCGCCCTCTTTGATCGCCCGCAGGCTCAGCTCCAGGCCACCGGGAGCGAGCGGCGGCGGGGTCGCGACCCATTCGCCCCGCCGGTTCGCCCGCACCCGGTCGAGCACCCGCTCGCCGGCCAAAAGCTCGACCTCGGCGCCCGGCGCCGCCCGCCCGGCGATCACGGCGCGGCCGCCGGGCTCGACCCGGACGATGTCGAAGCTCGGCCGAACGACCTCCGGCGCGCCGGCGGACGGCTCGGCGGCACTGGCGAGGTCCTTGGCGGCCTCGGGCCTGACGGCCTCGGGCTTGGGCTCGGGCTTCTCGACCTTCTGCCCGGCCAGGCCGGTGGACTCAGACGGGCCGCCGAGCAGCGCCGCGACCGCGCGCCGGATCGTGTCGAGGCTCAGCGGTGGCGGGGGCGGCGCCTCAGCCGCCTCGGCGCTGGCCTCCGGCGCCACCGGTGCGGTCGACGGCAGCGGGGCGGTCTTCGCGACCTCGGGGGCGACCTCGCGGGGCGACCTTGGGGACCACCTCAGGCGTGGCGATCGGGCGCTCGACCGGGACCACTGGCGGCTCGCGCGCTTGCGGGCTCGCTTCGGGCGGTCGGGGCTCGAGGGCGACCACCGGCGGCCGCTCCTTTGAGCCAGCCGACGGCAGGGCCGCGGGCGGCTCTGCCGACGGCTCGACCACCGCGGGCGCCGCCGCTTCCGGAGCCACGGCCGCCGCCGCCGGAGCCGCGGGCGCCGCCTCCGGAACCACGGGCGCCGCCGCCGGAGAGACGGCCGCGACCGGCCGCCCGGGCGGCTCGATCGGCGTCACCGGCAGCGCCGGCGCTGGCGGGCTCGGCGGTCCTGCGGCCGGCGCCAGCTCGCCGAGCCGGGTCTGTCTCGGGGACGCCGCCCGTGGGCGAGGACGGTCGCGGCTCGGCGGGCTCAGGCGCCGGCACGCGCGTCTCGGTCGATGCGGCCGCCGCCGGCTCCCGCCCGGCGGGCGGCGTGGTCGGCGCGGCGGCCGCCGGCGCGCTCGGGACGGGTGGCGTCTCGAGCCTCGCGGTCGAGCGCTCGTCAGGAGAAGCCGAAGGCGACGTGCTGGCGGCCGGTGGCGAGGTCGCCGGCGGGCGCGCGGCCTCCGCCGGCACCGCGGGAGCAACCGGCGCGGGCGGCCCTGGAGCCGGCAATTCGGCCGGCGGGAGCGGAGCGGCGGGCTCTGACCTGGCCGCCGCAACTTCGGGCGCCGCAGGCTTATCGGTCGCCGCCGGGGCGGCCGGAGGACTTGCGGGGCTGGTGGCGCGCCCGGCCTCGGGACCGCGCTCCGCCGTCTCCATGGCCGGCTGCAGGGCCTGCCGCAATGGCCCATAGGCGGCCACGCCGGCGCCGAGCGACGCCAGCGCAATCAGCAGCCAGACGAGGGGCCGATGCGCCATAGCCGTGAACATTTGCGTAACCTTAAGGGCCCAACATAGGTCCGATCGCGCGCGTTTGCAAAGACATGGCGAGCCGCCGGGTCCGCGGCTGAGGAATACCCGCCGCAAGCCAATTCGCGCCGCCGGCCATCCGGGCTGTCTCCGGCTGCGCCGGTTCGGCCTTGAACCCGCGGCCTGGAGACCGCAGATTGACCCCCGTCCCGTTCCCGGAGGCCTGAATGGCGATCAGCATCTGCGTCTTTTGTGGCTCGCAATACGGCGCCAAACCGCGGTTTCGGGCCGCGGCGACGCGCTTTGGCGAGCTCGCGGGCGCAGCCGGGGCCAGGCTGATCTACGGCGGCGGCCACGTCGGCCTGATGGGGGCGGTCGCCGATGCCGCCATGGCCGCGGGCGGCGAGGTCGTGGGCTTCATTCCGACCCGGCTGCTCGAGCGCGAGATCGGCCATCGGGCGATCACCGAGCTGGTGGTCACCCGCGACATGTGCGAGCGCAAGCAGCAGATGATCGACCGCGCCGACGCCTTCGTCACCTTGCCGGGCGGCCTTGGCACCCTGGACGAGCTGCTCGAGGTGATCACGCTCCGCCAGCTCGGCTATCACGACAAGCCGATCGTGCTCCTCAACCTCGCCGGCTTCTGGGACCCGCTGCTGGCCCTGGTCGATCGGGTGATCGAGCAGAAATTCGCGGCCCCCAGGGTGCGCGCCCTGGTCCGCGTGGTCGGCGCGGTCGAGGAGATCCTGCCGGCGCTCGGGATCGAGCCGCCGCCGGTGGCCCGGCTGCGGGTCGCCAAGGCCGACTGACGCGCACTGCTCCGGTCGGCCGGGGCGCCGGCGGCCCGCGCTCAGACGTTGAAGCGGAAGTGGATCACGTCGCCGTCCTGGACGACGTAGTTGCGGCCTTCCTGACGCAGCTTGCCGGCCTCGCGGGCGCCGCTCTCGCCGCCGGCGCGGACGTAGTCGCCGTAGGCCACGACCTCGGCGCAGATGAAGCCGCGCTTGAAGTCGCTGTGGATGGAGCCGGCGGCATCGGGCGCCCGGGTGCCGCTCGGGATCGTCCAGGCGCGCGCTTCCTTGGGGCCGGCGGTCAGGAAGGTGATCAGCCCGAGCAGCGCATAGCCCGCCTCGATCACCCGCTCCAGCCCGGGGCGCTCGAGACCGAGCGTCGCCAGATACTCGGCCCGCTCGGCCGGCGGCAGGCTCGCGAGCTCGGCCTCGATCGCGGCCGCGACCACGACCGAGCCCGCACCCTCCTGCGCGGCCCGCAGGGCGACCTCTGCGCTCTGCGCGTTGCCGCTGGCGGCGGCGGCCTCGTCGACGTTGCAGACGTAGAGCAGCGGCTTGGCCGTCAGCAGCTGGAGCGTCTGCAGCAGCGACCGGTCCTCGGCCTCGACCCCGAGCCTGCGCGCCGGACTGCCCGCCTGCATCGCCGGCAGGATCTGCTCGATCAGCGCCAGCTGGTCGCGCGCCAGCTCGTCGCCGCCGCGCGCGCGCTTGGTCAGCCCTTCGACCCGGCGCTCGAGCGCGGCGAGATCGGCGAGCAATAGCTCGGTCTCGACCAGCTCCGCGTCGCGCAAGGGGTCGACGCTGCCCTCGACGTGGGCGACATCGGCGCTCTCGAAGCAGCGCACCACGTGCAGGATCGCGTCGACCTCGCGAATCGCGCCGAGGAAGCGGTTGCCGAGGCCCTCGCCGCGCGAGGCCCCGCGCGCGAGGCCGGCGATGTCGACGATCTCGAGCTGGGTCGGGACGATCTGCGCCGAGCCCGCGAGCCTGGCCACCACCTCGAGCCTGGGATCGGGCACCGGCACCCGGCCGAGGTTCGGCTCGATCGTGCAGAACGGATAGTTGGCCGCCGCCGCCGCCGCGGTGCTGGTGATGGCGTTGAACAGCGTCGACTTGCCGACGTTCGGCAGGCCGACGATGCCGCAGTTGAAACCCATGGATCGGCGCTCTCACTCGCTCGCGGAAGGTTTGTCGCGGCCGCGCTCGGGCGGCTGGTCACGCTCATCCTCGGCTGTGCCCGGCTCGCCCGCGCCCGGCGGGGGCTTAGGAGCACGCTCGCCCACGACCGGCGCGGGCTGAGGACCACGCTTGCCTGCGACCGGCGCGGGCCGGGGCGGCCGGGTGCGGAGCACGATCCGGTTCATGGCCCCGGCATCGTCGCCGGCCGCGATCAGGGGCGCCGCCTCGGCCACCGCCTCGAGCAGCGGCTCGAGCCAGCTCCGGTCAGCGGCCGCGAAGTCGCCCAGGACATGCCCGATCACCCGCTCCTTGTCGCCCGGGTGGCCGACCCCGAGGCGGACCCGGCGAAACTCCCTCGAGCTCAGATAGTCCGCCAGGGAACGCAGCCCGTTGTGGCCGGCGACCCCGCCGCCCGCCTTGATCCGGACTTTGCCGGCGGCGAGGTCGATCTCGTCGTGGACGACGACCACATCGGCGAGCGGCAGCTTGAAGAAACGGACCGCCTCGGCCACCGCCCGACCGGCGAGGTTCATATAGGTCTGCGGCTTCAGTAGCAGAACCCTCTCGGAATCGAGCTGCCCCTCCGAGGCCAGGCTCGAGAAGCGCGAGCGCCAGGCGCCGAACCGGTGCGCCCGGGCGATCGCGTCGACCGCCATGAAGCCGATGTTGTGGCGGTTGCGGGCGTGGCGGGCGCCGGGGTTGCCGAGCCCGACCAGCAGCAGCATGCGACCGTCGGCTAAGGCCGGGTCGGCGCCTGCGTGCTGGGAGCCTCGGGCTGCGCCTCGGCTTCGGTCGCCGCCGCAGCCGCCGCCTCTTCGGCCGCGGCGTCGCGGACTACGGTCGGCGCCGCGATGGTCACCACCGTGAAGTCGCGATCGGTGATGATCGGGCGCACCCCCTCGGGCAGGGTGACGTGGGAGATGTGCACACTGTCGCCGAGGTCGAACGGCGCGAGGTCGATGGCGATCTCGGCCGGAATCGCATCGGCCGGGCAGCTCAGCTCGAGATCGCGGCGCACGATGTTCAGGACCCCGCCGCGCTTCAGCCCCGGGCAGATGTCCTCGTTCCGGAACACGACCGGCACCTCGACCGTGACCCGGCCGCCGGCCGACACGCGCACGAAGTCGGCGTGGACCGGATAGTCGGTGACCGGGTGCAGCTGGACATCGCGCGGCAGCACGCGGACCAGCTCGCCGTTCACCTGCAGGCCGCAGAGCGTGTTGAAGAAATGCGGATTGGCGAGCTGACGGCGCAGCGCCCGCTCCTCCAGCGAGACCATCTCCTGGGGCCTGTCTTCGCCATAGACCACCGCCGGCACGCGGCCGGCACGGCGCAAGGCCCGGGCCGGGCCTTTGCCCGCGAGCGCGCGGACCTCGGCCGCAAATGTCACCAACTCGGCCATGCTCTCTCGTCCCCAGGCAGCCGCCACCCCGCGGCTGCGCAATTCTGCTCAAAAGTCAGCCGCCGCCCGGCGGCTGCGCAACTCTGCTCAAAAGGCGGCCGCCGCTGCGGCGGCTGCCCTCTCATGCGCAAGGCGGCCACCAACCGGCGGCGGCCGCCTCAGTCGAACAGGCTCGATACCGAGCTCTCGTCACTGATCCGGCGGATCGCCTCGCCGATCAGCGCCGCCACCGACAGCACGCGGATCTTCTCGCTCACGCGCACCGCCTCGGTCGCCCGGATGCTGTCGGTGATCACCAGCGTCTCGAGCCGGCTGGCGCTGATCCGCGCGACCGCCCCGGCCGACAGCACGCCGTGGGTCACGTAGGCCACGGCCGCGGTCGCCCCGGCCTCGAGCAACGCCTGCGCCGCATTGCAGAGCGTGCCGCCGGAATCCGCGATGTCGTCGACCAGCACGCACAGCCGGTCCTCGACGTCGCCGATCACGTTGACGACCTCGGACGCCCCCGCGCGCTCGCGGCGCTTATCGATGATCGCGAGGCCGACGTCAAGCCGCTTGGCGATCCCGCGCGCGCGCCCGACCCCGCCGACGTCGGGCGAGACGATGATCAGGCCCTTGGGGTCGTAGCGCTGCCGCAGATCGGCGGCGATCAAGGGCGCGGCATAGAGGTTGTCGACCGGGATGTCGAAGAAGCCCTGGATCTGGCCGGCGTGCAGGTCCATGGTCAGGACCCGGTGGGCGCCCGCGATGGTGATCAGGTTGGCGACCAGCTTGGCCGAGATCGGGGTCCGGGGCCCGGGCTTGCGGTCCTGGCGGGCGTAGCCGAAGTAGGGCACGACCGCGGTGATCCGCCGGGCCGAGGCGCGCCGCAGCGCATCCATGCAGACCAGGAGCTCCATCAGGTTGTCGTTGGCCGGATAAGAGGTCGACTGGATCAGGAAGACGTCCTCGCCGCGGACGTTCTCGTGGATCTCGACGAACACCTCCATGTCGGCGAAGCGCTGGACCGTGGCGTCGGTCAGCGGCTGGCCCAGGAACGCGGCGATCGCCTCGGCCAGCGGCCGGTTGCTGTTGCCGGCGAGAAGCTTCATCCAAAGCACCCGAGGTGGAGCCAGGGCCGATCCCGCGCGGACCCTAGCAGCGGCGCCGGATGAAGGCAACGGCAAGGCCCGTCTGCCGGGCCCGCCGGGCCGGCGATGGCGGCGTGGTCCGGTCAGGCAGGGATCGTGGTGGCCAAGCCCCATGGCGGCGTGGTTTCATGGTGCGACGCTTGCACCTTTCGATGGGATCCGGTGATCGCCATGGACGGCTCGCGCCAGAAGTTCCTCGACCAGGCGCTCGAGAGCTACCGCGCCGGCGCCAGGGCCTGGAGCCGCGATGCGCTGCTCTGCGGGCTCGTGCTGCTGTTCGCGGGCGTCTTCGTGGTGGCGCCCTTCGTCGGCTGGTCCGGCGAGCGGCGCGCGGTCGAGGACGAGCGCGCGCGGGTGCAGCAGGACCAGGACCGGACGGCCGCCGCGGCGCACGCCATCGACGGCCTGCTGGCGGCGCTCGCACAGGAGCAGGAGGCGGCCGCGACCACGGCCGATCAGCTGGCCGGATCGCTCGCGGATCGCCTGAAACGGTTCGCGGGCCTGGTGCGGAGCCTGCAGCCCGGCGCGGCGCTGGCGCCGCCCGAGCCGGGGGCGCTGCCGGCGACCCCCCCGCCGCCCGACTTTCCCGGCGCCGCGATGGTCCAGCAGTCGGCGCCGCCGCCCGCACCTTTGCCAGCGCTGCCCACGCCGCCGGACCCGGCGCAGGCCGCGGCCGCCCTCCAGAGCGAGTTCGGCCTGACCGCGGACGATCTCGAGCAGTTCCGCCAGGCGTTCGAAGGCGGCCCGGGCTCGGACGCCTGGGCCAGCGCATCGGCGACCAGCGAGCGGTTGTTCAAGGCGGAGATCGAGCGGATCTATGGCCAGCTGCAGCACGCCATCGACGACCAGCTGACCGGGCTCCGGGCGACGCTCGCGAAGGGCCTGGCCGAGGTCCAGGCCAAGAACCCCGAAGTCGGCTCGGGGCTGCCCAAGGCCGAGGAGCTCCTGCCGCCCTCCGTGGTGGTCCGCCTGCCGGACGACGACCAGCTGTTCCGGAGCGTCGCGGGCAAGGCCGAGGCCCTCAACCAGGTCGGGCTCTACCAGGTCAACCTCGACCTGGACGCCGCCAGCGCACCTTTGCATCAGGCCGCCAACGCGCTGGCCAAGGCCGACACCCGCCTCAAGGATCAGCGCGCCAGGCTGGAGGCGGACAAGGCCGAGATCGACCGGCGGCTGCAGGAGCTCGACGGCCGGCTCGAGACCCTTCGGGGTCAGCTCGCCGGGCTCGCGGCGCCGCTGCAGTGGCTGGCGATCGATACCGGTGGCTTCGTGCAGCTCTATCCGACCCTTCTGGCGCTCGCCGCGCTCTGGCTGGCGCTCCGCTTCCGGCGGCTGGACGACCTCCGGGGGCGGCTGGAGGCCGGCTACCGCGAGCTCGACGTCGCCGAGCGGGACATCCGGCTGGCACTCTACGTGCCGGAAGCGGCCCTGGGCTGGCTGCAGGAGCCGCCCTCGGGCCTGGCCAGCGCGCTTCGCCTGCTGCGCCCGGCCCTGGCGCTCGGCCTCGCGCTCGGCCTCGTCCTGGTCACGGTCTGGCTGCAGCGCGCCGGCGAGGAGCCGAGCCTCGCCTGGGCGGCGCTGCCGCTGGTGCTGGGCCTCGCGGCCTGCGCCCTGATCCTGGCCGATCGCCGCCAGCCGGCCGGTCAGCTCACCTGAGGATCAGCTCGAGCGAGGCCGCAGACAGCGGCTCGGGCCCCCTGGCGGTGATCAGCGAGGTTCGCCCGAGGGTCATCGCGAGGCCGGCCTCGCTGTCCATCAGGATCATGTGCAGGAAAAACACCATGCCCGGGCCGATCTCGACCGGGTTGGCGGCGAAGAACATCGGCCAGTCCATCCAGCAGGGCGCGTAGACCGTGCCGAGCGAATAGCCGCAGGCGTTGAAGCGGTGGGCCCGCATGCCGTGCGCGTCGAGCACCCGCGCGTGGGCGTCGAACACCTCGCCCATCGGCGTGCCGGGCACGAGCTTCGCCTCGCAGGCGAGCAGCGCCTCGCGGCAGGCCGCGTGCATCGCGAGCTGGCGCGGCAAGGGCTCCCCGATGACCAGCGTGCGCATCAGGCAGGCATGATACTGGCGCCAGACGCCCGCGAACTCGAGGGTCAGCTGGTCCTGAGGGTCGAGCTTGCGGCGGCCCGACTGGTAGCGACAGAGCAGGGCATCCTGCCCCGAGCCGATGATGAACGGGTTGCCGGGATAGTCGCCGCCGCCGCGGAACACCGCGCCCTGCATCGCGGCCAGGATGTCGCCCTCGTCGGCGCCTGCCCGGGTTTCCCGGGTTGCCGCCTCGAGCGCGGCATCGGCGAGCGCGGCCGCGCGCCGGACGCACTCGATCTCGGCCGCCGATTTGACCAGGCGCAGCCGGTCGATGAGGTCCGACGCGTCGACGGCCACGGCGAAGCCCTCGAGCGCGGCATCGACCCTTTTGCCGTTGGCCGCGGTCAGCCCATAGCTGTCGTACTCGATCCCGAGCCGTTTCCCGGACACTCCCTTGTCCGCGAGCAGCTCGCACAGCTGCTTTGCCGGGTCGCTGTCCGCCCGGTCGACCCAGATCCGGATGTCCTCGAGCAACGATGTGTGCTGCGCCTGGCGCAGATCCGGCGCCCGGGTCAGCAGCACCAGATCGCCATCCGCGCGCAGCACCAGGCACTGGAAGAAGCAGTAGCCGAAGCTGTCGTAGCCGGAGAGCCAATACATGCTCTCCTGCTTGAACATCAGGAGCGCATCCAACCCGCGCGTGGCCATCGCCTGGAGGGTCCGTCGTCTCCGTTCGGAGAACTCCTCGCGGGCGAAGTGGAGCGCCATGACGCAAATCCCGTGCTGCGGAGGAGGCCCGCGACCAGCACTACGGCCGCTGCGCGCCGTTGGCGTTGAGGTAGACCGCGTAGAGCGAGGTCGTGGCGGTGATGAACAGGCGGTTGCGCTTGGGGCCGCCGAAGGTCACGTTGGAGACGCCCTCGCCGATCGGGATCCGGCCGAGCAGGTCGCCCGCGGGGTCGTAGCAGTTGACGCCGTCGCCGGCGCTGGTCCAGAGGTTGCCCTCGACATCGAGGCGGAAGCCGTCGAACAGGCCGTGCTCGCAGACCGCGAACACGCGGCCGTGGCGCAGATGCCGGCCGCCTTCGACGTCGAAGGCGCGGATGTGGCGCGGCCCGTCCGGATCGTGGGTCATGCCCGTGTCGGCGACGTAGAGGGTCTGCTCGTCGGGCGAGAACGCGATGCCGTTCGGTCGCACGAAGTCGTCGGCCACGACCTCGAGCGTGCCGGCCGAGGGATCGAGGCGGTAGACGTAACAGGCGCCGATCTCGCTCGGGGCCTTGTGGCCCTCGTAGTCGGCATCGATGCCGTAAGCCGGATCGGTGAACCAGACGGTGCCGTCGGACTTGACCACGACGTCGTTCGGCGAGTTCAGGCGCTTGCCCTGATAGCGGTCGGCCAGCACCGTGATGCTGCCGTCGACCTCGGTCCGGGTCACCCGCCTTGCGCCGTGCTCGCAGGAGATCAGGCGCCCCTCGCGGTCGCGGGTGTGGCCGTTGGTGTTGTTGGCCGGCTGGCGGAAGACGTTGACGCCCAGGCCCTCGACCCAGCGCAGGATGCGGTCGTTCGGGATGTCGCTCCAGATCAGGAACTCGCCGTCGGCGAACCAGCAGGGGCCCTCGGCCCAGAGCGTGCCGGTATAGAGCTTGCCGACCACGCAGTTGGCGAGCAGATAGCGGCGAAAGCGCCGGTCGATCAGCTCGTAGGTCTCGAACATCCGCTTACCCCTGAACCCGCTCGCCGCGGCCGTAGACCAGCAGCATGACCACGATCACCACGCCATAGATCACCTGGCGCCCGGCCTCCGGCATCTGCATGACCGAGAGGATGCTCTGCAACAGGCTGATCAGGATCACGCCCGCGACCGTGCCGAGATAGCTGCCGCGGCCGCCCAGGATGTGGGTGCCGCCCAGCACCACCGCGGCGATCGCCGGCAGCAGGTAGGGATCGCCCATCGCCTGGTAGGCCTTGGTCGAGTAGCCCGCGAGCAGGACGCCCGCGAGCGCGCTGCACATGCCGCTGATGCCAAAGCAGGTGATCAGCACGGCGCGCGTGTTGACCCCCGACAGATAGGTCGCCCCCTCCCGGTTGCCGATCGCATAGATGTAGCGGCCGAGCGGCGTCCGGGTCAGGATGAAGACCACGATGAGGCCCACCAGCAGCCAGACGAAGACCGCGTTCGGGATGCCCAAGGTATGCCCGGTCGCCAGCCAGTGCATGAAGTCGGTCGCGTGGTCCTGGGGCGCGAAGCCGCCGGTATGCAGGACCATGAGTCCTTGTGCGACCGCGTTCATGCCGAGCGTGAAGATCATCGAGGGGATGCGCAAAAACGCGACGCCGAGGCCGTTCGCGACGCCGAAGATCAGGCCGCAGAGCATGGCAAACGGCATCGAGAGCACGATGCCGGGCTCGCCCCACCAGCCGGCGGCCGCGGTCGACATCATGCCGCCGACCGTGACCACCCAGGGGATCGAGAGGTCGATGTGGCCGAGCAGGATCACGAGCATCACGCCCGACGCGATGATGCCGAGGAACGAGGCCACCTGGAGCTGCTGCAAAAGGTAAGTCGCGGACAGGAAGTTGCTCGAATAGAGCGAGCCCGCGACCAGCAGCACGACGATGAAGCCGAACGCGATCAGCACCGGCTTGTCGACCGACTTCATGACCGCCTGCATGACCTCACCCGAACAGCTCGAGGCGGTTCCTGATCCGGAACACGCGCGCCGCGCCGAGGCTCACGGCCAGCAGCAGGATGACGCCCTGGAACAGGGGCTGCCAGAGCGGCGGCAGGTTGAACACGAACAGGAGGTCCTCGATCGTGCGCAGGACGAAGGCGCCGAAGATCGAGCCGACGGCCCCGCCGGAGCCGCCGTAGAGCGAGGTGCCGCCGATCACGACCGCGGCGATCGAGTTGAGCGTGTAGGTGCCCCCGATCGCGGCGCTCGCCTCGCCGGAATAGGTGATGAAGGTCAGCATCAGGCCGGCGATCGCGCACAGGAAGCCCGCGAGCGTGTAGGCCGCGAGCTTGGAGCGGCCGATCTGGACGCCCGACATGTAGGCTGCCCCCTCGGCCGAGCCCGCGGCGTAGCACCCGCGTCCGACCACGGTGCGCCGGAACGGCATCCAGACCAGGACCACGACCAGGGCGAGCAGGACCAGCGCGGTCGGGATGACCTGGAACACCTCGCCGGTCATGAAGTCCGCCAAGTCCTCGTTGACGTCGCCACTCGGGATCGGCCGGATGAGGAGGGCGATGCCATAGTAGATGGCGCCGGTCGCGAGCGTCGTGATGATCGGCTGCAGGCGCCCGTAGACCACGATCGCGCCGTTGATCAGGCCGGCCGCGGTGCCCGCGAGCAACACCGCGACTACGCCGAGCGCGGTCTCGAGCGGACTGCCCTGGACGATCGCCGACGCGATGCAGTTGGTCATCACGAAGATCATGCCGACCGAGAGATCGAGGCCGCCGGTCAGCACCGGCAGGGTCTGCGCCATGGCGACCAGCGCCAGCAGGACGCCCTTGTTGGCCGCGGTCTCGGCCACCGGCACCGTCAGCCCGGCCGAGTAGTTGCCGATGTAAAGCGTGAACATCAGCCCGAACAGGACGACCGAGAGCAGCAGCCCGTAGTTCTGGACCAGCCAGAGCCGGACCTCGCGCATCAGCCGGCCCTCGCCTCGGGAAGCACGGCCTCGATCGGCAGATTGAGCGCGCTGGCGACGATGTTGCGCTCGGTCAGCGCCTCGCCCGCGAGCTCGCGCACGATCTTGCCGTCGTAGAGGATCGCGACCCGGTCGCAGCAGCCGATCAGCTCGTCGTAGTCGGTCGAATAGAACAGGATCGCGGCCCCGGCGTCGGCGAGGTCGCGCAGCAGCTGGTACATCTCCTGCTTGGTGCCGACGTCGATGCCGCGGGTCGGATCGTTGAGCAGAATGATGCGGGCATCGGTCATCAGCCACTTGGCGATCACGACCTTCTGCTGGTTGCCGCCGGAGAGCGTCGCGACCGGATCGTCGAGGTCGCCGGCCTTGATCGCGAGCTTGCGGATCATCCGATCGATCTGCTCGGTCTCGCGGGCGTGATCGACCATGATCCCCTTGGTCAGCCGGCTGATCGAGGCCATCGAGATGTTGTCGCGGACCGACATCGGCAGCATCAGGCCCTCGGCCTTGCGGTCCTCCGGGATCAGCGCCATGTCGAAGCCCGCGGACTTGGCCTGCTGGGGGCTCGTGATCCGGACCGGGTGGCCATCGATCCGGACGCTGCCGTCGACGCCGCGCAGGACCCCGAACAGCGCCAGCAGGAGCTCGCGCTGACCCTGGCCGTCGAGGCCACCGAGCCCGACGATCTCGCCGCGGCCGACGCTGAGCGAGATGTCCTGCAGCTCGTCGCCCCAGCTCAGACGCTCGAGCTCGAGCGCCTGCTCGGGCGCCGCGGCGCGCGCGGGCTTGGCCGGGAACACCTGGGTGTACTCGCGGCCGATCATCAGCTGGACGATCTCGTCACCGGTCTTGCTGCCCTCGGCGAAGGTCTCGATGTGCCGGCCGTTGCGGAACACCGAGCAGACGTCGGCCAGCGCCTCGATCTCGTGCATGCGGTGCGAGATGTAAAGGATCGCAAGGCCGCCCGCGCGCAGCCGGTGGAGCATGGCATAGACCTTCTCGACGTCGGCCGCGGTCAGCGCCGAGGTCGCCTCGTCGAGGATCAGAAGCTTGGGCTCGCGGCCGAGCGCCTTGGCGATCTCGACCATCTGGCGGCGCGAGAGCGAGAGGTTGCGGACGTGCTCCATCGGGTGCACGTCCTCGCAGCCGATCCGGGCGAGCAGCTCCTCGGCGCGCCGGCGCTGCGCGCGGCGGTCGATCAGGCCGAAGCGCCGCGGCGGCTCGGTGATGCAGATGTTGTCGGCGACCGAGAGGTCGGGCAGCAGCGAGAGCTCCTGGAAGATGCAGACGATGCCCGCCTGGTTGGCCGCGACCGGGGTCGGAAAGCTGACCTTCTGGCCTTCGAGGAACAGGCTGCCGGTGGTCGGCTGGACGACGCCCGCGATGATCTTGATCAGCGTCGATTTGCCGGCGCCGTTCTCGCCGAGCACGGCGTGGATGCCGGGCTCGCAGGCGAAGTCGACGTCGGCCAGCGCCAGCACGCCGCCATAGCGCTTGCTGACGCCCTCCATGCGCCAGAACGGCGCCTGCGCCTGTGCCATGGACCTGTCCCGCGACCGCGCCGGACTGTCGGTCGGGCGAGCGACGCCGCCGGCTTTGCCGCCGGCGGCGTCTGCCTCGGCCGATCAGTTGCAGCCAATCAGTTGTTGGCTTCGCTCTTGCCCATGATTTCCGTCGCCGTGACGTTGACGTCGCACGGCGGGAACTCGTTCGGGGTGAAGAAGTTGTCGGTGAGGTCGGGATAGTAGTTGACGCCCGCCTTGAAGTCCGGGTCCTCGGTCAGCGGGATCGGCACCGACACGTACTGCGGCATGACCTCGCCCTGGAGGGCGTGGATCGCGGCCTTGGCGGCGATCGCGACCAGGCCCGGCGACTGGCCGGCGGACGAGCAGAGCAGACCGTCCTTGGCGTGCTCGGCGCACAGCTTGCGGAAGCCGTTCTCGGCCTCGCCGGCGACCGGGATGAACGGATGACCGGCATCCATCAGCGCGCGCACCGCCCCGGTCGAGCCGCCCTGGACGAACATGCCGGCGAACTGGCCATGGACCGCGACCGCGTCGGCCGTGACTTTCTGCGCGGTGCCGTCGTCCCAGTTGCCGACGACCTCGATGATGTCGAACTTGTTGCCGGGCGCTTCCATGATTTCGCGGAAGCCGAGATGCCGGTCGCGGTCGACCGAGTTGCCGGGCAGGCCGCGGACCTCGAGGATCTTGCCCGAGGTGCCGACGTGCTTGGTCAGCCAGCGGCCCATGATCTTGCCCATCTCGAGCTGGTTCTCGTTGACCTCCATGATGTCGGTGGTGTCGATGATGTTATCGAACGGCACCAGCACCACGCCGGCCTTGTTGGCCTTCTTGATCACCGGCCCGAACGCGGTCGGGTTGACCGCGATCGTCAGGATCGCGTCATAGCCCTGGTTGATGAAGTTCTCGATCGCGCCGATCTGGGCGGCGACGTCGGTGCCGGTCGAGACGACCTTGAGCTCCTTGACCATCGGCTTGACGTCGGGCTGCTCGACGTAAGCCTTGAGGGTCTTGATCATCTGGATGCGCCAGGTGTTGCCGACGAAGCCGTTGGCGAGCGCGATCCGATAGGGCCCCTCCTTCTTCGGCCACTGGAAATACTTGGTATCCTGCTTGAAGGGCGCGAAGCACTTGGGCAGCGCACCCGGTCCCTGGACGACCTGCGGGCCCGCCAGGACCGCGCTCGACAGCGCCAGAAGACCTACGGATGCGAGCGCCAGGACTTTGAGCTTAGGCATGATCAGCACTCCCTGCTACATCTCTAGGGTGAGAAGCGGCATCACCGACCCGCCGGCCTTGGTCTGGCCACGAGTTCGACGCCCCCGGAAACCGGCGGGCTCCTTGGTTGGTCATGGAAGACGCTTGACCAGACGCTCGAGCGCTGCTGCCTCTTTTGCCCTATTGTCACCGGTCTTAGCACGAACTCGCGCGCCCGTCTCGGGTTTCGATCGAGGCCGTGCAGGAGACGTTGGCCGGTGGGACGGCCCCTGACGGGAGACGCAGGGCGCGCCGGCGAGGCGTCGCCAGATCTGACGCTCCAGGCTATCGGGACGCCCCGCCCGCGCCTGCGACCGACGACTGCCCCCGGCCCCCGCCGGGGGAGTCGCCGTCGCCGCAGCCGGCGTTCAGCTGCCGGGCTTGGTGCAGGTGTCGACGTTCTCAGGGCGTGCAGACGTCGAGGCCGGTGTAGGTCGGGTCCTTGAGCTTCTTGCCGTTGTGGGCGGCCATCAGCATCTCCATGGACTTGTAGCCCATCTCGAACGGCCGCTGGCCGACCTGGCCGAGCGAGAGCCCTTCGCGCAGCAGGTCGAGCTGGACCGGCAGCGTGTCGGCGACCACCAGCGCCAGCTGGTGGCTCTGGATCTTGTCCTTGTACTTCGAGGCGACGCGCCGGTAGGCCTCGGGCACGAACTGCGGGAAGCCGCCGGTCGGCACGAAGGCATCCAGGTTCGGGTACTTGCCGAGGATGTCCTCCATCTGCTGGACCGCGAGCACGAAGTCGTCGTTGGTGTACAAGCGGACAGCCGTCGACCTCCTTCCAGCCGTTCTGGCCGGTCAGCTTGTCGCCTGGCGACTCCTTGCTCTTCTTGCCGGAGAGCGTGTCGCGGATGCCCTGCATGCGCTCGTTGTGGTTGGCCGCAGCGGCGCCGCCGGACTGGATGCAGATCGTGCCGCCCTTGGGTTTGATCTTCTCGACGATCTTCGCGAGATTGACGCCGATGTCGTAATTGTGGGTGCCGACGTAGGCCAGCCGCAGCGCCTTGTCCTTGGGCAACAGGTCGCTGTCGAAGGTGATCACCGGGATCCCCGCCTCCTTGGCGCGCTTGAGCGGCACGGCCATGGCGGCGGCGTTCGAGGGCGACACCGAGATGCCGGCGACGTGCTTGGCGACCAGGTCGCTGACGATCTGGATCTCCTCCTCGCCGCCGCCGTGCTCGGGCGGGCCGATGTACTGGCAGGTGATCTTGCCCTTGGACTCCGCCTGGGCCTTCATGCAGCCGTCGCGAGCCTGGTCGAAGAACGGGTTGTTGAGGTTCTTCGGCACCAGCGCGAAGGTGAGGCTGTCGGCCGCCTGGCCGCCCGGCGCCGCGAAGGCCGCGAGTGCCACCCCGGCGGCCGCACACAAGAGAAGCTTTTTCATTGACTTTTGACCTCCCTATGGGTCGTTGCAAACCGGACCGAGACCGCCTCAGTCCGTCCGTCGTCCGCGGAACCGTTGGAGCAAGACCGCGAAGATGATGAACAGGCCGACGAACGTGCCCTGCCAGTTGGAATCGACGCCGGCCATCAGCAGACTGTTGCGGATCACCTCGATCAGGGCCGCGCCGATGACCGCGCCATAGGCGCCGCCCTCGCCGCCCATCAGGCTGGCGCCGCCGATCACGGTCGCGGCGATCACCCGCAGCTCCCAGCCGATGCCCATGTTGTTGAGCGCCGAGCCCTGCCAGCCGGTCAGCATGACCGAGGAGATCGCCGCCGTCAGCCCGGAGACGATGTAGGCCTGCAGCTTGATCCGATCGACCGGCACGCCGGTCAGACGCGCCGCGTTCTCGTTGCCGCCGATCGCGAACAGGTAGCGGCCCCAGCTGGTCAGATGGAACACGAAGCCGAACAGCAGCGCCAGGAACACCAGCATCCAGACCGGGTGCGCGATGCCGAGCGTCTGGCCGCCGCCGATGTAGTTGAACAGATCACCGTCCGGGCCAAACTCGTAGATCATCTTGTTCTGCGACAGCACGATCGCGATCGAGCGGGCGATCGACAGCATGCCGAGGGTGACCACGAACGGCGACAGCTGGAGATAGGCGATCAGGGCACCGTTGATCGCGCCGGCGATGACGCCGGTGACCAGACCGACCAGGATCGCCAGGGACGCCGAATAGCCCGCCTGCAGCACCAGCCCGGTCGCGACCCCGACCACACCCATGATCGAGCCGACCGAGAGGTCGATGCCGCCGGTCAGGATCACCGCGGTCATGCCGAGCGCCATGATCCCGATGAAAGCGAAGTTGCGGGTGATGTTGTAGAAGTTGTCGAGCGAAGGGAACGCGTCCGGCTCGAGCCAGCTCATGCCAAGGCAGATCATCATCAGGGCGACCGTGATCCAGAACGGCTGACTGGCGAGCACCCGCTGGCCTAAGCTGCGCTCCTTGATGCCGGTGACGTCGTCGATCTCGACGCCGGTACGGACGGTCTCTGTCTTACGCATTCGCGGCACCTTCAGGCGGTACGGATCGCGCCGGTGATCAGACCGGTCACTTCTTCGGGCGAGCTGTCGGCGATCGCCTTCTCCGCGACCTTGGTGCCGCGCCGGAGCACGGCGATCCGGTCGCACACCGCGAACACGTCGGGCATGCGATGGCTGATCAGGACGACCGCGATCGCCTGGTCGCGCAGGCGCCGGATCAGGTCCAGCACCTCCGCCACCTGGCGGACGCTGATCGCCGCGGTCGGCTCGTCCATCAGCACGATCTTGGCATCCGACAGCCGGGTGCGGGCGATCGCCACCGCCTGGCGTTGGCCGCCGGACATCTGCTTGACCAGATCGCGCGGCCGGGTTTCCGACTTCAGCTCGCCGAACAGCTCGGCGGCGCGCTCGTACATCGCCGGGTAGTTGATGATCTTGAAGAAGCCGAAGCTGCGCTTGGCCTCGCGCCCCAGGAACACGTTCTCGGCGGCGCTCAGATTGTTGCACAGCGCCAGGTCCTGGTAGACCACCTCGATGCCTTCGGCGCGGGCGTCGACCGGTTTGTGGAAGCGCTTGACCGCGCCGCCGAGCCGGATCTCGCCCTCGGAGGCCGGGAAATTGCCGGCGATGATCTTGACCAGCGTCGACTTGCCGGCGCCATTGTCGCCCATCAGGCCCAAGACCTCACCGGGCTCGAGGTCGAGGTCGACGCCCTTGAGCGCCTCGATCGCGCCGAAATGCTTGGCGACGCCACGCAGCTCCAGAAGCGCCATCCATGGCCCCCGCTGACCCGCCACGGCCCGGATCCGACGGGATCGAGCCTGTTCTTGAGCGCACTATGGCGCGATCCGTCGCGCTTGACCAGAGGGCCGCGATCGAGGTCCGCCGCGCATGCCGCACCGGCGTCCGCCGCCAGGGCCTGGCGAGCCCCCGGGCTGGTCAGGCGGCTGCCCTCCGGCCATCATCGAAGCCGGCTCGACACCGCGGGAGTGCGCACCATGGCCAAAGACCGGCGGAGGATCGGCTTCATCGGCCTCGGGCTGATGGGCCAGGCGTTCACCCGGCGGCTGGTCGGATGCGGCCACGCCGTGACCGGCTATGACATCGTGCCGGACAAGGTCGAGGCCGCGCGCGGCCATGGGGTCGAGCCCGCCAGGTCGGCGGCCGAGGTGGTGCGCGCGAGCGATCAGGTGCACGTCTGCGTGATGACCGGCGGCGACCTGGAGGCGGCGGTGTTCGGCCGCGACGGCATCGCCGCCGGCGGCAGCGCGGACAAAGTGCTGATCGACCATTCGACCACCGAGGTCGAAACCACCAAAGCGTTCGCCGAGCGGCTGCGCGCCGCGACCGGCATGGGCTGGGTGGACGCCCCGGTCTCGGGCGGGCCACCCGCGGCCGCGGCCGGCACGCTCGCGATCATGGCCGGCGGCAGCGCCGAGGATCTGGCCCGGGTGCGGCCGGTCCTGGCCGACCTCGGGCAGTGCACCCACATGGGCCCGCTCGGCGCCGGCCAGGTCACCAAGATGGTCAACCAGGTGCTGGTGCTGACCAACTACTGCATCCTGGCCGAAGCGCTGGCGCTGGCCGAGGCGGGCGGGGTCGATGCCGCGAAGATCCCCGAGGCGCTCGGCGCCGGCTACGCCGGCAGCGCCATGCTCGAGCGGCTCTACCCGCGCCTGGTCGCGCGCGACTTCGCGCCCGCCGGCTACGCGCGCCAGGTGCTCAAGGACCTCGACATGGTCCAGGGCCTCGCCAAACAGCTGAACGTGCCGACCCCGATGAGCGCCCAGGCGGCCTCGCTCTACCGCATCCTGGTCGCCAGGGGCCAGGGCGACCTCGACGGCCTCGCGGTGCTCAAGCTGTACGACCCGAGGGAGCGGCTTTAGAATGCTCTGACCACAGCAGGGGTAGTCATGTCATGGCCGCGTCGACGTCTCGCGAGCTCGAGTTGACCGCCGTGTTCCGCAAGGTGCCCGAGGGCTATATCGGCTATGTCGAGGAGATTCCGGGGGCCAACACCCAAGGCGCAACCCTGAACGAAGCACGCCGAAATCTGCGCGAGGCCGTGCAGCTGGTGGTCGAAGCCAATCGTGCGTTGGCCAAAGAGGAGATCAGCGCCGAGGAGGTGATCCGCGAGGCGATCCGGATTCCGGCCGAGTGAAGCGACGCGATCTGATCCGGCACCTTGCGGATCACGGCTGCAGCGTTTTGCGCGAGGGCGCCAACCATACGATCTACATCCATCGTGCAGGGGGCCGAGTGACAACGGTGCCACGCCATCGCGAAATCAACGAGTTCCTGGCGCGCAAGATCTGCCGCGATCTGGGCATCGTGGAACCCCGTCCAAGGAGCTGAGGGACAGGCTCGTCGACAGCGATGCGCGAAGACGGGGCCGGAGACCGGATCGAGCTGGCGGCCGCGCCGCGGCGCAAGATCATCCACGTCGACATGGACGCGTTCTATGCCTCGGTCGAGCAGCGGGACCAGCCGGAGCTGCGGGGCAGACCGGTCGCGGTCGGCGGCGGGGGGCCGCGCGGCGTGGTCATGGCCGCGAGCTATGAGGCGCGGGTCTTCGGCGTCCGCTCGGCGATGCCGGGCTTCCAGGCGCGCAGGCTCTGCCCCGAGCTGATCTTCGTGCGCACCCGTTTCGATGCCTACCAGACGGCGAGCCGCCAGATCCGCGAAATCTTTTCCACCTATACCGACCTGGTGGAGCCGCTGTCGCTCGATGAAGCCTACCTCGACGTCACCGCGCCCAGGCGCGGGCCGCCGTCCGCGACCCTGATCGCGCGCGCGATCAAGGGCGAGATCCGGGCTACGACCGGCCTCACCGCCTCGGCCGGGGTGTCGTTCAACAAGTTCCTCGCCAAGGTCGCCTCGGCCATGGACAAGCCGGACGGTCTGTTCGTGATCCGGCCCGAGGACGCGCTGGCGTTCATCGCCCGCCTGCCGATCGAGCGCTTCTTCGGCATCGGGCCCGGTGACCGCGCGCAGGATGAAGGACGCCGGCATCGCGACCGGCGCCGATCTGCGCCAGCGCTCCGAGGCCGAGCTGGTCCACCGCTTCGGCAAGGTCGGCCGGCATTATTTCCGGATCGCGCGCGGCCAGGACGACCGGCAGGTCTCGCCCGACCGGCCCTACAAGTCGATCGGCGCCGAGGAGACCTTCGAGCATGACCTGACCGACCCGGCGGCGATGCTGGCGACGCTCCAGCCGATCGCCGAGCGGGTCGCGGAACGGATGGCGAAGGCCGATCTGTTCGGGCGCACCGTGACCCTCAAGATCAAGCATGCCGACTTCACGCTCAACAGCCGCCAGCACACGCGGGCCGATGCCGTGCACTCGGCCGAGGAGCTGATGGCGCTCGCCCGCTGGCTCCTGCACACCCCCGCGCCGCCCCGCCGGCCGGTCCGCCTGCTCGGGCTCACCGCGTCGAACTTCGGCCGCTCGTCGCCGGCCCTGGCCCCGGTTCAACTGACTCTCGGCATCGGCGACCTCGCGCCGCCCGCGGCGACTCCCGGCGCGCCCAAAGCGTGAGCCTATCCGCGTTCGCCCCGGGCTTCGGGCATCCGCTCCAAGGCCCGGAGCACCGGCTCAAGCTCGGTCGTCAGCGTCTTCAGACGATGTCTTCGTCGACCAGACGATGTCTTCGTCGACGGTGAAATAGCCGTGGACGAGCCGGTGTCGCATGCCGACGATGCTCTGCCAGGGTATTTCCGGGTGCGCGCCTTTCGTTTCCTGCGATACTTGACTGGCGGCTTCGCCGACGATCTGAATCAGATAGGTCAGGGCGAGACGCAAAACTTCGTCGGCGTCGAACTCGACGCGGGTCTTGCCGGAGGCAAGAGCGAGCGCTTTCGCCGCGTGGTCCTGCATGTGGCGAAGGTAGAGTCGGTCATCCGTCGGCATAGACGGGCTCGGCGGCCGCCAGAATGCGATCGCGAATGTGCCGGCTCAGGCCTTTCGCGGTCACGAGATCCGCCCGCCGGCCCAGAACCCGGCCCAGTTCCTCTTCCATCGCCCCCAGTCGGATCAGACCCGGCGTGTGCTCGGGCTCGAACTCCGCCAGCAGGTCGACGTCGCTGTCCGGGCGGAAGTCGTCACGCAACGCCGAGCCGAACACCGCCAGCGTGCGGATGTGCTGACGCCGGCAGAACGCCGCGATCACGCCGCGGTCAAGATCGAGACGAAGTGTCATGGCGCCAACAGATATAGCGCTTCAGAACGGCGCGTGAAGCCGGGCGAGCGGCAGTCCGGTGCCGCTCAGCTCTTCGCACGCTTCCGCTCGCACTGCTCCAGGCGCGCGTCGACCATCAACTCCTCGATCCCGTCCACGAATTCGAGGCAGGCCTCCTCGGGTGCCCTTCGGATCGCCGTTGACATCATCTTACGGGATGGGTTCTGGCCCGCGATGCCGGGGAGCGGTCAAGGGTCGCGGGTTCGGAGCGCGCCAACGATCTGCTCGATCGGGTGCTCCTTGATCCGCCGGCTCGCAGCGAAGATCACGAGCTCGCCGATCAGGCCGAGCGCCAGGATCTGGATGCCGAGCACGATCAAGAGGACCGCGAGGATCAGGGCCGGACGGTCGCCGAGGCCGACGCCGAAAGCCAGCTTGGCAACCACCAGGCCGCCCGTGGACAGGATGCCGACGAGCAGGATCGGCAGGCCGATCATGCCGAAGAATCGCAGCGGCTTCTTGGTGAACTTGAGCACCAGATAGAGCGCCAGGATGTCGAGCGTGACGCCGATCCGGTTCCAGAGCGTGAGCTTGACGCCGGCGCGCCCGGTGCGACCCGCGCGCACGTCGACCTCGTTGATCCGAAAGCCCCGCTCGCTCGCCACCAGTGGCAGAAAGTGCGGCTGCAGCCCGTGGAGGGCGATTTCCTCGACCACCGGACGGCGCCAGGCACGGACCCGGCACACGAGGTCGGTGAAGGAATGACCGAACAGCCGCCGGAGCAGCCAGTGGAACGCCTTGGCCTGAAGCCGCTGCAGCCTCGAGCTGACCGGCGGCCGCCGACCGACCGCCACCTCGCAGTCAGCGAGGGCGGCGACGACCCGGGGAATGTCGGCCGGCTCGACCTGGAGATCGGCCGGCAGGGTGAGGATGATCTCGCCCCGGGCCTGCCGGAAGCCGCTCATGAGCGCGTCGGCCTCGTCCAATTGCTGGCCGAGCACCAGGACCAGCTCTTTCTCGCCACGCTCCTGCAGGCCCTTCAGATCGGCGAGCGCCCGCGTGCTCTGCCGGCTCAGGACGTAGACCAGCTCGTAGGGCTGGCCGAGGCTCCCGGCCACCGCCTTATAGGCGTCGTAGACCTCGACCACATCGGTCCGATCCTGGAACATCGGGACGATCACCGACAAGGCGACCGGCGGGGCTGCGGCCCCGGCGGGCTCGGTCGCGTGCCGCGGGTCCGGAGTCATCGCGCCGAACTCGTCGATTCGCTGCGTCGCATGCATGCCGGGGGGCCCCTGTCTCGGATGCGCCGGACGCGGGCTACCACCCCTCGGGGTGGGATTGCGCATCGGACGCCTGCCGGCTCCACGCCTGGAAGGGCTGCAAGTCCCAATCGCCCGGCGCCATCTGGTAGATCAGATAGCCGATCAGCCCGATCAAAACCAGGAACAGAGACAGGGCGCCGAACATGATCGAGACCCCCATCAGGACCACGACCGACGAGGCCTCCAGCGCGCGATAGATCGCGACCAGGCCGCAGAACAGGCTGAGCGCGCCGGCGAGCGCGGCGCTGCCGACGAAGCAGTAGAGCGGTCGGGCGGCGAACAGCAGCAGGGTCTTGATCGCGAGCAGGTCCGCCAGCACCTTGTAGATCCGCGACAGGCCGTATTTCGACCGGCCATAGCGCCGGGCATGGTGCCTGACCTTGATCTGGGCGATGCGGGCACCGGCCAGCGAGCTCATCGCCGGGATGAAGCGGTGCATCTCGGAATAGAGCGGCACCCGCTTGATCAGCCCGGCGCGGTAGGCCTTGAGCGAGCAGCCGTTGTCCTTGATGTCGACGCCGGTGACCCTGGCGATCAGCCGGTTGGCGAGCACCGAAGGCAGGCGGCGCGAGAGCAGCTTGTCCTGGCGCTGGTAGCGCCAGCCGACGACGAGGTCGTAGCCTTCACCGATCTTGGCGAGCAGCTCCGGGATGTCCGCGGGATCGTTCTGCAGGTCGGCGTCCATGGTCACGAGCGTGGCGCCCGAGGCATGCTCGATGCCCGCCACCATGGCGGCCGTCTGGCCGCAGTTGCGGCGGAACTTGATCACCTTGACGCGCGGATCGTCGCGGCCAGCGCGGCGCAGCGGGCGAAGGTGTGATCCCGGCTGCCGTCGTCGACGAAGATGATCTCGAAGGCCAGCGCGAGCGGCGTCACGGCGTCAACGATCGCCTGGTAGAGCGGCCCGACGCTCGCCTCCTCCTCGAAGGCCGGGACGATCACCGACAGGTCGAGACCCGCGCCCATCGGTGGCCGCACGCCAGCCCCGGCCATCTGATCGATCCGCCCGTGCTGATCGCTGGTCAAGCCCTGCCCGCCAAACCCCCTCGACCCGGCTCCGAGAACGGCGGCCGCGGCCACCGACCGGCCGCGGCCTCGAGCCGCTACCGCCCGATCGTGGTTGGCAGCGAATGTATGGGGTCGGGCACCAGCTGTAAACCTGCCAGGGGTCGCCGCTTGCGGCTTGATCGGCGGCCGCTGAGCGATAGCTTGAGCGGAAATGAGCGCGTGCCAGGCAGGGGTACGTCATGATCAGCTCGAGCGGGCTGCCGATCAAGATCGATCCGACCTCCAACGGCGAGTTCCGGCCGGTGCCGCTGACCGAGACCGTGGCCCGGGCGAACGCGCTCGCCGCCAAGCGGCTGACCGAGCATGCGGCCCGGGTGGGCCTCGCGCGGCGCGCGTTCCTCCAGTCCCTGTGCGGCGCCGCGACCACGCTCCTGACCCTGAACCAGGCGTTCGCCGCCCGCGGCAACACGGGCGGCGCCTTCCGCCTGCCGGCCGAGGCGGCCTTCGAGCCGGCGGCCGCCGGGAGCGCGCTTGCCGGCGACGAGTTCATCTTCGACGTCCAGACCCACATGGTCGATCCGGCCGGCAGGTGGCGGACCAACGCCGGCCAGTACTGGGAGCAGATCCTGGCCCGCTTTCCGCAAGGATCCTGCGGCGACGACGACCCGGTCGACTGCTTCTCGGCCGAGCAGTTCATCAAGCACGTGTTCCTGGACAGCGACACCGACCTTGCGGTGCTGAGCTTCGTGCCCGAGCTGCCCGAGAGCAATCCCTTGTCGCTCGAGGAGGCCCTGCGCGTGCGCGTGCTGGTCGAGCAGATGGCGGGCGCGCATCGGCTTTTCCTGCATGCCATGGTGGTCCCCAACGCGCCCGCGATCCGGCCGCTCGAGCTGATGGCGGAGGCGGTCCGGCGCTATCCGATCGCGGCCTGGAAGTGCTACACGCAGTGGGGTCCGGACGGGATTGGCTTCGAGCTCGACGACCCGGCGGTCGGCATCCCGTTCATCGAGCAGGCCCAGCGCACTCGGCGTGCGCACCATCTGCATCCACAAGGGCCTGTTGTTCTCGGGCTTTCCCGACCGGTACGGTCGCTGCGCCGACGTCGGCCGCATCGCCAGGCGCTATCCGGACATGAACTTCATCGTCTACCATTCGGGCTTCGAGCCGGGCCGGGCGGAAGGGCCGTTCGATCCCGCCCGCGCCGGGCCGCGGCGTCGACGTCTTGATCAAATCGCTGCTTGACAACGACATCGGCCCGAACGGCAATGTCTTCGCCGAACTGGGCAGCACCTGGCGCTTCGTGATGCGCGATCCGACGACGGCGGCGCATTTGCTGGGCAAGCTCCTGCAGCACGTCGGCGAGGACAACCTGCTGTGGGGCACCGATTCGATCTGGTACGGCTCGCCCCAGGACCAGATCCAGGCGTTCCGCGCGTTCGAGATCGCG
This sequence comes from uncultured Alphaproteobacteria bacterium, assembly GCA_963756905.1. Lineage (GTDB taxonomy): Bacteria > Pseudomonadota > Alphaproteobacteria > Geminicoccales > Geminicoccaceae > DATAOG01. The sequence continues at coordinate 110,101 of CAVWPO010000011.1, forward strand.
CCGGCCCTGATCGAGGCCGCACGGCTATCCGGTGTTGACCAAGGAGCTCAAGGCCAAGGTGTTCGGCCAGAACGGGGCGCGGGTCTATGGCATCGAGGTGCCGGAGCAGAGACGGAAGGCCGCGCTCGATCCGATCGGCCAGCAGAAAGCGCGCTATCGGGAGCACCCGGAGCCGACCTTCGAGACCTTCGGGCCGCGGACCGACCGCGAGTTCGAGGCGCTGGTTGCCGAGCGCGCCGGGCTGCCGGCCTAGCTGTCGCTACGACGAACGTGGTTTGGAAGTGAGCCGGGTTCTGCGGTTCAAAGCCATGACAGTTGGCCGCGGAACGACCCGGTCGCATCGCACGATTGGACCGCCAGAATGACAGGGATGGCCCGGACCCTCGCGACCCTTGGACTGGCGCTCGGCATCCTGGCGGGGCTGGCGCTCCTGGTTGCCGGCCCGGGCTACCGCTTCGGCCTCTGGCCGCTCGCCGGCGGCTTCGCGATCCTGCGCTATGCGGCCTACGCCGGGATCGCCGCGGCGGTGGTGGCGGTGGCCGGCCTGGCCTGCGCGGTCGCCGGCGGGCCGCGACGGGCAATCTGGCCGGCGCTCGCGGGGCTGCTGATCGGGCTGGTCGTCTTCGGGGTGCCCTGGAGCCACTTGCGGGCGGCCCGCGCGGTGCCGCCGATCCACGACATCACGACCGATCCGGACAACCCGCCGACGTTTGATGATGCCATCCTGTCGCTGCGCGCCGGCGCGCCCAATCCTGCCACCTATGGCGGCCCGGAGGTCGCGGCGCAGCAGCGCCAGGCCTATCCGGACATCCAACCGCTGGTGGTCAAGCTGCCGACCGATCGCGCCTTCGATCTGGCGCTCGACGCGGCCCGGGCCCTCGGCTGGCGAATCGTCGCGACCGCGCCGGAGCAGCGCCGGATCGAGGCGAGCGATCAGACCTTCTGGTTCGGCTTCATCGACGACATCGTGGTCCGCATCAGCCCCGAGGGTGCGGGCAGCAGGATCGACGTCCGCTCGGTCTCGCGGGTCGGCAGGGGCGATACCGGCACCAACGCTGCCCGCATCCGCGCCTACCTCGAGCGGATTCGTGCCGGGCTCCCGGCCGCCGCCCAGTGACCGGTCAGGCCGATTGATCCGACCGGGGCGCGCCGCGCCCCGTCGGCAGAGCCGCCGGGCGGCTACGTCTCGGGCGGGATCACTCGGCGGCGTCGATCCTGCCCGACAGCTGCGCGGCCCGCTGCGCCGCCGCCGGCCCGGCGGCCCGCAGTCGCCGGCCCAAGATGCAGCTGACCTTCAGGTAGTGCTCGTTGTCGAGATAGCCGGCGAGCGCGCCGCCGGCGATGTAGGCCTGACCGTGCAGGCCGCACTCGACCAGGCTCATGGCCTCCGGACCCTGGACCACGGTATCCGCGGTGTCCGGCCCGCAGTCGGCCTGCGGCGTAGCGAGGGCGCAAATCAAAACCAAGGTCTGCATCATCATCGTAGCGATCCCTTGTAGACCCCACGTCGAGCCTCGGAACCGTCTCCCTCGTTGCCGCCTTTCAACCTGCTTTGTGCTCATGCAATCCCGGTGCCAGACCCCAGATGAGGCCGAAAACCATTAAGTATTGGTTTCCGCGGGCTCGAAAATTCAGCGCTGCCCGGTCAAGCTCCTATCCCAATTCCGGGGGCATTTCGCAATCCGACCTACACGCTCTTCCTGGCGCCCCAGGGCACGGTGCTGGTCTGGGTCGATGGCCTGATCGAGACCGGCGACCGCGTCGCCGGCGCTACGCTGACCTTCGGCACGGCGCCTCCAAACGGCGCCGCCATCGTCGCCTGGGCCGACGGCAACCCGATCCTGTTCGGTTCGGGCGAGCCCTACACCATCGCGCTCCTGATCCTCAGGACCCCCGGCAACGAGGGCATCTTCCGCTCCGGTTCCGCCAACACCGGCGACTGGCTGTGGATGACCTCAGGCGGCAAGCTCTGGGGGCGGCAGGCCAACGTCAACAGCCCGGCCTCGGGGAGCGGGCCTCTGATCACCGCCGGCTGGCACACGCTCGCCCGCGTCTGGGACGGGCAGGAGGTGCGGCAGTACGTCGACGGCCTGCGCACCAACACCACCGCCGTGACCGCCACCGGCAGCTGGCCACTCTCCCGGTTCGGCTATCAGTTCACCGGTGCCGAGGCGCTCGACGAGGCCTACGTGCCGTTCTTCGGCGCCTTCGGCGCTGCCTGGGACGACGCCATGGTCGCCCGCTGGAGCGCCAATCCCCTCGGCATGCTGTGGCCGGAGATGGACGCGGCGTCTGCGGCGTCGGGAGGCGGGAGCGCATCCGCCTCGGGTCGGCGGCCGGTGGTCATGATCGCCGTGGGTCTTAGCGCTGGAGCCCGGGACAGGCGGACCGGTAGCAAGACCATGAAACCGCCGAAGACACTACCCAACCAGCCGTTCCAAAAGCGGCTCGAGCTGAGCCAGGGCGTGGGTCGTCGCATAGTCGCTGACCGCATAGGGCAGCACCAGCCAGCCGTTGTGAATCAGCGAGCCGCAGCTGTAGACCACATTCGGGACGTAACCGTCGCGCTCGTGATCGAGCGGCTCCAGCAGCGGCTGGCGCAGGCGCCCGATGACCCGGCGCGGGTCGTCGCGATCGAGCAGGGCGGCGCCGATGCAATAGTTGCGCATGGCGCCGACCCCATGGGTGAGGACGAGCCAGCCAGCCTCGGTTTCCAAGGGCGAGCCGCAGTTGCCGATCTGAATATACTCCCAGGGCGCCTCGGGCTCCAACAAGACCTCGTAGTCTTCCCAGTAATGCACATCGTCGGAGAGCATCAGCGTCATGTTCGCGCCGCCCTGGCGGCCCAGCATGGCGTAGCGACCGCCAATGCGGCGAGGGAACAGCGCCATGCCTTTGTTGTGGGCCGCGGCGCCGTGCAACGGCCCAAGCCTGAACTTTCGAAAATCCTCGGTCTCGATCAGCTGCGGCAAGATGTGATTGCGGTCGAAAGCCGTGTAGGTGGCATAGTAGTGGTGACTGCCATCATCCTCGCGAAAGCGCACGAACCGCGCGTCTTCGATGCCGCCCTGCTCGCTGGGCGACACAGGGAAAATCGCGCGTTCGGACAGGGTCGATGAATGCGGAAACTCCAGCACGTACTCGCCGTGCGCCGCCCGGCGGATCGCATCGCGCACGGACTGCTGTTCGTGCTCCCCCGTCGAACCGGGCCAACGCTCCGGGTGGCGCAGAAAATCCTCCAGTTCTCCGGGACCGAAGGTTGCTCCAAGGTTGCCGAACGCGGCCGCAACGAAGTGCTCGCCCAGTCCCAGTTTCAGCAGGGTTGCGACGAAGTCAGCTTTGGAGCAGCGCGGGTAGCTGATCTCGGGTGAGATCACCGACGGGGAGACCGGGGCAAATCCGAGGTCGCCGTCGATGCTGACGAGGCCCTCGCGAAATTCGATCGACGAGAGGTGGCCCTCGCCGGTCGCGCGCAGGCTCATGACGAAGCGCAGGGCACCGGCAGGGACCCCGTCCTGATCCGGGTGCGGGACGATCGAGGGATTGAACAGCGCCGACGATTGCAGGCTGTACTCGCTCATGAAGTAGGCGCCGATCAGCAGGGACTGCGGCACCGAAGGCTTCACAGCCGGCGGCATGAGGTGAGCAAGCTGCCGATAGCGAGAAGAGAATACGGCCTCAATGCCCGCATGCTCATGGCTCAGGCAGCGCTTGACGTCCTGGAGTCCGGCCTCGACCTCCGATGCGGACATTCCGAGAATCCGCTCGATGATCTCGCGGACGCGGCGATCACCGCCGGGCAAAAACGGGCGCAGGAGCATGCGTGAGTTGTCGGGGCGGAGATATTTACCCGATCGGCCGACCGGAAATCTGCTGTCGGACCCATTGGCCCGAGCACTGGCGGCTTGATCCATAGTCTCCCAGTCTCACGAGTGCATCTCCGCGAAGCTCGGGCTCGAGCCTGGCAACCCGTCCGGCCGCACGGTCCCCGCAGCATCGGTCACCTCGGCGCTCGCCGCCGCGGCTGTCTGCAGGGTCGTCATCTCCTCTAGCGCCAGCAGAAAAGCCAGCGTGGATTCCGCGCCCTGGTTTAGATTAACCCGGTCGAAATGCAAGCCGTCATAGCAGCCGCCGGACGCCGGATTGTACAGCGGCTGGTCGAGGTCGTTGCGGCCGAGGAACCATTCGAAGGCGCGCCTTGCCTCATCGCGCCAGAAGCGGTCACCGGTCGCCTCGAAGGCTTCGACGCAGGCCGATACCGTGGCCTGGGCCTCGATCGGTTGCTGGTCGAAACGCGCCCGGGGGCCGCCGCGCCGATAGAACCCGTTCGAGCCGATCGGCACGAAGTGACCGTCCTGGGTCTGCTCGGTCACCAGCCAGCGCAGCGTCTGCACGCCCAGCTCCAGGGCCCGCTCCCGATGCGCCCCGCCATGGCGGCCGCTGCAGATCAGCGCGTGCGGCAGTTTCGCGTTGGCGTAGCTCAGCACCGGCTCGAACCACGGCCAATCCTGCTCGCTTTGCGCCTCGTACAGGCGGATCAGCTTTTCGGTCACCCGGTCGTTGACGGCGCTGACGCTGCGGTCGCCGCTCAGATGCTCGAGGTATTCCTGCACGCCGATCAGCCCAAACGCCCAGGCGCGCGGCGAGCTCATGGCCTCCAGCTCCGGCAGGGCCTGAAGAAAGAGCTCGGCTGCCCACTTCTGGAAGCTACGGTGCTTCGAACGCCCCAGACACATGCCCAACGCCCAAAGACAGCGCCCGAAGCAGTCGTCCGAGCCGGTCTCGTCCCGCCAGCGGCGATCGAAACCCATGAAGTTGCGAAAGCGGCGGCGGTCGCGATCGAACGCGTGCTGCAGGAAGGCGGAATACCTGGTCGCGAGCTGCCGGCGCACCGGCGTGTCGTGGCTCGACGACTCGAGCAGAACCATGAGCAGGAGCGCGCGCGCGTTGTCGTCCGTGCAGTAGCCGTCGGCGTAGCTCGGCATGGCGTAGGTCGCATGCTGAAAGATGCCGATCGAGTCGGTCAGCCGCTCCACGTGGTCGAGCGTGAGCTCGGGCAGCTCGATGGGCTGCTGAGCCAGCGTCTTGACCGCGAACCGAGGGCCATGACGATGCCTGTGGTCGAGGCGCGCCTGGCGGAACGAGGCGAAATACTGGTGGGCCGCCTGGCTCCAGATCATCCCGCGGCCTGCAAGGTAAGCCCGCCTGCGCATCCCATCGAGGCGCGCCCCGTCCGCCAACAGACCGCACACGGCGGTCGCGATCGAAGCACTGTCACGGAACGGCACGAGCACGCCGCGATCGCCTGCCAGCAGTTCCTCGGCGTGCCAGTAGGGCGTCGAGACGACCGCATTGCCACAACCGAACGCATAGCAGAGCGTGCCGGAGGTGGCCTGCGCTTTGCTGAGATAGGGCGTGACGTAGATATCCGCCGCGCCGAGGAACTGCTCCAGCTCCTCGAGCTCCACGAAGCGGTTGTAGAAGGCGACCTGCTGCGTCACTCCCAATTTCTCAGCCAGACGCTCCAGGCTCAGCCGGTAGGCTTCGCCCTCCGCACGCAGGAGGTTCGGATGGGTCGCGCCGAGCACGATGTAGATCAGATCCGGATGCTGCCGGGTGATCTCAGGCAGCGCCCGGATCACGTACTCGATCCCCTTGCCGGGGGAGAGCAGGCCGAAGGTCAGCAGCACCTTCTTGCCCTCGACCCCGAACTGATCCTTGAGGGAGCTCGGCTCGACGAACGGCGTATCCGGAATGCCGTGCGCGATCAGGTCGATCCTGGCGGCGGGGGCGCCATAGACCTCGCGAAGAATCGTACGCCCGCGCTCGGTCATCACGACCAGCCGTTCCGATTGCCTGACGATCTCGTCCATCACCCTGCGTTGGTCCGGTGCCGGCTCCTCGAGGATGGTGTGCAAGGTCGTCACCACGGGCAGGTCGACCGCGCGCAGGATGGCCAGAACGTGGCTGCCCGACCTGCCGCCATAGATCCCGAACTCATGCTGCAGGCAGATCGCATCGAAGCCGTTGAACCGCAGGAAATTCACCGCCTCCTGATAGTCGCGCAGGCGCTGCTCCTGCAGCTCGAACTGTACCTCCGGCCCATAATCGTAACCTTCCGGCAGGTCATTGATCGCCAGCACGCCGCACTCCACGTGTGGATATTGAGCGGCCACGGCGGCGCGCAGATCGTGCGTGAAGGTCGCGATGCCGCACCGGCGCGGCAGATAGTCAGAGACGAACGCGATCTTTGACGGCTGGTCTGCTTGTCTCATCGCTGATTGGACCTCGTTGCAGCCGGGCCATGCGGGGATTCTCAACGCCAGGCTCTCGCATCGAACGGCAACGGGGCCCTCCCGATCCGTGGGCGCTGGTGCGTCATCGTCGCTTGCTCTCCTCCAGCTCGAAAATCGTCGCGTAGACCTGCTCATAGGCCGAGACCATGGTGGCGATCGAAAAGCGCTCCTCGACGCGACGTCGGCAGGCGCTGCGGTCGATCTCGGCGAGCCGCCCCAAGGCCCGCACCGCCTGCTCGGGGGTGCTGACCAGGAAACCGGTCTTGCCGTCCAGGATGACCTCGCGGCAGGAGCCGAGGTCCATCGCGATCACGGGCACGCCCGCGGCGTTGGCCTCGGCCAGGACCAACCCGAACCGCTCCGGGATCGTGTTGAGGTGCAGGAGCGCGCTTGCCTGAGCGAACAGCTTGTTTTTGCCCGGCACGCCCACGGGCCCGAGATAGTCGACCGTGCCGCCATCGACATGAGGTTCGATGCGTTCGTGGAAGTAGGCCTCGTCCTGCACGATGCCGGCGATGATCAGGCGGCGCCCGCTGCGGCGCGCGACCTCGATGGCGAGATGGACGCCCTTGTCCGGATGGATGCGGCCGAGAAAAACCAGATGCTCACCGGCGCGCTCCTGGAACGGGATAGAGCGAGAGATCGATCCCGTTGTAGACCGTCGCCAGATAGTTCAGCGCGGGGGCGCGGTCGGCGTCGCTGATCGAGACAAGTAGCCGTCGCGATATTTTTCATAGATCGGCATGATCTTGGGCGACGAGAAGCCATGGATGGTGGTCAGAACCGGGGTCTGGACCAGGCGGCTGTAGCTCAAGGCCATGAAGTCGTAGTGGCTGTGGATGAGATCGAACTCGGCGGCGTGCTCGAACGCTTCCGCGATGTGCAGGTATTCGGCGACCTTGGGATCGGCGGCGGGGTCCTCCTCATAGCCCTTGTCAACCACGGCGTGGAGCCGGGCGCGGGTGATCGAGTCCCCGGTGGCGAACAGGGTCACGTCCCAGCCGCGCGCGACCAGGCCTTCGGCAAGGTTGCTGGCGACCGTCTCCCAGGCGCCATAGTGCCGGGGCGGGGTCCGCCAGGCGACCGGCGACAGGACCGCCACTCGTTTGGCGCGCTTGACCGCGTCGGACGGGCCGGCCGAATCCGCCTGGACATCAGCATCGGAGTCAGACAAAGGCCGATGTTCCGGCGGCTGCGAGCCCTTTGGGGCTCGGCCGGACGCACCACCCCCGCTCAGCCATGCCGAACCGAGTTGCCGCCCTTGAGCATCGTCTCGATCAGCGAGGCGGCCTCCTCGTGGGCCGCCGCACCGCCGTCGGCCACCAGCGGTATGGAATTGCGATGGGCGACCGCCGCGTCCTCGAGGATCGCCCTGGCTTCGGTCGCGTCGATGACCTTGTTCTCGGTGAGCGAGAGAAGCATCGATTTGCAGATGGCAAGCGCCGCATGCCCTGCCGCATCTGAAACGCTGCTCATGGCTTCCTCCTGTGAGCGGATCCGTGGACCGGACGGCGTCGAGGCCGCGGTCACCGGTCATAGAGCACGGGAGACTATCCCTTCGAGAGCGGCACCAGACTAATCTAGAGTAGTCACCGATGCTGCTCGCGTCGCTCGCAGAAGCGATGATCGGCGGGGCGGCGGCCGTGACCGCGTTCATGCTTGCGTCGAACAGCCGATGGCAGCGGGCGCGAGCGCTCTGGTTCAGAAAGCTCAGTCGGTTCCTGACGCTGAAGCCGTCGAGCTGGCGCGCCTTGCGCGGCCTCGAGTGCGGCGGCGGCGCCCGACGTAGTGCCGAAAACGGTTCGGGCCGCCCGAGGGCGGCCCGAATGCCTGATCACACGATCAGACCTCAGCCCACGCGGCGCGCCGCGTCGTGGGTGCCGCCCGACATGGGCTTGGCGGCCGCGCGACTGGCTTTGGCATAGCGGTCGGCCAACTTCTTCGCCTGTTCGCCCGCGTCCTGCATCGCCTTTCGCGCATGCGCGATCTGGATCTGCATGGCTTCCTGCATGTTGGCGGCGTTGATCACCGCCTTGGAAGCCTCGAACGAATTGTTCAGCGAACCTTGAGCGTAGCTCAGAAGCTCGGTATTGAACTCGATCAGCTGCTCGCGAGCAACCGATCCGGTCCCGCCGACCTGGGCACCGTTCGCGCCAAAACCGGGCAACTGCGAGAACATCTCCTGGTAACGGGTCAGGCCCTCCTTGACCCCGCGGGTCCACTCGTCGACGACGTGCTGGGTGGACCCCTGCGCTGAGCCCGCAACCTTCCGGGCGGTATCGGCCGCCCGATCGGTGCCCTTGTGGTCGCCATTGGCGGTGACATGGGCCGTCTGGTCGGCAACGCCATGGGTTTTTGAATTGGCCATGATGATTCCCTATTCCTGCTAGATGTTTCGAGAAACTATTTCATTCCTCGTGGCCATCAGATAGTCATGCGCAAGCCGATATTCAAGGTTGTTCATTAGATTCTGAAATATATATTGTCAGGATAGGAGCCAGTTACCGGAAGATTTGTCTCGGTCGAGCCCCAGTCAGGCCGGGTCACGGGTGGCTCAGAGGAGCGGCGCCGATTTTCGACGGGACATGAAGCGGCCAGCGGAAGGCTGTGGTTCAGAGCCCGTGACCGTGGTAGCATAGAAACATGACCGTGGTCCTAAGCGCTCTGGTTCAAAAGCTCAATCGGTTCCTGCCGCTGAACCCGGAGGAGCTCGAGAGCCTTGCCGGGCTCGAGGCGCGGCGGCGCCCGATCGCTGCGCACACCGAGATCGTCCACGAGCGCCAGGAGGGCCACCACGCGTTCCTCCTGCAGGAGGGTTGGGCCTGCGCGTACAAGCTGCTGCCCGACGGCGGCCGGCAGGTGATCGATTTCTCGATCCCGGGCGACGTCATGGGCCTGCGCAGCGTGCTGCTGCGGACCTCGGACCACGCCTTCGCGGCGGTCAGCGACATCGTCGTCGCCGAGGTCTCGGCGCGGCAGATGATCGACACTTTCCAGCGGGCGCCACGGTTGGGGGCGGCGATCCTGTGGGCGGCCTCGCGCGACGAGGCGATGGTGGTCGAGCACCTGGTCAACATCGGCCGGCGCAGCGCCTTGGTGCGCACCGCACATCTCCTGGTCGAGCTGGGATTGCGTCTGCAGCTCGTGGGGCGCGGCTCGGACAGCGGCTTCGCCTGCCCGCTCAACCAGTATCATCCTGGCCGATGCGCTGGGGCTCACCGCGATCCACGTGAACCGCGTCCTGCGCCAGCTGCGCGAGCGTCGCCTGGCGACGTTTCGGGAGGGTCGCGTCGAATTTCACGATCTCAAGCGCCTGCGCGACCTCGCCGAATTCCACAGCGGCTATCTCGACCAGAGCAACGGGCTCGGGCTCTGAAGATCGCGCCGACAACGTTTTGGTGATGGCCTCGATCTGCTGATCCAGGTTAGCGCGGCGTGGCGTTCGGCCGCATAGATTTGCCCGCGATCCCCAGAACACTCGCGGAGAAGCCCGATGCCCCCCGTCCCGGCCCGCTCATACCCGGTCCTCCTGTCCGCGAACGATGGCGCGACCGCCGTCCAGGGGCGGAGCACGCGCCCGCTCCGGAAGAGCTTGCGACCGCCCCACGGCCCGCTCGCCCTGGTCGAGCTTCCGGTCGGTGTCATGGGCGTGACGACGCTCGAGGCGCTCCTCTCCCCCAACTCGGGCGCCAACGAGGTGCCTTTGGGCGGCCATCTGAGGGGCCTTTGTGACGATCTTGCCGCGCGGTTCGCCCGATCGGGCGGCCCGCGGCTCACCTGGACGGCGACGGCCGAGGCCCTTCCGGTCGGCGCAGCGACCACGCTGGCGCTGATCGCCGACGTGCTCGTCGTCGACGCGCTCGTCCATGGCTTCCCGCCGGGGCACGGCGGCCGGATCGCCTTGTCCTTCACGGCCGGGCAGGAGGCCTGGCAGCTCACCGTCGACGACAGCGGCATGCCCGTACGAACCCACCATGACCCGCGTGACGATGGCCTGACGCTCGTACGGCAGCTTGCCGCGCGGCTCGGCGGGCGGCTGGAGCTTCCGAGAGTGACCGGCGGCACCCGATGCATCGTCACCCTTCCGCGCCCCCAGTGCGACGGGATCGACCTCGCGCATTCCGCAGCGCGATCTCGACCACAGCCCCGGGGCTCTGACGATCACGCCGGTCACCCTCTGGTGGCGGCCTCGACCTGCTAATCCAGGTTAGCGCAGCCCGACGATCGATCGGCTAGGCGTAATCTCCAACCGCTCGGTTCGCCGAGATCCACCGTCCAACCTGGCAACGCTTCTGCATGCCCCTTCGCCTGCCTCAGCCCAACCTCCGTGTGCCGTCCAGCGAGCGCTTGGGCGAGCTCATCGGACGTCTCACGGACGGACTCCTCGGCTGGAGCGGCCAGGCGCTCTCGACCGCCACCGCCGAACTCGCTCAGCCAGGCATCGCCGGCGTTGCTCGACCCGAGGAGCTGCGCCGGCAGCTTAGCGCGAGCATCGACGACAATCGGTGTCTCACGGCCCGGATTCGCCGGCTCGAGACGGAACAGCGCAGCAGCGCGGCAGAGCTCGCCAGGTTGCGCGGGCAGCTGCGGGGCGCGATGCGCGATGCCCTGACCGATCCGGTCACCGGGCTGGCCAATCGCCGGGCGTTCGATCTGGAGCTGGAGGCGGTCGAGGCGCACCCGAGGAGGCCGTCACCCGCGCACCTGGTGATCGCCGATATCGATCACTTCAAGCGGGTCAACGACGCTCATGGGCATGACAACGGCGACGAGGTCCTGCGCATCGTGGGCGAGGTCCTGCTCGCCAATGTCAGGCGCGAGAGCCTGGTCGCCCGTCTCGGCGGGGACGAGTTCGGGCTCCTGCTGCCAGGAGCCAGCCCGCACTATACGGTCGGGATCGCCATTCGCCTGTGCGAATCCCTCGCGTCCCGCCCCCTCATCATGCGCGGCCACCCCGAGGTCAGCGAGCGGATCACCCTCTCGATCGGGGTGGCCGCCTGGCATGCAGGCGAAAGCAGTGCTCGATGGTATGCGCGCGCGGACGCGGCGCTCTACCAGGCGAAGCGCAGCGGCCGCAACCGGGTCGCGGTCGATCGCCAGCAGCAGGCCGTCGCCCGGGCCTTGCCTCCGGAGGCGTCCGAAGCGGCACTGCCCGCCGCCACTAATCGAGGTTAGTGCCGCCCGTCCGATCGGTTGCTAGAGGTGCGCTCGGTGAGGATCTCCACTCGCCACGCAGAGCGCCGATCTGTCGGGCTGCCCGGTCGGTCGCGCAAGAGGGCGGCCCTGAGGCTCGGCGCCGGCCAATCCGGCGCAACCCTCGACCACGGCATATCGGAGACGGGTCCTTCAGCTCAGAGGGCGAACATAGGGTCTAGCTTCATGGCTTCATATGTATGCAGATCCTGACACCGCGTAGCCGGTTGAAAGGGCTATTTGATCTCGCTCAATGCGAAGCTTCGGGACGTCGAGCCTCAATGGCCGAGGTCAAGGGAGCACCCCGATGAGCCAGGACCGCTCTGATCTCACACCCGCGCCGGACCTGACACGCGAGCGACGCACCGGGCCGTTTCGCACCCAGCGGCCGATCTACGTCGACCTGCTGCCACCGTGCAACCACGCCTGCCCCGCGGGCGAGAACATCCAGGCCTGGCTCGGCGCGGCGCAGGGTGGCGACTTCGAGGAGGCTTGGCGCATCCTTGTGGCCGACAACCCGATGCCGGCGGTGCACGGGCGGGTTTGCTACCACCCGTGCGAGGACGGCTGCAATCGCCAGCATCTCGACAGCGCGGTCAGCATCCACGCCGTCGAGCGCTTCCTCGGCGACACCGCGATCGAGCATGGGTGGCAGTTCGAGCGGGCGGCCGAGCGTTCGGGCAGGCGGGTCGCTGGTGGTGGGTGGCGGGCCGTCCGGCCTGTCGGCCGCCTACCACCTCGCGCGCCTCGGGCACGAGGTCGAGATCCGCGACGCCGGCCCGACGGCGGGCGGCATGATGCACTTCGGCATTCCAGCCTATCGCATGCCGCGCGCCGTGCTCGAGGCCGAGATCGGCAAGATCGCGCAGCTGGGCGTCAAGATCACCACCAATCACAGGGTCGAGGATGTCGAGGCGGAGATGAAAGAGGGGCGCTTCGACGCCTGCTTCGTCGCCATCGGCGCGCATCTCAGCAGGCGCACGGAGATCCCGGCGCGCGACGCCGCCAAGATGCTGGACGCCGTGAGCTTCCTTCGGGCCGTCGAGAGCCAGGACGCGGCCAAGCTCGGCCGGGTCGCGGTCTACGGCGGCGGCAACACCGCCATGGATGCGGCGCGGGTCGCAAGGCGCCTTGGCGCCACGGAAGCCATGATCATTTACCGGCGCGACCGTGCGCACATGCCGGCGCACGAGTTCGAGGCCGCCGAGGCCGAGGCCGAAGGCGTCGAGATCCACTGGCTGCGCACCATCAAATCGATCGACCGCACCACGTTCACCGTCGAGGTCATGGAGATCGGCGAGGACGGCCGGCCCAAACCGACGGGCGACGTCGAGACGTTGGAGGCGGACACGCTGATCATGGCGCTCGGTCAGGCGAGCGACACCGACTTCCTCAAGAAGGTCGAGGGCGTCGCGTTTCAGGACGACGGCACGGTCGTGGTCGACCGCAACATGATGACCGGACGAGCAGGCTTGTTCGCGGGCGGCGACATGGTGCCCTCCGAGCGCACGGTCACGGTTGCGGTCGGTCATGGCAAGAAGGCCGCGCGCCACATCGACGCCTGGCTGCGCGGCACGGCCTTCGAGGGGCCGCCCAAGCACGACCTCGCGAGCTTCGAGAAGCTCCATGTCTGGTACTACACCGACGCCGCCCGGCGACAGCAGAAGGCGCTCGAGATCACCGAGCGGCTCGCGGGCTTCGACGAGGTCGTCGCCGGGCTTGGCGCGGGGGAAGCGCAGTACGAGGCGCGCAGGTGCCTCTCCTGCGGCAACTGCTTCGAGTGCGACGGCTGCTATGGCGCCTGCCCGGAGCATGCGATCGAAAAGCTCGGACCGGGCAAGCGCTACCGCTACGACTATGATCTCTGCACCGGCTGCGCCATCTGCTTCGAGCAGTGCCCGTGCCACGCGATCGAGATGATCCCGGAGCCCGCGAAATGAGCGTGCAGGTTGGCGCCACGCCCGCGACCGCGGCCCGTTCGGGGGGATTCCGTCAGGTCGAGCACGAGGTCGCGATGATCGATGGCAACGAGGCCGCGGCCTCGGTCGCCTATCGGGTCAACGAGGTGTGCGCGATCTATCCGATCACGCCGTCCTCGCCCATGGCCGAGCTCGCGGACCAGTGGGCCTGCGACGGCCGGACCAACATCTGGGGCAACGTGCCCGCGGTGATCGAGATGCAAAGTGAGGCGGGGGCGGCAGGCGCGCTGCACGGCGCGCTCCAGGGCGGGGCCCTGAGCACGACCTTCACGGCGTCCCAGGGCCTGCTGCTCATGATCCCCAACATGCACAAGATCGCGGGCGAGCTCACGCCTGCGGTCTTCCACGTCGCGGCGCGCTCGATCGCGGCCCAGGCGCTCTCGATCTTCGGCGACCACTCGGACGTCATGGCGACCCGGACCACGGGCTTTGCCCAGCTGTGCTCGAGCTCGGTCCAGGAAGCGCACGACCTGGCACTGGTCGCCCAGGCCGCGACCCTCGAGGCGCGCGTGCCATTTCTCCATTTTTTCGACGGCTTCAGGACCTCGCACGAGATCAACAAGATCACGCTGCTCTCGGACGCCGAGGTGCGGGCGATGATCGACGACGATCTCGTGCTTGCCCATCGGCGCCGGGCGCTGAACCCGGACCATCCCTTCATCCGCGGCACGGCGCAGAACCCGGATGTGTTCTTCCAGGCGCGCGAGACCGTGAACCGCTTTTACGCGGCCGTGCCCGGCATCGTCGAGCAGGCGATGGCGCGGTTCGCGCAGCCTGACCGGCCGCGAATACCGGCTGTTCGAATACTTCGGCCATCCGGACGCCGAGCGGGTGGTCGTGCTGATGGGCTCGGGCGCGGAGGCCGCGCGCGAGACCGTGGGTCACCTTGCCGCCCGAGGCGAGCGGGTGGGTGCGGTTCAGGTCCACCTCTACCGGCCGTTCTCGGCGCTGCACTTCCTCGCCGCCCTGCCGGCGAGCGCCCGATCGATCGCGGTGCTCGACCGGACCAAGGAGCCGGGCGCCATGGGCGAGCCGCTCTACCTCGACGTGGTCGCGGCGATTGCCGAGGCACAGGCCGAGGGCCGGCTCGAGGATCGGGCCGCGCCGCGGACGATCGGCGGCCGTTACGGGCTCTCGTCCAAGGAGTTCACGCCCGCCATGGTCAAGGCGGTGCTGGACGAGCTCGGCAAGGAGCGGCCGAAGAACCATTTCACGGTCGGCATCAGCGACGATGTCTGCGGCACCAGCCTGCCCCATGACCCCGCCTTCGACATCGAGCCAGAGACCACCACGCGCGCCATGTTCTTCGGGCTCGGCGCCGATGGCACCGTCGGCGCCAACAAGAACTCGATCAAGATCATCGGCGACGACCCGGCCTTCCACGCCCAGGGCTACTTCGTCTACGATTCCAAGAAGTCGGGCTCGCGCACGGTCTCCCACCTGCGCTTCGGGCCGGAGCCGATCCGCTCCACCTACCTGATCCCGCACGCCAACTTCATCGGCTGTCATCAGTTCCATTTCCTCGAGCAGATCGACGTGCTCGGGCGGGCAGCCCCAGGCGCGGTCTTTCTCCTCAACAGCCCCCATGGGCCGGCCGAGGTCTGGCAGCACCTGCCGCGCGAAGTCCAGGCGCAGATCCGGGACAAGCGCCTGCGCTTTTACGTGATCGACGCCTACGAGGTCGCGCGCGGCGCGGGCATGCGCGGCCAGATCAACACCGTCATGCAGACCTGCTTCTTCGCGATCTCGGGCGTCATGCCCAAGGATCAGGCGATCGCCCGGATCAAGCACGCGATCGAGAAGTCGTACGGGAAAAAAGGCGGCGAGGTGGTCCGCCAGAACTTCGCGGCGGTCGATGCCGCGCTCGCGCATCTGCACGAGGTGCAAATCCCGGACGAGCCCGTCAACGGCCATGCCCGGCCACCGCTCGTGCCTGACGATGCGCCCGAGTTCGTGCGCAACGTCACCGCCATGATGATGGCCGGGCGCGGCGACGAGCTGCCGGTCTCGGCGCTGCCGGTCGACGGCACCTATCCTTTGGGCACCGCCGCCTTCGAGAAGCGCAACATCTCCGAGCTGGTGCCGGTCTGGGAGCCCGACATCTGCATCCAGTGCGGCAACTGCAGCTTCGTCTGCCCGCACAGCGTGATCCGCTCGAAGTTCTACCATCAGAGCGCGCTCGAGGACGCGCCGGCGAGCTTCAGGTCCGCCGCCGATCGACGCCCGCGGCTTCCCCGAGACGCGCTATTCGCTCCAGATCTACGTCGAAGACTGCACGGGCTGCGGGCTCTGCGTCGAGGTCTGCCCGGCCAAGAGCAAGGAGCGGACCGGCGTCAAGGCGATCAATCTGCGCGACAAGGCGACCGATCTCGCCCCGGACCGCGCAGCGATTCGCTTCTTCGAGACCCTGCCGGTCAACGACCGCAGCCGGGTCGATTTCTCGACCGTGCGCGGCGCCCAGTTCCTCGAGCCGCTGTTCGAGTTCTCGGGCGCCTGCGCCGGCTGCGGCGAGACCCCCTACATCAAGCTGGTCTCGCAGCTGTTCGGCGACCGCATGGTGGTCGCGAACGCGACCGGCTGCTCCTCGATCTACGGCGGCAACCTGCCGACCACGCCCTGGGCCAAGAACGCCGAGGGTCGCGGCCCCGCCTGGTCCAACTCGCTGTTCGAGGACAACGCCGAGTTCGGCCTCGGCATGCGGCTCGCGGCCGACAAGCACCACGCCATCGCGGTCGACCTCGCGAAAGTGCTGGCGCCGCAGGTCGGCGAAGACCTGGTTCGAGAAATCCTGTCGGCCGAGCAGCGGACCGAGAGCCAGATCCGTGGCCAGCGGGCGCGGGTCGCCGAGCTCCAGCAGCGCCTGATGGGGCTCGAGGGCGAGGCGGCAAAGCAGCTGCTGTCGGTGGTCGAGCATCTGGTGCGCCGGAGCGTCTGGCTGATCGGCGGCGACGGCTGGGCCTACGACATCGGCTCAGCCGGGCTCGACCACGTGCTCGCCTCGGGCCGCGACGTCAACGTGCTGGTGCTCGACACCGAGGTCTATTCCAACACCGGCGGCCAGGCGTCGAAGTCGACGCCGCTCGGCGCGGTCGCGAAATTCGCCTACGCCGGCAAGCACGTGCCCAAGAAGGACCTGGCCCTGCAGGCGATCTCCTACGGCAACGTCTACGTCGCGCGGGTCGCCATGGGCGCCAACCCGCAGCAGACGCTCTTGGCACTGCGCGAGGCCGAGGCTTATCCCGGGCCGTCGCTGATCCTCGCCTACAGCCATTGCATCGCGCACGGCATCAACATGCAGAAGGGCCTTCACCAGCAGAACCTCGCCGTGCATTCGGGCTACTGGCCGCTGCTGCGCTACAATCCGGAGGTCCGGCAGACCGGGAGAGAATCCGTTCGTGCTCGATTCGCAGCGGCCGCGGGTGCCGTTCCGGGACTATGCCGACGGCGAGCTGCGCTACCGTATGCTGAGCCGCACGAATCCGAACGAGCAGGAGTCGCTGATGGCGCGCGCCGAAGCCGCGATCCACCAGAAATGGGACCTCTACGAGGTGATGGCGACGACCGGCGAGCACCCGGCCGCGGCGGACTAGGCCCATGACCGACCTCGCCACCACCTACCTGGGCCTGCGGCTCCAGCATCCCATCGTCGCCTCGGCGGGACCGCTCTCGCATAGCCTCGACGGCATCCGACAGCTCGAGGATGCGGGCGCCGCCGCGATCGTGCTGTTCTCGCTGTTTGAGGAGCAGATCCGGCTCGAGAATGCCGCGACCGAGCATCTGATCGGGGTCGGTGCCGAGAGCTTCCCCGAAGCGCTCGGCTACTTCCCCGCGGTCGAGGACTACGAGGTCGGGCCCGAGCCGTACCTGGAGCTGATCCGGCGCGCGCGCGAGGCGACCGGGATACCGATCATCGCGAGCCTCAATGGCATGACGCGGGCGGGCTGGGTCGACTTCGCCCGCAAGATCGAGCAGGCCGGCGCCTCGGCGCTCGAGCTCAACATCTACTACATCCCGGCCGATCTCGGCACGACGGGGCGCGATGTCGAGGAGCTTTATCTCCACGTGCTGCGCGAAGTCCGCGCGGCGGTCCGGATTCCGATCGCGATGAAGCTCAGCCCGTTCTTCAGCGCGCCCGGCGAGATGGCGCAGCGCCTCGTCGCAGAGGGCGCCGACGGCCTCGTGCTCTTCAACCGCTTCTACCAGCCCGACTTCGACCTGGAGAAGCTGGAGGTGGCGCCGGCCTTGCAGCTGAGCCGGCCGGAAGAGATCCGCCTGCCGCTGCTCTGGATCGCGATCCTGCACGGGCGCCTCAAAACCTCGCTCGCCGCCAGCACCGGCGTGCACTCGAGCGAGGAGGTCGTGAAGTACCTGCTCGCCGGCGCCGACGCCGTGATGACGACCTCGGCTCTGCTCAAGCACGGCCCGCGGCACCTCGAGACGCTGACGAGTGGGCTGCGGCAGTGGATGGAGCGCCGCAGCTATGCCTCGGTCGAGCAGATGAAGGGCGCCATGAGCCAGGAGAACGTGGCCAATCCCGCCGCGTTCGAGCGCGCGAACTACATCAAGACCCTCGAATTGTTCCGGGCGCCGGCGGAGGCTGCGACCAGGAGCGGCTGAACCTCTCGGGTTTGTCTCCTTATGGCGCTGGCAGCGCGTCGTGGGGAGCGTGGCCAAGCCCGACGGGAGCTGCGACCCGCCACGCGATGACGCCCTGTTGTTCATCCGATGAAGCCCCGGCAGGCCCGCGTGCTGGCCGATCTGGACGCTGTGATCGCGGCGCTCTGCCCCCATGTGGGCGAGCCGGCGCGGTTCCCGAGCGCGCGCGTTCTACCGTGGCGAGCGGCTGCTCGCGCGCCACAGCATCGAGCTGTCCGGCCGGCGCGAGCCGCAGCGCCGGGCCATCATGGTGACCTTGGGAGTCGCACGGACGAGGTGGCGCTGCTCGACCGCGTCCGCCTGCAGCCAGGCGATCGCCTGCTGCTGACGCGGGGTGCGCCGAAGGCTGATGGGCGCTTCCCCGCCCTTGTCCGATAGCGTCAGCGCATGGCCTCGGTGCCGGTGATGATCTCGAGCAGCTCGCCGGTGATCTGTTCCTGACGCAGGCGCCCTTCGAGCGCTCTGAGCTCCAGCAGGCGCTGATCGAGCTTGTCGCGCGCCGATTGCATCGTGGCGAGCCTGGCGCCGTTCTCGCTCGCGAAGCTCTCCATCGCGGCATGGGCCAGGACGGCGAACAGATACTCCTCGACCAGGCGTTCGAGCAGCACCCGTGGTGTCAGATTGGCGAGCGGCGGCGCGGCTGAGCGTGACGGGCCGAAGGCCTCGAGGTCGACCGGCAGCAGCGACTGGCGCTCGAGCGAGCGCCGGCCGCCGCCCTGATGACGGAAATAGAGGATTTCGACCGTGGCCAGGCGGCCGCGCTCGAAGCGCTCATAGAGGGCGCCGGCGATCTGCCGCGCGGTCTCGGTGACCGCACCCACGTGGGTCGCCATGGCGGTCGCGAAGCCCGGGCGAAAGCCCCGCTCCTCGAGCTTGGTCCGGCCCCGGCCGCCGATCACGAACAAGGTGCCGGCGCTCTCGAGGCGAGCCGCGTCGGCGAGCTGGTCGTTGAAGGCGCCCGTGAAGCCGTGCTCGGCCATGAACAGCACGATGCCGGAGCGCGCGCCGGGCAGCGCGGCCGGGCGCCGCGGCGGTTGGGGCAGCAGCGGCAGGGCCTCGGCGATCGCGGCGCCGATCACCTCGGCATAGGCGCGCGTGCCCTCGAGCGCGGCCTGGGCCTCCTGGACGCGGACCGCGGCGACCGCGCGCATGGCGCCGACGATGTCCTGCAGCTCGTGCAGATTGTGCAGCTGGAGCTCGACGTCGGCGAGACGCCCGGCCATCAGGGCGCGCCCTCGCCCGCGAGCTCTCGGAAGGCGGCCAGAAGCGCTTGCCGGGTGTCGTCGTCGACCTCGCCGCTCGCATCGACCCGTTGGGCGGGCGCGGCCGCGTGCTCGGCGAGCCAGTCCGGCAGCTTCAGCCCGAGCTCCGTGACCCGCTGGGGCTCGAGGCCGTCGAGCAGACCTTCCGACAAGGCCAGCAGCAGCGTGACCTGGACCGCAAGCGACCGGGGCTGGTACTGGGGTTGCGAGAGCACGGCGCGGATGCGGCGACCATGCTCGATGGTCTTGCGGGTGCGGGCATCGACCATGCCGCCAAACCGGGTGAAGACCTCGAGCTCGAGGAACTGGGTGTAGTCGAGCCGGAGCGAGGCGCTCAGCGCGCGCAATACCGGCGGCTGGCTCTTGCCGCCGACCCGGGAGACGCTGCGACCGACGTCGACCGCGGGCTTCTGGTCCTCGTGGAACAGCTTGGCGTCGAGGTAGAACTGGCCGTCGGTGATCGAGATCAGGTTGGTCGGGATGTAGGCGGCGAGGTTGCCGGCCTGGGTCTCGGCGATCGGTAGCGCGGTCAGCGAGCCGCCGCCGCGCTCGGCATTGAGCTTGGCGGCGCGCTCGAGGAGCCGCGCGTGAATGTAGAAGATGTCGCCCGGATAAGCCTCGCGCCCGGGGGGCTGCCGGAGCAGCAGAGCGAGCTCACGATGGGTCGCCGCATGCTTGGTCAGATCGTCGATCACGACCAGCACATCCCTGCCGCGGTCGCGAAAATGCTCGCCCATCGTGAAGCCGGCGTAGGGAGCGAGCCACTGCAACCCGGGCGGCAGCTCCGGCTCGGCGATCACGAAGATGCAGCGCTCGAAGGCGCCGTGAGCGCGCACCGCCTCGATCACCTGCTTGACCGAGGACGACTTCTGGCCGACCGCGACGTAGAGGCAGATCACGTTGCTGCGCCGCTGGTTGATGATGGCGTCGACCGCGATCGCGGTCTTGCCGGTCGCGCGGTCGCCGACGATCAGCTCGCGCTGGCCGCGGCCGAGCGGGAACAGGGCGTCGATCACCAGGATGCCGGTCGCGAGCGGCTGGGTCACGAGCTCGCGCTCGATGATCTCGGGAGCCGGCCGCTCGACCCGCTCGAAGCGCTCGGGCGTGAGTTCGGGGCCGCCATCCAGAGGCCGGCCGAGCGGATCGAGGACGCGGCCGAGCAATCCCTCGCCGACCGGCACCTCGAGCACCTCGCCGGTCGCCTTGACCCGACCACCCGCGGCCAGGCGATCATCAGAGCCGAGAAGCACGCAGCCGATCTCGTCCGGGCGCAGCTCGGCCGCGAAGCCGAGCGTGCCGCCCTCGAAGCGCAGCAGCTCGTCGAGGCGGACGTCCGGCAGGCCTGAGACCGCGGCGATGCCGTCGCCGAGCCGCTCGACCCGGCCGATCTGCTCGAGGCGCGCGTCGGGCCGATAGCGCTCGACCGTGCCGCGCGCCTGCGGCAGCCAGCGCTCAAGCCCGTCCTTCAGGTCCACCATGGCGCTTCAGCTCCGCCTCGATCTCCGCGAGGCTGTCCCGCCAGCTGTAGCGGAGGATGGTGTGCGGGAAATGCAGCTCCGCGCCCGCGATCAGGGCCGGATCCTCCGCGAATGCCACCGTCGTGTCAGCACCCAGCAGCGCCTGCAGCTGCTTTTGGAAGGCGTCGCGGGCCGTCGGCTCGAGGGGTTCGGCGGTCACCAGCTGCATCCCCACGCCATCCGCAAGCTGGCCGACCAATTCCCGCCGCTCCGGCTCGCCGAGCGCCTGCAGCTGCGCGACCAGTCGATCAGGGAAAGGGGTGCCGGCATCGTTCAGCAGATGGCGCGCGATGGTCACGGCCAGCTCGATCGTCTGCTGGCGAAGCGCTTCGGCCGCCTCGATGCTTTCCTGCCCGAGCCGCTGGCGTCCCTCGGCGATCAGCTTCTCGGCATCGGCGCGGGCCTGATCGAGCAGGCGCTGGCCGTTAGCCCTGGCGCTCGCGTGCGCCTGTTCCAGCACCTGATCCCGCTCCTTCGCTATTGCTGCGCGCTGCTGCTCCAGCTCGGCGCGCAGCTGCTCGGCCGCGGCTTTGGCCGTGTTGGCGTCGGCGATCACGCTCTCGGTCCGCTGCTGCCGGTCGGCGATGATGCCCAGCACCGGCCGGTAGAGGAAATGCTGCAGCAGCCAGACCAGGACCAGGAAATTGGCGGCCTGAAGTGCCAGCGTCCACCAGTCGATGCGCATCGGCTCAGTGTACGAACGGGTTCGCGAACAGGACCAGGAGCGCGATCACCAGGCAATAGATCGCCATGGTCTCGATCATCGCGAGGCCGACGAACAGCGTGCGCGACAGGACGCCTGCCGCCTCCGGCTGGCGCGCGATCGCATCCATGGCAGCTGCCACCGCCCGGCCTTCGCCGAGCCCCGGGCCGATCGCGCCGAGCCCGACCGCGATCGCCGCGGCCAGGATCGAGATCGCTTCGACGCTCATGCTTACCCCCTCTCGATGCTGCCGATGCCGGCGCCGATGAACACCGCCGCCAGCACCGTGAAGATGTAGGCCTGGATCAGGCCAATCAGGATTTCCAACGCCATCAGCGGGATCGGCAGGAACAGCCCGGCCAGAGCCAAGACCGTGGCGATCACGAACTCGCCGCTCAAGACATTGCCGAACAGCCGGATCATCAAGGAGAAGGTGCGCGTGATCTCGGACAGGATGTTGAGCGGCAGCATGATCACGGTCGGCTTGGCGTAGGCGCCGAGATAGGCGCGCAGACCCCGCCGGCGCAAACCATAGCCGTGGACCGCGAAGAAGACGATCAGTGCCAAGGCCGCGGCGGTCTCGATCGAGGCGGTCGGCGGCCGGACCCCCGGCAGGATGCCCGAGAGGTTGGCGAGCGCCAGGAAGATGAACAGCGAGCCCAGCAGCGGCAGGAACGGCCGGCCCGGAGCCTGTATCGTCGCCGTGATCTGGTCTTCGACCCCGGTCACCAGGATCTCGAGCACCGCCTGCCAGCGCGCGGGCTGCAGCCGGAGCCGCCGGGTCACGAGCCAGCAGCCGGCGACGAGCGCCAGCATCAGGCACCAGGTGGTGACGACCGGCTCGGCGATCGGGACCGGCCCGATGTGGAAGAGGATCGGTGCGACCAGCGGCGATTGGCTCACGGTCCCGTCCTCACGAGCCGGACCGCGAGCGCGCGGGCGAGGAGGAAGCCCGCGAGCGCGCCGAGCAGGGCGGTCGCTCCCGCCCTGGCAATCAGCGCGAAAGCGAGCCCGGCGAGGAGCAGCCGGCCGAGGTGGAGCGCCAGGCTCGGGCCGAGCGGCGCGCCAGCGAGGTAGCGTTCCACGTTCTGCCTGAGTGCCGCGAAATAGCCCGCGCCGAGCAGGGCGCCGAGCAGGGCGAACGGTGCGGCCGCGCGCAGGATCTCCGCCAGGGTCGCGCTCACGCTTCGTTGACCCGTTTCCAGGCGAGCCAGCAGCCGAGGCAGAGGCCGAGGAACATCAGGCTGAGCGTCCAGAAGATGCCGCTCATGGCGGCGTGGTCCAGCCAGCGGCCGAGGAAGATGCCGAGCACGGTCGGCGTCACCACGAGCCAGCCGAGCACGCCGATCATGGCGAGGTTGTGGGCGAGCGGCCGCTCGCCCTCGCGCTGCCAACGCTCCGCGCGGACGCGCCGGCGGCGGACCGGCTCGGCCAGGGAGTTGCCGTCGTGGCCCGGCTCCTTGGCCATCAGAGCGGCGGCTGGCGCATGGCGCCCCTCGGCGGCGGGAACCCGCCCGGCGCCCGCTCCGGCCGGAGGTAGTCGAACATCCGCCGGACCGCCGCGAGCTGCAGCCGCGCGGAATCGGCGCGCGCCGACTGCTCCTCGGCGGCCTTGGCGCGAAACGCCGCGAGCACGTCCACTTCGAGCTTGGCCAGGTCGTCGCCCGGCACCGCATCGCGGGTCGCGATCGCGATCCGCTCGCCACCCTGGACCGCGAGCACGCCTCCACGCACCGCGCAGTGGCCCACGACGCCCCCGGTGCGGCGCCAGGAGACGACTGAAGTCTCGAGCACGGTCAAAAAATCGGCGTGCCGCGGCAGGATGCCGAAGGCGCCGCTCGCGTCCTCGGCGCGCAGATGGAGCACGTCGTCGAACTCGGCGACGACCGCAGTCGGGGTCGTGATCCGGAGCTTCACCCTGCCGCCTTTCCGGCGTCCGCTTCCTTCTGGCGCGCGTCTTCGAGCGTGCCGACCATGTAGAACGAGCTCTCGGCCCAGTCGTCGCCGGCGCCGTCCAGGATCGCGCGGCAGCCGGCCAGCGTGTCGGCGAGCGGCACGCTGCGGCCGGCCTTGCCGGTGAACGCCTCGGTCACCAGGAAGGGCTGGGTCAGGAAGCGCTGCAGCCGGCGCGCGCGGCGCACGATCAGCCGGTCGGCGGCGCTCAATTCCTCGATCCCGAGCAGTGCGATCACGTCCTGGAGCTCGAGGTAGTGGTTGATCGCGTGGCGGACCTCCTCGGCGAGGCGATAGTGGGCCTCACCCACGACCTGGGGGTCGAGGAGCGATGAGGTCGAGGCGAGCGGGTCGATCGCCGGGTACATGCCCTCGGCGGCCAGCTGGCGCGAGAGCACGATCGCGCTGTCGAGATGGCTGAACAGCTCGGCGACGGCAGGGTCGGTGAAGTCGTCGGCGGGCACGTAGACCGCCTGGATCGCGGTCACGGTGGCGCCCGCGACCGAGGTGATCCGCTGCTGCAGCTCGGCGATCTCGGTCGCCAGCGTCGGCTGGTAGCCGACCCGCGACGGCAGGCGGCCGAGCAGCCCGGAGATCTCGCTGCCGGCCTGAACGAAGCGGAAAACGTTGTCCATCAGCAGCAGCACGTTGCGGCCGAGCTGGTCCCGGAAATATTCGGCGATAGTGAGCGCGCCGAGGCCGACCCGCCACCTGGCGCCGGGCGGCTCGTTCATCTGGCCGAACACCAGCACGGTGCGCTCGAGCACCTTGGACTGGCGCATCTCGAGCAAAAGCTCATGGCCCTCGCGCGAGCGCTCGCCGATGCCGGCGAACACCGAGATGCCGGTGTAGGTCTCGACCATGGTGCGGATCAGCTCCATGATCAGCACGGTCTTGCCGACGCCGGCGCCGCCGAACATCGCGGCCTTGCCGCCGCGCGCGATCGGCGCCAGCAGGTCGATCACCTTGATGCCGGTCGCGAACAGTTCGCGCGAGCTGGTCTGGCGGGCGAGTGCCGGGGCCGGCCGGTGGATCGGCCAGCGGGGGACGTCGGAGGCCAGAGGCGGGCCGCGATCGACCGGATCGCCGAGCACGTTCAGCACCCGGCCGAGGACCGCCTCGCCGACCGGCACGCTGAGCTGCTGGCCCAGAGATCGCACCGGCGTCCCGCGGCGCAGCCCGGTCGAGCTCTGGAGAGCGACCGCGCGCACGCTCGAGGGGTCGAGGTGGCTCTGGACCTCGACGACCAGGCGCCATGGGCCGTCCCATGCGATCTCGAGCGCCTCGTTGATCGCCGGCAGCTCACCCGACGGCACAGCGACATCGATCACCGAGCCGCGCACGGCGATCACGCGGGGTTGCAGGGTGGGCTCGGGTTGGATGGCCAACGCGATCACTCGCTCGCCTCATCAAGCTCCAAGCGCCGATCCTCTGCCGGCGAAACCTGCCGTCATTGATCGAGCGCAAACTTCCCCAGCTCAGGCGGCAAACGCAACAGCATCCTACCGTCGACTGTCACGAAGACGCTCGAGCCGCCTTCGCAGGACTCAGGGGCTCATGCGGCCGCATCCCGGAGCCGCAGCCGGAGTTCCACCGCGCCGGGGTCGTTCGCTTCGCGTACGAGCGTGAAGCCCTGCCGCTCGGCGAGGTCGAGCATTGCTCGATTCTCGTGCAGGACGGTCGCGACCAGCTCGCCGATGCCTTGCGCCCTGGCGTAGTCGATCAGGACCTGGGTGAGCGCCGTTCCAAGGCCCTGGCCCTTGAGGTCGCTCCGTACCAGGATCGCATACTCGGCCCGCTCGCGATCCGGGTCGGCGGCGAGATGCCCGACGCCGCCAAACGACTCGAGCTCCTCGCGTCCGGGCTCGATCGCGACCAGCACCATCTCGCGCTCGTAGTCGATCTGCGTGAGACGCGCGCACAGCTCGGGAGAAAGCGTCCGCAAGACGGTGAAAAAGCGGAGCCGCCTGTCCTCCTCGTCCGTCCGCTCCTCGACCATCCGGCGAAACGCCGGCGCATCCTCCGGGCGGATCGGCCGGACGAGGAACTCGCGGCCGTCCGGCAGCGTGAGCCTACGCTCGAGCTCCTTCGGATAGGGACGGATGGCGAGACGATCGGTACCGGTGCGTGTCGGCGGGGCGATCCTGATGCGGGCATCGAGCGCCACCACGCCCTTGGCGTCGGCGAGCAGCGGATTGATGTCGAGCTCGGCGATCTGGTCGAGGTCGGCCGCCATCTGCGCGACCTTGACCAGCGTGAGAGCGATCACGTCCAGGGCCGCCGGCGGCCGGTCGCGATAGCCCTGCAATTGGCCGAAGACCCGCGTGCCGCGCATCAGCTCGTGCGCGAGGTGGAGGTTAAGCGGCGGCAGGGCAATCGCCTGATCGCGCACGACCTCGACCGCAGTGCCGCCCTGGCCGAACAGGATCACCGGTCCGAAGACGACATCCTCGGCAATGCCGACGATCAGCTCGTGGGCGCTGCGCGTGTCGACCATCGGCTGGACCGTGAAGCCCTCGATGCGAGCGTCGGGCCGCGCGGACCGCAGCCTCTCGAGCATGGCCCTGGCGGCCTCGTGCACTTTCGATGAATCGGTGAGCCCGAGCATGACCCCGCCCACGTCCGACTTGTGCGTGATGTCGGGCGAGAGCACCTTGAGCGCGACCGGCCGGCCGATCGCCGCGGCCGTGCGCGCCGCCTCCTCGGGAGTCGCCACGACGC
This sequence comes from uncultured Alphaproteobacteria bacterium, assembly GCA_963756905.1. Classification (GTDB taxonomy): domain Bacteria; phylum Pseudomonadota; class Alphaproteobacteria; order Geminicoccales; family Geminicoccaceae; genus DATAOG01. The sequence goes on from CAVWPO010000011.1 coordinate 136,381, forward strand.
TCGTCGCTACGACCGGAATGTCGTAGGCATTCAGCACCGCCTTGGCCTCGACCTCCGAGAGCCAGGCCCGCTGCTGGTCCTGGGCCTCCGCGAGGAGCGTCCGCGCGCGGTCGAGGTCGGGCTCGAACATTTCGGGAATCGAGGGGGGCACCTGCCGCAGCATCTCCTGGTTGCGGCGATAGCGCACGAGGTGCATGAACGCCCGCACGGCTTCCGAGGGCGTCTCGTAGCTCGGGATGCGGTGCTGCGCGAACAGCTGACGCGCCTCGCGGGCAGCCTGCTCGCCGAGCCAGCTCGTGAAGACGGGTCGGCCGTGCGCTGCGGCGGCGCTCTCGGTGGCGCGCGCGGCATCGGCGCTGTCCGCGACGGCCGTCGGGCAGTTCAGGACCAGGACGGCGTCGTTGTTCGGATCGGCCAGAACCGCCTCTAGAGCCGCCGCGTAGCGCTCGCCCGGCGCGTCACCGACCAGGTCGATCGGGTTGGCATGACTCCAGGTGGCGGGAAGCACCGCGGTCAGGCGCTCGACCGTCGCGGGCGCGAGCGCGGCGATCCGCCCGCCCTCCTTGATCAGGCTGTCGGTCGCGAGCACGCCGATGCCGCCGCCGTTGGAGATGATCGCGAGACGATCGCCAGCGACCCGAACGCCGCTGCCGAGCGTCTCGACCGCGGCGAACAGCTCGTCCAGCGTCTCGACCCGGAGCATGCCGGCGCGGGCGAACGCAGCGTCGTAGATCCGATCGGACCCGGCGAGCGCTCCGCTGTGCGACTGCGCCGCCCTTGCAGCTTCGCTGCTGCGGCCGGCCTTGATCACCACCACCGGTTTCGAGCGCGCGGCGGCGCGGGCCGCCGACATGAACTTGCGGGCGTAGGTGATGCCCTCGACGTAGAGGAGGATCGCTTGGGTGTGCCGATCGGTCGCCAGATAGTCCAAGAGGTCGCCGAAATCGACATCCGCCATGCCGCCGAGCGAGACCATGTGGCTGAAGCCGATCCGCCGGGCGCTGGCCCAGTCCAGGACCGAGGTCAGCACTGCGCCGGACTGGCTCACGAAGGCGAGATGGCCCGCGAGCGCCTGCGCCTGCGCGAAGCTCGCGTTCAGGCCGTGCCCGGGCACGAGGACGCCCAGGCAGTTCGGCCCCACGAGCCGCAGCGTATGCGGCTTGGCGGCATCGAGCATCGCCTGCTGAAGCTTGCGGCCGTCGTCACCCAACTCGCCGAAGCCCGCAGTGATGACGATGACCGCCCGCGTGCCGCGGGCCCCGAGGTCAGCCACGATCTGCGGCACGCTCGCAGGCGGCGTCGCGACCACGGCGAGATCGGGCACCAGCGGCAGCGCCTCGATCGAGGGATAGCTGAGCACGCCCGCGATCGCGACCTCGTGCGGATTGACCGGCATCACCGGCCCATCGAATCCCGCCGCCAGCAGATTGCGTGCGAGCACTGCGCCGACCGAGCGTGGCTGCCTGCTCGCACCGACCAGCGCGATCGAGCGCGGCTGGAACAGGATGTCGAGATTGCGGATGGACATCGATCGCTAACTAACAATCGTGCAGCGGTCCAACCAGCTTCGCGAAGTCTCGCAGTCGACGACGGGACCGAAGTGGCCCTACCGCACGTCACAGCCTGCAAACAGTCCTGCCAGTGCGCGTGCAGCTCATGATCGTCCCTAGCAAGAAGGCGGCGTCAACCGCTGAAGAGCACTGGCAGCGCAGCTTCACGCAAGACGTGCCGAGTGGCACCGCCGAGCACCAACTCGCGCAGCCGCGCATGACCGTAGGCGCCCATGACCAGCAGGTCCGCGTCGTGGGCGCCAGCCTGCGCGAGGAGCACCTCACCTGCCCTCGCGTCCGGTTCGTCGACCTGCAGCAAGCGCACCGACAGGCCGTGCCGCTCCAGCATCGCGCCGGCGGCTTCGATGCCCTTCCTGGCCTCCGCGCCGACGGCACACAGAATCACGCGCTTGGCTGTATGAAGGAAAGGGAGCGCGTCGCGGACCGCGCGTCCGGCCTCGCGCGAGTTGTTCCACCCGACCAGGATGGTCTGGCCGAATTTCACGGAAAGCTCTGCCGGCAGCGCCAGTACGGGGACCCCTGCGATCGTCACGAGCTGATCAAGCACGTCGGGTGCATCAGTGCTCCCGGCCTTGGCCCGGCTCGCGAGCACCAAGTCCGCGGTATAGGCGGCCTCGGCCAGGAGATCGTCGCGACTCCCCTCAGCCTCCCGCCAGAGGACATTGGCCTCCTTGCCGCAGAAATTCTGGAAAACCGCGTGGACTCGGTCTCTGATCTTGCGAATTGCGGCCCGCTCCCTCTCGATGAGGTCGGGCCCCATGAAAGCGGCGGCTTCGGCATAAGGCGTCAGGATGAACGGCGGGGGCATAACGTGCATGCCGATCAACACCGCATAGTAGCGCTTTGCGAGGATCAGAGCGACTTGAAGCCGCGCCTCGAGACCGCTGTCATGAGCGAGCTCGACGAGAATCGTGCGGTAGGCCACGGCAGCGCCCCCTCTGCCAGTTGCTCGGAAGGAGTTTCATAGCAGTAAGGCAGATCGCATTGCGCTAGATCAACCAGGTTCGAACGATCGAGCCGCTGCCTCGATCCAGGCAACGCAACGACTAAGCCTAAGTATCGGTTTTAACGAGCCAAGATAGAGGAAACCCGTCGTCGAAAGTGTGAATGCGTTCGCATCTCTCCTTGGCGCCGACATCGGTGCCTGTCCCGGGCCTCGGGAGGATCCGGATCATGCAAGCCGCGCTCATATCCCGCCGCCTCGGCGGTGGCCGAGGTCTGAATTTCTTCGAGGTCGTGCTGGCGAGCGCGGCCGCCAATCTGGCCTTCGCCCTGCCGGTCAGCGGCCTTGCCGGCCGGGGACCGCCGCAAGCCGCCTGGGCCGGGGCTTTGCACCTCACCGGCATGGGCCTGGTCGCCGGCGATCGTGACCGCGCTGATCGGCCATGGGATGCTGCTGACGGCGCGCTCGGCCTCGCCGTCGCGACCGTGGTGGCGCCGGCCGGGCAACCGATCCTCGGACGCTGGCTGCGCAGCGCCGCGGCGGCCGGCTCACGCAACCGGCGCCGGCATCGTCCGGCGTCGACGGAGGCGGCCTCGGGAACCTGGTGAGCGCGCCGGCTCAGCGGGTCGGGACCGGCGCTTCGCCCCGATAGTCGTAGAAGCCGCGCTTGGTCTTGCGACCGAGCCAGCCGGCCTCGACGTATTTCACCAGCAGAGGGCACGGCCGGTACTTGGAGTTGGCGAGGCCGTCGTAGAGCACCTGCATGACCGCAAGGCAGGTATCCAGGCCGATGAAGTCCGCGAGCTCGAGCGGCCCCATCGGGTGATTGGCGCCGAGCTTCATCGCGTTGTCGATCGACTCGACGTTGCCGACCCCCTCGTAGAGCGTGTAGACCGCCTCGTTGATCATCGGCAGCAGGATGCGGTTGACGATGAACGCCGGGAAGTCCTCGGCGGTCACCGCGGTCTTGCCGAGCGTCTCGGTGACCGCCCGGATCGCGCGGAAGGTCGCCTCGTCGGTCGCGATGCCGCGGATCAGCTCGACCAGCTTCATCGCCGGCACCGGGTTCATGAAGTGCATGCCGATGAAGCGCTCGGGCCGGTCGGTGCCGGCGGCCAGACGGGTGATCGAGATCGACGAGGTGTTGGTCGCGATCAGCGCGTCCTTGGGCAGGTGCTTGATCGCCTCGGCGAAGATCTGACGCTTGATCGCCTCGTTCTCGGTCGCCGCCTCGATCACCAGCTGGCAGTCCGCGAGCCGGTCGTAGCCGGTGCCGACCGTCAGTCGGGCGAGCGCGGCATCCCGCTCGGCTTCGGTGATCGAGCCCTTGGCGACCCGCCGGTCGAGCCGGGTGCCGATCCGCTCGAGCGCACGGTCGAGCTGCTCCTGGCTGACGTCGAGCAGGCAGACCTCGAAGCCGGCAAGGGCTGCGACTTCGGTGATGCCGCCGCCCATCTGGCCGGCGCCGACCACGCCGATGCGGCGGATCTCCGGCACCGGCGGCAGATCGTGATCACGGCTTGCTTGGGGCATGGCTCGCCAATCGCGCGGCACGGCCGGTCAACCGGGCTTGCGGAGCTCGGCGGCGAGCTCCGGCACGGCCTTGAACAGGTCGGCCACCAGGCCGTAGTCGGCAACCTGGAAGATCGGCGCTTCCTCGTCCTTGTTGATCGCCACGATCACCTTGCTGTCCTTCATGCCGGCGAGGTGCTGGATCGCACCCGAGATGCCGACCGCGACGTAGAGATCGGGGGCGACGATCTTGCCGGTCTGCCCGACCTGATACTCGTTCGGCACGTAGCCGGCGTCGACCGCCGCGCGCGACGCGCCGACCGCGGCGCCGAGCACGTCGGCCAGCTCCTCGATGATGCGAAAATTCTCGCCGCTGCCCATGCCGCGGCCGCCCGACACCACGATCCGGGCGGAGGTCAGCTCGGGTCGCTCGCCGCCGCTGACCTCGCGGCCGGCGAAATGCGCAAGACCTGCGGGATCGACCGGAGCGCGCGCCTCGATCGCCGCCGCGCCGCCCTCGGCCGGCGCCGGCTCGAAGGCCGTGGTGCGGACCGTGATCACCTTGATCCGATCGCTGGTCTGCACCGTGGCGAGCGCATTGCCGGCGTAGATGTAGCGCTTGAAGGTGTCGGGGCCGACCACCTCGACGATGTCCGACAGCTGGGCGACATCGAGCAGGGCCGCAAGCCGCGGCATCACGTTCTTGCCGTGGGTGGTCGAGGCGGCCAGGACGGCGCCATAGCCGCCCGCGAGCGCCTGAAGGAGCAGGGCGAAATCCTCGGCGACCGGTGCGGCATAGGCGGGGTGCTCGACCTGCAGCACCCGGGTGACGCCGGCGACCCGGGCGGCGGCCGCGGCGGCCGGTCCGCAACCTTCGCCGGCGACCAGCAGATCGACGCCGTCGTCGAGGGCGCGGGCGGCCGTGACCGCGTGCAGGGTCGCGGGCGCCAGCCCCTGATTGTCGTGCTCGGCCAGGACCAGGACCGCCATCAGATCACCTTCGCCTCGCGCCGCAGCTTGTCGACCAGCTCGGCGACATTCGCGACCTTGACGCCCGCCTGCCGCCTGGCCGGCTCCTCGACCTTGAGGATCTTGAGCCGGGGTGCCACGTCGACGCCAAGCTCCGCGGGCGTCAGCACGTCGATCGGCTTCTTCTTGGCCTTCATGATGTTGGGCAGGCTCGCATAGCGCGGCTCGTTCAGGCGCAGATCCGTGGTCACGATCGCCGGCAGCTTGAGCACCACCTTCTCGAGCCCTGAGTCGATCTCGCGGGTCACCTGCAGCCCGCCGTCGGCGAACTGCAGCTTGGAAGCGAAGGTGCCCTGCGGCCAGCCGAGCAGCGCCGCCAGCATCTGCCCGGTCTGGTTGCTGTCGTCGTCGATCGCCTGCTTGCCGAGGATCACCAGGCCCGGCTGCTCGCGCTCGACGACCGCCTTCAAGAGCTTGGCGACCGCAAGCGGCTGCAGCTCCGCCGAGGTCTCGACATGGATCGCCCGGTCGGCGCCCATGGCGAGTGCGGTGCGGAGCGTCTCCTGGCACTTGGCCTCGCCGAGCGAGACCGCGATCACCTCGGAAGCCGTCCCGGCCTCGCGCAGCCGGATCGCCTCCTCGTTGGCGATCTCGTCGAACGGGTTCATCGACATCTTGACGTTCGCGGTCTCGACCCCGGAGCCGTCGGTCTTGACCCGGATCTTGACGTTGTAGTCGACCACGCGTTTGACCGCGACGAGGACCTTCATCGCCCGGCAGTTCCCCTCATGAGCCCGCACCCTGCACCCGCGGCCCACAGCTGTCACGGGCAAGCATTGTGCGCTGCACACGAACTAGGCGTCTGCCCAGTCTTTGTCAATTGCGTGACAGCGCCCGGCGGGCCGCGCCGTCTGTAGGCTGCGAGCGCACGGTGGCGCGCCTCGCGCCTCGCCAGGCCGGCGATGGTCGCCCCGGGCCGGCGCGCAGACCCGGGGCGAAGCGGCCGCAGCGGACCGTCATGTCCGCGATGGCGACACTGGCCCTCCTCAGGCCTCGTCGAGCGGCAGGCTGCGGAGGTGGATCTCCGGGGTGACCTCGAACACCGAGCGTTCCGGGACCTCGGGCCAGGGGTCGCCCGTGATCGGCTCGGAGGCGATCACCAGCGCCCGGTAGTCGGCCGCCACCGAGGCGGCGTGGGCCTGGCCGCAGACCGGGCAGGCGCTCCGGCCGGCGCGCTCCGCATAGAAGAGGGTGCGCTGCCAGCGGCTGCCGACCATCTGCACGCCGTCGGACAACAGGACGTTGAGGCCGAGATGCGGCTCCTGGCCGATCTCGCGGCACCAGCCGACCACGCGGCGGAGCGCCTGCTGCAGGCTCGCGAGCAACGGGCGCCCGGGCGCCTGCGCGTGGGTCGAGAGGATCAGATGGAACAGGTGCTCGCTGTCGGTCGTGCCTCGGATCGCGGCCCGGTGAGGTGCGCTCATCGCCCCCAGCAGGCGGTCGCGGACGTCGACGAAATAGGGCACGGTGCCATTGTGCACGAAGCTCCAGCCGGCGTGGCGGAAGGGGTGCGTGTTCTCGAGCGCGACGGTGCCGACCGTCGCGTGGCGGACGTGGGCGAGCACCGTGGTCGCAAGCGTCCGGGCGGCCGCGACCTTGAACAGATGGCCGTCATGCGCCGCGCGCGGGTGGCGCTCGATCACCCAGTCCTGGTGGCCGGCGCCGCCATCGCGGGCCTCGTCGGCAACCGCGCCGGGGGCCATCCCGCCGGAGCGTGCACCGCCAGCCGCCGCCCCGCCCTTGCCTTGCGGCGCGCCGTCCCCGGGTTGGGCCGTGCCGAAAGCCGCGATCCCCCAGCCGTCACCGTTCTCGAGGCCGCGCAGATCCTGCCGGCTCTGGGCGAGCAGCGAGTTCGGCGCCTGGACCAGGCAGCATTCGACCCGGGTCGGGGCGGTCGCGCGCAACGCGTAGAAGCGGCACACCGCGGATCTCCCAAGCTTGCCGTCGCGCCGCCCGGCCGTCCGGCTCAGCGGATCACGAGTGGCGGCGCGCTGAGCGCACCGGGACTGAGCCCGTGCAACCAGGCGCCAAACGCACCGATGCCGATGGACGTGCCGCGCAACAGGTCGAGCACCTCCTGGTAGGGCGAACGCGGCGGCGGGAATACCCTGAGCTCGACCGGCTGGTCGGCCCCGACCCCGATCGCCGTCCGCGCCAGCTCGAGGGCGCGGGCGAAGCCGCCGAGCTCGTCGACCAGGCCCAGCCCCTTGGCCTGGGCACCGGTCCAGACCCGCCCCTGGGCCGCCTGCTGCACGGCGGCCTCGGACAGGTTGCGGCCGCGCGCCACGCCGGCGACGAAGGCGCCGTAGATCTGGTCGAGGAACGCCTCGAGGCGCGCCCGGCCGCGCGCGTCGTAGTCGAGGCCTGTGCTCCACATGCCGGCATTGGCGCCGCGCTGCACCCGGCCCCAGGTGACGCCGATGTCCTGCCACATCTGGCGCAGCACGGGCTTGCCCGCGAACACCCCGATCGAGCCGGTGAGCGTGCCGCCTTCGGCGACGATCTTGGAGGCGCTCATCGCGATCCAATAGCCGCCCGAGGCGGCGACGTCGCCCATCGACACGATCACCGGCTTGCCGCGCTCGACCGCGCGCCGGACCTCGTGGCCGATGGTCTCCGAGGCGACCGCCGAGCCGCCGGGCGAATCGATCCGGAACAGGATCGCCTTGACCGCCGGGTCATCGGTCGCGGCGGCGATCGCCCCGGCCACCGTGTCCGCCCCCATCACCCAGCCGCTGGCCGGGCCGGCGTCGCTGTCGCCGCTCTGGATCTGGCCGATCCCGCGGACCAGCGCGATCACCGGCGCACCGCCCCCGGCCGGCCGGGTCGCCCGGGCATAGTCGGCGACCGCCACCAGCTCGCTGCCGCGCCCGGCCTTGGTCTTGGCCTGCTCGACCACGTCGTCCCAATAGCTCAGGCGATCGACCAGCCCCGCGGCCGCCGCCTCGGTCGCGAAATACGGGCCGTCGTCGATCAGCCGCGCCACCCGCGCCGGGTCGAGCGTCCGGCCGGCACCGATCCCGTCCTTGATCTGCTGGTCGAGCGAGTCGACGAGCGCCTCGAGCGACTCCTTGCTCGCCGGGCTCAGCTCGGTCTCGGTGAACATCTCGGCCGCGCTCTTGTAGCGGCCGCGCTTGTCGCCACTCGGCAGGATGCCGAGCTTGTCGAGCAGGCCGCGCAGCAAGGGCGTCTCGAGCAGAATTCCGGTCAGGCCGAGCGAGCCGATCGGCTGCAGATGGATCTGCTCGAAGGCGGTCGCGAGATAGTAGCCGCGGGTGCCGGGGCCGAACTCGCCGAAGCTCTCGGCATAGGCATAGGCGAACTTGCCCTGGGCCCGGAACCGCGCGAGCGCCGCGCGCAGCTCCTGCGACTGGGCGAAGCCCGGCCCCTCGCCGCTCAGCTGCGCCACCAGACCCTTGACCCGCGGGTCGCGGCCGGCCTGGTCGAGGGCCAGGATGACGTCGGTGAAGGTCGGCGTCGTCGCCAGGCCGAGCAGGTCGAGCGGGTCCCGGGCCGGCGCCTCGTCGAGGCCGTCGCGCAGGTCCAGCGTCAGCACGATCTGTCCAGGCAGGGTGGGCTTGCCCGGCAGCAGCAGCCAGACCGCGACCAGCCCGCCGCCCGCCAGCAGGAGGGTCAGCAGCCCGACCAGCGCGAGCAGGCCGACGACGAAGCGCTTCATGGCTCGGGGCGCGGGGCTCAGGCCGCGAGCGCGGCCGCCCTGGGCCGCCGCTCGCTCGCCGTCTTCAGCTGGCCGCAGGCGGCGAGGATGTCCGGCCCGCGCGGCGTCCGCACCGGCGCGGGATAGCCCGCCCGGCTGACGATCGCCGCGAACGCCCGGATCCGCTCCGGCGGCGAGCAGCCGTAGGGCGCGCCCGGCCAGGGATTGAACGGGATCAGGTTGACCTTGGCCGGGATGCCGCGCAGCAACCGGACCAGCTCGCGGGCGTCGCTGTCGCTGTCGTTCACGCCATCCAGCATCACATACTCGAAGGTCAGGTGTCGGTCGGTGCCGGCGGCATAGGCCCGGCAGGCTTCAAGTAGCGCCGCAATCTTCCATTTTCGGTTAATCGGCACCAGCTGGTCGCGCAGCTCGTCCCGGACCGCGTGCAGCGAGATCGCCAGCCCGACCCCGAGCTCGCGGCCGAGCGCTTCGATCTTGGGCACCACGCCCGAGGTCGAGAGCGTGATCTTGCGCCGCGCGAAGCCGAGACCGCCCTCGGCCATGGCGATCTGCAGCGCGGCCGCCGTCTGCGGGTAGTTGAGCAGCGGCTCGCCCATGCCCATGACCACGAGGTGGCTGAGGCGCCGCCCGCCCCGGGGTGCCGGCCATTCGGCCAGGGCGTCGCGGGCGATCAGGATCTGAGCCGACGATCTCCGGGGCGCGCAGGTTGCGGACCAGGGGCATCGTGCCGGTGTGGCAGAAGCTGCAGGTCAGGCTGCAGCCAACCTGGGTCGAGAGGCAGAGCGCGCCGCGATCGGGCTCGGGAATGTAGACGGTCTCGACCGTCTGCCGGTCGGCGAACCGCAGCAGCCACTTGCGCGTGCCGTCGGCCGAGATCTGCTCCTGCACCACCTCCGGCCGCGCGATGCTATACGCCTCATCGAGGCGGTGGCGGAGCCCGGCCGGCAGGGTGGTCATGGCCGCGAAGTCGCGGGCGCCGCGCTGGTAGAGCCAGTGCCAGACCTGCCGGGCGCGCAGCCCGGCGCGCTGCTCGGGCCCGGCCAGCGGGCCGATCAGCGCCTGGAGCTCGGCCAGGGGCCTGCCGATCAGGCTCGGGCGCGGCGCGGACCCGGATGCTGGCGGCAGCGGCGCGCCGCTCGTGCTCATGCGCGGGTCACTGGCTCGAGCTGGCGCAGGCCTCGGTCATGGCGTCGAAGGCCGCGCTGAAGCCGAGCAGAGAGAAGGTGTCGAGCGAGTACGTGTTCTTCGACGAGTTGCCGCGCACGGTCATGTCGGTCCCGCGCTTCATGGCGTCGATCAGGTTCTTGTCGTCCTGCTCCTTGGGCGTCCAGGCGTGCTCGCCGCGCGTGAACAGGAGGAACTTGCGCTTGTCGATCTGGATCTCGACGTTGCTGCCGTCGAGATAGGTGTAGCCGGGATCGACGCTGACCTCGTAGACCACGTGCGGCCCCGGCCGCCGGGTCACCAGGACCGCCGGGCTGCCGCGACGCGTGTAGTTGCCTTCCTGCTTCTTGGGCTCGCTCGCCATGTAGCAGATGGTCTGGTCGCCGTCCTGGAACTTGTACACGTTCCAGTCGCGATGGCTGCCGACGAACTCCGGCACCGGCGCCTTGCTCCCGGCCTCCTGGGCCTGCGGGTGGCCGGTCGCGCCGACGCCAAGAAGGGCAATGAGGAGGAGTTGGCTGATGGTCGCGAGTTCGAGTCGGTACGCTCATGATGCCTGTCGATCAGTTCCGCAGATGGCCCCGCCGGTCGATATGTCGGCAAGTTTGAACACAAAAGCAAGGCCCGTCATGGCCGGCGGTCGCCGCAGTCGGTGCCCGCGCCGCCGCCGAGATTGCCCTCGGGCGCACGCCGCCTCAAGGATCGCCGGCCGGCGCGCACCCCACGCCCTGCCCTCCAGCGCGCACGCGCTGCTTGCGGATCGTCCTTTGGCGCACATGCGCCGCTTGGAGCCGGGCGGTTTTCTGGTCTAAGCTTGCGCCGGCGGCCGCAGGTCGGCCAAGGTGGAGGGCATGGAGCATGAAATACGTCCTCTTGGGCACCCTCGGTCCCGAGTGGGCGACGCGCCACGGCGAGCGGGTCGAGCGCGCCAGGGCCAAGCTTGCCGAGCTCGGGATCAAGCTGGAATCGGTCTACTACACACAGGGCGACGTCGATTTCGTCGACATCGTCGACGCGCCCGGCCCGGAGGCCATGCTCGCCTTCTCGGTCTGGTACGCGAGCCAGGGCTACGGGCGGTTCCGCTCGTTGCCGGCGTTCGATGATGCGGCCATGCGGGCGGCGCTCAAGAAGACCTGAGCCCGGAGCGCGCAAGGGAGGACGGTGACCGTCATGATCAAGAAGGCTGCCGAGCTGGTCGCGGAGGCGAACGCCGCGGTCAGCACGCTGACCATCGAGGAGGCCGAGCAGCTGGTCGGCCGCGACGACGTCCAGTTCGTCGACGTCCGCGACGCTGCCGAGCTCAGCAAGAACGGCTGGATCCCGGGGGCGCTCCATGCCAGCCGCGGCCTGATCGAGTTTCACGCCGACCCGTCGAGCGCGGCGCACAAGCCGGAGCTGGCGTCGGGCAAGCGTCTGATCCTGTATTGCGCCTCGGGCGGGCGCTCGGCGCTGGCCGCCAAGACGCTCAAGGACATGGGCGTCGGCAACGTCAGCAACCTGATCGGCGGCTTCACCGCCTGGTCGCAGGCTGGCGGCCCGATCGAGCGCTAGTGCCGGCGGTTGCGGTCATCCGCCGCAGAAAGCCTCCGCCGCCCGCGGTTGCCGCGCGCGCGCCTGCGCCTAGCTTGAGCTTGTCTCAGGAAAGCGGCCCGATGGCGCAAGGCCTGCCTGTCGGGCCATGGGCAGCGGGAGACCACGGCCACGGCTGCAGCGCGGGACGAGGAGCGCGGACCGGCGCCTGCTGAGGTCACCGCAGCGCGGCCGGTGGCGCGGGCCCCGACGGCGTTGGCGGACAGGAACCGGATGTTCGCGATCCTGCTCGCGAGCGTGGTCGTCCTGGTCTTCGGGGCGGTCGTGGGCGTGACCGTCCTGGTCCACCATGCCGAGCTCAGCCACGGACTTTGGAACCTTTGAGGCTCAAGTGCCGGCGGCATCGCTCGGGCCGGCGATGACCCGACGCCGCGCGGCAGCGTGGCTCGGTGCCGGGCTTGGCCTCGTCCTGCTCGCGGCCTGTGGCAGCGGCGAGCCGTGGCACGCGCTCGACGTCTCGGACAGCTCGCCGCCGCTCGCGCTCACCATGACCCGGGCGTCCGATGGCCGCGAGGTCACCGCCGCCGACTACCGCGGCAAAGTCGTGATGCTGTATTTCGGCTACACCTTCTGCCCGGACATCTGCCCGACCACGCTTGCCAACATGGCCGCGATCCTCGACCAGCTGCGGCACAGGGCCAAGCCCGTCCGCGTCCTGTTCGTGACCGTCGATCCGGAGCGCGACACAGCGCCTGTGCTCGCGGCCTACGTCAAGAACTTCGCGCCCCAGATCGAAGGCCTGCGCGGTACGCCGGACCAGCTGGCAGCCTTGGCGCGGCGCTACCGCGTCGCCTATTCGGTCACCCCCGGGACCAGCGATCACCCTTATGAGGTGACCCACAGCTCGGCGATCTACGTCTTCGACGCGTCGGGTGCCGCCCGCCTCCTGGTCTCCTCGCTCAGCTCCGCGCAGCCCGACATCGCGGGCACCGTTGCCGATCTCAGGCGACTCGTGGAGGAGACGGCGCCGCAGGGACTGTTCGACCGGCTGCGGCGATGGCTCTAGTACCAGGCGCAGAAGGTCTGCGCGCCCGGGTTGGCGGGCGGCGGGCGCGCCCGCGAAGGTAAAAAGCTTGCGGACTCTCGCGGGACCGGTATGAAGCGTCGCGTCAGTTGCCGGTGGCGCCGCGCACCGCGAAGTTCGCCGTGACCGTGCCGCCATCCTGGAAGCGTAGCGTGACCGGCACCGACTGCCCGGGCGTCACCTCCTTCGAGGGCATCATGCACATCAGATGATAGCCGCCGGGGGCGAAGGTCACGCCGGCGTGCGCGGGGATGGCGACGCTCATCACCATCTCCATCCGATCCTGGCCGTTCTCCTGCACGCTCCGGTGCAGCATCAGGCTGCCGCAGGCGGGCAATTCGGCCCCGGTCAGGACGCGCGGCTGGTCGGTCCCGTTCGAGAGCGTGAGATAGCCGGCCGCGGGCCGTGATGGGAGCACCAGGCGCAGCCACGCATCGCTCACGGTGAGCCCGGGTTCTGCGGCCGGGGCCGCCGTACCGGCCGCCACCGCGCCGAGGAGCAGAAGCGCGGCGCCGTACCTAGAGACCGGTCCAGCGGGTCGCGAGCCTCGCCATGTCAAACTCGTCATCGTTCATCTCCCGTGCCGCTTCCTCTTGAATTCTGAGCGCATTCAACACCAGCAGCAGGGCGACCCCGCTCATCATCGCCGGCGGAATCCAGATCACGATGCCGCCGACATGCTGGTCGTTGAGGGCGCTGATCGCGGGAAACAGCCGGCCGCACAGATCGTAGTAGGGGTAGAGGTCGTGCGGAGCGAACGCGATCAGCGCGCCGAGCGCGATCTGCGGGAACATGACCCCGAGCGCCAGCGCCGCGCGCGTGCCGAAGGCGGCGCGCGCGGGCGGCTTCGGCCGCGGATCCAGCACCAGGGACCAGAACAGGATGCCATCCAGGACCATGCTCCAGTTCATCAGGGCGTAGAGCCGCGCGTCGAGCATCGCCCGGAAATGCACCGCCGGGATGAGCCAGAAGTAGAACAGCCCGACGAACAGGACCGCGGCCAGCACCGGCTGCTGCAAAATCCGCAGCGTGACCGCGATGGCGCGGGCATCGATCAGCTTCCGTGCCGGGCTCGGCATGCCCCGCCTGATCGTCGGCCCGGCGCAGCCCAGCGCCATCAGGAACGGGCCGAGGTGGTGCATCACGACATGCTGGATGCGGTTCAGGAAGAACATGTGCTGCGACCAGTATTCGAAGCGGGTCTGCAGCACGGCGTAGGTCGCGACCACGCCGAGCAGGAAGGCCACCTGGCGCGCTGCCGGCGGCCGTTCACCGGGCGGGGCGATCGCCAGACCACGGCCGAACCAGAGGAGCGTCAGCGCCGTCGCCAGAAATTCCGGCGCCGAGAACTCCCAGGGCGCCCAGACCGGCATCCAGGTCGGATGGCGTGCGCACAGCCAGAACAGCAGCACGCCCAGCGCGAAGATCGCAGCATACCCGGCGCCAACGATCTGCGCCCGCCCCGCCAACCGGCCCTCTGCCTGCAGCTGTTCCATCACCGGACACCAGCGCCTGCGCTTAGGCCGGAGCGGCACCCGGGGTCAAAGCGCGAAACGACGCGGGCGACCCTGTTCCCGGCGGCACCTCAACCGGCGACGGCGCGCAAAAATGAAGCGCGACCCGCGAGCCGCTCCCGGTCGCCTCGGATCGACCCTTGGGCATCCGTCAATGTAGGCCCGCGCGCCCGCGAACCAAGGCGCGCGGGCCCGAGACCATCAGAAGGTCAGGGTCGCATAGACCTCGAACAGCTGGTAGTTGTCGTTGCTGCCGAACGCCTCCTTGGCGGCATCGCCCGGGAACGCCACGCCATAGACCGCTCCGACCGAGAGGTTGTCGTTGATCTTCCAGTCGGTGTAGAGGTCGACCTCGTCGGCGAAGTCGCGATTGCTGACTTCCGTGCCGAAATAGTTCTTCTCGGCCAGATCGAAGTGGAAGTAGATCGCGCCGATGTCGACCGAGTCGGTCGGGGTCGCCGACAGCTGGACCATGTGGTTGACCTGGTTGCTGTTGAACAGCAGGTAGTTGCCGACGATCTCGCCCTGGGTCCAGGTGCCCCAGCTGCGGTCACCCTCGTAGAACAGCGGGTCGAAGTCCTTGCGCTTGTCGTTGTCGGGATTGGAATCGCCGGAGAAATAGGCGAACCGGTAGGTGATGGTCGGGGTCCAGGGCAGCCAGGAGAAGGCGTAGGCGGGCTCGACGTAGAAGGCGTAAGCATCGAAGTCGATGTGGTTGCCGTCGCCGAACTCCTGGACGTATTCGGCGTACAGGGTCGCATCCTCGAAATCCGGGTAGTGCGCATCGTTGAGCCTGAGGGCGGCGACCTGCATGCCCTCGCGCGGCGTGTCCGCCTCGAAGCTCGCGTTGGCGTCGAGGACCTCGAGGTAGGTGGCGCCGATCGTGCCGAAGCCCGGCTGGTAGTCGAGGTTGGCGCCGACCACCTGGGTATCGCCCTGGTCGCCGTCGGCCTCGAGATAGAAGAGCTGGCCGCTGACCGGGTCGATCTTGAGGCGGGCGAGGCCGGTCATCTTGAAGGCGCTGCGCGGCGCCAGCCAGTAGGCGCCATCGCCCCCGGTGTCGAAATTGCCGTCCCAGATCAGGAAGCCGTCGCCGACGTGGAAATCCTGGCGGCCGAGCGACAGATCGAGCGCATCCTCGCCGAGCGAGTCCGCGAACGCCTTGCCCGAGCGCCAGCCGGCATAGAGGCCCTCGACGTCGAGCTGCTTGTCGCCGCCGTCGGTGAAGCCGCCGGCGTCGCCGTCGCCGACCGTGAGCGCGCCGACGGCGGACGCGCCGCCATAGACCGTGCCGGCGGCGTCGGTGTCGTAGGTGAGATCGAGCGACGGCTTGAGGTAGCCCTCGCCCCATTGCGCGTCGCCGGAATTGTTGCCGCTCTTCTGATCGAACCGGCCGGCGCCGAAGTTGGTGTCGTCGGTGTACAGGAAGGCGGCGCCGACCTCGAAGCCGCCGTTGACCGTGAGACCGTCTTTTTGCACCAGCTCGATCGCCTGCCCCCGCCCGCTGCCCAGCACCAACGCCAGGGCGCCGAGGCCTACCATGATCATGCGTGCCATGCGCTGTTCCGATCACTGCGAGAGTGCGGCACGCTCTTTAGTTGAATATTCTTGTGTGTAAATACATTTTTCGTTGCGTCAGAGGACGGGCGGCCGGCCTGCCCTGGACAGTTTCGCTCGCCGCGCCAGTTTCATGAGGCCATGGCGAGCGCTTGGAGGAGATGCATGGGCCGGCTCGACCGCCGTCACATCCTGGGGACCATCGGCTCGCTCGCGACGCTTGCCGCCCTGCCGGCGCGCACGGCCGCGGCCCTCTCGACGACACCCGCCCAGACCGAGGGGCCGTTTTATCCTTTGACCCTGCCGCTCGACAGCGACAACGACCTGGTCCAGATCGAGGGCCGCTCGCAGCGCGCCGCCGGCACCATTTTGCATCTCGCGGGCCGCGTGCTCGACCGGAACGGCCGGCCGGTCCCGGGCGCCCGGATCGAGATCTGGCAGTGCGACGCGTTCGGCGTCTATCACCACACCCGCGACCGCCACGCGCAGGCCGATCCCAACTTCCAGGGCTTCGGCGCGACCGCGACGGCCGCGGACGGCGCCTGGCGTTTCCGGACCATCGAGCCGGTGCCCTACCCCGGCCGGACGGCGCACATCCACTTCAAGATCCTGAGCCCGGACTTCGCGCCGCTGACCACGCAGATGTACATTGCCGGGCAGCCGCTCAACGCCAGCGATGCCATCTACCAGAGCATCGGCGATCCGGCAGCGCGCGCGGCCGTCACCGTGCCTCTGGAGCCTGCGCCAGGGCTCGAGCCGGACGCGCTGCGGGCCAACTTCGAGATCGTGCTCGGCCTGACGACCTGAGCCCGCCCGTCAGCGCCCGCGACCCCCGGCGCGCCCTGGACAATGCTTGGCGAAGGGGCGCCGAACGCCAGTCCCGAGGTCGATATCGTCGCCATCCGCGACGGCCATCTCGTCTGCCTGCACGATCACGATGGGCGCGGGCGGCGGCGGATGACCTGCGCTGGACGTTCGCGGTCGTCGCGGCTAGAAACGATTCTGGTTCATGCCCGGCCACGGCGGGCCTGAACCGGCCGCAAAAGGGGAGACATTGCATGGCGGGCTATGCCCATCCCGAGACGCTCGTGGACACGGCCTGGGTGGCCGCCCATCAAAGCGATCCGAAGGTCAGGATCGCCGAGGTCGACGTCGACACCGCCGCCTACGAGCAGGGCCACGTCCCGGGCGCGGTCGGCTGGAACTGGACGACCCAGCTCTGCGACACCGTGCGCCGCGACATCATCCCCAAGGACGCGTTCGAGCGACTGATGGCGGCGTCCGGGATCGGCAACGACACGACCGTGATCCTCTACGGCGACAACAACAACTGGTTCGCCGCCTGGGCGCTCTGGCAGATGAAGCTCTACGGCCACAAGGACGTCCGGCTGATGAACGGCGGCCGCAAGAAGTGGCTGGAGGAGGGCCGCGAGCTCACCACCGACGCGCCCAGGATCTCGCCCGCGAGCTACCGCGCCTCGGGCCCCGATCTGTCCTTGCGCGCGTTCCTGTCCGAGGCCATGGAGGCATCGAGGAGCCGGAGCCAGGCGTTCGTGGATGTGCGCAGCCCGGACGAGTTCACCGGCAAGATCCTGGCTCCTCCGGGCCTGCCCGAGACCTGCCAGCGGGGCGGCCACATCCCGGGTGCCGCCAACATCCCCTGGGGCCAGGCCTGCAAGGAGGACGGCACCTTCAAGTCCTACGACGAGCTGAAGGCGCTCTATGGCGGCAAGGGCGTGACCGGCGAGAAGCCCGTGATCGCCTACTGCCGGATCGGCGAGCGCTCGAGCCACTCCTGGTTCGTGCTCAAGTACCTGCTCGGCTACGACGACGTGAAGAACTACGACGGCTCCTGGACCGAATGGGGCAACCTGGTCGGCGTCCCGGTCGAGCGCGGCGCTTGAAGGGGAGCGCCGCGCCCGCTGGCCGATCCGCCTGATCCGCGATCGCCCTGACACGGACGGGAGGAAAGTGGAAAAAATGCGCACCGAGGACTACCAGCGCCGCGAGGAAAAGCTGGCCGGCTGGCCGGTCGGGGTCGTCTCCTACAAGCTCGGCGACAAATACTTCTGCGAGATCGACAACGTCAGCCCGGGCGCGCGGATCGCCCGCGCCGAGGGCCCGACCCGCGAGGCGGCCGAACGCGACGCCAAGGCCGCCGCAACCCGCCGCCTCGCCCGCACCCAGGTGCATGAGGTGGATTAGTCAGCCCGCCGCCTGGTCGTTGTCGAAAGGTTACGTGGGCGGGTGCAGGCCGGCGCTTTCGGACACCTCGAGTGCCAGGCGGCTGACGTCGAGGTCGCCGCCGCCCCTGGCCATTGAGCTGAGCAGCCGGTCGTGGAGCAGGCTCGCGAGCGGCATCGGCACCGCGCTGGCGCCGGCCGCGCCGAGCGCGAGGTTGACGTCCTTGAGCGCCAGCGCCAGGCGGAAGCCGCCGGCTGACGGCCGCTGCGCGGCGACCGCCCGGCCGTAGGTCTGGTAGACCCCGCAGGCGAACAGCGTGCTCCCGAACAGCTCGGCCATGGCCGCGCGCTCGATGCCGTTCTTCTCGCCGAAGGTGAACGCCTCGGCCATCGCCTCGATCGCCGCAATCAGGAGAAAATTGCCGGCGAGCTTGACGACGTTGGCGGCCCCCGGGTCGTCGCCGAAATCGAACACCTTTTGACCCATCGCCTCGAGCAACGGGCGCGCCCGCTCCTTGGCCGCGTCCGCCCCGGACGCCAGCACCCAGAGCTTGCCCGCGGCCGCGACGTCGGGGCGGCCGAACACGGGTGCGGCGAGATAGGCGACACCCCGCTCCGCGTGCGCCTCGGCAAGGCGCCTTGCAGTTGCGGGCGCGATCGTGCTCATCGAGACGTGCAGCCCGCCCTCGCCAAGACCGGCGAGGATGCCGGCATCGCCCAAGGTCACGGCCTCGAGCGCCTGATCATCGGCGAGCATGGTGATCACAGTCCCGCCGCGCGCGGCCTCGGCGGGCGAGGTGGTCGCCGCCGCCGCG
This sequence comes from uncultured Alphaproteobacteria bacterium, assembly GCA_963756905.1. Lineage (GTDB taxonomy): Bacteria > Pseudomonadota > Alphaproteobacteria > Geminicoccales > Geminicoccaceae > DATAOG01. Next base: position 154,965 of record CAVWPO010000011.1, read on the forward strand.
CCCAGGCCGAGCAGCGCCTCCATCTTGCCCGCCGACCGGTTCCAGACCCGCAGCGGATGGCCCGCCTCGAGCAGGCGTCTGGCCATGGGCCCGCCCATCGCGCCCAGGCCAACGAACCCGATCGTCTCCGGCATTGGCTCCAGCCTCCCTTTGCGGCATTCGGCTCGATCCTATCACGGATTATGTGATCGATCTCAACCGGTCCAATCGGTTGCGGTTGCCGCTGTTGCCCATCAGGACCATGATCTTCCCGGGACCCCCGGGCGGGCCGCGAGAGGGTCTGCAGGCCCCCGAGACTTGTGGTGACGCGGCGAGCGGAGAACCCGTGCGATGGAGGCGAGCATGAAGCCTGAGGTCACCTCGTTCTTCCATGAGGAGTCCAACACGGTCTGTCACGTGGTGCGCGAGGCCGCGGGCAGGCACGCCGCGATCATCGATGCCGCGCTCGATTTCGACGAGGCGGCCGGGCGGACGCAGACCGAGTTTGCCGATCGGGTGATCGCGTTCGTCCGCGAGCAGGGCCTCGTGGTCGACTGGATCCTCGAGACCCACGCGCATGCCGACCATCTGAGCGCTGCGCCCTATCTCAAGGAAAAACTCGGCGGCCGGATCGGCATCGGCGAGCACATCAGCGACGTCCAGAAGCTGTTCAAGGACCTGTTCAACCTCGAGAAGACGTTCAACACCGACGGCGCCCAGTTCGACCATCTGTTCAAGGACGGCGAGCCTTTCAGCATCGGCGCGCTGGGTGGCCACGTCCTCTACACCCCGGGGCACACGCCCGCCTGCGTGACCTACGTGATCGGCGATGCGGCGTTCGTCGGCGACACGCTCTTCATGCCCGACGGCGGCACCGCGCGCGCCGACTTCCCGGGCGGCGATGCCGCCACCCTCTACCGCTCGATCGCGAAGATCCTCGCCCTGCCGCCCGCGACCCGGCTGTTCGTCTGCCACGACTACGGCCCGGGCGGCCGGGCGATCGCCTGGGAGACCACGGTCGCCGAAGAGCGCAAGCGCAACATCCACGTCCACGAAGGCACGCGCGAGGGCGAATTCGTCAAGACCCGCACCGAGCGCGACAAGACGCTGAAGGTGCCGAAGCTCCTGATCCCCTCGATCCAGATCAACATGCGCGCGGGCGAGCTGCCGCCGCCCGAGGACAACGGCATCTCCTACATCAAGATCCCGCTGAACCGGATCTGAGCCAGCGCGGATCCGGGATCGGGGCCGGGTGTGCCGCACCTGGGCCGGCGGATGGCAGGCGCGCCTCCGAAGGCGAGAATTTCGGGGGACCGATCTCAGTACGGCGCCCGCGTCTCCGGACGACGGGAGCGGGTCGAGGCCCAGCCGGCGTGGTGGTTCGAGATCAGCTCCTCGATCCGCTCGGCGAGCTGGGCGCGCTTGTCCTCGGTCGCGCCGTACGGCCCGGCATCGGCCAGGAACAGGAACTTCTCGCGCTCCAGGGCGGCGCAGGTCGCGCGACAGCTGAGCCCGAGCTGATGGTACTGGTTGAGATGCTGCAAGCCCTCGAGCACCACCACCGCGACGCCGAGCAGCGCGATCAGGACCGCCGGCAACAGATGCAGGGCGATCGGCAGGACAGCGGCCAGGTTGTCCTGAAAGCCGGCCAGGAACGGGATCAGGGCGGCGAGCACGACCTCGAGCACCTTGAGCCGCCGGTAGGCGTGCTGGGCCTCGGCCGCCTGGCGCTCGTAGGCCTCGATCTGACCCTCGAGCCGGGTCCAGGTCGGATCAACCCACGCCTCGTCCGTGCTGGGGGCATCCATGAGGCCGCCTCCGTACCGTCTCCCCGAGGTCTGCGACGGATTGCGCTACCGCCCAGCCGCGATCGCCAGTGGCAGAGAATCGGATATCACGGACACGACCTGGGGTATACCGATTTCCAGCGCTGGACTGCCGTTTGATTGAGCCAGGCGGAGCTCCGTACCGACCGCTCCGCCGCGTTCGCTCAGTGCCAGTAGCCGAGCAGCCGGCTGTGCGGCCGGGGGCCGATCGCCGGCCCGGCGAAATCGACCGAAGCCGCGGCGAAGCCCGGGCCGGCTGCCGCCGCGCGCCCATAGAGCGCCTGCAGGCGGGCGATCCGTTCCCCGGTCGGCGGATGGCTGCGCAGCAACGACGGCTCCGACAGCCGGTAGCCCGGCATCAGGATCTGCTCCCAGAGTCCACGCCGAGAGCCTTCCAGCTTGACCAGCGCCGCGATCAGCCCGGCCGGATCGCCGGTCAGCCCGGCGGCATCCAGATCGGCTTCGAACTCGCGCGCCCGTGAGAGCGCCAGCTGCAGCAGCATGGTCAGCTGCGGCGCGAGCACGAGCAGGAGGATCAGCAGCCCGGGCGGATGCGCCCGGCCACTCAGCCAGAGCGGCAGGCCGACGACCAGCAGGCCGAGGCCGGCCAGGGTCATGACCCGGGTCAGCCGGCCGGTCAGATCGGCGAGGCTCATCAGCCAGAGATCGCGGTTGCGGATGTGGCTGATCTCATGCGCCAGCACGCCGGCCAGCTCGCGGAGATCGAGGCGACGCAGCATGCCATCGGTCAGCGCGATCACCGCGTCGTCGCGATCGCCGACCGCGAACGCGTTGGGCAGAACGGTGCGGATGTAGAAGAGGCGCGGCATCCGCGCGAGCCCCGCGCGCCCGGTCAGCCGGGCCAGCACGGCGAACACGGCCGGCAGCTGGTGCGGGGCGAGCGCGCGCGCTCCATATGCCCGGAGCACCATCCGGGGCGAGGCCCCGCGGCCGAACACCAGCGCCAGGGCGGCGCCCAGCGCCATGCCGAGAACCCCGTCCGGACCGAACAGCAGCCAGCCGCAGACCGTCAGCAGGCCGACCATGCCGCCGAGCAGCAGGGCCGACTGCAGGAGGTTGCGCAGCTTGTGCCGCCGGCGCTCGACCGCATCCAGCGGCGCCAGCCGGCGGCTTCCAGCGCCCGGCGCGAACATGATGACAACCCGAACCCAAGCCGACCCCTCGGAAGATAGGCCGCAGGCCGCCGCTCGCAACCGCACATTCTACGGCCGCCGCTGAAGCCCTTGACCGCTCGGGGCGGGTCACGAATGCTCTTCTCCGGTCGGAGAAACTTCCGCGTCGCGGACGATGCCGTGAGCCCGGGCTTCCGGCGGATCGTCGACGACCGCGTGGCACCACGGCTCGCGGTGATCGCGATCCACGAGGGCCGCGCGCTCGCCCTGCGGCTCTGAGGCGCGCCCAGGAGGACGGCATGAACAGCTCGACGCGGGATCCGCTCCTCCAGCCGTTCCAGCTGAAGCACCTCGTGCTGCGGAACCGGATCATGAGCACGGCGCACGAGCCCGCCTATTCCGAGGACGGCCTGCCCAAGGACCGCTACCGGCTCTACCACGTCGAGAAGGCGAGGGGCGGGATCGCGCTGACCATGACCGCGGGCTCCGCGATCGTCGCCGAAGATTCGCCAGCCGCGTTCGGCAACCTGCACGCGTACCGCGACGAGATCGTCCCCTGGCTGCGCCGGCTCGCCGACGACTGCCACGAGCACGGCGCCGCCGTCATGATCCAGATCACGCACCTCGGCCGGCGCACCAACTGGAACAAGGCCGACTGGCTGCCGGTGCTGGCCGCCTCGCCGGTCCGCGAGCCGGCGCACCGCTCCTTTCCCAAGGAGGCCGAGGACTGGGATCTCGCCCGGATCACCAAGGCCTATGCCGCGGCCGCAGAGCGCATGCAGGCGGCCGGCCTCGATGGCATCGAGATCGAGGCCTACGGCCATCTGCTCGACGGTTTCTGGTCGCCCGCGACCAACCGGCGGACCGACGCCTACGGCGGCTCGCTCGACAATCGCCTGCGCTTCACCTTCGAGGTCCTGGATGCGATCCGGGCCGCGGTCGGCCGCGAGTTCATCGTCGGCATCCGCATGGTCGCCGACGAGGACTGGGAGCGCGGCCTCTCGCGCGCCGAGGGGCTCGAGATCGCGCAGCGCCTCGTGGCAAGGGGCCAGGTCGACTTCCTCAACATCATCCGCGGCCACATCGAGACCGATGCCGCCCTCTCGAAGGTGATCCCGATCCAGGGCACGCCTGCGGCGCCGCACCTCGACTTCGCGGGCGAGGTCCGGACCGTCACCAAATTCCCGGTCTTCCACGCCGCAAGGATCAACGACGTGGCGACCGCCCGCCACGCGATCGCGACCGGAAAACTCGACATGGTCGGCATGACCCGGGCGCATCTTGCCGATCCGCATATCGCCATGAAGGTCGCCGCGGGCCTGGAGCAGGACATCCGCCCCTGCGTCGGCGCCACCTATTGCCTGGACCGGATCTACGAGGGCCACGAGGCGCTCTGCATCCACAACCCCGCGACCGGCCGCGAGGCGACCGTGCCGCACGTCATCGCCCGCGGCCAGGGCCCGAAGAAGAAGGTCGTCGTGGTGGGCGCCGGTCCGGCCGGCCTGGAGGCGGCCCGGGTGGCCGCCGCGCGCGGTCATGACGTGGTGCTGTTCGAGGCGGCCGATCAGCCGGGCGGCCAGATCCGGCTCGCGGCCCGCACCCGCCGGCGTTCCGAGCTGATCGGGATCGCCGAGTGGCGGATCGCCCAATGCCAGAAGCAGGGCGTCGAGATGCGCTTCAACCAGCTCGCCGAGGCGGACGACGTGCTGGCCGAGGACCCCGAGGTCGTGATCGTCGCGACCGGCGGCCTTCCCGACCCCGGCTGTTTCGGACCCGGCGCCGATTTCGTGGTCTCGAGCTGGGACATCCTCTCAGGCGATGCCAGGCCCGGCGCCCCGGGCGCGCCAAGCGCGGCCGACGCCGAGGTCCTGCTGTTCGACGACAACGGCGCCCATCCCGGCCTGCAGGCGGCGGAAGCGCTGGCCGAGGCCGGGGCGAAGCTCGAGATCGTCACGCCCGAGCGCTACTTCGCGCCCGAGATCGGCGGCCTGAACCACGTCGCCTACGCCCGCTGCTTCAAGGAGCGGGGCGTGCGGATCACGATCAACACGCGCCTGCTCGAGGTCCGGCGCGCCGGCAACCGGCTGGCGGCGATCCTCGGCAGCGACTACAGCGACCGGACCGAGCAGCGCCTGGTCGACCAGGTCGTGGTCGAGCATGGCACGCTGCCGCTCGACGATCTCTACTTTGCGCTCAAGGAGCGCTCCGCCAACCGCGGCGAGGTCGACTACCGAGCGCTGATCGCCGGCCGCCCGCAGGCCGTGGTCAGCAATCCTGACGGCCGCTTCCAGCTCTTCCGCATCGGCGACGCGGTCTCGAGCCGCAACATCCACGCCGCGATCTACGACGCGCTTCGCCTGTGCAAGGACCTCTGATCGAGGCGAGACAGAGCGGACGTCGCATTGACGCCCGACTCACGCACGCGCCGGACGCGGGCATCGACGCCGGGCGCCTAGCTGTCGTTACCACGAACGTTGTTCAGGGTGAGGCGGGTTCTGCGGCATTTCCTCTTGCTGGCGAGTGTGCCGGGCGGGTGCGACCCGTCAAGGCTGCAACCGGCGAAGCCGGCAGCTCCGCTGGCTTGACCGGTTGCGGCCCGACCCGGCGAGAATGCTCCGCGAGAAGGCAATACCGCACCAGGGGCTGCCGGGCATGAACAACGTTCAAAGCAATGACAACTAGCGGGCCTTGAGCGAGGGACCGGCCCCGGAGCTTGCGCGGATTCGCCGGAAGCCTCGGATCACGACGGATCCGTGTTTGAGGCGCATGTGCATAGGATCCCAAACCATCCCCTACGCAGGCAGCTACCCCAAGCATCGACCGTTCACCGAACGTTAACCTCAGGCGGCGAGGCTTCCTTGGCGTGGTCCATGCGACCCTGGGACTCCGTGCCGGCCAAAATTCTGATGGCGCACCGAGTCCCACGGTCGCATGGACCATCGAGCCCGAACAGGTTAGTGACCCCTGGTTGACGAGAGGTTAACGAGGACCGGATCGGCCCTGCGGTCACGGGCCAGGCGTTGATTGGCCCGGTGGTGATCGGCCCGGCGTTGATTGCCCGGGGCGTTGATTGGTCGGGGCGTTGATTGGCCCGGGCTGATCGGTCCGATTGGTCCGGCGCCGGCCGGCCAGGGCGTTGATCGGCCCGGTGGTGATCGGCCCGGTGGTGATCGGCCACGCGTTGATCGGCCTGGGCTGATCGGTCCGATTGGCTTGGCGCCGATCGGCCCCCACGCCGGCCGGCCTGGGCGTCGATCGGCCTCGATCTGATCGGCCTGGCGCTGATCGGGAGGCCCATGATCGGTCCGGGGACCGAGCGGGGAGGGTTCGGCAGCGTGACGCTCTACGCCATCCGCAGGCTCGGCCTGGCGCTCGTGATCGTGATCTGCGCCATGGCGGTGCTGTTCGGCATGATCCACCTGGTGCCGGGCGATCCGATCACGATCGCGCTCGGCCCGCGCGCGACCGAAGCGATGCGCCACGCCTATCTCGCAAGGATGCGCCTCGATCAGCCGGTCTACGCCCAGTTCCTGACGTTCGCTCGGCGGCGTGCTGCGGGGCGATCTCGGCGCCGACGTCTTCAGCAACCGGAGCGTCACCACGATCGTCCTCGAGCAGCTGCCCTATACGCTTGCCCTGACCGGCGCCGGGCTCGGCTGGGCGATCCTGCTCGGCATCCCCCTCGGCTGCTACTCGGCGGTCCACCGCAACAGCGCCTTCGACAAGCTCTCGGGCGTGATCACGGTCGGCGCGATCGCGGTGCCCGCCTTCGTGGTGGCGCTCTACACGCTCCTGCTGTTCGCGGTCTGGCTGCGCTGGCTGCCGGCGATCGGCGCGGGCGAAGCGGGCGATCCCGGCGACCAGCTGCGCCATCTGATCCTGCCGGCATTCGCGATCGGGCTCGGCTGGGTCGGCTATCTCGCCCGCCTGGTGCGCGCCTCGATGCTCGAGGTGCTGGGCGAGCCCTTCATCCGCACCGCGCGCGCCTTCGGCCTGCCGCAGCGCATGATCACCTACCGCTACGCCCTCAAGATCGCGATCCTGCCGACCGTGACGCTGCTCGGCGTCGGCATCGGCAACCTGCTCTCGGGTGCGGTGTTCGCCGAGATCGTGTTCGCGCGGCCCGGCATCGGCAAGCTGATCTACGACATGGCGCTGACCCGCAACTATCCGGTCGTCCAGGGCGCCGTGCTGGTCACGACGATCCTGTTCGTGCTCTGCGCGCTGCTCGCGGACCTGCTCAACGCCTGGCTCGACCCCCGTGTCCGCGCCAGCCTCTGATTTTGCCCCACTTCTCGTTCCCGATGCGCGTCCGGAGCGTTTCCCAGGACTGCGCCGCCTGCTCGTCGATCCGCAGGGCCTGGCCGGCCTGATCCTGGTCGCCCTGTTCCTGGCCAGCGCGCTCTTCGCCCACGGGCTCGCGCCCTACGACCCGAGCGCGCTCGACGTCCGGGCGCGGCTCGGCGGCCCCTCGCTTGCCCACCTCGCCGGCACCGACCAGCTCGGCCGCGACACCTTCTCGCGCGTGCTCTACGGCGGCCGGGTCGCGCTCGAGGTCGCCTTCTGGTCGATCTCGGTCTCGCTCGGGCTCGGCATCCTGCTCGGCATGCTCGCGGGCTATGGCCCCCGCTGGCTCGACAGCGCGCTCCTGCTCCTGTTCGACACCGTGCGCTCGTTCCCGACCCTCATGTTCGCGCTCGCCGCGGTGACGCTCGCCGGCCCGAGCCTCGAGATGGTGATCCTGATCCTGATCGTGACCTCGGTGCCGGTCTACGGCCGGGTCGTCCGCACCCAGACCCTCTCGCTCAAGGCCACCGAGTTCATCCTGGCCGAGCGCTCGCTCGGCGCCGGGCCGGCCCGCATCCTTGGCGTCCACGTGCTGCCGAACCTGATCGGCCCGCTCCTGATCCTGGCCTCCATGGACGTGCCGGTCGTGGTCACGGTCGAGGCCGGGCTCTCCTTCCTCGGCCTCGGCGTCCGCCCGCCGACGCCCTCCTGGGGCAACATCCTGGCGGACGGCTACGCCTTCATCCGCTCGACCCCCTGGCTCGTGCTCGCGGGCGGGGTGCCGCTGATCCTCACGACCCTCGGCTTCACGTTCCTGGGCGAAGCGCTCCGGGACATCTTCGATCCCAGGCTCCGCCGCACGCCCTGATGACCCACCCGCGCAGGCACGTCGTCGGGATCCGTGATCCGAGCGTCAATTTCGCGACCCTGCGCGCCCCGGTTCGCGCCCTCCGCCATGTGACCCTCGCCCGTGGCGCGCAACGAGATCGCCGGGTATCGTCGGTGAGAGCGCCAGCGGCACGTCCCCTCTGATCCTCGTGGCCCACGGCTGCTGCCGAACTCCTACGCAATGGCCTGGGCAGGATCGATTCCCGGGACCTTCAGCAGTGGCGCGGCGGTTGCCTTTGGATCTCTGCCCGCGGGGTTGCCGTAGTGCTTTAAGATGCGATAGTAAGAGCCAGCTTTTCCTCGATGACGTTCCGGCGGTATGAGGTCCATGAATTCCCTTCTCGTGCCCGGCGCCCTGGTGCGCCATCCGACCCAGCCGGACTGGGGCACCGGCCAGGTGCAATCGGTGGTCGGCGAGCGGGTCACGGTCAACTTCGAGCACCGCGGCAAAGTGCTGATCAACGCCGCCGTGATCCAGCTCGAGATCGTCGAGCCCGAGCGGCCGGGCTGACGCCGCCTCGGACCGCCGGCTTTGGCCCGAGCCAAGAGCGCCCCGCGCCGGCGCGCGCCGAACCAGCGTGCGGCCGCCGCGAGCCGGTCGCGCAGCCAGGCCCAGACTGCCCGGCGGCGTCGCTTACCCTGGCTCCTGCTCGGGCCGCTCGGCCTGGTCCTCATGATCGTGTTGCTCGGCTGGTACACGAGCCTGGATCTGGGCGACCTGAGGCGGCTGCCGGCCGAGGGCAGCAACGCCCAGATCAACCTCTTGGATCGGGCCGGGGTCGTGTTCGCGAGCTTCGGCGACCGCTACGGCGACGATCTCGGCCTCGGGCAGATGTCGCCCTGGCTGCCCAAGGCGGTGGTCGCGATCGAGGACCGGCGCTTCTACCAGCACCCGGGCATCGACCCGATCGGCATCGCCCGGGCGCTGGTCCAGGACCTCAAGGCGGGCCACATCGTCGAGGGCGGCAGCACGATCAGCCAGCAATTGGCCAAGCTCGCCTTCCTGAGCCCGGAGCGCAGCTTCGTGCGCAAGGCCAAGGAGGTGCTCTACGCGTTCTGGATCGAGGCCCGCTTCAGCAAGCGCGAGATCCTGGAGGCCTACCTCAACCGGGTCTACCTCGGCAGCGGCGCCTACGGGGTCGATGCCGCGGCCCGGCGCTACTTCGGCAAGCCCGCGGGCGGGCTGTCGCTGGCGGAGGCCGCGATGCTCGCGGGCGTGATCCGGGCGCCCTCCTATTTCGCCCCGACCCGCGATCTCGCGCTCGCGCAAAAGCGCGCGGCCGTGGTCCTGGACGCGATGGTCGAGGAGGGGCTTGCGAGCCACGCCCAGGCGGCCGCCGCGCTGGCCCACCCCGCGACCGTCGCCGCGCCGAAGATCCAGGCCGACAGCGGCTACTTCGCCGACTGGGTGGCCGCCGAGAGCCGCCTCTACGCCGACCCCGGCCAGCCGCGCCTGGAGGTCAGGACGACCTTCGACCAGAAGCTCCAGCAGGCGGCCGAGGCCGCGGTCGCGGGCGTCCTCGCGCACGCCGGCAGCAAGGGCCTCCAGGCGGCCCTGGTCGCCATGACCCCGGACGGCCAGGTCCGCGCCATGCTCGGCGGCCGCAGCTATGCCGGCAGCCAGTTCAACCGCGCGACCCAGGCCGAGCGCCAGCCCGGCTCCGCCTTCAAGCTGTTCGTCTATCTGGCCGCCCTGGAGGCGGGCCTCAGGCCGGAGGACCAGATCTCGGCAGCGCCGCTGCAGATCGACGGCTGGCGGCCGCGCAACGACGACGACGCCTATCCGCCCGCGATCACGCTGACCGATGCCTTCGCGCAGTCGGTCAACACCGCGGCCGTCCGCCTTGCCGAGCAGGTCGGGCACAAGCCCGTGCTCAAGATGGCGGGCCGGCTCGGCATCACCTCGAGCCTGCACGACCAGCCGAGCCTGGCTCTCGGCAGCTCCGAGGTCCGCCTGATCGAGCTGACCGGCGCCTACGCCTCGATCGCGAACGGCGGCCGCCTGGTCTGGCCGGAGGCGATCCTCTCGATCGCGGGCGCCAAGGATGCCGTGCTCTACCAGCGCCGGGTGGTCGACGAGCCGGTGCTCGAGCCCTCGGTGGTGCGCGAGATGCGGGCGATGCTCGAGGTCACGCTCGAGCGCGGCACCGGCCGCCAGGCGGCGCTGCGCCGCTTCGTCGCCGGCAAGACCGGCACCAGCTCCGACAACCGGGACGCCTGGTTCATCGGCTTCACCGACGATCTGGTGGCCGGCGTCTGGGTCGGCAACGACGACGGCCGGCCGATGCCGGGCGTGAGCGGCGGCACCCTGCCGGCCCAGATCTTCCGCGACTTCATCCTGCGCGCCGAGGGCGACCTCCCCTTCCGCCCGGCCCCGCCGCCCGCCAAGCCCGGCGAGAACCCGGTCGCCGACGCCTTCGGCACCATGGTCGACCACCTGGTCCGCTCGATCAAGGGCCTGTTCGGCGCCAACTGAGCCTCCATCCGCCTCCACCTCCATGCCGCTTGATCCGATGGAGGCTCCGGATGGATCGCGGAACCCGCTCGCGCTGACCAGTCTTCGTCGGTCGGATTGTCTGTATTGCCGATTTTTCGTCTGATATTCTCACGTCCAGGCGCTCCTGCCGCATGAACTCATGTGGCGACTCCGCTGATGTTTGACCGAGACAAGACTGAATTGATCCAAGCTGTCATTGGCGATGCGCGCACATCAGATCGAGAAGTGACGCAGCATGGTACATTTGTGGAACCTCGATGATTCAGAATCGCGCGTCCGAAATCGGAGCCTCGCAACGACGGCCGGCGAGGATCAACCGCTGGAGGATCAATACACTGACTGGAGACGCGCCCGGTTGGCGAAAAACCCAGGATTTCTGCGGCGGCCGCGGATCAAGCGCGATCCATCGACCTGGAGAACTCCACCGAAGAGCGCCTCCCGCACGCTGCACACCCGTGCGACACTTCTGTACCACGCAGCGAGCCCCGCGACCGCCGGCGCGCGCTGATGGAAACGTCTGGCGTCGGAACTCGCGTTGTGATGAGATCGCCCCCGGTTTCGATGATGCGATTCGAGCGATGCAGCAACCCGCCAACCAGCAACGCGCCGACGTCGACGGCCAGGGCAACATCATCGTCCAGATCGTCGGCGAGAGCAACCGGGTCATGATCGCGGGCGCGTGCGCCCGCTACGCCTCACCATGGTCTGGAGAAGGCTCCTGACACGCTCCTGCCACTGTTCCTGACACCTTTTTCCCCCTCTGACATCTTTCCCCTCGACCTATTCGCAGCTAAGCCTGATCTCTCCCTTTCTCGAAAGCCACGCCCTCTTCGATCGCGGTAAGCACCTTCCGTACTTCGTCGGCTATATCAATATCCCGCATGCTCCGGGCTATTCTCCCAGCTGTAACGGCCCCCCCAAAATCTCGCTGCATTTCGTCCGACAATGCTGACAGTACTCTCTTGCCCGGCAAGATCTTTATCTTTGTTTCGAACGCTCCCCAACATCCCTCCACTTCCCGCCGAGCTTCACCCATCACCGCTTTTACGCCCCGCCGCCGGTCTTTTTGCAGGCGAAGTTCCGCTATCGCTTCCACGATTTCCGATTTTAGCTCATCCGCGATGCTATCAATCCGCCTTCGTATCTCCTCCGGGTCGACCCTCCTGTTTCGTGATGGCATCTCCACCGCTCGCGATATTGCTTCGGGCACGAGCAAGTAATTTTCGATCTCTTTGCACTTCCATATGTGTAATTCGACACGTCTTTCGCTAGCGTCTTTCAGCCGCTTGGCGATCTCCTCCCTTGTATGATAGTCTGAATCTAAAATACAGTACGGCGTGATTTTTCTCCACCCGCATTTTTAAGTAGCATAGACGACCCGACGGCGTAGTTCCATCCACCCCAACCGCCAATCGACATATTAGGAAGAGCGTCAAGTGGAGCCTCGCTCAGTGGAAACAGCAGAATTCTGAAAATATTTGAGTATATAGATATCCTCGCCTTCGACCAGGAGCAACTTTTGAGCCCCCCAGAGTCGCGCCAGTTGCACGTTGTGCACTGCTCCGAGGTGATCAATCACAGTTTGAATGGCTGGTATGGAAGTCGCGAACGATGATCTAGATCGCTTTTTTGTCTACGATCAAAATTTGTTCAGGTGAAACTTCCGCAAGCACATCAACTGCGTGACTAGTCATAATAACTTGATTTTTCCTGGCTAATAGGAGTCGTACCAATCTTCTCTGCAAATCCGCATGCAAATAAACATCTGGCTCGTCGAGTATAAGAGTTTGATCTGGCTTAGCACGCGCTAAAAACCAAATCGCTTGAAGCCAAATTTGAAGGCCATGGCCCATTCGTCCGACCTCCGCCACAAAAGGTCCATCCTGTATCCACAGCGACAGAAATATACCACTGTCCGTCATCTCGGTTGTTAATTCACGGATCCGCAAGCCAGGCCAGCTAGCTTCAGCTAGATACTTGAATTCATCAAAATATTCGTTGAAGAGACACAATTGATTCCGAAAATGCAGCGGAGATAGATCCGTCAACACGGAAGCGCGAACATACGACTCATCTCGTTGGGTCTCTTCGAGTAAAAACGGTCGTACCTGTGGTAGGACATGAATTGGAGAAATCAGAACTCGCCGAGCCTGCATCTTGTCTCCAACTACCCGACCTCTGTCGTCGAAGATCATTCCGAATATCTGATTGTCCGGAGTCATATAGATAGTGATGGCGTTTTTGTTGTCGAATTTTGCCTCTATGACGGCCGGCGGTTCTCCGTATTGATGGCAAACGTGTTTTAAATCTATATTCGTCCCTCGGAGAGAAGGCGCTACGCATGGTTCGGTCACAGATAGTCCGACTTCGCGAGGCGTCTCAACGTAGTTTAAGCGTCTAAAACGGCTGGCTACGATGGAAAGGAGTCGGAGGGCTTCGACGATTGTGGATTTGCCAGCATTGTTTCGACCAATCATGATAACCTTGTCCCGGAATGGAACCCTGTGCTGGTCGAAGCCACGGAAATTTCTGAGTACCAACTCGGAGAGCATTTGAAAGTTCACCACCCTGAGGTTAAGATGCCTTGTTGCGACGTGACATGGGCGAGGCCCGGCTTACGCGTTGGGTGGAATTGGGGGGGTCTCCCGAGGGGGTTGGGTCTCGGGTGCCGGAGGTCGGACCTTACCTTCACGCAAGTCACTCCCCGCGTGCTCGATCACGCCAGCCGCTCATGGCGGCTGTGCATGGCGCGGACCTCGACCACCAGGCTCTGGACGGTGGCGTCGATCCGGTCGAGGCGCGCCATGACCACCATCGCGTCATCTTTCAGGGTCGCAAGGTCGGTGATCACGCGCTCGATCTGGCGGGCGAGAAACTCGAGATCGACCTTCGCCATCCCGGCTGCTCCTCTCAGGGACAAGCGCGCCGATCCTACGTGGTCTGCGGACCGAGGTCGAGGACGGCAGCGGCGGCGCGCAGGAAGCGAAAACGTTCTCGGAAACCGGCCTGCATGCCACAGGTGCGCGGCCCCTTGCGCCTACCCGCCTGCGGAAATGAGCTGGTTGGCTCTTCAGGGCGTCGATTTGCGCGCGCGCTCGACATAGGCGCGCAGCACGGCGTTCATGCGGGCCTGGTAGCCTTGGCCCTGGGCCTTGAACCATGCGATCAGGTCGGCATCGAGGCGGAGCGTGAGCCGCTGCTGGGGGCGGCTGGCGCGGACGACCAGGGCGTGCTCGAGCGCGCCGGGCTCGGGCTCGAAGCTGTCCGGATCGTTCCGGATCGCCGCCGCGATCTCCTCGTCGGTCAAGGCGTCGAGCCACGCCCAGTCGGTCAGGCTCTGGTCAAGCCCCTCGCCCGAACGCATCCTGGTAAGCTTGTCGCTCATGGTGCCGCGCTCTCCGGGCGCTGATCGGCCGTAGCCTGCCGCCTGTGCCGCGTGAAGACCCTGATGACCCGCCGGCTCCGGGCGGTGATCCGGCTCACTTGCCGAGCAGGCCCTTGAGGAGCTTTTGCACCTGCTCCTCGGGCTTGGGCTGGCCCTTGGGGGCGTTGCTGCCCTCTGGGGCCGGGCTCGGGTCGGCGCCGAGCGCCTTGCTCAGGCCCTCGACCAGGGCGTCGCTGCCGCCCTTCTTGTTGCCGTCCTTGAGCGCCTTCTCGAGGCCCTTGGCCTGGCTGCCCAGGTCCTCGAGCTGCTTCTTGGCGGCTGCGGGGTCCTTGAGCGCGCTCTCGACCACGCCGGTAAGGTCGGGGGCGAAGGTCAGATGGTCCCAGGGGCCGCGGATGATCACCGGCACCAGGATGCCCGCGACCTCCTGCTGGCCGCCCTGGCCCTCGAGGGTGGGCGCGGCCTTGGGCTCGAGCCGGTAGTCCAGCGTGCGTTTGGGCAGGTCGACCGTGCCGCGGCCGCCGATCCGGAGTGCCGGCGCCTGCAGGTGCAGGTCGTCGTTGGCGAGGATGCCCTGCCTGACCGTGAAGGTGCCGCCGAGCTCGGCGAAGTCGGTCTTCTGGGTCTGGCCGGCCTCGGGGTTGAGGAAGGCGCCGGCGGCGTTGCGGACCATGGCGGCGAGGTTGATGCCGACCAGCGCGCCATCGGCGAAGATGACCTTGCCCTTGCCGTTCAGGTTCGAGACCAGCTGGCGCTGGCTCTGGCCGCGGGTGGTGAGCGCGAGCTCGGTCGCGGCGGTGCCCTCGAGGCGCTCGAAGCCGGCGGCTGCGGTCAGGAACGGCCGGGCCTGCAGGCCGTCGAGCTTGAACTGCTGGCTGATCGCGGGCGCGCCGTTCTCGAGCGCGACCTTGAGCGTGCCGCTGCCGTGGCCGCCGTAGAGGTCGAACTGCTTGAGCGCGGCCACGAGCGTGTTGTCCTTGAGGGTGAGGTCGAGGACGGTGCGGCCGAGCTCGATCGCGCGCACCCGGAGCTTGTCGAGGGTGAGCTCGAAGGCGACGTCGGCGCCGCCCAAGGGCGGCAGCGCGATCGGCTCGTCCGACCAGCCGGCGGCGGCCTCGGTCGCGGGTTGCTGGCCCGGCGCGCGGCCGGCCTGGGCCGGCGCCTGGCCGCCGCCCGGCTGCTGGCCGGCCGGGGGCTGCCTGACCGGTCGCGGCCGGCTGGGTGCCCGCTGGGGCCGGCGGCGGCAGGTAGGGGTTGAGGTCGACCGCGCCGAGGTCGAGCCGGCCGTTGACCTTGGGCAGCGCGCCGCCGAGGTCGGCCACGAGCTCGCCCTTGGCCGCGATCTGATCGAGGCCGATCGCGAGGTCGGTCAGCGCCACGCGCTCGGGCGAGCCGTCGAGCTTGCCTTTGAGGGTCAGGCTCTGGAGGCCCTGGCCCGGGAAGTCGAGCGGCTTGCCGAGCCAGGCCGCGAGCTTGCGGATCGAGGGCACGGCGAGATCGAGCCCGCCCGCGGCCGCGGGCCTGGCGCCGTTGCTGACCCGGCCGGTGAAGCCGAATTTGGCGGGCGTCGAATCGACCGCGAGCTGGAGGGGCGAGGCGCCGCCCCGGATCACCGCGAGCGGCTGATCGAGCTTGAGGTCGAGCTTGATCGTCTGGCCCTTGTAGGCGAGCGCGCCAGCCGCCTGCAGCGGGCTCTCGAGGTCCGGCAGCTGGATCGCGAGGTTGATGGCCTCGAGGCGCTCATGCGCGCCGCTGGTGGCGTCGGCATAGGTGAGCGTGCCGTCCTGGATGTGGATGTCGCCGAGCTTGATCTCGCTGACCGGCAGGGTGGTGCCGCCGCCCGCGGCGTTGCCGCCGCCGGCCGGCGCGGGGGCGGATTTGGGGGCAGCCTTCGGCCCGAGCTGCCAGTTGGGCCGGCCGTCCTTGGCGACCTCGAGATGGATCTCGGGCTCGACCAGGACGAAGCGCGCGACCTCGACCGCGCCGTGCAGGAGCGGCCAGACCTTGAGCTCGACCTCGAGCGCCTTGAGCCTGGCCATGTCCGGGTCGGCGGCGCCGGGCGCGTTGGCGAAGCGCACGTCCTCGGCCTTGAGCGCCACGCTCGGCAGCAGCGAGAGGTGGAGCGGGCCCTGGATGGTGAGCTGGCGGCCGGTCAGGCGCTGGACCTGGGCAGTGAGCTGCTGCTTGTAGGTCTCGGTCGGGATGACGAAGGGCAGGACCAGCGCCACGCCGATCAGCAGGACGACCAGGCCCAGAACGATCAGGAGGAACTTCTTCATGGCGCAACCTCGGGCAGCGATGCGAGCCGGCTCGCATACGGCCGCGCCCTGGGCGCGGCCCGCGGGATCCGCTTCATATGAGGCGGCCGCCGGGCGGTGCCAACCTGGGCGCGCCGAATTCCGATCCCTATCAACTGATCGCGGGCGCCTTCGGGCCGCGCCGCGCGCCGATGCGGGAGCAGGGCGGCCGCAAGCGCCCCGCCCCGCGCCCCGGACCGGCTCAGCCGCCGAAGGTGATGTCGACCCGGCGCGCCCGCTCGGCGGTCGTGCCCGGCGCCGCGCCGGCGGCCGCGGCGGTGACCGTGCCGCCCGCGAGGTCGCCCGCGCGCAGGGCGGCCGCGACCGCATCGGCCCGCTGCTGCGAGAGCGCTTGATTGGCGCGCTTCTCGCCGGACGGGTCGGCGTAGCCGGTGACCGCGATCCGGGGCGGGCGCGCGATCTGCGCGGCCCGGCGCGCGGAGGTGACCACGTTCATGCCATCGGGCGTGATCCGGTCGCTGCCCGGGTCGAAGAAGACCATGTAGGGCGTGTGCACGAGCGCGCTCTCGGACTTGGCGAGCGCGGCCAGGAAGGTGTCCTTGCAGTCGCTGAAGTGGGCCGGGTTCTGGATCGTCTCGAGCTCCTGCAGCCAGCATTCGAAGTTGACCTGGGCGGCGGCGGCCTCGGCCGGGGCGGCGCTGCGCGCCCCGCCTTCGAGCGCCCGCAGCAGGCGCTCGCGCAGCTCGATCGCCTCGGCCTGCGAGGCCGCCGGGACCGCCCGGCTCGCGACCTTGTCCGGCCAGACCGTGTCGCCCAGCATCGCCGCGCGCGCCTTGCTGCGGAAGTGATACCAGTTGACCGGGTGGGTCTGCTGGCGCTGGGCCTCGGCGAGCTGCAGATAGCCCTCCTTGAGCTGCTCGTTGAAGGGCAAGGGCGGCCCCATCGCCTCGATCTGCTCCGGCGGCAGGGCCGTGGTGCAGGCCCCGAGGCCGAGCAGGAGACCTGCCAGCAGCAGCGGCTTGCACAGAGCCCCCATTGCGCTCCACTTCCCAACCATAGCGTCCGCTCCCGGTCCCGCGGCCCCGACCTGGATCGCCGGCCGCTGCCGCCGATCCCCCGGCTCTGAGGCTTACCTGCACCGCGCGAAAACGCAACCTTTCGGTGAGGGGCGCGCCGCCCGATCGGCGTGCCCGCTCGGCGCCGCCATGGAAGGGCTGGCGCCATGCTCGACCCAGGCCGGCCCACGGGCTCAACCCTGGTCTCGCGGGTCAAGCCATTGCTCTGCCGCGCTTTCCCGGGTTCGTTCGGCGATGGCGGACGCCCGCCTGCAGCGCGGCCGCGAAGGCGCGGAGCTCGGCCGCGTCCTCGTCGTGGAGCAGGACCTGCCTGCGGCTGCGCAGGCCGTGGGTCAGCGCATTGCGCGCCGAGCGCGCCTTGCCGGCGGTGGTCCTTGGCCCTTGCGAGCGGGCGCCGTTCCGCCGGCTGGCAAGCGCTCGGGCGGTCGGTCGGGGAAGATCGGCCATGGTTGGCCCTGCCAAAGTGGCATGAAACGACCGGACGCGGGATCGGACCCGGCGGCGCGATCGGGCGCGTCGCGGTCCGCCATGGCGCCACCCAGAACAAGATCGACCCGTCTTGATGGCTGCCCGTAGCTTGCCTAGCTGTTGTTGCCAAGGAGGTTGTTCAGTCTGGTGGCAGGGGTAGCGGCGTGGATGCCGGCATGGGGTCGGTGGTGATTGTACCAGTGCAGCCAGGCCGGCATGTCGGTGGCGCGCGCGGCGGAGCTGGCATAGGGGCGGGCGTAGAGCCATTCGCGCAGCGCGGTCTGGATGAAGCGCTCGGCCTTGCCGTTGGTGCGCGGGCGATAGGGCTGCGTGGTGAGGTGGCGGGCGCCGAGCTCGGCGAGGGTGGCCTTGAAGGCGCGCGCGTGGGTGTAGGCGAAGGCGTTGTCGGTCATGACCCGCTCGATGCGCACGCCGAGACTGGCGAACCAGGCGGCGGCGCGGGCGAGGAAGCCGGCGCAGCTTGCGCCGCGCTCGTCGGGCAGGACCTCGGTGTAGGCCAGGCGCGAGGCGTCGTCGATCGCGACGTGCAGGTATTCCCAGCCGAGGCCGCGCGCCCGGTGGTGGCGGTCGCCGGTAACCCGGTGGCCGAGGCCGCCGATCCGACCGAGCTTCTTGGTGTCGATGTGGAGCAGCTCGCCGGCCGCGCGGCGCTCGTAGCGGACCACCGGCGGCTTGACCTCGAGCGCGCTCAGGCGGCCGAGCCCGAGCCGGCGCAGCACGGTGCCGATGGTCGAGACCGGACGGCCCAGGGCGCGGGCGATGCGCGGGCCGCTCCAGCGCTGGCGGCGCAGGCGCTCGATCATGGCGATGGTCTCGGCGGGCAGCCGGTGGGGCGATCGGGCGGGCGCCGAGCTGCGATCATGGAGGGCGCGCTCGCCGCCCGCCCGATACCGTGCCAGCCAGGTGTAGGCGGTGCGTTCGGAGATCCCGGCCGCTGCCGCTGCGGCCACCACCTGCCAGCCGGCCTGGCGCACCCGCTGGACCAGAAGGAGTCGACCATGGACCGTCATGCGCGCATGCTTATGGACGTTCATCCGAGGCTCCCGGGGCAGCTGTTCAGGTCTCGCAACCACAGCTTCAACCCCATGCCTCGGATGAACAACCTTCATAGCAACGACACCTAGCCCC
>CAVWPO010000012.1:0-19947 GCA_963756905.1 uncultured Alphaproteobacteria bacterium
GGACGAGACCAAGCGCCGGCGCAATGCCCTCGACCATGGCATCGACTTCTGGACGGTGTGGCGGTTTTCGCCGGTGAGAAGCGATGGCTCGCCATCCGGAGCGACGGCGGGATCGAGATCGCGGTCGCCTTCACGCTCCGAGGGGGGCGCGAAGAGATCATCCGGATCATCAGCGTAAGGAGGGCCAAGCGCCGTGAGCGAAGGCAATATCACGCGCATCTCCGCGCAAGAGGCCTTGCGCCGGATTGAACGCGGCGAGACCCTGACCGACTGGGCGCGGGTGCGCGCGATGTCGGACGTCGAGGTCGAGGCCGCCGCCGCGGCCGACCCGGACTGGCAGGACCTCGATCCCGACTGGGTCGAGCAGGCCCAGCCCGTGCCGCCGGTCCGCAAGCGGCGCCTCACGCTTGCCCTCGACGAGGACGTGATCGACTGGTTCCGCGCCCAGGATCGCCACTACCGCTTGCGCATGAACGCGATCCTCCGCGCCTACATGGCGCGCCACCGCGCCTGAGGCTCGAACACGAAGACGCAGACCGCGGCGGGCGGTTTCGCGAAGACTTTGGCGATCGCCTGCAATATTTGCGGTGCAAGGGATGTACCTGAGATCTATTTGCGTGGCCGGGCGACCAGCTGCCGCCGCCGGGCGCGCCGGCCGGGCCCCCCGCACGCGAGGTTGCGCCGGACCGGCGGGCGCCGGTACTGTGGTGCCGGGGTCAACGGAGATCGAGGGTCCGCGTGAGCACACCCCGCGAACTGGGCTTCGCCATGCCGCCCGAAGGGGCGCGCCATGAGCGCTGCTGGATCGCCTGGCCGTGCCGGGAGGAGCTCTGGGGCGAGCGCATGGCCGCGGCGCGTCAGGCCTATGCCGAGGTCGCCCAGGCGATCGCGCAGTTCGAGCCGGTGACCATGATCGCAAGGCCCGAGCTCACCGCCGAGGCCTCGCTCCATTGCGGCCAGGGGATCTCGGTCCTGCCGCTCGACTACGACGATTCCTGGACCCGCGACACGCTGCCGACCTTGGTCACCGACCCGCAGGGTCAGCTCGCCGGCATCGACTGGCAGTTCAACGGCTACGGCCAGTCGGCGCCGAACTACGCCAAGGACGCGCGCCTAGCGGAGGCGATCTGCGAGCGTCTGAAGGTGCCGCGCTTCGTTGCCCCGATCGTGCTCGAGGGCGGCTCCCTGCACGTCGACGGCGAGGGCACCTGCCTGGTCTGCGCGGGCTCGGTGCTCGACCCGAAGCGCAACCCCGGCGTCGGCCGCGCCGAGATCGAGGCGGCGCTGGCCGACCACCTGGGGATCGCCAAGGTGATCTGGCTCGAGCAGGGCCTGGTCGGCGACCGCAACGGCGGCCATGTCGACAACCTCGCCTGCTTCGCGAGGCCGGGCGTGGTCCTGGCGCTCGTCTGTCGCGACCCGGAGGACGCCAACCACGCGGTTCTGCAGGACAATCTCGCGCGTCTGCGCGCGGAGACCGACGCCAAGGGCCGCGCCCTCGAGATCGTCGAGATCGAGCAGCCGGGAGCGCAGCTGCGCCCCGACGGCAGCCGGATTCCCGCCTCCTACGTCTCTCTCTACCTGGCCAACGACGCCGTCATCATGCCGATGTTCGACACGGCGATGGACAATCCGGCCTACAAGGCGATCGCCGCGGCCTTTCCGGACCGCCGCGTGGTCCAGATCGACGCCAGTGACCTGGTCCATGGCGGCGGCGGCATCCACGCCATCACCCAGCAGCAGCCGGCGGTACCACCTCCGGCCTAGTACTCAAGGAGTAGCGACGACCACGAGCCGGCAGCGAGTATGGTCTTGACCGAGCAGCCCGTCGCACGGCTGGAAAGATGAACGGAAGGAGACGCACCGTGAACAAGCTCGGACTGACGCGGCTTGGTCGCCGCGGCGCATTGGCGTTGGCGTTCGCGATCGCGACGCTGGCGGCCGGCGGGGCGCAGGCGGCCGACATGATCGGCAATTGCGAGCTGTACGGCAAGAAGGGCGCGTTTCCGTTCACGCCCGCGCAAGCCGGACAGCTCACGGTCGAGGTCAATCTGCCGGCACCCGGCTGGTGGAACGGCGACACGCCCGACACCATCAAGGATGGCTACGAGTACTGCATGGCGGCCAACATCGCGCACCGCGCCGGCCTCGACAAGGTCAAGGTCGTCAACGTCGCCTGGGATGCGCTGGTCGCCGGCCAGACCAAGGACTTCGACCTAGCGCTCTCGCAGATCTCGATCACCGATGAGCGCAAGAAGGTGGTCGACTTCTCGGTACCCTACTTCTCCTCCGACATCGGCGTGATGGTGAAGACCGGAACCCCGGTCGATTCCGCCGCGATGAAGGACCTGCGGATCGGCGTGCAGCAGGCCACGACCGGCGCCGATTTCGTCGCCAACGTCCTCAAGCCCAAGACGCCGGCCAAGGTGTTCCCGGACACGCCCTCGATGTTCACGGCGCTGCAGGCCGGCCAGATCGACGCCGCGATGACCGACACCGCGATCGTGCTCGGCCAGGCCGCGGTCTCGAACGGCGGCTTCTCGGTGGTCGGCCAGTATTCGACCGGTGAGACCTACGGCGCGATCTATCCCAAAGGCTCGCCCAACGAGAAGGCCATCGACCAGATCATCGAGGCCCTGAAGGCCGACGGCACGCTCGACAAGCTCTCGGCCCAGTACCTGGCGGCCACCTGGGGGGCCGATCCCACGAAGGTGCCCTACTTCACGCCGTGATCCGGCGGCGCCGGTCGCCCTAGGCCGCGAGGGTGGAACACGCCAGCCAGCTCGAGGGGGCGCGCGGCGAACGCTGGCGCGCCCCTTCTGCGCCTACGGACGCCACCGGCTTCTCGACCAGCGCCGTGGTGGTCGCGGTGCTCGCCATCGTCTCGACCTGGTGGGTGGTCCATGCCGTCCGGTCGGTGATGGCCGAGAACCGGTTCGAGAGCACGGCCGTCGATCTCGTGCTCTACGGGTTCGGCGCGCTCAGCATGGCACTCGTGGTGCCGGCGCTGCTGAGCGTCAACGCCTCGATGCGCGCCCGCGAGGCGATCGCCGCGGGCGACATCGTCGCGGCGCGCGTCAGGGGGGCCTCGGCGCGCACCTGGTGCTGGTACACCTGCGGCTATGGCGCGGCGATCGGCATCGTCCTCTGCGGCGCGCTCTTCATCATCGCCAACAATGTCTCGGTCGGCCGGACGTTCTTCCTCCTGCCGCTGATCGGCAAGACGTTCGGCCTCGTGCTCACGGCCTTCGGCACCAACGTGTTCATCTTCTGCACGGCCGAGATCCTGGTCCTGATCTGGGGGCTCGTGGTCGCGATCGCGCGGCTGGTGCCGGGCGCTCCGGGCCAGCCGGTGCGCCTGATCGCCACCGTCTACACCGACGTCTTCCGCGGCCTGCCCGCGATCGTGACCATCTACCTCGTGGGCTTCGGCCTGCCGCTCGCGGGCCTGCCGCTGGTCAAGGACTTCCGGCCCGAATGGTTCGCCATCCTGGCGCTGACGCTGACCTATGGCGCCTATGTCGCCGAGGTCTATCGCGCCGGCATCGATAGCATCCACTGGAGCCAGACGGCGGCCGCCCGCTCGCTCGGCCTCTCCTTCCTGCAGACCCTGCGTTTCGTGATCGTGCCGCAGGCGGTCAGGCGGATCATCCCGCCGCTGCTGAACGACTTCATCGGGCTGCAAAAGGATACCGCGCTGGTCGCCGTGATCGGCGTGATCGACGCCTTCAACCAGGCGAAGATCGTGGCCAGCAACTATTTCAGCCTGTCGCCGGTGACCACGGTCGCGTTCCTGTTCGTCGTGATCACGATCCCGCAGGCGCGCTTCGTCGACTATCTGCTCGAGCGCGACCGGCGGCGCATGCGCGCGAGCGGCTGAGGGCACCGGGGAACGCGGGGCATGGCGCTGGTCGAGATCCGGAACGTGGTCAAGCGCTTCGCCAGCATCGAGGTGCTGAAGGGGCTCGACCTGACCGTCGAGGAGCATCAGGCGGTGTGCCTGATCGGCCCCTCGGGCTGCGGCAAATCGACCTTGCTGCGCTGCATCAACGGGCTCGAGGAGGTCCAGGGCGGCGAGATCCGCCTGCACGGCGACCGGGTGACCGGGCCGGGGGTCGATCTCAACGCGCTCCGGCGCGACGTCGGCATCGTGTTCCAGAGCTTCAATTTGTTTCCGCACATGACGGTGCTGGCGAACGTGACGCTGGCGCCGGTCCGGGTCCTGCGGCTGACCCGCGCCGAGGCCGAGGCGCGGGCGATGGCCCTGCTCACGCGCATCGGGCTCGAGCACAAGGCGAGCGACTATCCGGACCGGCTCTCGGGCGGCCAGCAGCAGCGGGTCGCGATCGTGCGTGCGCTCGCCATGGAGCCGATGCTGCTGCTGCTCGACGAGATCACCTCGGCGCTCGACCCCGAGCTCGTGGCCGAGGTGCTCAGCATCGTGCGCGAGCTCGCCCGCGAGGGCATGACCATGATGCTCGCCACGCACGAGATGGGCTTCGCGCGCGAGGTCGCGAGCAAGGTGTGCTTCCTCTACGGCGGCGTCGTCCACGAGGAAGGGCCGCCCGAGAAGATCTTCGACGACCCCGAGGAGGACCGCACCCGCGCGTTCCTGAAGCGGATCATCGAGGCGGGCAGGCTGTAGGAAGAACGCGCCCGCCATCCGTGCCGCGCTCGCCAGCGGCGCTGGGCCCGACCCGCTCGATCCCTTGCCGACAGACTGGCTCCTGGGCGGTATGGTCTCCTTCTCTTGGGGACCTGACGCCCGGAATTCAGGTCAGCGCGTCGGGGGCCGGGCGGCCGGCGACCAGGGCGTCGAGATTGTCGAGGCAGCGAAAGCCCATGGCGTTGCGGGTGCCGACCGTGGCGCTGCCGAGATGGGGCAAAAGGAAGCAGTTGCGCCGGGTCCGGTAGCCGGGATGGAGGTTCGGCTCGCCGGCGTAGACGTCGAAGCCGGCGGCGAACAGCTGGCCGGAGGCGAGCGCCTCGAGCACCGCGTCGTCGTCGAGCAGGCTGCCGCGCGCGGCGTTGACCAGGACCGCGCCCCAGGGCAGCAGGCCCAGCGTCTCGCGATTGATCAGATGATGGGTCTCGGGGCCCGCCGGGCAGTGCAGGCTGAGGCAACGGGCCTGCGGCAACAGCGACGCCAGCGTGTGGTGATACCAGGCGCCGTGCTCGAGATCGGGCGGCAGCCGGCGCCGGTTGTAGTAGTGGATCTGCATCCCGAAGCCGCGCGCGCGCCGCGCGACCGCCTGGCCGATCCGGCCCATGCCGACGATGCCCAGCACCGTGCCGGAGAGCTCGAGGCCGAGCAGCTGGGTCGGTGTCCAGCCGGCCCAGCGGCCGGTCCGGATCAGGGCTTCGGCCTCGAACGCCCGGCGCGCCGCCCCCAAGAGGCAGAGCAGGGTGATGTCGGCGGTCGCTTCGGTGACCACGTCCGGGGTGTTGGTCACGGTGATACCGCGCGCGCTCGCGGCGGCGAGGTCGATGTGCTCGACGCCGACCGAGAAGGTGGCGATCGCACGCACGCCCTCCGGCAGGCGCAGGATCTGCGGTGCTGGCCAGGGATCGGTCGCGCAGGTCAGGATCAGGCTCGCGCCGGCAGCGCCTTCGATCAGCTCGTCCGGGCCGTAGATGCAGTCATCCGGGTTGAGCCGGGGCTCGTAGTCGCGCCGAAGGCGCTCCTCGACCGCCTCGGGCAGCCTGCGGGTGACGAACACGACCGGCTTGCTGGCGGTCATCCGGAGTCCTCCGACCGTCTCTGGGCTCGGTTTTTCCTATCCGATCCGGGCGCATCGTGCCACCATGGACGGGACCAAGGAGACTTCGCTTTGACGGCAATGGCCAAAACCTGGGCTTGGGCGGCGATCGCGGTTCTGATCGGGGCGGTGCCGGTGCATGCCGCGGCCGGGCTCGAGCCGCATCTTGCTGCCTATCGGCTGGCCCTGCATGACACGCCGGGCACCGGCGCGCTGTCGGACGTGCAGGGCGGCCTGGTGATCGAATGGCGCCTCGACTGCGACGGCTGGCTGTCGCGCCAGCGGTTGAGCTTCGTCGCGACCACCGACGAAGGGCAGGATGTCAGCCGCGACGTGCGCTTCAGCAGCTGGGAGGCGATCGACGGGTCGCGCCTGCAGTATACGATCCGCAGCTACAAGGGCGAGGCGGTGGAGGAGGAGTATCGCGGCGAAGCCAAGCTCGGGTCGGGCGGCGCCGGCGGTCTGGCGAGCTTCTCCGCGCCCGAGACCAAGGACGTGAAGCTGCCACCCGGCACGGTGTTCCCGACCGAGCATCTGCAACGGGTGCTGGCGGGTGCGGCCGCGGGGCAGCAGATCCTCAGCCACGACGTGTTCGACGGCTGGGGGTTCGACGCGCTGACCCAGATCACGTCGGTGATCGGGGCGCCGCGCAAGATCGAGGCGCGGGCGGGCGATGCGCCCGACGGCGCCGGCAAGCGCGCCTGGCCGATCAGCATGGCCTATTACAACGTCGAGCGTGGGGCCGACACGCCGGAGTTCGAGGCGAACTTCCTGTTGGGCGAGAATGGCGTCCTGCGCGATCTGGTGCTCGACTACGGCGACTTCAGCCTCGACGCCAAGCTCGAGAAGCTCGAGCTGCTCAAACGGCCGCACTGCTGATCCGGCGGCGCCGGGCCGCGGCCGGAACGCTCCCGCCCCACGGCCGGGCGTGGGGCGGTCACTTGCCCGGGGTTGATCGCGATCCGCCTGGCCTCGGCCGCGATTGCAGGCGGCTTCGGCAGGGTGATCGACCGCACGCCGTTCTGGAAGGTCGCCTTGGCCTTGCCGCGCTCGGCGGCGAACGGCAGGGGAACCGGGGCCGGATGCGCCCCATCCTCCCAGATGCCCCCCATCCTCGCAGACGCACCCATGCTCGCAGACGCAGCCATCCTCAATGGGCCATCAGGACCGGCAGGCTCGGGTGGTTCAGCACATGCCGCGTGACCCCGCCGAGGATCAGCTCGCTGAGCCGCGTCCGACCGTAGCCGCCCATCACCACCAGATCGGCGCCGGCCTCGCCGGCCGCCTTCAGCAGCGCCTCGCCGACCGGCTCGTCGGCAGCCGCGACCGGCTCGATCTTGGCGCTGATGCCCCGCCAGCGCAGATAGCCGACCAGGTCCTCGGCCAGCGCGGGATCGGTGCGTCGGGTCGCCGCGCTCAGCACGTGGACCGCTTGTGCCCGGTCCAGGAAGGGTAGCGCGCCGGCGACCGCGCGGGCGGCCTCGGCGCTGTCGTTCCAGGCGATCGCGACCCGTTCGCCGATGGTCGCGGGTGCGGTCGGCGGCACCAGGAGCAGCGGCCGCCCGGCCCCGAACAGGGTGGTCTCGAGCGCGACGGTGAAATCCGGCGACGCCTCGCCGTCGCTCCAGCCGAAGACCACGAGATCGCTCGCCCGTGCCCGGCGCGGCAGGAGCTCGTCCCGGCGGCCGGTCTCCTCGATCCAGCCCGCCGAGGCCGCCCGCGGGCCGGCCGGAGCGTCGGCGAGCGTGATGCCGGCAGCGCTGCACGCCTGGTCGAACGTCGCTCGGGCGGCCGCCCGCCGGCGATCCATCTCGGCTGCCGCCGCTTCGGTCAGCTGCTCGATGATCGCGGGCGATACGCCTTCGCCGACGATCGGGACCGCGTCGAACGGGTCGATGCGCAGGAACAGCGCCCCGAGGTGAGCCTGGAAGCGCTGCGCGACGCCGAGGCCGGCCTGCAGGGCGCCGGTGTCGGCGGCCTCGCCGAACAGCGGCGTCAGAACGAACCGAATGCTCATGACCACTCCCTTCGCGGTGCGGGTCGCCGCACCGCCGGTGATGAACGGCATCGCCCGCTCAGTCGACCTCGAGCCCTCGAGCGGCGCGGCCTCGACCACACGAAAGGTCCGCGGCACCCCCTTGGTGCCCGGTGATCGTGACATACTCGCCGACCACGAACCGGTGGCGGTCGAATCGGAAGATGGGCTCTTAGCCCGGCCTCGGCGCCATCGTCGTACAGAGACGCTTCGTCGTACCGAAAGGCGCCGCGGTCGCCCGCGGTGATGCACGAGGTGACCGTGCTCGTCGTCCCGCCCGACCTTACTCGCCGTCGTCGTCAGCGTCATCGTCGTCGTCATCGTCCGGATCGGGCGGGATCGTCAGCACCTTGAGCAGGTCGTCGAGCAGCGCCGAGGCGCCGAAGCGCAGCGTCTCGGGCGCGGTCCAACCCCGGCCCAGAAAATGATCGACCAGGTAGAGGTACTGCGCCGCCTGCTGGGTCGTGCGGATGCCGCCCGAAACCTTGAGACCGACCCGGCCCTCGGCCTCCTCGATCACGGCGAGCAGGACGGCTGCCGCCTCGAGGCTGGCGCCGGCCGCGTGCCTGCCGGTCGAGGTCTCGAGGAAATCCGCCCCGGCCATGACCGCGGCGCGCGCCGCGGCGGCGATCGCGGCCGGCTCCGCAAGCCGCCCGGTCTCGAGGATCACCTTGAGGGTCCGCTCCGGCGCCTTCGCCCGGCAGGCCTGGACCAGCTCGGTGACCAGGCCGAGGTCGCCGTCCAGGATCGCCTGGATCGGGGCCACGACGTCGACCTCGTCGGCGCCGGTGAGCAGCCCGTCCGCGGTCTCGCGCGCGGCCCGGGCGATGTCGTCCGAGCCGTCCGGGAAGTTGGCGACCGTGACCAGGCCGACCGGGCTGTGGGCGAGCCTGGCCTTGGCGATCGGCAAAAAGCGCGGCCAGACGCAGACCCCGGCGACGCCGGCGTCGAGCGCCTTGGCGCACAGCGCCTCGACCGCCTCGCTGGTCACCGCGTCGCCGAGCGCGCTCAGGTCGACCAGCGGCAGGATGCGCGCCGCCGCCTCGGGGCTCGCGGGCGCCGCGGCCGCGCTGTGGAGCAGATCAGCTGAGGTCCGGATGGTCATGGGCCAGCTCCTCGAGCAGACCGGTCAGCAGACGCTGGAGCGTCGCTGCCGCGCCGGCCGCCTGGGTCAGGGTGTCGGCGTGGCTGAGCGGATGCTCGCCCAGCCCGGCCGCGAGATTGGTGACGATCGAGAGCCCCAGCACCTTGAGCCCGCAATGGCGGGCGCTGATCGCCTCCGGGACCGTCGACATGCCGACCAGATCGGCGCCCAGCGCCCGGAACGCCCGGATCTCGGCCGGGGTCTCGAAGGCGGGGCCGAGGGTCGCAAGGTAGACCCCGCCCGGGAGCTCGAGCCCGAGCCGGCCGGCGATCCTTCGCAGACGGGCGCCAAGCTCCGGGTCGTAGACCTGGGTCAGGTCCGGGAAGCGCGGCCCGATCGCCGGATCGTTGGCGCCGACCAGCGGGCTCTGGCCGAGCAGATTGATGTGATCCTCGATCAGCACGACGGTACCGGGGATCAGCTCGGGCCGCAGCGCGCCGGCGGCGTTGGTCAGGATCAGGAGCTCGCAGCCGAGCGCCTTGAGCGTGCGCGGGAGCACGGCCAGCGCCGCCGCCGGCACGCCTTCGTAGAGATGGACCCGGCCCTGCAGGCAGGCGACCGGCATCCCCGCCAGCCGGCCGAGCAGCAGCCGCCCGGCGTGGCCTTCGACGCTCGCGCGCGGAAAGCCCGGAAGGTCGGCATAAGCGATCGCCGTGGCGTCCTCGAGCGCGTCCGCGATCGTGCTCAGGCCCGAGCCCAGGACCAGCCCGACCCGCGGTATGAACCCCGGCCGCCGCGTCCGGATCGCCTCGACCGCGCTCGGCCCTTGCCGCGGCATCACTCGCGCTTCGATTGCCGCCTGCGCGCAGGCCAAAGGACAGCGGCAGCAGCTCGCCGAGCGTCACGGTCCGGCGCAAGGCCTCGGGATCGCAGAGATGGATCCTCACCTCCGGCGCGCCGAATTCCGCCAGCCGCTGGCGGCAGCCGCCGCAGGGCGTGCACAGCCGGTCGCCCGCGGCCACCACCAGGGCCTCGACGATCTCCCGCTCGCCGGCGGCGACCAGGGCCGCGAGCGCGCTCGCCTCGGCGCAGTTGCCCTCGGGATAGCTCGCATTCTCGACATTGGCGCCGGCAAAGACCTTGCCCGACGCGCCGCGCACCGCGGCGCCCACCCGGAATCGCGAGTAAGGCGCATAGGCATTGTCGAACGCGGCCCGCGCGGCCGCGAACAGATCCTGCATCACCGAACCTCCGGCGCCACTCTAGCGCGCCGCCGGGGGTCCGGCCAAGCGCCGCCGGCGGACGGCGCCGCGGGCGTCACCTGCGACCCAGGGACTTCGCGCGGCGCGCGGGCTGGCTCTAGGCGGAGCCCGCCAAGGGCGGCGGGTCGAGCGGCCGCAGAGCCGGCTCGGCCGGTGCCGGCGCGGCCGGCAGCGCCCCGCGCGCCTGCAGCCAGTCCTCCGCGGCGGCGCGGCCGAGGTCGCGCAGCTGGACCAGGCGCGGCCAGTCCGGGTCGATCTTGCTCGCCGGGTCGAGCGCCGCCAGGACCGGGCCGCCGTCGATCACGTGCCGGCGGTGGCGGGCGAGGCGGCGCGCGCTCGGGCTCAGCCAACGGAGCGGCGAGCGCGCCCGCCGGCGGCGCTCAGCGAGCGCCTCGAGCTCGACCGCGAGCGGCCGTCCGAACACGATCTCGGCCATGCGGTTGCGGATGTCGCGGGCCGTGCGCGGCAGCTCGCTGACCGCGTCGGGGTTGATCTGCACCAGGAGGAGATCGCGCGCGCGGCAGTGCTCGACCAGGGCGGCGAGCGGCGGGTTGCTGACAAAGCCGCCGTCCCAATAGGCTTCGCCCTCGATCGTCACCGCCTGGTGCATCTGCGGCAGGCAGGCCGAGGCCAGGACCACGTCGGCGGACAGCTCCGGGGTCTGGAAGATCCGGGCGCGTCCGGTGCGCAGGTTGGTCGCGGCGATGAACAGCTTGAGGCGGCGCTCGGCGCGCACGCGCTCGAGGTCGACCAGCTGCCCCAGAATCCGGCGCAGGGGGTTCAGACCGAGGGGGTTGAGCTGGTAGGGCGAGAGCAGCTGGGCGGTGAAGTCGGCCGCCATCTGGGTCATGCCGCCGGCGCGCAGCGGGCTGAAGCGGGCGAGCGCCGCGATCTCCCGCCATAAGCTCGCGAGCGCCTGGCGGGCGCCCGCGGCGCCGCCCGCGAGCCAGCCCGAGGCGAGGACCACCGCGTTCAGGGCGCCCGCGGAGGTGCCGCTGATGCCTTCGACGGCGAAGCCTTCGTCCTCGAGCAGGCGATCCAGCACCCCCCAGGTGAACGCGCCATGGGCGCCGCCGCCCTGGAGCGCCAGATTGAGCGTCGGCAGCCGGCGCGCCCGCCGCCATCGACGCCAGCCGCCGGCCGGACCTGCCGTCATGCCGCTTCCCCCATGCTGCCGCGCGGCCGCAGGATACCGCTCGACCGGTTAATGAGCCGCTGGCCAGACTCTTTCCGCCCGGAGCCCTTCGGCCCGGAACCGTTCGGGCCAGCACCCTTCGGGTCAGCACCATTCGGGCCCAAGCCTTCGGGCATGGGGTGGCCCTGGCCCGATCGGCGTGCCAGATTAGCCGGCCCGGGACCCGCCCGGCCGCGCCCGTTCACGCTTTGTAGCGAGCCCGGCTGCTAGGGTCCCTGCCCATGGCTCCAGGCCTGCGCGACGCCGCCGGAGGTGCCGTTCGCGCCCGCCCTACGGGTCGAGGACTCCGCCATGACCGAGGCGCCGGGCCAGCCGTCCGCCGGATCGAGCCTTGCTCTGCCCGAGACCCTGCCGGGCACCGACCTGGTGCCGGTGGCGCCGCCGGGCGAGGCTGAGCCTGCGCCGCCGTCCCTGGTCGCCCTGACGCTCGGGCGCTGGAGCCGGGCGCTGCGGGAGATCGCGGCCGGCGCCCTGCCGCCGCTGCTGGGCAGCGACGATCCCGACCTGCCGGCCGAGCAGGCGGTCCGCCTCAGCGAGGAGATGCGCGCCTGCCTGGAGGCGCGCGGCGGCGAGGTCCTGGCGCGTGCCCAGGCGGCCAGCATCGCCACGGTCTATCTCGGCCTCAGCCCGATCGGGCGAGCCCGCTTCTTCGGCCTGATGGCGCGCGAGTTCGGGGTCGAGCGGGGCCGCGTCGAGGATGCGATCGAGCATTATCGGGCGGCGAGCGACGAGGCCCTGAAGCTGCGGGCGGAGCGCGCGCTCCGGCGGGCCCTGGTGACCCCCGGCATGCGCCTGCTGACCAAGTTCAACGCCCTGCCCGAGGGCATGGAGTTCCTGGTCAACATGCGCGCCGATCTGCTGGCGCTGGCGAGCGAGGACCCGCAGCTCAAGGCGCTGGACGAGGATTTCCGGCACGTGCTCGCCACCTGGTGCGACGTCGGGTTCCTCGCCCTGCAGCGGCTGACCTGGGAGTCGCCGGCGGCCCTGCTCGAGAAGATCATCGAATACGAGGCGGTGCACGAGATCCGCTCCTGGCGCGACCTGCGCCATCGGCTGGACGGCGATCGCCGCTGCTACGCCTTCTTCCACCCCTCGCTGCCCAAGGAGCCGCTGATCTTTCTCCAGGTCGCCCTGGTCGAGGGCCTGGCGGGCGAGATCGAGCCGCTGCTCGACGAGGACGGCCCCGGGCTCGATCCCAAGCGCGCCGATACCGCGATCTTCTATTCGATCACCAATACCCTCTATGGCCTGCGCGGGATCAGCTTCGGCAATTTCCTGATCAAGCAGGTGGTCGACGATCTCGCCCATGATCTGCCCAACCTCAGGCAGTTCGCGACCCTCTCGCCGATGCCGGGTTTCCTTGCCTGGCTCGAGCGCCAGCCGGAGGACGCCTGGCTCGACCCGGAGCAGCGCCGCGCCCTGGCGGCGGCCCGACCGGCGGGCGACCGTCCGGACGCCGGCGATGGCCTGGCGGCGGTGCTCGGGGAGGGTCGCTGGCTCGAGGCGGACGCGTTCGCCGACGCCCTCAAGGCGCCGCTGATCCGCGCCGCCGCCCGCTATCTGGTCGAGCGCGACGGCGCCGGTCTGCCGCTCGACCAGGTGGCCCGCTTCCACCTCGGCAACGGCGCCCGGATCGAGCGCCTCAACTGGCTCGCCGACCGGGGGTCGCTGCGGCTCAGGCAGTCCGCGGGCGTGATGGTCAACTATCTCTACCAGCCCTCGGAGATCGAGCCCAACCACGAGGCCTTCGCCGGCCGGCGGCTGGTGACCGTGGCGCCTGAGATCCACGACCTGCTCAAAGGCGCGCCGGAGGCGCTCACCGCCCTGGTCCAGATCGGCCGCCGCAGCAGTCGCCTCGGGCGCATGATCGGGCGCGGCTGAGACGCCGGCTCTGAGAAAACCGGCGCGGTCGCGGGCGAACCAGGCGCCCCGCGGGCGAGGTCTGGATTGCACGCCGCACTTGAGCGGCGAGCCTGGTAATTGAACCAGAGCGACATTTACCTTGACGCGCCGGGATCGCGCGCGATGATCTGCAGTCAAGTTGGCAACGCGTCGGCTTGCTCGAAACGAGAGCCGGGCCGAGCACAGCGGATTGTGGACCATGGCCGATCGACAGCGAGTGCGACCCGCTTTGGGCGGCTTGCCGGTCTATGCACTATTGACGGTCTCTGTGACGGGACTGTTCAGCACTGAAGCCGCGGCGCTGCCGCCGGGCCGCCCGCTGGTGGTGCCGGCGGGCGTGATCCTGATCGCGGACCCGGTAGCGCCGGCGCCGGGCGCGGCCGCGCCCGCGAGCCAGGAGCGCTCGCCATTCGCGGAGCTCAACGACGCGCTGGCCGCGGCCCGGGCCCGCCTCCAGGACCTCTCCAAGGCGGCGACGGTCGCCGCGGCAGCGGGCCAGCTGCGCAAGGACCTCGAGGCGACCAAGCAGGAAAATGAGCAGCTGAAGGCCGAGCTGACGACGCTGCGCTCGCAGCAGCAGGCGAGCCAGGCCGCCGAGACGCGCATCGCCGAGCTGAGCAAGGCCGCCACGGATGCCGCCGACGATGCCAAACGCATCGAGGCGGAGCTGGTCGCGATGCGATGGCAGAACGCCCAGCTGAACACCAACCTGGCGCGCGCCCAGGCGGCGCGCGAACAGGTCGAGACCGAGGCGCGCAAGGCCCAGGAGGCCCTGTCGGCGAAGGTCGAGACGCTGAGCAAGGCGAGCGAGCAGTCGACCGCCGAGATCGCCCGCCTGCAGACGGCGCTCGCCGAAGCCGGGCAGAGGCTCGACGCGGCGACCAGCGCGCGCAGCGAGGCGGACACGCGGCTTGCGAAGCTGCAGGCCGCGGTCCAGGGCACGGACGCCAAGAGCGCCCGCCTGGAGGAGCAGGTGACCACCCTGCGCGACCAGCTGGCCAAGGCGCAGGGCGAGCGCGATCAGGCGCAAAAGCGGGTCGCCGAGCTCATGCCCGAGGTCGACCGCCTGCATGCTGCGCTGGCCTCGGCCGAGGCCGAGGTCACGCAGGTGACGACCGGCAAGCACGACCTGGAGCAGGAGGTCGCGCAGCTGCGGGCGGCCGCCGGTTCGGCGGCCGACGCCGCGCGCCAGAACCTGGCTGGCGGTCGAGGACCGGATCAAAGAGCTGAACGCCGCGCTCGGCGCGGTCGCGCCGGTCGCGGACGCGGCCGCGGACGGTGCCGGCACGCCCAAGACGATCCCGGCCGCGGCGCCGTCCGAGCCATCGGCATCGCCGCCGTCGCCGGCCCGGCCCTCGCCAACGCAGCTCGCGCCACCCTTGCCGCCGCCGGGCAAGGCGTCGCCCCCCGCGGTCCAGGTCGCGGCGACCGCCGGGACCGATGCCGCCTCGGTCGATGCCGATCTCGATCTGGTCAAGTCGGCGCACGCCGGCGAGCCGCCGCTGGATCGGGAGCTGACGCGGCTGACCGCCGCCCTGCCGCTGGAGAAGCGCTTGCAGGTCGAAGGCCTGCTGGTCGATCTCGGCGCCAAGGTCGAGCCGCACGGGCTCGCGCTGACGGTTCCGGGCGAGGGTCTGTTCGCGACCAACAGCGACCGGATCGAGCCGACCGCCAACGACACGCTCGCCAAGGTTGCCGAGCTGATCAATGCCTATGACGACCACCAGGTGAAGATCGTCGGTTATACTGATGCGATCGGCGACGCGGCCTACAACAAGGTCCTCTCGCAGCGGCGCGCCAATCTGATCAAGCAGTTCTTCGTCGACAACTTCGACATCAACGGCGCCCGCCTGGCGACCGAGGGTCGCGGCGAGGAGGACCCGATCGCGTCCAACGACACCCTGACCGGTCGCCAGGCGAACCGGCGGGTCGAGGTCCTGATTCTGAAGTAAGCGCGCACGGGTCGTCGGGCGCGCCCGCCGCGGCTCGCCCGCCCGCCCGCTGCCGCGCGCCGGCGGCTGGCTCCGCCGGCGGCGCCCGTGCGCGCCCCCTGTCCCCCGCTTCCTGGCCAGTCGGTCGCCGGAATGCTTTGCATTGTTGGGAAATTGATTTTTGATTTGATTTAAATTGTACTTTAAAAGACAAATAAAATTTAAATATATACTTGAATAAGCACTGACGATGTTTTATCAAATTCATGGAGAACTCTCGGTCGTCTGGCTACGTCAGTAGCAGCGCAGGGATGGATGGGGCTCTGTGCTTCGACCGGGGGCAGAACCAAACAACCGGTCAGACTTGAGAGGACATCATGGCACTTTCCACGAGGCAGATGCTGTCCGGCTCGGCCCCGCTCGGGGTTCAGCCGGCTGAACAGGACAAGATCGCCCGGATCGAGAGCTTTCCCGGCCGGCGCGGCGCCGGTCGCGAGCGGCCTTCCGATGACGCCTTGGGCTTCGATCCGCGTCATCTCGAGGGCCAGTCCGACGCCCTGCAGGTTCGCTTCGAAGCCGAGCAGGGCAGTCTCTGGTGCACCTTCAACTTCGGCGAGCGACCGTGCTTCACGCCGCGGCTGCTGGATGCCATCCGCCGCCTGCAGATCCGCCTGAAGCACGGCCTGGCTTCCCGCTCCGCACCGGCGGCCGCGGGCGGCGCCGGGAGCCAGGCAAGGCCCGGCGCGAGGGAACGCCTGCCACTGCGCAGCCTGGTCTGGACGTCGGCGCTGCCGGGGATCTGGAATCTCGGCGGCGATCTGCTCCTGTTCATCGAGCTGATCCGCGCCGGCGCCGAGGACGAACTGCGCCGCTACGCCCATGCCTGCGTCGACGTCGTGTACCAGAACTTGTGCAAACTCGATCTGCCGGTCCTGACCATAGCGCTCGTGCAAGGCGACGCGCTGGGCGGCGGCTTCGAGGCGGCGCTGACCAACGACGTCATCATCGCCGAGCAGGGCAGCAAGTTCGGCCTGCCCGAGATTCTGTTCAACATGTTCCCGGGCATGGGCGCCTACAGCCTGCTCTGCCGGCGCCTGGACGGCTGCCGGGCGCAGCAGCTGATCCTGAGCGGGCGCCTGTACGAGGCCGAAGAGCTCGAGCGCATGGGCCTGGTCGACCTCGTGGTCGAGCCCGGTCGGGGCGAAGCCGCGGTGCGCGAGTACCTGGCGCGCAACCACCGCCGGCTGGACGTGCTGAATGCGCTGAGCGAGGTCCGCCGGCGCTGCCAGCCGGTGCGCTACGACGAGCTCATCGAGGTCACCGAGCTCTGGGTGGCGACCGCCCTGAAGCTGGAGGAGGCCGATCTCCGGCGCATGGAGCGCCTCGCGGTCGCGCAGCAGCGGCGCCGGACGCGGGCCCAGGCGCCCTCGGAGTCACCGCCCGAGCCCCCGGTGCGGCTCAGCGCCGCCGGCTGAGGGCGGCCCGGGCCCGCGCCTGCTGCGCGCCGAGCTCGGCCAGCAGGGCCCGCCGCAGGCGCTCGAACTCGGACCGGAGCCGGGCGACGTAGTCGGCGCCGCGCTCGGCGAGCTCGGCGGGCCCGATGCCGCGCCAGCCGAGGCAGAGCTCGAACAACGCGGTCGCGCCGATGTGCGCGGCGCTGCTGCGGAGCGCGTGCGCCCGGTCGCGGAAGGTGATCGCGTCGGCCGCAAGCGCGCCGGCCTCCAGCTCGGCGATCAGCTGCTCGGCGTCGATGATGAAGTCCTCGATCAGCCGGACCAGGAAGTCCTCGTCGTCGTCCAGCTGGCGCAGACGGTCGAGCAGCCCCTGATCGAGCACCGGCAGGGCGGTCGTCGGTTCAGGCCGGAGGCCGTCCGCGCGCGAGGACCGCCGCAGATCGCTGCCCGCCGGCCAGGCGGCCATCGGCCGGGCTGCGGCCGGCCGGGTCAGGCGATCGACCAGCGCCAGCAGCTCCTGCAGCTCGACCGGCTTGGTGAGATAGGCATCCATGCCGGCCGCCTCGCACTGGCGCCGGCTGTCCTTGGTGGCATCGGCCGTGAGGGCCACGAACGGCGGCAGGTCGCGGCCGCCGGTCGCGAACCGATGCAGCCTGACCGCGTCCAGGCCGCCCATGACCGGCATGTTCAGATCCATGATCACCAGATCGAACTCGCGCTCCGCCAGGATGTCGAGCGCCTCCTCGCCATTGCCGACCAGGGTCACCTCATGATGGGCGTTCTGCAGCATCTTCTCGATCACGAGCTGATTGATGCGATTGTCCTCGGCCACCAGGATCCGCCGGCTGGGCCAGACCTGGGCCGGTGCCGTGACCGGCTCGTCGGCTTCGCTGACGGCCCCGTCGCCGACCGCCAGGGCCGCATGCAGGCTGCCATACAGGAGATCGTCGGCAACCACCTCGGGCAGGCGGGCCATGTAGTTCCCGGCCGCGCTCGACGGCGCGGCGCCGAGCAGGACCACGTTCAGCGGCTCGGCCGCCCAGCGCCCGGCCGCCTCGGCGCTCAACCGCCGATCCAGGTCGCCGGCGGGCGCCCCGACCAGGACGAGCGCGCGTCGCCGCCCGGCTCTGCTGAGCGCAATCCGGACCGCCTCCGGCCCGCTTGCGGGCACCACGTCGGCTCCCCAGCCGGCGAGCCGGCGCCGACAGGCGGCGGCCGCCGCGCCCTCGCCGACCAGAACGACCTGCCCGCTCAGCGTCCGCTGACCGTCCGGGCGGCGGGCGAAGGCCCCCCGGAACCGGAAGCACGAGCCGACGCCTGGCGTGCTCTCGACGACCAGCGCGCCGTCGAGCAGCCCGGCCAGCTGACGGGCGATGGCGAGTCCGAGGCCGGTGCCGCCATAGCGCCGGGTGGTCGAACTCGTCGGCCTGGGTGAAACGCTCGAAGATGCGCTCCTGGGCGTCGGGCGGGATGCCGATGCCGGTGTCCTGGACCTCGATCCGGACCGTGACCAGGTCCGGCCCGATCGCTTCGCCGACCAGGCGGATCGTGACCCTGCCCAGCTCCGTGAACTTGACCGCATTGGCGGTCAGGTTGACCAGAATCTGCTGCAACGCGCGGCGCGCGCCGTGCAGCCGGTGGGGCACGGCCGGATCGACCTCGACGTGCAGCGTCAGGCCCTTCTCGAGCGCCTGATGGTGCAGCAGCGCGTGCACGGTCGCGAGCAGGTCGTGGAGGTCGAAATCGACCGTCGGATCGGCCTGTCCGGATTCGATCCGGGCGATGTCGAGAATGTCGCCGATCATCTCGAGCAGGCCCTGGCCGGCGCTGCGCACGGTCCGCACCATGTCGCGCTGGGTGCTCTCGAGCGGCGTGCCGCGCAGCAGATCGGCCATCCCGATGATCGCGTGCAAGGGCGTCCGCAGCTCGTGGCTCATGGTCGCGAGGAACCGGTTCTTGGCCTGGTTGGCGGCCTCGGCCCGGCCGAGCGCGTCGGTCAGCCGGACCAGCAGGGACGCCGCATAGGCGGGCAGGAGCAGGAGGCCAAACCAGAGGCCGACCGCGAGCGCCGGCTGGCCGCGCCAGTAGTCGGTCAGCGCGATCACCAGGGCGAAGCCCGCCAGGCTCAGCAGGGCCGAGACCACCAGATAGCGGTGGCCATAGCGGAACCCCATCCCGAAGGTGATCCAGAGATAGAACGGATAGAACACCGCCGAGGTCGCCTCACCGACGGTCAACGCCACCGTCAGGGTCAGCATGTCGAGGCTCATGCCGACATAGCGCCGCGCCGGTCGCGGTCCCGGCTGCCACAGCAGATGGCCGAGCAGGAGCAGGGCACCTGCGAGGTAGGCGACCCCGAGCGGCCGGCAACGCTCGGCCAGAGCAGCCCCGTGGCCGTCGCCGAGCGCCGCCAGAGAAAGGTAGAGCAGGCAGGCCGCGGCGATCGCGACCCGGATCAGGATCTGCTCGTGCTCACTGTCGGGTCGTCCCTTCAGGCGGCCGATGAGCCGCCGCCAGGCCGCCATCCCGCGTGGCGCGCGCTCGGGCAGGGCGCCCGGCGCGGCCGGCGCCCGGGCTCGCCCGGCTTCCGGGCGGCCAGAACCGGCCACGGCGCTCGGCCCGGAGCGGTCAGACCCTGGCGGCTGGTCGGGAGCGTCGACGCTTGGGTGGTCGCTCCGGAGCGCCTGGGGGCTGGCCGGCCGGACCGGCTCAACGCTCATCTCGGCCGACCCGCGGCCGGCGGCTTTCGTCCTGATCGCGAAGGGGCGGTCATGGCACGCATCGAGATGACCGGCGCCCGATGCCCGGGCCGGGCTCAGCCCGAGGCCACGGCCGGCAGGTCCCGGCTCTGGAACAGGACGTGAAAGCTCTCGGCCGGCAAAGGCGGGCTGATCAGATCGCCCTGGGCCTCGTCGCAGCCCAGCTGGTGCAGGCGGGCGAGCTGGTCGGCGGTCTCGACCCCCTCGGCGGTGACCTTCAGGCTCAGGCTGTGGCCGAGGTCGATCACGGCGCGCACGATCGCCTCGTCCTGACCGTCATGGCCGAGCTTGTGGACGAAGCTCTGGTCGATCTTGAGGCGCTGGATCGGCAGCCGCTTGACGTAGGCGAGCGAGGAATAGCCGGTGCCGAAGTCGTCGAGCGAGAAGCGGACGCCGATCTGATGCAACCGCCGCAGGCTGGCCATCACGAGGTCGTTGTTGTCGAGCATGACGCCCTCGGTCAGCTCGATCTCCAGCCAGCTCGGGTCCAGCCCGGTGTCGACCAGCGTGTTCTCGATCAGCGTGGTGACCGCGCCCTCGCGAAACTGCACCGGCGACAGATTGAC
>CAVWPO010000013.1:0-72347 GCA_963756905.1 uncultured Alphaproteobacteria bacterium
CGACGAGGACGGCGGCGCGGATGAGGTGATCGTCCGGCGGCCCGAGCCGGGCGCGGTTCCGGCCGCCACCGGCGAGCCGGCCGCGACCGTGATCCTGGCCCCGGAGGTCCGCAGCCGGCTGCGCCAGCTGCGCGAGGAGCTGGTCGGGCTGCGCGCGGCATTGAAGGAAGCCGCCGACTGACCAGATGAGTGGTGAGGGCGGCCGGCGCCGCGGCCGCGGCGGTCGTTGTCGGCGCGGCTTCGAGCGTGGGTGTCTGCGGACAGCGTTGTCGCGCCGCCGCGAGCCCGCTATAAGGAGTTTGGGCCCGGCGCACCGCGCGGGCCTCGCCTCGAAAACCGGTCGGAGCGTAGCGCAGCCTGGTAGCGCATCAGTCTGGGGGACTGGGGGTCCCGAGTTCGAATCTCGGCGCTCCGACCATTTTTCAAGCTTTTAAGGATCGTTGTTGAGCCTTCGGTTGAGGTGCCCGGCGCCGGCGGGTGTCGCGGCCTGGCTTCGCGACCAACGAGAGCAAACCAGGACAAGCCGGTGCCTGGCCGCTACTCCGCGAGGATCTGCTTGATCCGGGCGATCGCCTCGCCGACCTCCTGCTCCGGCGTGATGCCTTCGGTCACGACGCGGTGGACCGCCTTGCAGGAAGTGCATTGCCGCAGCCGTGCGGTGGGGCTCGCTCGGGTTGAGCCAGAACTGCTGCTCGACCAGCTTGCGCATCGGCGGGCATCCTTGGTCGCCCATGAAGGTCACCCAATGGGCGAGCCAGCCCCTCCTCGGCGAGGAAGGTGACGAGCTTCCGGGCGGCGGCGCCGTTCGGAACGGCCGGGCGGAATGGGGGGCAGCATGGCCAGGGAGCTGAACTTCAAGCAGGAGCTGGTGGCGGCGTTCGGGCAGCCGATCGCCGAGAACCCGACCCAGGTGATGATCGAGGCGGCCTTTCGCCATCACGGCCTGGAGTGGCGCTATCTGACCATCGAGGTGGCGCCCGCCGGCCTCAAGGCCGCGGTCGAGGGGGCGCGCGCGATGGGCTTTCGGGGCTTCAACTGCACGATCCCGCACAAGGTCGCCGTGATCCCGCACCTGGACGGGCTCGGCGAGTCGGCGGCGCTCATGGGCGCGGTCAACTGCGTCGTCCGGCGGGACGATCGCTGGATCGGCGAGAACACCGACGGCAAGGGCTTCGTTCAGGGCCTGCGGCGCCTTGGCGACCCCTCGGGCACGAGCGTCGTGATCTTCGGCGCCGGCGGTGCCGCCCGGGCGATCACGGTCGAGATGGCGCTGGCCGGCGCCCGGCGCTTCACGATCGTCAACCGGGACGAGGCCCGCGGCCGCGCGCTTGCGGGCCTGCTGAACGACAAGGTGCGCGCCGAGACCGGGCGGGAGCTGAGCGCCGAGGTCGCGCCCTGGCGCGGGGACTACGCCTTGCCCGAGGGCACCGACATCCTGGTCAACGCGACCTCGATCGGCCTCTATCCGGACGTCGATGCCCGGCTGGCGCTCGACGTCGCAACGCTCAGGCCCGGGATGATCGTCGCCGACGTGATCCCGAACCCGCCGCAGACCCGCCTCGTGCGCGATGCCCTGGCGCAGGGCTGCCGGGTGGTCGACGGCCTCGCCATGCTGGTCGGCCAGGGCCGGATCGGCATCACCTACTGGACCGGCATCGACCCCGACGAGCGGGTCATGCGCCAGGCGCTCGAGGCGGTTTTTCGCGCCTAGAAGCGCTTGCGCCCGTCAGCTCCATCCTGTCGCTCAGGTACATCAGAGGGCGGGTCGCGCAGGTCGGCATCGATTCGGTCGAAGGCTTCGTCATCCTGCGGCATGGCGAGCAGATGCTCCGCAAAGGATGGCACCCGATGCGCCTGGAGCCTCGATCTCGAACTCTTCGGCGGCGACGACCACCACGGCCGGGGCGCCCCGCTTGGTGACGAGCTGGGGTTGGCCGCGCTGCGCTGCCTCGACCAGAGCGCTGAAGCGATTCCTGGCGTCGTGCAACGACCAGTTCTGCACGGCTCATCCTTCCAATCTAGCCACATCGGCTAGATCCTTACCGGAGCGACCAAGCGACGGCAATCGGCATTCCTGTGCCGCTTGGCAGGTACCAGCAGCGACGCGCAGCTGGCTACTCGCTCAGGATCTGCTTGATCCGGGCGATCGCTTCGTCGACCGCCTGCTCGGGGCTGATGCCGTCGGCGGCGACACGGTGGATCGCCTTCGCCCAGGTCCACTCCTGCCAAACCCGGTCGTGCCGCGAGTCGCCCAACGCCTGAGTGTGGTCGTATTGCATGGGGCGCGACGCGACTTGCATCACCGCGGCCATGCGGTGTGGGTCGCTCGGGTCGAGCCAGAAAGGCTGGTCGAGGAGCTTCTGCATCGGCGGCAGCATGCGCTCGCTGGAGAAGTTGAGGTAGTGCATCAGCCAACCCTCGCCCACGAGGAAGCGCACGAACTCCTTGGCGGTCGCGACGTGGTCGCCATCCTTGAAGACCATAGCGACGGAGACGGAGCCCTCGATCGGAAAAGACTCGCCAGTGGGACCGAGTGGCCATTCGATCGTGGCGGAGTTCTTGTAGTAGTCGTCGGGCCGGTCAGGTTTGAGCGCGTTAGTGATCGAGAGCGTCTCGTTCTCCGTCATCACCACGGTCTGCGCGAGGAACGCCTTGTTGTTGCCCTGGCCGCTGGCCCAGTTCACGGCGTCGGGCGGCGTGCAGCCCTTCCGATAGGAGGCGGTGTAGCTGTCGATGGCCGCGATGAGCTTGCGCCTGATCGCGGGGTCATCGATCACGAGGCGGCCGTCGCGGGTAACGTACTCCCCGTCGGTAGCAGCCAGGACCTGGAAGAACCCGTTCTGGGTGTCCACGCCGACCCCCATCGACAGGCCGACGCCCCAGATGTCGTCGCGGCCGAGGGCCTTGCGTACCGCCGGCTGCACCTCGTCGCACCAGAACGACCAGAAAGCGTCCCACTCCTTGGGAATGTCCTGGAGAGTGAACCCCGCCTGCTCCAGGAGGCTCTTCCAGACGTGAAGGTGGTAGGTCGTACGGCCCATCGGCAGCCCGTACAGGCCTTTTTGCCCCGTGCTTGCGTTGCGCCACACAGTCCAGCCGAACACGTCCGGGTCGAACAAGTCGGCAAAGTGGCCGATGGCGTCCGAGAGATCCACGAGCCGGTCGTCGGAGGCCCATGGTCCGATATGGTAGTCAAGATAGTAGCCGAAGGCGAAGTCAGGCGGCTCGCCGGCCTCGAGCGCCGCCTCGATCGCCTTTGGCTGCTCCGCCTCTGGATGGAAGACCAGCTCGACCTTCTTGCCGGTGTCCTGCTCGAACGCGGCGATGATCTCCCTGACCGCCTCGTGCTCCTCGGCGTTGTAGCCCTCGTCCCACCACACGACGAGGTCGGCGGCGCGGGCACCGAGCGGCGCCATCACGAGCGCCGCCGCAAGAACGGTTGCTTGAATGCGCATTGAGTCTGCCTCGCTGATCAATCGACGGTTCGATCATGCTCCCCCTCGGCGGCGGCGGCAACGATGCGGTGAACGGGCCAC
This sequence comes from uncultured Alphaproteobacteria bacterium, assembly GCA_963756905.1. GTDB lineage: Bacteria > Pseudomonadota > Alphaproteobacteria > Geminicoccales > Geminicoccaceae > DATAOG01. The sequence continues at coordinate 3,537 of CAVWPO010000013.1, forward strand.
TTTTGCAGGGCTAGAAGCGCTTGCGCCAGTCGTCGCTCCACATCGGCAGGAAGGCCTTGGGGTCGAACGGGTGGGCCTTGGCGACCTCGGGGCGGAACTCGCCGACGCCGAGGCCGGGCAGGGTCGGGATCTCGTAGTGGCCGTTCACCGGCCGCGGCGCCTGCTCGAGCAGGTCGAAGCGCCAGGGCTCGCCGAACTCGCAGAAGGATTCCTGCATGATGAAGTTGGTCGTGCAGGCGTCGAGCTGGAGGGCGGCCGCGGTCGCGACCGGGCCGAACGGGTTGTGGTAGGAGACCGGCGTGTAGCTGGCGTCCGCGATCGCCGCGATCTTCTTCGCTTCCAGGATGCCGCCGACGTGCATCGGGTCGGGCTGCAGGACGCCCACCTCGCAGTCGCGGAGCAGCGCCTGCAGGTGGTACTTGGTGTAGCAGCGCTCGCCGGTCGCAAGCCGGGTCTTGATCGAGCGGCCGATCTTGGCCAGCGCCGCCACGTTCTCGGCATCGCAGGGCTCCTCGAGCCAGTAGAGGCGACAGGGCTCGAGCGCCTCTGCGATCGCGATCGCGGAGCCTGGGCTGAACCGGCCGTGGCAGTCGATCAGCAGCTCCATCTCGGGCCCGATCGCGGCGCGCACCGCCAGGACCAGATCGACCGCGCGCCGGATGGTCGCGTAGTCGGGATCGCGGCCGGCGCTGCCGAACGGGTCGAGCTTCAGCCCGCGGTAGCCTTTTTTCCGGACCTCGGCAGCGGCGCTCGCCACCTCGTCAGGTGTGGCGCCGGTGCCGTACCAGGCGTTGGCGTAGGCCGGCAGGCGCTCGTGCACGCGGCCGCCCAGGAGCGCGTGCACCGGCTGGCCCAGCGCCTTGCCGACGATGTCCCAGAGTGCGATCTCGATGGCGCCGATCGCGCTGTTCAGGATCGGGCCGCCGCGCGCGAACTCGTTGCGGAACATCGCCTGCCAGAGGCGCTCGATCGCGAACGCCGGCTGGCCGATCAGGTAGCGCTCGGCGAGCTGGTGGATCGCTGCTTCGACCGCCTTCGCCTGCCATTCGCAGGTGCCTTCGCCAATGCCCTTGATGCCGTCGTCGGTGTGAACTTCGGCAAAAACCCAGTTGCACCAGCGGGCGCCGACCAGATGGGTCTCGACCCGGGTCACCCGGCAGTCGCTGCTCATAGGCTCGCCTCCCAAGCTTGCGCCGATCCTGGGCTACGATAGCAATCGACAGCGCCAAGGGCTCGCTTCTATCGTGGGCCGCGATGTCGTATGCGCGCGTTTTGGCTCTCCTCGCCCTGCTGGCGGCTCTCCTGCCCGGGCTGGCGAGGCCGCTGGAAGCCAGGGTCGAGCGGGTCGAGATCCTCGAGCGCGGGCCGCTCGCCGGCGGCATGGCGTTCGGCGAGGCCGGCGCCTACGAGCGGATCAGGGGCCGGCTGCACTATGCGGTCGACCCCGACGATCCCGCCAATGCCCGGATCGTCGATCTCGGCCTCGCGCCGCGCGATGCCCGCGGCCTCGTGACCTTCGCGGGCGATTTCCTCCTGCTGCGGCCCAAGGACCTCGCGCGCGGCAATCACCGCCTGCTCTACGAGGTCGACAACCGCGGCAATCTCGGCATGCTCGCGTTCTTCGACGACGCGCCCTGGAGCAACGACCCCGAGCGCGCGGCCGACCTCGGCGATGGTTTCCTTCTGCGCCAGGGCTACAGCCTGCTCTGGAGCGCCTGGAACTGGGACGTGCTGCCGGGCGATGGGCGGCTCCAGATCGAGCTGCCGGTCGCGACCGAGGCAGGCGCCCCGATCGAAGGCCCGGTCGCGGCCGAGTTCGTGCTCATGCGCCCGGCCGCGAGTGCTGCCTTCATGTGGGGCGATTCGCGCGGCTATCCGCCTGCCGATCTGGCGGAGCCCGGCGCCAGGCTCACGGTGCGCGATGCGCCCACGGGCGCCCGGACGGTGATCCCGCGCGATCGATGGCGCTTCGAGGGCCCGACCCGGATCGCCTATGAGCCTGGGTTCGTGCCGGGGCGGATCTACGAGCTCGTCTATACCGCGCGCGACCCGCGGGTCGTGGGCCTGGGCCTGGCCGCGATCCGCGATTCGATCTCGTTCTTTCGCTTCGATGCCGAAGATGGCGCCGGGACGGCCAGTCCGCTCGCGAGCGGGGGGGCTCCGGACGCGCAGGCGGCGCTCGCGTTCGGCATCTCGCAGTCGGCCCGGGTGCTGCAGCACATGCTGCTCGAGGGGCTGCACGTCGACGAGGCCGGGCGCATGGTGTTCGATGGCGCCCTGATCCACGTCGCGGGCGGCGGCAAGGGCAGCTTCAACCATCGCTTCGCCCAGACGACGCGCCATCCGAGCGAGCTCGAGGACCAGGGGTACCCGGTCGATTTTTTCCCGTTCACGACCACGCCCGAGACCGATCCGGTGACCGGCGCCGCGGGCGACGTGCTGGCGCGGGCGCGGGCCAAGGCGGCGGTGCCGAAGCTCTTCTACACCTCGACCTCGACCGAGTACTGGACCCGCTCGGCCTCGCTCCTGCACACCGACGTCGAGGGCGAGCGCGATCTGCCGCTCGCGCCGGACGCGCGCCTCTACATGTTCGATGGCGCCCAGCACGGCAACTGGCGGCTGCCGACCCGCGGGCCGTACCGGAACTGCGGCAATCCCCTGGACCACCGGCCGCCGATGCGCGCCCTTCTGCTGGCGCTCGACGCCTGGGCGACCCGCGGGCAGGCGCCGCCCGCGAGCGTCTATCCCAAGCTCGCCGACGGCACCCTCGGGTCGGTCGCCGACTACCGCAGCGCCTTTCCGGCGATCCCGGGGCTGCAGCTCCCGGGCCGCAATCTGCAGCCGCCGCGGCTCGATCTCGGCCCCCGCTTCGCGGCCCGGGGGATCGCGGACCAAGAGCCGCCGGGCTTCGGTCCGCCGTTCGTCACGAGGGTGCCGCTGCCGGATGCCGACGGCAACGATCGGGGCGGCATCCGCCTGCCCGCGATCGCGGTCCCGCTTGGCACCTATACCGGCTGGAACCTGCGCCGGCCCGAGGTCGGCGCGCCCGACGACCTCGCCCGCTGGTCAGGCTCGTTCATCCCGTTCGCCCGCACCGAGGCGGAGCGGCGCGCGGCGGGCGATCCGCGGCCCGCGCTGGATTCGCGCTACCGCTCGCGCGCGGGCTATGAGACCCAGGTCAAAGCGGCCGCCGAGGCGCTGGTGCGCAAGGGCTTCCTGCTGGAGGCCGATGTCGCCCCGATCACGGCGGGCGCGGGCGCGCTTTACGATCGCCTCCTCCAGCACCGCCCGGACGATCCGTCCTGCGCTTACGAGCTCGGCGACTGAGCTCAGCCCATGGTCGCCAGCACCTCGCGGGTCACCTGGTAGCGGAGCGGCTGGCCCGCCTGCCAGCGCTCGAACTCCTCGATCGCGCAGTCGGCAAGGCGGGTGACCTCATGGCCGATCGTGCCGCCGATGTGCGGGCTGATCAGGGCGTTCGGCAGCGCCCAGAGCTTCGACTCCGCCGCGGGCGGCTCCGGCCAGGTGACGTCCAGGAGTGCTGTCAGATCGGGTCTGGCCTCGAGCACCGCGATCAGGTCCGCCTCGACCACCTGGGCGCCGCGGCCGGTGTTGATGAAGGTGGCGCCTTCGCGCATGGCCCGAAACAGCGCGGCCGTGAGCACGCCCCGGGTCGAGGGCAGGTCCGGGATGTGGTTGCTCACGATGTCCGCGCGCCGGAAGAGATCGGCAAGGCCCACCTTCTCGACCGCGAGCTCGGCCGCCCGGGCTTCGGTGAGGAAAGGGTCGTGGGCGATCACGTCGAGGGGGTAGTCGCGCAGCAGCTGGCGCAGGCGGGTCCCGATCTTGCCCATGCCGATCAGGCCGACCGTCGCGCCGCACACGCCGGGTCGCGGGAAGGCCTTGGCGCCGGGCGTCCGATGCTCGCGGTATTGGCGGACGGCACGGAAATAGCCGCGCAGGGACAGCAGGATCTGGGAGAGGCACATCTCGGCGACCGGGATCGCGTTGATCGCCCAGGCGCTGACCAGGACGATGTCGTGGTCGACGAGCTGTCGGGCGAACGCCTTGACGTTGCCGGCGGCGTAGAACACGGCCGCGAGCCTGGGCAGCCGCGCGAGCTGGGCGTCGGTGAGGTTCGGCATGCCCCAGGTCGCGAAGATCACCTCGAGGCCGGCCAGATGCGGGGCGTGCTGCTCGAAGTTGCCGGCGTGGACCACGTCCGGATAGAGCTCGGTCAGGGCCGCGATCCGCGCGCGCCGGCCCTGGCCGAAGACCTCGCCATCGCTGATCGGATAGTCGTAAAACAAAGCCGCCGTCTTCTTGGGCATGGGGCATGCGTCCCGGGGTCGGGGCTCGAGGTCCGGGGCAAGCTAGCGCGACCGCGGCGGGGGAGGCCATGGCAAACTACGATGCGATCGTGGTCGGCGGCGGGGTCGTCGGCATGGCGACCGCCTACCACCTGGTCGCGGCCGGCGTGCGCACGCTGCTGGTCGACCGCGCCGACCCGGGCCGGGCGAGCGATGCCGGCGCCGGCATCCTCTCGACCGCGACCGCGGTCGACCACCCCGATCCGGTGCTGCGCTTCGAGGCGCGGGCGGCGCAGCACTATCCGGAGCTGATCGAGGCGCTGCGCGCGGCGGCGGCGGGCGATACCGGCTATGGGATGCCCGGCTCGCTGACCGTGGCGCTCTCCGAGGACGAGCTGGCGCCGCTCGAGCAGCTCCGCGCGAGCCTCGAGCATTTCGGTGAGCTCGGCGTCGGCGGCCATGCCGCGATCACGCCCGAGCGGGCGCAGGCGTTGTTCCCGCCGCTCGGGCCGGTCCGGGGCGCGCTGCATGCCGCTCGCGGCGCCCGGGTCGACGGCCGGCTGCTGGTGGCGGCGCTCAGGCGGGCCGCCCTGGCGCGCGGTCTGACGCTCAGGGCGGCCGGCGTCGATCGCCTGGTCATCCGCGCCGGCGACGTGCAGGGCGTGGCGCTCGGGGCCGAGGTGGTCTCGGGCGGCCAGGTGGTGATCGCGGCCGGCGCCTGGTCGGAGGCCTTCGCCGCCGGGCTCGGCGTCCGCATCCCGGTCGCCCCTCAGCGCGGCCAGATCCTCCACCTGCGGCTGGCCGGAGCCGAGACCGGCGCCTGGCCGATCGTGTCGGCGTTTCGCGGCCACTACATGGTGCCCTGGCCGGGCGGCCGGATCGTGGTCGGCGCGACCCGCGAGACCGGCGCGGGCTTCCGTCCGGAGACCACGGCGCTCGGCATCCTGCAGGTGCTGGCGGAGGCGCTCCGGGTGGCGCCGGGGCTGCGGGATGCGAGCCTGCACGAGGTCCGGGTCGGCCTCAGGCCGGCGAGCGCCGACGGCCTGCCGATCCTCGGGCCGGTGCCGGGCGTCGGCAACGTCCTGCTCGCGACCGGGCACGGGCCGGTCGGCCTGCAGCTCGGGCCCTACAGCGGCAGGGTGATCGCCGAGCTGGTGAGCCGCGGCGTTGCGGGCACCGATCTCACGCCCTTCCGGGTCGACCGGTTTCAGTGATCGAGCGGCGGCAGCGGCGTCCGGCGACGGTTGCGTCGCGGCGCGGTGCCGGCGGGCAGATCGGGGTAGGCCTTGGCGAGGCCCACGATCCGCATCGAGTAGCGCAGCCAGACCAGCGCGAACAGGATCAGCGCCAGGCGGTCGATCGTGCCGAGCCTGGGCGGGAAGCCGCTGGTGAACAGATGGAACAGAACGGCGACCGGCGCCGCGCTGCAATAGAGGGCGGTCCAGACGTGCTTGGTCGCGCCGAGCAGGATCGTGCTGCAGACCATCGTGAAGCCGTAGAGCGCGACCGCCTGGGAGCGCCCCTGCGGCAGCCCGCCGGCGAGGGCCACGATCGTGAGCACGCCGAACAGGGCGCCAAGGAAGATGGCATAGATGTAGATCTCGTAGTCGGCCTGCTGCCGGGTGAGCTTGCCGACCCCGACGAAATAGGGCGTGCGCTCGTCATCCCAGACGTAGCGCTTGACGAAGTTCTCCCAGTTCATCATGCCCTGAGGCCCCGCCACGCAGCCTGCTGCGGCCAGGCGCGCGACCGGCTGTCGACGGTGTGCCAGCCGGGGCCGGCCGCGGCTCGGCGGACGGCAACCGGATGAGCGGAACCAGCGAGGGCTAATCGGCGCTGCCCACCGGCGAGGGGTTGGAAGCCTTCCGCAGCTTCTCGTTTTCGAGGTCCCAGGTCGCCTGTTCCAGCTCCTCGAGCTTGATCCGCTCTTTGCCCTCGATCTTGCTGCCTTCTTCTTCCGGCCACTCCAGGGTCATGAGCGGGAAGCGGACGTCCTTGGGCCCCCACAGCACGATCACCACCTGCAGCCAGACCGCGATCCCGGAGATCGCCGCGACCACCAGCCCGAAGACCAGGATGCTCTTGATGATCCAGCGGTTGGTCAGACCGACCTGCGAGGCCGAGATCTCGTGAATCACGTAGGAGTCGTGGGCGTATACGACCGCAAAGTAGATCACGAGCGCGCAGTACGGGATCAGGAAGAACGTCAGGCCCAGGAACTCGACCCAGGCCTTCTTGCGAAACGGCAGCGTCTCCCGGATCAGGTCGACGCGCACGTGGGTATTGTAGATGTAGCCGTAGCCCAGGACCAGGGCGAACAGGGCCGTGTGGACGTGCCATTCGAGCTCTTGAAGGAGGGTCGATTCGAAGATCCGGCCGAAGGTATGGACCAGCCAGATCTGGATCCAGACCAGCTTGCGCGCGGTGACGTCGAACACCGTGATCAGGATCAAGGGCAGGATCAGCCAGGCGCCCCAGCCCCCGACGAAGTCGACGAAGTTGCGCAAGGCATCGCTGATCCGGATCGCGGTCGGCAGCTCGCTGCGGGCGGTGAACGCGGCGGTCTTGTCGGCGGGCGTGGAGGTCCTGGAGGTCACCTTGGGCTCCTCTTCGACGCCGCTAGTCGCCATAGACCCGGTGCATGAGCCACAGCGCGAGGTTCGGATACATCATGACGACGATCAGGGCGCAGAGCTGCAAGAGCACGAAGGGAATGATCCCGAGGTAGATGCTCTGGATTTTCACTTCGCGCGGCGCGATGCCCTTGAGGTAGAACAGGGCGAACCCGAAGGGCGGGGTCAGGAACGAGGTCTGGAGGTTGACCGCCATCAGGATGATGAACCAGAGGATCATGTCCTGCTTGGCGACGTGATCGCCGAAGTCGAGCCCGGCGACCATGGGTGCGAACACCGGCAGGACGATCAGGGTGATCTCGATCCAGTCGAGGAAAAAGCCGAGGACGAACACGATCCCCATGATCAGGAACAGCAGGCCCCAGGGCCCGAAGCCGGCCGAGGTGATCAGGGAGTCGACCACGACGTCGCCGCCGAGCGAGCGATAGACGTAGGCGAAGCAGGTGGCGCTGATGATGATGAAAAAGATCATCGCGACCGTGCGCGCCGTCGAGTGGCAGACGCCCTCCATGGTCTCGTAGGTCAGCCGGCCATTGAAGAGCGCCAGCAGCATCGCGCCGAAGGCGCCGACCGCGCCCGCCTCGCTCGGGGTCGCCCAGCCGAGCAGGATCGACGCCTTGATCAGACCGATCAGGAACACCGGCGGCAGGAAGGCCTTGAGCACCAGCGGGACCATCTCGTTGCGCGGCACGTGCAGCAGCCCGGGCGCCAGCGGCGGCGCCATCGACGGCTTGACCGTGGCGATCACCACCACGTACAGCACGTACAGCGCGACCAGGGCGAGGCCCGGGCCCCAGGCGGCCATGTAGGCGTTGCCGACCGAGACCGACATCAGGTCGGCCATGATGATCAGCATGATCGAGGGCGGGATCAGGATGCCGAGCGTGCCCGAGGCCGCGATCGTGCCGCAGGCGAGCGCGTGGCTGTAGCCCTGGCGCATCATGGTCGGGAGCGCGAGCGCGGTCATCATGGTCACCGAGGCGCCGATGATGCCGGTCATCGCGGCCAGGATCGTGCCCATGATGGTGACCGCGAGCGCCAGCGCCCCGGGCACGCGCTTGAGCAGCACCTGGACCGTGTACAGCAGGTCGTTGGCGATCCCGCTGCGCTCCATCATGATGCCCATGAACACGAACGCCGGGATCGAGACCAGGACCAGGTTCTCGGCCGCCTGGCCCCAGATCCGCGGCAGGAAGTTGAAGAACTCGATCAGCGAGAACACGCCGAGCAGGTAGCCGATCAGCCCGTACAGCAAAGCGAGGCCGCCGAGCACGAACGCCACCGGATAGCCCGAGAACAGCAGCATGCCGAGGGTCGCGAACATCGCGATCGGCAGGTAGTCCTGGACGAAGTAGAGCAACGCCGTCTGCTGCTCGGGCGACAGGCTGGCCAGCACGGCGAACCCGCCACCGACCACGACCAGGGCGATGATCAGGCCGATCGCCTTGCCGTTCAGCCAGCGGAGACTGAGGAGTGCTTCCATGGCGCCGACCTGCCTCCACGAGCCGAGGGACCGGGGTCCTCAAAGCGGGACCCCGGTACCTCTATCGCATCTTCGTCGGGTTGAACACCGGACCGGGCGGCCGCGGTGCGCGGATCAGGATCACTGCGTCTGATAGGTCGCCTTCAAGGCCTGGGCATCGGCCCAGGGCTTGTACGCCTTGCGCCACGCCAGGTAGCTGTCGGCGACCTTCTTGAAGATCGGGTCCGCAGCCGACTGCTCCTGCATGACCTCGAGCCACGCCTTCTCGAAGGCGGCCAGCTCATCGTCCGTCCAGCGCCGGTTGGTGACGCCGTACTTGGACTTCATCTCGTCCATGGCGGCCGGGTTCATCGCCTCGGTCTCGGCATAGGTGTAGTGGATGCTCTCGCCGGCCGCCAGCTCGATCATCGCCTTGTAATTGTCGGGCAGCTTGTCCCAGGCCGCCTTGTTCATCAGGAGTTCATTGACCGAGGCCTGCTGATGCCAGCCGGGATAGTAGTTGTTCTTGGCGACCTGGTAGAAGCCGAGCTTGATGTCGATGTCGGGCATCGAGAACTCGGTGGCGTCGATCACGCCCCGCTCCAGCGCCGGATAGATGTCGGCGGCGGCGAGCAGCTGGGTCGACACGCCCATCTTCTGCATGACCTGGGCGCCGAGGCCGAAGAAGCGCATCTTCAAGCCCTTGAGCTGATCCATCGAGGTGATCTCGTTGCGGAACCAACCGGAGGTCTCGGGCCCGATGGCGGCCGCATCGATCGAGTACAGGCCATGCTCGGCGTAGATCTCGTTCTTGAGCTCGTCGCCGCCGTGGAACTTCTTCCAGGCGAAGAACTCGCCGTAGGGCGGGCCGAACGGCACCGTGGTGAAGAACGCGAGCGCCGGGATCTTGCCGGTGTGGTAGCCGGGCGTGGTCCAGCAGGCCTCGACCGAGCCTTTGGAGGCGGCATCGAAGCATTCGAGCGCCGGGACCAGCGCGCCCGGCTCGTAGAACTTGATCTGGAAGCTGCCGCCCGACACGCGCTCGATGTTTTTGGAGAAGCGGACCCCGGATGTGCCGAGATGGGTCAGGTTGCTGGGGAAGGCGCTTTGCATCTTCCACCTGACCCGCTCCTGGGCCGCCGCACCGCTCGCCGACGCGATCGCGACGCTCAGCGCCATGCCGGTCAACGCCGCCAGCTTGATGGGGTGTAGGGTCATCTCCCGTTTGCCTCCTGTGCTTTGTTCACGCGCCCGGTCTGTCCGCCGCGCCCGGCCCGCGGTACGCGGCGCTCCCGAGACCGCTATCCACGCCTGGAATTGATGCTTCCCTGCCGCCTCGTCCGGTTCTGACGACCGGGTTCGCCCTCAGATCAGCGCCGCTGATCACGCAGATTAACGAAAGTTCACCTTAACCCGGATGAATCCCCTCTGCAACCGCCCGCGGCTCCGATCCTGCTCCGATCCTCGGGGGCGGCTGCGCCCTGGTCGAACGAGGCGGCTCCTCGCGAGCGGGGCTCAGAAGCGGAAGAGATGCAGGGCCGCGTGCTGCAGCAGCATGATGGTCTTGCCGTCCCGGATCGCGCCGGTGCCGATCATCGCGAGGGCCGCATCGATCGTGATCTCGATGACCTCGATGTCCTCGCCCTCGGCGCGGCTGCCCCCGCCCGCCGAGACCCGGTCCGCGGGCCCGTAGCGGCCGACGAAGAAGGTGAGCTTCTCGGTGACCGAGCCGGGGCTCATGTACGCCTCGAACACCGGGACCACGTCGCGGGCCCGGTAGCCCGTCTCCTCCTCCGCCTCGGCCCGGATGCGGTCCTCGGGGCCGGCGTCGTCGAGCAGGCCGCCCGGCGCCTCGATCAAGAGGTCGTCGTGCCCGTTGACGAACGCCGGGTAGCGGAACTGGCGGGTCAGGACGACGGTGCGCCGCTCGGGGTCGTAGAGCAGGATGGTGGCGCCATCGCCGCGGTCATAGGTCTCGCGGGTCAGCGTCTGCCAGCTGCCGTCGCGGCGCCGGAAGTCGAACGTCGTCTTGCGCAGGCTCGACCAGTCATCCGAGAGCAGCCTCGTATCCCGCACGCGCACCCGGTCCGCGACGCTCATTGGCAACCCTCTCCGCCGAGCGTCGCCCGGCTGGCCGTCGATCCACCTTGGCGCTTCACAAACGTGCAGCATCGTGCTGAGTCAAGGAATATCGTGCAGTGAGGCAACGGGACGATGCTGACCCGGGAACGCAGGGCGCATATCCTGGACGTGCTCAGGCGCGACGGCCGGGTGGTGGCGCGCGAGCTCAGCCACGCCCTCGGGCTGTCGGCGGACACGGTCCGGCGCGACCTGCGCGAGCTCGCGGGCGAGGGGCGGCTGCAGCGCGTCCACGGCGGCGCCCTGCCGGCGTCGGCGGCGGTCGCCGACTTTGCCGGCCGCCAGGGCCTGGCCTCGGCCGCCAAGGCGGCGATCGGCAGGGCGGCGGCGCGGCTGATCCGGGCCGGTCAGGTGGTGTTCGTGGATGGCGGGACCACGGCCGTGCAGCTGGCCCGGCACCTGCCCCTGGACCTCAGGGCCACGATCGTCACGCACAGCCCGAGCGTCGCGGTCGAGCTGGCCGGGCACCAGGGCGTCGAGGTCGAGCTGATCGGCGGCCGCCTGTTCAAGCATTCCCTCGTGGCGGTCGGGGCGGCCACGATGGAGGCGATCGCGCGGGTCCGGGCCGATGTCTGCTTCATCGGCGTGACCGGCGTGCATCCCGAGATCGGGCTCACGACCGGCGATCCGGAGGAGGCCGCGGTCAAGCGGATGCTCTGCCGGCAGGCCGCCGAGACGGTCGTGCTCGCCTCGCGCGAAAAGCTCGGCAGGGCGTCGCCCTACGTCGTCCTGCCGCTCGCAGAGATCGATGCCCTGGTCGTCGAGGCCCGCCTGCCGGACGCGCTCGCCGGAGCCTGCCGCCGGCTCGGCATCACGGTCGTGGTCGCCTGAGGGGGCGCCGGGGTTCGGCTCAGCCCACCCGGCGGCTGGCGCGGTTCATCTCGAGGCGCTGGGCCGCGACCTCGCTGATGTGGCGGTGGATCGAGGGGTCGGCCGCGAGCAGGGTGCGGAAATCCGGGTCGGGCAGGACCAGCAGCTGGCAGTAGCCCTGCGCGGTCACGTCGGCGCGCCGGGTGCGGTCGTCGAGCAGCGCCATCTCGCCGAAGAAGTCGCCCCGGCCGAGCTGGATGCTCTGGCCGGCGACCGCGACCTCGACCGCGCCCGAGGAGATGAAGTACATGGCATCGCCCTTCTCGCCGCGCCGGATCAGGCGCTCGCCCGGGACCGCGAAGCGCGGCTTCAGCAGCGCGCTGATCTTGTCCCGCTCGGCCTGGTCGAGCCCGGCGAACAGCGGGAAATCGGCGACCAGCTCCGCGGTCTCCAGGCCAAGGTCGAGGCGCGGCCGGCGCCCCGCGGCGGCGCGCCGGGCCTGCACCTCGCGCCGCAGATCGTTGTACAGCTCCTGGCCGATCAGACCCTCGGCGGCGAGCGTCCGGTACTGGGCCGCCTCCATGCGCAGCCCCGACTGGCGCAGGAAGCGCCGCTCGAGGGCATCGGCGTAGGCCGGGTACTGGAGGCGCAGCGCGTCCAGCGCCTTGACGGTCGCCGCCCGCCGCTGGCCGATGATCTCGCCGAGCAGCTCGCTCACCCGCTGGCCGAGCACCGGCGTCATCTTGCTGGCGACGAAGCGCGCCAGCTCCTCGAGCACCATCCGGCTGACCAGCAGCATCTCGAAGCGGTCGGCGAGGCGCGTGACCAGCGGTCCGTCGAAGCCCAGGTGGCGGTGCAGCTGGTGCGCGAGCCGGAAGCCCCAGCCGAACGCCAGCTGGCGCTTCGCCGCCCGGCCGTAGCCGAGCCGGCCGGCGGCGCGCGCGGCGTCGATGATCGCGTCGGCGCCGGCCAGCAGGCGCTCGAGGATCTTGCGTGACACCGAGCGGTTGCGGAAGTGCTGCAGGATCAGCTCGCGCTCCTGGTTGGCGAGCGCGAACAGCCCGAGCGTGATCCGGTCGCGGTCGGCGATCTCGGCATCGAAGGTGTTGTGGCCGGTCGCCTCGGCGATCCGCTCCTGATAGGGGCCGAGCACGTCGCGCACCGGCCCCGGTCCGATCTGGTAGTCGTCGGCGGTGGTGCCGATCGCGTCGCGCACCTGGCTCAGCGCGAGCGCCAGCACCTGCTGGCGCAGCGCCTGATCGACCGGCGACAGCCGGTCGAGCCGCAGAAGATGCATGACCGGGCGGAGCGTGGTGCCGTTGACCAGGAGGGTGACCAGCACGAATCCGGTCGCCAGGATCGCGACGAAGCGCTGGATCTCGGGGTCGATCAGGCGGTTCTCGGTGACCCCGAGCGCCAGCGCCAGGGTGACAGCGCCGCGCATGGCACCCCAGGCGATCACGAACTTGTAGCGGTGGCTGACCCGCTCGGCGAGGCGCGCGGCGCTGAGCAGGGGCAGCAGGCCGAACAGGACCAGCACGCGGGCGCCCAGGGCGGCGAGCGCGGCGATCGCGATCAGCAGCAGGTCGTAGCCGCGCATGCCGAACATCAGCCGCGGCACCAGCATCGAGGCCAGCACGAACACCAGCGAGCCGGCCCAGAACGAGAGCTGCTGCCAGACGTCGTGCAGGAAGGCCCGGTTCTCGGGCGTCAGGCGGCGGCGCGCCTGGGCGTTGACCACGAGCCCGGCGGCGACCACCCCGGTCACCCCCGAGACCTCGAAATGGCGCTCGCAAAGCGTGTACACGAGATAGGGCAGCGCCAGCGTCAGCGTCGTCTCGGCGAGCCGGGAATCGCGCAGCCACGGCATCAGCGCCATGAACGCGCGGCCGCCGACCAGACCGATCAGGCCGCCGCCCAGGAAGGATTTGAGGAACACCAGCCCCGCCTCGCCGAGCGCCGCCTGCTGACCGGTCATCAAAAGATCGAGCAGCACCGTGAAGAGCGCGATCGCGGTCGCATCGTTGAGCAGGCTCTCGCCTTCGACCAGGCGGGTCAGGCGGGCGGGCGCGCCCAGGTCGCGGAAGATCGCGACCACCGCGGCCGGATCGGTGGTCGCGATGATCGCCGCCAGCAGCAGGCAGGCGACCAGCGACACCCCGGCCAGCGGCCAGAGCGCGAGGCCGACCGCAGCCGTGGTCGCGAGCACGGCGATCACGGCCAGGACGAAGACCGGCGCCGCGTCCTCCATCAGGCGCCGGACGTCGATCGTGAGCGCGGCCTCGAACAGAAGGATCGGCAGGAAGACGTACAGGAACCCGCTCGAGGTGATCGGGAAGTCGAGGATCAGGGCCGCGATGTCATCGAACGCCGGCGGCAGCGAGCTGTGCAAGAGGACGCCCGCGCCGATGCCGACGACCACGCCGAGCACGGCGAGCAGCACGGTGTGCGGCAGGTTGAGCCGGGCGGCGAGCGGCTGCAGCAGCCCGATCAGGGTCAGGAGGCCGGCGATGGTGAACAAAACGTGCGGCAGGCTGACCAAGCGGGCTCTATCCTCTGACCGTGGCGCCGCGAGGCTTCACGCGGGCGGGCGGCGCGCGATATCAAGACCCCGGTGACGCCTCGAAAGGGTGGTGATGGCGTGATGCATCGACACAAGGGTCATCGAACGGACCGGCTCCGGGCCGCCGCCAGGCGGCGCGCGGAGCGCAGGGTCCAGCCTCGGCTTGTAGCATGAGCGCGCCCGCGGGCGCAGCCCCGGTCCCGGCCGCGGCCCCGGTCTCCCCCCCGGTCCCGCGCGGCCCCGGTCGCCGGCGTGGCGCTGGTCACCGGGGCAGCGAAGCGGATCGGTCGGGCGCTCGCGCTCGATCTCGCGGCCAGGGGCTTCGATGTCGCGGTCCACTACCGAAGCTCGGCCGCGGATGCGCAGGCGGTCGTGGCGGCGATCGCGGCGGGCGGCCGGCGGGCGGTGGCGCTGGCTGCGGATCTCGCGGACGAGAGCGCGACCGCGGGGCTGGTCGCGGCGGCGGCCGCCGCCCTCGGGCCGGTCACGCTGCTGGTCAACAACGCCTCGGTCTTCGAGCACGACCGGCCGGAGACCGCCGACCCGCGGCGCTGGCAGCGGCACATGGCGGTCAACCTCAGGGCGCCCCTGGTCCTGACCCAGGGCCTGCTTGCCCAGCTGCCGGCCGACGCCGAGGCCAACATCGTCAACCTGATCGACGGGCGCGTCCTCAACCTGACCCCGCACTACACCTCCTACACCGTCTCCAAGGCGGGGCTCTGGGCGCTGACCCAGCACCTCGCGCGCGCGCTCGCGCCGCGGGTCCGGGTCAACGCGATCGCGCCCGGGCCGACCTTGGCGGACGAAGGCATGAGCGCCGAGCGGTTCGAGGCGTTCGCCCGCGCCGCGCCGCTCGGGCGGGCGCCGGGCGTGGCGGAGATCTGCCGGACGCTGCGCCTGATCCTCGAGGCGCCGGCGATGACCGGGCAGATGATCGCGATCGACGGCGGCCGCCATCTCGGCTGGCTCCTGCCCGGCGAGGTCGATGCGCGCCGGTAGGCGAGCCGCTCGCAGGGCGGCTGCCGGCCGGTCATGAAGGTCGCGCTGTTCACCCAGGACATGTCGAGCGGGACCTTCGGCGCGGCCTTCTCGGGCCTGGCCAACGCGCTCGCGGCCAACGGCGTGAGCGCGCTCGAGCTCCTGACCGTGCGCGGCGACATGGCGGCGGCCGAGCATCCGTTCCCGGCGGGCGCGCGCCACGTCCGCCTGGCGGGCGGCGGCTCGGCGGGCGCGATCTGGCCGCTCCGCCGCCACCTGCTGGCGGCCCGCCCGGACGTCCTGATCGCCGGTCCGATCATCCCCAATCTCGCGGCCGTGGCCGCCGCCCGCCTGGCCTCCGGCTGGCCCGGCAAGCTGATCCTGAGCCATCACCACCCGGTGCGCCTCGCCCGCGGCCAGAGCTGGAAGAACAGCGTGCCCCTGGTCCGCCTGCTCTACCGCTTCGCCGACGGCTCGTTCGCGGTCAGCCCGGGGGTGCGCGAGGAGGCGATCGCGGTCGCCGGCCTCGATCCGGCGCGGGTCGCGTGCATCCCGAACGTCCTGCCGCCGGTGCCGCCGCTCGACGCTGCCTGCCCGCATCCCTGGCTCGCGCCCGGCCGGGCGGGCGGGCCGGTGTTCGTCAGCGTCGGCCGGCTCGAGCCGGTCAAGAACCTGCCGCTCCTGCTCGAGGCGTTCGCCGAGGTCGCGCGACGGCTCGACGCCCGCCTGCTGATCGCCGGTCGCGGCGCGCAGGAGGCCGATCTGCGGGCGCGGATCGCGGCGCTCGGCCTCGATGACCGGGTCGAGCTGCTGGGTTACGTCGCCTCGCCCAGGCCCTATCTCGCGGCCGCCGACGCCTTCGTCCTGGCGTCCGACGAGGAAGGCTTCGGGCAGGTGCTCGCGGAGGCGATGCGCGAAGGCCTGCCGGTGATCAGCACCGATGCGCTGGGCGGCGGCGCCCGCTTCGTGCTCGACGACGGTCGCGCCGGCATGCTGGTGGCGCGCGGCGACCGCCTGGCGCTCGCGGGCGCGCTCGCGGCGATGGCGGATGCCGGCACGCGGCGCCGCTACGCCGAGCTCGCCCGGGCGCGCGCCCGCAGCTTCGCGCCGGAGCCGGTCGGCGCGGCGCTCCTGAGCCTGATCGAGCGCCTGCCGGCGCGGGGCCGGCCCGCGCGGTCTCGTTAGGGTACCCTTAATTCTCGCCCCCTACACCCATGGTGGATCTGCCACTTCAAGGTCGTCGGATGCATCTCGAGCCGATCGAACAGTCGAGGAAGCTGGCCGCGCACGCGCTCGAGGCGATGGCCGAGCGACAGATCGCGCCGTGCCCGGATCACTATCGGATCTGGTACAGCCATTGCTCGGGTTGGTACCCCGAATTGAGCGAGCGCCTGCGCGAGATCGAGGCGCAGGGCGAGCCGCTGACCGAGGCCCGCCTGGCCGAGCTGCACGAGCGGTTCTTCGGCACCGGTCGCCAGGTCCGGCTGCTCGATCAGACCTGCCGGCGGATCGAGACCACGATGACCCAGCTGTTCGCCCTGGTCGGCGGCATGTCCCGTGGCGCCACCAGCTACGGCGATCGCCTCGAGACCCTGAGCGGCCAGCTCGACGGCGCCAGGCCCGAGCCCGACGTGCAGGCGCTGATCGGCGAGATCATCGAGGCGACCCGCGACATGCTGGCGCACGCGCGGCGGGTCGAGGCCGAGATGGCGGCCTCGGCGCAGCAGATCGAAGGGCTGCGGACCGATCTCGCGAACGCCCAGCACGAGGCGAACACCGACAGCCTGACCGGCATCGCCAACCGCAAATACTTCGACTACGAGCTCGGCATCGCGGCCGAGGAGGCGCGCGCGAGCGGCCAGTCGCTGAGCCTGCTGCTCGCCGACATCGATCACTTCAAGCTGTTCAACGATGCCCATGGCCATCAGATCGGCGATCAGGTGCTGCGTCTGGTGGCGCAGGTGCTGACCCAGTCGGTCAAGGGCCGCGACCTCGCCGCGCGCTACGGCGGCGAGGAATTCGCCGTGATCCTGCCGCAGACCGATCTCGATGGCGCGCGCCAGCTGGCCGAGCAGATCCGCAAGACGGTGGCCGGCAACCGGATCCGGCTGCGGTCGAGCCGCCGGCAGCTCGGCGCGATCACGCTGTCGGTCGGCTGCGCCCAGCTCGACCGGCGCGAGGCGCTGGGCGAGCTGATCTGGCGCGCCGACGAAGCCCTCTATCAGGCCAAGCGCCAGGGTCGCAATCAGGTGCGGGTCGCGGTCCGCAAACCGGTCGCCAACTCGGCTGCGTGACCGGTCGCCCAGTCGGCTGCCTGGCCCATCGTGAAGTCGGCTGCTCGGCCCATCGTGAAGTCGGCTGCGTGGCCGGTCGCCGAGTCGGCTGCCTGGACCCATCGTGAAGTCGGGCCTGCGTCGGACCCATCGTGACGTCGGCGCCGGCCCATCGTGAGTCGGCGCCGGACCCATCGTGACGTCGGCCGCCGCGACCCATCGTGACGTCGGTCGCCTGGCCGGTCGGCTGCCTAACGGGACTCGCCGGCGGCGCGCGCGAGCGCGTAGCGGGCGGCCGGGAAGGCCGCCGGGGGCCCCCGCTCGGCGGCGACCGGCGCCGCGCCGCCTGGCGCCGCTTCGCGATGACCGGCGCGCCGCGCGGACGCTTGCCGCAGCCAGCTGGTGCAGGCCTCGGCCGGCAGCGGCGGGCAGCTCATGAACGCCTGGACCGCATCGCAGCCGCGCCGCCGCAGGCAGGCAAGCTGGTCCTGGCGATCGACGCCTTCGGCCACCACCCGCAGGCCCAGCTCGCGCGCGAGCGCGATGATCGCCCCGACCACGGCGTCGCGCTGGACATCGGCCGGCACGTCCTGGTGCAGCTCGCGGGCGAGCTTCAGGGTGTCGAGGACGCCCAGCTGGAGGCCGCGCAGCGAGGTCGGGCCGCGGCCGTAGCCGTCGAGCGCCAGGCGCACGCCGAGCGCCTTCAAGGCGCTCAGAGCGCCGCCGCCGCCATCGGCGGCGTTGAGCAGGAGCTCCTCGCTGAGCTCGATCTCGAGGCTGCCGGCGGTCAGGCCCGCGGCGCGCAGGCAGACCCCGAGCCGTTCGGTCAGGCCGCTCCACGCCAGTTGCTGGCGCGACAGCAGCGGCAGGGCGAGATGGACCCGCTCGAGGCCCTGATCGTGCCAGCGCCGCGCCTGGCTGCAGGCGGCCTCGAACAGCCAGCTGGTGAGCGCCTCGAGCAGGCCGGTGTCCTCGGCCAGCAGCAGGAAGCGCTCCGGGCCGATCAGGCCGAGCTGGGGATGGCACCAGCGGATCAGGGCGGAGATGCCGAGCGCGCCCGGGGTGAGCGTCACCTGCGGCTGATAGTGCAGCTGGAACTCGCCCTGCTCGAGCCCGCGCCGGAGATCGGTCTCGAGGAGGGCGCCGCGCTGGACCCGGCGCTCGAGCTGGTCGCTGCTGAAGCGGCAGAGATTGCCGCCCTCGGCCTTGGCCCGGTACATGGCGCGGTCGGCCTGGCGCACCAGCTCGGCGCCGGTCTGACCGTCGCGCGGATAGAGGGCCACGCCGAGGCTGGCGGTGACCGCCACCTCCCGGCCGTCGATCATGGCCGGCGGCGCCACCGTGTCGAGCAGCTTGCGCGCGACCAGGGCGGCGTGCTCGGGCTTGGCGAGGTTCTCGATCAGGATCGCGAACTCGTCGCCGCCGAGCCGCGCCACGGTATCGGTCTCGCGCAGGCGCCCGCCCAGGCGCTTGGCCATCACCGCCAGCAGCCGGTCGCCGGCCAGGTGGCCCAGGCGGTCGTTGATCGCCTTGAAGCCGTTCAGGTCGAGGATCATGACCCCGACCAGGCGCTGCTGGCGCCTGGCCCAGGCGAGCGCGCGCTCCAGGCGATCCTGAAACAGCGAGCGGTTGGCGAGCCCGGTCAGCTCGTCGTACTGGGCCAGGCGGCTGAGCCGCTCCGCCTGGTCCTGGCGGGCGAGCGCGTAGCGGATGGTGCGCTCGAGGCGAAGCGGATCGAGCCACCGCTTGTCGAGGAAATCGGCGACGCCGAGCGCCATGGCGTGGAGGTCGAGATCGAGCGTGCCGGTCTCCGACAGCAGGATGATCGGGGCCCGGCAGCCGGCCGCCTGCGCGGCCCGCACCAGCTCCAGGCCATCGCCGTCGGGCAGGGTGTGGTCGACCAGGCAGACCTCGAAGCCGCCGGCCCGCACGCGCGCCATCCCGGCCTGCAGATCGCGCGCCCAGTCGACCGCGAAGCGGACGTGCGGCGCGATCTGCAAAAGATCGCGCGTCGGCTGAACCGGCCCGGCGGCCGCTTCGACCAGGAGGACCCGCACCGGACGGCCACCTGCGAGCGACCAGATGTCGCTGCGGGCGTCGCCCGCCGTGGCCTCCTCGCTCACCTGAATTCGCATCCCGACCTCGACCAGTCCAGGACGCCGTCGACCTGGCGGCGGACTTCTGTAGCAGGAAAGTGCGGGCTTGGCAAAACCGTTGAGCGAAACGGTGCCTGGGCATGAGCAATTTCAGGCTAAAGACCGCCGACCGGGCGCCGGCACCTGACGCCCAACGGGAACCGGCCGCCGGTTTTACCGTTCCTCAACCATAAGGACGTAGGGGCATGGCCGCAGCCGCGATCGTGCGGCGACGTTGTGCCGCGCGGAGAGTTGCGATGCGATCCCTCGCGCGCTACGAGGTGCTCCTGGTCGATGACGACCCGGATGATGCGCGTAACGTCGCGGCCTCGCTCGAGGCGGCCTCGCTCGACGCTTTCCGGGTCACCCGGGTCGGATCGTTCGCGGCCGCGCTCGGGCGCGTGGCCGCGGGGGGGTTCGACGTCGTCCTGCTCGACCTCATGCTGCCGGATGTTCCCGGGCTGCGGGCGGTCGGCGAGCTGCGCCGGGTGGCGCCCGGTCTGCCGGTGCTGGTGCTGAGCAGCCTGGACGACGAGCGGCTCGCGTTCGAGGCGGTCCTCAACGGCGCCCAGGACTATCTGATCAAGGGCCAGAGCGATGCCGGCCTGCTGCGCCGCTCGATCCGGCACGCGGTCGAGCGCCAGCGGGTCGAGCGCGAGCTCGGCCAGCTGGCCAGGCACGACCCCCTGACCGGCCTGCCGAATCGGGCGCTGTTCCAGGACCGGTTGAGCCAGGCGCTCCGCCGGCTCGAGCGCCACGGCGACCTGGTCGCGGTGATCTTCATCGATCTCGACGGCTTCAAGGCGATCAACGACCGCCACGGCCATCTGGCCGGCGACCGGCTGCTGGTCGCGGTCGCCAAGCGCCTGCTCCGCGTGGTCCGGCGCACCGACACCGTGGCCCGGCTCGGCGGCGACGAGTTCACGATCATCCTCGAACATCTGCAGGGCCAGGCCGACGCCGCCTGGATCGCCGAGAAGGTCCTGGCCAGCCTCCGCCAGCCCTTCGAGCTCGGCGGCTGTCGTGGTCGGGCTCGGCGCCAGCCTCGGGATCGCGCTCGCGCAGCAGCCCGGCCAGCCGGCGGAGCGCCTGACCCGGCAGGCCGACGCGGCGATGTATCGTGCCAAGGCCGCGGGCGGCACCGGCTACCGGTTCCACGCGCCCGGCCAGCACCGTCGGACCGACTGGCCGGTGCGCCTGAGCGGCTGACCGGGGCCCGCGGGCGCCTGGCACGGCTCCGGCCGGCGGCTTGCACCTTGACATCGCGGGTTTCTGGTGAAAAGGGGAGCCAAAGGCTACGGGCGTGGGGTGCCGATGGTGGGACTGTTGTCGCGGGTGCTGCTGGCCGGCCTGACGGTGGCGCTGGCCGCCGGCTCGCTGGTCCGACCCCGGCCGGCGGCGCCGGCGCGCGACCGCAAGCCGACCCTGCATCCGGATCACGTCATCGCCGGCGACGGCACCCGCCTGGCGCTCGCCTGCTGGCAGCCCGACCGCCTGCCCAAGGCGCTGGTGTTGAGCCTGCATGGCTATGGCGACTATCGGCAGGCGTTCGCGCCGCTCGGGGCCTGGCTGGCGGCGCGCGGCATCGCCCTGCTCGCCTATGACCAGCGGGGCTTCGGCGAGACCGGCTCGCGCGGCGTCTGGCCGGGTGCCCAGACCCTGATCCAGGACCTGGCCGACGTGGTCGCGGCGGTGCGCGCCGACGAGCCCGGGTTGCCGCTCATCCTGCTTGGCGAAAGCATGGGCGGTTCGGTGGCGCTCGCCGGCCTCGGCAGCGGCAAGGTCACCGGCGTCGACCGGCTGATCCTGGCCGCCCCCGGCGTGCGCGCCGCCGAGGTCCCGCTGCAGCAGCTGCACGACCTGGCGCTCCGGCTCGGCGCGCTCGCCCTGCCCTGGCTCGCGATCGAGCTGCGCCGGGGCGGCCGGCCGTGGCTGGCGCCGGAGGAATCGGCGCGGCTCGCCGATGATCCCCTGATCCTGCGCGAGCTCAGCGTCGGCACCTACGACGGCCTGATCGAGCTCGCCAACCTCGCCTCCGTCGACCCGGAGGTGCCGCTGCCGCCGACCCTGCTGCTGTACGGCGAGCTCGACCGCACGATCACCCGGCAGGCGATCGACGAGCTGGCCGAGCGGCTGGGCGATCGGGGCGTGCTGCGGCTCTATCCCGAGCGCCACCACCTGCTGCTGCACGAGGCGACCGCGGAGCAGGTGTTCGCCGACTGCCTGACCTGGCTGCTGCCGGCGCGCGGCCGGGCCGCCTGAGAGCCGCCCGCCGGCGCGCCCGCGAACCGGCGGCGCCGGGCCGGGCGGCGCACCCGCCGGGCGCGCGCGGGCTCAGTGCAGGTGGGCCCAGACCTTGCGCTTGGTCGCGTACAGCAGCGCGGTCAGCACGATCAGGAACAGCATCACCTTGAGGCCGCTCTGCTTGCGCGCCTCGAGGGTCGGCTCGCCGGCCCAGGCCAGGAAGTTCGCGACGTCGTTCGCCATCTGCTCGACGGTCGCCTTGGTGCCGTCGGCGTAGGTCACCTGGCCGTCCGAGAGCGGCGGCGGCATGCCGATCCAGTGGCTGGGGAAGTAGGTGTTGTAGTAGGTGTTGGGCGGTCCGGCCTCGCCCGCCGGCGCGTCGTGGAAACCCTGCAGCAGGCTGAACACGTAGCTGGCCCCGCCCTCGCGCGCCTTGGTGATCAGCGACAGGTCGGGCGGCAGGGCGCCGTTGTTGCTGGCGCGCGCCGCCTGATCGTTCGCGAACGGCGGCGGAAAGGAGTCGGCCGGCTTGCCCGGCCGCTGGAACATCTCGCCCTCGTCATTGGGCCCGTCGGTGATCTGATACTGGGCGGCGATCGCCTTGATCTCGTCGTCGCTGTAGCCGAGCTCGGCGAGGTTGCGGAACGCGATGTACTTGAGGGCATGGCAGGTCGAGCAGACCTCGCGGTAGACCTGCAGGCCGCGCTGCGCCGCCGCCCGGTCGAAATGGCCGAACACGCCCTCGAACGGCCAGTGATGCTGGATCAGCTCCTCCCCGGTCTCGGCCGCCTGCAGCGGGCCGCCGAGGCCGAGACCGATTGCCATGCCGGCCGTGGCCAGGACCAGCCTGAAAGATGCCATCATCGTCCTCATTCGGCCGGCGCCGCGGCTGGCGGCAGCACCGGCTCGCTGATGCTCTTCGGCAGCGGCCGCGGCCGCTCCAGCTTGCCGAGCAGGGGCAGGAGAACCAGGAAGAACAGGTAGTAGTAGAGGGTGCCGAGCTGACCCAGGATGACGTACACGCCCTCGGGCGGATGCGCCCCGACGTAGCCAAGCAGGACGCAGTCCAGCACCCAGACCCAGAAAAAGTACCTGTAGACCGGCCGAAACCGGCCGCTCCGGACCGGCGAGGTATCGAGCCAGGGCAGGAAGAACAGAACGAGGATGGAGCCAAACATCAGGATCACGCCGATCAACTTGGCCGGGATGAACCAGATGTTGAAGGTGATGGCGCGCAGAATGGCGTAGAACGGCAGGAAGTACCATTCGGGCACGATGTGCGGCGGCGTCTGGAACGGATTGGCCGGGATGTAGTTGTCGGGATGGCCGAGCAGGTTCGGGTAATAGAAGATCAGGATCGCCAACACGATCAGGAAGATCCCGAGGCCGAAGCCGTCCTTGACCGTATAGTACGGATGGAAGGGGATGCTGTCTTTGGGTGATTGCTTGTCGATGCCGAGCGGATTGTTCGAGCCATGCTGGTGCAAGGCCAGCATGTGGAGCATGACCACGGCGACGATCACGAACGGCAGCAGATAGTGGAGCGAGTAGAACCGGTTGAGGGTCGGGTTGGCGACCGAGAAGCCGCCCCACAGCCAGGACACGATGTTCTCGCCGATCAGCGGGATCGCCGAGAACAGGTTGGTGATCACGGTCGCCGCCCAGAAGCTCATCTGGCCCCAGGGCAGGACATAGCCCATGAACGCGGTCGCCATCATCAGCAGCAGGATCACCACGCCGAGCATCCACAACAGCTCGCGCGGCGCCTTGTACGAGCCGTAGTACAGGCCGCGGAAGATGTGGATGTAGACCACGATGAAGAACATCGAGGCGCCGTTTTCATGGGCATAGCGCAACAGCCAGCCGTAGTTGACATCGCGCATGATGTGCTCGACGCTGTCGAAGGCGAAGTCGACATGCGGCGTATAGTGCATCGCGAGCACGATGCCGGTCACGATCTGCAGCATGAGCGCGATGCCGGCGAGCGAGCCGAAGTTCCACCAGTAGCTGAGGTTGCGCGGGGCGGGGTAGCCGCTGCCGACGAAGTTGTCGAGCGTGCTGAACACCGGCAGCCGGTACTCGATCCAGCGCACGACGCTGTTGCCGTAGACGGGTCCCTCGCCGTGGGTTGCGCTCATGTCCCCTCCTGCCGGTCGCGGCGGCCGGCTGCTAACCGATCGTGATCACGCTGTCGCTGGTGAACTTGTAGGGCGGCAGGACCAGGTTCAGCGGCGCCGGGCCCTGGCGGATGCGGCCGGCGGTGTCGTACATCGAGCCGTGGCAGGGGCAGAACCAGCCGCCGTAGTTGCCGCGGGGATCGCCGGCTTTCTGGCCGAGCGGGATGCAGCCGAGATGAGTGCAGATGCCGATCATCACCAGCCACTCGGGCTTGATCGCGCGGTCGGCGTCGGTCGCCGGGTCGCGCAGCGTGCTGACGTCGACCGCGCGCGACGCCTCGATCTCCTTGGGCGTGCGGTGGTCGATGAAGATCGGCTTGCCGCGCCACTTGGCGGTCACCCGCATGCCTTCTTCGATGCCCGACAGGTCGACCTCGATCGAGCCCAGCGCCAGCACGTCGGCCGACGGATTCATGCTGTCGATCAGCGGCCAGATCAGGGCAGCGGTGCCGACCGCCACGGTCGCCCCGGTCAACAGATACAGGAAGTCGCGCCGGGTGCCCTCCTCGCCCGCGGACTCGGGTCGAGTCGCCGCCAGTTCGGCCATCGTTCACCGTCCAGATTTTGCGCCTGAAACCCCGAAAACCGGCCGGACTGTAAAAGAGCCCCGCGCGGCGCGCAAGCGCGCTGGCGCAAAAGTCGCACCGCGCGCGGGCCGGGGCTCGGTACGCGCTGCATCAACCGCGCATTGTGAGCGGGCGGGCGCGGCGAGGGGGCGCCGGCCGGCGCCTTGAACTCGCGCCCGGCGCTTGCCATGGTGGCGGGTCCCGATGGCACTCAGGCCCCGGGCCGAAGCGATGCCCTGCCGCCTGGAGAAGAGCCATGCCCGAGGATCAGCAGGCCGAGCTGCGGGCCCGGACCAGCAGCTGGTTCGAGGCGTTGCGCGACCGGCTCTGCCGGGCGCTCGAGGACCTCGAGGATCGCTACGCCGGCCCCGATCGGGACCGGCTCGGCGCCGGTCGCTTCGCGCGCCGGGCCTGGGACCGGCCAGGCGGCGGCGGCGGGGTCATGGCGCTGATGCGCGGCCGCGTGTTCGAGAAGGTCGGGGTCAATCTGTCGACCGTCTGGGGCGAGCTCTCGCCCCAGTTCGCGGGCCAGATCCCGGGCACCGAGCGGGCGCCGCGCTTCTGGGCGAGCGGCATCTCGCTGGTCGCGCATCCGCGCTCGCCGCACGTCCCGCCGGCGCACATGAACACGCGCCACATCCAGACCGCCCGGGCCTGGTTCGGCGGCGGCGCCGATCTCAACCCGATCTTTCCGGACGCGGCCGACACCGCCGCCTTCCACGCCGCCCTCAAAGCTGCCTGCGACGCGTTCGACCCCGATTACCACCCGCGTTTCAAGGCGTGGGCGGACGAGTACTTCTTCCTCCCGCACCGGCAGGAGCCGCGGGGGGTCGGCGGCATCTTCTACGACTATCTGGAGGCCGACCTCGAGCGCGACTTCGCCTTCACGCGCGCGGTCGGCGAGGCCTTCCTCTCGACCTATCCGGGTCTGGTCGAGCGCCACATGAACCGCTCCTGGACCGAGGCCGAGCGCGCCCGGCAGCTCGAGCGGCGCGGGCGTTACGTCGAGTTCAACCTGCTCTATGACCGGGGCACCCAGTTCGGGCTCAAGACCGGCGGCAATCCCGAGGCGATCCTGATGTCGCTGCCACCTCTGGTCGCATGGCCGTGAACCCGGCGCTCCTTGTTGGCGTGCTTTTCAGGCTCATATCTCCCTATATATAGATGTGGTCGAGTCCAGGGTGGATCGGGACGCCCAACGAAAACTGGCGGGCGAGCGAAGATCCGGAGGATGCCGGCCGAAAGCCAGCGCTGGACCGCACGGCGACCGCAGCAGCGCTGGAGGCGAGTACGCGGCGTGCCGATCCACGCGGCGTCGGAGGGTGGGGAGAACCCGGATGGACATTCGCAAGGTGCCGATCGGCGCCAATCCGCCCTACGAGGTCAACGCGATCATCGAGGTGCCGTTGCGCTCCGATCCGATCAAGTACGAGTTCGACAAGGAATCCGGCGCGATCTTCGTCGACCGGTTCCTCTACACGAGCATGTTCTACCCCTGCAATTACGGCTTCGTGCCGCATACGCTGGCGACCGACGGCGATCCGATCGACGTCATGGTGGTCGGCCGGATGCCGGTCCAGCCCGGGGCGGTGCTGGCGGTCCGCCCGATCGGCCTGCTCGAGCTCGAGGACGAGTCCGGGGGCGACGAGAAGATCCTGGCGGTGCCGATCCCGCGCGTCACCCGGATCTATGACAAGGTGCAGAGCTGGCAGGACCTGCCCGAGATCGATCTCAAGCGGATCCAGCATTTCTTCGAGCACTACAAGGATCTCGAACCGGAAAAATGGGTCAGGGTCGGCAATTGGCGCGAGGTCGACGAGGCGCATCGGCTGATCCGCGAGGCGATCGCGCGGGCGGACCAGCCGTGAGCGCTCTGCGTAGCCCGGCTAGCGCCGGACCTCCGCCTCGGCCGGGGTCAGGGCGGTGATCGTGAGGGCATGGACGTCGGTCTGCAGCAGATCGTCGAGGGCGGCGAACACCAGGCGGTGGCGCTCGAGCCGGCTCTTGCCGGCGAAGGCGGCGACCACGATCGTCAAGCGGAAGTGGCTCTCGCCTGCGGGCCGGGCGCCGGCATGGCCGGCGTGGCGCGCCGAGTCGTCGATCAGCTCGAGCCGCGCCGGCGCCAGAGCGGCCTCGAGCCGCGCGCGGATGGCGTCGGCGACCGGCGTGGCGGAGGCGGCGGGCGGGGCAGCGGCGATGCGCATGGCAGGTCCTTCACGGCTGGCGGCAGGAACCGGGCGATGATCGCAGGATGCCGCGATTCGACCAAGGGGCTTGTCGTGGAGCTTGCCCGATGATGCGCGTAATGGTAGCCGTCGATGGGTGTCGGGTTCCGTGTCTCGCTTGTCCGCGCGCCGCGGAGACCCGTTTTAGGCGTATACGATCATGCCTATTCTCGCTTTACGATTTCGCAATATGTTAGCTCTAACTTCGAGTAGAAGTGGCATGGGACTACGGTTTGGCTTCCCAACGGCGTCCGGTATCGGCGCTCAGGAGCGAGGTGGCCCAGGCCAGCGATTCGCCCAGTTGTGAGGGATGGAGAAGACGATGGCGACAGTGATGGTCAAGCCGAGCCCGAGCCCCGGTCCCGGCCGCTCGCGCGCGCAGGACGTCGACCGGCATGTCGGCGCGCGCATGCGCGAGCGGCGCATCATGCTCGGGCTCACGCAGCAGCAGATGGCTGAGCTGATCGGGGTCACCTACCAGCAGGCGCACAAGTACGAGAAGGGGATCAACCGGATCGCCTCCGGTCGCCTGTACAACATCGCCCAGGCGCTGGGCGTCGACGTCGGTTATTTCTTCGAGGGCATCGGCAGCGAGAAGGCGTTCCGGGCGACCCCCCAGCAGCGCATGCTCCTGGACCTGGCGCGCAACTTCATCAGCATCCCGGTGCGCAAGCATCAGGAAGCCATGTGCGCGCTCGCCCGGGCCTTGTCAGAGCCCGAAGAGTAGACCCCGGTCCCCGGGAGGTCGATCGCCTGCCGCCATCAGCCGAGCGCGCTCCCGGTCGAGGAGCGTCCGCGCGGTCGCGCCGGTCGCCGGGGGTCGGGTAGGCCCCCGGGGGGCGCCGCTTGGCGTCCGGAAGGGCGCAGCTCGATGCTTCCGGTTGCGCCTGACCAACGGAGCGCGCTCGGCTTGGCGCGGCGACGATGCGCGCGCCCGGGGCAGCCTCCGAATCGGGGCGGCCAGGCGGGCGCGCCCGGTCCGGCGACCCGCCGGACGAGCGCCGGGGCGCCGCCATCGCCGCCCGCCGGCGCTGGCCGTCGCCCGGGGTCGCAGGTCTTGCTCTGAGGCAGTGTCGCCGCCATAGTGCGGTCATGAGCGACTTTTCCCGACGCGGCCCGCTGGCGCTCGAAGACGCCGGCTTCGAGCAGGCCCGGCGTCCGGGCTGCGACTGGCCCGGCTGCGCCTGCGCCGGCGACTACCGCGCGCCGCGCTCGCCCGCCCGGCTGCGCGAATTCTATCACTTCTGCCTCGAGCACGTGCGCGCCTACAACCGCGCCTGGGACTTCTTCGCCGGCATGAGCCAGGCGGAGATCGAGGGTTATCTGCGCGAGGACATGACCTGGCACCGGCCGACCTGGCCGCTCGGCAACGGCCAGGCGCGCCATCCCGGCGCCTGGCGCTGGCAGGACCCCTATGAGCTGTTCCTGAACGGCGCCGGGATCAACGGCACGCATGGCGCCTCCGAATGGGATCGTCGCCCGACCCGGCTCGGGCGCACCGAGCGCATGCTCGCGGTGCTCGACCTTGCGCCCGACGCCACCCGCCAGGAGCTCAAGGCGCGCTACAAGCAGCTGGTCAAGCGCCATCATCCCGACCTGCACGGCGGCGACAAAAAAGCCGAGGAACGGTTGAAGTTGATCAATGCGGCGTATACCTACCTGCTGGACAGCGATCGTTTCAGCCAGGCGTGATCGCGGGCTTTCCTGGAGAGGGCGAAGGTGCAGGGCGACTTGGCAGTGACCGAGGCGAGACGGTTGGTCGGTCTGCCGGACTTACCGACGGCGCCCGACATCAAGATCTCGGTGCGGCAGAGCTTCGGCATCGATTCGGAACTGCAGGTGCCGGCGTTCTCGCAGACGACCGAGTACGTGCCCGAGATCGATGACGCCTATCGGTTCGATCGCGACACGACCCTCGCGATCCTGGCGGGCTTTGCCTACAACCGCAGGGTCATGATCCAGGGGTATCACGGCACCGGCAAGTCGACCCATATCGAGCAGGTCGCGGCCCACCTCAACTGGCCCTGCGTGCGGGTCAACCTGGACAGCCACATCTCGCGCATCGACCTGATCGGCAAGGACGCGATCGTGCTGCGCGACGGCAAGCAGGTCACCGAGTATCGCGAGGGCATGCTGCCCTGGGCGCTGCAGCATCCGGTGGCCCTCGTGTTCGACGAGTACGATGCCGGCCGGCCCGACGTCATGTTCGTGATCCAGCGCGTGCTCGAGGTCGAGGGCCGGATGACCCTCCTCGACCAGAACCGGGTGATCCGCCCGCACCCGTCGTTCCGGCTGTTCTCGACCGCCAACACGGTCGGGCTCGGCGACACCAGCGGCCTCTATCACGGCACCCAGCAGATCAACCAGGGCCAGCTCGACCGCTGGAACATCGTCGCCCAGCTCAACTATCTGGAGCACGACGCCGAGGTCGAGATCGTGCTCGCCAAATGCCCGGAGTATCAGAGCGACGACGGCCGCAAGACCCTGGCCCGGATGGTGAGCCTCGCCGATCTGTCGCGCTCGGGCTTCATGGCCGGCGACATCTCGACCGTGATGTCGCCCCGGACGGTCATCACCTGGGCCGAGAATGCGCGCATCTTCAACGACATCGGCTTCGCCTTCCGGCTGACCTTCCTGAACAAGTGCGACGAGGCGGAGCGCGCGATCATCGCCGAATACTACCAGCGCTGCTTCGGCGTCGAGCTGCCGGAGAGCACCGCCAACGTCACCCTGATCTGAGCCGGGCCGGATGGCGGCCAGCCGGGAACGCCTCGAGGTCTTTCAGCGCGCGGTCGCGGCGACCTGCCGGGCGATGGCGCACCGGCCGGCGCTCAACGTCACCTTCCGCACCGGCGAGGCCAAGCGCGACCGCCCGGCGGCGGCCGAGGCGGCGGAGGTGGCTCTGCCCTTGCCGCGCCGGGCCATGGCCAACCAGGACGTGGCCCGGGTGCGCGGCGAGGCGGACGGCGCCGCGCTCCGCCTGCGCCATCACGACGTCAAGCTGCACCGGCGGCTGAACCCGCAGGGCGACCTCGCGGGCGCGGTGTTCGACGCCCTGGAGCAGGTCCGGGTCGAGGCGCTGGGCGCCAGCCGGATGGCGGGCGTGGCCGCCAATCTGGCCAGCGCGCACGCCGCCCGCGGCCGCCGCCCGGTCGCGCCCGTGGCCGACCAGGCCGAGGCCGGCCTCGGCGAGGCGCTCGAGCTCTACGCCTGCGAGCACCTGCTCGGCTTCAGCCTGCCGCACGAGCAGCGCGAGGTCCTGGACGCCTGGCGAAGCGTGCTGGACAGCCGGACCGGCCAGGACTGGGCGGCGCTCCGCCAGGAGCTCGGCCGCCAGGAGGACTTCGCGATCCGGGTGCGCGAGATGCTGGCGCATCTGGGCCTGGCCGAGGACCTGGGCGAGCAGCAGGAGGACCAGGACCCCGAGCAGGGCGAGGCGGCCGAGGAGGAGCAGAACGCCAGCCCCGACGACGCGCCGGGCGAGGGCACCAGCGAGGAGGCGGTGCAGCAGGCCTCCAGCGAGGCCGCGGCGAGCGCCGACGAGACCGCCAAGGCCGGCGCCACCGAGGATCGCCTGGACGATGCCAACGCGCCCGGCGCGGACGACGACGGCGACAGCGAGGCGCCGTTCCAGACCCCGCAATACCTGCCGCCGGGCGGCGAAGCGCTCGCCTACCGGGTGTTCACGACCAAGTTCGACGAGGTGGTCGAGGCGAGCGAGCTCTGCAGCCCGGTCGAGCTCGGCCGCCTGCGCGCCCAGCTCGATCAGCAGCTCGGCCGCCTGCAGGGGATGATCGGCCGCCTGGCCAACCGGCTGCAGCGCCGCCTGCTGGCCCAGCAGACCCGGTCCTGGGAGTTCGATCTCGACGAGGGCCTGCTCGATACCGCGCGCCTGACCCGGGTCGTGGTCAATCCCGAGCACGCCTTGTCCTTCAAGCTCGAGAAGGACACCGAGTTCCGCGACACCGTGGTCTCGCTGCTGATCGACAACTCGGGCTCGATGCGCGGCCGGCCGATCGCGGTCGCCGCGATGTGCGCCGACATCCTGGCGC
This sequence comes from uncultured Alphaproteobacteria bacterium, assembly GCA_963756905.1. Taxonomy (GTDB): domain Bacteria; phylum Pseudomonadota; class Alphaproteobacteria; order Geminicoccales; family Geminicoccaceae; genus DATAOG01. The sequence continues at coordinate 34,104 of CAVWPO010000013.1, forward strand.
GCACGCTCGAGCGCTGCGGCGTCAAGGTCGAGCTGCTCGGCTTCACCACCCGCAGCTGGAAGGGCGGCCAGAGCCGCGAGCTCTGGCTGCGCGCGGGCAAGCGGCCCAATCCCGGCCGCCTCAACGATCTGCGCCACATCGTCTACAAGCCCGCCGACAGCCCCTGGCGACGGGCGAGGCGCAACCTCGGCCTGATGCTGCGCGAGGGCCTGCTGAAGGAGAACATCGACGGCGAGGCGATCCTCTGGGCCCACCAGCGCCTGCTCGCGCGCGCCGAGCAGCGCCGCATCCTGATGGTGATCTCGGACGGCGCGCCGGTCGACGACAGCACGCTGTCGGCCAATCCCGGCAATTACCTGGAGCAGCACCTGCGCCAGGTGATCGAGTGGATCGAGACCCGCTCGCCGGTCGAGCTGCTGGCGATCGGCATCGGCCACGACGTCACCCGCTACTACCGGCGGGCGGTCACGATCTCCGACCCCGAGCAGCTCGGCGGCGCCATGCTGGGCGAGCTGTCCGAGCTGTTCGATCTCGAGACTCAGCGGCCGCAGCCACGGCCACGCCGGGCCCGCGTCGCCTAGCCGCGCCCGGGCGCTCCGCCCGCCGCGTGGCCTGCGGCCGGCCGGCGCTACGTCTCCAGCCTGCTGATGTTGGTGCCTTCGAGGCTGAGATTGGCCATCAGGCCGCGCTCGCCGTAGATGAAGGCGATCACCGGGTCGTTGAGGGCCGAGGCGGTGTTGAAATCCCATTTGCCAAACGACCGCTGCCGTTCGACGATGGCTGCGGCTCCGGGCGGCGGCCGCCGATCCGGGCCCGAGCAAGATCAAAAACGGGGGACATCATGCGCTCACCCAGCATTCGCGCCGTCTGCCTGGTCGGCGCCGTGGCCTGCGCCGCCGCCGCCGGGACGCAGGCCGAGCCGTTGCAGGCGGTCGGTGCCGGCGAGGGCTTCGTCGACATCGTCGCCTGGCCCGGCTACATCGAGCGCGGCGACACCGACAAGGCCTACGACTGGGTCACGGGCTTCGAGAAGAAGACCGGCTGCAAGGTCCGGGTCAAGACCGCCAACACCTCGGACGAGATGGTCGCGCTGATGAACGAGGGCGGCTTCGACCTGGTGACCGCCTCGGGCGATGCCAGCCTCCGCCTGGTCGCCGGCAAGCGGGTCCAGGAGATCAACACCGCCCTGATCCCGAGCTGGGGCCAGATCGACCCGCGCCTGCAGAACGCGCCCTGGCACACGGTCGATGGCAAGCACTATGGCGTGCCCTATCAATGGGGCTCGAACGTGCTGATGTACAACACCAAGGTCTTCAAGCAGCCGCCGACCAGCTGGAACGTCGTGTTCGACAAGATGGACCTGCCCGACGGCAAGTCGAACCAGGGTCGGGTGCAGGCGTTCGACGGCCCGATCTACATCGCCGATGCCGCGCTCTACCTGATGCACCACAAGCCCGAGCTCGGCATCAAGGATCCGTACGAGCTCACCGAGGACCAGTACAAGGCGGCGCTCGACCTCTTGCGCCAGCAGCGCACGATCGTCAATCGCTACTGGCACGACGCCTTCGTCCAGATCGACGACTTCACCAACGAGGGCGTGGTCGCGAGCTCGTCCTGGCCGTTCCAGGTCAACATCCTCGTGTCCAAGGACCAGCCGATCGCGAGCGTGATCCCCGAGGAGGGGGCGACCGGTTGGGCGGACACGACGATGATGCACGCCGAGGCGGCGCATCCGAACTGCAGCTACCAGTGGATGGAGTGGACGCTGTCCTCCAACCTGCAGGGCGACCTTGCGGCCTGGTTCGGCTCGGTGCCGGTGGTGCCCGCCGCCTGCCACCAGAGCCAGCTGCTCGGCGCCGATGGCTGCAAGACCAACGGCTCGGAGAACTTCGACAAGATCCGCTTCTGGCGGACGCCGGTCGCCAAATGCGCGACCCAAGCCGAATGTGTGCCCTACTATCGCTGGGTCAGCGACTACATCGCGGTGCTCGGCGGCCGCTGAGCGCAACGCGGGATGATCGGCGGCTCCCCGGCCGGCGCCGATCCGGGGCCCCCGCGGTCCTGCCCCGCGCTCGCCGCGGGCGGGGGGCCGGGTCGGCTCCCCGTCCCCCGTGGCGAAGTGGGGGTCCCGGCCTCGATCGCGAAGTCAGGTGCAGCGTGATCCGGTTAACCTTTGGTCAACCCTTGGCCCCTAGCGTCGCCATCTCCGATGGTCCATGGGATCCTGGGAGTCCCTGCGCCGGCCGAAAAACCGGCGGCTTGGAGTGCCACGGTCGCATGGACCCCCCGAACAATGAGTCGGCACTGCAAAGGTTGACTTTCGATTACCATCGCGGGCGGTCGGCGTCGCGGGCGGCTGCGGTTGCGGGTGGTGACCGCCGCGGGCGATCGCCAATGCGGGCGGTCGCGAGCGGGGGCGGTCGCCGGCGCGAGCGGTCGCCATCGTGGGCGCCATTGTCGCGGCCGTCACGATCACAGTCGCCGCCATCAGAGCTGCGGTCGCAGCCGTCACAAACAGATCCGTCACGACCGCGGCCGCCACGATCGCAGCCGTCACGAAGGCGGCCGCCACGACCGGGTCCGGCGCGATGGGGTCCGGCACGAGCGGGTCTGGCAGGATCGCGGCGGTCACGATCGCAGCCGTCTCGACCGCGGCCGCTACGATCGCGTCCGGCGCGATGGGGTCCGGCACGAGCGGGTCTGGCAGGATCGCGGCGGTCACGATCGCAGCCGCTACGATCGGATCTGGCACGATCGCGGCCGTCACGATCGCAGTCGTCTCGACCGCGGCCGTCACGATCAGAACCGTCACGATCGAGTTCGCCGGGATCGCAGCCGTCACCGTCGACGCGGTGGTTGCTGTCGCGGGCGTTACGATCGCGGGCGGCGACCATCGCGGGCGTTGGCGCGCACCAGAGCAGAGGCCTTTGGTATCGGTGCGCGCGACCGCGGGGATTTCGGGGGCCGGGCCGCTCGCGAGGACGCGCCGAAGGGCAGCCGCCGGCCGGCTCGGCGATCGGCGCTGAAGGCGTTCGGCCGGCGGTCCGGCCGGCCTGGCTCTGACCCATGGAGCCCGCGGTCCGTTTCGAGCGCGTGAGCCGCCGGTTCGGCGAGGTGCGGGCGGTCGATCGGGTGAGCTTCGAGGTCCGGGACGGCGAGTTCTTCGCCATGCTCGGGCCCTCGGGCTCGGGCAAGACGACCTGCCTGCGCCTGATCGCGGGCTTCGAGGAGCCGGACGGCGGCGAGGTCGCGATCCATGGCCAGGGCATGGCGGGCGTGCCGCCCTACGACCGGAACGTCAACACGGTCTTCCAGGACTATGCCCTGTTCCCGCACATGAGCGTTTTGGACAATGTCGCCTATGGCCTCCGGGTGCGGGGCGTCGCCAGGGCCGAGCGGCGGACGCGGGCCGAGGCGATGCTGGAGCTGGTGGCGCTGGGCGGCCTCGGCGATCGTCGCCCGGCCGCGCTCTCGGGCGGCCAGCGCCAGCGGGTGGCGCTCGCCCGGGCGCTGATCAATCAGCCGGAGGTGCTGCTCCTGGATGAGCCGCTCGGCGCGCTCGACCTCAAGCTCCGCCAGCAGATGCAGACCGAGCTCAAAGCCCTGCAACGCAAGGTCGGCATCACCTTCGTCTACGTCACCCACGACCAGGAGGAGGCGCTCGGCATGAGCGATCGCCTCGCGGTCTTCAACCACGGCCGGGTCGAGCAGATCGGCACGCCGGAGGCGATCTACGAGCATCCCGCGACCGCGTTCGTCGCGGGCTTCGTCGGCGCCTCCAACATCGTCGATGCGGCGACCGCCGCCCGCCTGGTCGGCCGCCCGCAGGCGTTCGCGCTGCGCCCGGAGCGGATCCGGATCCTCGATCCGGTCGGCGGCGCGGCCGAGGGCCTGGCCGACTTCGCGGTCGAGGGCACGCTCACCGGCGTCCAGTATCATGGTGCCAGCACGCGCCTCGAGGTGGCGCTCGACGGCACGGGCGTGCTGATCGCCGACCGGGCGAATGCTGCGGCCGGCGGCGGCCGGCCCGAGATCGGTGCCCGCGTGCGGCTCGGCTGGGCGGCGAGCGCCATGCAGGCGCTGCAGGAGGGCGCCAGGCAAGAGCTGCACGAGGCCGCCGCGCCGGCGCCGGAGCGCGCCGCGCCGTGAGCGCGCTGACGCCGGGCCTCGCGATCGCCCGCCTGCCGCCGCCGACCGCGATGCGCCGGATCTCGACCCTCCTCTACCGGCGGGCGGGGCTCTTCACCCTGCTCCTGCTGGCGCCGCCCCTGCTGTGGCTCGGCGTCGTCTATCTGGGCTCGCTGTTCGCGCTCCTGATCCAGAGCTTCTTCGCCTTCGACGACTTCACCGGCCAGGTGGTCTACGAGCTGACGCTCCGCTCCTACGCCGACCTTTTGACCTCGCGCGCCAACCTCGACATCATCTTGCGCACGGTCAGCATGGCGGCCGCGGTCACGGTCGGCGCCGCGCTGATCGGCTTTCCGATCGCCTACCTGATGGCGCGCCATGCGACCGGCCGCGCCAAGGCGCTGTTCTATCTCGCGGTCATGCTGCCGCTGTGGTCGAGCTATCTGGTCCGGGTCTACGCGTGGAAGCTGATCCTGGCCAAGGAGGGCATCGTCAGCTGGGCGCTCGCCCGGACCGGGCTCAGCCCGCTGCTCGATGCCGTGCTGGCGCTGCCGGTGATCGGCGGCCCGTCGCTCTCGGTCTCCTACCTCGGCATGTTCCTGGTCTTCACCTACATCTGGCTGCCGTTCATGATTTTGCCGGTGCAGGCGGCGCTCGAGCGGGTTCCGGTCCCTGTGATCGAGGCCGCGGCCGATCTCGGCGCCCGGCCCTTCACGGCCTTTCGCACGGTCATCCTGCCGCTCGCCTTCCCGGGGGTGGTGGCGGGCTCGATCTTCACCTTCTCGCTGACGCTCGGCGACTACATCATCCCCTACATCATCGGCAGCTCGCGCTTCTTCATCGGCCAGGCCGTCTACCTGCAGCAGGGCACCGCCGGCAACATCCCGCTGGCGGCCGCCTTCTCGGTCGTGCCGATCGTGATCATGGCGATCTACCTGACGATCGCCCGACGCCTTGGCGCCTTCGATGCGCTCTGACCCCGACCCGGCAAAGCGCGCGCCGCGCCGATCCTCCCGCTCCGCCGGAGGCGCCAGAAGCACCAGAAGCGCAGGGAGCGCGGCAAGCGCAGGAAGCGGCCCGCCGGCGCCGAACCGGGTCCGGTTAACCTTTGGTCAACCTGTGCTTCCCAGGCTGCGCATCGGGTCCATGCGACCCTGGGAATCCCTGCGGCCTCCAGAAAACCGGCGATGCGGAGTCCCACGGTCGCATGGACCCGATGAAGAACGAGTTGACCGTGGACCGGTTAGCATTCGGTTAACGTCCGGCAGCGCGCCATCGTGGTTCTCTGACCCCGGTCCGGCGAAGGGCGCGTCGCCCCGCCAATCCGCCGATTGCGCCGAAGGCGTCAGAAGCACCAGAAGCACCAGAAGCGCAGGGAGCGCGGCAAGCGCAGGAAGCGACCCGCCGGCGCCGACCCGGGTCCGGTTAACCTTTGGTCAACCTGTGCTTCCCAGGCTGCGCATCGGGTCCATGCGACCCTGGGAATCCCTGCGGCCTCCAGAAAGCCGGCGATGCGGAGTCCCACGGTCGCATGGACCCGATGAAGAACGAGTTGACCGTGGACCGGTTAGCATTCGGTTAACGTCCGGCAGCGCGCAATCTGGTTCTCTGACCCCGGTCCGGCGAAGGGCGCGTCGCCCCGCCAATCCGCCGATTGCGCCGAAGGCGTCAGAAGCACCAGAAGCCCGTAGCCAGAAGCACCAGAAGCGCAGGGAGCGCGGCAAGCGCAGGAAGCGGCCCGCCGGCGCCGAACCGGGTCCGGTTAACCTTTGGTCAACCTGTGCTTCCCAGGCTGCGCATCGGGTCCATGCGACCCTGGGAATCCCTGCGGCCTCCAGAAAACCGGCGATGCGGAGTCCCACGGTCGCATGGACCCGATGAAGAACGAGTTGACCGTGGCCCGGTTAATCTTCGGTTAAAACGGGCGGCAGCGCGGGTATCCTGTCGCCTGCCGCCAGGCGGTGGCCGGCCGGACTGCCAGCCCGGGCGATCCCGGTGATGACGCGTCGGCACAGCTGGCGCCCGCTGGCCGGCGGGCCGGGCGCGGGGTTGGCCGATGCGGGGCAGGTCCGGTGAGCCGGCGGTCGCGGGGCGGCAGGCGGCGGGCGCCGGTCGGGCTCGGGCTCGCGGCCGCGGCGGGGCTGCTCTACCTGCACCTGCCGATGGCGTTCATCCTGCTCTACGCGTTCACGACCGACGACAAGAGCTACCAGTTCCCACCCCCGGGCCTCACCCTCAGGTGGTTCGCGATCGCCTGGCAGCGCCAGGACATCTGGAGCGCGCTGTTCCTCTCGGTCCGGGTCGCGCTGGTCTCGACCGCGGGCGCGATCCTGCTCGGCACGCTGGCCGCGGCCGCGCTGTTCCGGGCGCGCTTCTTCGGCCGCGAGGCGATCACGCTCCTGATCATCCTGCCGATCGCACTACCCGGCATCGTGACCGGGATTTCGCTGCGCGCCGCGATCAACCTCGCCGCCATCCCCTACAGCTTCTGGACGATCGTGATCGGCCACGCGACCTTTTGCATCGTGGTCGTCTACAACAATGTGCTGGCCCGCCTGCGGCGGACCTCGGGCTCGATCATCGAGGCCTCGATGGACCTCGGCGCCGACGGCTTCCAGACCTTCCGCTACGTCGTGCTGCCGAACATCGCGACCGCGCTGCTCGCGGGCGGCATGCTCGCCTTCGCGCTCAGCTTCGACGAGGTGATCGTCACCACCTTCACCGCCGGCCAGCAGACGACGCTGCCGATCTGGATGCTGACCGAGCTCGTCCGCCCGCGCCAGCGGCCGGTCACCAACGTGGTCGCGGTGTTCGTGATCGCGGTGACGCTGTTGCCGATCCTGATCGCCTACTATGCGACCCGCGGCACCGACACGGTTGCCGGCGGCGGCAAGTGAGCCAGGATCGGCGCGCGGGCTCGGGCGGGCAACAGGCTCGGGCGCCGCGGAGCAAGGCAGGGGAGAAGTGCGGATGCAGTGGCTGATCATCGCGCGGGACGGCAAGGACGAGGACGCGCCCGGGCGGCGGCTCGCGGCGCGCCCGGCGCATCTCGAGAATGCGGCGAGGCTGCAGGCGGACGGGCATCTTTTGATCGGCGGCGCGCTGGTCGACGATCAGGGCAACATGATCGGCTCGGCGGCGGTCGCCCAGTTCGCGACCCGGGCCGAATTGGACCAGTGGCTGCGGACCGATCCCTACGTCACCGGCGGGGTGTGGCGCGATATCGAGGTGTTCCCCTATCGGGTCGCGCCGCACTATGACGTCAAGCCCTGCCCGGCGGCCGCCGGCTCCGGAAGGACGCCATGATCCTCCTGCGCAACGCCGTGGTCCTGGCGCCGGAAGCGCTGGGGCAGAAGGACGTCCTGATCGCCGGCGAGCGGATCGTCGCGGTCGCGGCGCCGGGCGTCGAGGTCCGGGGCGTCGAGGTCGAGGTGCTCGATCTTCGCGGGCTGACCCTGGCGCCGGGCCTGATCGACAACCACGTGCACGTGCTGGGCGGCGGCGGCGGCCTCGGCTTCTCGAGCCGGGCGCCCGAGCTCCAGACCAGCCAGCTGGTCCGCGCCGGGATCACGACCGTGATCGGCATGCTGGGCTTCGATGCCACGACCAAGGACATGCGTGCGCTGGTCGGGAAGACCAAGGCGTTCAGGGAGGACGGGATCTCGGCCTATGCGCTCACCGGGGCGACGCTGGAGCACCCGGTGCCGACGCTCACCGGCCGGATCCGGGACGACATCGCCTTCGTCGAGGAGATCATCGGGGTCGGCGAGATCTCGGTCTCCGAGCTCGGCTACGCCTACGACAGCAACGGCCCGGGCGCGCAGTACATCGCCGAGGCGGCGACCGCGGGCCTGCTCGCCGGGCGCCTTGCCAGGAAGCGCGGCTATCTCTGCCTGCAGGTGCCGCCCTACCACGGCGCCTGCCTGAAGCCGGTGCTCGCCATGCTCGAGCGGACCGGCCTGCCGATCGGCCAGCTGCTGCCCTCGCACGTCAACCAGACCGACGCCTACATGGCGGATGCGATCGCCTGGGCCAAGCGCGGCGGCTTCGTCGACGTCGGCGCCAACTACAGCCCCGACAACAATTTCAGCCGGGCGACGCCGCCCGCCAGGGCGATCGCGCAGCTGCGCGAAGCGGGCGTGCCGCTCGCCTCGATCCTCCTCAGCTCCGACGGCAACGGCGCGCCGCCCAAGGAGGAACAGCGCGAAGGCCAGCCGGCGGTCGCCAACTACATGCCGGTCGGCGCGCTGCCCGCGACCTGGCGCCGGCTGATCGTCGAGGAGGGTTTTTCGCCGCCCGATGCGCTGCGCGTCGTGACCTCGAACGTCGCCGCCGCGACCGGCCTCGTGCGCAAGGGGCGGGTCGCGCCCGGCCTCGATGCCGACCTCGTGGCTCTCGACGACGACTGGCAGATCCGGACCGTGATCGCCCGCGGCCGGGTCATGGTCGAGGACGGCCGGCCGGTCGCCCGCGGCATGTTCGACCAGATCCTGCTCGACCAGCTGGGCTGAGGCGTTCAGCCGGCGTCGCGCTGCCTGGGCGCCTGCTCGTCGGCATCGGCGTCATCCGAGCCCGCCGCCGCCTCGCGCTGCGAGCGCCGGCTGAGGAACTGAAAGGTCCCGAGCCCGACCAGCGCCAGGATCGCGCTCGCCATCACCAGCGTCGGAAAGACCATCTGGTCGAAGGTCTTGCTGCGCCCGGCCTCGAAGATGCCGACCACGCCCTCGAGGGCGAGCGCGATGATGATGATGGTCATGAACTTGGTCAGCGAGCGCAGCGCCTCGGCGGGCGCGCGCAGCTCGCGCTCGCGGACGATGTTCTCGTCGAACACGAACTTGGCGACGTCGCCGATCGCGAGCGCCACGATCAGCAGCCCGACCCCGTTCATCAGGTCGTAGATGCCGGCCTGGCCCTGGAGGGCGCCGGTCACGAGCTCCCAGGCGCCCGACGCCACCAGCGCCAGCGCCAGGCCGAACAAGGCGAGGGTGACCAGGATGAACAGGAGCCTCGCCAGGACCTCGAACGTGCGCTCGACCATCGGACCTCCACCGGCTTGAACTGATTCAACGCGCGGGCAAGGCATTGGTCCCGGACGCCCACGCAACCGCGTTCAAGGTGCCGGCGGGCGGTGACGTTCTGCACCCGCGGATCGACGCCTCTGCCGACGGCCACGCTCGCTGCTCGTCGCCTGGAGGCCGGGGCGGCGCTCGTGATCGGCTTGGCCGGCAGCCGGCTCGCGGGCCGTTGCGGTGGGCTCGCCGCCGCCCCGCATTGGTTTCGAGAGCGCGCGGGTGGGGCTCTACCCCGGCGGCGTCGCGCTGCTCCTCGGATCCGGCCGGACGGTGGGTCGCCGGGTCGCGGCGCGCCGCGCCGGAGCCTGCGGGCGCGTCGATGCCGGCGGTGCGAGCGCCCCGCGATCGAGCGCCGCGAGCCCGTCCCAGCCGCCCAGCGCCAGCACCCGGTCGATGTCGCGGCGGAAGATCTCGAGCACCCGGGCGACGCCCGCCTCGCCCGCGACCGCAAGGCCCCACAGGTGCGGCCGGCCGATCGTGCAGGCCGTGGCGCCGAGCGCCAGCGCCTTGACCACGTGGCTGCCGCGCCGGACGCCGCCGTCCAGCAGCACCGGGATCCGGCCGGCGACCGCGTCGGCGACCGCCGGCAGCGCCCGGATCGCGGCGATCGCGCCATCCAGCTGGCGGCCGCCGTGGTTGGAGACGATCACCCCGTCGACGCCGTGATCGAGCGCGGCCTTGGCCTCGTCCGGGTGGAGCACGCCCTTCAGCAGCAGGGGGCCCTGCCAGATCCCGCGCAGCCAGTCGACGTCGCGCCAGTTGAGGGTCGGGTCGAGCAGGCCCGCGATGTGGGCGGCGAGCGAGACGATGTCCCGCTTCTCGTCGGTCACGTAGTTGACGAAGGTGAGCGGCGTCCGGGCCATGCGCAGCGCCCAGGGCAGCGCGCGGGCCACGTCGAGCACGCTGCGCCAGCTGACCCGGGGCGGGATCACGAAGCCGTTCTTGAGGTCGCGCTCGCGCTGGCCCAGCACCTGATTGTCGATGGTCAGGACCAGCGCCCGATAGCCGGCCGCCTGGGCGCGCTCGGCGAACGAGCGGGTCAGGCCGCGGTCGCGGTACATGAAGTTCTGGAACCAGAGCGGCCCGGGCGCCCGGGCGGCCAGGTCCTCGATCGAGACCGTCGAGCCGTGGCTCATGGTGTAGACCGTGCCGGCCTGACCGGCGGCGCGCGCGGCCAGGAGCTCGCCCTGCGGCCAGAGCATGCCGGACAGGCCGGTCGGGCCGATGATCACCGGCAGCGCGAGCCGCTCGCCGAACAAGAGGGTCGACTGATCGCGCACCGTGGTGCCGGCGAGCGGCCGCGGCAGGAACTCCCAGTCGGCGAAGCCCGCCTCGTTGCCGGCGCGGGTGATCTCGTCCTCGGCGCCGCCGTCGCAGAAGTCGAACACCATGCGCGGCAGGCGCCGCCTGGCCATGCGCCGGAGCTCGGCGATGTTGAACCCGCGCTGCTCGAAGCTTGCCTGGCGCAAAGCCGCCTCTCCCCATCCCGCCGCCCGGCAAGACTAGCCGACGCGCCGGCGCGCCGCTACCTTGCGGGCGGTTCGACAGCCGGGCTTCTGCCATGGAACCGCAAGCGATCCTCGCCCACCTGGCGCAGGATGAGGGCCTGCCCGAGGGAGGCCGAGCACGCCGATCCCTGTACCCGGGCGCGCATGCTGGAGACCCTGGCGCTGCTGGTGGTGCGCGGCGCGCTCGGGCGCGACCAGGTCGCCCGCTATCTGCGCGACGCGTTCGCGAACCTGCGGCCGCACGCCGACCACCAGGTCTGGTTCGGCTGGCAGGCTGCCATCGCCATGCTCGGCCTGAAGGAGCTCGCCTCGCTGGTCAGGAAGGCGTTCGCGCGCGGCCTGATCCACCGCTCGACGATGACCTTCGAGGATTTCCGGTCCGATCTCGACTATGCGCTCGCCCATCCGACCCGGCCATGGCCGCGCGGCGAGGCCGAGTATGCCCCCTGGGAGGACACCCTCGAGGAGCTCGCCGGCTGGTCTGCCGGCGTGCCCGACGAGGATCCGGCGGAGGATGACGACTTCGCGGCGGGCTACGGGCCGGGCGAGCCCGCGGTCAATCCGTTCCGCGGCGTCGGGCGCAACGACCCCCGCCCCTGCGGCAGCGGCAGGAAGTTCAAGAAATGCTGCCTGGCCTGATTTGCCCGGTGGTCGTGGCGAGAAACCCCGACTTGGGCTTGAACGTTGTTTTTTTTGCTATAGGTTCAGGACAAACGGGGGGTACCTGTCCCGCAGCGGACGTTCGAAACACGAGGGAGAACTGTGTAATGACGCCGTCCCGACTTTGGCTCGCCTGCGTGGGCGCGATCGCCGGCGCCTCGGCCCTGGGCGCGATCGCGCCCGCCCAGGCCGAGACGATCACCGTATGGTGGAACAAAGGCTTCTATCCGGCCGAGGACGCCGCCCTGCAAGCTAAGATCAAGCAGTGGCAGGACAAGACCGGCAACAAAGTTAATCTGTCCTTTTATAGCAGCGCCGACATCCCCACCAAGATCATATCGGCGATTACCTCGGGTAATGTCCCGGACATCGCCTATGCCGACGTCAACGACTTCATCATCTCGCCGCAGCAAGCCTGGAACGGCAAGCTGACCGACGTTTCGGACATCGTCGAGCCGCTGAAAGACCGCTACACCAAGACCGCTCTGCTGTCCGCCTATCTGTACGATAACACGCAGCACAAGCGCAGCTACTTCGCCGTCCCGCTCAAGCAGCAGGCTCTGCACGACTTCTACTGGCGCCCGATGGTCGAGGCGGCGGGCTATAAGGACTCGGACATTCCGACCGCCTGGAACGACTACTGGAAGTTCTGGGAGACCGTGCAGGACAAGCTGCGCGACAACGGCCAGCGGGTGTACGCCCTCGGCCTCCCGATCTCGACGGTCGACACCGACAACTTCTACACCTTCAACCAGTACATGCTCGGGTACGGTGGCCGGCTGGTCAATCCTGACGGCAGCCTGAACCTCACCGAGGAGTCGAGGCAGGCGGCGATCAAGACGCTGACCTTTATCGAGACGGCGTTCAAGGGCGGCTACATCCCGCAGAGCGCGATCAACTGGGGCGATCCGGACAACAACGTGGCGTTCTTCTCCAAGCAGATCATCATGACCAACAACGCCAGCCTGTCGATCCCGGTCGCCAAGTTCGACGACAAGCAGCTCTACGAGCACGACATCGTCACCCGCCATCTGCCTGACGCGCCCGACGGCAAGCCGATGACCAGCCTGGTCGCGGTCAAGGTCGCGATCGTGCCCAAAGGCGCCGAGCATGTCGACATCGCCAAGGACTTCCTGAAGTTCTTCACCGACCCGAAGACCCTCGACGACTATCTGGTCGCCGCGCGCGGCCGCTGGCTGCCGGTGATGCCGGAGCTGATCAAGAGCGATCCGTTCTGGACCGATCCCAAGAACCCGCACGTGCCGATCGCGGTCAAGCAGGAGTTCGACGGCCCCACCGAGCCCTGGGCGATGGCCTACAATCCGGCCTATGCTCAGGTCAACGCCGAGGAGATCTGGGGCCGGGCCGAGGGCGACGTGGTGGTGCACGGCACGAGCCCCGAGGAGGCGGTCGATGCCGCCTTCGGCCGGATCAAGGAGATCTTCTCCCGCTATCAGATCCCAACCCAGTGAACCCAGGCCATGGCTAGAGCACCGGCACGGGGGGTCGCCCCCCCCGCCTCGTTCGAGCGGTTCCGGCGACGGACCGCCGAGGTCGTCATGGGTGGCAGCGGCCTCACGGACGAGGCGTTCTGGGGGCTGATGTTCGTCATCCCCTACATTGCCGTCTTCTTCCTGTTCGTCATCTACCCGGTGCTCTACGGCCTCTGGCTCGGCAGCAGCCCCTCGACCTATGTCAGGCTGGTCAACGATCCGCTCTATCTGCGCACGGTCGTCAACACCCTCGTGTTCCTGATCATCGGCGTCAATCTCAAGATGTTCCTGGCCCTGTTGCTTTCCGGCTACTTCAATCAACCGTATCGCTGGGTGAAGTGGCTGTTCCTGATCTTCATCCTGCCGTGGGCGGTGCCGGCGATCCCGACCTTCATCTCGGCGCACTGGATGCTCAACGGCCAATGGGGTCTGGTCAACAACTTCATCTGGGAGTTCTTCCGCAAGGAAGGGCCGGGCTGGCTGACCACGCCGACGCTCGCCATGGGCTCGGTGATCATCTTCTACATCTGGAAGTGGATGCCGTTCTGGACCGTGATCTTCCTGGCCGGCCGGACCGCGATTCCACCCGATCTCTATGAGGCGGCGGCGATCGACGGCGCCTCCCGTCTGCAGCGGTTCCGCTTTGTCACCTTCCCGATGATGCGCAATCTCTACATCATCTGCACGGTGCTCTCGACCATCTGGACGCTCGGCGACTTCAACACGGTGCACTTCATCACCGGCGGCGGCCCGGTGCTGTCGACCCATGTGCTGGCCACGCTCGGCATCCGCGACGCCTTCGAGCTCGGCGATCCGGCGCTCGGCGTCGCGACCGTGATCACGGCGCTGCCGCTGCTGGTGCCGCTGGTGATCTACCTCATGCACAAGCTGCACAAGGAGGCGGTCGAGCTATGAGCACCGCGACCGCTTCGCTGCCCGGCGCGACCTCGGGCCCCCGCCAGACGCTGGCGCTGCTGGTCGGCGTGGTCATCCTGCTCTGGACCCTGATGCCGATCTACAACATGGTCATCGTCTCGCTGCAGTCGAACGATGCGATCTTCAGCAGCAACATCTGGCCCAAGCAGCCGACGCTCACCACCTTCACCACGGTCTTTACCCAGAACTACTGGTACCTCAAGGACTTCTGGGTGCAGATGCTGAACAGCCTGCTGGTCGGCGTCGGCACCGCGCTGATCGTGGTCGGCATCGCCTCGCTCGCGAGCTTCGCGATCACCCGCCTGCGCATCCGCTTCGGCGGGCTGCTGTCCAACGCCGCCCTCCTGACCTACGTCATTCCGGCGTCGTTCCTGGCGATCCCCTTCTACAAGATCATGGACGGCTACGGCCTGCTCGACAACCTGTGGTCGCTGATCCTGGTCGAGGTGACTTTCGCCACTCCCTACGCCATCTTCATCTTCCAGCAGTACAGCACGAGCATCCCGCGCTCGCTCGAGGAGAGCGCCAAGATCGACGGGGCGACCACGCCCCAGATCTTCTTCCACATCTTTTTGCCGTTGATGATGCCGGCGCTGGTGGCGGTCGGCACCTATGCCCTGCTGCTGGCCTGGAACGAGTATCTCTACGCGTTCCTGTTGCTGTCGACGCCGACCAAGGTGACCGTGCCGGTGGCGCTCGGCTTCTTCCTCAGCAGCGACGAGTCGCCCTGGAACCTGCTGATGGCGGCGGCCATCATCTATTCGATCCCGCCGCTGGTGATCTACTACGTCTTCCGCGGCCGGATGACGACCGGGCTCACGATCGGCAGCGTCAAGGGCTGACTTTTCCCGGAAGGTCGGCGGCGGACCGGGGAGCCTCAGTCGGCGCGCTCGACCTTGATCGCGGCCCCGCTGCGGACCGCGCGCAGCGCCTGCACGTCGTCGAGCGCCCGGCCCCAGATGTTGCAGGGGCTCGCGAGCCGGCATTCGTCGCCCTGCGAGATCGGGGTCGGGCCGAAGCCGATCGCGATCGCATCGCCATCCGGCCAGAAGGCGAGCTCGCCCGGCTCGACCACGGCCTTGGCGCCGGGCTCGCGGGCCTGCGCCACGGGCGTCCGGAAATAGACCTCGTCGCCCCAGGTCGAGGCGCGCGCCTCGAACGGCGCCGCGGCGTAGAGGGCGTCCGCGGTCGGCGTGGCGCGCAGCTCGGCCCGGATCACGACCTCGCCGATGGTCATCTTCAGCTGGCGCATGCGCCCTCCTTACCTTTGATGATCTGGCGTTCGCGAAGGGTAGCTCCGATGGGCGATCTCGGCTACCGATGGGGGCGAGCGCCGGTCGCAAAATCCGGTCCGGGAGGAAGCTTGCCCACGCTCTTGGTCGGCTCGAGCGCCATCTCCTATCGGTTGCGGCGGAGCGCCCGGGCCCGGCGCCTGCGCCTGACGGTGCAGCCGGACGGCGTCGAGGTGGTGGCGCCGGTCCGCCTGCGCGAGCCGGAGATCGTCCGGTTCGTCGAGCAGCATCGGCATTGGCTGCTGGCCAAGGTCAGCCGGCTGCGCCGGGCGCTGGCGGCGCATCCGGGGCAGGGGCGGCTCGCGGATGGCGGCCAGGTCCCCTACCGCGGCCGCCCGGTCGAGCTCAGGATCGGGCCGGCGTCGGGCGCCCGCGCGCTGGTCCGCTATCGGGACGGCTTCGAG
Organism: uncultured Alphaproteobacteria bacterium; assembly: GCA_963756905.1. Taxonomy (GTDB): domain Bacteria; phylum Pseudomonadota; class Alphaproteobacteria; order Geminicoccales; family Geminicoccaceae; genus DATAOG01. The sequence continues at coordinate 49,597 of CAVWPO010000013.1, forward strand.
GTCCGGCTGCCGGCGCACGTCCCCGACGGCGAGCGCGAGCGGTGGATCGAGGCCGCCCTCCACCACTGGCTGCGGCGCCAGGCGCGCCTCGATGCCCTGCGCCTGATCGAGCGTCACGGGCCGCCCCATCGTCTGGTGCCGAGCGGGCTCAGGATCAAGGATCAGAAGCGGATCTGGGGCAGCTGCTCGGCGCGCGGGCTGATCAACCTCAACTGGCGCCTGATCCTGGCGCCCGAGCCGGTGCTCGAGTACGTGGTCGTGCACGAGCTCTGCCACCTGCGCGTGCGCAACCATCAGAAAGAATTCTGGCAGCTGGTCGCGCAGGTTCTGCCGGGCTACGGGACCGAGCGCCGCTGGCTGCGCGCCAACGGCCATCTCCTGACCCTGCGCCCGGCCCGGCTGGACTGACCACAGCCAAGCCGACCGGGTCGGCTATCCGCTAGGCGCCATGTGCGCCAAGCGGAAGCGCGGCACGTCCCATGGGTCGGGCGGGATGTCCAGAGTCTTGCGCATCGCGAACACCGAGACGCCGTGGCGGATCGGCAGGTAGACGAAGTCGTCGGTGACGATCCGCCAGGCCTCCTCGAGATAGGCGTCGCGGGCGTAGGTCACCATCTCGCCGTCGATCTTGTCGAGCAGCTCGTCGACCCGCGGATTGGCATAGCCGACCAGGTTCCACTTGCTCCTGACTTTGAAACAATCCTCTCAGAATGCGCTCGGAATCCAGATCCATGTGCCAGCCGTCGAGACGGAAGTCGCTCTGCCGAGCTATGTATGACCTTCGCATCGTAGTCGTCCGTGCGCCACGAAATTGATGGCAACCTTGATCCCGACCGCGCAGCAGCTGCTGGGCGGCAGCCTTGCATTCGGTGATCTCGTCGTCGCCCCAATCGTTCGGGCAATCGAGGGTGACGCTGAAGCCATCCGGGTAGCCGGCCTCGGCGAGCAGCGCCTTCGCCTTCTCAGGATCGCGAACCGGGGGCTGATCCAATTCGGGGATGTAGCCGTTGACGCCCGGGGCGGCGATCATCCCGGCCGGGATGAAGAGGTCACCCATCAGGTCGTGCAGCGCCGACTTCATGTCCATGGCGTAGGCCATGGCCTCGCGCACCCGTCTGTCCTTGAACGGGTTGCGCCCCTTGATGTTGGACGAGCGCAGCTCGGCGCTGCCCTGATCGAGGCCGAAGAACAGCGTGAGCAGCTTCGGCCGATACACGAGCTTCAGGTCAGGGTTGCTGCGGATCTGGTCGACGGCCCAGTAGGGCAGGGTCTGGAGCAGATCGATCTCGCCGTCGAGCAGGGCGGCGACGTTCTCGGGGTCGCGTTTGGGGAGGTGAACGATGCGGTCGATGTTGTGCGGGAAGTCGGCCGTACCCCACCAGGCAGGATTGCGGACCATGACCCAGCGGCCGTACGGCTCGAACGCCTCGAGCCTGAACGGGCCGGTGCCGTTGGCGTGGCGTGTGGCAAAGGTCTCTTCGCCCGCCTTGACGTTCGCCGGGACGCGGACGCCGTGCGCCTCCGCCCAGGCTCTCGACATGATGGCGACTTCGGCGAGCTTCAGCCACAGCGACGGGTCCGGCCGGGTGGTCGTGACGCGCACGGTGAGATCGTCGATCGCCTCGACGGCCGCGATCCCGTCGACGTAGTCGCGGAAGTCCGAGGTCGCGGCGCGGGCGCGCTCGAGGCTGAACACGACATCGTCCGCCGTGAACGGCGTGCCGTCCTGGAAGGTCACGCCCGGGCGCAGCGCGAACTCCCAGTGCGTCGGGTCGACGATACTTCCATGCCAGGGCGAGCTGCGGCACGATCTTAAGGTTGGAATCGATGTCGAGCAGCGCCTCGTAGACCTGCTTGATCGCGCCCTTGTTGCCTTCATCGACAAGCGAATGGGGATCCATCGTGGCCGCGCCGGCGTCCGCGCCGGTGAAGCGCAGCACGTTCTCGGCCGCCGCCGGGCCGGCGCAGGCAAGAAGCAGCGCCAGTCCGGGTATCAGACCCTGCAATCTCGTCATCGAATGCCTCCCGTCGCGGGATCGATACCGGCGTTCAATTGACCCCGGCCGGCTTCAGCCGCGCCTCGCGGAAGTAGACGCAGTCCCCGGGGCTGGTCGGCAGATCGAGGTTGGCGCGCATCGCCCAGACCAACACCTCGCGGTACAGCGGCACGACCGCGATGTCGTCCTGCAGGATCATGTGCCAGGCCTCGTCGATCAGACCTTCGCGCTCGTAGGTCAGGTCTCGCACGGTCGATCTGCTCGAACAGCGCGTCGAACTTCGGGTTGGCATAGCTGTAGCCCTCGATACCGCCGCCCTCCTTGCTGTAGAACAAGCGCAGCATGTCCACATCGCCAAAGGTATCGATGGTAGCGCGGCTGAACAGCGTGGACCTGAGGGTCCGATCCTTCTCTTTGCTATCGTAGACATCGCCCGGGAGCATGTTGACGGCGACGCGAATGCCGACCTTCGCGAGCTGCCTTTCAACATCGCGGCAGGCGGACTCGGCAAAGTCTCGGCAATCGAGCTCCATGTCGAAGCCCGCGCCGTAGCCGGCCTCGGCGAGCAGCGCCCTGGCTTTCTCGGGATCGTAAGGCAGCCGCTGGTCGAGCTCGGGCGAGTAGCTCGGCATGCTCGGAACCACCAGCGACCCGGTCGGGACGCCGAGCCCCTGGAGCGCGCCCTCGGTCAGCGCCTGCGCGTCGATCGCATGATAGACCGCCTCGCGCACCCGCCGGTCGCGAAAGGGCTTGCTCCACTCGACGTCGGTGCCGGGCGGCGCGCCGCGCGCCTGGTTGAGAAACAGCCCGTCGACCCAGAGGTCAGCGTACGGGGCGAGCTTGAGACCGGGGGTGGCGCGGATGCGCTCGAGCGCTTCGTCCGGCACGTCGCGCAGAAAATCGATCTCGCCATCGAGCAAGGCTCGAACCCTTGCCTCGCGGTCGGGGATCACCGTCCACTCGATGCGGTCGATGTTGCCCGGGTAGAGCTTCGCTCCCCACCAGTTCGGGTTGCGGACGAGCACGGTGCGCCGGGCGGGCTCGCTCGAATTCGAGCATGAAGGGGCCGGTGCCGTTGGCGTGATCGAAGGCGTAGGTGCCGTGGTCGTCGGCAAAGTAAGTGGCGGCGGTCACCCCATGTCGTTCCGCCCAGGCTTTCGAGAGGATGTTGACCAGCCGGATCTTGACCGGCAGCTCGGGTCCGGCTTGGTCGTGGTGACCTCGATGGTGTCGGCATCGAGCACGCGGGCCGCAGCGATCGTGCCTGCCCGGTCGGGGATCCTGAAGTCGGACCCCGGCCCGCGGGCGCGCTCGATGCTGAACACCACGTCCTCGGCGGTGAGCGGCGTGCCGTCGTGGAAGGTCACGCCCGGGCGCAAGGTAAACTGCCAGGTGGTCGGATCGACCAATTTCCAGGACACGGCGAGCCCGGGCACCAGCGTCAGGTCAGGCATTGACCATGACCAGGCTCTCGTACACCTGCCGGTAGCCGTCAAAGCTATCATCCCCCTCGGCACCCTGCGGGTCCCAGGTCGGCATGCCATCCACCTTCCCCATGCGGACGACGTTCTCGGCGCCCGCGGGTGCGGCCGCCCCGGCGAACGTGAGCGCGGCGAGGATCGTCAGACCGGCGAACAATGATCTGGAGCCACACATCGACATACCTTCTCTATTGAATCGGGAGCAGGGTAGGCCCGATAACCCGGAATAGAAAGCGCGCTGACGGCGCTGGCCGGGCCTTGATCGACGGCTCCCCGAAAAGTCTGTTGGGTTGGCGCGGCGGCAGCCCTTGTCGAGGCCGCCGCTGAGGTTGAGACGGGCGGCGGTCATTCTGGCGGCGCGCCTTGAGCGCGAGCGAGGCGCCATCCCCGCCAGCTCCTCTGTATCGTTGTGGCCGGGATGCGCGGAAGGCGCAGCGCCGGTCGACCGCGCAGGCGCCGCGCCATTTTCTGCCACGACCTCGCCGTCCGGGCCGGCCGGCGGGTGTCGGGCGCGGCGCTCTTTTGCCCGCGTTCGGAACTCAGTCCGAGGTCGGGCGTTGACTGGGCAGATCCGGACCGCCAGCCGCTGCGTGCGGGGCGGTCCCGGCACTCACCCCCGACCGGGAGCCACGGCCCGTGTACAGCGTTTTCTACATCATCGGCGTGGTCGTCGTCGTCCTGATGGTCCTGTCGTTTCTCGGGATCCACTGAGGCCCGGGCCGTCGCCCCCCACGTCAGCGCCCCCACATCAGCGCCCCCACGTCATCGGAGGTTACCATGGCAGCGTCGATCGACGATCCTTTGGATCGCGCATCATCCGGACCACCTGAGCCGGCAAGCGGCCCTGAGCCCGCGCCCGAGGGCGTGAGCGGCCAGGCGCAGGCCGCGGCCGAGGATCTGAAGCGGCACGCGCGCGATCTGGCCGAGGATGCCAAAGCGCGGGCGCGCGCCGCCGCCAATCAGCAGAAGGACGTCGCCGCCGACCGGGTGCACGGCTTTGCCAGCGCGCTCCGGACCGCGGCCGATGATCTGAGCGGGCGCGATCAGCGCCTGGCGGCAAGCTGCGTCGAGCAGGCCGCCGACAGCCTCGAGCGCGTCTCGGATGCGCTCCAGGGCCAGAATTTCGACGAGCTCATCGGCGGCGTCGAGGACTTCGCCCGCCGGCAGCCGGTCGCGTTTCTCGGTGGTGCTGTGCTGACCGGGCTCGTCCTTGCGCGCTTCATGAAGAGCTCGGCAGCCCGGCGCCAGCCCGAGGCGGCGGGCTACCCGCCCGCCGGCAGCGGCGGCTACGCGAGCGCAGCAGGAGAGCGGCCATGATGCAGACCGACGACCGGTCGCTCAAAGGGCTGGTTGCCGACCTCGGCGGCAACATCGCGACCCTGTTCCGCAAGGAGATCCAGCTGGCGCGCGCCGAGACCGCGGAGAAGATCGGCCAGGCGGGCACCGCGGTCGCCTCGATCGCCGCCGGCGGCATCCTGGCGCTCGCGGCGCTGCTGGTGCTCCTGCAGGCGCTCGTGGTCGCGATCGCCGAGGCGGGCGTGCCGCCGGCGGTGGCGGCGCTGATCGTCGGCGCGATCGTGGCGCTGATCGCCTACGTGCTGGTCCACAAGGGTCTGCGCGACCTCAAGGCCAGCAGCCTCGCACCCAACCGGACCGTCGATGCCCTCAAGCGGGACGCGGACGTCGTCAAGGAGCAATTGCCATGACCAGTCACCAGAGCGACTTTGCCCGCGCGACCGATCCCGGCTCGAGGTCGCCCGCCGAGCTCGAACGCGAGGTCCGCGAAAGCCGGGCCGATGTCGAGCGTACCCTGGACGCGATCCAGGACCGCCTGTCGCCGGGGCAGCTGGTCGACCAGGTGGCCCACTATATGCGCGACAATGGCGGCGAGTTTGCGCGCAATTTCGGCGACACGGTGCGGCAGAACCCGGTGCCGGTCGTCCTGGTTGGCGTCGGCCTGGCGTGGATGATGTTCTCGGGCTCCCGAAACGACATCCGCCTGCCGCATGCGGCCGACTTCGTGCCCGACTATCCGCCTGATCCGGACGATCCGGCCGATCCCGAGTCCTGGGCGGCGTACAAGCGCGGCTCGGCGACCGTCTGGGATCGGGACGATGAGGACGACATCGAGGGTGTTCCGGGGTATGGCCCCGCGGAGGCCGGCGGGTATGGCCAGGCCGAGGCCGAGGGCGGCGCCGGCCTCGGTGAGCGCGCGTGGGACGCGGCCGCGGGCGCGACCGAGGGTTTGAGCGAGGCTGCCCGGCGGGCGAAGGCGGGGGTGAGCGACGCCGCCGAGCGGACCCGCGAGGGGCTGCGCGAGGCGGGCGAGGGCGTGCGCGAGACCGTCGGCGACGCGAGAGCGGGCGTGGGCAGGTTCGCGCGCGGGGCCCGCGACCAGGCCGTCGGCATGGGCGCCGGCGTGGCCCGCCGGGCGCGGCGGACCGGTGCCCAGGCGCGGCATTATGGCGAGCGGGCGCGGGCAGGCTTCCTCGAGACGCTGCACCGGCAGCCCCTGGTTTTGGGCGCGGTCGGGCTCGCGATCGGCGCCGCGATTGGCGCGGCACTGCCGGCCAGCCGGCGCGAGGATGAGCTGATGGGCGACACCAGCGACCAGCTCAGGCGGCGGGTTCGCGCCGCTGGCCGCGAGGAATATGCGAAGGCCAAGGCAACCGCCGGCGCGGCCTACACGGCGGCGCAGGACGAGGCGGAGGCGCAGGGGCTGAGCAGTGAGGGTCTGCACGCCGCCGCGGAAGCTGCCCGCCACAAGGTCGAGAGCGTGGCGGACGCCGCCGCCGAGGCGGCCAAAGACGAGGCGGACCGGCAGGGGCTGGGCGCCACCGAGGCGACCGAACCCGAGGCGGACCGGCCGGGGCCGGGCGCCAGCGGGCCCACGGCCTGAGCGTCGCGACGATCGGCCGGGTCCGGGAACCGATGCGGCGCTCCATCCAGCGGCGTGCCCCCGATCCGGGGGCGGAGGACGGCCGCGGCCGCGGCGCCGAGCGGCCGAGCGAAATCCCGCCGCCCGGCTGGCGGGACGTCCTGTGGCGGGTCTTTGAGCAGATCGGCAAGGACAACGTCTCGATGATCGCCGCCGGGGTCGCCTTCTACAGCCTGCTGGCGATCTTCCCGGCGATCACCGCGTTCGTCTCGCTCTACGGCATCGTCGCCGATCCGGCCCAGGTGCAGCAGCAGATCCAGACGCTCGCAGGGGTGATGCCGGCCGATGCCGTGGCCCTGATCGGCGATCAGCTGCGCTCGGTCGCGTCCGCGCGCACCAGCAGCCTCGGGCTCGGCGCCCTGGTCGCCACGCTCATCGCGCTCTGGAGCGCTGGGGCCGGCGTGCGCGCCCTGATGACCGCGCTCAATATCGCCTATCAGGAGGATGAGAAGCGCGGCTTCATCAGGTTCTATCTGGTGGCGTTTGCCTTCACCGTCGGCCTGATGGCCGCCGCCATCCTGTCGCTGCTCGCGGTCGTGGCGCTGCCGGTGGCGCTCCAGTTCCTGCCGCTCGGCGGGCTGGCGCAGGTGCTGATCACCGGCCTCACCTGGCTGATCCTGGCGCTGGTGATGGTGATCGGCCTGGGCGCGATCTACCGCTTCGGGCCGAGCCGCGCGCCGGCCAAGACGCGGTGGGTCAGCTGGGGCGCGGTCGCGGCGGTCGGTCTCTGGCTGCTGGCGTCGCTCGGGTTCGCGCTGTACGCCGCCAACTTCGCCAACTACAGCGCGACCTATGGGACCCTGAGCGCGGTCGTCGCGCTGCTGATGTGGTTCTGGCTCTCGGCCTTCGTCGTCCTGCTCGGGGCGGAGCTGAATGCCGAGATGGAGCATCAGACCGCCCGGGACACGACCACCGGCCGACCCCGGCCGATGGGCGAGCGCGGCGCGTTCGTCGCCGACGATCTCGGCAAGGTGCCCTGACGCTGACCGGTTGCGCTTGGCGAGGCCCGCGAAATCCCCTGCCGTACCCGCCTGCCGTCAGAAGATCGGAAAAGATACTCAATAGAGAGCGTCGGCCCCTCATGAAATCCCGGGATCTCGTTCGATCCTGGGAATAACTGGATCCGAAGTTTTACCAGGGAACCGGCTCGTTGTGTTGCTGTTAGTCTGAGCACGGCAACACCTCGTGCGAGCAAGGAGGATGACCATGAATTGGGATCGCGTCCAAGGCAACTGGAAGCAGTTCCAGGGCAAAGTGCAGCAGCAGTGGGGTAAGCTGACCAACGATGACCTCGACGTGGTCGAGGGCAACCGCAAGGAGCTGGTCGGCCGCATCCAGGAGCGCTACGGCATCGCCCAGGACGAGGCCGAGCGTCAGGTCAAGGATTGGGAGTCCCGGCTCTAACCTGGACCCGGGACGGCCTGCGGTCGGCGCCGTGCGCGCCGGCCGTCTTTCTTTGCACCAGCGCGGCTGCGCGCGAGCGGAGGTCGTGGTGAGATGTTGGGTACGGTTCTTCTGATCATCGTAATTCTCATCTTGATCGGCTCTTTGCCCACCTGGCCCTACAGCTCGGGCTGGGGCTACTATCCGAGCGGCGGCCTCGGCCTGGTGCTCATCATCATCGTGATTCTGCTGCTGCTCGGCCGAATATGAATGACCGCGCTCGCCCGAGGGCGAGCGCGTCTCTTCGCTGACCGCCTCCACACGCGAGCGGCCGGGCAGGGTTCAGCGATCCGCGGCACCCGGCAAGCCATCCGGCGCCGGCCGCCGCTCCGCGATGACCGCGACCGGGCCGCCGCCGTCGGGCCCCTGGTGCTCGGCGCCGCCCGAGACGTAGATCTCGCCGTGGCCGACCAGGCTCGCCAGCGCGCCGCCGACCGCGGCGCGGGCGTGGCGGGTCGCGGCGATGTCGCTGTCGTCGAGCATGGTGTGGCGAAAGCCGCGGATGCGGCCGGCGCGCGGCGGCTCTGCCTTGGCGAGCAGCGCGGCGATCGCAGCGCTGCCCGCCGCGCCGGGCTCGCCCACGCCAAGACGCGCGAGCAGCTCGCGGACCGGGGCGACATCGATCGGGTCGGCCATCAGGGCGTGATCGATGCGCAGCGGCCCGGCCCACTCCCGGCTCATGCCGAGCACGACCACCTCGTTGTACATCAGCTCGACGCCGGCCGAGCAGCTGGCGCGGCTGGAGAACAGCTCGAGGGCGACCCCGATCGCGGCATCGCCGACGCGCTCCGGCGCGACCTCGCCGAGCGCCATGGCGGCGCCAAGCGCGCTCGCTCCGCGCGAGAGCGCCATGCTCTTGAGCGTATCCGCGGTGACCGCGGCCGCGCCGCGCCGGGCCGCCGCCTCGACCCGCCCGGCCGTCAGGAGCGGGCATTTGACCTGCACGTAATGGACCGCCTCAGGCTCCCCGATCGCGGCCTCCGCCATCGCCGCGCGGACCGCGTCGGCGACCGCCAGCGCCTGCGCCCGCCGGCCGATCGCCTCGGGCAAAAGCTCCTCGGTCCGCGCCACCCCGATCGCAAGCGCGCCCGCGGGCTCAGGCATCGAGCCCGGCGGCGCCGGCCGCGCCTCCAGCACCAGCCAGTGCGGCGCGAGCACGCCCTCGGTGCCGCCCGACATCACCATGCAGACCCGCTCGCCGGCGGCCGGATCCCCGGTCGCCCGCGTCAGCGCCAGCCGCAACGACTGGCTCGCAAAGCCGCGGGTGAAGTCGTTGACGCAGCCATTGCCCTCGGTCTTGCCGAGGATCGCCCGGATGCCCGCGGCCGTGATCCGCCCCGCCGCGAGCCCGTCTGCCAGTCCCTCGACGTCATCGGGCCCGGCTGCGCTCAGCCGATGCACGTAAGCCTGCCGCACGGGGCTGCCCCCGGCGATCAGTCGAGGACGTCGGTGCCGGGGCGGTGGCCGATCTCGTGGGCGGACAGGGTCTCCAGCGCGCGCACCATGGCCGAGTGGTCGGCGGCCTGGGCGCCCATCGCGACGCAGGCGTTGAACAGGTGCTGGGCGGCCGCCGTGCCGGGCAGATAGAGCCCGAGCATGCGCGCCGCGACCAGGGCGAGGCCCAGGTCCTTCTGGTGCAGCTCGATCCGGAAGCCCGGCTCGAAATTGCGCTCGATCATGCGCTGGCCGTGCTGCTCGAGCACTTTCGAGCTGGCAAAGCCGCCCATCAGCGCTTCCCGCACCCGGGCGGGGTCGGCACCCGCCTTGGAGGCGAACACCAGCGCCTCGCCGACCGCCTGGATGGTCATCGCGACCACGATCTGGTTGGCGACCTTGGCGATCTGGCCATCGCCGTTGGCGCCGACCAGGGTGATGTTGCGGCCGAGCCGCTCGAGCAGCGGCTTGACCCGCAGGAACGCCGCCTCCGGGCCGCCGACCATGATCGAGAGGCTGGCCGCCCTGGCGCCGACCTCGCCGCCCGAGACCGGGGCGTCCAGATAGTCGCAGCCCAGCTGATTGACGCGCCGGGCGAACTCGCGGGTCGCGAGCGGCGAGATCGAGCTCATGTCGACCACGATCTTGCCGGCGCTCAGGCCATCGGCGACCCCGTCCGAGCCGAACAACGCCGCCTCGACGTGCGGCGTGTCCGGCACCATGGTGATGATGACCTCGGCGGCCAGGGCGACCTCCTTGCCGCTCCGGCAGGCTTTGGCGCCCTTGCCGAGCAGCGCCTGCGGCACAGGCGCCAGGTCGTGCACCCAGAGCTCGTGGCCGCCGTCGATCAGATGGCCGGCCATCGGCCGTCCCATGGTGCCGACCCCGATGAACCCTACGTTCATTTCTGTCTACTCCTGGTTGTCGAATGGCTGGGGCTCGATGCTCACTCGGTCGCGGACCAGGCGGGCTCGGGCTCGAGGCTCATCTCGCTCGGCAGGTCGACGATCTCCTCGAACTCGGTGATCTTGTCGATCTCCGGGCCCATGGCGATGTTGGTGACCCGCTCGAGGATGACCTCGACGACCACCGGCAGGCGGCGCGCGGCACTCTCCTTGCGCGCCCAGGCCAGCGTCGGCGCCAGGTCCTTGGGCTCGAACACGCGCGCGGCCAGGCAGCCGAACGCCTCGGCCGCCTTGACGTGATCGACGCCGTAGCCGTTGACCTCGGGCGCGTTGACGTTGTCGAAGCCGAGCTGGACCTCGAAATCCATGTTGTAGCCGCGCTCCGCCTGGCGGATCAGGCCGAGATAGGAGTTGTTGAGCAGGACGACCACGATCCCGATGTTGTACTGGGCGCCGACCGCGAGCTCCTCGATCAGGAACTGGAACGAGTAGTCGCCGCAGACCGCGACGACCTCGGTCTCGGGCTCGGCGAGCTTGGCGCCGAGCGCTGCCGGGATGTCCCAGCCGAGCGGCCCCGCCTGGCCGCAGATGATGTAGTGCCTGGGCTTTTGGATGCGCTGGAGCTGGCCCGAGGCGATCTGGCCGAGGCCGATCGCGGTGATGAAGCGGGTGTTCTCGTCGAACGCCGCGTTGACCTCCTGGAACACGCGCTGCGGCTTGATCGGGACGTTGTCGAAGTCGGTCCGCCGGAGCATCGTCCGCTTGCGCTCGGCGACCTGGGCGACCCAGGCGTTGCGCCGGCGGATGCGGCCGGCCCGGTCCCAGTCGCGGGCGACCTCGAGGAACGCCTGCAGGGCCTCGCGGGCGTCGGCGACGATGCCGAGGTCGGGGCCGAACACGCGCCCGATCTGGGTCGGCTCGATGTCGACGTGCACGAACTTGCGGCCGCGGGTGTAGACCTCGGTCGAGCCGGTGTGGCGGTTGGCGAAGCGGTTGCCGATGCCGAGCACGAAGTCGCTCTCGAGGAAGGTCGCGTTGCCGTAGCGGTGCTGGGTCTGGAGGCCGACCATGCCGGCGTGCAGCGGATGGTCGTCGGGGATCGAGCCCCAGCCCATCAGCGTCGGCACGACCGGCGTGTTGGTGAGCTCGGCGAGCGCGACCAGCAGGTCGGAGGCCTCGGCGTTGATCACCCCGCCGCCCGCGACGATCAGCGGCCGCTCGGCGTCGAGCAGCATGGCCAGCGCCTTCTCGATCGCCTTCCGGTTGGGCTTGGGCCGGACCACCGCGAGCGGCGCGTCGGCCTCGGGGTCGTACTCGATGATCTCCTTCTGGACATCGAGCGGCAGGTCGATGTGGACCGGGCCCGGGCGGCCTTCGCGCATGATCTGGAACGCGCGCCGGAACACGAATGGCACCTGCGCGCCCTCCATGACGCAGACCGACCATTTGGTCACGGGCCGGGCGATCGCGGCGATGTCGATCGCCTGGAAATCTTCCTTGTGCAGCTTCGCCCGCGGCGCCTGGCCGGTGATGCAAAGGATCGGGATGCTGTCGGCCATGGCCGAGTAGAGGCCGGTGATCATGTCGGTGCCGGCCGGCCCCGAGGTGCCGATGTTGATCCCGATGCGACCCGCCTTGGCGCGGCTGTAGCCCTCGGCGGCGTGCGCCCCGCCCTCCTCGTGGCGGACCACGTAGTGCTTGATGCGGCTGCCCTTGAGCGCCTCGTAGAAGGGCAGGATCGCAGCCCCCGGAATGCCGAAGACGGTCTCGACGCCCTCGCTCTCGAGGACGTGGATCGCCGCCTGCACCGCTGTCATCTTGGCCATCTTCGGCTCCTTGTTACCAATTGTGTAGGTCAGACGGCGCCGGCCGCCGGCTGGCGCTGGCCCATGACGTAAGTGGCGCGGACCGCGCGCTCGTCGCCCATGATCATGAGCAGGAAGAGCGTGGCCGCGAGATCGCCCGCGATCCGCTCCATCCGGTGCGCCATGGCCGGGGTCGCGCGCGGGTCGAGCACCACGAGATCGGCGGCGCTGCCGGGCTCCAGCGTGCCGATCTCGGCCTCGAGGCCAAGCGCGCGCGCATTGCCAAGCGTGAGGGTGTAGAACGCATCGAGCGCCGGCCAGGTCTGGCCCTTGAGCTGGAGCACCTTGTAGCCCTCGGCGGCGGTCCTGAGCATGGAATAGCTGGTGCCGCCGCCGACGTCGGTCGCAATGCTGACCCGGACCGGGTGCGCGGGGTCGCGCAGCGCCGCCAGATCGAACAGGCCCGAGCCCAGGAACAGATTCGAGGTCGGGCAGAAGGCCGCGATCGAGCCGCTGGCCGAGAGCCGCTCGCGCTCGTCGGCGCCGAGATGGATGCAGTGGCCGAAGATCGAGCGCGGCCCCAGCAGGCCGAAGCGGTCGTAGACGTCGGTGTAGCTCTTCGCCCAGGGGAACAGGCGGCGGACGGTCGCGATCTCGTCCGGGTTCTCGGACAGATGGGTCTGGAGGTAGCAATCCGGATGCGCTCGCAACAGCGCGCCGGCCGCCTCGAGCTGGGCATCGGTCGAGGTCAGCGCGAAGCGGGGCGAGATCGCGTAGAGGTGGCGTCCCTTGCCGTGCCAGCGCGCGATCAGGGCTTCGCTCTCGGCGTGGCCGCGCTCGGGCGTATCCAGCAGGGCCGCGGGGGCACCCCGGTCCATCATCACCTTGCCCGCCGATCATGCGCGTGCCGCGGCGCTCGGATTCGGCGAAGAAGGCCTCGACCGACTGCGGGTGCACCGAGCCGTAGACGACCGCGGTGGTGGTGCCGTTGCGGGCGAGCTCGTCGAGGAAGAAGCTTGCGATCCTGGCGCTGTGGGCTTCGTCGGCAAAACGCTGCTCCTCGACGAAGGTGTAGTTCTGCAGCCAGTCGAGCAGCTGGGCGCCGAAGCTCGCGATCACCTGGGTCTGGGGCAGGTGGATGTGGGTGTCGATCAGGCCCGGCAGGATCAGGCAGTTGTCCCAGTGCTCGACCGGGGTGCCAGGCGGCAGCGCAGGCAGCAGCTCGCGCGCCTCGCCCAGGGCGGCGATCCGGCCGTCCTCAATGATCAAGAGGCCATCTTCGAGAAAACGGTGGCTGGCGGCCGCGCCGACCTCGGCCGGGTCGCCCCTGAAGCTCAGCAGCTGGCCGCGCAGCGCGTGGCGCACGGGCGTGGGGGGCGTCTCGGTCACCGACGGGGTCCCGATCGTTGGCGCGCGCCGGCTCAGGGCTCGGCGCCGTGGGTCGTGGCCGCCGCCTGCAGGCGGGCTTCGGCGAGCGAGCCGCGGCCGTTGAAGTAGAGGTTGAGCAGCACCGCGCTGATCGCGGCCAGAAGGATGCCGCTGTGCAGGAGCGGGGCGAGCACGTGCGGCATCCGGCTGAAGAACTGGTCGGCGATGAGCGGGATCATGCCGATGCCGATGCTGATCGCGACGATGAAGAGATTATGCCGGTTGGTCTGAAGATCGGCGGCCATCAGGATCTTGATGCCGGTCGCCGCGACCATGCCGAACATGACGATGCCGGCGCCGCCCAGCACGAACGGCGGGATCGAGGCGACGACGTGGGCGAGCTTCGGGAACAGGCCGAGCAGGACCAGGATCACGCCGCCGGTCGCGCACACCCAGCGGCTGCGCACGCCGGTGACGCCGACCAGCCCGACGTTCTGGGAGAACGAGGTGTAGGGGAAGGTGTTGAAGATGCCGCCGATCAGCGTGCCCAACCCGTCGGTGCGCAGGCCGCGGGTCAGATCGTCCTCGCCGATCGGGCGGCCGGTGAGCTCGCCAAGCGCCAGGAACATGCCGGTCGATTCGATCATGACCACGATCATCACCACGCACATCGTCAGGATCGCCACGAGGTCGAACCGCGGCACGCCGAACGCGAACGGATAGACGATGGCCAGCCATTTCGCTTCACCCAGGCCGGCGAAGCCGACCTCGCCCAAGAGGAGCGCCACCAGGAAGCCGATGATCAGGCCGAGCAGGACCGCGATGTTGCCGAGGAAGCCTTTGACGTACTTGGTGATCAGGAGAATCGAGACGAGCACGAGCAGCGCCACGCCGAGATAGAGCGGAGCGCCGAAGTTCGGGTTGCCCCGGCCGCCGCCCGCCCAGTAGACCGCGACCTGCATCAGCGAGATGCCGATCACCGCGATGATGGTGCCGGTGACCACCGGCGGGAACAGCGGCAGGAGCCGGCTGACGAAGGGTGCCACCAGGATCGTGAAGACGCCGGCACCGATCACCGCACCATAGATGCCGAGGATGCCGATCTCGGGATCGCCGGCCATCGCCACCATGGGACCGACGGCCGCGAAGGTCACCCCCATCATTACCGGCAGGCGGATGCCGAACCAGCCGATGCCGCCGCTCTGGATCAGGGTGGCGATGCCGCAGGCGAACAGATCGGCGTTGATCAGAAAGGCGATCTGCTCCTTGGGCAGATGTAGCGCGCCGCCGATGATCAGCGGGACGGCGACCGCGCCCGCATACATCACCAGCACGTGCTGGAGACCGAGCGTGATCAGCCGCAGCAAGGGCGGCTTCTCGTCGACTGGATGAGGGGGCGTCATGACGTTGTGAGCCTCGTCGATGCGCGCGCCAACCTGCGTCGGGGCGACCATGTGCTTCGACCTACTCGGCCGGAGCGCCGGCGGCGTACCAGGCGCCGAGCAGCGCCCGCTCGGCGGGCTCGATCTCGGTGATGTTGCCGGGCGGCATGGCATGGGTCAGGACCGCCTGCATGTGGATCGGGCCGGCGTGCTGGCGGATGCGCTCGGCCGTGTCGAGCATGACGCCCTTGGGCGGGGCGGCCATGCCCGGCCAGAGCGGCTCCTGGGCGTGGCACATGCTGCAGCGCGAGAGCACGACGTTGTCGACCTCGGCGACGTCCACCTTGGCGGGCTCGGCCGGGGCCGCGCCGCCCTCGTTGCCGGCCTCGGCGGGCGGGGTCGCGGCCGAGAGCCAGACGATCAGCAGCATGCCGACGAAGGCCACCGCCCAGGTCCACCAGGGATTGGGTCGGCCGGCATGGCGTTCGTTGTAGAAGTGCCGGATGACCGCGCCGACCACCAGCACGATCGCCAGGATCAGCCAGTTGAAACGGCTCGCGAACGCCAGCGGGTAATGGTTGCTGATCATCACGAACAGCACCGGCAGGGTCAGATAGTTGTTGTGCATCGAGCGCTGCTTGGCGACGTAGCCGAGCTTCGGGTCGGGGGTGCGGCCGGCGATCAGGTCGGCCACCACGACCTTCTGATTGGGGATGATCACCAGCAGCACGTTGGCGGCCATGATCGTGCCGATCACCGCCCCCATCTGCATGTAGGCGCCGCGGCCGCTGAACAGCCAGGTGAAGAGATAGGCGAGCACGACCAGGAACACGAAGCCGACCGCGGCGAGCGCTGTGTCGTTGTCGCCGAGCGGCGACTTGCAGAGGAGATCGTAGGCGATCCAGCCGCCGACCAGGCCGACCACGCTGATCGCGACCGCCGCCCAGACCGGCAATGCCAGCACGTGGTTGTCGATCAGATAGAGCTCGGCGCCGAAGTAATAGATGATGATCAGCAGCGCGATCCCCGACAGCCAGGTGGCATAGGCCTCCCACTTGAACCAGGTCAGATCGTCCGGCATGCGCTCGGGCGCCACCAGATACTTGATCATGTGATAGAAGCCGCCGCCGTGGACCTGCCAGGCCTCGCCGCCGGCGCCCTTGGGCAGGCCGTCCCGCGGCTTGATGCTGGAATCCAGATGGACGAAGTAGAACGAGCTGCCGATCCAGGCGATGCCGGCGATCACGTGCAGCCAGCGCAGGCTGAAGTCGATCCAGGCCCACAAGATCGCACCCATGGCGTCCCCTCCCGCTGCCACCCCACCGGCCAGGCGAACGGCAGGCCCGTGCCCTTCGCCGACATTCCTGGTACGCTCGTTCGCGGCGGCCGAGAACCGCCTCGCGCGCGGCAGGATCTTCAAACCAAGCCGAACAATCGCGGCGGCCGGAGGAGACAGGAGCCATGGCGCTGCTCGAGAACATCCGGGTGTTCGTCCGGGTGGTCGAGCTCGGCAGCCTGTCGGCGGCCGGCCGCCATCTCCGCCTGTCGCCGGCGGTCGTGAGCCATCGCCTGCAGCAGCTCGAGAGCCATCTCGGCGCCCGCCTGCTCAACCGGACCACGCGCCAGGTCCAGGCGACCGAGCAGGGGCTGGTCTATTACCAGGCCTGCCAGGACGTGCTCGGCGCGCTCGAGCGGGCGGAGAGCGCGATCGCCGATGCCGGCGGCACGCCGAGGGGCAGCCTGCGGATCACCGCCCCGCTGGGCTTCGGCCGCAAGGTGCTGGCGGCGCTCCTGCCCGCATTCCGGACCCTGCATCCCGAGGTCGACCTGCGGCTGCGGCTCTCCGACCACCTCATCGACCTGTTGCAGGAGGCGGTCGACTGCGCGATCCGGATGGCGGTGCTCGCCGACTCGAGCCTGGTCGCGCGCAAGATCGCCGACTGCCCGCGCCTGCTCTGCGCCGCACCCGCCTATCTCGAAGCCCACGGCCGCCCGGCGGTGCCCGAGGACCTGCTCGAGCACCGGTGCCTTTTGCTGCGCTTCGCCGGCTCGCAGCAGTTCCGCTGGACGCTCACCACGCCGGACGGGCCGGTCACCCTGCCGGTCGCGGGCCCGCTCGATGCCGACGACGGCGACGTGCTGACCGAATGGGCGCTGATGGGCCAGGGGATCGCGCTGAAGCCGCTCTGGGAGGTCGCCGCGCATGTCCGCGCCGGTCGCCTCGAGCCCGTGCTGCCCGACTTCCCGCCCGCGCCCCTGGTGCTCGCCGTGCTCTACCCGCACCGCCGCCTCCTGCCGGCCAAGGTCAAGGCCTTCGCCGACTTCATGGTCGAGCAAGGGCCCCGCGCGCTCGCCGAGCTGGACCAGGCGGGTTGACATATATGCACCAGAGGGAGGTCGCCATCTATGACCAAGCGCGTGCCCGAATTGAGAACCGATGACGAGGCCGAGGCCTTCCTCGAGCAGGATCTGAGCGAATACATCGACCCCGCGCACATGGTGCCGCTCCGCTACGAGATCCGGCCCAAGGGGCGCTCAGTCAATCTGCGCCTCTCGGAGGAGCTGCTGGGTGCGGTCAAAGCCCGTGCCAAGGAGGAAGGCATCCCCTATCAGCGCTTCATCCGGCTGGCTCTCGAGCAGGCGCTGGCGCGCGGGCCCGAACACGCCCGCGCGCGCTGACCAGTCCTACCCGCCGCCTCAGGCCTGCACGCCCTTGACGTACCAGTCCATCTTCTGCAGCTGCTCATCGGAGGCGTGCTGGCCCTGGGCGATCACGACCTCGCCCTTCTGGTTGCTGACCGGGCCGTCGAACGGATGCAGCGTGCCGGCGATGATCCCGGCCTTGACCTCGTCCGCGGCCTTGGCGACGTCGGGCGGCACGTCGGGCCCGTAGGGGGCGATCACGACCATGCCTTCCTTGAGGCCAAGCCACACGTTGTGGGTCTTCCAGGTGCCGTCCATCAGGGCCTGGACCTCGCCGATGTAATACGGCCCCCAGTCGTCGACGATCGCGGTGAGCTGCGCCTTCGGCGCGAACTTGGCCATGTCGGAGGACTGGCCGAACGCGTGCACGCCCCGGTCCTGGGCGACCTGGAGGGCTGCCGGGCTGTCGGTATGCTGGGCCAGAATGTCGGCGCCCTGGTCGATCAGCGCCTTGGCGGCATCCGCTTCCTTGCCCGGGTCGTACCAGCTGTTGACCCAGACCACCTTGATCTGGATGTCGGGCCGGTGCTTCTGGGCGGCGAGCGTGAAGGAATTGATCCCCATCACCACCTCGGGGATCGGGAAGGAGGCGATGTAGCCGACGATCCCGGACTTGGTCATCATGCCGCCGATCGTGCCGATCACCGCCCGGCCCTCGTAGAAGCGGGCGTTGTAGACGGCGAGGTTGGGCAGCGTCTGATAGCCGGTCGCGTGCTCGAACTTGACCTTCGGGAACTGCTTGGCGGTCCGCACCGCCGAGTTCATGAAGCCGAACGAGGTCGCGAAGATCAGGCTGTTGCCCGTGGTCGCGAGCTGGCGCATCACCCGGTCGGCATCCGGCCCTTCGGCGACCTTCTCGACGAAGCTCGTCTCGACCTTGTCGCCAAAGTGCCCGGCGACCGCCTTGCGGCCGAGATCGTGCTGGTAGCTGTACCCGAAATCGCCGACCGGACCGACGTAGACCCAGGCGCACTTGAGGGGCCCCGCGGCGAGCCCGGAGCGGGCCAGCAGCAGGGTGCCCGAGGCGGCGGCGCTGGCTGCGAGGAACCGGCGGCGCGAGAGAGGAAGTGTCATGGCGGTGGTCTCCCTGGGCTTAGGGTTGGATCAGGTGGCCGGCCGGAATGGCTTGCCGAGACAGGCAGGCGCATCGAGGCGGCCCTTCCACGGCCCGCCGGCGATCGCCGCCAGCACGATGATCGTCGCCAGATAGGGCAGCATCGACATCACCTGCGCGGGCACGCCGAAGGTGCCCGACCCCTGCGCGTAGAGCTGCAGGATGGTGACGCCGCCGAACAGATAGGCGCCAAGCAACAGCCGCCACGGCCGCCAGGAGGCGAACACCACCAGCGCAAGCGCGATCCAGCCGCGCCCGGCGGTCATCTGCTCGACCCACATCGGCGTGTAGGAGAGCGACAGGAAGGCGCCGCCGAGGCCCGCCATGGCGCCGCCGAACAGGACGGCGAGGTAGCGCACCCTGATCACGTCGTAGCCGATCGAATGCGCCGAGACGTCGGACTCGCCGACCGCGCGCAGGATCATGCCGGCCCGCGTGCGCTTGAGGAACCAGGCGACCCCGACGGTCGCGGCGACCGAGAGGTAGACCAGCACGTCGTGGCCGAACAGCAGGGGGCCGATCACCGGCAGGTCGCTGAGGCCCGGGATATGGAGCCGCGGCAGGTGGTCGACCGGAATGCCGACGAAGCCCGAGCCGAGCAGCGCCGAGAGGCCGATGCCGAAGATCGTGAGCGCCAGGCCGGTCGCGACCTGATTGGCGAGCAGCGAGAGCGTGAGCGCGCCGAAGGCGAGCGCCATCAGCGTGCCGGCGAGCGCCGCCGTGACGATCCCGAGCGAGGCGCTGCCGGTGGTCACGGTGACCGCGAAGGCGGTGACCGCGCCCGCCAGCATCATGCCCTCGATGCCGAGGTTGAGGACGCCCGACTTCTCGACCACGAGCTCGCCGAGCGCGGCGTAGAGCAAGGGCGTCGCGGCGCTGATGATGGTCACCAGCACGAGGGCGGCGGCATCGAGGTTCATGCGGGCGCGACCTCCCGGCGCGGAGCGACCCTGCGGACCCGGTAGCGGGTCAAAAAATCGGTCGCCAGCAGGAAGAACAGCAGCAGGCCCTGGAACACGCCGGTCACCGCCTGCGGCAGGCCGACCTCGACCTGGGCGTTCTCGCCACCGATGTAGGAGAGCGCCATCAGGAGGCCGGCGAGGATGATCCCGAGCGGATGCAGCCGGCCGAGGAAGGCGACGATGATCGCGGTGAAGCCGTAGCCGGGGGTCAGGGTCGGGATCAGCTGGCCGATCGGCCCCGCGACCTCGAACAGTCCCGCAAGCCCGGCGAGGCCGCCGCTCGCGAGCAGGCAGAGCCAGATCATGCGGTTGCGATCGAAGCCGGCATAGGCGGCCGCCGCCGGCGCCTGGCCGACCACCCTGAGCTCGAAGCCGATCACCGTCCGGGTCATCACGACCCAGGCGCCGACCGCGATCAGGAAGGCCACCGCCACGCCGACGTGCAGCCGCGTGCCCTCGACCATCACCGGCAGGATGGCCGCCTCGGTCAGCATCCGCGACTGCGGGAAGCCGAAGCCTTCGGGGTCCTTCCAGGGGCCGTAGACCAGCATGCTGAGGAACAGCGTCGCGACGTAGGTCAGCATCAGGCTGGTCAGGATCTCGTTGACGCCGAGCCGGGTCTTGAGGAACGCCGGGATCGCCGCGTAGGCCATGCCGCCAAGCACGCCGGCCACGCACATCAGCGGCAGGATCCAGCTGCCCTCCTGGCCCCAGAGCCAGAGCCCGATGCCGCCGCCGGCGATCGCGCCCATGGTCAGCTGGCCTTCGGCGCCGATGTTCCAGACGTTGGCGCGAAAGCCCGCGGCCAGGCCGACCGCGATCAGGACCAGGGGCGAGGCCTTGAGCGCGAGCTCGGAGAGGCCATAGAAGCTGCTCACCGGCGAGATGAAGAAGTGGTAGAGCGAGAGCAGCGGGTCGTAGCCCATGAAGAGGAAGATGAAGAAGCCCGCGACCACGGTCAGCGCGACCGCGAGCAGCGGCGTGACGTAGAGCAGCTGGCGGCTGACCTCGGGCCGCGCCTCGATCTTAAGCGACATGGGACGCTCCCGTGGCGGCGACGCCGCCGGCGATGACGGCCGGGTCATGCGGCGGCACGTGCTCGTCCATGCCGTGCAGGCCGCCCATCAGGAGGCCGATCTCGGCGAGCGAGGCATCCGCGGTCCGGAGCGTGCCCGAGAGGACGCCGACGTTGATCACCGCCAGCCGGTCGGTCAGCGTCAGGAGCTCGTCCAGGTCCTGCGAGATCACCAGGACCGCGGCCCCGGCGCCGGCGAGGTTGAACAGCGCCTGATGGATCGCGGCCGCGGCGCCGGCGTCGACCCCCCAGGTCGGCTGCGACACGACCAGCACGCCCGGGTCCTGCAGGACCTCGCGACCGACGATGAACTTCTGCAGGTTGCCGCCGGAGAGCGAGCGCGCGGAGGCGGAAGCGCTCGGCGTCTTGACGTTGAACTCCTGGATGATCCTGGCGGCGAAGCTGCCGGCCACACGGGTCTGGATGAAGCCGCCCGCGGCGAGCTTCATGCGATGGCGGGCGCTGAGCACGGCGTTCTCGACCAGCGACATGTCGGGCACGGCGCCATGGCCGTTGCGCTCCTCGGGCACGCAGCACAAGCCCAGCTTGCGCCGGCCGCCGGCGCCGATCCGGCCGACCGGGTGATCGTCGATCCGGACCATGTCCGGAGTGGCCAGCAGGCTCTCGCCCGAGATCGCCTGGAACAGCTCGTTCTGGCCGTTGCCGGCGACGCCTGCGATGCCGAAGATCTCGCCCTGGCGGACCTCGAACGAGATGTCCTTGAGCGTGGTCCCGAACGGCCCGGCGGCCGGCAGATCGAGGTTGCGGGCGATCAGCCGCGGCGCGCCGCCGCCGTTGCCGGCGCGCCGCGACAGCGTCCGGACCTCGGCGCCGATCATCAGCTGGGCCATGCTCTTGGCGGTCTCGGCCCTGGGGTTGCAGGTCGCGACCAGCTTGCCCCCGCGCAGGATCGTCGCGCTGTCGCAGAGCGCTTTGATCTCGTCGAGCTTGTGGCTGATGTAGAGGATCGAGACGCCCTCGGCCGCGAGCTGGCGGAGCGTCTCGAACAGCCGCTCGACCTCCTGCGGGGTCAACACCGAGGTCGGCTCGTCCATGATCAGAAGCTTCGGGCTTTGCAGGAGGCAGCGGACGATCTCGATCCGCTGGCGCTCGCCGACCGAGAGCGTGTGCACCTCGCGGGCGGGGTCGAGCGGCAGGCCGTAGGCGTGCGAGACCTGCTCGATCTTGCGCGCGAGCGCCCGCATGTCGGTGACGTCGTCGACCCCGAGTGCTATGTTCTCGAGCACGGACATCGCCTCGAACAGCGAGAAGTGCTGGAACACCATGCCGATGCCGAGCGCGCGCGCGGCGTGCGGGTCGGCGACCCGGACCGGCTGCCCCTCCCAGAGCAGTGCCCTCGTCGGCATGCAGCACGCCGTAGATGATCTTGCGATGGTCGAATTGCCGCGCCGTTCTTCGCCGAGCAGGGCGTGGACCTCGCCCGGCGCCACCTTGAAGCGGCCCGTCGTCGGCGACCACGCCGGGAAGCGCTTGGTGATCTCGCGGAGCTCCAGGCGCGCGGGCAGTTGGACGGCGCGGGCTCGGTCATGCTGCCTCTCCGGGCGTCTGCGGTTCGCTGATCTGGGCCGGGTTCGCGAGCGCCAGCAGGATCTCGGCCGCGGCGAGCGCTGCGATCACGGCCGGCCGCTTGTCGCGCAGCTGACCGCGATCGGGCAGACCAGGCGCCCGATCTGCGCCTCCGTGAGGCCAAGCTCGCGCCAGCCGCGCTCGAAGCGGGTGCGCTTGGTGCGCGAGCCGATCAGCCCGAGATAGGCGAAGTCGCCGCGCTTGAGGATCGCCTCGCAGATCTCGAAATCGAGGCCGTGGCTGTGGGTCATGACGACATAGGCGCTGCCGGCGGGCGCCGCCCGGATCTCGGTCAGCGGCTTTTCGGTCAGCAGGACTTCGGCGCCCTCGGGCGGCGGGCTCGGGAACGCATCCGGCCGGCCATCGATCCAGCGCAGCCGGAGCGGCAGGGGCGCCATCGCTAGGGCGAGCGCCTTGCCGACGTGGCCGGCGCCGAACAGCAGCACGAGCGGCCAGCCCGCTCGCTCCTCGTCCGCGGCCGCCTGCAGCGCCGCGAGCTCGGCCGCCCCGGCGCGCGCCAGGCTGAGCGTGACGTGGCCGCCGCAGCACTGGCCGAC